>NZ_RJUD01000098.1 GCF_024343675.1 Lacihabitans sp. CS3-21
CGACATTTGATTCTGTTGTCTGAGCGGAGTCGAAGACAAAAACGTCACTTCGGCTCCGCTCAGTGACCGTGGCGACATTTGATTCTGTTGTCTGAGCGGAGTCGAAGACAAAAACGTCACTTCGGCTCCGCTCAGTGACCGTGGCGACATTTGATTCTGTTGTCTGAGCGGAGTCGAAGACAAAAACGTCACTTCGGCTCCGCTCAGTGTCCAATGCGTTGTCTTAGCGATGGCCATTGAGCTTGCCGAAATGAGTCGAAGACAAACCCAAATTTAATATTCAACCCTATAAAAATAAAAAATGGCCCTCTTAGACATTTCCATAATTGTACTTTATCTGCTTGCCATGGTGGGTATTGGTGTATATTTTTCTAGAAAAAACAAGAGTACAGCTCAATTTACCACAGCCTCCAGCACCATTCCAGGTTGGGCGATTGGTATGAGTTTTTACGCTACTTTTTTAAGTGCAATAACTTTTTTGGGCGATCCTGGAAAATCATTCGGAAGCAACTGGAATCCCTTCGTATTTAGTATTTCAATGCCTTTTGCGGCTTATTTCTCTTCCAAGTTTTTCGTAAGTTTTTATCGAAATTCTGGTGAAATCAGTGCATATACACATCTCGAAAAACGTTTTGGGTCTTGGGCAAGAAGTTATGTCATGCTCTGTTTTATCCTTACACAATTGGCAAGAATGGGAACCATTTTTTATGCAATTGCCATCGCTATCAATGCTTTGACAGGTTTTGAAATACCTTTGATTATCGTTTTTTCGGGTGTTTGTGTGATTGTTTATACCGTTTTTGGAGGGATGGAAGCAGTTATTTGGACGGAAGTGGTACAAGCCGTTCTGAAAACTATGGGAGCGTTACTTATTTTAGGAATAATTTTGTATGCCATTGATATTCAAACAATTGTAAATGAGGGACTTGCAAAAGACAAATTTAGCCTAGGTTCCTTTAAGCCAGATTTTACTCAAAGTTCGTTTTGGGTGGTTTTTGTGTATGGATTTTTTATAAACTTGGTTAATTTCGGAGTGGATCAAAACTACATTCAACGCTACCACACTGCTCAAAATACCAAAGACGCACAGAAAAGCATTTGGCAATGTGTGATTTATTATGTGCCAGTTTCGTTCTTGTTTTTCTTCGTAGGTACTGCTTTGTTTGTTTATTATCAGCACTTTCCTGAGCAAATTCAAAGTTTGAAAGAATTGGTTTCTATCGAAAAAAGTATAGCATTTACTGATTTACAACCAGCAGATTATGGTGACAGAGTTTTGCCTCATTTTATCAAAACCAAAATCCCGACGGGTCTTTTGGGATTGTTGATGGCGGCTTTACTTTCAGCAGCCATGAGTACCATGAGCAGCAGTATGAACAGCTCGGCCACAGTTTTTTTGAAGGATTTTTACACACGATATTTCCATAAAAACTTAAATGATTTACAGCAACTCAAAGTTTTAAGAATTGCTACAGTTTGTTTTGGTTTGCTGGGAATCAGTTTCGGAATAGCCATGATAGGAGCCAAAAGTATTTTAGATATTTGGTGGAAACTCTCTGGAATATTCGCAGGAGGCATGTTGGGTATATTTTTGCTGGGTTTTTTGGTGAAAAATGCTGGAAAGGTGGCCGCTATTGGAGGAACTTTGGTAGGAGTGGTCGTAATCGCTTATTTATCCCTTCAAACCTATTTGCCAGAAAGCTTCAAAACCAATTTGGAACCTAAAATGACTGTAGCATTTGGCACGTTAACGATTGTTGGAGTTGGCTGGTTGATTACCAAACTTCAAAGCAATAAGTCTTAACATTTTCTCTTTAAGACGCTAATTCGTTATAATTTTTTAAAGTAGAAAGAACTCCCCTTTATGTTTCATTTCCAACCCCAAGGTTTCCAGGCTATAAGGATTGGATTTTTTAGGTCAAATTTTACGGTAAAAAGCCTATCTGAGCCAATTCTTCTAAGATTGTAGCTAAAAAAATCATCGTTTAGTTCAACCCACCAAACGTTTGTTGCAGCCAAGGGAAGCATTTTGGTAGTTTCATCATCTGCTGGAAACATTTGTAGGCCAATTTGGCCAATGTTCGAACTTGTGCCGCCATACATCGTCACTTTGTCTGGTTCACCATTTTCGTGTCTATGGTCGTGTTTGAGCTCAATTTTATCACCTTTCAAAGTGAAAACCCACGTTCTAGATTTGTCATCACCTACATAAAATGGAATTTTAATAACGTTTTCCTCGCAGCTAATGACTTGCATTACGAGCCTTTTGTTTTTGAAAGTATCATTATCGGCTCCAGCAATAGCTGTTCCTTCATAAGATTTTCCGCAATGTTTTTGCAAATTTTGCCAAAAGGCCAAACTATTTGTTTGGGCTTGGGATTTTCCCAAAATGGGAATTAGTAGCATGAATATAAATGTAACGCGTTTCATCCGAAAAGTTTTTCTTGGCAAATTATGATTTAATTGAGTAAAATAAGTGTTTAGTAAATAAATTATTCTGTTTTGTAACAAAGATGACAATCCTTTATTGTCTCAATTGCGTACTTTGATGAAAATTAATTATTTGCCATACCGTATTTCAAAGAAAATGAATCGATTGTTTTTTATTCTTTACCTCTTTTATAATATTCCTGTTTTTTCACAAGAAACTGTTGAAATGAAGAAGTATGCGATAGAAATGGCCGGTTTAAAAGTTGGAGAAATGTATGCTACGAAACACCAAGTGAGCAAAGATGTCGTAAATTATAAGGTCAAAAGTGATGTAAAAGTTAATTTGTTGGTTTTTACGTTAAAAATCAAATATGAAGTAAATAGTCAATTTGATAAAAACGGTCTGGTTTTTTCTGAGGCCAAGGTAAATTCAAACAAAGGTTATTTTTATACGACAACAACTTTTAAAAATGGGCATTATGAGGTGAAATCTAAACAAGAAAAAAAAGAGTTTGAAAAAATGTTGACTTCTTACATTACTTGGACTTCAAGTCGATTGTTTTTCGATGAACCCTCTCATAATCAGAAGTTTTATGCAGAATATTATGCTCTTTTCAACAACGTAAAGAAGAATAAAGATGGTACATTTACATGCCAAATAGAAAACAATATCGACAAATACGTTTACGAGAGTGGTAAATTGATAAAAGTTATAAAAAAGAACCCGATTAAAAACATAGAATTGAGGCTTATTTCAGCAAAAATGCAAGCCGATATTGGATTATAATTATTGAATTGATGTCAAAAAAAGTAGTAATTATAGGAAATGGTATAGCAGGAATAACCACTGCTATTGAACTCAGAAAACTAACGGACTTTGAGATTTCGGTGGTTTCCGACGAATCCGATTTTTTCTTCTCACGCACCGCTCTCATGTATGTTTTCATGGGTCACATGAAGTTTGAGCATACCCAGCCTTATGAAAATAGTTTTTGGGAAAAGAATAAAATTTCATTGGTAAATGGCCGAGCAAACGAAGTTTTGCCAGAGAAAAATACTGTTTCTTTGGAAAATGGTGACAAGCTGGATTACGAGTATTTGGTTATAGCAACAGGCTCTAAACCAAATAAATATAATTGGCCAGGACAAAATTTGGAAGGCGTTTCGGCTTTATATCATAAGCAAGATTTGGAATATTTGGAGAAATATTCTTCAAAAATCAAAAAGGCTGTGGTGGTTGGAGGTGGTTTGATAGGCGTGGAGTTGGCCGAAATGCTACATTCTAGGGGAATACAGGTTACTTTTTTGGTCAGAGAAAATAGTTTTTGGAGTATGGTTTTGTCAGAAAATGAAGGCCGTATGCTTGAAAAACATATTTTAGAACATGGAATAAACCTTAAACTAAATGCAGAACTTAAAGAAATAAATGGGAAAGAGGCGGTTGAATCTGTAATAACTTCTACCGGAGAAACCATTGAATGTCAGTTTGTTGGATTAACTGTCGGTGTAAGTCCCAATGTTGGTTTTCTTCAAAATTCAAGCTTAAAAATCAATAAAGGGATTTTGGTCAATGAATATTTACAAACTAATGTTCCCAATATCTTCGCAATAGGCGACTGTGCGGAAATTCAGCAGCCACAATATGGTAGAAGGCCTATTGAAGCGGTTTGGTACACTGGAAAAATTATGGGGCAAACTCTTGCAAAAACATTGAATGGTCAAAATACAGCTTATCATCCAGGGCATTGGTTCAACTCCGCCAAGTTTTTCGATATAGAGTACCAAACGTATGGTTTGGCTCCGTCCAACTTGAGCGATAATCAGGATGAATTTTATTGGGAAAAAGAAAATAAAGCAGTTAGAATAGTTTTTAACAAAGAAAATCAAGTTTTTGAAGGAATAAATACATTCGGGATTCGTATGCGTCAGGATTTCTTTGAAAAGGTGTTGGACAGAAAAGAAAGCTTAAGTTTTGTAATAAAAAACCTTGAAAAGGCGAATTTTGATCCTGAGTTTTTTAAGAAGTTTGAGAAAGAAATAAAACAAGAATTTTCAATGCAAATTACTCAAATATAAATATTTATGAAATTGGAAATTAACAAAAGCATCGGTTTAAGTTTGGGTTTTGGCGGAATGATAATTCTTGTTGCTACTCTTTTTAATGCATTGGGCGGTTCAGTTTTGTTATACCTCTCTTTGTGCATGATCTTAACAGGGATAGTAGTGTATTCATTTGGTGAATATTCGGGTGAATTGTCTGGAATAAAAAACAATGAAGTTTGGTTTAAAAGTGTTTCTTCAAAAGGAATTGTGGCTTGGATTCTGGGTTTTGTGCTTACTGCTTTCTATGTAGTAATCTATTGGTTTCCACAGTATTTGGGTCTTCATAAAGAAGGAAATACGGGTTTAGTTGCTTTTTTTGATCCTCTAAGCTTTGCTTTGAACGGACATGGTGCTAGTCAGTGGTTTGTTTATGGTACATTGTACACCGTGGCTATTTTAGGTTTTGGAGTGAAATTTATTCTCAAATATAAACATAACACCTACCAAATTGTAAGAACTTGCTCAGTCATGTTTTTCCAGTTGGCATTTGCATTTTTGTTGCCAGAGTTTTTGGCGAAACTCAATCCAGAATTGGATTATTTTGCAAAAGATCTTAAAAATATGTGGCCGCTCAACTACTATTTCTTCGAAGATTGGCATTTGAAGGCCATGTTGGGCGGCGGAAATCTCGGGATGTTTATGCTATTTTTTGGTATAGGCATGATATTTTTGGTTTCCCCGATTCTCACTTACTTTTTTGGTAAAAGGTGGTATTGCTCGTGGGTTTGTGGCTGCGGTGGTTTGGCCGAAACTGCTGGAGACTCCTTCCGTCAACTGTCAGATAAATCGGTAAAGGCCTGGAAAATAGAACGATGGTTAATTCATTCGGTACTACTTTTTGTTTTTATAACAACAGTGGCGGTTATTTATTCCTTTTTAATTAATGAAAAAGCCACTTTAAATCCCAAGCTTTTCTTGGTCGGAGTTATTATGTTTTTGGGAATTTTTAGCTTGTATGTTTTCAAAATTGGCTATAAAAAGTTAGCCAAAGATGCTAGAAAAGGCATTTATTGGGCTTCAGGGATAATTTCGGCTTTCTTGATTATCAACATGGCCATTGGAAATTCAAATGTGTTTTTTATTGATTCTTACACTTTACGCTCTTGGTACGGATTTTTTATAGGAGCTGCATTTAGTGGAGTAGTTGGCGTTGGTTTTTATCCGATTTTAGGTAGCAGAGTTTGGTGCAGATTTGGTTGCCCAATGGCCGCAGTTTTAGGATTTCAACAAAAATTGTTGTCGAGATTTAGAATTACCACAAACGGCTCTCAGTGTATCTCATGTGGCAATTGCTCTACTTATTGCGAAATGGGCATTGATGTTCGTTCTTATGCCCAAAAAGGTGAGGATATCGTCCGCTCATCTTGTGTAGGTTGCGGTGTTTGCTCGGCGGTTTGTCCTCGTGGAGTTTTGAAATTGGAAAATGGAAGGGTGAAGATTTGAAAAATTTACTTCTATTTTGAATACTTCTCAAATGCCTTTTCAATCTCGCAAACTATGTACGCTTTCAAATCAGTTTCATGAACTTCATAGGGTTTTGAACTTGTTAAGATTTGTATATTAAGCACCCTTTCAATTTCCCAAAGCGTTTCTGTGGTGAAATTATGTGTACCACTCAACCATCTGCTAATTTCTGATGGCTTTTTACCCATCATATAAGCAAACTCTTGATTCGTAAAACCTCTTTTCCGAAGGGCATCATCTATTTGAGCGGCCCGGCCCATTCTTTTCGAAATATTCTCTTTTGTTTTTTCTGGTATACCCTCTTTTATGCTTGAGATGAGAACTCCAGTATGTTTTCTTGCTCTATTCATCAGTTTCTAATATTAAATCACCACCTAATTCGTACTCATTAATCCAATATATCTGCTTCTCCTTCATTTTTTTGAAAATCAGTTCTGAAACTTCTCGTAAAATATAGTTTTCACTTTTTAGTTTTTCACTTTCTTGCAACGCTCTTATACTTTTGAGTTTGTGCCCTCCACCTCCTAATAATATTACGGTAGTGCCAAATCTAATACAATAGAGCCTCAAATTTGAGTTAGGGGAGTCGTATAGAGCACAAACTAAATCACCTAATTTTCCTTCATTTTCTTTAAAAAAGTGCCTTCTTGCTCCAAATTTAGTAGAAATTTGATTCAGGGTTTCTACAATTGAATTTATCTCGTCAGGAAATTCTCTCAAATTTTCAACCATAAAGTTTTCAAATAAAGTTTCATTATCATCATCCATAAAAATGGAATAAATAGTAGCTTTCGAACCTGAAAGTTCCGATAATTCAACTATTTCAAACTTCATTATGATGCACGTATTAACTTTATATGACAAATATAAGTAAATTTTGCGATAAAAAAATAGATTCTATTTATTTTAAACAGAATCTATTTACTAAGTTTTTAAGATTGACTTTACAAATTACCCTTCCGAAACTCCTCCACCGCATGATTAGCCGCTCTGGCTGTCAGTGCCATGTATGTAAGAGAAGGATTTTGGGTTGAGTTACTGGTCATGCAGGCTCCGTCTGTTACAAACACGTTTTTACAGTGGTGCAATTGGTTCCATTCGTTTAATTGAGAGGTTTTTGGGTCTTTGCCCATTATTACTCCGCCCATTTCGTGTATATCTAGGCCAGGATTCCAGCCATTTCTTCCACTGGCTTTTATATTGGTAAAACCCGCCAAAGTATACATTTCAGTCAATTGTTCTCTAAAATCCTTGGCCATTTTCGCATCATTGTCGTCCATGGCTACATTAATTCTTACCTGTGGAATACCCCATTGATCTTTTAGCGTTTCGTCCAATTTTACATAATTGGTGATTTTGGGAATAGTTTCTCCCATAAAATGTGAACCCACTCTCCAATTACCATATTTTTTCTCGAAAAGATTATTTTTGAGTTCTTCACCCCATCCATCTCTGTTAGTTATTTCTGTC
Organism: Lacihabitans sp. CS3-21; assembly: GCF_024343675.1. GTDB lineage: Bacteria > Bacteroidota > Bacteroidia > Cytophagales > Spirosomataceae > Leadbetterella. The sequence continues at coordinate 7,468 of NZ_RJUD01000098.1, forward strand.
CTACTTGCACTAAAACCAGATGCATAGCCTCTTAGGAAGTCTGTTTCCTGCTTTTTTACATTTCTAAAACGTGGAATATAACTGCCGTTCGGTCGAATTCCATCCGTCTTTTTATCTAAGAAACCTTCATATTCTCCAGAAATGGTGGTTTGGAAATTATGAAAATGTATGTACTTGCCCATCAAGCCATTGTCGTTGCTTAATCCATTTGGAAATCTGCTTGATTTTGAGTTGAGTAAGATAATGTTTGTGTTTACGGTTGAGCCGTTTACAAATATTATCCTTGCAAAGTATTCTATTTCTTGTTTGGTAATGGCATCAATGACTTTTACACCAACTGCTTTTTGTTTTTTCTCATCATAAATAATTGAATTTACAACGGAATGGTTTCTCATGGTCATGTTTCCGGTCATTTTGGCCCAAGGAAGTGTTGAGGCATTGCTACTGAAATATCCACCATAAGGACAACCTCTCTGGCATAAGTCTCTTTGCTGACACTTGGCTCTACCTTGTTGGTAATGAATCGGTTGAGGGTCAGTCAAGTGTGCACATCTACCAATAATGACTGGTCTTGCTCCATTATAATGTTTACGCATTTGGTCCGTAAAATGCTTTTCTACACAAGTTTGTTCGTGTGGTTTTAGAAATTCTCCATCTGGTAGAGATTCTAAACCGTCTTTATTTCCAGAAATACCAGCAAAAATCTCTACATGACTATACCAAGGTGCAATGTCGTCATAACCAATAGGCCAATGTACATCAAATCCATCACGGGCTGGTCCTTCAAAATCATATTTGCTCCATCGCTGCGTTCCCCTAGCCCAAAGGAGTGACTTACCTCCTGATTGATAGCCTCTTATCCAGTCAAATGGCTTTTCTTGGATGTAAGGGTGATCGGCGTCTTTTACAAAAAAATGACTTGAATCTTCTCCAAAAGCATAGCATTTGGTGGCAATGGGATTGGCATCTTTCATTTCTTTGGTGATTTGGCCAAGATGTTCAAATTCCCAAGGTTGCATCATAGTGGTGGGGTAATCACCGTGATTCACTTCTTTACCTCTTTCCAAAACTAAAGTTTTTAAACCCTTCTCGCTGAGTTCTTTAGCTGCCCACCCGCCACTAATACCTGAGCCAATCACTATGGCGTCAAAGGTTCTTTTCTTTTTAGAATCTATATTAAAATTTGCCATAATTCTGATTAAATCTCGACACAGCCATGGAAATATGCTGGTGCCATTTGATAGTTTTTATGATTGGTTAAATAAAATTCTGAACTTGTATATGACCTGATGGTCAAGTTTTTAAGAAACTCAACGGTCTTTTTATTTGAGGTGTTATTTTTTAAAAGATCAACTGCCTGTAGATTGTCAAGTTTTTCAAAAGGTTTTTGGTGCTTGGCAATGGATTCTTTGTTTAAAATCTCTAGCGTTTGCTTGACCTCATTTTGAATTTGCTCGGAATAACAGTCTTTTATCACTTTTTCGACATATAGATGAGCTCCGACGGATTTTGCACCTGGGATATTTGTTTCAGGAATTAAACAGTCAACTATTTTGCTAAATATTTCAGAATTCTCGAATTCTAAAAGCTCTAAGCCATCCGAATTCCAGTTATTTGCCCAGGATGGCAATTGTCCAAGCCCCAAAATGCCAATTCCTAAGGACTTAATGACGTTTCTTCTTTCCATAAAAGGTTGTTTTTGGGCTAAATTACAGCTTAGCTTTCAAAAATTCTACATTTTTAAAAAATATTAATAATTCAAAATCTATTCATTTAGAATAAAGTTTGAAAATACCCTTTTTCGAGGGTAAATTTGTATTAGAATCATAAAATATGTCTTCAAAAGTTAGCGTAATCATACCCGCCTATAACGAACAAGATTCCATTGGAAAAGTTATTAGTGAAATACCTTCTATAGTCACCGAAGTTATCGTGGTCAGCAATAATTCTACGGATGATACTGAATCGGTAGCAAGAAATGCAGGGGCTACTGTTTTAAAGGAAAACAAAAAAGGGTACGGATATGCATGCTTATTAGGTATGCAACATATTGCCAATACTGCTCCTGATACAGATATTGTAGTGTTTTTAGATGGAGATTATTCTGATTATCCAGAAGAATTGCTGTTACTAATAAAACCTATTTTTGAAAACAATGTTGATATGGTAATAGGAGCGAGGGTGGCACATTTGCGTTTACCCAATTCTATGACCCCGCAGCAGGTTTTTGGTAATTGGTTAGCTACTTTTTTGATGAAGATATTTTTTGGTGCAAAATTCACTGATTTAGGTCCATTTAGAGCCATAAAATACCAGAAGTTATTGGATTTGAAAATGGAAGATAAAACTTATGGCTGGACGGTGGAAATGCAATTGAAAGCTCTTAAACACAATCTTTCGTATGTAGAAATACCGGTGCGTTATCGCAAAAGAATTGGAATAAGTAAGGTTTCTGGAACAATAAAAGGTACTGTATTGGCTGGGTTTAAGATTTTAGGTTGGATATTTAAATATAGTTTTAAGTGATTTTTTTGTCAAATACTGCGGTGATTTTATATGGGATAGCTGCCTTTTTGGTATTGCTTTATTCCATTTCGCAGTTTTTTCTTTTTTATTCTTATTTAATACAAAAGCCCAAAAAAACAGAGGTGATTTTTGAAAAATTACCATCGGTTACCATCCAACTCCCAATATTTAATGAAAAATACGTTGTAGAAAGGCTTTTGAATTGTATAGAAAAGATTGATTATCCATTTCTTCAGATTCAAGTTTTAGATGATTCCACAGATGAATGTTTTGATATTTCAGAAGATTTGGTTGAGAAGTTAAAATCTAAAGGTTTTGATATCGATTTGATTCACCGAAAGGATAGGTCAAATTTCAAAGCAGGGGCTTTGAAAAATGCCTTGGAATCGTCAAAAGGAGAATTTATTGCCATTTTTGACGCTGATTTTTTGCCCGAGCCAAATTGGATAATGAAAACTATCCATCACTTTACAAATCCTGAAGTAGGAGTGGTTCAAACCCGATGGAAACACATAAATAGAAATTACGGAATTTTGACCAAAGTTTTGGGAATGGCACTTGATCACCATTTTACCATTGAACAAGTAGGGAGAAATCAAGGTCGGCATTTTATAAACTTCAATGGTACAGCGGGTATATGGCGAAAAGAATGTATTCTAGACGCTGGAAATTGGCAAGGAGACACCTTAACAGAGGACTTAGATCTAAGTTACAGAGCTCAGATGAAAAACTGGGAATTTGTATATTTAGAAGATGTCGAAACTCCCTCAGAATTGCCCGTTGTGATGTCAGCCATACGCTCACAACAGTTTAGATGGAACAAAGGTGGAGCCGAAAACTTTCGCAAATTTGGTTGGAAAGTTCTAAAAAGTAAAACTATTGGCCTAAGTCATAAAGTTCAAGGATTTGCACATTTGTTGAATAGTTCGGTGTTTGTTTGGGTATTTTTGATGTCAATTTTGAGTGTTCCATTGGTACTTATTCAAGAAACAAAGTTTGATGCACTTCTTATTTTCGGAACAACCTTAAAATATACGGTTATAATCCTATTTTTTGTTTTCTATACGAGTTTCAGGAAAGCTCAAAGTCCTAATTTAAAAGATTTTCAAAAGTTTTTACTTCAATTTTTGGTATTTTTTCCAGTTATATTGGGCTTAACTTTTCACAATTCTATGGCAGTTTTAGAAGGATATTTTGGTATTAAGTCTGACTTTATTCGCACCCCGAAGTTCAATATTATTTCAAATAAAGATACTTGGAAAAACAATCATTATTTGGGTAAAAAACTAACTTTAAATCTATTTATTGAGATATTATTGATTGCTTTCTTTTCTTTCGGGATATTTTTGGCTTTCAAAAATCAAAAATATGATTTCGTACCTTTTCACGCTCTTTTGGTTTTGGGATACAGCATTGTGGTAATTAAGTCATTTGATGAATAATCCTTGGAAAATATCAAATCCTTGGTTGATGAGCATTGCAGGAGCTTGTTGTATAATTTTTTACGTATTTGCATTCCATTTAGAAAGGTCAAATTTTAACCTACTTTTGACACTTTATTCAGGACTTTTCTTGGGGTATTTTTTTCTTATATCTTCAGATTATAAATACAAATTTGTTCTTGGTCTGATTTTTAGGATGGTTCTTGTCCTTCAAATCCCAAATCTGTCTCAGGATTTTTATCGTTTTATTTGGGATGGGCGAGTGCTGATTTCTTCCATTAATCCTTACTCTTTCCTGCCAATTGATATTGTTGAGAAGGTTTTTGATGGGCAGTTTTTATTAGATAAAATGGGAAATTTAAGTGGCCATAACCACAGTAATTATCCACCTTTGAACCAGCTTATTTTTGCAATTGGAGCTTTTTTATCACCAAAAAACGTACTAGGAAATGTTTTGGTTCTGCGGACATTAATCATTCTTGCGGATATCGGTATTTATATTTTCGGCAGAAAAATTCTAGAATTTTTAAATTTAGAAAAGGAAAAAATTCATTACTATTTCCTAAATCCTTTGGTAATCATCGAACTTACTGGAAATTTGCATTTCGAAGGTGTAATGATGTCCTTTTTATGCCTTGGTTTTTACTTTTTCTATAAGAATAAATATTCAATTTCAGCGGTTTTTATAGCTTTGGCCATCCTCACTAAGCTCATTCCCTTGTTGCTTTTACCTTTTTTTATTAAGAAAATTGCTACGAAAAAATTAATCGCTTTTTATGCGATTATTGGCAACCTATGTATTGCAGCATTTTTGCCTTTTTTTGATAGTAATTTATTTGAAAACTATTCAAAAACGGTGGGTCTTTGGTTCACCAATTTTGAATTCAATGGCAGTATTTATTATCTATTGCGGGAAATTGGTTATTGGATTACAGGATACAACATGATAGCCATAATAGGAAAGATTACACCTGTTTTTATTGTTTTTTATATCGGATATTTAGCCTTTACAAAGTCTAACTTTCTAGAAAATCAATATTTGGCTTTAATGGTTTACTTTTTTTTGTCGACCACCATACATCCATGGTACTTGATTTCAATGATTTTTCTGGGTGTTTTTCTTAATACCAAAAGCATTTGGTTTTGGTCGTTTACTGTCATTTTTAGCTATGCTGCTTATGGAGTAAATTACTTTCAGGAAAAACCCATTTTCCTAATTTTTGAGTATTTACCTGTATTCACTTTATTTTATTTGGAACACAGAAATCGTAAAATTAATTATTCTTAGGAGCTATAGTTCTCCATTTTGAGACCAGCTCATTTCCGATTTTTTCATGACCTTTGGCGTTGATATGATCGTCCAAAAAGTAGTAGTCTTGGGTAGTTAGTTTTCCACCCATATTTACAAAGTATAGGTCTTGGATGTTGTTTTCAGTTGCATATTTTTCAAAAACTGCAACTACATTTGGTTCAGTATAAAAACTCCCTGCATAAGTGAATATAATTGGCCCTGGGTAGGTTTCTCTAATTTGCTCTACAATTGTATAAAAGTCTTTACCAAAATTCGGTATTTTCTTAAATTCCGCACCTAAATTATTCCCTTTGGTATTAGGATCAAGCTTTGGACTTGGCGTAATAAAATCAATAATGGCTGCTTTTAGGTGCTTAAAAAGGTAGTATTTTTTTATTTTTGAATTATTATTTACTTGAGATTCAAAATCTGTTGCTGTTTTATTCCCGAGTTTTTTATTTTTTACCCAGTAATTATTTTCCTCTAAATCAGTATCGTGAAATTGAATGACGATAAGTTTCAATGAATCAGGACTTATTTTTTTGAAACTAAAGTACTCTCGAGCCGTTCCATATGATGAAATTCCTGAATTTAAGGTCTTTAGTTTTGTCTTATTTTCAAATACTTGGGCAAATGTTTTATCTTGGTCAATTCCCCAACCCATCGTAAACGAATCACCCAAAAACAGTACCTCAGGATGGTTTAAATCAGCTTCAGAATCTCTAAAACCTTTTGAATTTACATAATACTGATTATCAAATTCATAACTCGTAAATGTTGATCGACCAGGTTTTAAAGTGTAAAATAAGATAGAATCATATCTTGCACAATCTGCTTCAAATTGTATTAATGGCCTGTTGGCCAAAGAAACACGTTTAAAATGACCAAAAAAACCTTTTGATTTTATGGTTTCAGGAAGAAATTTTGGGCCAAAGTTGAAAACAAATAGATAGGTGCATTCCCAAAAAACAAATAGTGCTATAAATAGCCACCATTTCATTTTAAAAGCTTTAGCTAAAAAATAACCGAAAAGTAAAATAGAAAGAGAAATACCCCATAACGAGAAATAATCTTGCATGAAAGTATTGATTCGAGGGCGATTGGGAAAACTGAGTAATTCGCCTCTAAATACAATTATGGCAAAAAGTAGGAACGAAAATAATAGTCCTATGAGGTTTTTCTGTGATTTGGTCATGAAGCTGTATTAACAATCTCGTCTTTATCTTCCACAAAATTAACACTAATTGCCGCAATTAAGAAACAGATTCCACCAAGAATTAAAGCAAATATAGCCTGACCTCCAAATAAATATTTAACCAAAAGACCCCCAACTATTGCGTTTAAAATTTGTGGAATTGTGATGAAAAGGTTAAAAATACCCATGTAAACACCGATTTTGTGAGCGGGCAATGCTCCGCCCAAAATGGCATAAGGCATGGCCAAAATACTTCCCCAGGCTATTCCAACGCCTATCATTGACAGCAAAAGGAAGTTTTCGTTTGGAGCAAAGTAGATTGAAATCAGTCCAACTGCACCAGCAATCAATGAAAAAGCATGCGTTTTCTTACGTCCATATTTTTTAGCAATACCTGGTAGAATAAAAGCAAAAACAGCACTGACTGCATTGTAAACCCCGAAAATGATTCCTACCCAATCTCCTGCTTTGTTAAACATCACTGAAGAATGATCAGATTCTGGTAGACCATATATATGCTGAGCCACTGCTGAGGTCGTATATACCCACATACTAAATAAGCCAAACCATGAGAAAAACTGAACAACACCCAGCTGAAGCATGGTTTTGGGCATGGAAAATATATCTGCAAGAATATTTGAAGATTCATGTGTTTGCTCCACTTCGTCGAAGCTTTTGAGCTCTTCGGGCGAATATTCTGATGTAGTACTGATGGTCCAAATTATAGTGCCTAAAAGGAAAAGACCACCTATAATAAACGACCAAATTACGTTTGATGGAACTTCGCCTTCAGCTGCCGGAGCATCAAATCCCAGCCAGTTGGTTAAAATATAAGGTAACCAAGAACCTACTACAGCTCCTATACCGATAAGTGCAGTTTGAATGGCATAACCTTTGGTCCTTTGTGCGGAATTGAGTTTGTCTGCCACCAATGCTCTAAAGGGCTCCATAGCCACATTAAATGAAGCATCCATAATCATCAAGAAACCGGCCCCTACCCAAAGAGCTGGTAAATACTGGGTAAAACTACCTGCGTTGGGCATCAAAAATAAACCTAAAGCCGCCAAGATAGCTCCAACCAAAAAGAATGGCCTTCGTCTGCCCAATCTTGTCCAAGTATTGTCGCTCATTTTTCCTATGATGGGCTGAACAATCATACCTGTTAGAGGAGCAACAATCCAAAACCACGACAATTGGTGAACATCCGCCCCGAAATTCAACAGAATTCTACTGGCATTTCCGTTTTGTAATGCAAAACCCATTTGAATACCCAAGAAACCCAGACTCATGTTCCAGATAGCTGCGGTTGACAAATTTGGTTTTTTCGAACTAGTATTTTTTAAAATCGATCCTGAAGAAGCCATTTTTTATATTTAAGGTTAATGTTTATATTTCGTCTAAGGTTTTGTAATTTCGAAAATCTTAAATGAGTTTGGTTTAAGGTTTATAAGATCCGTTTGGGACTTATCTAGCGTTATTTTTTGTTTTTCTTTTCCTTCAAAAACTTGTTTTAGTTTTAGCTGAGTAACATTTCCAAACTGCTTTTCCAAAACCGTTTTAGGAAGTGTTATTTTTGTATTTATTTCGTTATTTAAATCGAAATTATATACAAAAAGCAATAATTGTTCATTGGTATATCTTAAATAGGAATAAACTTTTGAAGAATCATACCCTTCAGAATGGAAATTTAGATATTGCAAATCATGAAATTCCCCATCTGAAATCGCAGTGTTTTCTTGTGCAAAAACTAAAGTGTTTCCGTAGAATTCTCGGATTTTCTTTTGTTCTTTACTGAGTTTCTTGGTATCAAATTTTCCTTTATTTATCCAGTTTTGAAGCTCAGTTACTCCCCAAAAATCAAATATTGTGGTTCGACCATCGTTTCCTTGGAAACCTTCAGCTTGGTTGGGTTTTACTCCAAGTTCTTGTCCATAATAAACCATAATTGGCCCAGTATGTAATGTAGCCGAAAGCATCATGGCTGCTAAAGCCGATTCTGGCTTTTTCCCAAATTCATTTGAGGCTATTCTTTGTTCGTCATGGTTTTCAAGAAAACGGAGCATTCTGTTAGAGAAATTTCCCGATTCTTTTTGCCAAACAGCCGTGATATCATTGGCATTTCCATGACCTTCAATTAGCCTTCTAAGTGCATCATAAAGACCCACTTTATCGTATAAATAGTCGAATTTTCCTTTAAAAAGGTAATTTCCATATTCATTTGGATTATAAATTTCCGCAATAAAAATTACTTTTGGATTTAAGGCCTTGATTTCTGGAATTACCCAACCCCAGAATTCTACTGGGACCATTTCTGCCATGTCGCATCGAAATCCGTCTACACCTTTTTCACTCCAATAGGTTAGAATATTCTTCATTTGCAACCACGTATTAGGGATTGGATCAAAATGTGTTTTTTTGCCATTCAAATAATCCACTCCGTAGTTGAGTTTCAAGGTTTCAAACCAGTCATTGATACTTGGTTTGGCCGAAAAAACATCATTTCCAGTTGCTTTTGCCGGAAATTCGTTATATTTTTCTTTAAAAACAAATGGAGGATTCACGCCCTCCGGAATCTCAAATGCTTGATTAGGAAGGTAATAGAAATTGTTTTGAGCATCAAAAGTCTTTGATTTATCGTCCTTTTCACCAAAATCAGTAATTCCGTTTGGTTTTATATCCGAATTGTACTCTCTAGAAATATGATTGGGTACAAAATCAATTATTACTTTTAAATCAAGTTCGTGGGTTCTTTTTACCAATTCTTCAAATTCGGACATTCTATTTTCCACATTTTCAGCTAAATATGGATTTACGTCATAATAGTCTTTGATGGCATATGGTGAGCCAGCAATACCTTTTACAACCTGGGGATGGTCTTTTTTTATGCCAAATTTACTAAAATCGGTCATGGTTGCGTGCTCTATAATGCCAGTGTACCATACGTGACTAATTCCAAGCTCCTTTATTGACTTTAAGGCATTTTTATTGATGTCTTTGAATTTGGAAGTTCCGTTTTCTTCTAAAGTTCCGTTGAACTTGTTTGTGGTGTTTTGATTGGCAAATAATCGGGTAAAAATCTGATATACGGCTAATTTGTCCGAACTTTTAGTTTGATTTTGGGCAAAACTCATAATAGGCATTAAAACGATGAGGATTGAAGATAAAAACTTCATTTTTTGTTAAAGTATAATTTCAAAGGTAAATATGTTTTTTTTATGAAAAAACAGTCATAATGCTTTATTTTGTAAAAAAAATACTATTAACCTAATGAACAATAAATTACCCAATTTGTATTATCTTGGAATAATACTAGTTTTCTTTGTTTATTCGACTCAAGCCCAAAAAGCTGATATCACAAGGATAAATCCTACCAATTGGTTTGTTGGAATGAAAAATCCGAATGTTCAACTTTTGATTTATGGCAAAAATCTAAAAGCAAATAATGTTATTTTAAAACCTTATGTTGGCGTAAAACTAAAAAAAGTACATACTGCGGAGAATCCAAACTATTTGTTTTTGGACTTGGAAATTTCTAAAAATACCAAGCCAGGTAATCTTAAATTTACATGTAATGGGACAACTTTTGACTATCAACTTAAATCTAAATCTGCAAATCCTAGAGGCCTTAGTCAAGCAGATTTTATATACTTATTGATGCCAGATAGATTTGCCAATGGTGATGCATCAAACGATAAATTTGCCGACATGGCAGATCCAAATCATGACAGAAAAAATCCGTTTCTGCGTCATGGAGGTGATTTGAAGGGAGTTACTGAGCATTTGGATTACCTTAAAGAACTTGGAGTGACAGCCATTTGGATGACTCCAGTTATTGAAAACAATCAGTTTCTAACCGACGAAGGTGGCGTAATGCGAAGTGCTTATCATGGCTATGGTTTTACAGATCATTATAATGTAGACAAAAGACTAGGAGGAAATGAGGCATACAAAAAACTCTCGGATGAAGCACACAATAAAGGTATAAAAATGGTACAAGATGCTGTTTATAACCATGTTGGAATAAATCACTGGTTTTTAAAAGACATGCCCTCAAATGATTGGCTCAATCAATGGGACAAATACACCAATACTACTTACAAAGATCAACCACTTTTTGATATTCATGCCTCTGCAAAAGATACCAAGGAAGTAAGAAATGGCTGGTTTACCTCATTTCTGCCAGATTTGAACCAAAATAATCCTTTCGTAGCCAATTTCTTAATTCAACATGCCCTTTGGTCAGTTGAAACTTTTGACCTTGATGCATGGCGAATAGATACCTATATTTATAATGATTTGTACTTTATGAATAAATGTAACCAAGCTTTGCTTACCGAATATCCTAAAATTCATATTTTTGGGGAATCGGCAGTGAGTACAGTCATTAGTCAAGCTTATTTTACAAAGAATAATTTGGCTATTCCGTTTAAAAGTAATTTACCTGGTGCACTCGATTTTGTGGTTGAAGAGGCGATGTTTGAAGCATTAAACCACGATTTTGGTTGGAACGATGGGGTGAGCAGGTTATACACTGTTTTGGCTCAAGATTTGGCCTATGCAGATGCTACCAAAAATGTTAACTTTCTTGAAAATCACGACCATCACCGTTTTTTCTCGGTTATTGGCGAAGATTTCAATAAATATAAAATGGGAATAACTTGGTTGATGACTTTAAGAGGTATTCCACATTTTTATTATGGTACAGAAATTCTGATGAAAAATTTCAAAGATCCTTCCGACGCTGAGGTTAGGAGGGATTTTCCAGGTGGCTGGAAAGAGGATGCGGTTAATAAATTTGATAAAACTGGAAGAACTGAGCAAGAAAACTTGGCTTTTGATTTTGTGAAGAAATTGGCGAATTACAGAAAAAACTCAGATGCAATCTCTAATGGTAAATTTATGCAGTTTGTACCGCAAGATGGTGTTTACGTGTATTTTAGGTATACTGATAAGCAAAGGGTAATGGTCGTTTCAAATACCAACAAAATAGATAAAACATTGGACACGAGCAGATTTGAAGAAATGCTAAAAGGTTCAAAATCAGCAACAAACATTCTTTCTGATTCCAAATTAAATGATATTTCTACACTTAATATTCCTGCAAAAGGAGTGATGATTCTTGAGATTAACTAAAATACTAAATAATGATAAAAGCTTTCTTGTTTGATTTGGATGGAGTAATTGTAGACACAGCGGTATTTCATTATAAAGCTTGGAAAAGATTAACCAATCAGTTGGGATTTGACATTGATGAAGAATTTAATGAAACGCTGAAGGGAATAAGCAGAATGGATTCGTTGGATGCCATTTTAAAGCATGGTGGAGTGAGCATAAGCCAAGAAGAAAAAGAGAAATATGCTAAAATAAAAAACGATTGGTATCTGGAATTGGTTAACCAGATGACGGTCAATGATATACTTCCTGGAGTTGAAAACTTCTTGAAAGACTCGAGAGAGTTGGGAATAAAAATAGCCTTAGGTTCTGCCTCAAAAAATGCCAGTCTTATTCTCGAAAAAACAGGAATTTTAGGGCTTTTTGATGCCATAATTGATGGGAATCATGTTTCTAAAAGTAAACCTGACCCTGAAGTTTTCTTGAAAGGAGCCGAAGCTTTGGATGTAGAATACGACACTTGCGTGGTTTTTGAGGATGCCTATGCAGGCGTACAAGCGGCAAAAGCAGCTGGAATGGTGGCTGTTGGTATCGGAAGTGTCGAATTCTTGAACAATGCTGATTTTGTGGTAAAAGGTTTATTTGAAATGAGCCCAAGCGAAATAATTACGAAAATACTTTAATTACAAATAATACGAGAGATGAAAAGTTACATTAAGCATGACGAATGGAGAGTCGTTGAGAGTGGGTTTCATGCAGAATTTAATGAGATTACGGAGAGTTTGATGAGCCTCGGTAATGGAAAAATGGGCCAAAGAGGCAATTTTGAAGAAAGATATTCAGGTAAAACACTCCAAGGAAATTATGTAGCTGGTGTCTGGTTTCCAGACAAAACCAGAGTAGGTTGGTGGAAAAACGGGTATCCTGATTACTTTGCAAAAGTAATAAACTCCATCAACTGGATAGGTATTGATATTGAAATAGACGGAGAAATGGTGGATTTGGCCAAATGTGAGATTTTGGAGTTTTATCGAGAATTACACATGCAGCATGGTCATTTAATGCGTTTTTGCAAAATTCGTCTTCAGAATGGCAAAGAATTACACATTGAAAGCGTCAGGTTTTGTAGCATTACGCATGATCAAATAGGACAGGTTGATTACGAAATTATTCCCGTAAATTTTGATGGCAAAATAAAAATAACCCCATATTTGGATGGAAATGTTCAGAATCGCGATTCTAATTATAATGAATATTTTTGGGAGGAGATTTCAAAGTCAGTAACTGATAATAGAGCCTATCTTCAAGTTAAAACCAAAGAGAATAAATTTAATGTAGAAAGATTTGACATCTGTGCTGCAATGGATGTTGAAATTTTTCAAGGTGGCCATAAACAAGCTGTTTCTTTCAAAAATATTGAATCTGAGAAATACATAGGCTTGGAGTTTGAAATTGATGCAATCAAAATGCAATCAGTTAGGATTTTGAAGAAAGTGGCTATAAATAATTCAAACAATTTCTTTCCTGACTATTTGGTGGCTGAGTGCGAAAAGTCTCTAGATTCTGTTGCAAATTTGAAATTACAGGTTTTGCAAAGAGACGCTTGGAAATTGAAATGGGAAAATTGTGATATTAAAATAGAAGGAGATGAATCTGCTCAGCAGGGTATTAGATTTAATATTTTTCATTTGCTACAGACTTATACCGGGCAAGATGCTCGTCTGAATATTGGTCCGAAAGGATTTACTGGAGAAAAATATGGCGGCGTAACCTATTGGGACACAGAGGCCTATTGTATTCCATTTTATATGTCAGCGGCAGATCATTCTGTAGCACGTAATTTGTTGGTTTATAGACATAACCATCTTCAAAAGGCCATATTGAATGCTCAAAAGTTAGGTTTTAAAAAAGGGGCGGCATTATACCCGATGGTAACCATGAATGGTGAGGAGTGCCACAATGAGTGGGAAATTACCTTTGAGGAAATTCATAGGAACGGAGCCATTGCCTATGCTATTTATGATTATATCAACTACACTGGCGATGAAACTTATCTAAATGAGTTTGGCTTGGAAGTATTGGTTTCCATTTCTAGGTTTTGGTCCCAAAGAATAACATGGTCGGAGAATTTACGAAAATTTGTGATGTTGGGTGTAACAGGTCCAAATGAATATGAGAACAACGTTAATAACAATTGGTATACCAATTATATCGCCATTTGGACGCTCAAATATACTTTAGAAGCCATATCTAAAGTAAAAAATAGCCCAACTGATTACCTAAGAATCAAGGCAGAGTTAAATTTTGAGGAAAATGAAGAAACCGCCAGATGGATTGAGATTATAGACAACATGCACTTTCCTTATGATGAAGAAAGGCAAGTTTATTTACAACAAGACGGCTTTTTGGATAAAGAACTTTTGACTGTAGATCAAATCCCTCAGCATCGCCCAATAAATCAGAATTGGTCTTGGGATAGAATTCTTCGATCATGTTTCATTAAACAGGCAGATGTTTTGCAAGGATTATATTTCTTCGAGGACGATTTTGATATCGATACCCAAAGAAGAAATTTTGATTTCTACGAGCCAATGACAGTCCACGAATCCTCGCTTTCACCTTGTGTTCATACTATTTTGGCATGTAAATTAGATAAGATAGAAAAAGCTTACGAAATGTATGTTCGGACAGCTAGACTAGATTTAGATGATTATAACAATGATACGGAGGATGGATTGCACATAACTTCCATGGCTGGAACTTGGATGTCCGTGGTTAAAGGATTTGGTGGAATGCGGGTAAAAAATACCCAATTGCATCTTAATCCTATTCTACCTGCTAACTGGGCATCTCTATCGTTTAGGATTGGTTTGAAAAATAATCTTTTGGAAATTGGTATTTCAAAAGACGGAGTCACAATTAAGAACCTTTCAGAATCCGATGTTGAAATTTCGCTTTTTGATATTAAAGTACTAATAAAGGGAAATTCCGAGTATTTTAGTGTTGGATAATTTCTTGATATTTAAGAGAAAACAAATCTACCGGGATTTGTTTTCTCTTTTTATGTGAATTTTGAGGATGTAAAATATGGAAAAAGAAAAAAATAATTGGGAGAAAATATCTACTGTAGTTCCTTATTCTAATCCTTGGATTGAGGTTCAACACCATGAGGTTATCAATCCGTCGGGAGGTAAGGGAATATATGGCCAAGTGAACTTTAAAAATATCGCCATTGGCGTTGTTCCTGTTGATAATCAAGGCAATACTTATTTGGTTGGTCAGTTTCGTTTTCCTTTGGAAGAGTATTCTTGGGAAATTCCCGAAGGTGGATGTCCATTAGGTGAAGATATATTAGGTGCTGCCAAAAGAGAATTGTTGGAAGAAACAGGTTTTAGTGCTCAAAAATGGACCTTAATTTCTAAAATTCATACCTCAAATTCTGTTTGTAACGAAGTAGGATTCATATTTCTTGCTGAAGAATTGCATGAAGGGCAAGCTGAGCCAGAAGAAACGGAAGATTTGATAATAAAAAAAGTAAGTTTAAAAGAAGCCGTTGATTTAGTGATGAATAACCAAATAACGGATTCTATCTCAATTGCCGGAATCTTAAAAATAGCCAGGCTTAAAGGTTTATAGTCAGAACTCAATACCACTATTTATAAGTGATTCTATAGCAGAATAGTTTGTTAAATCGTATTGGCAAGGTACGACAGAAATGTAATTGTTTTCAAGAGCCCAAAGGTCATTATCTGTCGCTTCACTTTCTCTATTTACAAAATGCCCACCCATCCAATAGTAAGGCCTACCATGTGGGTCTTTGCGGGAGTCAAACTCCTCTTGCCAATAACCGTTTGTTTGCCTACATACTTTAATTCCTTTTATTTCTCCTTTTTTACTATTGGGAAAATTTACGTTAAGAGCTGTTCCTTTTGCCATGCCATTTTTTAAAACAAAATGGGCAATTTGGGATAAATATGGCCTAGTATGCTCAAAATCTGCGTCATAGTGAAAATCGTCAAGTGAAAAACCAATTGCAGGAATTCCTTCTATAGCTCCTTCAATAGCGGCTGACATTGTTCCTGAATAGATAACCGAAATGGAAGAGTTGGAGCCATGGTTTATGCCACTAACCAACAGGTCTATTTTTCTTCCTTTCAAAAATTCATGTTTTGCAAGTTTTACGCAATCAGCAGGAGTACCAGAGCATTCGTAAGAAGCAATATCTCCAAAAATTGGTGACTTTTTAATATGGATAGTGGTGTCAACAGTAATAGCGTGACCCATACCCGAATTTGGGCTATCGGGAGCCATTACGTACACTTCACCTATTTTAGACATCTCTTCAATCAATACTTTGATGCCTTTTGAAGTTATTCCATCGTCGTTTGTAACTAGTATTAATGGTTTTGTCATGTCTTATAATTTCTAAAAATTTGTTGAGTTAAATCCAAATAAAATGTAACTCAAAGGTAAGATTTTTAAATTTCTTCTAACTATCAATTCATTAAAATTTGTCATAAATTAGAACGTAAACTTATAATAATTGGTGAAATTTTTCCCAATTTGTGCTATTTTTGCATAAATATTAACAAATGAAATGCATATAGCTATTACTGGCAATATTGGAGCTGGAAAAACCACATTAGCTGAAAAACTCGCTGAGCACTATGGCTGGGAAGTTTATTATGAAGCAGTTGATGGAAATCCTTATTTAGCCCCATTTTATACTGATATGGCTAAATGGTCTTTTCATTTACAAATATTCTTTCTAAACTCAAGATTTGAACAAGTTCTGAAGATTATAAATCAGCAGGAAAAAACCATCATTCAGGACCGTACGATTTATGAGGATGCCTATATTTTTGCCCAAAATTTATACGAAAATGGACAAATGAATGAAACCGATTACAACACCTATCGGGGACTTTTTAATACCATAATGAAAGCTATATCTCCGCCCGATTTGATGATTTACCTAAAAGCGGATATTTCAAAACTTACAACCCAAATAAAAAAGCGGAATAGAGATTTTGAGCAAAATATCGACCCTAATTATTTATTAAGTCTTAATAAATTGTATGAAGGTTTTACTAAGGAATATCAGCATGGTAAATTGATAGAAATTGACGTCAATAATTTGGATTTTGTGGCTGAACCAGATGATTTCAAGAGTATTGTAGAAAGGATAGACAAAACAATAAATTTGGGTACACAGCTCAAAATTTAACTTTATTTATAATAATTATTTCGCCTTTATTGGTTCGAATTTTGTTATTTTGATAATAATTTAGAAAAAAGTCCTGATAAAAAAAATTAATCAATTGAATATTAATCACTTATGAGTTTTAGAAGTTTAAACAATATTGGTGGGTGGCTGGTTTTTGCCATTTCATTGATAACATTCACACTAACAGTAGAGCCAACGGCTAGTTTCTGGGATTGTGGAGAATTTATAGCTTGTGCGTACAAATTGCAAGTACCACACCCTGCTGGAGCACCTTTTTTCCTCCTTATTGGCAGAATCGCCTCCATGTTTGCAGGATCTGATGTTACCAAAGTGGCATTGATGGTGAACATGGTTTCTGTTTTAGCCAGTGCCTTTACCATTCTTTTTATGTTTTGGACAATCTCTTTGATTGGAAGAAAAATGCTTGGTAAAAATGCAGAAAGCATAACCACACCCGAGACTATTCTTGTTCTTGGTGCTTCATTGGTAGGCTCATTGGTTTACAATTTCTCAGAATCTTTTTGGTTTTCGGCTGTTGAGGCAGAAGTTTACGGGATGTCATCGTTTTTTACCGCAATAGTTGTTTGGGCGGCATTTAGATGGGAATTGATTGAAAACCCAGCCGCTCAAAATAAATGGTTGCTTTTGGTAGCTTATTTGGTGGGACTATCCATAGGTGTCCATTTGTTGAACTTGGTAACTATTCCTGCCTTGGCCATTTTATTTTATTTTAGAAAAACCGACAAAGTTTCTTTCAAAGGTGGTTTTATTGCGTTTCTTGTAGGTTTAGTTATATTAGGCGTTATAATGGTAGGTTTAATTACCGGTTTGCCAACTTTAAGTTTCTCTTTCGATAAACTTTTTGTGAATACCTTCGGATTGCCATTTGCATCTGGTATGATTTTCTTTATCATTGTTCTCATTGCCGCCTTAGCCTATGGAATTCACTACACGCAAAAACAGGGTAAGGCCATTGCCAACACTATTTTACTCTCTTTTGCTTTTGTTTTAATTGGTTATTCTACTTATACAATTGCTCTGATCAGATCTAATTATAATCCGCCCATCAATGAGAACAATCCGAGTGATGTATTAAACTTTACTTATTATCTTAAAAGAGAGCAGTATGGTTCTAGACCACTACTTTATGGACCAATATATACAGCACAATTGACTGAAATAAAAAAAGGTGAGCCCAACTACAAAGTAGGAAAGGATAAATATGAAGTGTACGATTATAACCCAGAATATGTGTGGGACAATAACGGAAAAATGTTGTTGCCACGTGTTTGGAGCCAGGATCCATCTCATATAAGCCTTTATAAAAGTAAATTGAATCTTGCAGACGGTCAAAGACCAGGTTTGTTCGATAACCTCAAATTCATGTTTAGTCACCAATTCGGACATATGTACTGGAGGTATTTTATTTGGAATTTCTGGGGAAGGGCTTCCGATATTTCCGATGTGTATGGTACAAATATCTTTGAGACAAAATCAGATTTGCCAGCTTCGTTTGCAAACAATAAAGGCAGAACCAATTATTATGGACTGCCATTGATTCTGGGTATTTTGGGCTTCTTTTTTATGTATCTAAAAAGGGGGAAAGACGCCATTGTCATGTTTTTACTTTTCTTTTTCACAGGTTTAGGATTGGTGATTTATTTAAATTCACCGCCTGTTGAGCCACGTGAAAGAGATTATATTTATGTAGGTTCGTTTTACTTCTTTGCGATTTGGATTGGTATTGGGGTCATGGGGATTGCAGAATATGTTTTGAAATTTATCAAAAACCTATCCGTTAAATCTGGAGTAGCGACAGTTTTGGGCTTGGCAGTGCCAATAATCATGGCAAAGGAAGCTTGGCCAGGCCATGATAGATCGGATAGATATCACCAAATAGATTTTGCTAAAAACCTATTAAATTCTTGTGAAAAAAACGCTATACTGTTTACAGGTGGCGACAACGACACATTTCCACTTTGGTATGTTCAGGAGGTCGAAGGTTTCAGAACTGACGTAAGAGTTTGTAATTTGAGCCTTTTGGGCACAGATTGGTACATAGACCAAATGAAAAGAAAAACTTACGAGTCAGAAGCATTGCCTATTTCGATGAATAGCGAAAACTATTACAAAGGAATAAACGACCAAATTCCTTTCGTGAAGAATCCGAATCCGCAAATTCAGGCTGGGATAAATCTTAAAGAGTATTTGAATTTGGTAAAAAACAACGATCCAGCTATTCAAATGCAGGTAAGTTCGGGAGAAATGATAAGCGTATTGCCATCACCCAATTTCTATATGGACCAAAACTCTGAAGAAATTGCTAGAGCCAATTTCGTTCCAGAGAAATATAAAGCTTTGGTAAAAGACAGAATAGAGTGGAATTTCGGAGAAAGAGATATTTTGAAAAATGACCTTTTGGTTTTGGATATGATTGCTCAAAACAATTGGAAAAGGCCAATTTATTTCTCTGGTACATTATCGCCTTCTTCTTATTTGAATTTGAAAGAATATTGCCAGCTCGAAGGTTACGCGTATAGATTGATGCCTTTCAAAGTTGCGGGTGCTAGGGATGGATTTGTCAATTCAGATATTATGAAAGATAGACTCCTTAATAAAATGTCTTGGAGAAACTTAAATAATCCAAATGTTTATTATGACTCTGAAACCTATCTTAAAGTACCGATGGTAACTGCTAGATTTGCATTCTTGAGGCTTGTGGACGAATTGGTCAGAGAAGGTAAAAAAGACGAAGCAGAGAAATTCTTGGACAAGTCTTTAGAATTAATGCCAGACAATACTATTCCTTTTGATCAATTGGTCGGTAATTATCCGATTTTCTATTATGAAATTGGTAAGCCAGAAAAAGCAAAGAAAATAGCCGAGTTAATGGTGAATAGGGCAGATGAGGAACTTAAATATTTTATAGAACAAAATAAAACTCCAGGTAATAGACAGTGGGGAGATGGAAATGTGCAGCAGTTGATTCAATCAAATATGCGAACCATTCAAATGTTATATTCAGCAGCCGAGCAATATGACAAGCCACTTTCAGAGAAATTTAAAAAGATTTATGATGGTCACTTGGCCAAAGTTCAGTAGATTTTTTGACCAAAACATTTTAAAAGCCTCGAATAAAATATTATTCGAGGCTTTTTTTATTACTTTTGCAATCATGTTGCAAAAAGGAATTTCAAACCTATTTAGTATTACTATTTTAATCCTTATTTTGTCTAATTTAACTTTTGGACAAACGCTCAATTGTACTTGCTTTGTCAAAGGAAAAATAATTGATAGACAATCTGGTGAAGTAGTTGTTGGAGCTTTGGTAGAAATAAGTGCCCAAAAAAAAGCCACTTTCACCAATAAAAATGGAGAATATCTAATTGAAAATGTTTGCGAAGGCAAATATGAAATGAATATTCGGATACTGGGATATGATTCTCAAAAGCTAGAAGTTAATCTTGAGCATGAAAATACCCATGATTTTAATCTCAATGAATCTGAAATACATTTGGATGGGATAAATATATCAGCCAAGAGAATTGAGAATATCAGTGGAAACGAAAAACAGCTCAGTTCGGAGCAGCTCAATAAGCTGACAGGTCAGAATTTAGCAACTATTCTTACCTCCATTTCAGGCATTTCAATTATTCAAACAGGTTCATCAATAGGTAAACCCGTAATTCATGGAATGCACTCCAATAGAATTCTTACCATAAATAACGGCATTCGGCACGAAGCACAGCAATGGGGAAATGAGCATGCTCCTGAAATTGACCCATTTTTAGCCAAGCAAATTACAATAATAAAAGGAGCCAAAAGTGTTAGATATGGACCAGAAGCTATTGGAGGGGTAATTGTTATCGAGCCCAATGAACTGAAACATTTAGACAAAATACAAACAGAAATTAATCAGTTTTTTATGTCGAATGGCTTACAAAATGGCGTTTCTGGCATAGTTGAAAGTTGTTTTCATAAAATAAGAGGATTAGATTGGAGAGTTCAGGCAAGTACCAAAAAAGGAGGAAATACCTCTACACCACTTTATAATTTAGCAAATACAGGTTCACAGGAATTTAATTTTTCCTTAGGTGCCAAGTATTCAAGAAAGAAAACTGACTTGAATCTTTTTTTTAGTCAATTTAATTCAAAAATTGGTATATTTTCGGGTGCTCATATCGGTAACACCACAGATCTGGCTTTGGCCATTGGTCGTGAAAAACCTTTGGATGTTTACACACCAGAGACATTTTCTTATAAGATAAATAAACCATATCAGGATATTCAACATAGCCTTTTCAAATTGAAATTGAATCAATTGCTTAGCAATAACCAAAATCTACAAATTACTTTTGGACAACAGTATAATTTCAGGGCAGAAGTGGATGCACTTAGAGGGGATAGAAATACCGCTCAGGTTTTTAAAATTAACACCAATACTTTAGAGGTTTTGTTCAATCATAAACCAATTATCAAACGCATTTCTGGAAATATTGGTCTTAACGGGCTCTATCAATACAATATTTCCACGGGCAGTATTAACGTTCCCCAAAAATCAAATGTTTTGATACCTAATTATACGAACTTTACAATTGGGGCTTTCTGGATTGAAAGATATGTCAAAGGAGATTTTGAATTGGAAGCGGGTATGAGATTTGACAAACGTTTTTTGGATGTTTATTATTTGAAAAGACTACAGAATCAAATCTCAAACGAATATTTTGGCAACCAGAATTTAACCAACACTTTTAGTATTTCTAGAATTTTCAAAAACAGAGTTAAATTGGGTTATAATTTTGCAACAGCCTGGAAACCACCTGTTGTCAATGAAATGTTTAGTGATGGAGTACACCATGGTTCTGCTTCGTATGAGGTTGGAGATGTGAATTTAAAAACAGAAAAGGCTATAGAGAACTCAATCGTGCTCAATTTTTCGGACAAATTTTATCAATTTGAGGTTTTGGGATATTTTAATTATCTGAGAAATTATGTTTTTCTGGCACCTACTGGCAATTCTGTTCTAACCATTCGAGGGGCATTTCCTGAGTTTAAATATACACAAACCAATGCTAGATTTGTTGGATTCGATATTTCAAATACGATTTCTAAGTTTCAAAAATTTACGGTTTCAAACCAACTTTCACTCCTTTGGGCAGATGATCTAACCAGAAATCAGCCATTAATATTTATTCCTGCCAATAAATCGGAGACAGTCATAAATTATAAATTCAATAAATCGTGGTTAAGTGAAATTAGTCTGAATCACCGATTTGTGGCTAAACAAAATAGAACACCGCAAAGTCAGATATTTGACAACAGCAACAGTGAAACAGCTCTTAAATTGATAGGAGGAGACTATTTGGCTGCACCAGAGTCTTACAATTTGTTTGATTTGTCAGTTTCAAAAAATTATAAGTTTAAAAGTCTTAGCACAATCAACATTATTTTGGAATGTAAGAATGTGCTGAATACGCAGTATCGCGATTATTTGAATAGGTTTCGCTATTTTACCGATGATATAGGAAGAAATTTTTCTTTAAGAACTAACATCAATTTCTGATTTTTTTATATATTTGCAACATAGTTGCATTTAAATTATTTTATCCATGAAAAAATCGAGTATTTTGTTGTTATGTTTTGTATTGGGCTTCTCTGCTTGTAAAAAAGAAGAAGAGATAGGAGAGGAGAACGAATTAATTACGACAATTAAATTGAATTTTAAAAACGGTAATGAAGTTAAGTCATTCAGCTACAAAGATTTAGATGGTGATGGAGGCATGGCCCCAGTAATTGATAAAATCAGTTTGGCTGTCAACACTACTTATGATCTTAGCATTGAGTTTTTAGATGAAAGTAAATCACCAGTGGTTAATATTACAGAAGAAGTAAGTGGTGAGAGTGATGAGCATTTGGTTTTGTTTTCTCCTTCTTCCACTTCATTGGGTACTTATACGTATTCTGATAAAGATGTTAACTTACTTCCCGTTGGATTAAAGGGGAAATACAGCACGAAATCAGCGGCAGCAGGAATGTTAAAAGTACAGCTTAGGCATCAGCCGCCAATTAACGGTAAAAACTCCAAAGACGGGACTTCAATTCCTGGGAGTGATGATATAAATATTGATTTTGCTTTAGAGGTTAAATAAGCTTGATCTAACTCCACACAATTTTTATTACAAATCAGCTTTTTCAAAAAAATGCTCCTAAGTGAAGATATTTCATTGTATTTTTGATAAATTTTTTTGAATGAAGTATATTCTAAATAAGTTTTTAGCTAATAGGGATGCTTTGGCTGTTGCTACTTTCGTTGCAGGCTTACCATTTATATATTTTCTTAGAGATGGTATAAAGCTAGCTCCAGCTAATACTTTTTTTGCCATTTTTTTGTTATTCTTACCTTATGCCTTGTCTTTGATTTTCAAAGATTTAAAGACCTTTGATGCTCCGAATAAAGTGGGTTTCACCCTTTTATCATTGTTTATTATTATTGGTTTTTCGTATTACCTTCTTCGAGATAGGTATTCAGCTGTAAATGCTGTTCGAGAATTTCTTAATTTTATACTGATATTTTTAATATACATTGGCACCATTTTCATAAAAAGAGAGTCGCTCAACAAGAATTTTATTTATTTTGTGATTTTCCTTTCTGTGCTAGGTGCAATTTCCTTGATTTATTTCACTTTTACTAACCCATTGTATCAGTTTGGGCAGCGTGCATCTATTGCATTAGACGAAGACGGAGCAACCGGTGGCAATCCCCATATCAATTCTCGAGGGGCATTTTATGGCTTGATAGCCAGTGTTTTGGCTTTAAAGTATAACAAACAGGTCAAGTTAGGCTTTATTATTCCTTTGCTCACGATTTTACTGTTCATAGTAGTTTTATTTTTAACACAAACCATGCTTGCTTTTTTAGCAGCTTTTATATTTTTGTCTCTTTTTCTGTTTTTTAATTTTAATCTAAGGAAGATAGGCTCTACCATTAAATTTTTGTTTTTTAAATGGTATGTTCTTTTGGCTTTGGCTCTGGGCATCACCAAAGGGGTTTCGTCCTTAGACAAAGATACCGACTTTATAACCCCTATTTCCAACTATATGGGTTATAGATTGAAAAGTATTATGGAGTCTTTTGACTCTTCTGATGGAAAGAAAAATAGCAAAAAAGTAGCAGGCGACGATTCTGCAAATACCAGAATAATGTTGATATCAACCGTATTTGAAAGGTTTGCCGAAAACATAGAAGAAGGTAAAGTTAGGTATGCGATTTTTGGTAATGGCTATCAAAGTTTGTATGTTGACGTTCCTCAAATGGAAGTTTTAGACTCCTACGGTATAATTATTTTTATTTTTTATTCAGTGATGTTTTTCCATTTAGTAAAAATTGCTTGGAAAGAAATCAAGAATCCAGATAGTATGGGTACTGAATTTATAGCCTATGCATTTATTTATTATTTTGTGGCCAATTTCACGGCCGGAGTCGTTGTAGATTATACAAGATTGGGTATGTATATTTTGCTTGTACGGTTTGTAAGAAAGTAATTTAGAAATTTATTCCCCATTTTTTTATTATAAACTCCTCAATTTTTCTCGAATCTCCTTCGCAAGCTTTTTCAATTTCATAAATATTTATGTCCACCACAATTCTGTACCAAAATGCTTGTAAAAAGTGGAAAATCCATCCTTTTGGACCATCTAAGAAACCTAACTGTATGATAAATCTCAAAAAGAAATAAATCATCGGTCTAAGTCCATAGGGTAGTTTGTAGTAAAAATTATCTTTGAGTTTCCTTTTTCTTTCTGCTTGTTTTGTAATATTTATATCTTTTTCAGTGTTCAACCCAAACGAGTATTTATTAGATAAAAAATCAACAGCTTCGCGTCTTGCATAATTTAAATGTTTGGCCGTCCACCAGTTTATATCGTTGAGATTTTCGTCGACAATATCATGCTCTAAACATATAATTTCTCCTGAATTTACGACGATATGTTCATCCATAAATCGTTCTTCGCTATATCCTTTACCAGTTTTCCAAATTCTGATGAGTTTTATTGGATAAAAACCTCCATGTTTGATCCACTTATTTTTGAAATACACACGTCGTTTTAATTCAATTCCAGCAATATTGCTTTGCAAAGTTTCAATTTTAGAATTAATTTCAGTTTGTAACTCCTTCAAAACATATTCGTCGGCGTCCATTCGCATGGTCCATTTTGAAGTAATATGGCAATTCTCAATGGCCCAATTCATTTGCTTAGAATGATTGTTTTCCCATTTGTTTTGAAAAACCTCCACATCTAATCTTTTACAAATCTCGAGCGTGGTATCAGTGGAATAAGAATCGACAATGCATATTCTCTCACAAATAGGTTTCAGCGAGGTAATACACCTTTCTATATGTTTTTCTTCGTTAAAAGTCAGTATTACGGCGGTTATACTCATTAAAAATTGAATTGGCAGGAATTCATTAATCTGTTATTTGAAACGCCAAGCGTCTAATTAATCAAAATTACAACCAAATATTCAAAATTTGGCCATATTAACTTTACTAAAAAAAAGTATGCTCAGATTTAAGACTAAATATTTCGAGACTTTTACCCTTTGCTTCAAATCAAGGAAAAGTTTTAATGAATAAATTTTCTATCTTTGGCAAAGAATATACGTTGACAAACTAAATTTTTACTTTTCCCAGATTAATTTTTTTGTTCAAAGAGGTGAATTTTTGCCTTCTTGAATTTTTAAACATTGTTTTATTTAATGAATATTAAGGTTTTAGATGGTCTCAGAGGATTGGCCGCTCTATATGTGATGATTGGTCACGCCAGGTGGTTACTTTGGGAAGGTTATAGTGAAGGTTACTTAAAACACACTTTAGAATACAGTTGGATGGACAAAATGTCGATGTATTTCCTTTCTATGTTTAAATTTGGACATGAATCTGTCTTGTTGTTTTTCGTGCTTTCTGGATTTGTGATCCATAAAGGTTATGTAAAGAAATTTTTAACAGACTCTTTGCAAAGTGTTAACATTGGACAATTTTATATAAAAAGAATAAGGAGAATATACCCACCATTCTTGTTTGCTCTTTGCCTTACTGCTTTATTAGATTTTGTTGGAAGGGATTTTGGGTTTTCTATTTATACGGGAAATACTCCAAATGAGGGTATTAACATCACTGTTGGTAATCAAAGTTTGACCTTAGTGACTTTTATTGGTAATGTGTTTTTTTTATTTAAAGAATATGTGCCCATTTTTGGCACCAACGGGCCCACATGGTCATTAAAGTTAGAGTGGTGGTTTTATATGATTTACCCCATTTTCTTGTTATTGTCTAGAAAAAATATTTATTATTCTACTCTTCTAATAGTCTTATTATTTTCATTGGTTAACTATAGTTATTTTTGGACGGAAACGCTTTCCAAGGCGGTATTTAGTTCAATAATAAGTTGGTGGGCAGGGGTGCTTTTGGCAGAAGTTTATTCTAAGAGGATAGGGATTGGCTTATTGAATTTTGCTGTGATCAACATTTTAGGGTTCTTTTTGTTGCCATTTTTGCCTATTTACAGCGATTTGTATGATTTCCGAATCGCTCTTTTACTGACCGCTTTGATTTGTTGTATTTTGTATTTTCAATCTAAAAATATCAGTTTCAAACTCATAGAGAATTTTAAGTTTTTTGGAGATTTTTCTTATACCCTCTACATAATTCACTTTCCCATTTTAGTCTTTATTTCTGGAATTGTTCTTAAACTCAATCAAAATCAACTTCCAAAACATTCATTTTTTGTCTTATTAGGCATAATTGTTAGTTTGGGGGTGGCTTATCTTACCCATTTTTTAGTGGAACTGCCATTTATGAAGCCAAAAACTTCCAAACAATAAAGATGATTTTGCTACAAAAAAATTACTTTTGCTAAACATGAAGGTTTTAATAATTCATAATATTCTCTGGACACATTATAAGTCCGTTTTGTTCGAGGCAATCGAAAAGCAAAAGACGGATAAAATGGAGATTTGTGTTTTGCAAATAGCCAAGAATGATATCTCGAGGAAAGACATGTCTAGTCCCGAAATCAATTACCAATACAACTATAGACTGCTTTTTGATGATTTTATTGAGAATATTCCTACATTCAATAAAGTTCAAGCAGTACTTAGATATATTTGGAGCTACAAGCCTGATGTAGTGAATGTTACTGGTTGGGCTGGAGACTTGTCCTTGACTTTGGCTATTGTGTTTTCTTTTTTTTTGGGAAAAAAAGTAGTTATTTCAAATGAATCTACCTCATTTGATCATCAAAGGTCATTTCTAAAGGAACTTTTCAAGAAAGTTCTTGTAAAAATGAGTAATGGTTTTATTGTTTTTGGCAAATCTTCTAGAGATTATTTGCTTGAATTGGGTGCAAAAACTGAACAGTTTATTGAACAAAAAGGGGCTGTCGTAGATGATAAAAAAATAAGAGAAGTCTTTGAAATAGCGAAAGAAAAGAATTATTTGTCAGATGTAATTAAGACTTCTCATAACTTTATTTATGTTGGAAGAATCATTGGCGTTAAAAACATACCTATTCTTGTCAAGGCTTTTCAAAATATAAAATCTAAAATTGTTGAGGCTGAAAATTGGGGCTTGATTATTTTGGGAAATGGGCTTCTGGATAAGGAAATTGAAAAATTAATTGAAGTACATCATAAGCATATTTACAAATTCAATGCAGTAGATTGGCAAAGTGTTCCTAAATATTTTAGCCAATCAGATTGTCTGGTTTTACCAAGCAACTCTGAGCCATGGGGTTTGGTAGTCAATGAAGCGATGATTTGTGGTTTGGGTGTAATTGTCTCAGATTCCTGTGGTTGTAAAGACGATTTAGTTCAAGGCAATGGGTTTGTTTTCAAGACTGGAGATCAAAATAGCCTTGAAAATGCAATGAAGTCATTTGTCATGGACAAGACCAAATTAGAAACTATGAAATCTGAATCTTTAGACATAATTAAGGATTTCAAAGTAGATGAAGTGGCCACAAGAATTATAAATGGTTTTCAAAGAATATATCAATCAGCCTAATATTATGCATTTTGTACATATTTTGTCTTATACTTGGGAAAACGGAGGAGCTTCAAAAGTGGTTTATGACCTAGCAAAATTCCAAGTTGAGCATGGTGACAAAGTGACCATTATCACAATGGATATGGAAGGTCAAAAAAGATATAAAGATATTGAAGGGGTAAATTTTATTTCTATTGTTCCACAATTACTCACCAAATTTCTGCCATTGTTTTCCACTGAATTATGGCATATTTTAAAGAAAAATGAACAGGGATTTGATGTGATTCATTTGCATGGTCTTTGGAATTTTACATTGTTGGCGGCACATTTACTCAAGTTGCATAATAATAGTATCGTTACGGTACACGGTTGTGCACATCCATATACTTTCATTGGCAATAGAATAAAACGTGGATTGTTTACTTATAGTTTTCAAAAAAACTTCTTGAAAAAAGCAAGAATGGTACATGTTCTTCATGGAGGTGAGCTAAGTGAAGTAAGTGATTATTTAGGCCAAACGACGTCAAATATTAGAATTATCCCTAACGGAATTGATGTACCAGAAATTAATTCTAAAACGCACAAAATAGGCAACCATGTACTCTTTTTAAGTAGACTCCATCAAAAAAAAGGGTTGGATTTGCTTTTGCCAGCATTTAAACAAGTTATAAATATAATTTCTGATGCTCAGTTGATTATAGCAGGACCAGATTTTGGAATGTTGGGTTTTGTCCAGGATTTTATAAAAAATAATGAGCTTGAAAAGTCAATAATTTACGTTGGATCTGTGGATGGTCAAGCCAAAATAGAATTATTGCAAAATTCTAAAGTTTTCGCACTCCCTTCTTATTCTGAAGGGTTCTCTATAGCAGTTCTAGAAGCATTGGTCTATCAATTGCCAGTGGTTGTTTCAACCGAAACGGGCCTTTCAAATGAGATAAAAGAAAATGAGGCAGGGGAAGTGATAGAGCTCAATAGTAACTCTATTTCCAATGCAATCGTGGAAATTCTTCAAAACCAACATTTGGCCGATAAAATGGCCTTCAATGGCAGGAAATTGGTTGAAGAAAGATTTGAAACTTCTAAAGTTTGCGGCCAATTTGACAGTGTAGTCAAACAGTTGTTCTAATTTTTCAAAGCTTGTTTGTCTTCAATTATCTTTATTAACGTCAATAATGTTGGAATAATTACTGGTAAAAGGTGCCTTTCGAAGCCAAATGCTATCGTATAGGGTATAAAATAAAGGCCAATTAAACTGATGTACTTAAGGCTGAGCGAAACGTGATATTTTCTGTTTCTACCTAAAAGTTTTAAAAATAAATAGATTAAACAAAACCATTGAAGGATTCTAAAAATGAGCATATAGATCATTCCAAGTAATTTCAGAGGAGTAATGAGCGTTTTTTCGAATCCAGGAAAAATTCCATTTGGACGGATATCAAACCAAATTGTCAGGATTTTGGTAGGCAATAATTCTAAAATTTCTTTTTGGTGATTTTCAAAATAAGCGATTGTTTTTTCTTTAAAAAATTCATTGAATTCCCATTCTGTTTTTACCGAATCTGGAATTTTATAATAATCCTCAAAATCTAAAATATCCAAAGAATATTTTGGATAGATAGCCGCGGTTCTTTCGTTGTTACCTTTATAAATATTAAACCATTCTAAAGAATATTTCAAAGTAAATCTTCCAGAGTTTTTTTGGTTAAACGAAGCCAATGAAAATGAAGAAATAACTAATAATAAAAGACTTGCGATAATTAGTTTTGTTTTTTTTCTATCTGTAATAAATATGATAACTGAGAGAATCGGAATAATATATAAGAAAGTATTCTTTGAAAAGAAAAGTAAAGAAGGTAAAACAATAAAATATGCTTGTTGCCACTTTGTAAATGGTTTATCATAGATAACTAAAAACCAATAGTATGCCAAAATGGGTATGATATACGATTCTTCTAAGTCTATTTGCAAACCATGTAAGAATAATTGCGGGAAACTCAATAAAAACCCAGCGATAATAACTTTATAAATAGGCTTGATACTCCTTTTGTTTATTCCTTCATGTAGAAATGGAATCCAAAGTAAAGAGAAAATTAGATTCTTCAGAAGTGCTACAAAAAGTATTTTTTGGGTGCAAAATATTTTACTTAAATAAGCTATTAAATAGGGAATAGCTGGAAGCCTGTGGGCCCTAAAATCTATATCAATATTATCTGCATATTTCCCCTCAAACTTGTTGTGGTTGATGATGTTTTCGACCACATCCCCAAAATTAAATGCAATTTCAAAAATCGAATGATTCCAATCTTTTAGATAAAATAAATGTAAGAAAATTGAACCTCCTAACAGATATATTAAAGTTAATAAAACAAGTTTGGCTTTAGAAATCATAAAGAATTGTTGATGAAACTTTCTTATTACTGAAAAACGTCCCAAAATTAGTACATAATCTCTTTGTTAGGGAAGTTTTTTTTCAGTCGGCGAGCGAGTCTACTTCCAAGTTTGTAATTTTAATAGCTCGATTTATTATCTTTGCCCACATTTTGCAAGATCACTTTAAATTGATGCAAGTTTTCAATGGATCTTATCCAAAATTGAAATTTCTTTAACCGAAGCTTAAATAAAAATTCTAAATGCTAAAAGGTATTTTCTCGAAAATCATCTATTTGTTCTACGTTTTGATCATTGTAGCAATAGCATTAGAGGTATTTCTTCGTTTTTTCTCTCCCGTTCCCGTCCGATTAAAGGGCAATGAAGTTGTCTTACCAAAAAATCAGAAATACACTTTACCGAATGAGAAGTTTACTAAATTATCCAAAAATGCAATTCACACCAAAAATTCTGTAGGGTTTAGAGGTGAAGAATGGGATGTTAACTCAAAAAGGACGAAGATTATATTTATAGGAGGAAGCACCACGGAGTGTTTTTTTATAGATGATAACAAACACTGGCCTTTTTTGGTAAGCAAAAAAATGGGCCCTCAATTTTTAGTAAATAATGCTGGGTTGAATGGCCACTCAACAAAAGGGCATATTGCTCTCCTAAATGGCTATTTGTCAGAGTTAAAGCCTGATTATGCATTCTTTTTAATTGGTATCAACGATATGGCCACTACTGAGAATGGCGGAAATAGTTTCGACGCTAAGCTTACTGAGAAAAATGCTGAATATTATGTGCTACAAATAGAGGAATATTCAAGACTTGTGAATTTAATTCATTCATTCTATAGAAGTTATCAAGCCTTTAAATTGGGCGTAAGAGACAATGCAGAATGGAATCTGAAAAAGCAATATAATCAGAAATATCTTAGCCAAGATGAAATGAATAAGGTCTTAAACCTGCACAAAAAAGCTCAAATTCATTATGCAGAAAGCGTGATGACCTTGATAAATATTTGTAAAAAGAACGCGGTTAAACCTATATTCATTACACAACCTCTGCTTTTTGGAGAAGGAATTGATCCAACTTCAGGTATAGATTTGGGTAGCTATGAAGTTTATAACATGAGCGGCAAACAATATTTCCAGAAACTTGAAATGTATAATCAAACGCTGAGTGATTTGTGTAAAGAACAAAACATTAAGTGCATCGATTTAGCGAAATTGCTACCGAAAGACAGTAAATATTTTTTCGATGATATGCATTTTTCAGATGCTGGTTGCGTTAAAGTTAGCGAGATCATTGCTGAGAATTGGAAAAACTAAGTTTTTTGTTCTAAATACAGGGTTTTATTTGACTTTCAATTTGTTTATTAGAAATAAAATCTTAATTTTGCACTCCAATTTTTTATTATCATTTAAATTTAGCTAAGATGTACGCAATCGTAGAGATAGCAGGCCAGCAGTTTAAAGTTGAAAAGGGTCGTTTCATTTATACCCACCGTTTGGCGGGAGAAACGAACGCTGAGCTTGTTTTTGACAAGGTTCTCCTTGTTGATAATGGCGGTGCAGTTTCCGTAGGAGCTCCAACCGTGGCAGGTGCAACCGTAAAATGCACAATTATTGAACACTTGAAAGGTGAGAAAGTCATCGTATTCAAGAAAAAAAGACGTAAAAGTTACCAAAAGCAAAACGGACATCGTCAATCGTTGACTAAGATTCAAATTGACGAAATCATTGCAGCTTAATTAATTAATATTTAAAACATTAAAAGACGATGGCACATAAGAAAGGAGTCGGTAGTTCGAGAAACGGTCGTGAATCAGAAAGCAAGCGTTTAGGCGTGAAATTATACGGTGGACAGTCAGCTATTGCTGGTAACATCATCGTTCGTCAACGTGGAACAAAACACAATCCAGGTCAAAATGTAGGCTTAGGTCGTGACCATACGTTGTTTGCTTTAAGAGATGGTTTAGTGACTTTCAAAAAAGGTCGTGATGGCAAATCATTTGTACATGTGCTACCTGCACCTGTGGAAGCTTAATTTCCGTTAAGAAATTTTGAAAAAAGAGGCTTAGCCTCTTTTTTTATGCCCAAAAATCAAACTTAATCAATAAAATTGGTGTTTTATAGTTTAGAAAAATGATAATTATATGTTGAAGAGAAATACAATGATTTATACGGAGTTGAGTCCAAATCCTAACTCAATGAAGTTTGTTTTAAACTTTGAAATAGTACCTGAAGGCCTTTCTTTCGATTATCCAGATATGGCATCGGCCATGGATGAATCTAAAGCTTCACCATTGGCAGCAGATATTTTTCAGTTTCATTTTGTTCAAAGGGTATTTTTGTCTTCCAACTTTATTACCATCACCAAAGATTCAGATATTGAATGGGAAGAGTGTTTATTTGATCTAAAAAAATTCCTGAAGATATTTTTTGATGAAAATAACACCGTTTTTGCTCAGAAAACGATAGATTCAAATACCTTAATTGTAGATGCTAATGACTCTTCCGTAGTTGCCAAAATCAAAGCTACATTAGATCAATACGTGCGTCCAGCAGTTGAATCTGATGGTGGAGCCATTAACTTTTCATCTTTTGACGAAGAATCAGGATTGGTGAAAGTGTTCCTCCAAGGGTCATGCAGCGGATGTCCATCTGCCACTATCACACTCAAATCAGGTATTGAACGTCTATTGACTTCAATGGTTCCTGAGGTTAAATTGGTTGAAGCCGAAGAGATTTAAGCAATTAAATCAGCTTTGCGATGGCCTCCTTCATTTGATTTATTTGCCTTTTTTTCTGTAGAATGGTTGGTGCGGCAACTCTTTCTTTACAATCGAAAATCGAACATTTTTCACATGTTTGATTTACCTTTTGGTGTTTTACCTTTGGATCACTCAAGAAAGCGATTTTTTGACTTACCTCTTGAGATATTTCAAAACCAATGCTTACACTTACATTGGTGCTTTCTAGTATATTTAGAGGTCTAGCGATAGATATTACAAAGTACTGATTACCAGCATCTTCATAATCTGAAACTTGAGCTTGTACAAGCAATTCGTCTTTTTTGTTTTTTTGTAAAGATGAGAGGTCGTCAAGTATCTTTAGAGAAACCCATCTGCGGCAATAGTTTTCGTTTTTGCTTTCTTGTGGGTCGTGCAATTTTGAAAGATGCAGCTCCTTTGTTAATACATAATCTTTAGAACCAATCGGTGCTTCAAACCTCAAGAAAAACAGTTTGTCAATTTCAAAACAATTAGGGAGAATACTAAAAACCCTGTGAAGTAAGGTCTCTGGAGTGGTTTGGAATTTATTTATTATATCAGTTAGTTTTTTCTCAGAGAATTTTTCTGATGCAAAAAGCTGTTTTAAACTTTGAACCAAAGGTTCTTTTTTAATGAGTATAGCTCCAGCAAAATATGAAGCTTGAAAATTGTTAAAAACCTCTTCAAAAGAGTTTACCTGTATCCAAGAAGAGGTCATAGGTCTCATTTTGAGATTCATGTGAAGGAAACCCAGTTCTCTTGCCAAAGTAAATGCTCTTTGGTCAGATGATATTCTTTTGTTGATTAAAAGTTTTTTCGATTTAGGGATAAATACTGACCTAATTGAACCTAAAACAGGGTAATCTTTCTCATCGAAAAATTCAATGATTATTCCATATTGATCAGATAGTAGGTTGGACAAATAAAACTCATCAATTACTTTTTCATCAGGGATATTGTTCTTTTTTAAAAATTCTTCTGCAATTTCTTCAAGCTCTGGGAAGTAGTTATTGTGCATTTCTTGGTAGGAGCGAAGCACTGCAAAATAAAACTGCTCTACACTCATACTGTAGCTTTTACCGATTTTTATGATGGTGTTGATAAAAGCACTTAATTTGGTAGGTGCATCTGAGAGCATTTCCAACAAATTAGCGGGGTCAATTCCAAAAAAATCAAAAGGAATTTCAGTTAGAAAATTCGATTTGAGTAAATTAGAAATAGGCTGTAGTTTTTTGTTTAGTTTGAGAGATACCAAACTGTCATATTCAATTCCTAAAGCCTCTGCCAAAGATGAAATTTTGTCTGCTTTTGGATATTTTTTACCTTTTTCAATTTCATTGATGTAAGACATTGAAAGGCCCGAAATATTTGATAAGTCTTGTAAGGAATATCCTTTTTCTTGGCGTAATTGTTTGAGTTTTAGGCCAAATATAAGTTTTATATGATCTGTGTTAAGGCTCATTATTATTTCGGAATTTTCTAGTTTATTGGCTGATTCCTTAGTTTTTCGATTCAATAAATTCCATGTTGATTTCGGACCCAACACCTGATAGGAAATTACCTGTACTGGCTTGCAAGGTTAGTTTTCCTTTGGAAAGCGTAACTATCTTAAATTGTCCTTTAAAGCTTGTGATATTGATATCCAAAACTGTATTTCCTGTCAATAATTCCCAAGTTCCTCTGTTTAAGATGTTTTTTGTGATTTTATCAACGGCTCTAGTCTCTTTATCTGCCCTGAATTCAAACTGTAGACCATATAATGCAATTGCAGCGATATTTAATTCAGCATTGGTCAAAGTTTTCCCATTTGAATCGGTATATCTACTTAATTGCCAGCTATTTAAAGATAGTAATTCGGACTGGCTTAAATTTGTTGGTTCTACTTTATCTTTCTTACAAGCCAAAGAAATGAAAGTAACAAATGCGATTATTAAGACTTTTTTCATTTTTTTTGAGTTAATTTTGTAATAAAACGAAATAGAATGCCTACAAATTTAGGAAAGAAATATTTAGGATATATTAATAGACAATTTTATATATTTATTTTTTGTATTTTCTCTATTTCTAGCTATTCACAGACTTGTTCACAGACCCTTGATTTTGACTTTAAACCCTCTCAACCGGGTAATGGAATCAATTGGTTACAATTTCCTGAGTTTGATTTACCGTTCAAAATCGTCTATGGTGGACCATCTAGGTATGTGAATACGGGGCTAATGTTTAAGCGTGGATTTACACATCTTTCGAATCCGAATTTTTTAAACCTCATACCAGAAAAAAATAGAGCATTTATACAGTATAGTGTTGCCTACACAAACCCAGCTCAACCTTGGATGACGCACAAATCACCTTTCAACAACGATTTGAGCGTTTCACAGAAATATTGGGACACAGAAATTACGAGAATGATTGGTGAGACAAATGGTAAAGATAGGATTGCTGCAGATATTTTTGTTTTTGATGTGGAAACTCAATTAAAATCTGATGACTCTATTTTGGTTTTGAAGAATTCCAGTGTGGTGCCTCAGCAATTTAGGAGTTTGACTAATCAACAATTTATTGAACAATACAAACGTGGAATTCAGGAGTTGTATGGAAAAGCCATGCAATATATTTTGGAAAAAGGTAAAGTGACCGCTCAAAATGTTAGTTCATACTCAGATACACCGATACTCAACACTTTCATTAATATTCAAGGCAAGTCATGGGAAGCGTGGAAAACAGATAAATCAGTGTTGAATTATGTTTGTTATGATTTTGATAAGAATCAGGTTGGTGGTTTGGCCTATAATTCACAGACATTTATGACGCCTTCGGCTTATTTTTATTATGACTATCCGCATCCTTTTGCGGGAGAATATTTGTCATATTTATTGTTTCAAATTGAAGCCAATAGAGCTTGGACCAATAAAGAACAAATGGTTTTTGTGTGGGGAAAATATAGCTTCAACAAAGAGTTTGTTTTGAAAAACATAAAGCCTTGGATGGCTGAGTCTATGGCTATTTTTCCGTTTTTTGCGGGTGCAAAGGGGTTATGGCTTTGGGAAGATCCTACCATAACAGAAAATGATATGTCTAATTATGAGTACTTTACAAAAGGTTTGTACAGGCTTTCTAAGTATAAAAACATGTTTGAGGGTGATTTCAAACTTATAGAGACCATATCTGCTAGAGCGTACAATGAAACCAAGAAGCCAATTTGGAGAGGTGTTTTGAAAGAAAATAAATTGCTTGTAGTTGCTCATAATCCGAACGCTAAATCAGAAACAGAAGAAGCTAAAGTATTGGTCAGTTATGGTAATTTTAGTAAAGAAATCACGCTAAAGGGTTATGAAATTTTCCTTTGCCAGTTTGACCTTTTATTGCCTACCAGTATTGAACCCAACATTAATTTTACCGAATTAAAATGTTTTCCGAATCCAACGTCGGAATACATTAGGGTACAATTTGAACTGAAATCTGCCTCAAATTTTAGATTAAAAATCACGGATATTTTGGGTAATTCTCTTTATAATGAAGAGGTTAAATCCAAAGAATTGGTTTTCGATAGATTGATAAACGTTTCAGACTTTCAAGCTAATGAACTCATAGTCAGTATAGAGGACGGTTCATCTATAGTATCTAAAAAAATTATTATAGCACAATGAATCACTTAGCTCATGAAACAAGCCCATATCTACTGCTATATAAAAACAGCCCAGTAGATTCGTATCCTTGGGGCCTAGAAGCTCTAGAGAAGGCTGCTGAAGAGGATAAAGTGATTCTTCTGCGTATTGGTTATTCAGCTTGCCATTTACCCGTAAAAACAGTTCAAGAAGCTTTAATACTACTGAAATAAGCATGAAAGGCCTTTTCACTTTATCTATTTTGTCAGAAAAAGCAATTTGCGTTTTTCTAAATAAAGAAATTGGGTTAGAGGCACATCGAGAGGTTCTAAAGTTAAAAGAAACAATTGAATCGCAAAAGTGGCCATGGTTGCTCGAAACAGTACCTGCTTATAACTCCCTAGGTTTATTTGTTGATATTAGTTTTTATGCGTCCAATACTTCTTTGTTGATTTTTTTTGAAAATTGGTTTTCTGAAAATATTATTGATGTGAATGACGCTAGTTTCCAAAAAACACTAATTAAATCAATACCTATAAAGTATGATGGTGTCGATTTGTCTTTTGTGTCAAACTACTGTAAACTACCTGTAAATGAGGTTATTGCGATCCACTCACAAGCAGTTTATACAGTGGCCATGATAGGTTTTTTACCAGGTTTTCCATATTTATTGGGGATGGATGAGAGAATATTTGTTCCGAGAAAAAGTACACCGAGGCTGAAAGTAACCAAAGGAAGCGTTGGGATTGGTGGTTTTCAAACTGGGATTTATCCATCTGAAAGCCCCGGTGGATGGCAAATTATTGGAACAACTGCACTTGAACTCTTTGATTTAGAAAATCTGAGTTATCTTTCTATTGGTGATAAAGTAAAGTTTAAACCGATATAAAATCCGATGAAAATTCTAAAAAAAGGCATTCTAAGTACTTTTCAAGATAAAGGAAGGTTTGGTTATCAGTCCGTTGGTATTAATATTGGTGGAGTCATGGACAATCTGAGCTTCAGATTGTTGAATATGATTTTAGGAAATCATTCAAATGAAGCGGCTTTAGAAATCCATTTTCCAGGTCCACATATTGAATTTGAAGAATTTTGTTTTTTTGCCATAACAGGTGCTGAATTTAATGCTACTTTGAACCAAAAATTGCTTACAAAGAATAAAATATATAAAGCAAAGCCTGGTGATCATTTGGTCTTTAAACATAAATCCAATGGAGAAAGGCTGTATTTCGGTGTTAAAGGTGGCCTTGAAGTTCCTGATTGGTTGAATTCAAAATCATCCAATTCTCAATTAAATTTCCCAGAGTTTTGTCAAAATTTGGCTTTAAATAATAAAGTTGAGTTAGCAATTGACCGTACCCAATACGGAGTGTCTTTCAATTACAACTTTACCAGTAAAATAATAAGATTTGTACCCAGTTTTGAATTTGAAAAATTAGATATTGCATCGAAGAAAAATCTTTTAAATTCAGATTTTTTAATCACTAAAGACTCAAATCGCATGGGTTATAGATTAAGCGGAGAACCCATGGTCCTACTGGAAAACAAGGAAATGGTTTCTGCCTCAGTTACAAAAGGTACCATTCAGCTTTTGCCTGATGGGCAGTTGATTGTTTTGATGGCTGATGCCCAAGTGAGTGGTGGATATCCTAAATTAGGCTTTGTTATTGAAAACGACGTTTCCAAGTTATCTCAGCTTGGTTTTCAATCAAAGATTGAGTTTGAAATGGTCAGCTATGAGCACGCAGTTAAAATTATGCTGCAGACCGAAAAGTCTTTTGATCTGATAAAAAAATCATTAAAACTTCGTGAAAAAGAAAATTGATATCAACTGTGACATGGGAGAATCTCTTGATTTTCTCCATTCGGGGCATGATGAAGCACTCATGACTTTCATAACTTCTGTAAATATAGCATGCGGTTTTCATGCTGGAAATGAGGAGATTATGCTAAAAACTGTTGAGAATGCACAAAAATATAAACTCAATATTGGAGCTCATCCAAGCTTTGATGATAAGGAAAACTTTGGTAGAAATGAAATGGATTTAGATTTCGAGGAAATTAAAGAACTCATACTTAAACAATTGAATATTTTGGACAAGGTACTGAAAGCGAAGGACTTAAAAATGCACCATGTAAAGCCACATGGAGCTTTATATAACATGTCAGCAAAAAAATCAGAATATGCTAGAGCAATTGCCGAGGCTGTTTTTGAGTTTAATAACGAATTAATTTTGTTTGGTTTGTCAGGTAGCCTAAGTATTTCTGAAGCTAAGAAAATTGGACTTAAAACTTATGATGAGTGCTTTTCTGATCGATCTTATATGTCAAATGGATCGTTGTCTCCTAGGAGTTTAGAAAATGCATTAAAAGTGGATGTTGAAGAAGTAAAAAAGCAGACCCGATCACTGGTAGATGGGTCTGCTTTTAGTACTTTAGACGGAAATTTTATTAAAATCAATTGTGATACCATTTGTATTCACAGCGATACTCCTAATGCTTTGGTATTTGCAAAAGCTATTTATGATATTGCAAAATAAAAATATTACTTCATCAATTGGCCACTGATAGTCAGCAATTCAAGTTGCGATATTTTCACATTAAACTGAGCACTTACCAAACGATTCAAAACGGTGTTGTAACGTGTTTGAGCATCATTTATTTCTAAAATAGTAGACGAACCCAGTTTGAATTTTTCTAATGAAATAGAAAGGTTTTCAGCCGCTATTTCTTTATTTTCCTTTTCTAATTCTAACAGTTTTTTATCAGTTTCATATTGGAAATATGAAGTAGTAAGTTGATTTTCAATTCTATTGAGTAAATCTGCTTTTTGTGCTTGGATTATTTCTCCATTGATTTTCGATGACTGAATATTTCTATTGATAAGTTGACCGTCAAAAATCCTCCATGATGCAGATACGCCAGCATTTAAGCCCACTGATTGGTTAAAAGTAATCAAACCCGCATTGTTTGAGTTAAAATTGTATCCAAATGAACTGTTCAAATTGATTCTTGGCTTTTTAAACGAACTCGCTTCTTTTTGACTCAGTAAGTTAATTTCCTCCGTTTTTTTCAAATTCAAGAATTCAGGATTCTGTGATTTTGCTTGATCTATCAAAAAAGACAAATCATACATAGGACTTGCAATCTGTTCTTTTTCCACTTCAAAATCTATCTTTGGATCACGTCCAAGAACACCGTTTAGGCTGATTTTTGCATTTTTTAGTTGATTGCTGTTGTTGGTAAGATTTGTCAACTGGGTACTTAAATCAGCTTTCGACTGCAAGTAATCTAATTTGGAACCTCTACCTATTTGCCATCTTTCTTCTGTAATTTTGAGCCTTTCTTCATAATATTTTATGATTTCATTTAAATATTCCTCAGTGTTCTGCAATCTTTGAATATCAAAATACACTTGCATAACATTGCTCAAAGTATTTTGTATAGCCAGCTGCTGTTGAATTTTAGATTGTTGCCCCTGAGTTTTAAGTCTCTCAAAGACAGTCTGCATTCTTCTCCCGTCATAAAGGGTATATGCCAAGGCCAAATTGCTGATAGGAGAAAGAGATCTACCAAAACGATTGATAACTCTCCCGTCTACAAAGTTCTGGTTTACTTGATTGAAAGAAGAGCTAAAACTCGTGTTCCAGTCTATTATCGGAGACATTCCTGCATTTGCCTTAAAAATTTGATTCTGAGCAAGTTCTACTTGTTTTTCAGATACTTTCAAACTAAAATTGTTTTCTAAAGCATATTTTTGAGCGTCACTTAATTTTAATAAACCCTGTGATGATGCTATGTATCCAATTAGTAGTAAAAATACTACTTTAACTATTGATTTTTTCATATATAATGTCAAGCTTCAGCCATTTCTTCAATGGCTTTCATTCTTTCAAAGTTTTTCTTTTTACTTAAATAAATATACATGGCAGGGATTACATAAAGTGTCAAAATCAACGACACAAGCAATCCACCGATAACTACAATACCCATTGAACGTCGACTAGACCCCGCTGAACCCAAAGCCAAGGCAATTGGCAATGCTCCAAAAGTGGTTGCCAAAGTTGTCATAAGAATGGGTCTTAAACGTAAAGTTGCAGCCTCAACTGCGGCTTTGGCCTTTGGATATCCTTTTTCTTGCAATTGATTTGCAAATTCCACAATCAATATTCCATTTTTAGTAACCAAACCTATCAACATAATCATACCAATTTGGCTGAAAATATTAAGTGTCTGATCAAATAGCCAAAGTGATAAAACGGCTCCAGCTATAGCCAAAGGCACAGTAAACATGATGATTAGTGGGTCAACGAAACTTTCAAACTGAGCTGCGAGAATCAAGAAAACCAAAATAAGTGCAAGTCCAAACGAGAATAATGTATTCGATGAGCTCTCCGCAAAGTCTCTTGAGGAACCTGTTAGTGCAGTTCTTACTTTTTCATCACCTAATTTATCTCTAATCTCATCCATGGCTTTTATGCCGTCGGCAATGGTTTTTCCTGGAGTTAAGCCTGCTGATACAGTGGCACTCATATAACGGTCATAATGGTATAATTGTGGTGGACTACTATTTTCCTCCACTTTCACTATATTATCTAACTGAACGAGTTCGCCTTGGCTGTTTTTTACAAACATGCTTTTGAGGTCAAGTGGCTCATTTCTGTCACCTCTTTCAAACTGCCCAATTACTTGGTACTGCCTTCCATTCATAGTAAAATAACTAAACCTCTGACCTGCGAAAGCCAATTGCATGGTTTGTGCAACATCAGCTACCGCTACTCCTAAGCTTTTCGATTTTTCTCTGTCTATTTTAATTGAAAGCTCTGGTTTACTGAACTTGAGGTTTACATCTGTAGTAGTAAATACTGGGCTTTTTTGGACTTCGTCCATGAATTTTGGAAGATATTCCCTAAGTTTTGCGAAGTCAGGAGCCTGTATTACGTATCCTACAGGCAAACCACCACGTTTGTTAACGGCAATGGTTTGTTGTTGATTAACAAATGCTCTAGCGTCTGGTAATTTCTTGAGTAAGTTGGAAACTACTTCTGAAACTTCTGCTTGTGATTTTGTTCTTTGGTCTTTTGGATAAAGTGCTATTCTACTGAACCCTGTATTTGAAGCCCCCGAACCACCAAATGACGGGGCAGTCATGGTCATTACACCAGCAAGTTCTGGAACTGAATCTTTCATCATCTTACCAGCTTTCTGAATATATTTGTCCATATAATCATAAGATGAACCCTCTGGGCCTGTGAATTGAACTTGCAATGCACTTCTGTCATCTAATGGTGCCAGTTCAGATTTTAATTCTCCCCAGAAAAAGTAAACCATTCCAAAAATGACCACCATAATAGGCATAACCAACCATTTCTTGGTCAAAAAATTCAGAAGGCTGCTCTTATAATTGGACTCCATGCCTTCAAAAAATGGCTCTGTCATGTTATAAAACTTCGACTTTTTGATAGTTTTTCTATTCAAATAAGCATTCAGCATAGGAGTCAATGTGAGCGACACAAAGGCAGAAATAAGAACCGCACTGGAGAGCACCACGCCGAACTCTCTGAAAAGCTTTCCAACAAAACCTTCCATGAAAATAACAGGTAGAAATACCGCAGCAAGTGTAATCGATGTAGAAATTACAGCAAAGAAAATCTCATTGGCACCTTTAACAGATGCCTCAATAGGATTCATTCCTTCTTCTATTTTCTTAAAAATGTTTTCTGTAACCACAATTCCATCATCTACAACCAAACCTGTAGCTAAAACGATGGCTAAGAGTGTAAGTACATTTATAGAGAAACCGAAAATGTACATGATAAAAAATGTACCAACTAAAGACACGGGAATGTCAATCAGTGGTCTAACTGCTACAATCCAATCTCTAAAAAACAAGAAAATAATTATAACCACCAAAATAATGGCAATAGCAAGAGTTTCCACAACTTCCTCAACCGACTGCTTCACAAAAGTGGTATAGTCTAATATAGTACCTAGTTTAATATCAGGAGGTAATGTCTTTTCGATTTCTGCCTTCCTTTTGTAAACTTCTTTGGCTATATCTAAATAGTTAGCACCAGGCTGTGGTTGAACAGCAATTCCGCACATAGGAATCCCGTTCCACCTTAGTATGGTTTCAAGGTTTTCGGCCCCAATTTCTGCGTATCCAATATCTCTAAATTTGATAATTCTATCGCCAATATTTTTAACTATCATATTGTTAAAATCTTCGGCATTGGTAAATCTACCAACCGTTTTTACTACAAGTTCAGTATTGGTACCTTGAAGTTTTCCAGAAGGCAATTCCACATTTTCTCTATCCAATGCAGATTTTACGTCTTGTGTAGTTACACCCATTGACGCGAGTCTGTTAGGGTCCATCCAAAGTCTCATGGCATACCTCTTGAAACCCCAAATACGTATTTCACTTACACCTTCAATGGTCTCCAAACGAGGAGAAACTACGTTTTCGGCATAATCACATACATCCAATATGTTTCTTGAATCACTATTTAGGGATAAAGATAGGATAGTTTCAGCGTTTGCGTCAGCTTTCCTTACCGTTGGTAAGCCATCTAAATCTCTAGGCAAAATAAATGCAGCCTGAGAAACTTTATCTCTCACATCGTTGGTGGCTTTCTCCATGTCCACATCAAGATTAAATTCTATAGTAATGTTAGAATTTCCTTGATTAGAACTAGAACTTACCGATCTAATTCCTTCAACACTGTTTAGAGCTTTTTCCAGAGGTTCAGTTATTTGCGACTCTATGATGTCGGCATTTGCTCCAGGATAACTGGTACCCACGTTAACGATTGGAGGATCGATCGACGGATATTCCCTTACACCT
Source organism: Lacihabitans sp. CS3-21 (assembly GCF_024343675.1). Lineage (GTDB taxonomy): Bacteria > Bacteroidota > Bacteroidia > Cytophagales > Spirosomataceae > Leadbetterella. The sequence continues at coordinate 50,907 of NZ_RJUD01000098.1, forward strand.
AAATATTGATAGCCAATGAACCCAAACAATAGTATGAGTAGGTTCATTACAATTGCCAAAACTGGCCTTTTGATTGATAAGGTTGATATTGACATAATTAATTGTTTTTAGTAAATACTGGACTTCCTGCTTTTAATGTCATTAATCCACTAGTAATTAATGAGTCTCCCACGCTTAATCCGCTCAAAACCTGTAAATTGCTGGCATCTCTTAGGCCAGTGATTATATTCACTTCTTCTGCTTTGCCATTTCTTTTTACAAATACTTTTTTACCGTCTGCTACAGGAATAACCGTTTCGGTTGGTATCATAATAGATTGCGATGTACTTAAATTCAACAAAACTTTTATAAACATACCTGGCATTAGATTATTTCCACTATTTTGTGAGATGGCACGCACTTTCAAAGTTCTTAGAGCCTCATCTACTTTCGGATCAATGGCAACTATTCTGGCAGAGTATTCATTATTTGATCCATCTGTTTGAAATTGAATTACTTTTCCAAGCTTAACTTCAGAAACATATTTTTCAGGAACAGTAAAGTCCAATTTAATTGGATTGAATTGGACAATAGTCGAGATCACTGTAGCTGGAGTTACGTAAGCTCCTAAAGAGATATTTTTTAAGCCTACCTTTCCAGAGAATGGAGCTCTAATTTCAGTTCTCTCCAATTGTACTTTTAATAGGTCTTTGTCTGCTTTAAGTGTAAAAACTCTGTTTTGCGAAATTTCGTATTCTTCTCTACTTATCGCATTAATGTCTAATAGTTTCTTCTGACGTGCTTCTATTTGATCAGCAAGTTTTTCCTCCAATTCTATTTTTCTTAATTGAGCAAGAATGTCATCGTCTTTGATTTTGGCTATTAAATACCCTTTTGGAACTACCGAGCCTTCGGGAATGCTGAGTTTTACAATTTTACCTGAAATTTCACTCTTTACTTCTACTTCTTCATTGGCAATTGTAGTTCCCGAAGAAAAAACTGTTTTTTGAGAATTTCCAAGGCCTATTACGATAGTAGTTACCCTCATAGGTTTAGTATCGCCGCCCTTTCCAGCTGCAGCCGCATTTCCTGGTTTTTTGTCTCCAGGTTTATCAGATTTTTGTTCAGAGCTTCCGTTAAAAAAGAAAATTTTACCTAAAATCAAGGCTAAAATCAAGCCAGCTGCTATTAAAAGAGGACGCATATGTGTTGTCTTAAATGGTTTTTTGCTACAATAACTATAAAAATGGCCAAAGTCAAACTATAGAATGGATAAGGCTTACATTTTTATAGACAAAAATAAGTTATTAAGAAACTAATAACAAGCCGTTTTTTTATTTGTCTTTTTTTGTCTTTATTTGATTTTTGTAAGCTGAATATACCTCATTTATGTTTAAAAAATCAGGAAAAGAGATAATGGCCGCTGCCTTATTGATGGCAACTTCCGCTATTGGCCCAGGTTTCTTAACCCAAACCACCGTTTTTACTGAAAAACTCCTATACAATTTTGGATTTGTTATCATTGTGTCCATAATAATTGACGTGGTCGCACAGGTTACCATTTGGCGAACCTTGACTTTCTCAAATCTCAAAGCCCAACAATTAGGAAATATTTTGCTTCCAGGATTGGGAAACCTTTTGGCTGTTTGTGTGGCATTTGGAGGCTTGGTTTTCAATACGGGCAATTTCGCTGGGGCGGGTATGGGTATTAACGCCATGTTTGAGATACCCAATGAATGGGGGATCTTAATCACCGCCATAATTGTTTTCTATCTTTTTTTTTCTGAAAATAGCCTTAAAAAATTGGACTATGTGGTAAAATTCTTAGGTATTTTAATGTTGGTTTTGATTTGCATAATGATTTTTACAGCCCAAGTAGATTTCGCAAAACTAATTGGATTTAGCCTTTTACCCGAAGTTTTTGATGTTAAATCTACCATTACACTTATAGGCGGCACTGTTGGCGGGTACATCACATTTGCAGGAGCTCAACGACTTATGGATGCAGGATTGGTAGGAGAGGAATATTCATCTGAAGTTATTAAAAGTGCCTCAATAGGAATTCTTTTTACAGGCGTCTTAAGGTATTTTTTGTTTATTGGCACACTCTCTGTTATACTTACTGGCTTGAGCTTAGATGCAGCAAATCCAACGGCATCTGTATTTACTGCAACTTTTGGCAGTGCGGGCAAAGTGCTTTTCGGTCTCATGATTTGGGCTGCTTCAATTACTTCAGTTATTGGAGCTACTTACACTTCAATTGCATTCCTGAAGGACTTTCACCCCGTTTTTGAACAAAAAAAGAAGTTATTTGCTTTAATATTTGTTTTGGTTTCTGTTACTGTTATCCTAGTTTTTGGAAAACCCGTGAACTTGCTACTTTTCGCTGGTTATATCAATGGATTCATTTTGCCGGTTGGCCTAGCAATAGTTTTATTAAGTATTAGAAATAAAAGTATATTCAAAAAGTTTAAATATCCAGTTTTCCTACAGTTTGTAGCTTGGATGATTTTATTGATATTGTCTGGCTTTGCAATATATAGCCTGTTTTGAATTTTATTTTAATCTAATCTATTCCTTTAGAAATATTTTTGTCCTAAATTTGTAGAAAAAAAGAAGAATAATATGTTTGGATATCAATTTCCCACTTGGTTACCTATTTTGTTTTTTGTTTTGTTGCTTTCTGGTGCATTTGTGATTGGCAAATGGTTGGTTAAAAACGATAGAGATTACAAAGGAATAGGAAGAAAGTAATTTTATATACTTTTATTGAAAAATCCCTTCACTCAAATGGTAAATATTTGCGTTGGGGATTTTTTTATGGATTACTCTAGCCATTATGCTGCTTCTGATGCCATTGGAACACACTATTACTAAATTTTCTTTGGTTGCAATTTCTGCTATTCTGTTCGTAATTTCATGGGCAGGAATGTTGATACCACCAATATTTTTCTCCAAAAATTCTTCCCGCTCCCGAATATCTACAACAAGGAAATTTTTCAATTTTTCAATTTCAAAAAGTTCGATTTCAATAATTTGTTTCATCACAATAAATTTTCGTCAGCAAAGCTAAAATACCCATTGTCAGTAAAAATAATATGATCCGATAACGTTATATCTAGAATTTCCGCTCCGTCTTTTAGCATTTTCGTGAGTTTTTTATCCGCTTCGCTTGGTTTTAGATTTCCACTTGGGTGATTATGGCTAATGATAATAGAACATGAAAGTTGCTCTAAGGCCCGTTTAAAAATCATTTTTGGATCTGCAACTGTACCTGTTACACCTCCAGAACTTATCTGAATCACCTTTATTACTTCAAGGTTTCTATTCAGACAAATCATCCAAAACTGCTCATGATTGAGATCCATCATGAACGGTTTCAAAATATCATAAGCTTCTCTGGAAAATTTAACCTTTTCTTTTTTTACTTTTTCGGTATCCTTTCTTCTTCTTGCCAGCTCCATGGCTGCTACTATACTTATCGCTTTTGCTTCACCGATTCCTTTAAATTTCATGAGTTCAGAGATACCCATTTTTGCAAGTTCATTGAGATTATTTCCGGTAGACTGCAATATTAGTTTGGACAATTCCACAGCAGACATTTCTCGATTCCCAATTCCAATCAAAATCGCTATTAATTCTGCATCTGAAAGGCTGTTTTTACCTTTGTTTAATAGTTTCTCTCGTGGCTGATCATCTTCAGCCCAGGCCTTTATACCAGATTTTAAGTTGTAGGACATGTTTTGTTATGTTTTTTTAATAAAACTAAACAAAAAAAGGCTGACTTAAAAAAGTCAGCCTTCAAAATAATATTTTAGAAAAATTAAGCCGCCAAAGCATTTACATGCTTAGTCAATGAAGACTTAAGGTTAGCTGCCTTATTTTTGTGAATTACATTCTTACGAGCCAATTTATCAACCATTGAAGAAACTGCTTTCAACAATGTAGACGCCTCAACAGCATCTTTAGAAGCTCTCAATTTTCTGATAGCTGTTCTAGTAGTTTTATGTTGGTAACGGTTTCTTAAACGTTTTGCTTCGTTTGATCTAATTCTCTTTAATGCTGACTTATGATTTGCCATCTGAAATATTTAATTAATTCTTATTTGTCTATTCTTTCGGACTGCAAAATTAAGAAATTATTTCGGAATCTAAAAAAATATCTAGAAAATATTCCCTAAAGATTTAAGTTTTCATTGATTTGTTGATTTTAGACATGCTTTTGAGATATTTTCAACCTGATTTGCCTAAATTTGTTCTCTATAATTAATCATTATCATTAACAATGGCAAAAAAACTAGGCCTTATTTTGTTGATATTCGTTGGGTTTTCCTGCAAAATATCACAAACCAATAAAAATTACACACTTGTTCCAGATTCTATTTTTGAATTTTTCCAGTATGAAAAATCAAAAAAAGCGATGGTTTCGGTACACCGAGGCGGAGGTGAATTGAAAAATTTACCTGAGAATTGCCTCGAATCGTTTGATTATATTTCCAAAAAAATGCCTTGTATAATCGAGTGTGACATAGAAATGACCAAAGATTCGGTGATGATATTGATGCATGATAAATCACTTGATCGTACTTCTACTGGAAAGGATTTGGTCTTTAAAAATACTTTTGAAACTTTAAGAAAACTCAAATTAAAGGACAATTTTGGAAATGTGACTGATTATAAAATACCAACTTTGGAAAAAGCATTAAAATGGGGGAAAAACAAAGTTATTTTCACCCTAGATGTAAAAAAAACGACGCCCTTCAAAAAGGTGATAGAAATGGTAAACCAGCAAAATGCACAAAACTATGCGGTGATTATAACTTACAATGCCAATGAGGCTATTGAAGTATACAAAATAGATCCCAATTTGTTGATTTCTGTTAGTATTATGCAATTGTCTGATTATGAAAGGCTTAGTGAGGCTGGAATTCCTGATAAAAACATGGTGGCATTTATAGGCACCAGAGAACCCAAACCAGAGCTCATAGATTTTTTGCATAATAAAGGTATAATGTGTATCTTGGGAGTATTAGGCAATTTAGACAAAAAAGCTGCTGCCCGTGGTGATGAATATTATAAGACCTTTATTGACCAAGGTGTGGATATTTTTGCCACAGACCGCCCAGAAGCTGTATATGGAATAATAAACAAACTATAGAAAATGAAAAAACTCGTAACCCTATCCCTATTAATGGGCTTATCACAAGTTCAAATTGTGGCTCAAACAAACATCAAACAAGCCATCGAACTCAAATCTAAAGAAATTGAGCAAAAAGTTATCGCTTGGCGTAGAGACTTCCACGAGCATCCTGAGCTTGGAAATCAGGAATTTAGAACTGCAAAAATCGTTGCAGACCATTTAAGGTCTCTTGGAATTGAAGTTACTGAAAACGTAGCTTTTACTGGAGTTGTAGGTATTCTTAAAGGAGGAAAACCCGGCCCAGTTATGCTTTTGAGAGCAGATATGGACGGTTTGCCTGTTACCGAAAGAGTGGATGTACCATTTAAGTCTAACGTTAAAGTAACTTATAATGAACAATCTACGGGTGTTATGCATGCATGTGGACACGATAGCCATGTGGCCATTTTGATGGGTACAGCTTCAGTGCTGGCAGGCATGAAAGACCAAATAGCTGGAACTGTAAAATTTGTTTTTCAGCCTGCAGAAGAAGGTGTTACAGATAAAAGCATAGCTTTTGGAGCCGATGGAATGATAAAAGCTGGTGTTTTGGAGAATCCCAAAGTGGATGTGGCTTTTGGATTACATATCAATTCTCAAACGCCTGCGGGTATGATTGTATACAAGCCAGGACCAACTCTTGCAGCTGTGGACGAACTTAATATCAAAATCAAAGGTAAACAAACTCACGGGGCTTATCCTTGGGAGGGTATTGATCCTATCGTAACTGCTTCACAGATAGTTATGGGCTTGCAGACTATTGTTTCAAGAAGCGTAAAGCTTACTGAGGCACCAGCTGTCGTGACTGTCGGAGCTATTCATGGAGGTATTAGAACTAATATAATTCCTGAAGAGGTAAAGATGATTGGTACTATTAGGACGTTGGGCAGGGAACAAAGGATATTGGTGCATAAAAGAATAGCAGCAATAGCTAAAAGTATTGGCGAAGGTGCTGGTTGTGAGGTAGATGTAAATATTGTCAATGGATATCCGGTTACCATTAATGATGAAGAACTAACAAAAATGATGGTTCCTACGCTCTTCGAATCGGCTGGAAATAATATGGTTAAAGAAGTTCCTGCTTCTATGGGAGCCGAAGATTTCAGCTATTTTCAAGAAAAAGTACCTGGATTTTTCTTCTTTTTAGGAGGAATGGATCCCAAAAAGTCTTCTAGCGACGCTGCTCCACATCATACACCAGATTTTTATTTGGATGAATCGGGTTTTACGGTAGGAGTTAAAACATTTTGTAATTTGGTTTTCAATTATCCTGCTCTTAAAAATCCAGCTCCTGTTTCAACAGCGACTGGTAAGAAAAAAACAAAATAAATGGCCGCTGAATTAGTAGAGGTATTTCCAGATAATCCTGATTATAGGGTTATTGACAAAATTGTAAGCTGTTTAAAAAACGGTGGGGTAATCATTTATCCCACCGATACGGTTTATTCTATGGGCTGTGATTCTAGTAATGTAAAAGCTGTAGAAAGGCTTTGTAAACTCAAAAATATAAAGCCAAGTCAGAATAAATTCTCTATCGTTTGTAGTGATTTGAGAGATATTTCTACGTATGCCAAAGTTTCGAATGAAGCATTTAGGCTGATGAAAAGATTACTTCCAGGGCCTTTTACATTCATTATGCCTTCTACAGGCGATTTGCCCAAAATACTACAAACCAATAGAAAAACTATTGGAATCAGGGTGCCAGACCATAAGGTTCCCAATCTGATTATTCAAAAATTAGGTCATCCCATTATCACAACTTCGGTTAAGGACGACATTGATGACATTGTGGAATATCCGAATGAAATAGAATTACTATTTGACCAAAATCAGCACAAAGTAGATATGATTGTAGATGCTGGTTGGTGTGGGGTTATTCCATCTACAGTGGTTGATGCCACTGAAAGTTCTAATATTCATGTGCTAAGGGAAGGTTTAGGAGAAGTCGGAGATATTTAAACATCCTTCATGCTCAAAGCGATTCTTTTTCTTTGAATATCTACTTCAATTACTTTTACAGTGACTTTTTGATGCACTTTTACCACTTCATTGGGGTCTTTTATAAATCTATTGGCCAGATTCGATAAATGGATCAAGCCATCTTGGTGAACGCCAATATCTACAAAACATCCGAAAGCTGTTATGTTGGTCACTATTCCTGGTAAAACCATGTTGGTACGCAGGTCTTTAATGTCATTTACATTACCAAATTCAAAACTTTCCAGTTGTTCTCTTGGGTCACGACCTGGTTTTTTTAGTTCATTCAGAATATCATTAAGCGTTGGCAATCCAACTTCTTTAGTCACATATAATTTCGGGTCAATACTTTTTTGAAGATTCTGGTTTTCAATAAGTTGCCTCAAAGTAGTGTTCAAGTTTTTGGCCATTTTTTCTACTAAATGATAACTCTCTGGGTGTACAGCTGAATTATCTAAAGGATTCTCTGCTCCATGAATTCTGAGAAATCCAGCTGCTTGTTCAAATGCCTTTTCGCCTAATCTCGGAACAAGTTTTAGATCTTTTCTGCTTTTAAATTTACCATTTTTGGTCCTATAATCTATGATATTTTGAGCTATAGAAGGGCCAATACCTGACACATAACTCAACAAATGTTTGCTGGCCGTATTCAATTCCACGCCAACAAGGTTTACACAAGACTCAACTGTGACATCTAACGATTCCTTAAGGTATTTTTGGTCCACATCGTGCTGATATTGTCCTACTCCAATGGATTTTGGGTCAATTTTTACCAATTCAGCCAATGGGTCCATCAATCTTCGTCCTATAGAAACAGCCCCTCGAACCGTCAAATCTTTATTTGGAAACTCTTCCCTGGCAATTTCGGATGCGGAATAAATAGAGGCCCCTTGCTCTGAAACTACGACTGTCATGACAGATTTCCCTTTTTCGAATGAAGAAAGAGCATTTTTCACAAAACTTTCAGTTTCTCTACTTGCGGTGCCATTTCCAATTGCTACCGCTTCTATTTTATGTTTTTCTACCAATGCTCTTACAATTGCTGCAGATTCCTGTTGTTTGGTTAATGGGAAAATGACCAAGTCTTCTATTAAATCACCCAATTCGTTCAAAACAACAGTTTTGCAACCTGTTCGAATACCTGGGTCGATAGACAAAACCCTCTTTTGGCCTAAAGGAGCGGAAAGTAACAGTTGTCTTAGGTTTCCAGTAAAAATTTGAATCGCCGCCAAATCGGCTTTCTCTTTGAGTTTATTATCAAATTCTTTCTCCAAGCTTGGAAGCAGTAGTCTTTTGAGAGAATCTTGTAAAGCTAAGCCTACTTGCTCCTTTGGCTCGGTAAATCCTTGTAAATAAATCCTTTCCAATACATCTATGGCATATTCAAGTTCAATATCAATGCCCACCTTTAGAAAGCCCTCTTCTTCGCCTCTTTTTATAGCCAGATATCTATGTGATGGGATTGTTTTACCCGCTTCTGAATAATCAAAATAGTCTTTGTATTTTACTGCTTCATTTTCTTTGCCTTTTTTGAGTTTGGAGCTTAAAATTCCACTTTTCTCGAAGATATTCCTAATTTTATTTCGGGCATTTATGTCTTCATTTATCCATTCTGCAATAATATCTCTTGCTCCAGCCAGAGCCTCAGCAGTATTTTTAACTTTTTCAGAAATGTACTTTTTACCAATAGTTTCTATATCTCGATCTTTTTGACCAAAAATAATCTTTGCTAAAGGCTCAAGACCATTTTCTATGGCTATGGTTGCTCTGGTTTTCTTTTTTTGCTTGTAGGGTAAATAAATATCTTCCAATTCATTCACAAAAAGTGTATTTTTTAATGAATTTTCAAGTTCAGGTGTTAACTTTCCTTGTTCTTGAATGGATTTTAATATCGCTTCCCTTCTTTTGTCTGCTTCTAAAAATTTCTCATGAAGTTTCTTAATATCCAATATTTCTACTTCGTCCAGGCTCTCGGTTACTTCTTTTCTATATCTTGCGATAAAGGGTACTGTGGCACCGTCTACCAACAATTCAACTGTTTTGGTGATTTGAGATGATCTAAGTTTGAGCGTTTCGCTTGAATATTGAATTTGTTTTGCGGTCATTCCAACTATTTGTTTTTATTTTTGGTCTTCTTTACAAAAATCAGAAGATTTTCTCGAAAACAAGTTTACCAATTGGGTTTATTTTTCAAGAAATTCGCAATTGCCTGATTGATATTAAATTATAAACTGGACATCCTATGAAAAACATTTTCGCCATCTTTTTATTGATATTCTTGGTTTCATCTTGTGATTTTATAAGTCCAGAGTCGAAATCTAAGGCTGATTTGTCAAACATAACCATCAAGTCGGGTCAAAGTTTTGGATTTTGCGTAGGTAAATGTCATACCGAAATGATCATTAAAGGCCAAAATGTGGAGTTCTTTGTGAAAGAGCGTAATTTTGAAACAGGGGTGTTGGAAAACAAAGAATACACTTATAATGAAGTTCTTACCAAAGAAAAATTAGATAAAATCAGTAATTTGATTGAAGTTGAGAAGTTTTTTAAGCTTGATGAGGTTTTTGGTTGCCCAGACTGTGCAGATGGAGGATCGGAATGGATAGAAATTACAACCTCAGATGACAAAACCAAGAAAGTGACTTTTGAATTCGGAAGAAATGTTCCTGAAATAGAAAAATTGATTAAATTGCTTCGTGAAGAGCGAGAAGCTCTGAATTCTAAGTACGCGAAACAATAATTGATGTTCGAATTTGATTTTCTTGTGATTGGAGGCGGTGCTGCAGGTTATTTTGCAGCTATTAATGCCGCTCGTAATTTTCCAAATATTAAAATTGCCATTTTAGAGAAAAATCGTGAGGTTTTACAAAAAGTAAAAGTCTCTGGAGGCGGAAGATGTAATGTAACGAATGCCATTACAGAGCCATCAGAGTTGATAAAAAACTACCCCAGAGGTCACGAGTTTTTGTTGGAACCCTTTGAACGATTTGGTTCTAAAGATGTTTTTAGCTGGTTTGAAAAACGTGGAATTAGGCTCAAAATAGAAAAAGATGGCAGGGCTTTTCCTGAAAGTAATTCTTCGCAAACTATCATAGATTGCTTTTTGTATGAATCCACCGGTATCAGGCTCTTTACTTCAGAAAGAGTGGAAAATATTGTGAAAAAGGGAAGTTTTTGGGAGATTTCGACCAATTCTGAGAAAATTTTTACTACCAAAAAAATACTGATAGCAACTGGCAGTGACAAAAGAATTTGGGAGATTTTAAATAATATGAATATAAAAATATCTCCGCAAGCTCCATCTCTTTTTACTTTCAATATTAAAGACGAAAAGCTCAATGAACTTCAAGGGGTAAGTTTTCCAAACGCTACCGTCCGAATACTGAATACTGAATTTGAGCAATCTGGTCCTTTGCTGATTACCCATTGGGGTTTATCTGGCCCTGCGATTTTAAAATTATCAGCTTGGGCTGCTTTAGAATTGAAAGCCAAAGACTACATTTTCAAGATTACCGTAAATTGGCTTCCTGAATTACAAAAAGATAAAGTTTTGAATGAATTTCGATTGAATCTCGAATCAAATTCAAAGAAAAATGTATTGGCCAATCCCATGTTTGGTCTTACCGCACGGTTTTGGAAATATATATGCGAAAAATCGGGTATAGCGGAACATCAAAAATGGGCGGAGACGGGTAAAAAGCACTTTCAAGCTTTAGCTGAAAACCTGCTTTCAGCAAAATATGAAGTCAATGGGAAAAGTACTTTTAAAGAAGAATTTGTGACAGCTGGAGGTATAGAATTGTCAGAAATTGAGTCAGAAACTTTTGCCTCTAAAAACCATGAGAATTTATTTTTTGCGGGTGAAATATTAAATATTGATGCAGTTACAGGTGGTTTTAACTTTCAAGCTGCTTGGACTGGCGGTTGGCATGTGGCAAAAAGTTTAGGATTTTGAGCATAAACTTCCGAAAATCATTGCAAATAAACTAATTCCAAATCCAAAAACTGCAGGAGGTAGACCTAAATCTATATTCATTGCAAATAACCAAGAAGTTGTACCCAAAATCATAGATAAAATTGCTCCTATATTATTGGCTTTTTTCCAATAAAGACCTGCTGTCAGAGGTACAAAAAGTGCCACCAAACTCAAGGCAGAAGCTTCGCCTACCAGTTCATAGATGTTGGTTTTTACAAAAGTCATAGAAACAGCAATAATAGTAATTACTATGGTAGAATATCTCATTATTTTTAATAAATCCTTGTCTTTTAATGACTTGCCGAAATAAGGTTTTATTATGTTTTCGGCCACGACAGTAGCCGGTGCTAAAATAGCAGCACTACAAGTACTTAAAATAGCCGAAATCAATGCACCAAAGAAAAGAATTTGCACAAAAAGATTGGAATGAGCCAATACCAATTCAGGAATAAACATTTGATTGTCAGCTTTTAAAAGCTCAGGATGTGAAACTGAACCAAATAATACCACTGATAAGGGAAGAAATGCCACGCTCAGATACATAAATGCGGATATAACAGATCCTCTCACAGCCGTGTTTTCTGATTTTGCCGACAAAACCCTCTGAAAAACATCTTGTTGGGGTATTGAACCCCAACCAATGGTTATCCAAGCCGAAAAGTACAATAGCCAAGCGTTTAAATTATTCTCCTTGGGAATCATCCTAAAAAAATCTTTTGGCATTTTTGATTTTAAATTGCTCAGCCCGCCAGAGTGGTCATAAAAATAGTAACTTAAATATGCCAAACCTCCTACAATCATAACGGTTTGGATGGTATCTGTTATAGATATTGACCACATACCACCAACAAATGTGTAAAAAAGTACGATAGATGCACATATTAGAACGCCATAAATCAAAGGAAGCCCTGAAACGGATTGTAAAATAATAGCCAAAGCAATTAATTGAGCTGCGATCCAACTGAAATAGGAGGGAATCATAAAAAAAGCCGAAATAACTTCCACCTTTTTGCCAAATCGCAGTCGGAAGTAATCACTGAAGGTATAAAGTTTGAGTTTGTAGAGTGGCCTTGCGAAGAACAAGCCAATGAGTAATAAACACAAAGATGCTCCAAAAGGATCTTCGATTACCCCTAATAAACCATTCTCGAGGAATTCTGACGATGCACCCATAACGGTTTCTGAACCAAACCACGTGGCAAACAAGCCAGAAGCTACAACGTAAGTAGGCATTTTTCTACCTGCCAACACATAGTCTTGCGAGCTTTTAACAAACCGAGAAGAAAACCATCCAATCAAAATGGTAATAAAAAGATATATTCCTATAAAAATTAATAACATGAAACGAAATTGCGAAGTTTTTAAGAAAAAAAATGTAAATTTGACATCAAAAGTAAAACATTATAAATATTCTCTTTAAAAGTGACCCATTTAATTGAACGATTTACTGAGCATTTAAAAAAAGGAAAGTATAATTCTGCTACTATAGCTGCCTATCGAAACGCTATTTTTGTTTTTTATAACCATTTCAGAGATTATCCACAAAGTAAAATTACCGATGAACTAATTTCTAATTATTTATTGGGCTTATCCAATAATAAGAACTCTAAACACGACGCAATTCAATCTGGAAAAGCCATTAAATTGTTTTATGAGGTTATTTTTAGCAAAAAACTAAATCTAAAATCTACCGGAAAAATCAAAGAAGATCAGGTTATTGATGTTTTATCCCATGAGGAATTGTTCCAATTGTTTAATGCCATTAAGAATATCAAACACAAACTTCTTTTGTTGTTTGTGTATAATAATGGGCTAAAAGTCAATGAAATAATAAACCTGGAAGTTGAGGACGTAGATATTGAAAATAACACCATTACAATAAAAAACGACAATCCCAAAAGAACGAGGGTGTTGAGACTTTCACCAAATCTAAATTGGCACATAGAAAAATACAAATTGAAACATAATCCCAAAAAAGTATTTTTTCCTGGATCAGGTGGAGAAGGCTACTATTCAGCTCGTAATATTCAGTTATTTTTTCAAAAAGCATTGGCAGATGCTGGATTAAATAAGCATGCCACGCTGAATACGCTTCGACATAGTTTTGCTGTACATTCGTTAGAGATGGGCATGGATGTACACATTTTACAACGAATTTTAGGACACAGCAATATTCAAACCACCACGGTTTACAATCAGTTTGTAAAAGTTAAGATAGAATCACTAAGAAGCCCCTTAGAAAATATTGAGATTTTGGGTTAATTTTTTTCTTTCCTCAAGCTATCGATATCAATTTTTTGATGTTTGAGAGCGTTGGTTTCTAAGTCAATGTATTCTTTTCGCTTTTTGGAAATATCTACAGCGGCATATATGGCATGCAACATTGAGCTTGCGTCTGCCTGGTTTTTTCCCGCTATGTCAAAACCTGTTCCGTGATCTGGTGAAGTACGAATACCCATCATACCAGCTGTAAAATTCACTCCAGTTTCAAATGCAAGCATTTTAAAAGGAGTTAAGCCTTGATCGTGGTACATGGCCAATATTCCGTCAAATTTTTTAAAATTTCCTGTTGCAAAAAAACCATCTGTAGGAAATGGTCCCATAACTAAATTGCCATGTTTTTTGAATTCTTCAATAACTGGATTTATGGTATTTATCTCTTCATCTCCCAATAAACCGTTTTCTCCTGCATGTGGGTTGAGGCCTAAAACAGCAATCTTAGGCTTTGTAATTCCAAAATCTATTTTAAGAGATTCTATCATTATTTTCAATTTGGAAGTAATCAGGTCTTTTGTTAACTTCTTCTTTACCAAGTCAATTGGAATGTGTCCGGTTACCACACCAATCCTTATTTCTTCCGAAATCATAAACATTAGAACGTCTTTTTTTTCAAATTCTTTGGCTAAATATTCTGTATGGCCAGGAAAGGTAAAAGAATCACTTTGAATATTTTCTTTAGAAATAGGAGCAGTAACCAAAGCATCAATTTCACCTTTTTTTAGGTCTTCTGTTGCTCTTTTTAAACATTCAAAAGCTAATTGTCCTGCTTTCGGATCTTTTTTGCCAAAATCTATTTCAAAAAACTCGCCTTTGCCACAGTTTATTAAGTTTGAATTTTTTGCATTCGCTTGTTTGGCTTCGCTTATAGTTACAAACTGCCAATGGTGTAAATCTACAAATTGCTTGTATTTGCTCAAATGTTTTCCAGACCCATAAATGATAGGATTGCAGATTTTATTAACTCTTTGTGTGGCCAAAGCCTTCAAGAGTACTTCGGGGCCAATTCCGTTTATATCGCCTATTGTGATTCCTATTTTTGGTAAAAATTCGTTCTCCATTTCTAAAATTTCAACATGTTTGTTGCAAAATTAGTAAATTTTTAACGCTGATTTTTGATTATTTCCATTGAAAGCGATTAATAGTTTCCTCAGAAATAGAAAGCGGTCATTTTAAATAGAAATATTAATTTTCAAGAATTAACAATTTATCAATATTGGCTAACGGTTATTGCTAATTTTTGAAACTTCAAAGAAGTTCTATTTTGTTTCTAGAAAGTTTAAGTTTTCCAATTTTCTCGAGTTGTTTGAGCAATCTAGATACTACTTCGCGAGATGTAGCCAATTCTGTTGCCAGTTCTTCATGCGTACAATAAAGTATCTTTGTACTACCAGAAACCTTTATTTTTTTCTTTATCAGAGATAGAAGCCTTTGGTCTAATTTATTGAAAGCAATGCAGTCAATGGTTTCTAAAAGGCTATCAAAGCGTTTTTGATAAGTTTGAAATACAAAAACTTTCCATGTATTGAATTTGCACATCCATTCTTCAACTTTCTCAAAAGGGAAAGACAATAATTTGGTATTTTCATCGGCATAGGCAGAAATATCGCTGATTTTTGATGAAAGACAACAAGTAAGAGACATGGCACAACTATCAAGACCAGATAAGTGATAAAGTAGCATTTCTTTGCCGTCTTTATCCTCTCTTAGAATTTTGATTGTACCTTCTAAGATTATCGGAACGGATTTGATATATCCGCCTGCTTTCATTAGATAACTTCCAGCTTCTATTTCCTGATATCTTCCGAATTTTTGCATCTCAGCCAAAAGTTCGTGCTCAAATAAACCCTTGAAGTGTTTTTCGTAAAAATCGATTTCTTTCTGCATAATTTGCCTTTGATTTACAAAAATAACAAAGTTTCAAAAAAAAAGCCTTCCGAAGAAGGCTTTAATTATTATGCATTTTGTTGATTCATAACTTCGGTTTGTTTCCGAATAGACTCCATATGTATCAGTTTGAATAACTCCTCCACAACTTCTGGGTATAGATTCAGGCTTTTTGCCCAGTCTGCACGTGATTCGTGAACTTGTTTCCATCTATTTAGTTGAAGTACAGCCACGTTGTTGTCTCTCTTGTATTCGCCCAATTGCTCTACAACAGACATTCTGCTTGCCAACACTTCTAATAATTCTCTATCAAGATTGTCTAATCTTTCTCTCAATCTATCCAATTCACTTTGGAAATCGCTTCCATAAGTTGCTTTTCTAAATTCGATTGACTTTAACATTTCTGCCAAAGCATCTGGAGTCAACTGCTGCGAAGCATCTGACCATGCTTCGTCAGGGTTTCTGTGAGATTCAATGATTAAACCGTCATAGTTTAAGTCCATGGCTCTTTGCGTAAGTTCAGCCAAATATTCTCTTTTTCCTGCCATGTGGCTAGGGTCACCTATCATTGGAATTTGTGGGAAGAATGTCTTAAATTCAACCGCTATTTGCCACATTGGAGAGTTTCTGTATTTTGTTTCTTGTGCGTTTGAGAAACCTCTGTGTATGGCTCCCATTTTATTGATACCTGCACCAGCAATTCTTTCAAATGCACCTAACCACAAAGCTAAGTCTGGGTTTACAGGGTTTTTGATTAATACTGGAATGTCCACGCCTTTAAGCGAATCTGCAAGATCCTGAACATTAAAAGGGTTTACTGTAGTTCTTGCACCAATCCAAAGAACATCAACTCCATATTTCAATGCTAACTCAACGTGTTGAGGAGTGGCCACTTCAACTGCGGTTTTCAATCCAGTTTCAGCTTTAGCTTTTTGTAACCAAGGAAGTGCTTCTTCGCCTTTACCTTCAAAACTACCCGGTCTTGTTCTTGGCTTCCAAACACCAGCACGCAAAATATGAGCAAAACCGTTGTTGGCTATGCCACGAGCTGTTTCCAATACTTGTTCCTCTGTCTCTGCACTACATGGCCCGGCTATAATAAGAGGCTTTCCACCGGTGTTTACCCAACTATCTAAAGGTAAAACATCTAAATTTGCTTTCATCTGTATTTAATTAAAAAAAACCGACACTATGGTCAATTGTATATCCCTAAACATTATTATTTAAATCCTAATAGGTATCTTTGCAGCCTTATCGACAAACATTCATATAAATGAAACGCCTAGAAATTGATTTTTCAGACACAAAAATTGCCTTTGAAAACCAAAGTATCGAAAAACTCAAAAAGAACTATGCTATTTTTGCTCTAATGAACCAAAATTGGCTCGTAAAGATAGGTACTTTTTTTATTAAAAACAGTTTAAAATTTGGTTTGCCTATAAAAAAATTAATAAAAGTAACCATTTTTGAACTATTTTGTGGTGGAGAAACCATAGAAGATTGTAAAAATACTATTCAAACACTTAATAAATTTTCAGTAGGTACTATTTTGGATTATTCCGTTGAAGGAGAAGATGATGAGGATAGTTTTGATGCCACTGAAAAGGAAATATTGGATTCTATTTCCTATGCAAGTTTACACAAAAGTGAAATTCCATTTTCGGTTTTTAAGGTTACAGGGATAGGTTCAAGAGATTTATTGACTAAAGTTCAACAAGCCAATGAGCCACTTTCGGATTTGGAAAAGCAGAATTGGAATAATTTTAATAGACGCTTTGAAACTATTTGTCATAAAGCAGCTAAATCTCAAATTAGATTATTCATTGATGCAGAAGAAACGTGGATTCAGTCAGTAATTGATGGTTTAGTGCTAGATATGATGGAGAAGTATAATATAGACGGCAAAACTTTTATTTTCAATACCTATCAGTTGTACAGAAATGAAGGTTTGGCAATATTAATGCACCATATATCTCAAGCGAAAACCAAAGGTTTTAAAGTTGGTGCTAAATTGGTCAGAGGTGCTTATATGGAAAAGGAGAGAAGAAGAGCTGAGGAAATGAAATATCCCGACCCTATCAACGAAAATAAAACCAAAACTGATGAGCAATTTAATCTCGCTTTGGAAGCTTGTTTTGATCATATAGATGTAGTAAGTGTTTGTTCTGGAACACATAATGAGGCAAGTTGCAAACTTGGAATAGATTTGATGAACAAAAAAGGTTTGGATTCTGGAGATCAACATGTTTATTTTGCTCAACTTTTGGGAATGAGCGATAATATCTCCTACAATTTAGCAAAAAAAGGCTTTAATGTAGCAAAATATGTTCCTTATGGTCCAATTGAGGCTGTAATGCCGTATTTATTTAGAAGAGCCGAAGAAAACACCTCAATTGCGGGTCAAAGTAGCAGAGAGTTTTTGTTATTAAAAAAAGAACTAAAAAGAAGAAGTAAAGAAAAAGTATGAAATTATCTTATAAGTATTTTCTATTCACCGTCTTATTAATTATAATTGATCAAGTACTCAAACTCTGGATGCATTTTGTGGTAGTTCCACAGCATTTTGGGAATATTGACTTGATTCCTGACTTTCTAAAATTACATTACGTTACCAACCCTGGAATGGCGTTCGGAATAGAACTCGGTGGGGATTATGGCAAATTGATATTAACAAGTTTTAGGCTTGTGGCTATGGTGGCGATTGGATGGTATCTCAATCATCAAGCACAAAAAACTCCCGAAAATGGCCTTTTGTGGGCTATTGGAGGCATTTTGGCTGGAGCCATAGGCAATTTAATCGACAGTATTTTTTATGGCGTTTTGTTGAAAGGAAACGTCGCAGATAGTGCCTCAACACCGTGGTTTCATGGGCAAGTAATAGATATGTTTTATTTTAATTTCTTGGATGGTGTTTGGCCAGAATGGGTTCCAATTGTAGGCGGAAATTACCACTTAACGCCTATTTTTAATTTTGCCGACGCATGTATTTTTTGTGGAGTGGCGGCAATCTTAATATTCCAGAAGAGATTTTTGGAAATGAAACCGTTAGATGACGAATTTGTTAAGCATTTGACCGAGGAAGAGACAACAGATAATATTGATAACAACCAGAAATCAGAAGAAATATGAATTTTACAACTCAAAACACCTTGAAATATCTAAAAATAGGCGTGGCTTTGTCTATTCTTACTGCTTTGTTTATGTCTTACCAAATACCTCAAAGTTTTTATAAAACCTTTAAGTTAATCTTTTTAATATTATCATTATTGGGTATGTTCTTGATTATGAACTACAAATCAGAAAAGCCCAAAAGAGTTTGGAATATAGTTTTAAGTTTATTTATCTTAGCTTTAGCGGTTTTAACATTCATGGAAAAGTCTTAATTTGACATGGATACAAAAGCAAAAAAGCCTGATAATTTCCAAATTATCAGGCTTTTTTGATGAAAAGTCGACTATTCTTTAACCTTTCTTGGTATTATTAACTTTTCTCCTCTTTCTGCAAAGTTCTTTGTTTTTCCGTTTGCGTTCATGATAGCTTCAACACTTATATCATATTTTTTGGCAACAACCTTTAAAATATCTCCTGGTCCAACGATATGGTATCCTTGAATAGGCACAATTAGTTTCGTAATGCCTACCTTTATTCCGTTTGCTTCAACTCCAGGGTTTAGCTTTTTCAAAGTATTGGCCGAAACATTGAATTTATTGGCAATTCCGTAAAAAGTCTCGCCATCCTTTACCGTATGAGATAACTTTTCTCCGGTAATATTTACAGGTTTATTATCATCTTTATTTTCTTTAACCGCTTCCTTGCTATCTGTTTTTGGTTGTTCTGCAGGAAGAGAGGCTGATTCAAGAACCATTGTGGTATCAGTATCCACAACTATAGAGTCTTGCATTTTTTCAACAACTACTGGTTCTTGATTTAGGTCGGTCACTTTAGAAGCATCATCAGACATTAAATGCCATCCTGCATAAAGCAATAAACAAATTATTCCTACAAGTACTAGCAACACTGCCATCGGCAGTCCACTATTTGGGGTTTCTGGTTTGGGGTTTCTGTCTTCAAATTCCATTATTTTGCACTATTTAATTCAACATTCATTTGATTTACTTTCTCTTTTAATTCCTCCTTATAATTGTGTAGTTTTTTTCTTAAACTGCTATCAGCGGTACTCATAATTTGAATTGCTAGTAATCCAGCATTCATGGAGGCATTGAGAGCTACAGTGGCTACAGGTACACCGTTAGGCATTTGAAGAATGGACAAAACAGAATCCCAGCCATCTATAGAGTTACTTGATTTTACAGGCACTCCAATTACTGGTAATATGGTGCACGAAGCAACCATTCCCGGTAAATGAGCGGCTCCACCAGCTCCGGCTATTATTGCCTTTAATCCTCTTCCTTCAGCTTCTGAAGCATAAGACACCATTTTTTCAGGTGTTCTGTGGGCTGAAACTATTTCTATCTCATATTTTACCTGAAACTTCTCTAATATATCTACAGCACCTTGCATAACTTTAAGGTCTGAAATGCTTCCCATTATTATACCTATCATATATCTACTTTTTTGAAATTACCCTCAGGTTTTGCTGTACAAAATTGACCTTTTCTTTTAATTTTTCAAAGTCATCCGCTAAAATACTCACATGGCCCATTTTTCTGAAAGGCTTTGTTTTTTTCTTTCCATAGAAAAAAGGGAAGATGTTTTCTTGCTTCATTATTTCTTCTAAGCCCACTATTTCAGCTAGACCTTCATGGTTTTCGGCCCCAAGAATATTTACCATTGCTGCCATCGAAATATCTTTGGTATCCCCAAGTGGCAAATTCAGAATGGCTCTCCAATGCTGATCATATTGTGAAACAAGGTTGGCCTTTTGGGTATGGTGACCACTGTTGTGTGGTCGAGGTGCAACTTCGTTTACCAATAAATCACCGTCTTTGGTTAAGAACATTTCAACAGCCAACAAGCCCACCAAACCATAAGCTTCAATAGTATTGATGGCTATTTTATTCGCTTTTTCTGTAATTTCGCTAGATATAGCGGCAGGAGAAAATAAATACTCTACTAAGTTGGCCACGGGATGGAAAACCATTTCAACAACTGGGAAAGTCTTAATTTCACCGTCGGAGTTTCTTGAAACTATTACTGCTAATTCTTTTTCAAAATCAACAAATTTTTCAAGAATGCCTTCAGCATCAAAACCTTTATCTATATCTTGTTCGGTTTTGATGGTCTGCACCCCTCTACCATCGTATCCACCTATTCCAATTTTATTTACAGCGGGCAAGAAATTGATGTTTGATCTAATTTCGGATAATCCACTTACCAAAATAAATTCAGAGGTTGGTATATCATTATCTTTGAAAAACTGTTTTTGTGTACATTTATTCTTGATATTTTCGACAATATGTGGTTGTGGAAAAACCTTTTTGCCCTCTGTTTCAAGCTTTTTTAATGCTTGGATATTGACATTTTCTATTTCGATGGTAATTAAATCCAAGTCCTTACCAAATTCATAGACTGTGTCATAATCTGCAATATCTCCTTGAACAAATCTGGTTGAGATAGATTTACAAGGACAATCGCTGTCATAATCTAATACACTGATGTCAAGGTCGAGGTCTAATGCTTTCTGAATTAGCATTTTACCCAATTGGCCACCACCAAGAATTCCTATCTTTTGGGAATTATTAAAACTCATTTTATCTCGAAATCTTTAGCCTTAAGTCCTTTATTTACTTTTATCGATTGTAACTCATTGCTAATTTCTCCCATTTGAGTGGTTTGTTTTTTCACTACAGGAAACAGAATATCACTGCCTTTGAAAGCCTTGTAGTTTTCTATTAAAACAGTAGTTTCAAAAGAGCCTCTTGGAGATTCCATTTTTACCCATGATTTATCTTTAAATCCAGTTTTTGAGTTATAGTAATCTTTCCAAGTTTTTCCTTCAGAATCTTTGAATTCTACTACATAAAAGTCGCCTTCTTTAGGCAGTAAATTAGCAGAAAATCCTTGATTTTTATAATCCAATTCAAAAAACGGATTTGATTTTTGAGCTTCTGCTTTGGCTGCATTACCAGTTTTAGGCTCTTGTGGGGCATTATTTCCAAAACTACTTTTTCTTGCTAATTTTTCACCATCGTAAACGGTTGACATCAATTCCATACCATTTGAAAAAATACTCATATTATATTTCAATGGAAACTGATATTTAATTTCGGTTTCGGCAACACCTCTGGGCGATTCTGAGGTATAATTCATTACCAAGTCGGTTATGGATGCTGCATTTGCTTTAATTTTGGTAACTTCAAGGTATTTATCAATAACTTGGTCTGCCGATGTAAAATCTTGTGCATGAGCACTGATAAAACAAAAACTGAGGATTGCGAAAACAATAGCTTTCATAATTGGGTTTGGTTTTGTTTAAACATTGTTTATAGCTCCAAAGTTACTTCAAATAATGTAATATATGAAAGAAGAAATAGCTATATTTTGGTTTAGAAGAGATTTGAGGTTAGATGACAATGCTGGCTTATTTAGGGCCTTAAAATCTGGTTTGAAAGTGCTTCCGTTATTTATTTTCGACAAAAACATACTGGATAAATTAGAAGAAAAAAAAGATAGAAGAGTAGATTTTATTCACCAGGCGGTATTTTCAATTAAGAAACAGTTAAACATGCTTGACTCAGACCTTCTTGTTAAATACGGTTTGCCCAATGAAATTTGGGAAAGTTTGCTTGGGGAGTTTTCCATAAAAAAAGTATTTTGTAATCATGATTATGAGAAATACGCAACAGATAGAGACCTCGTCATAAGTAATTTATGCGAAGAAAATCATGTGGAATTTTACAGTTTTAAAGATCAATGTGTTTTTGAAAAATCTGAAGTACTTTCTGCTACAGGTACTCCCTATACAGTTTTTACTCCTTATATGCGAAAATGGAAGGAGAAAATGAATGGATTTTACAAAAAGAGCTATCCAAACGAAAAGTATTTCAACAAATTTTTAAAGATTGAAAATTTAAATATTCCAAGTTTGAAAGATATCGGATTTGTGAAAACTGAAATTTTATTCTCTAAGCCAACACTTTCCAAATCAATTCTAACCGGATATAAAGAAAAAAGAGATTTTCCTGGAATAAATGCAACTAGTAGGCTAAGTATTCATTTGAGATTTGGAACAATCAGTATTAGGAAATGTGTCCAATATGCTGAAATGTTTAGTGAAACTTGGCTTAATGAACTCATCTGGAGAGATTTTTACATGAATATTTTGGCCAATTTCCCCCAAATCAATGCCCGTTTGGCTTTTAAAAAAGCTTATGACAAAATTCCTTGGAGAAATAGCGAAGCAGAGTTTAAAGCTTGGTGCGAAGGAAAAACAGGATATTGGTTAGTAGATGCAGGCATGCGAGAATTGAACAATACCGGATTCATGCACAACAGAGTTAGAATGGTAGTGGCAAGTTTTCTTTGCAAACATCTGTTGATTGATTGGCGGTGGGGCGAGGCTTATTTTGCTCAAAAACTAAATGATTTCGATTTTTCTGCAAATAATGGAGGATGGCAATGGGCTTCTAGTAGCGGCTGCGACGCGGCCCCATATTTTAGAATTTTTAATCCTGAGTCACAAACGCTTAAATTCGATAAAGAACTCACCTACATCAAAAAATGGGTGCCAGAATTTTTGAGTTCAAACTATCCGAAGCCAATTGTAGATCATAAAATGGCGAGAGAAAGAGCTCTAAAAGTTTATAAAGAGGCTTTGAATGAAGCTGAATAAGTCTGATATTGCACAAAAATCATGTAATGCAGTCTTTTTTAGAATTAGCGGCTAAATCTATTTTTGAAAGTCATAATAAAAATGACTTGCAAAATCTTCAGGTTATTTTACCTAGTAGGAGGGCTGTGTTTTTCTTTAAAAAGGCACTTTCAGAATTATCAGAATCTCCTTTTTTTGCTCCAAAAATTGAATCAATCGACGATTTTATTTTAAGAACAGCCGATTTTACTACACTCGACAACGTCGATTTATATTTTGAAATTTATGGTATTCTATCGAAAATAGATCCGAGCCAGAGTTTTGAGAAATTCATGTCATGGGTTCCTACTTTATTGAAAGATTTTGAAAATATTGATTTTTCTTTGGTTGAAAACCCTCACTTGCTGTTCAAATACATGAGCGAAGCCGATGCCCTGAGTAGGTGGGAACTCGACAATGATTATGTATTTACATCCACTGCACAAAGTTATTTTAGTTTTTTTGATAGAATATCTGAAGTTTATGAAAAACTAAACGAAAAACTATTAAAAGACAAAAAGTGCTACAGAGGCATGGTTTACAGGAAAGTTGCTGAGAATCCCGATTGGCTTCTTTCAAATGAGATTAAGAAATACTATTTCGTGGGATTAAATGCTCTCAGTAAATCTGAGGAAAAAATCATTGAAACCTTAGAAAAAGCAAATATGTCTGAGTGTATTTGGGATACCGATGATTTCTACATGAATTCTCAGAATAAGGCTGGCAAAAAATTAAGAGGATATAAAAAATCTGGAAAATTTGGTAAATGGAATTTTCAAAATAGCCATTTGAAAAACTCCGAAAAAAAAGTGCGAATTTTTGAGCTTAACAACGATAGTTTACAGTCAAAACTGATCTACAACCTTGCACAAGAAGCTCGTAATCAAAAACATGTTATAGTAGTTTTAGATGAAAATCAGTTTTTGCCACTTTTACTAAACATTCCCGCTTTACAACTTCCATTTAATATTTCTATCGGTTTACCCATTTCAAGTAGCCATTTTTCGGAAGTTTTGAGGCTTTTGATAGGATGCTATCAAAACCATGAACACAATGATGACTTAAAAATTCATAATTCGGTATTAAGTAAAATTTCCGATAATCAGATTTTTAAGAGCTTAATAATTAATGAAATATCTCTTGATAAATTTGATCTACTTCAAACAAAAATCAGAGCCAGCAAAAAACTTTTTTATGATTATAATTGGTTCATAAATCAAGGTTTGAGTTGTGATTTGCTTCAAAACTTCTTCAGAAAAGGTTCAGCTTTGGATTGTATTGAGTCATTGGAATTTATTCTAGGAAAGTTTTTTGATATACAGGGTTCTGATTTTAGAGATTTAGAGTATGTTTTTGCAAATGTACTCAAGAACAAATTGAATCTAATCAAAGAGAAATTAAGGTTAGGGATAGCTTTAAACCTAAAATCCTTTAGTGCTTTGATAGAAGATTTGCTGAAAAATGAGCGTGTGCCTTTTGAAGGTGACTCTGACACGCCTTTGCAAATTATGAGTATGCTAGAAACCCGATGTCTTGATTTTGAGTGTGTTACAATATTATCTTTCAACGAAGGGAATTTGCCATCTATAAAGAAAACAAATTCTTTTTTCCCTTTTGATGCCTGCAAGATATTTGGATTACCGCTTTATTCTGATCAAGATGCCATCATGGCGTATCATTTTTTTAGATTAATGCAAAGAGCTCAAACACTCAATTTTTTATATCTAAATGGTGCATCGGAGGCTTTAGGAAACAAAGAAAAAAGTAGATTTATCCGACAAGTTGAAGTGGAACTTTGTATATATAATCCAAAAATAAAAGTAAGCTACCCTTCCGTAAATTTTAAACATTCAGAAAATAATAAATCAGGTTCTGATATAATAGTAAAAAAGGAAAGTTTATCGCAAATTACTGATTTTCTAGTCAACAAAGGACTAAGTGCAAGTTCCATCAATGATTATTTATCTTGCAGTCTTAGGTTTTATTGGAAATACATTCTCAAAATCAAAAACGAAGATGAGCTCAAAAGTCAGATTGGAACAGATGTTTTTGGGACAATAGTTCATAAGGTTTTGGAAAATCTGGATAAACCATATTTAGATTCGAAAAATCCAATTGATAAAGAAGTTCTACAAAATCAAAAAGATGAAGTTGAAAATCAATTATCTCTCATCAAAAACGAGCATAAATCTTTTGATTTTGATTCAGGAATGAATTTAATTCTGATTTCTGTCGTCAAGAAAATCATTGAGAAATATTTTTATAAAAGAGAATCTGAGTTTGGAGGAAACTTTAAAATATTGGGCATTGAAAAGGAATTGACTTCAATCCAAGCGATAAACAATGTGGAACTAAAGTTGAAAGGTGTTATTGATAAAATAGAATTACATCCGTTTGGCCTTCGAATTATTGACTATAAAACTGGAAAAGTTGAGTTGAAGGATTTGCATTTGGACAAAGATAATGACCTAGCAGAAACATTATTGAATCCAGAAAAAAGTAAACTTAGGCAGTTGATCATTTATTATTTTTTGATCTTCAGTAACAAGACTGGAATGGAGCAGGACTTTGGGCTGAAAATCATTCTGGAAGATTTGCAGTTGGTGATTTATTCATTTAGAAATCTTGGTGCCGACATATCTTTTAATAAAAGTATGTTTACCCACAATGAAATTATTGAAGCCGTTAATCTATTACTGACTAAAATAGTGTCAGAATTACTTTCTACAGAAACTTGCTTTGTTCAAACGCAGGACAAGAACCAATGTAAATACTGTGATTTTATAAATGTGTGCCAAAGAAATTAGGCTTTTGAATTTATTTATGTTGGCTGCATAAGTCCCAAAGCTTTTAAAAACGCGGTTTTCAGATTTTATATTAAATATTTTTTCAAAAAAATATTCATTCAGAAATAGTTGACAATTAAATACTTCTATTTTTTTTGATTTTTATTTCACAAAAAATCTAAAATACGATTTGACAAGTTAGAAAAAACTACTATCTTTGCATCCGATTTAAGAACGACCATTCAATTAGAGAGATGGCAGAGCGGTCGAATGCGGCGGTCTTGAAAACCGTTGACTGTCAAAGGTCCGGGGGTTCGAATCCCTCTCTCTCTGCTGAAAGCCCTTCTAGGATACCTAGAAGGGCTTTTTTCTTAAAAATAGCCCGCATTTAGCCCCACTTTTTAGAATACCCCAAATATCTAGTGTTGCTTGCCGTTATGTTTGAAAATTAGGAGAAGTGAGGCGTTTGACATTTCAATTTCTCCGTTTATTCGAATCGCACCTCAATAACTTCGCTCAGCTTTGTTGTAAATCGTCTAGAAAGCTTCTCCTGCTTCATCTTCCACACCCGATCCTTGTCTTGTATTGCCAGCTTCACTTTTTGTTGCCCAATGGCCGTTTTAAGCTTATCTACTGTCTTCATTAATATTTTGTGTCGAGGATCAAGTATATCGAAGAGTGTATGTTGTATTTCATTTTCGTTACAGAAATCTAGTAACATTACCCCAGCTTTTTATATCCATAACCTACTTTGCAGTTATATCTCTAGGCTCCATTGGCTTACTATAAACGGAATGGCTAGCTCACCTTCAACGGAATATGCATTATAGTGGCGACGTTTCCAAGAAACAACTCTTTTGAAAGACGGATAACAATTTTTAATATTCTGTTTGAAGATATGATTAAAATATTGAATTTATAGATTTTAAAAATAACTCGACAGACCAAATTGAATAATACCACTGTTAGCAGGTGGATTGCCTAACAAATCCCATTTTTTTTGGTGACGATAATTGAGTCGAACAACAGTAGATGTTATGGGTCTCCAACTTATAGCTGGCATTATAGAGATGGTTTCATCATATATTTTGCTTGATGTTTCAGTAAATTTCCCTGTATTCCAATCGACTCGATCTAAACGACAAGACACATAAAAGGTAGAGTTTGGAAAACCCATCAATGGTTTTTTGAAAACTGGCTGAACTATGTCAAGAAAACCTCCATTTTGCGTATTGCCATATTGTACAGCATAATTGTTAGGAAAATCAACATTTATCCAAGCCCATTCTGCTGTAAAAGCGGTTTTGGTCTTTTTTAGTACCGAATTAAAGTCTATTGCAAGCACTTTTAAGGCTCTTTTGGGTGCCAAAATGAAACCATCGTCTTGAAATTTATTATAAACTCCACCCATGTACGACAGCCCCAATTCTCCAACTTTCCGGTTTCTAAGAGCTACTTTCCCTGTCAACAAAGGCTTACCGTTACTACTTTCTTCAAAGCGGTCTCTATTGGCTTTTGCGGCTGATAATGATGTACGGCTAAAATCATTGTCAATGATGGAGTCATCAAAGCCGTTGGTAAGATATGCTTCGTAAGCAAATACCCATTGCTTGGTATACTTTTTGCCATAAATGCCCATTCCGACATTTGAAAACGTGGCTGGAAGCAGCTCAGTGGCAGACATTGGTCGATCTATAAACTCCCATTTCGGTCCATCGTGATTTTGATTAAAAGCACCAATGGGATTCACAACTACTCCTCCTCTAAAATTGAAAATATTATCAAACTGAAAATCAATAGCGGCAAACTCAATATTTATTTCTTTTGTGCCGTCTTCAAATTCTATTTCTGACATAAATTTTATTTTCGGATGCAAACTTCCTCCCAAAAACAAGGTCATTCTTCGCATTTGAAAAGACATTCCTTCACTTATACCATCTGTAACACCATAGTTTGTATTTAGCTCAGCATAGCCCCCAATACCTAAAGGTGTGCGACCGACCTGTAAAAATGGCCGGTTGTAAACCGCATCGATATTCATTTTGCTTGAATCTGTCTTAGGTATACGTTTGAATAAAGTACTGTCTATTTGGGAAAAAGCCCTTTGAGAAATAACTGATAATAATATAAATAAGGCGTAATGTTTTAACATCTTTTTCAAGCTAAATTTATATAAATATTGTCTTTGTCTGTAGTCACATTAAAAGTTCGTAAGGCTTTTTCAGCAGGTCCTTGCAGCACTTTCCCTTGATTGTCAAATTCGCTTCCGTGTCCTTCGCAAATCAGAAAGTTGCCATGCGGCCGTACTTCGTTGCCTTGATGGGTGCATTCTAGATAAATAGCAGAATATTGGTCTTCAGCAACTCGAAAAACGGCAATCGGAAATCCCAATTTTTCATATTTGGCTACTACTACATTTCGTAAACTCTGAACCTCTTTCTTGATTTCAACAAATTCGCTCTTCTTGATAACCAATTTATTCTCTCTCAAATCTACCTGCTGAGCAAAATAGGCATGGCTACAAGCCTGCAAAGTCATCAACATGGCACCACCACCCAAACAAGTGAGACAACCAGATTTAAAAAAATCTCTTCTTTTCATATTAAAGGCTTTCTAAAAATTTAATAAGTAATTGTTTTTCGTTTACCGTCAATGCCAAATACCGCTGACGGCTATTGGCTGCTTCGCCTCCGTGCAGAGTGATTGCTTCATCTATACTTTTTGCCCGACCATCGTGCAATAAATGCATTTTGCCTCCTTGCGAATCTTTCGACAGACCTAAGCCCCAAAGTGGTGTCGTTCGCCATTCGTAAGTTTTGGCAGTCCCTTCCGTATAATTGTCATCTAGGCCATTGCCCATATCATGCATGAGCAGGTCGGTGTAAGCCGCAAATGTTTTGTTATTTATTCCAGCAATGCTCGATGGCCCAGTTGTCATTTGTGGAATATGACAAGAGCTACATTGGCTTTTGATAAAAAGACCCTTACCATCTTTAATATCTTGATTTGTGGAGTTTCGCTGTAAAGGAGCTTTTAGTGTTTGTAAATAAAGCACCAAATCTGCGATTTCATTATCGCTTACCTCAAAGTCTTGGTTTTCTCCGCTAAAAGTATCCCTTGCTGAAAACGAACTTACAACGCCCATGTCTTGATTGTAGGCATTAACCGTTTGATTCAGAAGATTATATGCTCCGGCTTTTCTTCCAAAACGACCGATATATTTTCCATTTTTACTGATTGCATTCGATTTTGGTTTTACAAAATCTGCTAACTCTATCCAGTTGGGTACACCCGAAATACCATCGTGATCTTTATCTTCTGGGTCAGACAGAGCCAATATATCAGCATCAGAAACTGCCTCTAAAAACCCTAAACCTGTATTTGCTGGAGCAATAAATGTAGAATGCGTAGCACCAGATGGTATGGTTTCTGGCATAAATCCCACAATGGCTCTGTGCTGTAATTGTGGTCCTCCTTGATTCAGAAATTGATTGCCAGTTTCATTAATTTGGCCAAAACGCACTAAACTAGTTGATGGATGTCCTTTTCCGTCACCAGCATGGCAACTGATACATGAGTTAGAAACAAAAAGTGGCCCAAGACCTGTGGTTGAAGTAAAAACTCTTGCAAAGGCAACATCTCCACGCAAAAACTTTGCGGTTTCGGCAGTTGAGAGTGCATCTATTGTTCCGTCTAAAACTTCATTTTCTTCGGGTGAACTGGGCAATATTTTTTCACAAGAAGTTGACAATAAACCAATTCCTGAAATAAATAAGTATTGAAAAAGTATTTTCATTTTATATCTGGTATTCATGATTTGAGTACAAAGATATAAAATTTTAGAATATACTAAAATATTTGTTAGAATAATCTAACTTATTTATTATAATTATCTTTCAAAGAATTCCATTAGAATCCGAAAAATACAAAAACATCATAAAATCAGATAGTTAAACCCCTGGGGTGCTAGGCTCGGTGGTGTAGTTTTTGTTAGAATAATCAAATTCCTATGGGGCTTTGATTATCAATTACTTAACAAAGTAAAGTGTCAAAATTAAACTTTCCTGAATGCCATTAACTGAATTCTATTGTGGTAAATTCTATAAATTTTCTCTTGAATAACCTTAAAAAAATGAAACACAAACATGTAGGTTCGTTTAAAAAATCAGCTTCCAATTAATAATTCAGTATCAAGCCGATTCCCAAGCCCATATCACTATCGTAATGCAAATTCATTCCTAGATTTTTATTTACAATATATTTTAAACCTGCCATATATTCTTTATCTGTATTTACCATCAGACTGGCTCTGAGCCGTTTAGCAATCGGTATATCCTCACGCATCAATTGTACTCTCAAGTTTCCGCCGTGGTAAACTTCGGTTTGCAAAATAAATAACATGGGCAATGTGTAAGCTAAACCCAAGCTAAACTGTTGGCGATTATCCTTTGTATTGGTCTGTCCAAAAATATTCTTTTCATACTTTGTCAAGCCCATTTCATCCATATCAAATTTCCGGTACCGCCAATCAAAACCTATAAAAGGCATTAACCATTGCATTTTGCCCAAATATCTCCCTAAATGTGTTTCGGTTTCGTAGCCGTGTTTATCATGATATCCGAGTCGCCATTCAGTTCCCATCATCCAACGGGTATTTTGAATCATAAACATGCCATCATTACCATTGGTGGCAAAATCGTTTTCGGCCATTAAATGAAATCCTCTATCGTCTGCAAATAATTTCCTTTGGGCCAATTTAGGATTGGGAATTAAAGGATTTGGAGCTTGATTTTCATAGGTCAAAACCCTTCCCATTCCACTCATCATGTGGTATAAAATATGGCAGTGAAAAAACCAATCCCCCTCAGCATTGGCATTAAATTCAAGCGTATCGGTTTCCATCGGCATAATATCCACTATGTTTTTAAGGGGTGCATGGTCTGCTTTTCCATTCAGTAATCTAAAATCATGGCCATGCAAATGCATGGGATGACGCATCATAGAGCCGTTGTAAATTATGATTTTTATGTTTTCCCCTTTTTTAATCAATATCTTGTCGGATTCAGAAACAACCTTGTTATCCATGCTCCATACGTACCGATTCATGTTGCCAGTAAGTTCAAACTTTAGCTCCTTAACTGGCACATTATCGGGCAAATTGGTTTTTGTTGTAGATTTTAGCATTGCATAGTTAAGGGTTACGATATCTGCAAGGCTATTGGCGTTGTACCTATTCGGGTCATCATCTGACTGTTTTGGCTTGGAGTTTCCTGTAATTTCAGGATACATCACGACATTCATATCCATTTGGTTGAGGCTCATTCTCATACCCATATCATCCAAATCACCGTTTATTTTCATCATCGAATTCATCATTTTCATTCCCTCAAAATATTTGAGTCGAGGCATTGGCGAAATAAGTTGTTTGACACCATCACCAAAATAAATAGAAGCAGAGTTTGTACGATCTTCGGTGGTAGCCAGAAACTCAAAAGCTGTACTTTCAGTGGGAATGGTAATAACTACATCGTAAGTTTCTGAAACAGCAATGATAAATCTATCCACTTCGACAGGTTCTACATCGTTGCCGTCGTTGGCTACTACAATCATTTTACCACCTGCATATCTCAACCAAAAATAGGAAGACGCTCCTCCATTAGAGATTCGTAAGCGTACTTTATCTCCAGCTTTCAAAGGTTTTCCATCTATGGTTTTTATGTCAGTTGATGGCTTCCCATTCATAAAAATTTTGTCATAATAGACATCACTAACGTCCATGGCCAACATTCTTTTGCCTTCATTGAGTAGTTTGGTTTTAAGATGCCCAGCTTTAATAGCTTCAGAATAACTTTGCGTAGCATTTTTTCTTATCGCAAACCAATCCGTGGCATTATGCAACATTCTATGCACGTTTTCGGGCTTATAGTCTGTCCATTCGCTCAGCACTATGGGAACAGTCGGCAAATCATCTATGCCTTTTCTAAATGACGGATCTTTTTGCTTTTTTAACATCACAAAGTTTCCATACATACCTATTTGTTCCTGCAAACCGCTGTGGCTGTGGTACCAATGCGTGCCATGCTGAATGATTGGAAATCTATAAATATGTGTGGTATTGGGTTTTATGGGCATTTGTGTCAAATTCGGCACACCATCTTCTTTATTGGGCAATAACAAACCATGCCAGTGAAGTGATGTGGTTTCCTTTAACTCATTGTAGACGTGGATTTCTGCTGTGTCACCTTCTGTAAAAGTGAGCGTAGGCATTGGTATTTGTCCATTTACAGCAATTGCATGTTTTTCCTTACCATTAAAATTGACAATGGTGTCTCTGACATACAAATCGTACCGAACCACTTTTTGACCAGCAACCGCCAAAGAGACTACCAACAACACTATCAGACATTTAGCTTTCATATTTTACTTTTTTAGTGTGGTTGAATCTGGGTTTTGTGTAACTGGCTCGGTTAAATCCATTCCACAATCTGAGCATTTTTCGCCTTCTTTGCCGATGATTTCGGGATGCATTGAGCAAGAATAGGACTGGGCCACTTTTGAAGATTCAGTTTTGGCTGAATTGCAAGACCCCATCATTAATATTAAGGCAACAATTATTAAATTTTTCATTTCAATTATTTACAACAATTTTTGATAAACATTTTCTTAAAAATCCATTTGAATAGATATACTATTTTCTTCATTTCATATTCTCAAAATCAAACGCTACACTCAAATATTCCCAGCTCATTTTTATTTTTCCTTTTTTGTCATTTGTGGCCAATACTTCATAAGTCAAAGCCTCTGTTATTTTCTTACTTTTGCTTGGCTTCACGCTCAATCTTAAAATGTCATTTTCTTGTTTGTAATCATCCGCAAGGTGCATGTCCCAAGTTTTGCTAAGAATAATCGTCCACGTTTTATTGTTGGGAATAGTAAAAAATCCGTACTTGCCTTTTGGAATATGTTTGCCTTGAATCATTACATCTTGCGAGAAATCAATCCAAGTAGCATGGTGTGCTCCCGTTGCCCATACTTGGTTGTAGGCCACCAAGCCGTTCCAAATTGACCTCCCTCTTACACTCGGAGAGCCATATTCAATGTGTACATGATTGTTGCCCACCATTGCCATGGCTGTCATTTTGGGGCTTTTGGGCTTTACGGCTGTTTTGGTAGTATCAGCTTTAGGTTGATGGTTTTCGTGCTGAGCAAACACGCAGTTTGATAAAATAATGCTCAAAATGATTAAGATGTTTTTTTTCATTTTCTTTGATATTTAAATATTATTTTCTTTTACGACTTACAAAAAACAGAATGAATCCAGATAGAATAGAAAATAGCCCAAACACAGAAAACACCCTTAATAACCAATTAGAAATATTGTCTCTGCTTTGGTAGTCCATGGTGTGCATCATCCATAAAAAATCAAAAACCCTCCATTTATTGTTTCTGAATTTTTGAACAGATGCTAAATCGGCGGCAACATAAACCGTAGTATGGGAAGGATGATTAAAAGTGACTGCATACGCTGGTAAAGGCTGCTCACGGTATTCATGGTGACCATTTGTGGTCGTTAAATATTCCACTTGTTTTACTTTGGCATCATCAGCGAAATTGGCTTTTGCCATATTCACGGCCTCTTCTTTCGTTAATGGAGCACGCAAAGCACCTGTTTGGGCATAGGCCAATTGTATTTTTCTTCCCCTGTCATGAGTCTTCGAATAGGTAATTTGATATACTGGCTCACCAAAAATCTGAATCAACTTTAGGTCAAAAACAAAATTAATACTATCCTTTTCTTTTATTTTCTCAATGATACTTTGCGGATTTGCCAAATTCAAATCCACTCCCAAGGGATGAATATGAGCCTTTTGATGATCGCCATGGATTTCGTCCATGTCTGACCAACTGAAATACAAACCGCCTATCGTCCAGAATAGAAACTGAATACCTAAAGCAACACCCAAAAAGCGATGTACTTTCCTGATTTTTCTTTGAAACTCTCCTTTTTTCATTTATAATGGTTTAAAATTAGTCTTTCAATATTCGCTATAACTTAATACTTTTCAACCTTAAAGCGTTTGCAATAACCGAAACTGAACTAAAACTCATGGCCAATGCTGCAATCATGGGTGATAATAGAATACCAAAAAACGGAAATAAAACCCCTGCTGCAATTGGCACGCCAAGTGTGTTGTAAATAAAGGCAAAAAATAAGTTTTGCTTAATGTTTTTCATCACAGCATGGCTTAAATTTTTAGCTTTTACAATTCCTTGTAAATCACCCTTTACTAAAGTTATTTTGGCACTTTCAATGGCCACATCTGTTCCTGTTCCCATAGCAATTCCCACATCCGCTTGTGCCAATGCAGGTGCATAATTGATACCATCGCCAGCCATTGCTACTACTTTTCCTAATGCTTGGAGGCGTTTTATTTCTTTCAATTTATCCTCAGGCAAGCATCCAGCTTTAAATCCACTTAAACTTAGCTCACTCGCCACTGCTTTTGCCGTATTTTCGTTATCGCCTGTTAGCATGATAACTTCAACACCTTGTTGCATCAGTTCTTGTATGGCGGCTTTACTGGTTATTTTAATGGCATCAGTAATGGCTACAAATCCTTCCGCAATGCCATTAATAGCAATGTAAGACACCGTTTTACCTAATTTTTGTTCATTAATAATCTTGCTTTCTAATTCCTCAGAAACGCTTGCTCCAACTTGTTCCATGAGGGCTATATTACCAAGAGCGACTTTTTTATTCTTGACGGTTCCAACTACCCCTTTTCCTGCAATTGCTTCAAAATCTTTCACTTCTATTAATGAAATGTTTTTTTCTTTGGCATATTTTACAACTGCTTCGGCTAATGGATGCTCACTATATTGATTTAATGAAGCGATGTCTTGTAGTAAATCTTCATTTTGTTGTGTCGCATATATTTTTTCTACCGAAGGTTTACCCTCGGTAATAGTACCTGTTTTATCAATGATTAAAACATTTACTTTGTTTAAATTTTCTAAGGCTTCGGCATTTTTTATTAAAACGCCTGACGATGCACCCTTTCCAACACCAACCATGACCGACATGGGTGTAGCCAAACCTAATGCACACGGACAAGCAATAATTAAAACGGCTATGGCATTAATAAAACCGTAAACCAAGGCTGGTTCTGGACCAAATTTTGCCCAAACCAAGAACGTAATGATAGAGATAGCTACAACAATTGGCACAAAATATTTGGCAATGCTATCTGCTAATTTTTGGATGGGTGCTTTTGAGCGGCTGGCATCATTGACCATCTGAATTATCTGTGAAAGCAAGGTTTCAGAACCTATTTTTTCGGCAATCATTACAAATGATTTGTTGCCGTTGATTGTTCCCGAACTTACAGAATCTCCCACTTTTTTATCAACTGGGATAGGCTCACCCGTAATCATTGATTCGTCAATAGAACCTTCGCCAGTAGTTATTTTTCCATCCACAGGAATCTTATCGCCAGGTTTTAAGCGTAACAAATCCCCCTTTTTAATGTCGTGAATTGAAATTATTTTATCTTTTCCATCAATCACCAAAGTGGCTTCTGTTGGGGCTAATTTTAGTAATTCTTTGATAGCTCCGCTTGTTTGACTATGAGCCTTTGCTTCTAATAATTGACCTAATAAAACCAAAGTTAAGATTACTGTTGTAGCTTCAAAATAAAGATGGACAGTTCCAGTTTCACTTTTGAATTCGTTTGGAAAGAGATTTGGGAACAACATTCCGACAACACTAAACAAAAAAGCCACTCCCGTTCCGATACCCACAAGGGTAAACATATTTAGATTCCAAGTGATAATAGATTTCCAAGCACGCACAAAAAACATCCAACAAGCATAAAAAACTACAGGAAGTGTTAGTACAAATTGCACCCAATTCCACTCAGCATGTTCCATTATTTTCATTAATGGATCATTGGGTATCATGGCGGACATAGCTATTGCAAATACTGGAATCGTAAATGCAACAGCTATTTTCATTTTTCTTATCAAGTCTTTGTAGGTCTTGTTATCTTCCGTTTCGCTTGCTGCTATCAGGACTAAATCCATTCCACAAATTGGGCAGGCACCTGGTTCATCACGTATGATTTCGGGATGCATAGGACAAGTATATTCAGTTTTTTGCGAAATACTTGCTTGTTGTACCAAATCCATACCACATACGGGGCAATCTCCAGCTTTATCATATAGCTTTTCACCCTCACAGTGCATCGGGCAATAGTATTTGCCATTCCCATTATTAAGTAATGATTTTGTTTTATCAATAGCTAAATCGGGTTTTTTATTACCGTCATTTTTTGAAGCAATCTTCACTGCATTGGCATCCTCTATTGTATAATTTCCAACCGCCGAAAGAGAGGTTTGAAATTGTTTGGTAGAAATGTGTTTCTCCATTGTAATGACTGCCATTGGTGGTTCTAATGTCACAACAGCAGAAACACCCTCTATTGTATTAAGGGTGTTTTCCACTTTTGTACGACAACCATTACATGACATACCAGTTATTTGATAGTTATGGGTCATGCTATTATTTTTTACTTGCTTTTGTTAACTTCATTCCACACTTGTGGCACTTATCACCTTCCTTTCCAGCAACCTCTGGGTGCATGGGGCAAGCAAATTTTGCATCTCCTGTCATTTTTACATGGTCTTTCATATCCATATCATTTTGAAAACAATACAAAACGCAAGCCATTCCTTTGTAACTAGAATGCACATTGCCTATTTTCTTGCCAGAAGCATCAAATACATTACAAGTCTTTCCATTGTCTTTAACACTAAATGTCAAATCACCATTAACATTATGATAGGTTTTTCCATCTTTACCCATTCGACCCATAAGGTTTCCTTTTGCATCAACTAAATTTCCTTGACCATCGACATAGGCTATTTTATTACCTTTTGCATCATTTATTATGTTGTCCTTCGTGACCTGACCTATAGTAACCCCTTCTCTTTTAACAGTGCCTTTGGCATCAATACTGGTCATTGGCTGTTTGTAATTTCGAGATTGAGCTTTTGTAAAAAAAGGAACAACAAACACAATCATAATTACCACCAAAAATAGTTTTTTAATATTTTTCATCTTTGTTTTTATTTATGATGTAAAGGTATCTTAGACGAAATATCAATCTATTACATAATTTTAGCTAATAGTTGTAAATTTTTTAAAATGCTTATTTCTCTAAATAATACCTATTGATTTTCGCCTATTGGCTCCCATTTTTTTAAACTCGGATGGAGTAAGACTGGTAGTTTTTTTAAATTGATTGCTTAAATGACCAACACTACTATAATTCATTTTATAAGCAATTTCACCCAATGTCAATTCATTGTAGGCTAATAACTCTTTGACCTTTTCGATTTTTTGAGAAATAAAAAAGTGTTCGATAGTGTAACCCTCGATTTCTGAAAATAATGAGGTTAGATAATGATAGTCCAAACCCAATTTTGATGTTAGATAATCTGATAGATTTATTCTTATTTTATCTTCATCTTCTTGAATAAGCTTTACAATTAAAATTTTTACATTTTCAACTGTAATTATTTTTTTGTCAATCAATAGTTCAAAACCCAAGACATTTAAAGCTACTTCAAATTGCCTTTTTTGCTCTTCCTCTAACTCATTTACCAAATCAACCTCACCAAAATCAATCTTTTGATAAGGAATCGAAAGCTTATCTAACTCTATCTTGACAGCTAAAATACAGCGAGGACAAACCATATTCTTGATAAATATTTTCATTTTACTTCAAAATTTAACATCATCCCATCGTCTTCATGCTCCAGATTATGGCAGTGGAGTACAAATTTCCCTTTGATTTCAAATGTCATTGCAACTTGTACTTTCTCACCAGGAGCTACCAGAATCGTATCTTTCCATCCTTTTTCATGCGGTAGAATGGCATTTCTTCCTCCCGTTCGAGAAACAACATGAAACATAACACCATGAACATGCATCGGATGGGCTTCGTCTCCAGTAGAATTATCAAACTCCCAAAGCTCAGTGGAGCCTAGGTTAACCGTTTCATCGATCCTACCTGATTTATAAACCTTTCCATTTATTTTATGCATACCTTCACTGCTCATCATGTCCATTTTTAGCGTAAAAACCCTCTTATTATTTGTTGAAGGCAGTTTCGGAACTGGAATCAAAGCATTCGGCAGTTTGAAAGTATCGCTTTCTAGGCGTTTAACATTAAAAGCCATGATTTCGAAAGGTTGGTTGCCTTGGGCGTTTCCCATTGTAAAAAATGTCTCGCTTTTTAGGAAAACCATCTCTCCAACCTTCATCGTCGAAAAGTCTACCAGAATGTCTAACCTTTCACCCGAACCCAAAATGACATTTTTTACTTTTTCAGGTTGAAGTAAAATACCACCGTCTGAACCAATTACATAAAATTCGGCTGAATTACTGAGACTTAAATTATAAATTCTTGCAGAAGAACCATTTAGAATTCTGAATCGATAGAATCGGGTGGAAACGTCTAAAAAAGGCTTATGCGTGCCATTGACCAATATATTCTCTCCCAAATAACCCGACATAATTTCCGTCATGGTAGGGCTATATTTTATCGTACCATCATTTGCTATTCTTTTGTCTTGAATGATTAAAAGCACTTCAAATTCGCCACTAGGTAAAGACAATGATTTTTCTTCGTCAGACTCCACAACGAAAAGCCCCGCCAAGCCTTGCGTAACTTGCTCTCCAGTAGATTCGTGTAAATGTGGATGATACCAATTTAATCCTGCCTGCTGGTTGATGGAAAATTGGTAATTGAATGTCTCATTAGTCATTACCATTTGGTCGGGATGTCCATCCATATCAGCAGGAATCTTTAAGCCATGCCAATGGATATTTGAATGGTTAGAAAGTTTGTTAAGCAAATTGATATTCACTTTATCACCTTTCCTTACTCTGATTGTGGGGCCTAAAATACCATCACCATATCCCAATACACTTACTTTTGATGCTGACAAAAGAGCCTCTGAAGTATTTTGAGCTATTAAAGATGTATTTCCAGAAACCGTTTTCGGGATTTTTAATGGATTAATAAACAATCCGGCATTTACTTGAGGAACAACAGCATCACCATGGTTCATGCCGCTCATACAAGAGGACAAAATACCTGAAGATGTGAGCAAACTCGCTGAACCAAATCCTAAGGTCTTTAAAAAATCTTTTCTTTTCATTTTATAGTTTCTATTGTGCTACCGCAGGTTAACATCATGGAACCATAATATGGGTTCTTTACGGAGTTTTCTTTACTGAGCCAATTAGCTCCTTTGCCGTCATTGGCCATTGGGCAGAATTGATAATAAACAGGCGATGATTGCTTTGATACTTTTATTAGTTGATACATATTTTTTGATAAAGGGATAAAATGCTCTCTTTGATGGCTTGGATCCTTTGTATCTGCAATATGCTCTGCATCAATA
The DNA here is from genome assembly GCF_024343675.1 of Lacihabitans sp. CS3-21. Taxonomy (GTDB): domain Bacteria; phylum Bacteroidota; class Bacteroidia; order Cytophagales; family Spirosomataceae; genus Leadbetterella. The sequence continues at coordinate 90,250 of NZ_RJUD01000098.1, forward strand.
CCCAAATCCTTTACAACCTTCATCCAAACAGTATGTTCTTCAGTCGTTAATTTTTCCATCTTTACAGCACCTATTGCTGATAAAAGAGAATTTGCTTTGCTTGATGCTATACCTCCATCTGTTTTTACCAAAGCATCTTTCAGGCCAAAATAGTTATCAAAAACTGCTTTCAGCTGTTGTACTTCCTGTTTTTGTTCGGGTATGGCGGCATGGTCGTGCATTTCAGTTTTAGAAACTGAGGTTGTTGTTGATTCTTTGGTTTCCTTCAATTTTGCTTTCCTTTCATATTGACAGCAAGAAGGAAGCTGAGAATAAGTATCAAGTGGAGCAAGAAAGCTGTCGCTGTCATAGCCAGCCAATGCAATCCGCTTTAAGATTTCATCTCGATTGGTCTTTTTTGAATCAAAAGTAAGTGTAGCCATTTTTGTTTCTTCGTTCCAATCTACTTCTGCTATTTTTTTTATGTTGCCTGCTTTTTCAATGGTTGCCTCGCACATTTCGCAGTTTCCATAAATTTTCACAGTTTCTGAAGAGGCATTTTTTATTTGAGCTTTACATGCTACACCTGACAACAATACAAAGATTGTTATCAATATTTTTGGTATTGATTTCATTTGGATAAATTAAAATAATTAAATAAAAGAAACGGGGTGACAGTCTCAAAAAGACATAATTATCCCTTGAATCGAATGAATCAGCTTATTTTTGGAGGTTGCCAATTGCTGTAAAAACCAGCGGTTGTGTCCGAAACTTGAAGGTAAGAAATAGAAATCTTTTTGTATAAAAATTGAAGATCGTATTTGATTTCTAAGGTTGCTGGTAAAACAGACAGGGAAAATAAGGCTGCACATTTGCAAGATGGATGGTTACAATTTCCACCACAATCATCATGCTTTTTTTGATTTTCAGCTACTTTTTTTGTCTTACAGCAATCCTTCTTCTTTTTCTTCCCAGATTTGCAACATGACTTTTTTTCAGAAGTGTCTTTCATTTTACCACAAGCTGCAGCATCTAATGAACTAAATGAAGTCCCTAGAATTATGAGTGCGAACAGTATTTTGAAAAATTTAGTCATTTGAATAAGAACAACGAGCAAAAATAAAAAATGTTTCTAATAATTTAGAAAAAGCCGAACAGATATTTTTATCCCAAAAAGCTCAATAGACATTCTGGCGAAATAAAATTTGGCAAAATAGCTATGACGAGCATCGAAAAACCTATCGAGATAGGTTTGCAGAGGCTCGGAAATTGATTTGAACCAACGGGGTCGCCTTCGACTTTTATAGTAGCCGATTTTCTAATGAGTTTTTTGGGTTTATTGCTCCACATTTATTTGCAAAATCTCACTTAATTCTATTTTTAATTATTTCCAGAATGATTTTTCTAGCATCTACAAATTAGACAAAAAAAAACAAAATGCTCATTTTGAGACAAAACCAAACAAAATCCAAGCTTTTTAGAAACGGAATCAAGTAAGTAAACTTATAAGTTTTCCCAATTTCTGCCGATTCAAAACTTCATATTCTGAATTCTAACAGCGTTCAAAATTGCCAATAAAGCCACACCAACATCTGCAAAAACGGCCTCCCACATGGTAGCAAGCCCACCTGCACCTAATACCAGTACGATAGCTTTCACGGCAAATGCCAATATGATATTTTGCCAAACTATCTTTTTGGTTTGTTTACCGATATTGATGGCCATCGGTATTTTTGATGGCATATCGTCTTGAATTACCACATCAGCAGTTTCTATTGTGGCATCGCTTCCCAAGCCTCCCATGGCTATGCCCACATCGCTTAGAGCTACCACTGGAGCATCGTTTACACCATCACCAACGAAACATACCGTTTGATTGAGAGCTTTTAATTCTTTAACCTTGTTAACTTTATCTTCGGGGAGTAAATCACCAAACGAGTTGATTATGCCCAATTTATCAGCTACAAATTTTACAACATTACTTTTATCTCCACTGAGCATTACTGTATTTACTCCTAATGCTTTTAGTTTATTCACTGTTTCTTGTGCATCTTCTTTAATACTGTCAGCAATGGTAAGGTAGCCTACAAATTTTTTGTCATAAGCAATGGCAATCAAGGTATAAACAATCGTTGTAGGGTCAATATCGTAGCTAATTAAAAACTTATCCATCAATTTGAAATTTCCAACTAATAATTCTTTACCGTTTATTTCGGCTTTCAATCCATGACCCGATATTTCTTCTACATTTTTTAGTTCGATATTGCTATCCACTTTTCCTACAAATTGATGAATAGCAGTAGCCACAGGATGTGTACTTTGGCTTTCCAAAGTATTTACCATTGCCAAGATTTCATCTTTATTGAATTCTGGTTTGAGAACAACTTCTTGCACCTTAAAAACACCCTCAGTCATGGTGCCTGTTTTGTCCATTACTACGTTTTGGATATTGGCTATAAGGTCTAAGAAATTGCTTCCTTTAAATAGAATTCCATTTTTTGAAGCTGCTCCAATTCCACCAAAATACCCCAATGGACTAGAAATAACCAAGGCACAAGGACATGAAATAACCAAAAAAACTAGGGCACGATACAACCATTGGCTAAACTCATAATCTTCTACAAAAAAGTAAGGCAACCCAGTTATGAGAATCGCCAAAAGTACAACAATTGGGGTATAAATCTTGGCAAATTTTCTAATAAATAGTTCAGTTGGAGCTTTTTGAGCAGTCGCATTTTGCACCATTTCCAAGATTTTGCTCAGTTTACTGTCCTTATAAGCAGTAGTAACTTTTACTTGAGCAACGGTATTTAAGTTTATCATTCCTGCTAAAACTGTTTCTCCTTTTGTTTTGGTATCTGGTTTACTTTCGCCTGTAAGTGCTGCCGTATTGAAGGAAGCGTTTTCTGAAAGTAACTCTCCATCCAAACCCAATTTTTCACCCGCTTTTAGTTGAATAATATCACCAACATTTGCTGAAGCTGCTTTGATTGTTTTGGCTTCATTATTTTGTAAAATCGTTACTTCGTCGGGGCGTTGGTCTAGCAAACTTTTAATATTTGCCTTGGCTCTTTTTACGGCCAATCCTTGAAAAACCTCCCCTACCGAATAAAATAACATCACAGCTACACCTTCGGGATATTCACCGATGGCAAAAGCCCCAACGGTAGCAATAGACATCAACAAAAACTCTGAGAATATTTCGCCCTTAGCAATACTTTCAACAGCTTCTTTTAATACAGGAAAACCTACAGGCAAATAGGCAATGCTATACCAAATAATGCGAACCCAACCCGTAAACCAAGACTGAGGGATATAGTTATCTAAACCAATGGCTATGAGTAGCAAAACCAAGCTAATGATGGCGGGCAGAAACATTTGTAATGTACCATCACTGATTGGGGAATGGTCGTGTCCATCTTCCTCTGTATGCTCATCGTTGTTTGGCTCATCGGTGGCACAACAGCCCACTTCCTTATGTTCCTTCTTTAATTGCTGATTGGCAATATTATTTATTTTTTCTTCTTGTGTACAACAAAGCTGCTTACCATCTTTGTCGTAAATGTGTTTATGTTCCATTGTTAATTTTATTTAAATTGAATATTTTTTTTAATAATGATTTGCCATCTCTTCTGTCTGAATTTATAAAACGATTTAGCCCAAGCCGTAATGATACCAGTTAATATACCTCCGTAAATAACTATTTCATCTTCATAATAAATACTGTTATTAGTTAGCGTTTTTAAAGAAATCTTGTGATTCCAAATCTTTGCGGCATCGTCCCATTCCTTTGTTTGCAAAATTTTGTTTACAGCATCTATTTTTTCAAAATATAAAGTGTGTGTTCCTCCAAAAGGGAAAAAACCAAAAATTAACATCTTCGTTGAAACCGTCTCCAATTCTTTCCAACTATTTGGAAAATGTCCTCCTATTGGCTTGAATTTTACTTTTGGTTTACAAACGAATTCTAATAATTCACTTTTTTGCAGTTTCTCCCAAGCTAAATCACTATTGATTGACATTTCTGAAGAAACGGTCAGTTTATGACCTAAAACTTCATTTCCTTTATAGTCAATTTTTAATTTTTCAATTTTAACGTTCATGTTTTATTGAGGTATTTGCTTCTAAAATTAATTTTAAATCGTCTGGTATTTCCATTGGTTTTAATGGAGGAACATTTGCACCGCCAGTATTTCCAATAGGCACATTTCCAACAAATGATTTAATCCCTCCAAAAATCAATCTGGTTATTTGCCCGAGAACTTCTTTTGTACTTTTTATTTTTATGCCAAAAAGAAGCATTTGCCAATGTACAAAGGAATGCTGCAATGGATATCGTTGGCCAATAATATGTGCTCTTTCGTAATGCAGCCAGCATTCTTGTAATTTACCTTCATGCAATAGTTTTGTAGCTTTATCCAATTCTATTTTATAGAATGGATAAAGCTTCTTAGGCATATTAAAGTATAATTTCATGATTTTAGTATTTTTAAGAAAATAATATCAATGTCCATGTTCATCATCACCTTCGGCATTACTCATAGTCGCTTGCAGATAATATGCTCCTTTTGTTACTATTTTAGCTCCTGCTGGTATTTCTTGTAGAGAGGTAACTTGCACAAAACCCAATTGAGTAGTTCCAGTTTTTACCTCAATTCGCTTGAAATGTACGCCTGTATCAGTATTTTCTTTTTCATTTTCTTCATGTTTTTCGCCAGCTTCGTGCTTTTCATCGCTTTCTTGAATAAAAATAAACTCTTTACCTTCTGCTTTGGCTATGGCATCTATTGGTAGGGTTTCTACATCATTTTTGCCAATATCAATCAAGGCGTTGACATACATGCCAGGAATCAGCCCGATGGTAGAATTGTTGATGTCCGCATGAACTGCTACCGATTTTGATTCATTCTGAAAAGACTTTCCAACGCTAAAAATTCGCCCGATAATTTCTTGATTCCCTTGATTGGTGAGTACAAATCGTACACTTTGCCCAACTTTTATGCGAAACAAATCTTTTTCATAAACCAATAAATCAACGTGCATTTTAGAATTATCAACTATGGAAAATAGCGTATTATTTGCTGAAATACTGCTTCCTATTTTTATCTTCACCTCTGTAATATAACCCGAAATCGGTGCTGCAATACTCAGTATTGAAGTACTCTCATTCCCACCAAGCGAAAGGTTTTGTTCTAAAATAATGATTTGATTTTCGGTGTTTTTGATTTTATTTTTGATTGATTCAAGTTCTGAATTGATTTTCTGAAAAGTTTTTTTTGCCGTTACGTTTTCATCACTCAATTCTTTCTGACGAGCAAATTCCAATTCCAAAAAGTCTTTACTTACCTTAGCTTGCTGCAATTCTTCGGTTAGCTTTGCTTTTTCTAAGCGAATATTATTAAACTCCAGACTCTGAAATGTTGCCAATGTTTGACCTTTTTTTACAAATTGCCCTTCGATAACAGCTATTGTTTTGATAATCCCACCCAAAAACACCGAAACATCGGCTTGATTTTGTGGTGGCAGTTTGGTATAACCATTAGCTGTGATAACTTCACTTAAGTTTTTCTTTTCAAAATTCCCAAAAACTATTTGGGCTGATTTTACCTGCATTGGAGTCAATTCGACTACGCCACTTTCATCGTGATGTTCTTCTTCTTTTTCAGTTTCTGCGGCTTTTTTATTGCAAGAAACCAAAAGTAACAAACTGAACAAACCCACTAAAAATTTATATTGATGATTGATTTTCATTTGCTTAAAATTAATTGTTTAACAAATATTGAATATTGATTGCATTTTGGTTGAAAGCATTGATTGCGTGCAAATAATTTTGTTGAATGCTCAACATCGTTTCCAAACTTTGGAGATATTCCACATAACCCACTTCACCACTTTGATAGGCTTTTGTGGCGTTTTTGGCAATTATTTCGGCATTGGGTAGTGCCGTTTGTACATAATAATCTATCAAAGATTGATTTGTTTTTTGCCCTTGAATTTGCTGTAAAAGTTGGCTATTCAACTGATTTTTAAGGTATTCTGTATTTTTTTCTTGCAACTGAATCTCGGTTTCCGATGCTTGAATTCGAGCTTTATTCGCTTTGCCAAAAATAGGAATGCTCATACCTAAATTTACACCTTGAAAACGAGGCATACCATTATAGAAAACTGTTTTATCATTTACCTCTTGATTGCCTGTGAGCGATTGTAAAAAATAGCCAGCCATAAATTCAGGTTTTACCAAAGCCTTTTCCACGTTTTTATTTGCCGATGCAATTGCCACTTGTTGCATTGCCAAAGCCAACATAGGATTTTGATTGATATATGTAGAATCTGATAAAATTGCCATTGAAGGCAAAAATGTAGTTTCTGCAATCGTGAAATCGTTTTTGATATTCAAAATACTTTTTAACTTGATTTTTTCACCCAAAATCAAACTTTCATTTTGTTTTCTGATTTGAATCAAGCCTTGCTGTTTGGTGTCGGCTGTCATTTTTTCTAACAATGTACTTTCACCAGTTTTGAGTTTTAGATTTGCAGCTTTTACAAATTGCAGTAAATACTCATCTTGTTTGACCAATAATTGATTGATTGCTGTCAAATACAAAATTGTATTCCAAGATTGGCGAACTTGAAATGCAATGTCGTGCTTGGTTACAGCCAATTTCAGCTCACTATTTTTGATATGCACGTTAATGAGCATCTTTTTTGCTTGAAACTGAAACGGACTAAACCCCTGCGAAATACTAAAATTCTGGTCAAAACTTCTGGTATTGTATTGCCCCAGCATGGCATTTACATTCGTTTTTGGAAGTTCTTTTGCAGTTGGTTTTAGCTGATTTTGCATCTTTATTTCCAATTCATTGGCTTGTACCAAATTATTATTTTTAGTGCCTAAATCAATGGCTTGTTGCAAACTAAGAGTCGTTTGAGCATTGGATAAACTACAAGAAAGCAAAAAAACTAAGAGTATTACCGAAGTTGTTTTAGTAGTTTTTGGCTTTTTTAGTCCATTTTCTACTAAAAAATATAAAATCGGTAACACAATTAAGGTTAATAAAGTAGCTGTAATTAAACCGCCAATGACAACGGTAGCCAAAGGTTTTTGCACTTCTGCACCCGAACCATTACTCAAAGCCATTGGCAAAAAGCCTAATGAAGCTACTGCGGCAGTCATTATTACTGGTCGTAGTCGTACTTTTGTACCTTCTTTGATTCGTTCCAAAACATTTTCCCAACCTTCGGCTTTAAGTTGGTTGAAATAGCCAATCAGTACGATTCCGTTTAAAACTGCAACGCCAAACAGAGCAATAAAACCAATGCCTGCCGAAATACTGAACGGCATACCACGTAACCAAAGGGCAAAAACACCTCCGATGGCAGATAATGGGATTGCCGTAAAAATCAAAATGGATTGTTTGATAGAGTTGAACGTGAAATAAAGCAAGACAAAAATCAACAATAAAGCTACGGGTACAGCAATCGAAAGGCGTTTGTTGGCTTCAACCAAATTTTCAAATTGTCCACCATAAGTTACATAGTATCCTTCGGGGAGTTTGAGTTTGGTATCTAATTTTGCTTGAATATCATTGACAACACTTTTCACATCACGCCCACGTACATTCAAACCAATTACAATTCTACGTCTGCCATCTTCACGGCTGATTTGTGCTGGGCCTTGCTCAAAATTCACATCGGCTACTTGTTCCAACGGAATTTGATTTCCATTGGGAAGGCTCACAAATATGTTTTTTACATTAGAAATATCTTGACGGAAATCTTTATCGAGCCTAACGACCAAATCATAACGTTTTTCGCCTTCATAAACTGTTCCTGTGGCTTCACCTGCAAAACCAGTACGAACGACTTTGTTCAAATCGCCTACATTTAAGCCATACAATGCCAGTTTATCGGGATTATATCGTACCGTAATTTGCGGCATACCCGTAACTTGCTCTGCTTTAATGTCAGCAACGCCTTCTATTCCACCTATTTGGCCAAGAGCCGAGTTGGCCGTTGCTGCCAATTTTTCTAAATCTTCACCAAATATCTTTATAGCAATGTCGCTCCTTACCCCTGTCATAAGCTCGTTGAAACGCATTTGAATGGGTTGAGAAACCTCAAAACCTACACCTGGTATTTTTTCCATTTCTTCTTTCATCATATCCGCCAATTCGTAGAAGTCTTTGGTGGTTGTCCATTCTTTTTTGTCTTTCAGAATGATAATCAAATCACCTGTTTCAATGGGCATAGGGTCAGTTGGAATTTCAGCGGAACCAATTTTAGAAACTACTTCAACTACTTCTGGAAACTTAGATTTTAGAATTTTTTCTAATTTTGTAGATGTTTCGATACTCATGCTTAAAGAACTTCCATTGGCATTTCTAAAATTGATAGCATAATCTCCTTCTTCCAGAGTTGGAATAAATTCACCACCCATTCTACTGAAAACAAACAGGGCAACCAAAAACAAAGCAACGGAAGCACTTAAAATAATTGTTTTTAATTGTAATGCTTTCTGTAAAATTGGCTGGTAGAACCTATAAATAGTATCTATGATTTTGTCAGAAATATTCTTTTTATGACTAATGTTTTTACTTAAAAATAATGCAGAAGCCATCGGAACGTAAGTCAGCGATAATATAAATGCCCCAAGAATAGCAAATGAAACCGTTTGAGCCATTGGCTTAAACATCTTGCCTTCTGTGCCAACCAATGCCAAAATAGGCAGATAAACAATCAAAATTATAATTTCGCCAAAGGCTGCACTACTTCTGATTTTTGTCGATGCCTGTAAAACTTCTTCATCCATTTGTTGAGCTGTTAGTTTCCCTTCTTTATTAAGGTGCAAACGATGAATGACCGCTTCAACAATGATAACTGCTCCATCTACAATCAAACCAAAATCTATCGCACCCAAACTCATCAAATTTCCACTTACCCCAAACAAATTCATCATTATTACGGCAAAAAGCAGAGCCAATGGTATAACTGATGCCACTACTAATCCTGCTCGCCAATTGCCGAGTAATAAGACTAATACGAAAATAACTATCAAAGCCCCTTCTAAAAGGTTGGTTTCAACTGTTCCAATGGCATTATTTACCAGTTTTGTGCGGTCAATAAAAGGTTCTAACAATACGCCCTCGGGGAGTGATTTTCTGATTTGCTCAACTTTTTCCTTTGTTCGATTTACAACTGCCGAAGAGTTTTCGCCTTTGAGCATCAATACCATTCCACCCACTACTTCACCCTTTCCATCTTTGGTAACTGCACCATATCGTAAAGCTGACCCTTCTTGCACTTTTGCCACATCACGAATAAGAATGGGTATGCCATTATTGGTTTTGACAACTATCTTTTCAATATCTGCCATCGTTTTTACCATGCCCAAAGCCCTGATGAAATAGACGTAAGGCTGTTTGTCAATGTATGCACCTCCTGTATTTTCGTTGTTCTTTTCGAGTGCATCGAAAATGTCAGTAATAGTGGTATTCATACTTTTTAGTCGGTCGGGTTGCACCGCTATCTCGTATTGTTTGAGACTACCGCCCAAAGTGGTTACTTCGGCAATTCCAGCTGTGCCTAAAAGTTGTGGCTTAACAATCCAATCTTGAATACTGCGTAACTTTGAGGCATCATATTGGCTTTCAAAGCCTTTTTTTGCATAAATCACATATTGGTAAATTTCACCAAGTCCTGTACTAATGGGTGCTAATTCAGGAATTCCTGCACCTTTGGGAATCAATCTTTCAGCATCTTTGAGCTTTTCGCTCATTTGTTGCCTTGCCCAATAAACATCTACGTTTTCCTCAAAAACAAGGGTAATGACACTCAATCCGAAGCGACTTAAAGAACGCATTTCGACGATTTTGGGAATCGTCTTCATGGTCTGCTCGATAGGGTACGTGATAAACTGCTCAACCTCTTGGGTTGCCAAAGTGGGTGCAGTTGTAATGATTTGTACCTGATTATTTGTAATATCAGGCAGGGCATCAATGGGCAGTCGGCTCAAATTATAAATACCAACTAAAACCAGTGCCAAAGTAGATAAACCCACAATAAACTTATTATGGATAGAAAAATGAATGATTTTATCTAACATATTTTAAATCTAATTTTGAAAAATTGATTGATAGCCATAAAAAAAAATCCTACTGAGGATAATTTCAGCAAGCTTAATGGCAATAAAATTTCAAGAATCAGATTTTGGGCGGTTGCCAAATATTTTCGTAGAAATCAGAAATAAACGTAGTATTATAGAAATTACTTTTTACCTTTTCGGATAAAGCACATTGGGCTATTTCAGAAATAAGAGGGGAGAATGAAAAATTTAAGACAAAGTTTGTTCCACAACAAGCACATTTACAAAAAGGGGGACAGGTTTCGGTATCTTCTTGGTGGTTGGTATGATTGGTTTCTGAAAAAGCTATTCGTTGATTATCCACTACTGTACAATCTTCCATATCTCCACAGGGCAGACAGGAAAGTACAAGGATATACATCGAGAATAGGAATGAAAACATTTTCATATTGCAAATATAAATCAAATACAAGTGCAACAGGTTTTCAAAAAGGAAATATTACACCAAACTGTCCAAAATTTGTTGTTTGCACTTAAAATTGTGTACAAACAAAAAGTATCTTCATCTTACTATTTATTTTACTGCTTGGTCTTGAATTTTTAGAAAAAAGCGGAATTAAAAGTATCTTTTCATGAACTTTGTAGTTTTCCTTAAGTATTAGCCTTTGCAGATTTTCATTGAAACCTCTATTGATTGGATTGAATATCATTATTTCCAAGAATCCTTGTTAAAAAGCTTGTCAAAGAGAAAATACAGGAGGAAAGTTATTGTTTTGAAAAATAACTCCAAATTGTTTTTCTTTTGAATAAAGAAATAAAGGTAATTTCAACTCGTATTAATAAAAGAGGGAGAAGTCGAAATAACTCCATATTAATAATAAAATTAAAAATTCTCTATTAAAACAATATAAAATGTTTGCTAAATTTTCTTTTCTAACGTTGGTTTCACTTCTTTGTTTTTCATGTAGAAACCAAACCTCTCTCATTAAAAACAATACCGCCATAATTATTAACGGTGGAAATAATACCCTTGACATTTTAGACCTCAAACGAAATAAAATAAAGTCTAAAATAGAAGTTGCCAAAGATAAAAATAGTTTTGCACATCATGTTTATTTTTCCAAGTCAAAAAAAATGGCATCAATTGCTTTACCTGCCATGGATTTTTCAAAGGGTCATGATGGTATGCACATTATGAATGTTCCCGGAAAGATTGTGGTGTTAAACACTATCGATGGTAAGGTTAAAGTTCAAATAGATGTACCGATGGCAAACCACAATGCCATTATCTCTCCAGATGAAAAAGAAGTTTGGACAACAGGTATGAGTCACATGGGTAGGGTTTTTGTGTATGATCTTGAGACTGGAAAGCTTAAGGATATGATTGTAGTGGACGCAGACCCTTCCGAAATTATTTTTTCAAAAAATGAAAAATATGCGTTAGTAGCCTGTGGAGAGAGCAGCTTTATCAACATAATAGACATTGGCACTAAGAAAATCATTAAGCAAATCAAAGTAGACCCTAATCCTAATAATGTATGGGCCGGTTTTGATGACAATATATTTGTTGAGAACTCTTTACGTAAAACGCTGAATATTATTGATTTGAATACATTTAAAGTAATTGATTTTATTGATTTCGACTTTATTCCTGGATTTATGGTTTACAATGAATTAAACCGTGAAATCTGGATTTGTTCAAAATCAGATGACAATGTCTATATTTATAGGAAGGAAAATGACAAGTGGGTAAAAACTTCCACTTTTGGCTCCTCTGGTGGTCCACACATGATTGCCTTTTTTGATGATTTTTTTAAAGCTCTTCTTATCAATCAATTTGAAAACACAGCCATAATTATCGATTCTAAAACCAAAAAAGAAATCAAAAAAATAACCACCAGTGATAAACCAAACGGAATTGCCGTTTGGGAGTAACTCTGAGTTTTTGTAATTGTTATAGAATACCTATGAGTTTGGAAGATGCCACTTAACCAAAAAAATATTCTTATATACTTTATTTGGATTTGAAGGTTATTAGGTAGCCTTTGTCAATGGTTGACATAAGACCACAAGGATATACATTGAGAATGAAAAGGTTTTCATATTGCAAATGTATATCAAATACAAGTTCAACAGGTTTTCAAAAAGGAAATTTAAATTTCTTATAAATTATAAAAAAACCAAACAAATAATTTTATACTTTTTTATTCAGCTATTTTTATAAGATTGCAGTCTGGGTCAACAATTGCAAATTCTCTTCCCCATGGCAGTTTTTCTAATTTTCCATTTGGATGAACGCAATTAAACTCTAAACATTTTTTGTATAAATCATCTAAATTATCAACTCCTAGATAGCAAGCACAATTATTTGTCTTTTTATTTACAGAGGGTAGTTTGCTAAAATGAACCTCTATATTACCGTTATTCATTATAAGGTAATCATCGTGTTTTCCATCCGTTTTGAAGCTCAAAACCTCTATCCAAAACTTTTCTGTTACATCAAGGTTAGATGAGATAAAAACAGGAGTAATATTCTTTATCATTTTCATTTGATTAAAATTATGAGGCTATTTTGGTATAAATAACGATTACTATGTTGACTTGCAGCAACTAGAACCGGCTTGTATTGGAGGACATGCCACAGTTCCATAACTACAAAAAACACAGCAATCTCCATCAAGTGGCTTTAAAACTTGCTTACAGCATTCACAGTCGTAAAAAAACTGGCAAGAATCTGTAGACATAACTTCATTTTTTTTATAGCCACAATTCGGACAAGTGATTTCAGATTCCAACTTTATTATTGACATTATGATATGATTTTATTTTTCACAACTTTATAGCCTGTTGAATTAATGGCTTTTTCAATTTCTGCTATAGTTGTTTTAGAGGAATCAAATTTTACAAAAGCATTACTTTTTTCGTAAGAAACCTTTACATCCAAAATTCCTTTCAGTTTACTTATTTCAGATTTTACGTGATGTTCGCATCCCGTGCAAGTCATCCCTTTAATTGTAAATTCAGCTTGAGAAAAGTTGGAAGTCTGACCTGTAACTGCATAATTTTCTGCTTTTTTAAAAAATATATGGGAGTAACTCGGAAATGTAAGTAGCAAAATTGATAGGAAAGTAACCATTGTCAAAAATGTTTTCGTTTGAATAAAAGTAATATTATCGTTTGTTTTACAATTGCAATCGGGCTGTTTTGTATTCAATTGCTTCTTTTGGTTTAATTTTTGATACCAAGCAAACCCCAAAACCAAGGCTGTCGAGCCAATAAAGTAAGGTCGGGCAGGGTCGAGCCATGCAAAATTTGAGGCTATACCAGTAGTACCTGCAAGAATAGCCAAAACTGGCATAATACAACATAGTGATGAAGCTAATGCAGTTAAAATACTTAAATTTGGAAGTGAAATCGGCGTTTTCATATTGCTAATTCTGGTTGTTTAATATGTTGAAGCAGAGGCTCTATGACGAATAGATGGTTAGATTTTAAGGAGTAAAAAATAGTTTGCCCAACCTTACGAAACTGAATAAGGTTAGCATCTTTGAGTTTACGAAGATGCTGAGACACAGCTGGTAGACTCATTTCTAGAATATCAGAAATGTCACAAGGACAAAGTTCATTCTCATGTTTTAATAAATACAAAATCTTTAAACGAACCTCATTTCCTGCTAAATCTAGCACTTGGGCAAGATTCGCAAACGAGTTTTGGGCATCTTTAAGTTGTTGCTTACAGTTGTAAATCTGAACTTGGTCGGCAAAAGCTCTAATGCAATTAATTTCTTTACTGTCCATCTTCAAATTATTAATTGTGCAACAAACATATTAATTAATAATTATTTAAGCAAATCCTTAATAACATTATTAAAGAAATTCCACTATAGATACTATAGTGGAATCTTGATTTATTTACGATATGTAATCACACAACCCTTAGCTATTGTTGAATTTACCTTAATTTCCTCTTTTGCCACAATAGAAGCAATAGCAGTTTCTACATATTTTGTAGTAATCTTGGACTCGTCTCTGTTGTCATCAATGGCACCAATGTATGCAATTTTGTACTCTCTGCATATTCCAGTGAAAGTGAGCCAGCCATTCCGATTCAAAGTGAGCCATCTGCAAATATCTCAATTGTATGACAAGAAGAAGCTGAATATGACAATTTATGAAAATAGGAAAAAGGCTATATTAAAAACTTTTTAGATAATAAACATGAATAGTTGAAGTTCAGTTTTAATACTCCATAAAAAAACAATCGCTTCTTTATTCTTTAAATCGATGATAATGCAACATTGAACTCACTGAAAATTCCTAAAATTAAGATTTTGATAATATTAGCATTAAATGCAATAGGAAAAATTATATGGAATTGATTGATTTTAAGCTAAAAATCAACAAAAAGTTCGAAACAAATATTTAGAAGCATATGTAGATGACATTTTCAAAAAATGGACAATCTTGGTATAGCATCAAATTAAAAAAATATTCTACAAAAACTTCAGATAGTTCATAAAGTCGATGATTTTCGCTTTGGATAGGGTAGTTGCATGCTGGCTGATTCAACGCCCCAGAAGTCCTCAAATTGGCCTTAAACTTAGTCAATAAGGCTAACGTAATCATCCTGTTCATCTGGCTCACTTTGAACCGGAATGACTTACTTAATTCCTCGAAAATAGAAGGGTGACCAAGCATATTAAATTATCGACAATGAAAATCCAGAAGATATTGGAAAAATACAAACCTTAGAAACATAAATAAAGACCTAGAAGGCATGAACACAGAGCTAAAAAAGTAAATAAACCTCCATTTGGTAGAGATCAAACTTCGGCTGAGACATACTTTAATATAACACGAACCGCACACACCTAGTGTGTGCGGCCAAAATACGGCTTAAAATGACCTACACACCATGCACACACTTTTGTACACACCCCGCACACAGGGTGTGTACAAATGGCAAAATTAGCCGCACACACACCATTTTTAGAAACTGCACACACCATGGACAATACGCACACACATCGTTTGTCCGACAAATTGCAAAGGACTAAGTCAATCTAAAAAAAATACAATAAATAGAATCCGAAATAGAAAGAAATTTGGAGCATAAAGTTGAGGCCAAAGCTCATCATTTAACAAACAAAAACATTTGGAGTGCTACAAGTATGAATATGGACAAACATTCAACTTTATATGCTCCATTAAAAAAGGAAAGTACAGCCTACAACACACCGAAAGTTCGTTAAATGAAATTTTTGAGTATTTCATATTCGAATGTTGCAAGCAAAATGAAATGGTATTGATTGATGAATACAACAATATTCTCAAAATTTGCGAAAACAACTGTTTAGAGGCATATGAAGATGACATTTTCAAAAAATGGAGAATCTTTTTGTGATATCCATTTAAAACCAAATATTTAGTAACAACCTCCTGCAGCTTCGTTAAATCGAGATTTTTAGCTTTGACTAGGCAATACAAGAGTGTTCGCTATTTCTATGCCCCAGGAGCCCTCAAATTGATCTTAAACTTGGTCAGTATTCGTAATTTAGTGTTTCTGGTTCAGTTGGCTCACTTTTAGCTGAAATACAAGGCTCAGTTTCAATGCAATTTGCAACCACAAAACCACCTACTTATACTCCTACTGATAATATGGCCGAAATCTACTGAGTGGCTACTTTTTGGACTGTGAAACCTCACTACTTTCGCCGAACACCATATAGCCAAATGCCCCCATCTTAGATGAGCTTTAGTGGGGGCATTCTTATAAATAGCTAAATACTACCTGCTGACGTTTTGCGTGTCATTTGTTTTGCTAAAACTTGTAACTATACCCAAATCTTATCACTTGTGTTTCGTAATAGTCGTTGCTAGTATATGTAAAACCTTGTCCGATTATTTCTTTTCTAATTATCATTGTGTTGAGCAAGTCTGTGGCATTAACAAACATTTCACCTTTCCCTTTTTGAACTGCTTTTTTAATTCCAAGGTCTAATGAATAACGTGATTTTATTTTTCCTTGCGGTATAATGTCGCGTACTAAATATATTGCTGTTAATTGTGCATCAATGCTTTTTGGAAAATGAAAAGTATTGTTCAGTTTAACATTACCAGAAAATATTTCTTGTTGGTCGGCTGAAAATGTATGTTTAGTTGGATATTTGTTTTCAATTGTAAAAGCATCAATTTGATTTCTGTATGCGTTTAGATTGATATTAAATGAATACATTTTAGAGATTTCTTGTGCCAAAACCATTTCAATTCCCGTATTGTAACTTTTATTTACGTTTTGAAAAGTCGCATAAATTAAATTACTTGGTGGAACTGTGCTTGAAATTCTTGTAATTGTCCCATCTGCAAAACGGTGATAAATTGCGTTATATAAACTTCCATTTTCCCAATTTGTTTTATAGCCTAACTCAATAGAATTAGTAAATTGTGGTCTCAATGCAGGATTTCCTACCTTAATAATTTCGGCATCATCGTACTTTGGAAAAATACGAATATCTACTTCGTTTGGTCTGTCTACTCTTCGATTGTAGAATATTGAAACTTTATTGTTGTCGTTGATTTTGTATGCCAAACGCAAGTTTGGAAAAGGTTGCGTATAATTATAACCATCGCTTTTATAAACAATATGATTTGGATTTACGTCATACTGAATTTTCACATATTCAATTCGTAATCCTAATTCGGCTTCCCATTTTTTGTTTTCAAAAATGTAATTACTGTAAACAGCAGGAATTAGTTCTTTATAAGTTGCCCAACCACCCGCATTGGTGTCTAATACAGAATTTCTGCCTGGAATAAATTGCATATTTGTTGGAATGTTTCTATTTCGAAATTTAATTCCTGTTTCAATTCGTCCATATTTTAATGGTTTTATGTAGTCAAAATTAAAATCATAAACTTGCTCGTCTGATAATAATTTAAAAGCATCTGTTCCCGTTGAATTTGGCAAAATATTATCGTAAAAATATTTTTCGTCTTCTCTGTGAAATGTATAATTGAAACCAATATTTAATAAATGTCCTGCTTCTATAAATTTGTGTTGATAATTTGCTGTTGCCATTATTGTAGTTTTCAATTCATCTTCTAAAAATTGCCAAAGTCTTTCTTGTTGCGATAAGTCACCATTAAAAAACGGCTGGTCGCCTCGGTCAATTATTTTTTCACTTCCAAAAAGTCCTGAAATTGTCAATGAATTTTGGTCGTTAATCGAGTAATCAAAACCACTTTTAAGTGTCGTGAAATGTGTATTTCTATTGCGTTTTAATTGTGAATTAATAATATTCCCATTGTCATAATTTCGAGTTACAAATTCGTTTTTATTAAGCGTTTCTGTATATAAATAATCTCCTTGAAAAAAAGTATTGAATTTGTTTTTTCTATAGTTAAGTGATACGCTTGGATTAATTTTTGGGGTAAATGTGTATTGGGGTCTAATGGTTGGTAAGTTTTCTTTTCGTACCCACAGCGAACCTACACCTGTTGAAAAACCAACCTTTCCGTTAAATCCGTCTTTATTATTTTTCTTGTAAATAATATTGATAATTCCTGCATTGCCATTTGCATCATATTTTGCAGATGGATTATTGATGATTTCAATTTTTTCAATAGCAGAAGCAGGAATATTATCTAAACCTGTTTGGTTTCCAAAACCCGTTAAAGCAGTTTGCTTGCCATCAATTAGTACGGTTACTTTGTCGTTTCCACGAAGTTGCACTTTTCCATCTTGTACGGTTATACTTGGCAAATTTTGAATTGCTTGTAAAACCGAGCCACCAGTTTGACTAATATTGTCTTTTAATGAAAAAGTTTTTTTATCCATTTTTTCACTTATTTCATTTGTTTTAGCTGATATAACAACTTCATTTAGTGATATTGCTGTCTCTTCTAACTCAATGAATTTTATGTCCAAATATTCGGCGAGATTACCGACAAATAAAGACTGTCTTTTTGTTATATAGCCTATGTAAGTAACTTCTAAATAGTAGTTGCCTGATTTTATTTTTGATAATGTAAATCGACCTTCTTCGTTAGTGACGGTTCCACTTACAAAAGTGCTGTCTTTTTCAGTTTTCAATACAATATTAACAAAAGGCAAACCAACTTTGCTGTTTTTGTCTTTTACAATTCCTGAAACTGTTATGTTGGTCTGTGCATTTGAAAATGAAATTACTAATAGTTGAAAAATTAGGGTCAGAATTATTTTAGTTCGCACCATAAAATTGGTCTATTTATTTTGTCGTCAAAGTTAGTAAATATGCTGACTCTTTATCAGCTGTTTAAGTCAGTTCGGAATGCTAGCAGTAGCTCATAACTAGCCACAATATTTGCAGTAGTTTTTGAATAGTATTGTTTTTTTTCGACAAACGAATGCATTTTGGCGACAGTATTTACTTTAAATCTTGTCTTTCATGTGTTTAAAGGTGATGTTTTGCTCTCTTAGGCAGAGCAAATCGGTTATTATTGGCCTTGATTCATTCACCGATAGCAACTTCTCTAAGAAAGAATACTCTGTCATTACATCATACAGCTCCTAAAATCGAGGCTTTCGACTACCACTAGAAGTAACTATTGTTTTTGTTCATTCGATGGCCACAAGCCCTCAAATTGGCCTTCAACTATGTATTTATGGAAATGTAAATTGCCCATCTCAAGTGGCTAACTTTGAACAGGAATGGCTGGCTCACTTTCACTGGAATATCCAGTTGTAGATAACTAATTACTAACTAGAATATCTATAGTAGTTTTTGAATCATATTGTTCTTTTTCAATAAACTTATGCATTATTGCGTAAATACATATTTTCTTCAAATATAATTAATTTGTCAGATTATCAACGCTTTACATATACGAATAGTCGATCTCAATTTTTGATTTATCAAAGGTAGCACCATCAATTTTTTACACCCCCTCGATAAAAGTCTCGATAAACTCCAATATCTTATCTTTGATTCTTGAGAAGGTGGAGTTTCGGTCTCTTAGGCCGGGCATTATCGTTAGCATTGGCCTGATTTCGTTTACTAATGGTAACTTCTGAGAGAACAAATATTGTGCAATAACCTCCTGAAGCTTCGTTAAATCGAGGTTTTCGGCTTTTGCTAATGAAATTAGTGCGTTAGCCCTTTCGAGGCTCCAGAACTCCTCAAATTGGCCTTCTACTTGGTCTGCCTCTGTTATGTTTGGCAGGTTTTCGTTGATAAATTCCTCTATCAGTATTTTTTTGCTTCTCAGCTGGATTTGGCCTTCTAATAGCTCCTTTATTTCCTTTTTCTTCTTTTCAAGGTCTTCTTTTGTGCCTATGTTAAGTTTGGCCAAAAGCATTAAGATATAGGCCACATTTACTTCGTCTCGGTGTATTAGCTCCAGCTCAAAATCCACATCGTTGAGGATCGATACTTTTTCTTTAGCTGATGTTTTGGCTTTGTCGTGTATGTCCAAGTATTTGCTTTTGTAGTCTTCAAAATCTTGACTTGGCATCAATAGGTCTAGCTCTTCGTAGTCTGCAAAGGTGCTTAGTGTGTTTTTTATCCGAATCAGCTCTCTGAATTTCTGTACAAACTCCAAAATATCATCTTCTGATGCCAAATCGTTCACACTTTCAACCGTTGGGGTGATTTTTAGTAATTCGGCATATACCTGATTGAAGCGATTGATATATTCTCCATAAGGTTTCAATATGATGTCTTCCTTTGCATTTTTGTTTGAAAACAAAGCAATGGCGTCATCTGTGGCGTTTTTAAGGTTTCTGAAGCACACAATATTTCCATGCGACTTCTTGTCGTCCAATATCCTGTTGGTGCGTGAGAAAGCCTGAATGAGGCCGTGGTATTTGAGATTCTTGTCAACAAATAGCATATTCAGTGTTTTGCTGTCAAATCCAGTCAAAAACATGTTTACTACCAACAAAATGTCAATTTCTTTGTTTTTTACTCGCTTCGATATCTCGTTGTAATAGTTGTAAAAAGCTTGACTGTCTTTGGTGGAGTGCTTTGTGCCAAACATTTTGTTGTAGTCGCCAATGTACTTTTCTAGCTTGTCACGACTGTGCATACTCAGCTTTTGGTACTTTTCTTCTGGTTCGGCCACTCTATTGAAATCAAAGTTATTTAGCTCATCCAGTTCAATGTTGCCATTGTTGTCTTTTACATATTCGTTGGCCACATAGCTGAAAACCGTTGCAATTCTCAGATCGTGCTTACCTTCTAACTTCTTTTTGGCAAAAATGTCATAATACTGTGTAAGAATATCCACCGAACTCACACAAAACATTTCTGCATAAGCTCTAGAATGCGTCTTTTGGACATGATGGGCTATGATGCAGTCCGCTTTTGCCAAGCACGTATTGTGTGATCTCCATTTTTCTATTTTATTCTGTTTACCTTTTCTTCGGTTATAATTTGATTACTTTCAATAACTTTCACAGTGGGTGGTTCAGAAAATTCAAACTCTTTTAATTCAAAAATTAGTTGATTAAAGTCTTCTGATGTCGCAACAATCACATCGTCAAGTCCAATTACATCTCCCATTTTAATTTTTGCTTTCACACTTCTTGCTTCATTTTCTTCAAGTGTTATCAAATAGCTCAAGGCTTTCCTATGAACATATTTTAGTGCAATTGCTTCTAAATCTGCTTGTTTATATCTTTCTCTTAAACTTGTTTTTACACTCCAACAAATTGGACCTCGTTCAGTTGTGTAAAACATTAAGTCATAAATTACGTTTGGAACAAATGCAACTTTTGAACTCATATAAATCGGCAAAATGCCTTCTCTGACACAAAGAGTTGCTAAAATATATTCAAATACTTTTCCATTCAGATTGTTGTTTCTTTCAGGGTGCATCAAAAATGCGTTCCAATATTTCTGAATATATTCGTTTGGTTTTTCGTATTCTAATTCTAAAAAGTTTGGGAACAAACTATCGAAAACAATTTCGGCTTTGTTATCTCGCCCTATTGTAATACTTAAATCGTTTAATTTCCCCACTATAGTATATTGATTAATTTTAAAATTTCCTTTGCAGTTGCTTGAATAGCAGGTACGGCAACGGAGTTTCCGAATTGTTTATATGCAGATGCATCAGCAACTGGAATCAAAAAATCGTCTGGAAAACCTTGTAATCTTGCCCATTCCCTTGGTGTCATTTTACGAATTCCTTCACGATTTACAGTTCCTTTGATATGAGTTGTTGGTGTGAAATCTGTAATTCTGAGGTCTAAAACTAAATTTCTTTCTCTTCCCATTCCGCCCACAACAATTGCGTTGCTAATTCCGTCATCGGGAATTATAGCAAATCCAAAACCGTTTCCTTTTCCTTCGTGTCGAGCCTTGTGATTTACCAAGGTTTGAACATATTGAGTGGAAAGAAAATATTTTGTTTCTGGAACTTCCTTTTCTTTAATATGTGCAAAGGTCATTTTTTTGTCCAAAGGTTTTGGATAATTAAATTCCGCAACATTTGTACTTGGGTGAAAACCAACAATGTAAATTCGTTCCCTGTTTTGAGGAACTCCAAAATCTTTCGCATTAATAATTTGAGGTTCAGGAACAAAATACCCTAAATCGTTTCTTAACACGTTTAAAATTGTCGCCAATGTTTTTCCGCTATTGTGGTTTCGTAAACCTTTTACATTTTCAAGAAAAATTGCCTTAGGTTGTCTTCTTTTTATGATTTCAGCAACATCAAAAAATAACGTTCCTCTTGTATCTTCAAAACCGCCACGTTTTCCAGCAATTGAAAACGCTTGACATGGAAAGCCTGCACAAAGCAAATCAAAACCATCTGGAATAAAGGCTTTTGTTTCTTCTTTGGTAATGTCACCAAAAGGTCTTTCTCCAAAATTTGCTTTGTAAGTTCGTTTTGCTTCTTTGTCCCATTCGCTTGTAAAAACGCATTTTCCGCCAATATTTTGCATTGCTAAACGAAACCCGCCAATTCCAGCAAAAAGGTCAATAAACTTAAATTTAGGATTTTCAACTGGTGGGAATGGTATATCAAAAGTGTCAAAAATCCCATTTTGTAAAGCTTCTTCAGCTACAATATTTGAAATTTCTTCTTTTGGGTATTGGTATTGCAAAATTTCTTTCGTGTATTTGACAGCATCTTTTTTGAAAAATTGAGAAACTCCATTTTTGCTATTATGTAAAAAGTGAGTAATAACCGCTTCCTTATTGGTTTCAAGTTCAACAAGTCTTGCTTTGTATTCTTTTTCAAATACTTTTTCAAGCGATATTTTCTCTTTTAATTTCATGATAATTTTTCAAATTATTTTAAGATGCTAAAATACAAAAATTATTAGAAATGATTTTCGTTTGACTTTGATTTTGTCCTCAGTTCAATGTTTGCAGGCAATTTGGTCAGGCTGTCGCACAACCATTTGCCGTTTTGCAAAGGCAGGGGTTTTGATCAATAAACTTCATTAAATACACTAATCTTGGATTTATCATTTCAATGTTATAGACGCTCGAAACCCTCGCTTTTTCAAAATGGCTGATATCGGTTCGGTGTTCTTTACTTTCGTTTCTTCCAGTCAGGTTTAGAATAGGTTAGTGTCCTTAATTATTTTGAAAAATTCTTCTTCAACTTTGTCGTCAGGTAGATTAGCAAAACAATGATCATTTTTGCGAATTCCGTTTTTCTTGAAGTCAATAAACCAACCTGTCCTTTTCTTGTATTTGTTTAGAGTAAAATTATCTCCGTTATTGTGCCCGGTCCAATTATCATCATCAAGGTAAACCCAATCAATATTGAAGTTTAATTTTTCCAATGCTTGCCTGAATTCTGTGCAAGTTTGAAAACGTGTCGATTTCGCTTTGTGAATTGATTTGCTTAGAATTTTTAAAACTTTTTCTGGGATATGAATTAAAAATTGTCGGGGTGGAAATAATTCTTTTTTAACAGCTTTCAACCATTCGTCTTTTGTTTTGAATGTAAATGGAAGTTTATTAGTATTGTTTAGTAACCTGTAAAAGGTGATACCAGTTGCATAAATATCACTTAATTTATCCATTGGATTTCCTTCAATTACTTCCAAAGGTTGATGAGGTCTATAACCTAAAACATCGCTTGGATCTGAATGATAATTTATAGCTAAACCAAAATCAGAAAGTTTGGCTTCTCCATTGTCACCAAACATAATATTTCCTGGTTTAACATCTCGGTGTAAAACGTTGTTGTTGTGGGCTTGTTCAAGCCCTAATAAACTTTGCTGTATAATTTTACAAGCTTCCTTAACCGAGATAAATCGCTTTTCTATATGCTTCTGAATTGAACCTTTAGATAAATACTCCATAACAATGATAACAACAGGTTCAGCGTCGTAAAGAGTTGCCCTAACATCTTTTACATCAACAATATGCTTGTGGCGGCATAAGTCCAGAGTTTGACCTTCCTTAACTGCATTTACAAATTTTTCTGGGTCAGGAACTTTTATTACTTTAACAGCAATTTCTTTTTGCAGAAAAGGGTCGTAACACAAAAAAACGTGTCCAAAAAAACCATTGCCCAAGTGGTCAATAATTTGAAATTTATCGATAGTTGTTCCTGTCATTTTATAATAGATTGAACCAAGCAACTAATACGGCTTCTTTTGTTGGTTTGTCCCAATATGGTGGATGAGTTCCAATGATTGGGTCAATGTATGCAAATACGTCAGTCTTATTAGGTTGTCCAAATTTAGTCGCATTTATTGCCAACGCAGAGTAATTGTTTATCGAAATATTTTTCTTTTTTGCAAGTAAATTCAAAATTGCTTGTGGATAGCAAGATGTTTTTATTTGATCTAATGTCGTCAAGTTCAACGAGATTTTATGAGAGATTTGGTTTGGTTGATGCTTGTCGATAATTAATGAAAGTTGAGTTTCAAACCATTCCATTAAGTCAGCTGTGTCCATATTATTTGGATAAACAATTTTGTTCTTCTCAATGATTGTCGGTGGATTTGTTGTCCCGTCAAGGACACAAAATCTAAAGTCGTTTTTACTAAAGTTGAAACCAATTATTTTCATATTTCCTTTTATTGTTTGTCAAGGTGTTTAAAGTCAGCATTTTCGTCTGTTCACTGACCGACAACTCATAATAGACGCAATATTTGCAGTAGTTTTTGGATTGTATTTTACTTTTTCAAGAAACTTATGCATTTTTGCGTAAATACTTATTTTTTTCAAATATAACTAATTTGTAATATTATCAATGTTTGAGATGTAAGAATAGTCAATTTGTATTTTTGATTATCCACTGAGAATACTACAAAAAATCACGTTACACTTACACCCCCTTCAGTAAATTCCTATAAATCTTAAAATATTGTCTCCGATGCGTGAAAAGGGGGGGGGCGGTTTTTTAGGCTAAGCATTACGGATAACAATTGCCTCATTTCGTTTTCTAATGGTAATTTCAGTGACAACAAATACTCCCTAATAACCTCCTGAAGCCTAATTAAATCTATGTTTTCGATTTATGATATATCAATAAGTGCTTTGTTAAATATACCTAAGAATCATATATAAATCACCCAAAACAAAGCTTTCTGAGGTGTTTTCAGAAGAATTGTTTGTATCTGTTTCTCTTACATCTTCATTTTGGCTATCTCACGCAGCTATTTGGCTAAAAAGCTCCCTCGGTTTAAGCAAATAGCCAAAAGCCTGTAAAGTTTCCTACTTAATGGCATGAAGAAACTCTTGACCATCCAGTGTATTTTCGTTTATTAAATGATATTTTATTGCTTCATCCGACTCCGAAAGGATTTTTTGGCGTTAAGGTCCATTTTTTCCGACTAGTAATTGTAGAATATGAAGCCATAATGGGGTCATGGAACTCATTTGCTACCATAAAGCCACCGAGCCTATTGGCGATATTCCAAAGTTGTTATTCAAGTTGTTTTTTTGTAAACTGATATGGGTTCTTTCTAAAAAAATAATGATTTTGTAAGGCTTTGGGTAAATATAAGAAAATATTGAGCGAGTTGAAACCGACCCTACTAGCCAAAGGTTAGTTTTTGCAGAAATGCCTGAAAATTTTGTCTAAACTTTGTCCGGCACGCAGATATTTTGACAAGTAAAGCTTCTTTTTGGGGTTTGTAAGACACCCAACATTCAATGGAGGTGTTTACACCTTTACTACCTTTTTTGAGAAAACAAGTGTAAACACCCTCAGATGGCATTGGAATGGCGTAAACACTAGTGTATACAGTGGTGTAAACATACTGTATACAGGTGCTTAATTTTAGGTGTTTACAGTGTAAACAAGTAGTATTTTGAAACTGTAAACATTTTTGTAAACAACGAAAAGTGGCAGTATCACAAATTGTCGGACATTTTTTTTACGTAGACCTGAAAAAAAAAGAAAAAGGAGTTTTGATGGTTTCAATACTCCTTTTTCTTTGAGAATTTAACTAATAAAATTGTAAAAAAAGAGATGATACCCAACGAAAGTACCCAAGCCCAAGGGTTAGGTTTTGAAGAATCTTCTTGTGGAGTTGACACTTCATCTTTGACAACTATCTCTTTTTCCTTTTCGATAACTAGTGGAGCAAAATAGCCCTCTAAAACTTGTTCTAGAAACTTAGAAATAGAAATCTCTTTCTCCATGGAGTGGTTTAGGATTTTCTCTTTTAGGTCACTAGAAAGCCTAATACTGAGTTTCTCGTTTTTGTTAAGCATTTGTTTTGTGATCAATTATTATAAATTGAAAGTCATTGTTCTTAAGCCACTTCTAGTACAAGCTATGAAGAAACTATATAGATATTCCTTCATATCTATTGTTCCCATACTTGCAAATTCTTGATACCTGTTAGGATTTGGTAATAGTGAGGGTTCAATATCGAAGTAAATATTTCCATCAACGAAATATTTCATATGGCCGTTGTTCTCAACTACCCAAATACCTCCTAATAATTTTTGGTTTTCCATTTATGCTGCTTGATTATATAAACAATTGAAAATATGAGTGAAATACAACATGTACTGGCGATGTAGCTCAGGACTGTTATCCTGCAGTACCTTTGCATGCTTGACCACGGCTGGTTTACCGTTTGGTTTCTTGGGGTAGCCCATTTTTTCAGGTCTGAATGGTATTATTTTACCGTGCATTTTTTCAAAACTGGCTCCAACGTCTTTGCTGATACGGTCCACTTCTTCTTTTCCAACATAGTTGATTAATGTGTCTAGATATTTCACTGCCACGTGGTCTTCGTCCATGGCGTTGGATACAAATATGTTTGTCTTGCCTTCTTGCTCTGTTATGATTACTTCTCGGTAACTGACCACTTTGGTGAAGTATTTCATTACTGGAACAGCTATTTTCTCGGTTGATACTACAGTGGTATGCTCTTGGCCTTCTGCATCGGTTTCTTTGATAATTCTGCCAGTTATGTAGGTTCGGCCTATTTCGTCAGTTTCGGTTATTACATCATCGGCTGGTTTAAACCCACGTAGCTTATCAGAACAGCCCCAAATACGGCCATTTATCTTGCGTTCTTCAAATTCCATTTTGTAGCAAGCATCGGGGTTATTTTTCATTTCTTCAGCTGTAGGGGTGTAGTATTGCATATCTACTTCTACTTTTTCGGTTTCTCCAGTTAGTGGATTAAGTTTGGTTTCGAAGGTATAGACACACTCTCGGTTTAGGGTTTCGTTGAACTTTACTTCTTGATTGGGTTTTAGTGGCTTTTGTGTTGGTTTTTTTGCAACATATCCTATAACATATGCCGTTACGCTGTCCAAATGCTGAATAGCCCTGATTTCGGTAGATGGTGGATTAGTAAAACCACATGCTTTGGCTTTCTTGTATGTGGCCTCTTGCTTTTCGTGAGCTCCTTGTGCTAAAATGGCATCGTCTAATGGCTCTTTGAGTTTGAGAGCTATTTTTAAGTACTTTGCAAATGTTTCATTAAGGTCTTTGGGGATTTCGCCAGTGGCTAGGGCTGTTTCTGAAATAGACTTTAGCAGCTTCATATCTTCTGCAACTTTGTTTTGATCTACTACAAAGCCATCTTTAAATTTCTGTTTTTGAACCAATGCGTAACGACTCACATAACCTAGTCGATCGCAGAAGTGATTCCACTTTTCACGAATAGCTTCCCATGGAACATATTTATCAGCAATGATGTGAAAGTGTAGGTTTGTGTTTTTTTGGGGTTCGGCTCTCCAAAAATATATTGATACACCAAACCCCTTTTTTTGTCCCTTTTTGCGACCTTTTTTATATACTTCATTCGAATCGGAGGTAAGCCATGTAATAAATGGCGATAGTAACATTTCTTTGATCATGTTGTCAGAATGAACCTGGGCCGCTGGCAAAGTAAGCGTAACAAACGTTGGGAATACTTTCTCTATATTTACTTCTTTTTTACCTTTCTTGAGTTCGTTGTTTAGCTCTACGCTTGTAAGCCAAACCGAGATCATACGTTCCACATTCCTCCTAGTAGCTGGTGATAGGTAACCGTTGTATGCCGAATCGTTGCCGTTAAGATTGTTAAGGTTTTTTGCTGCATTTGGGTTTAGCGGAGCTGATTGTTCTCTACGGTAAATATCAACCATCACTACGCCACGGTTACGAAACGATGCTGTTGTCTCTATGGTGGCTATCTGCGTAGTGGTGCGTTCGGCCATTCCATTCATGATGGCGTTCTTCTTGGCCGCGTTGGCATCTTTGGCAGCCTGAATTTTATCGGCACGAGCTTGTAGCTCTTGTTTGCGGCTCAAAATAGGCTTTTTAGGCTCATAGAGAGGGTTTCCGAATATGTCAAAACTCATTTGGAGTGTTTTTTAAAAATGTAAGTGAAAAAAAAGTAGAATCGACGTTAAGATAAACGAACTATAAGGATGGCTTAAAAAAACCATTGAATGTGGTTAATTCAATGGCCTTAAAGCGTCAAGAAGCTCTGATTTTTTGTAGTAAACTCTTGTTCTAATTCCATATGCTGGAATTTTTTTATCTTTTGTCCAATCCCATAAGGTTGACAAATTGATGTGAAGAAATTCTGCTGCCTGTTTACGAGTAAGTAGCTCGGTAGGGTTGTTGCCAGAAGATTGAAGAGAATTTGATGAGTTCATTTGTAATTGGTTTTAATTTTTTACAAATGAAAGGCTGCTTTATTACATAAAAAAAAACTGATTTCGTTTAGAAAAAAAAACGATTTTCATCAATAGAATGAATCATAGGCATTTTTATATATACTATTTCTTCCGGCAGTCTTTATGTTTTTTATGTATTTTAATATACTAATTTTAAGTCCAAAATGAAAATTTACCCAATCTAGAAAACTAGAACTTTTCGGTGAAACGATTAGTCCTTCTTCTTTCATTTTTCTGTATACAAAACTTATATCACCACATTCTTTTAAAAACATTGAAGAACTAAAAAGACTCTCAAAAAAAACAAAAGCTGGATAGTCCTTAAAAATTAAAGGATATGGGTTTATTTGCTGAACAGTTAATAAAAGTGACCCATCGCTTGAAAAATAATTAGTAACTAAGTTTGAAATACATTTTATAACATTTATGAAATCCTCTAATATTATTGTAAAATGAAAATAGAGATCAGTATATGGATGAAACTCAGCTTCAAACTTTTTTAGGTCTTTAGAATCAAAGTACTTTTTTAGTAATTCAACATCAAATATTTTTTGAAAGTGTTGGACATAACATCGGAATTCATTTGGCCAATCTCTAATGACTTCATCTTTCCCTTCAACCTCAATATCAGTAAATGAAAGTGTTTTAACCATTATCCCAAGCAATTCTTTTCTTATTTCAATATCAAATTCCTTGATTTTCTTTAATATCTCCCAACAATTATCCAAAATCTTGTTAAATTCATCTCTGTTGGATTTAACGTAAATATTTTTTTGTATCACAACTAACCAATTATTTAATTTGATTGCATCGAAGCTTTCAATTAGCTTGTAAAATCCTTTACCTTCGTCTTTATTGAAGTAAAACTCTATTTCACTAAATAAAAATTCGATTTCTTCAAATACCTCATTTATTTCTTTGGTTTTCGAAATAATCTCATTTTCTCCTTCCCACCAAATTTTATCGTCCATGTAACAAGCTTATTAATTTTGTTTATTAAAGTTTATTATCCATTTATCTATACTTCACTTATTTGAATACAACATATCCAAAAACTGCGAAATAAAGTCTATACGCCCTTTTCCTATGTATTCTAGAAATGCTCTTTCTGTGGTATGGCCAGTCTGAGACATTAAAAAGGCGGTAGGGTACCTACCATAGTAATTTGTGGCAAAAGACCTTCTACCAACATGTGACGATATAAGCTGCCATTTTTCATACACACCATCTATATCCCTATTAGTTTCTTTGTCATAAAGAATACCTTCAATTTTTTCATTTAAGCCAGCGATTTTGCAAATATCTTTTATATGCTCATTATATCGCTGTGCAGAAATTGGTCTCGGAAACTCTCCGCCTCTTTTTTTTAATTCATGTTCTACCTCTGGAGTTATGGCTGCATATATAGCTTTTTCTGTTTTCTTTTGAGTTAGGTCGACAGAAAAGTGGTTTCCAGTCTTAACTATTTTATCCTTTGAACATCTCATAAGATCAGAAACTCTTTGGCCTAAAAAACAACTTATTACCAGCCAATCTCGAGCATTCGTCAATCCATCTGTTGTTAAATTTACCGACTTGATTTTTTCAATTTCATCCAACGATAAGTAAATCTTGCAAGTGTCGCTATCCTCGGTTTTTATTGAATCCAAGTTAGGATGAGTTCTCAATCCAGAATCTCTAGCATGCCTACAAACAGTTTTTATGAATTTTACAACTCTGAAAATATAGCTTTGTCGATAATTGTTTGAAGTCATGTAGTCAACAAACTCTTCGGTCATTTTTAAATCGAAATCAATAAGAAGTATTGTCCTCTTTCTTTGCTTTTCAAAATCGGCAACCAGTTTTTTGACAACATTAATTTTCGAAATCATTGACGATTTTGCCTTTTTTGATTTTTTAAAATCAAGGTAAATGTCAAAATATTCAAGTATTGTTTTATACTCTTCCTTGTTGTTTTTGGGATTAAGAGTTTCATAAATCCAAGTAGAATCTATTGTAGTGAAAGCATCCTTAGTATTTAAGCCTTTTAGGATAATCGAGTAGATTTCATCTAGATCTGACTTGATTTTTTTCCCCTCAGCATCTTTAATATTTTTGGGTTGCTTCTTGGCACTACTCCAATTATCTGGGTCTATCAACAAGTCTGTTTTTGCTTTGGCATCGAAGTTAGAATCTCGAACTCTAACATAAATTGAGGCAGGTTTTTTGGTAGATTGGAGTAAAAAAGATATACTTGCCATGTTTTGAAAATAATATTGGGGTTATCAGATAGGTTAGCCCGTATCTAGTCCGTAAATTTGCAATATTATCCAATTCATAACAATCTAGATAGAGTTAATGAATTGTTAAACGTTTGAAAATAAGTTGATTGAAGTTGGATACGATTGGACTGGGTTGTGGTAGTTGAGTCCCTCTCTCTCTGCAAAAAAACCCAGCCATAGGCTGGGTTTTTTTATGTCTTTTTTTTTGATAATTATGTAAAATATTGATTATTAGAATGTTGAAATGTTTATTAAATGTAAATATCTAATAATCAGCAATTGTAGTGTTTTAGGATATTTTCGACGCGTTGTGATACTTTTTGAGTTAATATACACCAACATTTGTGGTCAAAAGAAATTTTGAAAAACGTAATGTGTATAACTATTTGTAAATCAATAATTTGCAGATTTAGGCTTGTTTTTTAGAGTTATTAAATACTCTTTTGGAAAACTATTAGACCTTTTTTGTTTCAATTTTGTGTAAATTGTAACAATTAGTACAAGAACTAAGGTAATTAATAAGAAAATCATCGTATTATATTTTAATGGTTATATACATAATTATCTAATTTTTAGCTAATTAAGAAATTAACTAATACTTTTTTGCCATTTTTTTTTAAACACAAGCCATTTTAGGAATTATGTCTCTTGTTTTAGTGCCAACACCCATCGGTAATTTGAAGGATATCACACTCAGAGCATTAGATGAGCTGAAAAATGCTGATATAATTCTTGCTGAAGACACCCGTACATCAGGTGTTTTGCTCAAACATTTTGAAATATCTAAGCCTCTTCAGAGTTATCATATTTTTAACGAACATAAAACTGTTCAGAAAATAATAGATATTTTAAAATCAGGAAAAAGAATTGCTTTGATCTCCGATGCTGGAACACCAGGCATTTCTGACCCTGGCTTTCTTTTGGTGAGGGCCTGCGTTCAAAACGAGATAGAGGTTATTTGTTTGCCAGGAGCCACAGCCTTAATTCCTGCCCTGGTTGTATCTGGGTTCCCTACTGATAGTTTTGCTTTTGAAGGATTTTTACCAGTAAAAAAAGGAAGACAGACGAAATTGACTGAACTGAAAGATGAAAAAAGGACGATGATTTTTTATGAATCTCCCCACAGGTTAGTTAAAACACTCGAAAACTTTATTGAGTATTTCGGAGGAGAACGAACAGCTTCTGTCAGCAGAGAAATTTCTAAACTGCATGAGGAAACCGTCAGAGGTACTTTATCAGAAATTCTTGCTATTTTTGCAACTCGAACCGTAAAGGGCGAGATTGTAATGATTGTTGAAGGTAATAATTCAAAAAAAACTAAACATGAAAGTTGAAAACAAAACCGTTTTAATAACTGGAGCTTCGAGAGGTATTGGTAAATCTATCGCTGAAGAATTTGCAAAAAATGGAGCCAATGTGGCTTTTACTTATTTGTCATCTGTGGAGAAAGGTCAAGCCTTAGAGGTAGAATTGGCCCAGTATGGAACAAAAATTAAAGGATACCGTTCAGATGCTTCAGATTATGCCTCGGCTGAGCAATTGGTGACCGATGTAGTGGCTGATTTTGGCAATTTAGATATTTTGATAAATAATGCAGGGGTAACCCGCGATACTTTACTAATGCGTATGTCAGAAGAGCAATGGGACGATGTGTTAAGAATAAATTTGAAATCTGTTTTTAATCTTACCAAAGCGGCCACCAAGCCGATGATGAGAGCAAAAGCCGGTTCTATAATAAATATTACTTCAGTAGTAGGACTAATGGGCAACGCCGGTCAGGCAAATTATTCGGCCTCAAAGGCTGGTATTTTAGGTTTTACTAAATCTGTTGCAAAAGAATTAGGCTCGCGTAACATAAGAAGCAATGCCGTGGCTCCAGGTTTTATAGAAACAGAAATGACGGGTGAGTTGAATGAAGAACAATTAAAAGAATGGACGAAATCTATTCCACTTAAAAGAGCTGGACAAGCAAAAGATATCGCAAATGCTTGCCTATTTCTAGGGTCTGATGCTTCTTCATACATTACTGGACAAGTATTGGTGGTAGATGGTGGTATGTTAATGTAATTTTGACTCAAAATCCTCAAATAATAGAAAAGAGCTAAATAATGAAACCCGAAATTGTATCACAAACTCCATTATGGTATGTTTTTTTATGCCTAAGTTTGGGTTTGTTGTTCGCTCTTTTTACTTACTTTAGAATAAAAGGTTTTAATAAAAATCAAAAGCTGATTTTATCTGTTTTGAGAGGAGTTTTGACCTTTTTGGTCGCTTATCTTTTGCTAAATCCACTTATCAAAACCATTTCAAATAATGTAATCAAGCCTAAAGTTGTTCTTGTTTTGGATAATTCTAGGTCAATGACCAATGGAGGTAAAAAAGCCATTGATGTTATGTTTGAAGGGATTTTGGCTTTAAAAGAAAGCTTAACTAAAAAAGGCTTCGATTTAGAGTTGAAGTCGTTAGGTGATGATAAGATTGAAGACATAAAGTCAACGAAGTTCGATTTTAAAAAGTCAAATCTTTCAAGCGTTCTAAGCGATTTGAAAAACAATTTCGAAGGGCAGAATTTAAGTGATGTAATAATTGTTTCTGATGGAATCATAAATGACGGCGTTTCTCCAACGTTCCAAAAGTATCCCTTCAATATTCATACCGTCGGTTTTGGAGACACCACGGTCAAAAAAGACCTTTTGATTTCAGGTATTGCAGCTAATAAATTGGCATATTTAGGCAATAAGTTCACTGTAAATGTAGATATATCTGCTTATTTATTGCCTGGGAAACTTACTTCGGTTTCTATAAAAGACGGTACAGGTAAGATTCTTTCCCAAAAACAAATTAGTATTTCCAAAAAAGAAGATTTTCAAAGTTTGTCTTTTGAACTTTCGGCTGATAAGGTAGGTAAGCAAAGATACATTGTGGATGTTAAGGTTGTTGAAGGCGAGTATTCGATCAAAAATAACGTTAAGGATTTTGTAGTGGACGTTGTGAACGGAAAAGAAAAAATACTTTTCTTGGCATTTGCTCCGCATCCTGACATCAAGGCATTTAAAAACATCATCGAAAAAAATGACCTATTTGAATTACAAGTTCAAATTATACAATCAACCGATCCAAGTCAAATTGGCAAAGTTCCTTTTGATATTTTGATTTTGCACCAGGTACCTGATGTTTATGGTTCTTCAACGGGAATAGTAAGTACACTTTTAGCTAAGAAAAAGCCGACTTTTTTTGTGGTTGGAAGCAAAACCAATATTCAGGCTTTTAATGGCATGCAGAATGTGGTTGGAATAAATTCTCAGATAAACAGATTGGACAAAACGACTGGGCAGATTAATAATTTGTTTCAAAGATTCAATATTTCATCAAACACAGAGAATTTATTGGAAAAGTTGCCGCCAGTTTCTGTTCCATTTGGCGAATACAAGCCGTTTCCAGGTTCAGAGGTCCTACTTTATCAAAAAATTGGAAATATCAATACTGGCAGACCACTTCTTGCTTTGAATTTGAGTGGTGATGTAAACAATGCTGTATTTTTGGGAGAGGGAATCTGGCAATGGAGGTTGGAGGAGTTTTCGTTGAATGAGCGTCAGAATGAGATAGACGAGCTGATAATTAAGACTTTGCAATTGCTTTCTATTAAAGAGGATAAAAGCAAGTTGCGTGTTTACCCCACACTCGAGATTTTTAATATTGATCAAAAGATTGGTTTTGAAGCTGAGGCTTACAACAATATTTTTGAAAGGATTTACGACCTGAGCATCAACATGAAAATTAAAAGCGAAAAAGGTCAAGAAAAATCATATAGTTTTAAAATAACCAAAGAATCTTCTAGATTTGAACTATCTAATTTACCCGCAGGCTTATATACTTTTACAGCAGAGGCTGTTATTCTAGAAAAAAAAGAAGGCACTTCTGGTCAGTTTTTGGTTACCCAATCTGACCTAGAATTAGAAAACCTTGTAGCTGATCATAATATTCTAAAAACCCTATCTAATGAAAACAATGGTGATTTTGTCAATTACAAAAACATTATTGAACTTCGTAAAAGCTTAGAAAACAAAGGATTGGTCAATAAAGTTGTCAGCAATGAAGAACTTAAGGATTTTATAAACCTCCGTTGGATTCTAGCATTATTAATAGCCTTTGCTGCTGTCGAATGGGCTTTGAGAAAATACTTCGGAGGTTATTGATATTTCTTAAGACAGAATCAATTCTTTGGTAGACTTCTCTGTAAACCTACGTTTTACCTGCTCCCTGTCCATTTTACCCATTTTTTCAAGCTGTAGATAGATGTGGTTTACCATTTCGAGTAGATTATCTATATCTTTTAAAGTTATATACCTGGAAAGGGTTATTCTAATTCCTGTTTTGTTTTTAGGTACGCTTGGGAAAGTGCAAGGAGAAACAAAAAAACCGCTATCTAACAAAGCTTTTGCAGTATAAGCAGTATTTTCTGTATTTCCTGCTCCAATAAAAAATATTGGAGTAGCATAATTGCCGCTAAGGGGTAGACTTAATTGATTGGCTTTTTTCCAGAAATATTCAATTTTTCGTTTTAAATCCAACTGTAAATCAGCGAATTCAGGTCTCATGTGTATTTCTGCAGATTTAATGGCTGCCGCAGCAGCTGCAGGGTGAGGTGGGCCAGAAAAAATCATTGTTTTACCTAGATTTTTTACGAGTTCCTTTGATGCTTTATCGGGGTACACCATTAAGCCACCACCAGTGCCAAATCCCTTAGACATGGACATGCCAATAAACAGTTTTTCATGAAATGGTATCTCGTTTAAGACGTAACCGACACCCTTTTTTCCAGTCCAACTTGTGCCATGAGCGTCATCTGCATACACAAAAAACTGTTCATATTTGTTCATTAAAAACTCAAGTTCTTTCATAGGGGCTCCGTCTCCCATCATCGAATAAATCCCATCTATCATATACCAAATGTTGTTGTATTTGGCACTAAGGATTTTTATTCTATCTTCTAATAAATCCAGTCTGCTGTGTCTAAGTATCTCTACATGTTCTCCATTGTTTCTCATCATATTTACTGCAGTTTGCATACTGCTGTGTACATAATTGTCCAAAATGATGGCGTCATTTTTACCAATAAGAATCGGTAAATTTGAAATATGAGCAAATGTTGTTGAAGTAGTTACATTGACTGGTTTTTCGAACATTTCTTCTAGTTTTTCTTCCATCTGCTCGAAAAGTTCAAGCCCAACGAAAGTCCTGGAAGATGAAAAATACATACCAAACTTATCTATAGCATTTTTTGCGGCATCTTTTATTTCCTGGTTTTGATCAAGTCCCATGTAGCTGCAATTTCCCAAAAAAACAGTTTCTTTTCCGTCAAGGATTAAATTTCTGCCATCATATTCATCATTTTTGGCAACAGCTCTTACAATTCCTAAGCTTCTTCCGTATTCAAATGTGGTATTTATTTGTTCTAGTTCTTTGGTTATTAGTTTCATTAAATATTAGTTTCATTTAATGACTATCAAGACAATGACTATACCAAAAAAAAAGTATTTTATGGCAAATTGACGTATGTCAATTAGAATGTTTTATTATTTCTTTCTTTGTGTAATATTGTATTTTTTTGCGAACTATAATTTTAAACAATTAAATTAAAGTTTGTAAGTTAAATTATATGGTGATTTAAAACGTTTTGTATTTTTGCATTAAATAATAAGATTCAATTGAACAAAGTATTAAGTATTTGCCTGCTTCTGTGTTTTAAAAGTGTATTTTCTCAAACAAACCTTCCGCAGTCGTCCATTACAGAGAAACCTGTTGTTTTTGAGAAAAAACCATCAATTATCAGCATTCCAATCGACATTTCAATAGAAGATCTACAGAGCAAAATCAATTCAGGAATGCCCAACCTGATATACGAAGATAACAGCTTTGACGATAATCAAAATGACGAACTTAAAGCAAAAGTTTGGAGAAAAGGGAATTTGATTTTTACAAGTGTGGTAAATGATATCTTGACCTATGAAGTGCCATTGAAAGTTTGGGCACAGAAAAGAATTTCGGTTTTAGGTGTATCTCAGGCTCCCGCTACAGAGTTTGAACTTAAGCTAAAATTCTCCTCCAAATTTGGAATTACAACGGATTATAGTATCCAAACTATAACCAATGGCCTTAGTTATGAATGGATTACAAAACCAGTTTTGAAATATTCCTATGTAGAAATTCCGATTGGTCCTGTAATTGGTAAACTTATCAGCAATAATTTAGCCACCTTTGCTAAGCAAATTGACCAAACGATAAAAGATAATTACTCCTTGAAACCTTATGTTATTGAAGCCTGGAATACGGCTCAGAAACCTTTTTTGGCATCCGAAGAATACAATACTTGGGTAAAATTAGAGCCCTTGGATGTTTACTTTACTCCCTTAAAAGCTGTGGGTAAAAGTTTGAAATCTACTTTTGGTCTAAAAATATTTGTGGAAACTTTGGTTGGAACGCCCATCTATACACCAAAACAGATTCTTACCATTCCTAATTTAAAGACTGTATCTTCTATTTCAGATGTATTTGAAGTTCAGCTTTTTAATGTTATTTCATTTGAAGAAGCTACTAAAATAAGTAGGAATATGTTTTTAGGACAGGTTTATGATTTCAAAAATGGTAAATATAAAATCGAAGTCACAGATTTGGAAATAAAACCTGATGGAGAATATCTGTCATTGGTCACTACAACCAAAGGAAGTTTCAAAGGGCAAATATTCTTGAAAGGTATACCAGTTTATGACCCAGTGAAAAAATTGGTGGTTTTGACCAAAACAGAATTAGACATAAAAACCAAAAATGTGTTACATAAAGCAGGAGCTTGGCTTTTGGAAGGTACATTAGAAAAGAAAATTGAAAGCGAATTTGGACTTCCCGTGACGGATATAATTGAATTCGGCAAACAATCAGTTTTGCAAACCATAAATTCAGAGATTTCTAAGGGAATAAAAATGAAAGGAGAGATATTTTCCGTAGTTCCCGATCAAGTAAAAGTGGCTGAAAATGGAATTCTAGCCACAGTAATTGCGAAAGCAAAGGTAGAATTAGTTGTAAAAGGAATGTAAAAGTCTTAAATTGCACCCGAAATAAGCTGACCTATCGCCAGATTAGTTATAATTTGGAGGAAAGTCCGAACAACACAGAGCATCATGCTACCTAACGGGTAGGGGAGAATTCGTTCTCTACAGATAGTGCCACAGAAAATTACCGCCATATTTCGGTGTGGTAAGGGTGAAAAGGTGGTGTAAGAGACCACCGGTAGACTTGCAAAACGATACGCATAGGTAAACCTCATGAGTTGAAAGACCAAATAAACCGACGCTAAAGGGTAGCTCGCTCAAGTCGGAGGGTAGGTTGATAGAGGTTTTGAGCAATCAATTCCCTAGATAAATGATAGGATAGAACAGAATTCGGCTTATTAGCTTATTTCATTTTGTATTTTAAAAAATAATAACTAATTTTGCACTCCAAATTTAAAATAGGGACGGGTTCCCATTAATAAAATAACAAGCAAATGGCAGTTAAAATTAGATTAGCAAGAAGAGGTCGTAACAAAATGCCTATTTACGACATCGTTGTTGCAGATGCTCGTGCACCACGTGATGGTAGATTTATCGAGAAATTGGGTCAATACAACCCACATGCTACACCAGCAATCGTTACATTGAAAAATGATAGAGCATTGTACTGGTTACAAGTAGGAGCTCAGCCAACAGATACTACAAGAAAAATCTTGAGTGTTAATGGTGTGATGTTCAAAAAACACCTTCAGATTGGTGTTGATAAAGGAGCCATAACACAAGAGCAAGCAGATGCTAAATTTGAGACTTGGTCTAAAGCCAAAGAAGAAATTAGATCTCAAAAAATTGCAAAATTGAACTCTTCAAAAGAGGCAACTAGGTCAGCAGCGTTTGATGCAGAACGTAAGAAAAAAGAAGACAAAGTTGCAGCTATTGCGAAGGCAGAGGCTGATTTAATAGCGGCTTCAGC
This sequence comes from Lacihabitans sp. CS3-21, assembly GCF_024343675.1. Lineage (GTDB taxonomy): Bacteria > Bacteroidota > Bacteroidia > Cytophagales > Spirosomataceae > Leadbetterella. The sequence goes on from NZ_RJUD01000098.1 coordinate 128,676, forward strand.
TCCAGTAGTGGAAGAAGAAGCGGTTGAAGAAGTTGTAACTGAGACACCTGCAGTTGAAGAAGCTTCAGTAGAAGAAGTTGCTCCTGAGGCATCTACAGAAGAAACTCCAGCAGCAGAATAATTGCCATAAAAGCATTCAATAATAATCCTCGCTAAAACGGCGGGGATTTTTTTTAGTTAAAATATGCAGAAATCAGAGTGTTTTTCTTTAGGTAAAATTACCAAACCTCATGGCTTGAAAGGAGAGGTTACCATATGGTTAGACGTGGACGTTCCAGAGAATTATGTTGGACTGGATGCTCTATTTTTAGAAATAAAAGGTCAGTTAGTGCCGTTTATTATTCAAGAATTGCAGGTTAGAGGTAAAAAATCAATTGTCAAGTTTGAAGACATCAATTCCATTGAGGCAACTGAAATGATCATAGATGCAGAAGCTTATTTACCTATAAAAAAGTTGCCAAAACTCAAGGGTAAACAGTTTTATTATCACGAGGTCATTGGGTATAAAATATTTGACAATACCACACAAAAAGATTTAGGAGAACTCAAGGCTATATATGAAAGCACTGGTCAGGACCTTTTTGCAGTAGATATTAACGAATCTGAGGTTTTGATTCCCATCGTCGATGATTTTTTGGATTCGGTAGATCATGACACTAAACAAATAAATGTATCTCTTCCTGATGGATTATTAGATATTTATTTAAATCAATAAGATTTATGAAAATCGATATTATATCTTGTCAGCCCGGTTTGATTGACGGTTTTTTTTCTCAATCAATCGTAAAAAATGCAATTCAGAGTAATTTAGTCGAAATAAAAACACATGATCTCAGGCCCTTTGGTAATGGCAATTATCGACAAATAGATGATTATCAGTATGGTGGAGGGGCGGGGATGGTCTTGATGATAGAGCCACTAGCAAAACTCATAAGACAACTTCAAGAAAAAACAACCTACGATCAAGTAATTTATCTAACCCCCGACGGAAAAACGCTCAACCAAAAGTCTGTCAATAAGTTATCATTATCCAAGAATCTATTGATGATATGTGGCCATTACAAGGGAATAGATGAAAGAGTCAGGGAATTGTTTGTAACGCAAGAAATCTCTATTGGCGATTATGTTCTATCGGGTGGAGAAATTGCCGCTGCGGTTCTGACAGATGCAATAGTTAGGTTGATTCCTGGTGTTATAAATGACGAAACATCGGCTCTCACAGATTCTTTTCAAGACGATTTGCTTGCACCGCCCGTTTATACCCGCCCTGCAGACTTTGAAGGGGCAAAAGTGCCCGAGATTTTGATGTCAGGCAATGAGAAGTTAATTAATGATTGGCGACTCGAAAAATCTATCGAAAGAACCACCCAAAGAAGGCCTGATTTATTGCCAAAATGATTGCATATTTTGAGAGAAATTTGTATTTTTGAAAGAAATTAATAGAATCTTAATTACTAAATATTTTTAGAATCCTTCACCCCAATTTATGGCAGAAGAAAGCGAAAATCAAGAGTTAGGTGCCGGAATCCACGGTACAATTATCCCAATCAATATAGAGGATGAAATGAGGGGAGCATACATTGATTATTCAATGTCAGTAATCGTTTCCCGTGCATTGCCAGACGTCAGAGATGGTTTCAAGCCTGTGCATAGAAGAGTCCTTTACGGAATGTCAGAATTAGGCGTTTTTCACAATAGACCTTATAAAAAATCAGCCCGTATTGTAGGAGAAGTTTTGGGTAAATATCACCCGCATGGCGACTCATCTGTATATGATACCATGGTAAGAATGGCTCAGTCGTGGTCTTTAAGGTATCCTTTGGTCGATGGTCAAGGTAACTTTGGTTCAGTAGATGGTGATTCACCAGCAGCCATGCGTTATACAGAAGCACGACTACGTAGAATAGCTGAAGAAATGTTGGCAGATATCAACAAAGAAACGGTAGATTTTCAACCCAACTTTGACGATTCACTCACTGAGCCTTCCGTACTTCCAGCTAGAATCCCAAACTTGCTGCTCAACGGTACGTCAGGTATTGCAGTAGGCATGGCCACAAACATGGCTCCTCATTGCCTCAATGAGGTGGTTGATGGTATTACGGCATATATTGAGAACCCAGAAATTGAGATTGAAGAATTGATGCATCACATCAAAGCCCCTGATTTCCCAACTGGTGGTATTATTTATGGTTATAGTGGTGTAAAATCTGCTTTCGAGACAGGAAGAGGAAGAATCGTTATCAGATCTGTTGCTAACTTTGAAGTTTCTAAAACAGGAAAAGAGCAAATCGTAGTGACAGAAATACCATATATGGTCAACAAGGCCAATATGATAGAGAAAACGGCACAACTCATAAACGAGAAAAAAATCGAAGGTATCTCAGACCTTAGAGATGAGTCCGATAGAGAAGGTTTAAGAATAGTTTATGACCTCAAACGTGACGCAGTACCTAATGTAGTACTCAACAATCTTTTCAAATATACCCAACTTCAGTCTTCATTTAGTATCAACAATGTGGCTCTTGTAAAAGGCAGGCCAGTGACATTAAATCTCAAAGATTTAATAAAATACTATGTCGAACACCGAATGGAAGTGATAACGCGTAAAACGCAGTTTGAACTTAAAGAAGCAGAGAAAAGAGCCCACATTTTAGAAGGTTTATTGATTGCTTTGGATCATTTAGACCAAGTAATTGCCCTTATCAGAGGTTCAAAAGACCCAGACGAAGCAAGAGCAGGATTGATGGCGAACTTTAGTTTGTCTGAGATTCAAGCCAGAGCAATTCTCGACATGAGATTGCAAAGATTGACAGGACTTGAGCGTGACAAAATCACAGAAGAGTACAAGCAAATCAAAGAATTGATAGACGAATTGAACGCTATTTTAGCTTCTGAAGAGAAGAAAAAAGAAATCATTAAGACAGATCTTCAAGACCTTAAAACCAAGTTTGGTGACCCACGTAGATCAAAAATCGAAATGGTAGGAGGGGAGTTCAATATCGAAGATATGATTCCTGACGATGAAATGTTGGTAACAGTTTCAAGCCAAGGATATATCAAAAGAACCAATCTTGCCGAGTATAAAACCCAAGGCAGGGGTGGTACTGGCTCTAGAGGTGTTAAAACCAAAGACGAAGACTATACCGAGCATTTGTTTATGGCCACAAACCACAATTATTTACTATTTTTCACAGAGAAAGGTAAGTTGTTCTGGCTAAGGGTATTTGAAACTCCTGAAGGCAACAAAACTTCAAAAGGTAGGGCAATTCAGAATCTTATCAACATTGAATCTGATGATAAAATCAAAGCAGTGCTCAATGTTAAAACATTGACAGACGAAGATTATATCAAAAACAACTATATCGTAATGTGTACCAAAAAAGGTACAGTTAAGAAAACCTTGTTAGAACTTTACTCTCGTCCACGTCAAAATGGTATCATTGCCATCAACATCAACGAAGGAGATACATTGATAGACGTAGCGTTGACAAACGGGAATGATTATATCATCATAGCTGCTAGTCAAGGTAAAGCTGTTCGTTTCCACGAAGCGGGTATTAGACCAATGGGACGCGGTGCAACTGGGGTAAGAGGTATTTCGCTAGCCGAAAACGATTATGCCATAGGTATGATATGTGTCGGAAGGGAAGATGCTCAGCTTTTGGTTGTTTCTGAAAACGGTTTTGGTAAACGTTCAGATATTGAAGATTACCGTATCACTTCAAGAGGTGCAAAAGGCGTTAAAACCCTAAATATTACGGATAAAGTGGGTAATTTGGTGGCAATAAAAGAAGTTACAGATGAAGATGATTTGATGATTATAACCAATAGGGGAATAGCTATCAGAATTCACGTGGCTGATCTTAGAATTATGGGAAGAAATACGCAAGGGGTAAAACTTATTAAACTAAGTGACAAAGACGGTATTGCTTCAGTAACAAGAATTGTTAGGGAAGAAGACGAAGAAGAAATTGTGGAAGGAGAAGCCATGGTAGTAGAAGAGGGTGTAAACCCAATTGTTTCAGAGTCAGAAGCACCAGAAAACAATGCGAATGAATCATCAGAAGAGGAATCTTCAGAAGAATCAGATAATTAATGAATTGTTAAATTAAAGAATAAAATAAACCTAGTAATATTTTTAAGTCTAATGATAAACAAAACTCGATATCAAAAAATGAAAAAACTTATTTTAGCGTCAATTGTAGGGTTAACTGCCCTCAATGCCTCTGCTCAAGCAGATCCTATGAAAGAACTTATGTGCAAAGGTTACACTGAAGCCATAGAAAAAGGAATAAAAAATACACAAAATCCAAAGCAGAATTTAAAAAGTGCTACTTGGGTAAAGTTGGGCGACGCCTATTTAGATCTTGGATTGAGCTGTGGAACGGATTCAACTGCAACTCAAAAAGCCTATGATAGTTATCTGAAAGCTTTAGAAGTAGAGAAAGCAGCGGGTGGTAAAAAAGCTAAAGAGATTGAAGACATCCTTAAGTCGAAAAGACTGGGTGATGGATTCTTACAACAAGGTGCTGCCTACTACAACTCTAAAAACTTGGTAATGGCAAGTAAGTACTTTGGACAAAGTTCTAAAATTAATGACAAAGACTCAACGGCGGCTTTATATGCGGGTATTGTTGACCAGTCATTGGGCAACAACACTGCTGCAATTCAAAGCTTCAAGACCTATTTTGCCAACGGTGGAAAAGATCCTGCTGTATTTTATAGCATGGCTCAAATTTACAAAATAGAGAAGAAGTTTCCTGAGGCAGTAGAAATACTGAAGAAAGGAGCAGAAATGCACCCTGGAGATAAAGATTTGAAAAATGAAATTATCAATACTTATTTGGCCTCTAACAACATTGAAAGTGCAATCGCTGACTTAGAAAAAATGGTGGTGATTGATCCAAAAAATTCTGTCAACCTTTCAAACTTAGGATTACTTTACGACAGCAAAGCTCAAGATATCAATAACGATATTCAAAAAATTAAAGAACAGTTAGCCAAATCAAATACATCTGATTTAGAGACCAAATTAGCTTCTGAAAAAGATAAGCTTTCTATTTATGAAGGTGAAATTGCAACATTAACTGCAAAATTGAAAAAAGAACCAAAAACAGCGGCTGCAACTAAGAAAAGAATAGCTGAAGTAACTAGCCAAAAAGTATCTATAGAAGAAGGTATAGCTAAAATATCGTCTGAAATAGCAGCTAAAAAAGCGAACCAAAGTGGAAACAGTGAAGTAGCGAAATTACCAGAACTAGAAGCGAAATTCAAATTGAACAAAGAGAAAGCATATTCTACCTACAAAAAAGCTTTGGAAGTTGATCCTAACAACTATGATGTTAATTTCAACATGGCAGTTATGTATTTTAATGAGGCTGTAGAAATCAAAAGAGCAGTAGATGCTATGGATATGAAAACATTCCAAGCTGAAGGAAAAGCTATTGAAACTAAAGCTTGTGAGCAATTCAAAACGTCGAAGCCATATTTTGATAAGTGTAAAAGCTTAAAACCTGATGATGATTTGGTATTAGAGAATTTGAAAAACTTGGAAAGAATATTAGAACAGTGTAAATAAGATCAAAATATGGCCGCTCCTAAAGGGCGGCTATATTTTTGAATTATCTATTTAACATAATATAAATTATATAACAAATAAACAAAAATACAAATTAAGAGCAATAATGAAGATTTCAGGAAAATTTGAAAATAATAAAAAATGCAAACATTTAGAAATGGCAGCGAAATCAATAAATACAAAGTAAACGAAAAGAACAAATAATTTCAGATTCACTATTTGAGAATACTATAAATTTCATTCTTGTTGAAAAAAATCATGATGGATCAAAAGTACTGAAAGTATTGTCAGAATAAAACACGACAATTTTTTGGATGCTTTTATTGGCATTTTTAAAGGCTTGAGAATTCAATATTTCTGACTCATGGTCGGGAGTTTTATTTTCATTCGATTCTCGTGAAGAATAAAAACCACTAAAAAGTGCGTTAAAGTCTTTATTTTTAACGATTTGAGCTACAATATCCATATCCAAATCTTCGTCATCTGAAATCCAATTAAAGCCCAATTCAGGAAACTTAGAAACAATCTTCTGAATTATCTCTAAACTAGCTTTATTTCTGCCAGAAAGTATGTGACTTATGATGGGCCGATTTACACCAATGTAATCTGCAAACCTTGTTGAAGTCAATCCCAATCCTATTATTAATGCCTCTATTTTATCTCTTAAGCTCATATTTACAAAAGTAAACTAAAAAATATATTACATTTCTAAACTAACTACACAAATGTAAACTAAAGAATTTACATTTGCAAATAATTCGTAATTCACATTTGTAATTTGTAACTTATTTATTATTAGTTAGATATAATTATTTCAAGAGTTTAGTTTTTTGAGAAATACTCGCAAAAAAATATTTGAAAAAAAATTTGGATTCTAATTAAGAAAGAATTTACATTTGTACAGACTTATATGCTTTCACTCATAAAAACGTGTTACATTAATCCGCTCAATGATTAACAAAAAAGGGCTATCAATCCAATGATGCCCTTTTTTTGTGCCTAAAATGTAGTTCTTATATTTTATACGGTAACGTTATTCTCTCTTAAAGCCTCATTTAGCGAAGTTTTAAGGTCTGTACTTTCCTTTCTTTTACCGATAATTAGTGCACATGGCACGCCATAATCGCCCGCAGGAAATGATTTAGTGATGGTTCCAGGTATAACAACAGAGTTTTCAGGAACAAATCCAATGTACTGAACTGGTTCAGGACCAGTTACATCTATTATTTTTGAACTGCCTGTAATGGTAACACCTGCACCTAGGACAGCTCTTTTCGATATATGAGCTCCTTCAACCACAATACACCTAGAACCGATAAAAGCACCGTCTTCAATGATTACAGGCGAGGCTTGAGCAGGTTCTAGCACGCCTCCTATGCCAACACCACCACTTAAATGCACATCTTTACCTATTTGAGCACAGCTACCCACTGTAGCCCAGGTATCCACCATAGTGCCGCTATCCACGTAGGCACCGATGTTTACATAGCTCGGCATCAAGATCACTCCTGGTGCTATGTATGATCCATAACGTGCAACAGCAGGTGGCACTACACGCACGCCCAATGCTTTGTAATTATTTTTTAATTGCATTTTATCGTGAAATTCAAAAATACCAACTTCTTGAACTTCCATCTGTCTCAGTGGAAAATATAAAATGATAGCCTTCTTAACCCATTCGTTAGTAATCCACTTGTCTTCACTATTTTTATTAGCAACCCTTAGTTCTCCGTCATTTACTAATTTTACTACTTCGTTTATTGCATTTACTACAGCAGCATCCTTTAATTGCTCGCGATTTTCCCAAGCCGCCAAAATGGTCTTTTCCAATTCTTTCATTTGTAAAAATTATAGAAATTAATTATTGATTAATACTCAGCCAAAAATGATATAAAACACTGATTTAGTTTCGTTAATGCCTTGAAAAGCAATTAAATACTGTATTCTTGAAATTATAGATTACTAAGCCAAATTTTATTCTGTTTTAGACTATCAGAATACAAATATAAAAAAAGAGCATTAGTAAATTACATTAGCATTTAAGTAATTTAAATGCTATTTTTATTAGCATCAACTCCCCTACTTAGCAATTGTACTTATTTATATTTTAATTGTAAAATTTTGCACTTCACTGAAGTCTTTATTTAATTTATTAGGTCTTAAATTGTTATTGGTATATATTATTTATAATTTTGCATATCTTTTTTTTACAAAAAAATTATAACGAATGAAGAACGTCAAAGTAGCAATTAATGGTTTTGGTCGCATTGGTAAACTAGTTTATCGTCAGATATACAACATGGAAGGTATCGATGTGGTAGCCATTAACGATTTAACTAGCCCTAAAACATTGGCTCATTTACTAAAATACGATACGGCTCAAGGGCGTTTCGAAGAGAAAGTTGAGGCAACTGACAGTGCAATAATAGTAAACGGTGAGACAATTAATATTTATGCACAAAGAGATCCTTCGTTGATTCCTTGGGGTGAGCATGATGTAGATGTAGTACTAGAATGTACAGGTTTCTTTACAAGTGTAGAGTCTGCTTCGGCACACTTAAAAGCTGGTGCTAAGAAAGTTGTGATTTCTGCTCCTGCAACAGGTGACTTGAAAACGATTGTTTTCAATGTAAACCATGATGTTTTGGATGGTTCTGAAACAATTATTAGTGGTGCTTCATGTACAACTAACTGCTTGGCACCTATGGCACAAGTTTTAGAAAAAGAGTTTGGTATCATAAATGGTTTGATGACAACGGTTCACGCCTACACAAATGACCAAAATACACAAGATTCTCCGCATGCAAAAGGCGATTTGAGAAGAGGTAGAGCTGCTGCACAAAATATTGTTCCTAACAGTACAGGTGCTGCAAAAGCGATTGGTTTAGTTTTGCCTAGCTTGAAAGGTAAATTGGATGGATCTGCTCAGAGAGTTCCTACACTTACGGGTTCATTGACAGAATTGACTGCTATTGTAGGTAAAAACACTACTGTTGCTGAAATCAATGCTGCGATGAAAGCTGCAGCCAACGAAAGTTTTGGATATACTGAAGATGAAATTGTAAGTAGCGACATCATTGGAATCAGCTATGGTTCATTGTTTGACGCAACACAAACTAAAGTTTCAGCGGTTGGTGATACACAATTGGTAAGAGTTGTTAGCTGGTATGACAATGAAATGTCTTATGTTTCGCAGTTGGTTCGTACAGTTAAATACTTTGCAGGTTTGATTAAATAATCATTCTCTCGAGAGAAAATATAGTTCATAAAAAAGCCTCTTACGAGGCTTTTTTTATGAGTTTTGCTTTCAGATAATGTATGGTAGCTCCCTTTTCGTTAAACAATTTTTCGTAATGTGTTACAATATCAAAGTGACCTTCCTTCAAATCGGAGTTATATAAATCATCGGTATAATCAAGCAATTCAAAATCTGGATCAGACTTAATGACTTCCAAAGAATAGTCAAAAAGAAACTCGCTGTCGGTCTTTAAATGGAAAATACCTTCGTTTTTTAGGTAGATTTTATATATATCTAAAAACTTTTGATTAGTAAGCCTTCTTTTTTCTTCTTTGTCTCTTGGCTGCGGATCAGGGTGAACCAACCATATTTCACCTATCTCTTCTGGTTCAAAAAACTCATCTAGGTACTGTATACCAGTTCTTAAAAAGGCCACATTGGACAAATTCAAATCCATTGCCTTTTTACTTCCTCTGGCTATTCTATCACCTTTAATATCTACTCCAATAAAATTCACATTTGGGAATTGTTTACTCAAACCCACTGTGTATTCTCCCTTTCCACAGGCCAATTCAACGGTAATGGGATTTGAATTCTTAAAAAAAACTTCATTCCATTTTCCTTTAATGGAAGTGTAAAGTTCTTTCCCTCTTTCTATGACATTATCTGCAACGATATTATGCTCAAATCGGTGTTGTTTCTTCCGTGACAATTCTATAAATTATTTAATTCTGCTACTAAATAGGTGCTTCCACCCACAAATATAATATCTTTTGGTTCTGCAATTGTTTTTACCTGCTCTAAGGCATCATTGACATCAGAATAAACTTTTGATGTCAAGCCATATTTAGCAGCCTCAGTTTGCAATTCTAGAGGTTTTAGGGCTCTAAAAGAGTCAAATGTTGTAAAATGGTATTCTGCATCCTTAGGAAACAAACTCAAAACTTTTTCAAGATCTTTGTCTTTAACGAATCCCAATATAAAGTGGATTTTCGTTTTTTTGAATTCTAATAGTTTTCTAATTGTAATCCTTAAAGCATGTTCATTGTGACCGGTATCACAAATTATCAATGGATTTTCATTTAAAATTTGCCATCTTCCTTTTAACTGAGTGTTTTTCACTACATTTTTTAGACCTTCAGAAATATTAGTAAAAGAGATATTTAATCCTAATTTAATTAGTAATTTACTTGTCTCTATAACTCCAAGAATATTTTGCTTTTGGTACTCTCCTACTAAGCCTGAAGTAATTTTATATTTTTCTTGCGTTTCGGAATCTAAAATTTCTAATTCTAAAGAAAGCAAAGTACTTTTCTCGGACGTTATTTGAAGCTTTTCATCAGCTAAATATAGTTGAGCATTCTTGGAAAGGGCTTCATCTCGGAATACGGGAAAGGTTTCATGATGATATTCTGAAATAACTACTGGTTTTTGGTCTTTTACAATACCTGCTTTTTCAAATGCTATTTTAGGTAAAGTATCCCCTAAAATATCCATGTGGTCATATCCTATATTAGTAATAAGAGATAAAAATATATTGCTAATTATGTTAGTAGAGTCATATCTACCTCCTAATCCAACCTCAACCACAGCTATATCTACTTTTTCAATACTAAAAAGTTTGAATGCCAGTGCTACTGAGAGTTCAAAAAATGAGGGATTAATTTTTTTTATTAATTCTAAGTGATTCTCAACGAAGTCAACTATAAAGCTTTCGTCGGCCATTTTGCCGTTAATTCTGAATCGCTCTCTGTAGTCCTTAAGATGCGGTGAGGTGTATAATCCAACCTTGTATCCACTTTCTATCAATATAGAGGCCAAAAAATGTGAACTGCTACCCTTGCCATTCGTTCCAGCAATGTGAATACTTTTGAAATCGTTTTGAGGATTTCCTAAGGCTTCTAGTAAACTTATTATATTGGTCAGTTTAGGCTTTAAAGCTTTTTTTCCAATTTTTTGAAATACTGGCAGTTGCGAATATAAGTAATCAATAGTTTCTGAATACGTCATGGTATGTTATGCACCTCTCGTAATATTAATGGTAATAGTACCATTAGAGTTTCCGTTTGGATTGCCCTCCGGAATCAGGTTTGCTTTAAGTTTTTTCTTTATCTGATCTTTGTAATAGTTTGTAATAGAAGGGCTTAAAGAACTCTCTAATACAGAAATTGCAATCACTTCACCTGTTTCGTCAATTACGACTTTAAACCGTATTCTACCTGTTTCGCTCGAATTGTCTTTTGGAATATTCAGAGGACCTTTATTTTTCCACCCAGAAATACTCACCGAAGCTCCGCTGCTACCTCCTCCTTTTCCCGGGTTACCATATAAACTTTTACCATCCAAAGTGCCTCTAGGATCACCTTTATCGCCTACTTCACCTGGTTTTCCATCTCCATTGTTATTGCCTCCAACGCCAGATTTTGTACCAACTGTTCCATTTGAGCCGCTTGTACCCGATGTTGGTTTTTTGAATAGCGAACCATTATCAACAGTTCTTTGCGGCTGAGGTGGCGTTGGATTTGCCGCAGGTTTAGTTGTTGTTTTTGTTGAATTATCTAAAGATGGTTTTGCACTTGGCTTTGCGGTTTCTGAAGGTTTTTTCACTGTTACTTTGGAGTCTTCTTCAGCCGTTAGAATTTTTGAAGGTGCAGATACGGCCTTTACGGGCGGTGTCACAGGTTTTGGTTCAACAGCTTTTGTAGGTTTGGGTTTACTGATTACCTTATTCTCTTCGGGCTTAACATCGTAATTATTTTTGGATGGATTCGCTTTGTTGGTAGTTTGAATGTCTCCAGAACCAACCAAATCTACGCCGTAGTTGAGGTCAACTCCCATAGCAATTGGCTCAGCAACTGGCTCATAGGCTATTTTTATTAAATAAAGTGAAAGTAAAATAAACGAATAAAGTACTACACTAATGCCAGCAGCTTTTGCCTGGTATTTATCCTTGTCAATATCTTGTAATGTTTCCACAATCAAATAGATTTAATTATTCTCATAAACGGCTTTTTCACCTGTTAATTGTTCTATTTTTCGAACGAATTCGATGGCTTGTTCTTCTGAGTTGGCCATAACAAACAGTTTATATCTGTCACCAGATTTTCTCACCCTAGCTGGAATTCCATTTTCGGCCAAATAAGCAGCTAGATTATCCACATTTTCTTTCACCTTAAAAATACCAATTCCAACAATATGACTATTACTCGAACTATCTCTAGGACTTTGATTTTTTATAGATGCTTTACGCTCACTACTATTTTCAGAGTTTCGTTTTTCAACCTTATCTACTTGTAAATTTGAATCATTGAATACTTCACTTTGAAGTTCGGTCAGAGAGTCAATTTCTTCAACCATGTTCTTTTTCTCCGACTTATTTTTAAGTGGTTTTATAAATATGGTGTAAGCTAAAGTTGAGGTAATAAGAAATACAGGAACTAAATACAGTAAAACCTTTAAGTAGCTTTTAGTTCTTGTGGGATTGGCCGAATCTTCATTTTCTAAAACCTCTACCGGCTTTGCAGAAATCGGTTTTATGGCCTTAATAAATACTTCTTCAGATTTAGTAGAATCTACCTTTTGGCTTTGCTTACTTTTTTCTTGGTAAAATTCAAGTTCGTGATTTTCATTTTTGAAAAAAAGACCTAAGTTTTCGATTTCAAATTTTTGATATAAAACAATATCAGATCTAAACTTATTCAAGAATTCGTTGTAATCAGTTTTTAAAAGTTCTTTGGGTAGATTTACTTTCAAAGAGATCAAACCTAGAAGTTTGTTATCTAAATCCCTATCAATAAGATGATTGAATGCTATTTTTTTTTCAGGAAGAACAATTTCACCATCTTTATCGAAGAATGGCTTGGAATATTCAGTCAAAAAAGCACCAATGCCAGGCAAAACTACAAAGTCTTGTTCTAGCACGATATTTACTATTTCTCGCTGAATATTGAACATTATTAGGAATTGTTATAAAGCTACGTTTATGCCAGCAACAAAGTTAAGCCCCAATTGCGGATAATTGTAATATCTCTGATAATTTTGACCTACAATATTATTCAATTTTACGAAAGCTGAAAACTGTTTGCTAAATAAATAGGTAAATTCAGCATTGACGTCTATGATATCTTTAAGTTTAACAGGTTGGCCAAGTTCTATATCTTTTGCATAAATGCCTGATATATAGTATAAATCTATAGAAGACACAATTTTATTGGTCAAGGTAAAAGTATTGCCCCAACGACTCGTAAAAGCTGGTCTGTGATAAGGTTTAGTAAACTTTACGGTTTCATAATAGTTGTAATCTAACTTCAGATTTGATTTCCAATTTTCAAAATTAGAATATCCAATTTCTGCAGACACATTTACAAAATCGGTAACGGCATCTTCATATTCAGCTTGAAATTTCGTGACATTAACAGGTTGTCCACTTGGTGAATCTGTGAGGCCATCATATTTATTGAAAAAATATAGGTTTTCATATTTTCCATAAGATATTTTGGTGTTAAAGCTTACACCAGTGTATAATTCACCTCTACTTCCAATATAGAAATCTTGATTTTTGTAGGTATTTTTCAAAACGGCTTGCTCTACCAAGAAAGGGTTCTCATTCAAAAACGAGTGCAATGTATTTCTGATAATATCTCCGTCAAAACCTATGAAAAAGTAAGTCAATGATGGTGTTTTGTATGAAATCGAGGCCGTTGGATACCCTTTCGTTACGTTTATTTTTTCTATTTGCTCAAACTCATTTACGGCTTTAAATCCAATTTTAGCTGAGATTCTACCAAAATCAAATCTGAATGCAGGTTCTACACGGTAAAGATTTCTTTTTCTTACTGGATTTATTTCATAACTATCCGAACGTTGTGTTAAATAAGCTTCCGCAGCCAATAAAGCAGTTATTTTATCTTCTTTTAGTGGAAAGTAAGCTTTAAATTGTGTTCCCCACTCTAATTCCGAAGCTTTGTAATAGTCTGATAGTGATTTTATTCCAGTTGTCAACGAATAGTCAACTTTCGGTTTTGGGTTCGTATTTTCAAACGTAGCCGAAAAATTATAAAGGTTAATTCTTTGTTTAATATCTGGTTGGGTGTAGTCCCTATGAACCAAGGTATCGTATCCATAGAAATAATAACCTCGATTTTCATAGCCCATTTCCATTTTTAGCTCATAATTGTTCTGATGGTATTTTCCATCCAAACCAATTTTACTGTTGGATATGGCAGAATTCTCGGCGGCTATTGGACCTCTTTTGGTAGAATTGTGAAATCCAGAAATTCCATAAACAAATTTCCTGTTTTGGTCTGAGTTGATATAAGTTTCTCCAAAGATCCTTCCGAAGTTTCCTAAGCCAACTTTGAAGTAATTTTTGTAACCTACCACATCTTCATTATTGTTTTTCTTTGTGACAGGACTTACCACATTTGGAACAAACTTCGTTTCTTCAACAGCGGTTGGTTTTCTATCAAAAAATGCATAAGTCATTTTTTTCTCCTTCTTATCGGTGGTTACCGGAGGAATTTTATCAATTATTCTATTAGCTTTCGGTAAAACCACTTCCCTATCCTTGGTTATATTTATTTCCTCATTGACTACTGTTTTTTGAGCAAATAAAGTACTACCTAACAAAGAGAAAAATATTATGGAACTTAAATTCTTTACTTTCATTATTTAATGGCTTTTAATTTTTGTTTGGCTGTCTCTATGGTCTCTTTGTTTTCAGAATTCTCAATTATAGAATTCAAAGTAGCTTTGGCCATAAAACTGTCATCCTTGGCCAAGTAATTGTCGGCAATCAGTAAGAAGGCTCTTTCGTACCAATATACAAAGTCGGAGAAATCGTTGGCCAATTCTTGAAGAGATTTGATAGATGCGTCATATTGTTTTTGTTTATTAAGCATATCACCCAAGAAATACTTTGCTTCGGCTCCTGACACATCTTTTGCCAAAGCTATTACAGATTCAAACTCTGTTTTTGCCTGGGCGTTCTCTTTCTTCTGCATATGTGCCTTGGCTTTGTATAGCATCGCTCTGTTTTTGGCTCCAAGCACTGTATTTCCACCTTCTTGAATCACTTTGGTACTAAACTCGATTACTTTGTCGTAGTTTCCTTTAAAATAATACGATTTTATTAAACCTTCATGAGCTAAAACAACCTCTCTTTGGTTTGAAGTAGATCCAGCTACTTGGAGGTAATTTTGGATGGCATCATCATAGTTTTGATTATCATAATTGATAGAGCCAGATCTCATTGCCGACTTTGTCAGAAATTCAACTTGATTGCTTACAATGATTTCGTTATAATATTTAAGAGCTTCTTTTTTATTTCCCAATAAATAGTAGGATTCGGCTAAAAGATAATTCGCTTCACTCGCTGAAGTACTTGTTGGATAGGCTTTTAAATAACTTTGAAAAGATTGAATCGCTTTATCGTATTTTTCCGCATAAAATAAATCTTTGGCAGAGTCAAATTGTAGATTTTGTACCGAATTTCCTCCTGGATTGCTTGTTTTGAACTGTTCTGCTATCTCAAAAAACTCCTCGCTCCTATTGGTTGCATTGAGTGACTCCCTGATTCCTAAAAGTGCCTCTTCCGCAAATTCGGTTTTACCAAATTTGTTGATAATCACTTTATAATCTGATATGGCTTTGTCATGATTTTGAATATTTGAAAAGGAAAGTGCCCTTTTTAGCAAAACTTGAGGAACCAACACACTGTTTGGCTTTTTTCTTAATAAATCTGTAAAAATAGACACCGCAGAAGCGTAATTACTCTTATCCATTTCCAAGACCGCATTTTGAAACAATGCATCGTCTATCAGTCTTGAAGAACTATATGTTTTTGTGAATTTCTCAAAAACCTCTTTTGATTCAGAATCTCTTCCTAAAAATTTCAAAGTAAGGCCTTTTTGATACATGGCATAGTCCTTATCTGTTTTATTGATTTGCAAAGCCGTATCATAACTTTTTAGAGCTTGAGCGTATTCTTTATTGGCTAAAAAACAATCTCCAAGTCTTACCAAGGCATCTTCGTAGTTTTGACTCAGTTGACTTTCATTTTTAGCCTTGGTTCTGAATTCTTCAAAATAGCCTTGTGCTTTCTTGTAGTCTTTCTGGTTGTAAAACAAATATCCGAGACTATATAAGCTTTTGAGTCTTAATATATTATCAGAAGAATTGAGAAGTTCGCGATATAATTCTTCAGTACCTGGCTTTTCAAGTTGATAATTTGACTCTGCTTTCCAAAACTTCGCCTGTAAAGCGAGTTTATTGTTAATCGGTTTTGTCAAAGATTTATTAAAATATCCAATGGCACTTTCAAATTTCTCTACATTAAAGTCTAGAACGCCTTGATTATATGTAAGCTTTTGATAGGCCTCGTCTATCTTAGGAGTTCTCCTTGCCAAACTTTCTATGTATGAAATAGCGGATACATAATTGCTGGTTTCAAACAATATTTCACTTAAAAGTTCATTTGTTTCGTCAATATACTTTCCAGTTGGGTAGGTTTTAATATAGGTTTGTAAATCTGCAGTTGCTTGTTGATTATTCCCCTTTTCTACCAACACTTTTATGTGGTTATAACTGGCCTCTTCTTGAATACTCTTATCAAAACTATTTTTCCTGGCTGCATCAAAAGCTGCCATGGCTGAATTCAAATCACCACCTCTTAATGAGGCTATTCCTAAATAATAAGCTGATTGTTGACCAAGTTCGTTATTTGCAGCAGCCAGATTTTTAAACAAAAGAGCGGATTTTTCGTAATTTTCTACTTTATAAAGGCTGTAGGCATGTCTGAAAGTAACTTGATCAGATATTGTACCTCGTCTAAAAGCTTTGAATTTTTCATAATATGCAGCAGCTTTTTCAAAATTATTCTCAAAAAAATGTACCTCTGCTGTTAATAAGCACAACTCATCTATTTTTCTACCATTCGGATTTGCTATGATTGGTTCTGTATAAGCCAATAATTCATCGTATTTCTTTTGACGATACAAAATTTGGGCAATCCAATTGGGTACTTCAGTTTTGTAAGGATTAACATTCTCGACTCTTTTTAAATCTATAATTGCTAAATCATAATTCTCATTTTGAAAGTTGATTACTGCAGAATAATAAGCCGCATTCAATGCATTTGGAGCTACGGTTCCTTTGACATAATCAAATTGCTTTAGTGCATTTTTAAAGTCTTTTAACTGATAATGAGCCAAAGCAAGCTGGTACCTTATTTCATAGGTATCCAGATTGTCTTGGCGATTTTCAAGTGCTTTCTCGAAATATTTTATAGCACCTGCATAATCACCTTTGTTGAAAAAGCTTTTGGCTAAATCATTGAATATAAGCTTAGCTTTGGGATGTTCGTGATTTTTTACGACAAATCTCTCCACTTCAATGTCTGCATCTTTGGCCTGAGAATACAAAGATGACAAAGCTGAATAATATTCTGCATTGGCAATATTGAATTTATTGGGATTGAGAGATTTTTCAGATAGCGATACATAAGTGTGTAATTCCTTCCTTGCTGCTGCATATGCTTTTTTCTCAAACAACTCTATACCATTGTTATAATGGGCCTCTAACTGGGTGTAGCTTAAGGTATTTTGAGCTGAAATTTGATGAGCTATTAATCCAAAGAATATTATCAGGAATTTGATTTTCATAAGGGATTTTTCTAGTAAAATTTGTCAAATTTAGGAAATTGTTGGCTTTTTTTATTAAAAAGCTACTCCTAAATGTCTCAAAAACATTTTTTTGGAACAAAACGTCTAAAAAAATTAAAAATTGTAGATTTGTATAAAATCAAAATTTTTCATCAATGAAAATCAAGAATCTCGCTTTTTTGCTCCTTTTATCCTTTTTTATCGGTGCAAATTCATTTGCCATTATAAAAAATCAACCTTTAAAAAAATATAGCATGACTTACGAACTGTCTATGCCCCAACCTCATACGCATTATTTTGAGGTTAAAATTGCTTTGGATTTGTCTGAAAAAAACAACGCTAAGGATTTTGTCGATTTTAAAATGGCCGCTTGGACTCCAGGGTCATATCTAATAAGAGAATATGCCAAAAACGTTGAGGGATTTGAGGCAAATTCATCAAAAAAGAATCTTAAATATCAAAAGACCTCCAAAAACACTTGGCGAGTATTTCTAGGAGATACAAAAAAGATAGAAGTTAAATATCGGGTTTATGCCAACGAATTGAGTGTAAGGAATGCTCATTTGGACGGTTCACATGGTTATGCCAATGGTGCGGCAGTATTTATGTTTGTTCCAGAACTGATGAAGGAAATGTCCATTTTGGAAGTTGTACCGCATAAATCATTTTTAAAAGTTTCAGTTGCTTTACCTCAAATTTCAAAAAATACTTTCGAAGTTCAGGACTTTGATACTTTGGTAGATAGCCCAATAGAAATTGGGAATCAGGACATAATTGAGTTTGAGAGTATGGGTGTAAAACATACGATAGCCAATTATTCTTTGGAACCGCTCAACTACGATAAAAACCAAGTTGCGGCTGATTATAAAAAAGTTGTCGAAGCTGCTTCAACAGTGATTGGAGGTCCTCATCCTTGCAAAAATTACTTGTTCATTATACATCATTTGCCTGGAATTGGGGGTGGACTAGAACATTTGAATTCAACTACTTGCCAGACCAGTCCAGAAGCTTATGAAAATAGAGATAAGTATATTGGTTTTTTAGGATTAATTGCTCATGAGTATTTTCATCTTTGGAATGTAAAAAGACTTAGGCCAGTCGCACTTGGGCCATTTGATTATGAAAACGAGAATTATACGAATATGCTTTGGGTGTCTGAAGGTTTTACTTCCTACTATCAGCACGATATTTTAAGAAGGGCAGGTTTGATAGACGAAAATAAAATGTTAAGCCAGGTGGCTTATGGAATTAATGCCATAGAGAGTACTTATGGGAATAAAGTACAGTCTGTCGCAGAAGCGTCGTGGGATGCTTGGATAAAATACTACAGACCTAATGAAAATTCGAATAATTCAACGGTGTCTTACTACACGAAAGGCGGTGTTATAGCCAATGTATTAAATATGCTTATCATAGGAGAAACCCATGCAGAAAAATCATTGGATGATGTATTACGGCTTCTTTATAAAGAAAAATATCTCGCTAAAAACGTCGGCTTTACAGATGATGAGTTTAAGAAAGCATGTGAAACAGTATCAGGCAAAGATTTGACCAAGTTTTTCGAAAACTGCATTTATGGAACTGAAACCATAGATTATACGAAGTTTTTTGAATATGTTGACATTAACGCAAATTTTTTTAAAACGCAAAAAGATAAGCCTTGGCTGGGGTTGACAATGAGAAATAGCACAGTGACAAGAATAGAAAGGGAATCTGGAGCTTATAAAAATGGGATATATGTAAATGACGAAATAATTCGTGTTGATAAAAAAGCGTTTACTTCGTTGGATGACGCCCTTAAAAATAAGAAAGTTGGCGAGAATATAAACATAGAAGTACTAAGGAGTGGGAATATTTTTGAATATGATATTCCTTTAATAGAAAATCCAACACAAGGAATTAGGCTTGTTTACAATAAAACACAAGAAGAACAAGCCAAAAAGAATTACAAAAAATGGCTTCACCTTTAAATTAAAATGGCCAGAATCAATTTCTGGCCATTTTTTTTATAAACTCAATAAGTCGTTCATTCCGTAAACCCCTTCTTTGTCTTTGAGCCACTCGGCAGCTACAACAGCCCCAAGTGCAAAGCCCAATCGGGTGTAAGCCACATGTTTTATTTCTAATTCGTCTATTTCAGAAATGTACTTTACAGTGTGCGTTCCAGGCACTTTGCCTTCTCTTGATGACCAAATGGCCAGTTCTTCTTTAGCTGCAATTTGATTATTGACCCAAGATTTTTTAGCTGAATTATTGTTTATAATTCCTTCTGCTAGGGTTATAGCGGTTCCACTAGGGGCATCAAGTTTTTCTGTATGGTGAATTTCACTAGTGAATATTTCATACTGCTCATGCGGTGCCATAAGCTTTGCTAGGAGTTCATTTATTTTAAAAAACAAGTTTACTCCGATGCTGTAGTTGCTGGCATAAAAAAATGCAGCCTTGTTTTCAACACATAGTTGCTCTATTTCTTTTCTGGACTCTAACCAGCCTGTTGTACCACATACAGTTTTGAGACCTTTCGACATACAAAACTCTAAATTGGCGTATGCAGAATGCGGTGAACTAAATTCTATGACCACATCGACACTGTCTTTATTAATAAGTTGTTTTTCTGCGGAATTGTTAAGATCAATTTTAAAAACTACTTCATGGCCTCTTTCCAAAGCCACTTTTTCGATAGCTTTTCCCATTTTTCCATACCCCAAAAGTGCAATTCTCATTATTATTTAAAGTTAAAGGCCATTTTAATGCCTAATGTTTGATTATTTTCTAAAATGCTTGGAGATATTTTCATAGAAATATCCCTTGAAACATCAAAAGTTTTTAGATGTGCGGAAACGTTGGCTTCAATGGCGAAAAGAAGCCATCCAAGCCCTAAACCAACAAAACTCAACTGTTTGTATCGTCTATATTGGTTGGCAGCTGTCGTAATTAACGTAATTGAATATGGTCCTGCCCCATCAATCACTCTTTCACTCAATCCAGCGGCCTTCATTTCTATTACATAACCTTTGTACTTTTGATAAAGCTGATTATTTCTTACAATAAAATAACCTCCAACCCCAGCGGCCCCATAAATTAGCGGCAGCTTTAGATAATTTTTATTAGTCATTTGTCCCCAACCAGGTAAAATCATTGATCTCACGAAAGCTATTTTAGGGACATCTTTGGCCGTCAAAGAGTCTATTCCAAAAGTCTTTCTAAAAGTATATTTACTATTTTTTCCAAAACTCCTCAGTTTTGCACCCCTACTTGTATCAAACGGAACTACTTTCTTGTTCAAACTGTCTATTTTGGCTATTGGTATAGGCGTTTTTCTAGTAAGACTGTCATTTTGTGCCACAGCATAGGTTGTTTTCAAAAAGAAAACACATAGGGTTAAAGCAAGAAATCGTATTATTTGCCTTATCAAAATCAGGATTATTTTTTTAGTTTAGCTAATATCTCTTCTAGTTCTTCTTTAGAGCCGAAAGGAATTTTGATTTCTCCTTTCGATTTAGAATCCGCCACTACAGCTACTTTTTTGCTAAAAAGTTGGGATAGTTTTATTTGTAAATCCTCTAAAACAATTTTTGAAGGTTTTTTGGAAGTTTCATTGGTAGTCTTTTTAACTTTTAGACCAGAATTAATTTCTCTTACCAAATCCTCAACTTTTCTTACAGAGAACTCTTTATTCAAAATTTCTTGATAGGTACTTAAAAGCAAATCTTCATTCTCTATCCCCAAAAGAGCCCTCGCGTGGCCCATGCTTAGTTTTTTTTCTGCAAGTCCTGTTTGTATAACTTTTGGGAGATTCAACAACCGCAAGTAATTATTAACAGTAGTCCTATCTTTACCTACTCTTGAACCGAGCTCATCTTGCTTAATATTACACTCTTTCAACAATCGTGAATAAGCCAATGCAACCTCCATTGGATTAAGATTCTCCCGCTGAATGTTCTCAATTAAGCCCATTTCAAGCATTTGTTGATCGGTAGCTTCTCTTATGTAGGCAGGTATTTTAGAAAGCCCCGCTAATCTTGAAGCCTGAAGTCTTCTCTCTCCAGAGATTAATTGGTAACCGTTGGCTATTTTACGAACTGTAATCGGTTGAATTATGCCTTGGACCTGAATAGACTCTTTAAGTTCAATCAGTGCATCTGAATCAAAATGCGTTCTAGGCTGGTAGGGGTTTGTTTCAATGCTATCAACACTTATTTCATAAGTTTCAATACTTTGAGCGTCATTTTCCTCCATCTCTTTTTCGGGTAACAAAGCACCTAAACCTCGCCCCAACCCCATTCTTTTCTTATTTATCATTTTGTATTTCGTTGGCTAGTTTTAGATAATCTGCAAAACCCACATTTGGAACATATTTATTTAGATTTTCAATCGTAAAATTGGGTAAACCCAAATAATAGTTTCTTGAAATGATCGTATTGTATATTAAATCCGAAAAATTCTCTTTTATAAACTTAATGTAGTTTGGCATTATCTGATTTTTCTCATCGTACTTTGTTAGCAGTATTCCGTCTATTTTTAAGTTCTCAATTTCTAAGATTTTTTCGATAGTAACGTTTAACTGATCTATTCCAAAAAACTCACATTCGATTGGAATAATTACTTTATTAAGAATTTTTAAGACTTCTGTATTACTTTCTGATTCAAAAGAAGGAAAATCGAAAATTATATAGTCATATTCGGTATCAAATTCCTTTATCTTATTTAAAAGCTTTTCCAAGTCTTGCCCTACTTTTAAATACTTCCAAGCTGATTGGCCAATCTTGACCTGTTGAATTTGATCTCTGTCTGAGACCTTTAATTCTAATCCTAAAAACTTAGAAAAATAATTCTTAGGGTCTAAATCTACGACCAAAACATTGGTACTCAAAGTTGCGAAACTTTCAGCTAAAAAGGCCACAGTGGTGGTTTTACCACAGTTTTTATCAATACTATATATCCCTATTTTATCAGCCATCATTAAAAATAATCACAAAGTTGGTTCAAATCTTTTCAAACAACAAATCTAACCTTGATGTTTTGCTAAAAAAAAGAGGCTCAAATTTGAACCTCTTAATTTTTTATCCTAAATATGCTTTTAGAGCTTTACTTCTTGAGGTTTGTCTAAGCCTTCGGATGGCCTTTTCTTTTATCTGTCTCACTCTTTCTCTTGTCAAGTTAAATTTCTCACCTATCTCTTCAAGAGTCATTGCTTGCTCACCATTTAGTCCAAAGTAGAACATAATTACTTCGGCTTCTCTTTGCGTTAGGGTAGAAAGTGCTCTAAGAACTTCTCTTCTTAAGGAGTCGTTCATCAATTCTTGGTCAGGTCTAATTTCGGTATCGTTTTCCAATACGTCCAAAAGGCTGTTTTCTTCACCTTGTACAAACGGAGCATCAACAGATACGTGTCTACCAGAAATTTTCATAGTGTCCACAACTTCGTTGGCTGATATTTCAAGAACCTCTGCCAATTCCTCTGGAGACGGTTCTCTTTCAAACTTTTGCTCCAATTCTGAGAAAGTCTTTGAGATTTTGTTCAATGAACCGACTCTGTTAAGAGGTAATCTTACAATTCTTGACTGTTCAGCCAAAGCTTGAAGAATACTTTGACGAATCCACCAAACCGCATATGAAATAAATTTAAAACCTCTCGTCTCGTCAAATCTTTGTGCGGCTTTGATAAGACCTAAGTTTCCTTCATTTATAAGGTCACCAAGTGAAAGACCCTGATTTTGATATTGTTTTGCTACCGAAACAACAAATCTTAGGTTAGCTTTTGTCAATCTTTCCAAAGACAATTGGTCTCCATCTCTGATTTTTTGAGCCAAAATAACTTCTTCGTCGGGAGTTAAAAGGTCCACTTTACCGATTTCCTGAAGGTATTTATCAAGAGATTGACTCTCTCTGTTGGTGATTTGTTTACTTATTTTGAGCTGTCTCATTTTATGAAATCAAGTTATTTTTTAATGAAAGTCTAAGTTTTAGACATTATTTCCCGACTGATTTAACAACAAACAAAAGTTTATTATTGTTCAGTCTGTGGTTTTTCTTCTCTCGGAGGTCTTGGCAATAAAATCTTCCTAGACAATCTGTACTTTCCAGTTTTCTTATCCACTTCAGTTAATTTAACTTGAAGTTGATCTCCTTCTTTCAAGACACCATCCATGCTTGGCAAACGCTCCCAACTGATTTCCGAAATATGAAGTAAGCCTTCTTTTCCTGGTAAAAACTCACAGAAAGCACCAAATGGCTGTATGGATTTAACTACTGATTCATAAACTTCTCCAACTTCTGGCATTTTTACAATGCCCTCAATTCTCTTACGAGCAGCATTCATACTGTCCCCATTTGTTGCAAAAATAGAGATATAACCTTTGTTGTCTTTTTCTTCTATGTTTACAGTTGCTCCAGACTCTCTTTGGATCTCCTGAACAACTTTACCTCCTGGCCCAATTACCGCACCAATCAATTCTCTTTCAATAATGATGGTGTGAGCACGAGGTGCATGAGGTTTTAAGTCATCATTTGGTTTGGCAATGACCTCTGTCATTTTACCCAATATATGCAAACGTCCAGCTTTGGCTTGGTTAAGAGCTTTTTCAATAATATCAAATGATAAACCTCCAATTTTAATGTCCATTTGACAAGCTACAATACCTTTAGAAGTACCCGTAACTTTAAAGTCCATGTCTCCCAAATGATCTTCGTCTCCTAATATATCAGACAAAACCGCCCATTTGCCACTTTCTTGATCTGTAATCAGTCCCATTGCGATACCCGAAACTGGTGCTTTGATTGGCACGCCTGCATCCATTAGTGATAAACAACCAGCACAAACCGTAGCCATTGACGAAGAACCGTTTGATTCTAATATATCACTAATTATTCTTATCGTGTATGGGTTTTGGTCATCAGGTGGCAATACTTTTTTCAAAGATCTCTGGGCCAAATTTCCATGACCTATTTCTCTTCTACCTACTCCTCTATTTGGTCTAACTTCTCCAGTTGAAAATCCTGGGAAATTATAGTGTAAATAGAATCTTGAATATCCTTTTACCATTGCTTGATCTACAATTTGCTCGTCAAGTTTGGTACCTAATGTTGTTGTTGACAATGATTGTGTTTCCCCTCTTGTAAACAAAGCTGAACCGTGTGCCGATGGCAAGTAGTCAACTTCACATGTAATAGGTCTGATTTCGTCAAGTTTACGTCCATCCAAACGTTTACCTTCATCCAAAACCATCTTTCTAGAAGCATCATAAGTGATGTCTCCAAAATATACTTTATGCAACGAATTACTTCTTTCTTCTTCCGGAAGGCTTTCTTTGAATTCTTTCAAAATGCTTGCAAATCCTTCACTTCTGTTGTTTTTGCCGCCGCCAATTGTACATACTGCATAAACTTTATCAAAAAGCTCATTGTACATTTTCTTTTTCAACTCTTCGTCGTGCGTTTCATGGCAATATTCACGTTTAGTTGTATTTCCTACTTTCGCTTCAAGTTCTTTTTGGGCAGTTACTTGTAGTTTAATAGCATCATGAGCGACTTTCATCGCTTCTACCATTTCGGTTTCAGAAATTTCGTTTCCTTCCCCTTCTACCATCAATATACTGTCTATTGTTCCGGCCACTATAAGGTCTAAATCAGCCTTTTCAATTTCAGAAACAGGTGGATTGACTCTGTACTCACCGTTTATTTTACATACTCTAACTTCAGATATTGGTCCGTTGAAAGGAATGTCGGAAACCATAATGGCTGCTGAAGCTGCCAAAGCTGCTAATGCATCTGGCTGAATACTAGCATCTGAAGAGTGTAATGTCACCATTACTTGAACCTCAGCATGAAAATCTTCAGGGAAGATAGGCCTAAGGGCACGGTCAATTAATCTGGAGATTAGAACCTCATTGTCAGACAATTTACCCTCTCTTCTTTGGAAACTACCAGGTATTTTACCTGCCGAAGCAAATTTTTCTTGATAATCTACAGATAATGGGAGGAAATCGGTACCTTCTTTGTGTTCTTTGTTGGCACAAACAGTAGCCAACATCATTAAATTACCACTTCGTAATACAACAGATCCGTCGGCTTGACGAGCCAACTTTCCGGTTTCTAGGGTAATGGTTTGTCCATCCGGCATTTGGATGGTTTGAGAAAAAACGTTGAACATTTAGTTAATTTTTGTGTTGTATTTCCGCTTTTGATACAACTATTTAATCCTTTATTCCGCGGGGATAATAATTCTTGTTTTAAAGAAAAAAAGGGGAATCTCGTGAAAGATTCCCTCATTTTTATTTACGAATGCCTAATTCAGCAATAATGGCTCTGTAGCGACCGATTTCTATCTTTTGTAGATAGTCAAGCAGTCTACGACGCTTACCAACTAATTTCAATAGTCCTGCACGAGTTGAATAGTCATGTTTGTGAACTTTCAAGTGCTCGGTAAGGTGAGCTATTCTAAATGTAAATAATGCAATCTGTGATTCAGCAGAACCAGTGTCAGATGCTTTTCTGATGAGACCTTTAGATTCGAAAATCTCTTCTTTCTTTTCCGGAGTTAAATACATTGATTTTAACCTAGATTAAATGATAAATAAATAAAAACAATTGCAAAGATAATACTTTATTGGAAATATTTAAGTATCAAACTACTAATTATTTTGTAGACTTTGTTGTGTTTTGCCTTTCTTTAATCGAAGAAAAATATTGGATACTTTGTTGAAAAAGGTGTAATAAGTATCATTTTCAAAAAGCCTTGCATCATTTGAAGCCTTCCGAATAAGTACCAATCCAATGATAAGTAATATAAAGTTGGGCATCCAAACACCTACAATAACTGGTATAAGACCTTCTTTGGCGTATTTGTCTCCTAACTGCATCAACACGTAATAAAAAATAAAGAAGCTTATTGAGATTAAAACAGGCATTCCAAAGCCACCTTTTTTGATAATAGAACCTAAAGAAGAGCCTACCAAGAAGAAAACCAAACAGGAAAAGGCCATGGTCAACTTATGCCAACGTTCCACATCAGATCTCCAAACATCTTTTTGTTTGGAAGTAAGTATATTTAAATCTGTTTCAATTTGTGATTTTAGGTTTTGAATGTGTGACAAAGCATACTCTTCAGTCTCCTTTGAGCGATAGCCAGATTTGAGTTCGTTTAGTTTTTTGTCTATCCATGGGCCTTCAGTAATTTTTACCAATTTCAAACTATCTTCCTGTCTAACTTTTTTGAAAAGAAAAGAATTTTGAGCTTTTAGTTGCTCTGTTTGATCGTCAATGCTTTTGTTTATCTCAATTCTAGTAGAATCTATTTTTTGGGTCAACTCACCGATGTTTTTCATGTATTCGTGGTACCTAAATTGGTCCTCATTCGTGCGTTTTATACCAAAGCTTTCTAAAGAGAAAACGATTTTATTTTTTCTGAAATTATTCTTAGTGAATTGGGTCTCATCATAAGTATTGAAGCTATTTTGATGCTCCATGTAGTTTCTACCATTAAAAAGCTCAAATATCAAATAGTTGTCGTTGTACATGGTGTACATCTTGCCAGAGTCTGCTATAGTGATGTTTTTATTGCCGTTGTTGCTGGTATGGTCGTAAACAATCACGTTTTTCATGGTTCTGCCATCAGGTAGTTTTTTCTGCACTTTTATCCTGTATCCTGGAATTTCCTTGTAAAATATGCCTTCTTGGATATTAAGCGTCATTTTGGTGGTTTTTACATCCCACAGCAATGAGTAACCTTTAAGGTTAGCCCAAGGGTTTACATAATTGTTGTAAAAAAACGATCCAATCGCAACTAAGAGAGACAAAACGAATGTGGGAACAATAAGTCTTGAAAGTGGAATACCAGCCGATTTCATGGCGGTGAGTTCTGTATGTTCGCCCAAATTGCCAAAACACATAAGCGTGGCCAGTAAAGTAGCCAGTGGTAAAGCTGTAGGAACTGTGATTAAAGAAAAGTACATGAAAAGCTTTCCGAATACGAGTAGTCCTAGGTCTTTGCCGATAAAATCATTGAAATACATCATCAAAAATCTCATCAAGAAAATAAAGACTACAATGGTGGTAGTCAATATAAACGGACCCAAGTAAGCTCTAACAAATAACTTGTCTATTTTTTTCATAGAAGCAGATTTCGATACAAAAATCGCTATCTTTTCCTCTAAATCAAAATAATTAAGTTTTATTAAGAAACATCACCCCCCTACTATTTCTTTAAGCTCAGCAATTAGGCCTTTCCACACGGTTTCCAAATCTGATGGATCATCGTTGTCAGAGCAGTCTGTTACTTTTAAAAAGATAGAGTTGTCGATTTCGCTTGTGACAAGTTTAAACTCCAAGAAATTTCCTTCGTCTGGTCCCACAAAATCGAAGCGGGTAGACTTGTTCAACCTTGTAGAGGTAAGTTCAGCCACGTGCACTTCGGTATCCCAAGTAAAATGAAACAAATGATTGCTGTCCATTGTAACTTTATCTGCAAACCACTGCTGTAAACCACCTGCTGTACTGATATAATTGTATAAAACCTTAGGAGAGGTTTTAAATGGGAACTCTTGGGTAAATTTGAATTTTGACATACAAATATCTTTTTGATTCGATTTAAAGTATTTGCTTTATTAATGCAAGAAAAAATAAGAAATAATTAATTTTTTGAAGAAGTTTTAAAAAAGGTTTTGGAAGTAATACAAAGTTTTATACTTTTGCACCTCGATTCAACGGCGGGGTAGCTCAGATGGTTAGAGCGTCGGATTCATAACCCGGAGGTCAGGGGTTCGATTCCCCTTCCCGCTACACATTCTTCTCTTTTTGTTTTTCCAAAAAAAAATATTAAATTCTTTTAAAGATGCGGCAATATCACATTGAAATTGCTGCCTTTTCCAAGTTCACTTTTGAGGATTATTCTGCCTCCATGAATATCCACAATACGCTTGCAGATGGAAAGCCCTATACCATGACCTTTGTAGTTTGAGGCATTTTTGGTTCTAAAAAATGGCTCAAATATTTTTTCGTGGTCGTCTGAAGATATTCCAATTCCAGTGTCAGCCACATTGATGATACAGTTGCTGTTGTTAAATCGAATATTGATAACCGCCATGTTATTTTCTGAGTATTTACAAGCATTATCAATCAGATTATTAAAAAGGGTTTTTAATAAAGATTTGTTTCCATTTACCGTAACGGTTTCGTCGTCATCGGGTATTTCTTCAAAATCAATAGAAATGCGATAGTTTTGGTGTTGATGCTGAAGTTCGTCTTGAACTTCAAAAAGTACCTCATCTATCCTAATTGGCACCATTTGTAAAGACTTGTCTCCTTTTTCAGATTTAGCCAATTGAAGAAGTCCATTTATCAATTGAATTAGGCGTTGGTTATCAATATTCAATGATTTTAAAATTTCTTTGTATTGTTGTGGAGTACGGTCTTTTTCCAATGCCACTTGAATCTCCGACTTTATGGCAGCCAGCGGTGTTCGAAGCTCATGAGAAGCGTTGCTTACAAAGCTTTTCTGAAGTTCAAAAGACTTTTCTATCCTAGAAAGCATCTCATTGAAATTTCTTGCCAATTGAGCTATTTCATCTTTATTATTGCCTGTACTGAGTTTTTTTGTTAAGTCTCGGGCCGTTATTTTGGAAACTTCTTGATTTATTCTGGAAATAGGCTTAAGTGATTGACCAGCAAATACAAACCCGAAAATAACGGTAAGTAATATAGAAGAAACCA
This sequence comes from Lacihabitans sp. CS3-21, assembly GCF_024343675.1. Taxonomy (GTDB): domain Bacteria; phylum Bacteroidota; class Bacteroidia; order Cytophagales; family Spirosomataceae; genus Leadbetterella. The sequence goes on from NZ_RJUD01000098.1 coordinate 157,861, forward strand.
AGCCGATGGTCATGGCATCTTTTATTCTTTCAAGTTTTTGTTCGCCATAAGTATCTTCGGCTTGGGCTAATATCAGGTAATCTTTTTTGAGTTCTTCATCTGTATACATTAAACCTACCACTTTTTTATTTTTGTAGTCGGCTTCATGGTATTTAAATTTCCTAATTTTTTCTAAAATTTCAGGGCTATACGGAAATTTGTTTACGGAGTCAATGTTGCTGTAGGTCACTAAATTTTCATCATTAAAAACTAAAACTTCCGCGGCATAAAGGCTTGAAAGTGTGTTTCTATCTATAACTTTGAGTAAACGTTTGTCTACGTTTTTTTCTTTTATAAGCAGTTTTGCTGTAGTTTGAGCACGATCTTTTAGATAATTATTGAACTCGTCTTTGGTATAGCCTTCTAATAAATAATACAATGAAAGAGAAAATACTACCAAAATGAGAGCAACGATCAAGGTAAATTGGAAAGCTATTTTTGTCCTGATTTTCATTTTTCTATCTCTTCTTTCAGAATATAACCCATACCTGTTTTGGTGTGTATCAGTTTGGGAGTAAAGTCTTTATCTATTTTTTTTCTAAGAAAATTAATATAAACCTCGATTACGTTTAAGCTTTGTTGGTTATTCTGTTCCCAGAGGTTTTCTGCAATATCAGCTTTTGAAACTACCCTACCCTTGTTTTTTATTAAATACTCTAAAAGAGAGAATTCTTTGGGTGTAAGCTCGATATTTTGCCCATCTCTCATTACAATTTTTGACTCCGAATCGAGTTCTAAATTGGCAATTTTTAAAGTATCAAAATGGTCGTTATCTGACTTGTGGTTTCTTTTTATAAAAACATTGATTCTAGCCAAAAGCTCTCTAAAATCGAATGGTTTAACGAGGTAATCGTCCGCACCTTTTTCAAAACCTTCTATTTTGTCTTCGGTTTCGCCCAATGCAGTAAGCATTATTATCGGTATAGAAGGCTTCTTTTTTCGAACTTCTGAGCATACCTCGTAGCCATTGAGACCAGGTAGGTTTAAGTCCAAAAGAATCAAGTCAAAATCATTGTGCAAGGCTAGTTTTAGGCCGATTTTACCATCAAATGCTATTTCAGTTTCAAAACCCTTTTCTTGAAGACCTTTGCTGATATTCTGAGCGATTCTTAGGTCGTCTTCTACAATTAGTATTTTTTTAGAACCGCTCATATTTAAATTTTAAGTTTTTGGAATGCCCAACTGAATCCAACTACCAACAAAACGCCAATTGGATTGAGCCATAAAAATGCTACAAGTTCGTATTTCCAAATCAAAATTACTAATATTTGGCCTAAAATAGCGGCCCAAAATATAGGTTTCGCTTTTATAGACTTGAGATAAAACGCTACAAGAAAAATCCCCAAGATGATACCGTAAAACCATGAACCTAAGATATTTACGAGTTCAATCATACTATTGCCAAGTTTTTGGGCAAAAGAAGCAACCAGGATACAAAAAATGCCCCAAAAAATTGTCAATGCCTTGGAATATTTTAACTCCAATTGTTCGCCTTTGGGCTTGTATTTGGTTTTGTAAATAACATCAACTAAACTCGTTGCGGCCAAAGAATGATACGCTGAGGCAACAGAGCCCATAGAAGCCGAAAATATTATAGCCACTAGCAGTCCAATAAATCCATGTGGCAAGAAATCCATGATAAATCTCAGAAATATATAATTCACATCGTTGGGATCACCAGATGGATTGTTTTTCTTAACAATTTCAGAAACTTCCGACTTTAGCTTCTTTTGTTCGTCAATTATTTTATTTAATTCACCGCTACTCACTGAAATTGCTACCTCATTTTCAGATTTTAGTGCATTTTTGAGTTCACCAACTACTTGCTTTTTTTCTTTAATTAAAGAATTGTTTTTAACTTCTATCTCTTTAAACTGTGCAGCGTATTGGCTATTTTCTATTTTGCCAACTTCTACCTTATTATAAAAAACAGGTGAATCATTGAATAAATAAAAAACAAAAACCAAAACACCAATCAAAAGGATACCGAATTGCATTGGTATTTTAATGAAACCATTCATTATCAAACCCATACGGCTTTCTTTGATAGATTTTCCTGTCAGATATCTTCCTACCTGTGATTGATCTGTTCCGAAATAAGACAATTGGAGAAAAAAACCACCAATCAAACCAGACCAAAGATTATATCTTTCTGTGGGGTTGAATTTCAAATCTATGATATTCATTCTACCAGTTTTGCCGGCAATTTGTATGGCATCTAGGGTACTCACATCGGCAGGCAAAAGCTTCGCCACACAATAACCTGCAAAAAACAATGCAAACGTCACAAAAAACATTTGTTGTAAATGGGTATATGAAATGGCCTTGGTACCTCCAATAACGGTGTAAACCAGTACTATACCACCCATAATGATATTGGTAACAGTTATGTCCCAACCGAAAATTGTAGACAAAATAATAGATGGGGCATAAATAGAAATTCCGGTGGCTAGGCCTCTACTAATTAGAAACAAAATGGCAGTAAATATTCTAACTCTCGCATCAAAGCGGTTTTCGAGGTACTCGTAAGCTGTGTAAACTTTTAATCTATGAAAAATAGGAACGAACGTAATACTTAGTACAATCATTGCCAGCGGTAGTCCAAAATAAAACTGAACAAATCGCATCCCATCTGTGAAGCCCTGGCCAGGAGCAGACAAAAACGTAATAGCACTCGCCTGAGTGGCCATCAAAGAAAAACCTACATGATACCAAGGTAATGACTGATTCCCTAGAAGATAGCCATCAATATTGCTATCTTTTCTATTTTTGTATATTCCGTAAAATATAATTGAAGATAAGGTAAGTACAAGTAATAGCCAATCAATGTTGGTCATGAAAAATATTTGGTTAGTAAAAAATACACAATAATCTGAGCCAACAAAAATCCTGCAAGTATATAATAAATCGTATTCCACGATTTAAAAAAAGGAGGTTTTTCAGTCATTTTTTCTTAGTTTAAAACTGCTAATAATTCTTTGGCTTTCAATATTAAGTCCGAACTTGGATAACTCCGCATAAAATCATTCAAAGAAACGATATATTGGTCTTTATTGCCTAGTTTTCTTAAAATCATGATTCGCAACATAGCCATTTTATCTTCTATTTGGCTTCCAACATATTCATTAAGTCCTTGATCTATAAGAGTAATGGCTTCACTAAAATGATTGCTTTCGTAAATTGCAAATGTTTTGGCATACAAAGTCAGAGCTTCTGTTTCTTTGTCTACACTCAACTTAATAGAGCCTTTTTTTAGTTGCCTGGAAAACGAAGATGCTGGGTAGTCCTTTAACAATCTAGCCGAAAAAGCGTTATTTTGAGCATCTTTTTCCATTATTGACAGATAATACAAAGCTTCGGGTTCATAAACGGACCTTGGGAAATTCAATATTAAATTATTGAAACTTGTCTTTGCTTTTTCTTCGTCGTTAAATTTCAATTTGTAGATTTTCCCAATTTGAAATAAGGCCTCTTCTTGTTTTCTTTTTGAGGCCATCTTTTGAATGTTACTGATAGGTATCTTTTTGAGAAGTTCCTTCTTTTCTTCATCAATTTCTTTTTTGGCGAGTAGCTCTTTCATTTCAATCTCAGAACTGGCCATGGTTTTTACACCAGTTTTTTCAGTAGCGAGTGTTTGTTTCTCAATTTTTATACTAAATGAACCCATCGTTTTTTCGGAACGTCTCCAGTTGTCTTCCAATGGCCTATTGCCCCAGTTTCTTACAAAATCGTTTTTAGCTTTGATAGACTCAACAGGATCATACAACAACCATCTTTTAAAATCTTTGGGCATAGTGCTTGTTGTTGCAGTTTTAAGCACCGAGTTTGTGATCGAACTTTCTTCTGCTTTTTTCTTGGCATCTTTTCTCTCAATAACCATTTGCTCAAGTTTGTAGTCGAGCTCTTTGGGATTCATGGCGGCCAACCTTTGCAAACTATCCTCTAGGTCATAAGCTTTCTTATATTTAATAAAATCATTCAAAAACATAGCTTTCTGACCTATTTGAGAATTATTCTGTTCGTTTTTTGGCAAAGTAATCAATGTGCTATCATAATAAACTCCAGCCATTTCGTAGTCCAGCATTTTTTCGAAATACATATCGCCAAGTGCTTTATAGGCTGAAGCTTTTTCAATTGGATTGTTTAATGATTCAGAAATAGCCTTATTGAAGTGCAAAATAGCGGATTCGAAATTATTCTTTTTGGCCTCTGTTTCCCCCATTTTAAAAAATATCTTACTCCTCAAATCTTGATTTTTCCTGTCCTCAAGCATTTTCTCAAACGTTATGTTTGTATTCTTGGCTAGAGACTGACTCGAAATAAGTCCCAAATTGGCATGAAATTCTAAGTCGTAACTGGGTTTATTTTTGAGTACTTGGTTGTAGTTTTTTCTTGAAAGGACAAGCTGGTTCAACGCTGCGTATAACTGAGCAGCAATAAAATGCAAACGAGCTTTTTCATTACCTTTTTTCATGGTTTTTAAGGCTTCGTCCAAGAAAACTACAGCAAGTGCAGGCTCATTTTGAAGTTGATGGTAGTATGCTTTTGTGGCCAGGAATTGGGATTTGTTTTTGCCATTCAATTTTTGACTTTTCAACAAATCTGAAACCTGATTAGCACTTACCAAATCTTCATTTTCAATATAAGACCTCATCAGCCATATCAAAGCTTCGGTTTTGGCAGAAGCCGATTTGGAGGTGGTATTTACATATTTGAAGGTTTCGAGGGCATTAAAAATTTCTTGTTTTTCTAATCTAGCTTTTCCGAGCAATAAATATGCTTCATCTAGGTGTCTGCTATTTGAATGTCTCTCAGCTATTATCGATGATTTTTTTATGGCATCTGTCAAGTACAGTTTTGCAGAATCGAGTCTTGTGGAGTCTATTTTTCTAAATATCGGAAGCGTTTCCTCGTAAGTTTCTTTGTTGTTGGTCAGAATAATTTCAATTGCAATTTTGTAGTCTTCCCGGGCAATTAAAAGTGCGTTATATTTAGCATTCGTATTGTGCCATGTTTTGCTAAGCGGTCCATTTTTATATTGACTGCAGGATAAGGAGAAGATTACAAAAAAAAACAATAAATATATTTTCCTCACTTTTTGAATAGGTTCTTTAGAAAGTCTTAACGAACATTTTTACTAATAATTATCCAATTTAATGCCAAAATAAGTACCGAATACGATTTTTGAGCATTTTAAGTTTTATAAAAACATTTCTGCCGATTTTTGTAATTGTTCAATGGCGGTATTATAACCCAAATCAAACATTACCTTGGCATGTTTTAGACTTAAACCATTAAAGTGTACAATATTTTTGGGTTCAATCAAAATATCAAATTTATGGTTTTTTCTCGCACTTTGTTCGCCGATAGACATTAGAAGCGATTTCATTATGATATCCTTTGCCGAACTTACAGGCATTTTTCTTTCTATCGGCATTACATTAATTCCAATTTTTAAATCTACTTCGTTTTCTATGGGTTCAATGGGCATATTGTTAAGGACACCCCCATCAATATATGATTTACCTGCTATTATTACTGGTGAAAATATGCCAGGAATTGCACATGAAGCCGTTACTACTTTTGCTAAGTCATTACCAGATCTGAAATAAACTATCTCCCCTCGGCGTATCTCTGTTGCAGCTATAACCAAAGGAATCTTAAGTGATTCAAATCTGTTTTCTGGCAAATATTCTTTTACTAACTTTTCCACTTTTTCAAGCGAAAAAATTCCCATCTTATTGAAAGCTAGCTTGATATTACCAAAAATGCCCTTTTTAAGAATTATTTTTGATATTTCATCGGGGGCGTATCCGTATGCATAAAATGCTCCAATTAAGCTACCTACACTTGCTCCGGAAATAATAGTAGGCTTAATTTTTAGTTCATCAATGGCTTTTAATACACCTAAATGTCCAAATCCTCTTGATCCACCTCCAGATAATACTAAGCCTATTTTCATGTTGTTAGATTTTATTTTTTTCAAATAAACTCATAGAGTTTTCCTAGGTTTTTGGCTTTAAATCCTCGGTCTGTTATTTCAATTTCAGCCACTTCGTTTACAACATCATGATCAAATAATAAAAGTATGTTTTCTTTAACAATCCTATCAAGAATCAATGACTTTTCGTTCATGGTTTGCAATGGTCGCACATCATAAGACATACAATATGGCACATGTATATGGGCAAAGGATGGAATGGTGTCCGCCGCAAAAATAATTTTCTGATCGGTGTAGTTTATGATTGGCATAATCATTTTCTCTGTATGGCCATCTGCATAAATGAACTCAAATTTGTCGCCAAGTGGATTTTGAATCTGTTCAATAAAATTCAATTGACCGCTTTCAATAATTGTTTGGAGATTTTCTGTTAAAAAAGTGGCTTTTTCTCTCGGATTTGGTTTCATCGCCGATTCCCAATGCAGGCTATGCGTCCAATATTTTGCATTGGGGAATGTAAGTCTATATGCGTCTTTTGAAGAATTCCAACAAACTGCTCCACCGCAATGATCAAAATGTAAATGGGACAACAAAACATCCGTCACTTCATTTTCATGATATCCGGCATCTCGAATAGATTTTATTATTTCTCCATCTCCATGTCTAAAGTAGAAATTTTGCCATTTTTGTGCTTGTTTGTCACCCATTCCTGTGTCAATCAGCACCAATCGGTCCTTTTCTTCTACCATTAGGCACCTCATTTTCCAACTGCAGAGATTATTTTCGTCTGCAGGGACCATCTTTTGCCAAATTGTTTTGGGAACAACGCCAAACATAGCTCCTCCATCCAACTTAAAATTGCCAGCATCGATTATAGAAATCTTCATTTTAAGAGTATAATTTCCTAAAATTAAGACTTTAAAACTAAACTCGCTACATTTTCTACATGGAAAGTATGCGGAAACATATCAACAGGGTTGATTTTTTCAACTTCATATTTCGCAGATAATATTTCAATATCTCTGGCTTGTGTGGCTGGATTACAGCTTACATAGACTATTCTTTTTGGAGAAATTCTTAAAAGAAGTTCGCAAACTGGACGATCCATACCTGCACGAGGCGGATCTACAATAACAATATCTGGCTTGCCATTTTGTGCAATGAAATCATCTGTGAATATTTTGGCCATATCCCCAGCAAAGAAACGCGTATTGTCTATGGCGTTAATTTTAGAATTGACGATTGCATCTTCTACTGCTGCGTCTATGTATTCAATTCCAATAACTTTCTTTGCTTTCTTGGCAACAAAATTGGCTATGGTTCCAGTACCAGTATATAGATCATAAACCAAATCATTCTTAGAGATTTGAGCGAAGTCTCTAACTATTTTATATAAATTATAAGCCTGGTCAGAATTGGTCTGGTAGAATGACTTTACTCCTATTCTAAAACTCAAACCTTCCATTTGTTCGGTAATATAAGGTAGGCCATAAAAGTTAACAGGTTCTAGGTCAAAATAAGAATCGTTTCGCTTTTTATTAATGAAATAGTTTAAAGAAGTAGTTTTTGGAAACTTTTCAATAAATTCATTCAAAACTTTTTCTATTTTTTCAACAGAATCATCGGCAATTTGTAAAACTACCATCACTTCGCCTGTGGAAGTAGTTCGGATCATGACATTCCTAAAAAAACCTTTGTGAACGACGTGGTCATAAAAAGGCAAACCGCTTTTGTGGGCATAATCTGTGAAGAAATCTCTTATGGCATTTGATGGATCACCTTGCAAATAGCATTTTTTGATAGGTAAAACCTTCTCAAATCTCTTTGGAATATGGAACCCTAGAGCATCCTTTGATATTTCTTCTCCTGAAGCCACCTCATCGTTGGTTAGCCATCTAGAATTAGAAAATGTGTATTCGAGTTTGTTTCTATAAAATTGAGTGTTTGAGGAGCCTAAAATGGGCGTAAATTGAGGAAGTTTAACTTTTCCAATTCTTGTTAATTGATCGTATACTTGTTTTTGTTTTTGTTCAATTTGCTTTTCATAGGGAATATGTTGCCATTTGCAGCCACCGCAAACGCCAAAGTGCTCACAAAATGGCTGAATACGATCAGTCGATAATTTATTAATTGCCAAAATCCTTCCTTCAGAGAAATTCTTTTTGGTTTTAGAAACCAAGAGCTTTACTTCGTCTCCTGGACAAACATTACTTCCTTCTACGAAAATAACCTCGCCATCGTCTTTTACGATACATTTTCCTTCAGCCGCAAAATCCAAGATTTGGATATTCTCAATTACTCTTTTCTTACTTTTTTTCATTTAAAGTTTATTTAGAATTTCTCTTTTCGAAATGGGATTCATCAAAATTTTATTAATAATAATATCCGAATTCAAACTATTTCTAATTATCAAATAATTAATTTTGCTTGTCAGTATCTTAAATTAATCGGATGAATAACAAATTGAGTTTTGGAGAAATAAAAAAAGCGATGAATTTTTCATCGCTTTGTGATCCCGCTGGGATTCGAACCCAGGACCCATACATTAAAAGTGTATTGCTCTACCAGCTGAGCTACGGAATCGAAAATGATTCTAAAAATATTTCTGAAAACTTAAGTGATCCCGCTGGGATTCGAACCCAGGACCCATACATTAAAAGTGTATTGCTCTACCAGCTGAGCTACGGAATCAAGACCTTGTCTCAAATGAGGATGCAAAATTATGAAATTAACCCAACAATGCCAAGACTCTTTTTAAAATTATTATTATTCTTTTTGCTATTTTTCTTTCAAATCGCTGATTCTAAGGCACAAAATGATGTTGCTAAAAAAGCAGATTCTTTATTTAGTGCAAAAAAATATTCGGAAGCTGCAAATATTTATGAACTCATTTTTAAAGATAATCAAGTAAACAAGCCAAATATTTCTCTTAAGCTGGCATATATTTACGAAAGTTTGGGAGATTTTCCGAAAGCTATCTACTATTTGAACAACTATTATAATCTAAATCCGGACGATGAGGTGTTTGAAAAAATGAATAAAATGGCTTTGGAGAACAAGTTTACCGGTTTTGAAAGAAGTGACTTGAATTTTATTTTGGTTTTATACCAGCAGTTTTACATTTTTATTCTTTATTCAGTTATTCTGATTGGAATATTTATTCTTATTATCCTATTCCGAAAAAAAATATACAATAAAAAAATTCTACGGAGACATCTTATTTTGGTGGGTTTGTTTATCGTGTTTCTGTTGGTCTTTATTAATGTACCAAATACTTACCAATCGGCCATTATAAATAAGAGTACCTATTTTAGAGAATATCCATCTTCTGGATCACCGATAATAGGTTCCATAGAAAAAGGAAACAAAATCAATATTTTTGGACAAGAAGATATATGGCTTAAAGTCTTGTGGAATAGAAAGATAGTGTATATCCATAAAAATGATACGTGGATTTTGAATGGATAGGCTCATTAAAAAGTTTATTTTTTTTATGTTTGTAGTTTTTTAATTAAGCATTAATACATATTTTTGCGGCTGTATTGGCGAGGTGGTGGAATTGGTAGACACGCTACTTTGAGGTGGTAGTGAGCGAAAGCTTGTGAGAGTTCGAATCTCTTCTTCGTCACTTTAACATATTGATAGGCAGATAATTGAGAAATTGTCTGCTATTTTTTTATCGTCTTCTGAATTTCTTCTTCCGATAGGATTGCGGGTTTGCCACCACAAAACACTTTAATGGACTACCGGGAAGACTGTGATAAATAGGAATAAAAGCCCCTGCGTAAACCGAAACACCGCGAGGATTGAAGGTATTCAACCAACCCGTAATATTATCTGAGCCAAAATAAAATCCATAATACCGGAAAGCGGCTCCAATATTCAAGTTCTTATAATTGTTTTCAATACCAATAGGAACTGCTATTTCTAAGCTTTTTTTCTCGTATCGTGGTGTTATGGATACTCCGGAATAATTGATAAC
>NZ_RJUD01000099.1 GCF_024343675.1 Lacihabitans sp. CS3-21
TGTTAAACAAAGCCACCACTTGGGAGTCTGCTTTGGCAGGATCGCAAAGCTGCCTAAAAACGCCAATTCTGGCTCCTTTTAAGCCATTTTTATCTAAATAAGCCCTATAGCTTTCTGGAATTTTACCATTACTTAGCCGTGTTACGGAATCGGCTTTGTCGTAGCCCGCTATGACGTCGAGTACCCGCACGGCATCTTCCACCGTTCGGCAAATGGGGCCACCCATGTCATTGGTCAGAGCGAGGGGGGCAATACCGTTGCGGCTGATTAAGCCGAGTGTACAACGAAACCCTACCAAGCTCTGGTGAGCAGCCGGGCCGCGGATCGAGCTACCTGTGTCGGTCCCCAAGCCAATGGTGCCAAAGTCTGCCGCCACGGCAGCGGCTGTTCCACCGCTTGACCCTGCTGTGGTACGCCGTGTATCATAAGGGTTGCGAGAGTAACCCGGCAGAATGGAACTTACCGAAAAGTTGCCCGATTGGGCAAACTCGGCCAGGTTGGACTTGGCAATGATGATGGCTCCGGCCTCCCTTATTTTTTGAATCACAAAGGCATCGGCGGGCGGGATAGAATTTTTCATGGCCAGCGTACCGTTGGTCGTGGGCATGTCGAAGGTATTGTAATTATCTTTTACGATGATCGGAATGCCGTGAAGCGGACCTATGAATTTACCTGTAACTTTATAAAGCGAATCGAGCCTACGGGCTTCGGTTAAAGCTTTGGGATTCACCATAATAAGGGCGTTGATAAACGGCCCGTCTTTGTCGTATTCTTTAATTCGGTCGAGGTAAAGTTGCACCAGCTCCACGGCGGTAAGTTTACCATTTTGCATAGCCGTATGCAAGCTGGAAATGGTGGCTTCTTGTAATTGTTTGGGCGAAAAATGCTGTGCAACAGCCGATGGTTTAAGCCCCAAAAAAGCCATTGCGATGGCAAGTATAAAAAGAAGTTTGTTTGATTTCATTTTTATTGAAATTTTTAGAATGATGGCTTACAATGGCTGGTTTTAGGCTTACTCGTTTTTAGTTTCCATGGTCTGTGGCATGCTATAGCTGTCAAGCCAAGCTTTTATTTAGTGAATATAAATATTGCTTACTGATAAACACAGATTTGATACAGATTTTTTAGATTTTAAATTTGGAGATGTGTTTGTAATTGGGTACTTCGCCATCTTCCCGATGTCGAAGCAAGTCCTGATAGCTTTCGGGAGAGGATTTACAATCCGACAAAAAGGTTTGTAAATTAAGGTGGTGGAATTTTGAAAATTTAGAAAATGCTTTTGAGGAAATAGAGGATTACAAATGCTAAACTATCTCGCTTCGACATGCCCTAGCGGGAGATGTGGAAGAGCGGATTAACAATCGCTTCCTCACAAATATTCATTATATATCAAAAAAGGTACAATGCCAATTTGCACCGTACCTTTCAACCTATATAGGACAGGATTTTTCTCAAATATTTTCTATTTTGTTATATAACTCATTAATTTCAACTAGTGTACTATAGCAACCATACCCTTCTAATTCCGTTAAATCAAAACTCTCAATAGATTTGAAAAAAACTTTACTTTGACTTGTATATGCATTAACATAAAGTTTTAATTCATTCTTATTTGATTCATCGAGAACAAAATCTCTTTTGATTAAAACTTTACATTGGCTCAAAAAAACCAACAAAAGATTAATATTAGTAACTACTTTTTTGCCGCTGTTTTGGACCTCAAAAGTTAAACTATTAAAATTTCGAGATTTATACAATTCTAAATAAATATCAATTCTCTTTAAATTGTCCTTATCAACCTTTTGCTCAAATTCTGCCCATTGATTTTCAATGTATTGATGTATATGATTAACTTGATTCCTTAACATTTCCGTTTTTTGGAGTTCTACAGCGGCAAGTTGAACTTCAAAAGTTTTTAATATAAAAAGAAAACTTATGAACGTTAATAATGACCCAACTACTCCTCCAAAAAAATCTCCCATTTGCCCTGTTACTTCTGGATCAAAATCCTTGAATCCAAAACTAGTATTTTTGAATACCACAATTAAGAATAATAGAGTTATCAGTATAGTTAGAAGTGAAAAAATTTTAATCAATAGATTTATTGATGTTGGTTTCTTAAACCATTTATTCAATGCACTTTGTTTACTCATTTTGATTTAACTATAATATAAAAAAATCATTTTGCAACGTTCAAACATGCAACTTTAGCTCTTCTACATCTTCCCGATGTCGAAGCAAGATAAGGAGGATTTACAATCCGACAAAAAGGTATGCTTAATAAAGGCAATGGAACTACAATAATACAAAAAAAGAAATAGAGGATTACAAATCCTAAACTATCTCGCTTCGACATGCCCGATCGGAACATGTCGAAGAGCGGATGTTAAAGTAAAGGAAGAGCGGATGTTAATAATATTTATTCTATTACCCATCTATTTTTTTATTGTCTCTTTGTGGTAAAATGTTGTCAGGTACTTTTGCAACTGTATCAATTCCAGGTTTTGGACTTCCACTATTATGTTTAATCCAACAAGCTTTTATCAAATATTCACAGTCCTTTAATTCTGGAGACGACAAAAAGCCAGTCGAATAGGTAGTCCTTAGATTTGTATATAAATTTCCTAGATAAAATGAATTCTTACCAATTTCTCCAATGTAATCTAATATGGACTTCTTCCATCCTTTTGGTCTAGTATAACATTCCATTAAAGCTAGTATATGTTTAACTGTTAAGTCTGTCTCTCTTGTTCTGTAATCACGAAAAAGCATTCTTAATTTATCAGAGAAAAGGTCATCTTTAAACCAAATGTTTAAATTGAAAGGCATAGCGATTAATATACTCTTTAAACATTCATTGTATTCCTTTGGAAAGTCTTCTGATAATTTAAATCTTGCACCACCCACTCCTCCAAAACCATTTTTGGCCATAACTGGTGAGATTAAGTAAAGTGCTCTCATTAGGGCTTTCCATGCTACAGTAATGTTCTTGAGTAATTCCTCTCTTAACTCAGGCTTTACAAATTCACTATTTCTCAAAGCTCTTGATGATGATTTAATAAGCGACATTAAATTTTTGACATCATATTCTTCAAAATAGTTATAAATAGTTTGTGTGTATGGTTTGACACTATCATAGTTTTTATCTGCTACTATGTCTTTAATTTCTTCTGAAATGCCTGACTGCTGAATGTTTTGTTCCAACTGTTCTTGAGTCATCCCTTTCACGGTTTCATTTAGAGCCCATTTAATATCCTTGTAAGGATTAATATCCCCCGTTATTTCTAATTTAGTATGAACCTTTTTTGATAGCGTATCTAGATCTGAAATTAACATTATGACAATGTCTTCAGACCTACCATCAATTCCCGTATAAAATTCTATGACTTCAGGATAGTATAATGAATGCTTGTCACCTAACATGTAGGATTTAAATTCCTCTGAGTATTTCATTCTGAGAGCAGCAAAATAATATATCCAATAAGAAAATCTAAACCGTAAAGATCCATTGAAATTTACAATGATTTGATTGTTTTTTAAGATTTGTAATAAGTCATTAACATTTGTCGTGTTATGTTGCTTTTCACAAAAGGGTTTTGTCAAATTTAAAAAATGAGATTCTGTAAATGATTCTTGATTGTTTTTAAGAAGTTCTTCACAGAAATACCCAACAATAAAGCCACAGTTATCTTCATCAATGGTATCACCATAAAATAGGTTTCCTGGATTATCAAATACTACTTTTAAAACATTTTTAAATACTTTTGATCGATTTATTGGTCTGTCTTCAAAATCACTGAGAAAAGCAATTAATAATTGAATACAATTAATTGGAGTTCGGTGAATATTGAGATCAATTAAATCAACATCAAGTCTTTGTAATATGAGATTTTCTTCAGCAATTTCGTGAATACTATTAAAATCCTTAACAATGTTTCGTAATCCCTGTCGATTTAATTCACATAAATATATCTGACTAAAGCCTTCATGACTTTCTTCAGAATCCAAACCTTCAAGAACGATATTATCATGATAATTTGAGAAAATTATTATTGGAACCTCTGGGAATTTCCTTCGAATATTTTCAATTATTTTTCTCGAATCTCTTGTGTTATTTTTCCAATGGTCAAGTAATAGGCATCTAACAGAAGTATCTTCAATATTTAAATCTGTCAAGGCGTCCTCAAGATCAGAATGATATTTGCCAAAAGTCCAATTATGGGTATCCAAATAAAGCCAACTTTCTTTTTTAATTTCCCAAGCTTTTAATGCGAGATATTGAGCATAGCAAGTTAACCCAAATTGGGGAGCGGCTATTATATGATAATTCTTAGGACTGTTTATTATATTTATGTAGTCTAATTTTTTACTTTCTGACTTATTGGAGCTATTCGGTGAATTAGATGTGAAGTACCTTTCAACCCATTTTGGAGACTGAGAGTATGATTTCATTGCTTTTTGAAAATTAGAGTTGAGTTTCATAAAAATAAAATCATCTGTAGTGATTTCATTACGTTTGAAATTCCATTTGCCATTTTCTGTCCCAGAAAAATTTTGACCTGCCATAAATTTTCTTTGGCGAGGCACCCATTCTCGATAAGATATTGACTCGATTTTCTTGTTTTCAAAATTTATTAATGAATAACCATTAAGATCTGCCTTATTGGAAAATAATTGTGGTGATCCTAACTTTATAATACCACTGCTGTCTGAAACATAAGAATGTAGTAATTCTTGATCATGAATATGCCCTGATATAATTATGTCAATTCCATTTTTAAGCATTGCATTCAATTCATTTCTTGCAAACGAGGTAAGATATTCAAGTGGATGATGCATAACCAATATTTTGGTTCTTCCTTGATTTTCACTTATCCACTCATTTAATCCTGAAGTTTCAATCTTTAGTCTTCCTTTGTCATTGATTTTATTAAGTCCACCATAACAAAGTAAAGAGCAGTTTAAAAAATACAATGTGATTTCAGGAGCGATAATCTCAGGAAAGCCATTCAAATTAAAATTAGATGATTGCAATTTATCTAGATAGAATTTCTTGTAATATTTAAATTTATTATGTATAATATTGTCTTCTTCTTTGATAAAATTATTGAAGCCCGTTTCAGTAAACTCTTTTTCTATAATGTCGTTATGATCTTTCAGGTTATCTTCAATTTCTTTTCTATTAAGGTCATGATTTCCTGGAATACAAAAAATGTTTTGAATTGGAACTCTCTTTAAAATTTTCAATATAAAATTTTCATAGAAATCATTATAGGTTTTCTCAGAATTTCCTTTATTAACTAAATCACCTGATATTACACAATATGTGTTGTCTTTATTATTTAGGTCTAATTGAGTGTCCAAATCGATGAAGAAGGAAGATAGTATTAAACCTTGGGTTTCCGGCTCATTAAATTCATAATGAATGTCTGAAATCTGTATTATCGTAATTTTATCCATATGTGTATTATTAAGGTATATTTGTTCTGGGAGCTGTTTTGTCTTTTAATTGTCAATAGCTTATAAATAGCCGCAAAAATTGTAGTAGTTTTTATATTGTTTGGTGTGATATTTTGAAACTGTTGCATTTTGGCTTGCGTACTTATTTATCAAAAATAGTAAAAAACTTTTAAAGTATAATCCATTCTAATATTAAGAAAGCGGACCCCCTTTTATGCGTTCGCCCTTTTCCCTAACAGCATCAAGTAGTTCGCCAAATTCTGAAGTAGCATAGATAAAAAAGGTCTTAGTTAATGTCCTATAAAACCTTTTCTACGTCTGTTACATATACTCTTGTACTTGTCGTGTAGGTTCCTCCATGGGGGTCTTTGTATTTTAAATCAAGATAAAATGCTTGAAAACCTTTTTTTGGAAAAGGAACCATAACGCGAATATCTGGCAAGCTATCCAATTTTATATTTCTGCTTAACCACAAATTGTTTCTAAAATCTCTGTCGGAAGAGGTGGTATGCCAAAGTGTGGCTCCTACCAAATCAGTCGTCACAGGACTTACTTCTAATGATATATTTCCATGGCTTGGCACAACTTTCCACGTCGCCAAGGGATATGCTTTATTCGTGATCGTCGTTCCGAAAAAAGCACTCAAAGCTTCAAAAGCCTGTTTTCCTCCACCCAAATTATGCCCAACATTGGGCACATAATGAATCAAGTTTTTACCTGGGATTTTATCATAATAAAACTTGATGGCATCAATGGTCCAGTATTCGTCATTGGTGCCTATAAAAATCATTTTTGGAACGGTCAAATGGCTGCGATAGGAAAAAGGGTCAATCATGTCGTTGATGGCTTTGCCGTCTTCGGTGGCGGTGCCTTGCGGAATACCGAGTTTTACATAGTCATCAATTTGCTCACTGTATTCACCGTAGGTTTCATACTGATAATTGAGCGTTGCCGGCATATTGAGCATATCAATTACGATCGGAGCAATGGCTTTTACGCGTTGGTCATCAATAGCAGCCGAAAGCCAAGTGGTCCAACCACGTTTTGATGCTCCAGAAATCAAAAAATTATTGATAGTAATATGGGCTTTTTTCTTTGTAAATTCTTGCACCGCATCCATACCCCTCACGGCCGATTTTACCATCGGGAAAAGCAAAGGGAAAGAATAATCTTTGGATAGCTTAAATTGATTTAAAGTATAAGAAATCAGAGCATCTTCGGTCAGGTCGCCATAAAAGGGCTGATTGGGAACTTGCTTGATGACGGCTACAATCGCTTTGTTTTTTTCTGCAATACCGGATAGAATAGGCCAAAGTCCATTGTTTGCACTCCAATTGGGTTGTTCATCTTTGTTGGAACCACCATCAATAAAAAGCATCGCACCATCGTATTTGACTTCTTTAGGTATAAAAACTGTCAATTGGTGTCGCCAAGTATATTCACGCCATTTTTGCGAAGTCAAAAGCAAATGATAGCCTTTTACATTGCCTAATTCCACCGAATCTTTTAATTCCCATTGATAAGTTTTATCGCCATTTTGGAGGTAATTCTTCAAGGCGGTTTGTGGCGTAGTGGTATTTTGAGCTAGTACAACAGCTATCGAAATCAAGTAAAATGCAAAAAGCAAAGCAGTTTTGTTAGGGCTAAATTTCATAGTTTATAATTTTGGTTGAAATAATATTGGTTTAATAAGGTAATGTCTAGTATTCATAATTAGTTGGATTTCTTTGTAGGCTGATGCCCAAAGTAAATGGCTTGGCGTTCTAGGGATATTTGAAAAACGTCTACCGACAACTGAAACCCAATATTGTTTTAAAAGTTGAAGATAGCAAAAAAGCTAAATTATTAAAGTACTGCCGAAACCAAATTTGATAGCGTACTACAGCTGATGTTCCAACGATAACGCCAAACCCCTTTTAGCGGTTCGTGCTACCGTTTGCAGGCATTGCTTCTATTACGTGTATTTCGTTTCCATCAGGGTCTTTAATCTCGATAGATTTCGCACCGTTGGGCATTCTGTCAATAATTGGGTGCTTGTATTTGCCTGATTTGTAATCGCTGCTTACTTCCATTAGCCTCTTCAGAAAAGCATCCATAGAAATTACCATAAAACCTAGGTGTACAAAACCTACATATTTGGGTGCCGAAGGTACGTCACTGATAATTTTAGTGGTATCGGTGACCCATTGTGACAAATGGAGTTCAATACCCTCATCAAATTTCAACCATTTTACAATGTATTGAGGGCTGGGAGCAAATGGATATTGTATCGTGTCCGCCTGAAAAACTTTGGTGTAAAAATCTACACTACTTTCCAAATTCTTAACATCCAATAAAGTATGGTTATACCAAGCAGTACTTTTTTTTTGTGCTATCGAAAAGGATGCGTTAAAGAAAAGGAGTACAAGCAGGAAAGACTTTATCATGGGCTTATATTTTTTTTACAAAGTGAAGACGAAGCATGACCACCAATTCATAAATACCCACAATATCTGCAGTAGTTTTCGGATTGTTTAGTTTTATATCGTGAAACTATTACATTTTGGTTTGGGTACTTATTTATCAAAAATAGAAAAAAAACTTTTTAAAGTTTAATCAATTCCAATATTTCGAAATCGGATTAATTAATGATCGCTTGAATCCAAAAATCAACAATAATAAATAAATAGGGCAGGTCTTAATCTTAAAATCGCATTTATGGTAGTTTTGAATAGGATGTTTAATGTTTTTAGTATTCTCGGGAAAAGTTTTCAGGAGGTCAGGAAACGTTGGCGGAGGTTGGGAATGGTATACATCTAAGAAATAATTTAGATGATTAGGATTACAAATCTTAAACCATCTCGCTTCGACAGAGCTTTCGCTCGCAAAGTTCGTAAGCCGTTGACTTTCAGAACATGCCGAAGAGCAAAGTAGGGGGATGGATAAGAAAACCGTATTTATGAAGGACTGGAATTTGAAATACAGAAGTTGAACATTTGTACAATGCCAAGCAGAATTTCAAAAGCTGAATTACTTAGCTCCTCCAGTCTTTCATCAATACAAGGTGGGTGACTTCCGTTTTTTCACCATTTATCTATATGGACCTATGATCATTTTTTCTCAAAAGTAATCACATCTCCATTTTCAGTTTTGGCCGTGTAGGTTATGCTTATGCCCTGATAAGTTATGGTTTGAGCAATGCTCATGGTTGCTTGGTATTTTGTTTGATCTGCTTCATTGAGGGGCAGTACTTTTAAAGGCCCGTTACCTGTCCGAATACTGGCATCTACTAAATACACCAAAGGACCTTCTTTGATCAAATTCTTGTCAAAGCCGATCCCCCTTCTGCTTTCAACCACAATGGTGGCCTTATTGTCAATCGGTATGGTTAGTATTTTAACCCCACCCACACTTTCGATAGGCGTCAACGTAACAGCTCCATTTCCTACATTACCTTGGCAAACCACTTGATTATCATTTATCCAGCCTAATATCCAGCGTTCCCATCCAAAAGGTTCAGGAGATTTACCACCTTGGGTTCCCATCAACCCAAACTCACCAACATATTTATGATAGGGTGTTGTGAAAGCGTAGAGGTCAGGCAGTCCTAAATTATGCCCAAATTCATGACAAAACCAAAGCCCTTTTGGCCAAAACGCCATGTCTCTTCCAGAAGTAACGCCATTATGGATACTGGCACCATCAACAGGTATGCTGTTGCCTGGGTGATTCGACTGAAACGCTGGTCCAATATCAGAAGGGCTATTCTTTGGGTCGTTTACCACGAGCACAGAACTATATTTTGAAAAATCTACATTAGCATTTGCTAAACTTATCGCTTCTTGAATATAAGTCTTATGTGCTGCGAAAGTATTAAAAGGTACATAAGAAGCTGCAGCTTTGCTCATTCTATACCATTGAAAAGCTGGCTCAAATTCTATTTTTAGTTTACCGTAAGAAACGCTTTGATAAAAATCTTCTGCAACGGGAGAAATATGAGCGTCAAATATTTCTTTTGGTGTTTTGGTAGCAACAGCGTCATTAAAATCAACAAAAATTACGCCTATTTTTACAATACCCGAAGTAGCTGGTCGAAGGGCCCTGTTTGAGAATCCAATGACGACGTTGTCATTAACCGTATTTTGTAACTTACAAGTTGTAACTACCGGATTGAAATAGACAAAACCTGGATAGGTGGCCAAGCCAGCAGGTGTAGTAACCGTTATGTCACCGCTTTTACCAGTGCCTATTTCGGCATAGATAGTGGTCGCATTGGCCACTGTAAAAGAAGCTGCTGGCTGCCCTCCAAATGAAACCGCAGTAGCCCCAGTGAAATTTGTTCCCGTAAGGATCACTGTCAAATTAGCCGTTCCGTTTTTTTGATTTACCGATGTTATTGTAGCTACAGGTAATTGATAGGTAAAGCCAGCTATTTTGGCACTTCCACTTGCCGTAGTGACCACTATATCGCCACTTGCACCATTTCCCACTACTGCAGTTATGGTAGTCTCATTGATAACCGTAAATGATGTGGCTTGAACGCCACCAAACGTAACAGCCGTAGCCCCCGTGAAATTTGTTCCAGTAATGCTTATCGTTGAGTTGGTGGTGCCGTTTTGGGGGCTAACTGATGCAATAGTGGGCGGTGGCAGTAAATATTTAAAGCCAGCTATACTCGCTGTCCCTGTAGGTGTGGTTACTTTGACATCGCCACTTGCCCCGGTTCCTACTTTGGCGGTGATGGTAGTGGCACTAAGCACCGTAAACGATGCGGCGGGAGATCCGCCAAAGGATACGGCAGTTGCCCCAGTAAGGTTTTTTCCAGTAATGGTGATTTCAGCATTTGTAGCTCCCGAAGTTGGAGAAATTGAAATCTGAGAGGGCGGGGGTATTGGGGCTGAGACTTCGACAGTTTTTTTACAGCCTGCGTATAGCAAACTGATAACCAATAAGTAAAAGAAAATTTTCTTCATATTTAGTAAGTCTATAAAATTAATTTATGGTGGCCACCAATTCTTAAATACCCACAAAAATTGCATTAGTTATTGCATTGTTTGGTGTGATATATTGAAACTGTTGCATTTTGGCATGGGTGCTTATTTTTCAAAAATAGCAAAAAAAAACTTTTGAAGTTTAATACATTCTAATTTTTGAAAGCGGATTAACTTTGGATTGCTTGAAACCAAAAATCAACCAAAATACCTAAAAAGGTCAGGTCTTAATCTTAAATATAGCATTTATGATTTTTTGCATAGGATGTTTAATGTTTTTAATATTCTCGGGAATAGTTTTCAGGGGGTCGGGAAACGTTGTCGGGGGGTGGAAAAACTTTGTCAGGGGGTCGGGAAAGTTTGTCGTGGGGTCGGAAAACTTTGTTAGGGGGTCTGGAAACGTTGTAGGGGGGGCGGAAAACTTTGTCAGGGGGTCGGTAAAGTTTGTCGGGGGGGCAGAAAACTTTGTTAGGGGGTCGGGAAAGTTTGTCGGGGGGTCGGAAAACTTTGTCGGGGGGGCGGAAAATTTTGTCGGGGTGTCGGAAAAAGTTTTTAGAGGGGGGAGGAAATTTTAATGGGAGGAGATGGATTAGACTGGGGTGGCTGGCTTTCTTGGGTTGAGCTACCTGTTTAGTGTTTTGAGGTTTTAATGTGTATTTTTTAACGTAGTTGCTTTTGTAAGGATCTATTTTTTGTCCTTAGGCTTAAATACTGTTCGTCAACAGAGCTATTTTTTTCTGGCTTGGAGGTTCTTTTTGAGATGAAATAGGTAAAAACCAAGACGCTAAGGGAGGAATGAAATTTGTAAAAAATATTTCCTGAAATTTTCTCTACTACACCTAAGTGGATGTAGTAGAGAAATGGCCTGCCGCAAATAGGATTTATTTCAATGACATAGGACTTTTAATCAGTCCTTTATACTTCTGGGAATCTTATTTCAATCACCGTGCCTATATCATCGCTTGGGCTGTTGGGGTCTTCAATTCTGTCTCTGATAGAAAATACGATGTTGGCATCATTGATTTTGTTATAGGTAATCAAGCGTTCCGCCGTAATTTTCAAACCTTGGGATTTATAGCCCTCAATGGGCTTATCCTTTATGATTTCAGAATTTTTCCTTCCCACACCGTCGTCTTCTATCGTACAAATCAAATAATTGGGTTCTTTTTGGAATCTGATGCTCAATAGTCCTTTTTGCTGTTTGTATCTCAAGCCATGGTTGATGGCGTTTTCAATAAAGGGTTGCAAAATCATGGTCGGGATTTCAATGTTTTTGTTTACATGCCCTTCAAACAGTATTTCGAATTCAAACTTATTGTCGAACCTGATTCTCTCTAACTCTATATAAAGCGTGAGCAGATTTACCTCTTCAGAAAGAGGGATGAACTTACTTCTGGAAGAGTCTAAAAACAAACGAATCAACCTTGAAAACTTGGTCAGGTAAAGGTTAGCGGTGAGTGTATCCTGGTTAAGAATATAACTCTGAATAGAATTTAAGGCATTGAAGATAAAATGCGGATTCATCTGCATTTGCAATGCTCTGAGTTCTAGTTCAGCTTTTGATCGGTTGGCTTCTTCTGCCAATTCTTGGGCAGAGGTGAGGGCATCTTCTGCATTTTTTTTCTCGGTAATGTCTATGGAGGTTCCGATGATCATCACCGATTCATTTTGCTCATTCCGAATCACTTTTACAGTATTTTCTAGCCACTTGATTTCACCATGGGCATCTTTTATGCGGAATATGCCATAGGATTGACCTTGCGTTTTTATTTCTTTTTCAATGCGTTCGCCTATCCATTTGTCTTCGGGTAAGATTACCTCTTTCCAAAGCAATAATTTACGCTTCCAGATTTTCGAAGATTTCCCAAACACTTTTTCGAATGAATTGCTTATCAGAACGAGTTTGGAATCTGGTAGGCTGATGGCCCAAACCACCTCATCCAATGAATTCAATATACTGCTGAGGGTACGTTCGCTCTCCAACAACAACTGTTGAGATTTTCGGCGTTCGGTAATGTCCACACTTACGCCAAGCAAACCGGTTACTTCTTCTTTTTCGTTGAGCAGCGGAATTTTAGAGACCAATAACCAGGATTCTATACCGTTATTTTTTACCAATGGAGCTTCTAAACCAATGATGGATTCTTTGGATTGAATAACTTGAAAATCCTGTTCATAGGAATTTTGGGCTGTATCCATATCGTACAACTCAAAATCTGTTTTTCCGAGAACACTTTTTTCGTCTTGAAATCCTGCAAACTGCACATCGGTTTTGTTAGATAATACCTTTTTAAATGCATTGTCTTTCACATAAACATTCACCGGTATATTATCAATTATGGCACGCAATAAGCGTCTTTCTTCAACCAATTCTTTTTCTACTTTTACGCGTTCGGTGATATTTCTTACTACCGTTATAAATCTAAAAACGCGATCTCCCTCATATATAGCGGTTATGGTATCTTCACGCCATATATAGCTGCCATTTTTGTGTAGCGATCTATATTTTAATATAAAGTTATCATTTTTAAGCCCCGTGTGGTAAATGATACTATTTCTAAAATAGTCGGCATCCTCAGGGTGAATATAATCGATGAGATTACCTTTGCTTTGCTGGTAACTTTCCTCAAATGTATAGCCGAATATTTTTTGAAAGGAAGGGGAGGTATATATTATTCGGGTATTTTCAATTACAAAAATGCCATCTGAAGTGCTTTCTGCAATAAAACGATAACGTTCTTCACTTTCAATTAGCAAACTTTCTACTTTCTTTCTTTCGGTGATATCAATGATTACTTCAATTTGTTGAACCAAATTGCCTTGGTCATCTTTGATGGCGGTATTAACTATTTCTATCCATTTTTTTGTTTTTTTGAAAGTTTCAATCTCAATTTCGATATTAAAATTATTGCCATTAAGTATTTCAGATTTGGTATTGGAGTCTCTAAATTTAGGATTAAATAAATCGGCTGGCCGATTCCCCAGTAGATTGGGCAAATCTATTTCCATCATATCCAATAAACTTTGATTGGCCCACAAAACCCTACCCTTAATATCAGCTATTAAAACCCCATTGGTGATTTTTTCGGCTACAAGAGAGAGTTGTTTGATTTCATTTTGGATCTTCTTTCTTTCCGTAATGTCGGTACAGATGGCAGAAATTCTG
Source organism: Lacihabitans sp. CS3-21 (assembly GCF_024343675.1). GTDB lineage: Bacteria > Bacteroidota > Bacteroidia > Cytophagales > Spirosomataceae > Leadbetterella. The sequence goes on from NZ_RJUD01000099.1 coordinate 13,597, forward strand.
ACCATTTCATTTTGTTCGTTTCTAATACCAAAGGATTTCATTAAAATCCATTTTAGGCCGCCATCAGGGGTTTTTATGCTATATTCTAGCTCGTAGGAGTTGTTTTTATATATGTCTTCTAATAACTGTTCTTTGCTAGGTTGATTGTCTTCAATAAATAAATCATTTATAAATGCGTTTGGACGATAGAAATAGGATTGGTCTGTGCCGAGTACTCTTTTACAAGAGGGGCTTACATAGATATAACTGTTTTGAGCAATATCAAAAAGTAAAAATACGTCTTCGAGGGTTTCATTGAGTTGCCTAAAATTGGCTTCACTTTCTCTGATTATGCGTTCATTGTTGATGCGTTCTATTGCATTAGCCACATTGGTCGATAAAGAAAATAGGATATTTATTTTATCGTCAGACCATATTTGCTCAGTGCTACAATCATCAAAACCAATAAAACCAAAAAATTTATCTTTGATGGTGATGGGGAATAAAATGATAGAAAGAATGCCTTGGCTACTCAATAGCTCATAGGCTTCTGGATCTTCTATTTCTGAAATGATTTTTTTGAATACTTTATTTTGGAGAAGTACCTCAGTGAAAAATGCAAAATGCTCTAGCGGTAAACTTTGTAATTCAAGATTGTCTATTTGGGGAATAATGCCTTCTCGAACCCATTCGGTTTTTTGGCTGGTGAGGTTTTTTGCAATATCATTTTCAAAATAGTATATTCTATCTGCACCAATGGTATCTCCAATGAGGTTGAATATATCAGAGAGGGTGTCTTCAATATTCGTACTGATTAAAAGCCTTTCGGTAGACCTGGCCACCACAGCCAGTAATTCACTTTTGTAAAGTAGTTCTTTCTGATTTTCAATTAATTTGGCCTCTGCTTTTTTTCTTTCAGTAATATCAATTTGAATGGTAGCAATAGCGATAGGCTTTTTATTTTGCGGGTCCCGAATGATAAATATAGTTGAATCGGTAATGATTATTTCATTGGTGTTGAGGTTCATAAGCTCTTGTTCCCCTTGCCAAATACCTTTTTCAAATACGGTGGGTATAATCGAATTGTCTAGTGAAAATTTGCCTTTATCCGTAAAAAAATCTCTGGTTATCAAATTTCCATCGGGATCGTTATAACCCAAGGTACGTTTGGCTTTCTCATTTAGGAAAATAACCTTGCCACTAAAATCTGCCATGCCAATCATGGCACCCGAATATTTAACTAAACTTACAAATTTTTCCTGTTCTAATTGGGTAGAAATTAATTGCGTCTGGGTGTTTTTAAGTTCCTCATAACTCTTTATAAGTGCAATTTCAGCTTGTTTACGTTCGGTAATATTTGAAATGATTCCATCGAGCATCACTTTTTTTTCTATTTCGTCATAATACCTTCTTCCTTTTTCAATAATCCATACGATTTCATTGGATTTATTCACAATACGATATTCGATATCGTATTCTTCTGCATTATCATTGGAATTGGCGTCCACCAAATTTCTATCCTCTGCGTAAACCAGGTCTAAATAGCTTCGTTTTTTGTTAAAAATAAAATCTTCTGCAGGAAAACCCGATAATTGCTCGATGGCGTCACTGATATAAATCATCGTCCATCTATCTTCATGGGTACACCTAAAGGTTACACTAGAAATATTGGAAAGTAGCGAACGATATTGCTGTTCTTTATCTTTTATGATCTGAACAAGGTGGACTTGCTCATTGATGTCTTGAAAAGTTCCATAAAGTCTTTTACACCGCCCATTTTCATATTCTGCTTGGCCCAAAGCCCTTACCCAACGTTCATTGTTTTTGAAAGTGATGATTCTTACCTCGATGTCAAAGGATATGCCTTTCTTAAAACATTGCGTAAATGCATCAAAAACCAAATCCCTGTCATGGCCTTCTTTAAAAAATGCCAAAGCAGTATCCAAATTCAAATCAAAATCTAATGGGGCCTCCAGAGTGGCTTTATTTATATCAGAGAAAAATATTTTTTGGTTCAGTACATCTATTTCCCAAGCACCCACTTTGGCCACTTGGCTGGTTTGTTCTAAAACCTCTTTGGTTCTTTTTAATTCGTTTTCTGTCTTGTACCTTTTGTCGGATTCAATTTCCAAAGAAATAAAATCGGCGATAGATTTTGCAAATGCAATGTCCTCATCTGTCCAATATTTGTTTTCATGCTGATGTTCCCAACAAATCACGCCTACCAATTGCCCTCCGATATTGATCGGCAAATCGAGCATAGACTTAATATGGGTATTTTTCAAGTAATCCTTAGAGAATTCTTTGGTGTAAATATGCGTATGGGCATCATGGGCTATAATGGCCAATTCTCCCCTTAGCCCTTCGAAATATTTAGGAAAGTCCTTTTCGAAAATGCTTTCTGCAACGGAATGCGTATTGTTTTCTTTTACAAATAGATCTATGCAATCAATTTTATCTTCTTTGTATAGCCAAAAGCTTACCCGTCCTGCCTGAATCCCTTCAGCTGCTGCTTCTGTGATTTTAAATAGACCATCATTCCAAAAATCACCTTCATTTAATCTGAATTTAGATAGCTTTATTAATATGTTATTTTGATTAAATATGGCCTCCTGGCGAAGGGAGTCTGCCAATTCCTGATTCTTTCTTTCGCTCACATCTCGGGCGGTAATCAGTCTGATGGTGTTGTAGCCTTGTTCGTCGTAAATAAGGCTTACGGAGTCTTCTCGCCAAATGTAAGAGCCATTCTTGTGTAAAAAACGTGAAACATAGGTTATTTTCGGCGTCTTATTTTTAATAGCTTCGATATAGATTTTATCGAGATATTCATGATCATCTGGATGAAAGAAATCGTAAATATTGTTATCAGCAATGGCTATCGCTTCTTCGGCGGAATACCCAAATTGTTGTCGATGGGTAGGAGATACATAGGATACTTTTTTTCCTTCAAAGACAATTAAAACATCAGAAATATTCTCACTTATATATCTAAACTTTTCTTCACTTTGCTTCAGAGCTATTTTTGCTTTGACCTGTATATCTATATCTTGAACAAAACCAAAAATACGTGTGCACACACCATTACTAAATTCGGATGCACCCTTTGCCCTTACCCAAAGCTTATTGCCTTTTGCCGTGATAATGGGTAATTCTAAATCGTATGCAATTCCTTCGTTCATGCAAAAGCCCAAAGACTTTAAAAGTATATTTCGTGGCTCACCTTCTACAAAATAATTAACTACTTGCTCAAAATTTGATTCATGATCGGGAGCAACTTCAAAAATTTCTTTGGTGATTTTGGATGAAAATATTCTTTGATTAACCAAGTCATACTCCCATCCACCCATCCGAGCCTCTTTGCTGGTTTGTTCAAGAACTTCCTTTGTCTTTTTGAGTTCTAGTTCATCATTTTTGTTGGTGGTTATATTTCGGGCAATACAAATCACTTCTTTTATTTGGCCAGCATCATCGCATAATGGTGATACAACTACGCCAAACCATAATACACCAAAGTCAGCAGGTAAATGATATTCTACATAGGTCTTTTTATTTTTCTTAATAGTTACTTCAATGGCATTGGTAATAATATCAAGGGCTTCATCAGGGAAACCAATTTCATTGATTTTTTTCCCGAGGAAAAACGACGGTGGAACGATCAAATCCTCTTCATTTTCACTTTGATAATATTCAGTGAAAACCCGGTCTAGATTCAACACAAATACCATGTCTCCGATGTTAGAAATCAGACTTTTAAGCCTATTATTGGAAATACTAATTTGCGTTTCGGAGCTTTTAATCGCTGTAATGTCTCGACCAATTTTTATTTTTAAGTCATTATTTAAAGTATCTTCTTGCCACGCTATTATTTTTATTGAACCATCTGGCGATACTAAACTTATGGTTGAATTATCACCATTATTTTTAAACCCTAATTGGTCTTTAACTTCCGATGCCCATTTTTTACCAATAAAGTCATTAGCGTTTAGACCCAACAAAGCATCCAGATTTTTACTGGCAAAGGTTACGAATCCATCTTGATTAACGCCTATGATGAATTGATTACCCTTATTAAAATAATTATAGGCAAAGAATAAATTTTCTTTGATATTTAAATCGATGTGATGGATTACAAAATTGATGATAAAAGCGATGAACGAACTATTAAAATAAAGGATAAATTCTTTTGAAGAAATTGTGTTAGAAAATAAATAGGATAATAGAATACCCAAACAAGCACTAAAGTAAAAATAAAAATATTTGAGTTTGTAAAAAACATAATAGGAGATCATGTTCAATATGGTAAACTCTGTCAGGGTAAGATAATCAATCCCTTTATTTGTGGCAATTTTATAAAGAATTATTAAATTGTAAATGGAAAAAAATATTAAAAAGAGCCTATACAAATTTCTTTTTATAATGGTATAATAATCACTCAGATATGCTATGGATAGGCAAATCACTCCAACCAAAAGGCTAAAGATTAATTCGCTTTTAGCCCTAACTGAAAATAAATCAACATAAAGTTCGCTGAAAGGAATAAATATGCCAACACCCCAAAAGTATAATAGGTACCGATAATAGTGTGTCGATAAATCTGCCAGGTTATTGAGGTAAATCGTACGATTTTTAGCAAATGATTTTTTTAAAATGATGTAAACAAGAACAATCGCTATCGAAACTAGGATAAAAAAAATAAGATATTGCAAAACTTCACCCATGAATTTTGTACTGGAAATATTGTAATAGTTATATGTTTTACAAGAAAACAAATAGAATATTTAACTAAGATACCAATTTTATACGCATTAAAACAAAAATAAATCAGACTTTTATTTTAAAGCCACCTCACTTCGGTAGGTTTTATAAAAGGTTGATTTATTTTGTATAAGTAAGTTAAGTGTTTGATAATAAATCTCATAACTAGTTATTGGTTTAATGACCCCTCTTAATAAGTTTAATACACTTTGAGCTAGATAACCCAATCGGATGTAGGGCTATTTAATATTTGTGTATATCGAAGATTTAAAATTAGAAAAATCGCTGGATGGGTCACATGCTTTAGAAAAATCATAAGTTTCAAGGAGCTTAGGTATAGTGCTTTAGTGATGGATAAATCGTGAAACCAGTGCATGGTGGCGTTTATCCATATGGTCATGTATTCCGAATTTGGGAAATAATCCTATCACTTGTTGCCCTTTACAATTTTTTAAGTGCAGCTCTCTGATTGCGAAATCCGCCTTTTACTCATCTCAAGAAAATATTCTTTGGATAAGGATGTGCCTATTTCTTTGTCAGTTTATATCTTAAATGCGTAGTCAGATCAGACGGAATCACTTCCACAATTTGTAGATCATATTGCTCTTTTTCCATGCCGTCAAAGAGGCGAATGCCACTTCCTAATAAAACAGGGGAAATATGAATAAAAAACTCGTCTATGAGTCCGGCATTTAGAAACTGTTGAATGGTGTTGGCTCCACCTTGTATTCTTATGTCCTTTCCTTTTGCTGATAGCTTAGCTTTCTCCAAAGCAACTTCTATTCCGTCATTGATGAAGTAAAATGTGGTGCTGCCTTCTTGCACCCAAGGTTCTCGTTTTTCGTGTGTTAGCACATATACATCAGCTTTGTATAGATCATTGGGCCACGCGGCTTCACCTTCCTCAAACATACGCTTGCCCATAATATAGGCACCTGTTCGTTCAATGGTCTCCCTAATATATTTTCCATCCGCTCCATCCTCATTGCCTCCTTCCAATCCCAGGTGTTCCCAAAATGCTTTTTGGTTAAACATCCAAGCATGAATTTGTCCCGAAACGCCACCCATGGGGTTTTGAGGACCTCTGTTGTCTCCTGCGAAAAAGCCATCCAGTGATATTCCACTGTCGAAAATTATGCTGCTCATATTTATTTTTTATTTATCTTTCCTCTATCGACTGTAAGGTGATTAACGATGTCCACCATCGTTTCAGGTTTTGGTTTTACCGAAAATTAATATTTTTACGGCTATCAAGCAAATCATTTTACGGTGTCTTTCACCAACTTCCTAGGCAAATTCACTTGCAGCTGGTAATGTCCACAACCATGCATCTCCAATTTCGTGGTCCTGAACTATCCCTTCGTATTGAAATCCGTTCTTCTGCAAAATTTTTGTCGAAGCATTTTGTTCTGGAGCTGTTTTGGCGGTGATGAGAAGGGTAGCGTCCGTTTTTCGAGCGATTGAAACGAGTTCTTGGCAGGAAAATGATGCAATTCGCTGACCTTCAAATGCCTTAAACGTCCAATAAGCGATTTCGACCTTTCCATCTTGCGGTTGACCAGTAAAACCACAAGATCCCACCACCTGGTTTTGCCTGACCACAAAGTAGCCCACCCATGGCTTTTTAAAACCAATGGTTTGGTAATAGTCGTCATACGATTGCAAGAGCATTTGGCAGTCATCAGACGAATAAAGGTCATCAGATTTGTCGGTATGGCGTTCAATTATTCTCAGTTCCATTACTTATATTTTTGCAGTGTTTAATTAAATGATTTTACCACTCTTGTAGGATGACACACACCTGATGGTCTCTTAAGGCGAATTCTCTGGCAGTCCAAGGACGAAGCGTTACCTTGCTGAGGATGGGATGAAGAAATTCAGGATGAGATTTAGAAACTTTCGCATATACATCATCAATATTTTTGGTCACTATCCTAAACTCGGGATTATGCTCTCCGGCCAGAATGGCGTGTTCAAAGAGATAAATTTGTAAACCATCTTTTTCTAATACGCAGAAAGGTTCTTTTGATTTTATTTCATTGTGGCCAATCGAAAATCCCAAACAGTCAACAAAAAAATTCAATCCATCGTTTATATCGGTATAATAGACATTTGGGGCTAGTATTTCGTAGGTCATATCTAGGGTCGTTTTAGATTATCAATTAGGTAAATTATTGTTCACCATTGGTTTAGCTTATCGGTTTGAAAAGTTCTGCTATTCTTTCTTTTTAATTTTTGAAATGGTCTTAGCGATTGATTTGGTTGGCTTATCCATATCTTTAATGGCAAATGTGATGGCTTCAAGAATCAAAGCTTTTACTTCTGGGTTTCTATAATCGCTTTCTTTCGATACATCAATGTGCCTAATTAAATTTCCTGTTCCGGTTAAAAGTTTATGGGGATCTTTCAGCAATGTGCCTTTATTGAACCCCAAATTAAGGTGATTGGTGTATATCGGCAACATACAAAAAGCGTCTGATAGCTTATCTGAGATGGAAAAAACCGCCGTTAATGCATGGGTATGATAAAGCAGCTCGTTGCAATCGGGATATAGGTCCAGAATATATGTTCGCAAATCTTTAAAGAGGTCAATTAATTGCTGGTCTTTAAAGTCCAAAAGGAATTCAAAATCTGGCTCGATAGGTCGTGAACTTTTCATCTCGCAGTAGGGTCATATTGTATCCCACAGATTAAATTACCTTCGGTGTCTAAGAACTTTGCTATATATCCGACGTAGGGTATGGCTGTTTTGGGCATAAGGATTTGCCCAGCATTATTTTTTACTTTTTCAATAATTTCATCTATATTTTCGACCCCAATGGAGCATTCCAAACCAATAACTTTATCGGGTAAAGGTGAGAACTTTCTTGATTGCAGAGCTCCAATTAGCTCACCGTTGTCAGACTTGTCGGCTTTGATTTGTAAAAAATCTGCTTGTCCGTAAGAATTGAATCCCCAATCAAATACGCCCTCATAAAAATTCTTTGCTCGTTCAATGTCGTCAATGTGAATGGCAAAATGTGTCAGTTTGTTGCTCATTTTTTTTTCGGTTAAGGTATATTTCTCGAGTCGTCCCATAAAGAATTGATATCAATTAAAATAGCTGTAACACAATATTGATTTATCTTTAAACTGTGTAAATCGAGAAACTGAACACTTTTTAGCATTCCAAAAATAACAATAAAACTGGAGACTTTTAAGTGCGTATAAAATTTTATGTTGCGAGACTCATTTTACTAACGGCTTTACAAAATCCATTCTAAGTGCATATCATTCAGAAGGTTGCCGTATCAATATCGATAATTCTAAGGTTTTGTCTTCCAGATTTTATTATGAGCATCCAAATATTCTGGCAAGGCCGCTGATCCATACCAAGGGTAAAGCTCGACCTTCAATAAATTTGATTTTATGGCCGGGTCGGTTTCAAGTAATGCACTAGCTTCCTTAATTGTTTTCACATTGAGAATGAATAAACCTCTAAAATCAGCCTCATTCTTTCCAAATGGTCCTGCCACAATGAGTTGATTTGCCTTAGATAATCGCTCCATGTTCGCCATATGGCCAGCAAAACAACTGTCAATAAAAGACTTTTCTTGTGTTTTGTTGTCACCGGTCTTCAAAATCACAAAAACATACATTTTCATGCCATACTGGTCAGCTCCCAATTTATCCGATAGTGATTGGTCAAAAGCGGAGTTGGAAATTTGTCCCCATGCTGTCGTGGAGATTAAAATTGGGATAATAAAAGTAAAAATCGACTTCATTTTATTTTGGAGTTTATTTGTAGGTTACTTTGACATGGTTACTCATCTAGAAAACCGAGAAATGAAATACCTTACATTTCTTATGATAGCTTTAAACGGTTAATTTCTAACATGAATTCTTTATATTCCAAAAATAACAAAAAATCCTTTTTATGGTTAAGCGAAACTAAGTTTTCGGATAGAATCGGGCTTTGTTTTTACCGCCATTATTCGGTTATCCATTTACTTTCAATTTAATATATTCTTCAAAACTCATCATTCCAAGCTGCGGAGCGATGGTGTCGTGTTGCATTACTTCCATAAAAAAGGCAAACTTATCATACATGTTTTTACTAAACAATTTAATCATCGGTAATGCCATCTTGATAAGTCCGAGCGGAACCGTCTTTATACTTTTTTTATTGTCTATCCCTTTTTGAACAATTTCATTTAGCTCCTTTCTGGTATAAATATTTTTACCACCAGCCTCAATAACACAATTTTGTTTATGAATGGCATCCACTGTTATTTTGGCAAGGTCGCCTTCATATATTGGATTTGTTTTTTTATCGCCTTTGCCTATGTGTACCAGTTGGCCTTTTTTAGCCATTTCTATCATGTCTATAAACGCACTAAAAATTGCAGGGGGCTTAATGATTGAATAGTCTATACCCGATTGTTTAAGAAGTTCAGAAAAGTCATGGTGCACTTTGAAATATTCCAAATGCAAATATTTTTCTGAATGGAATGCGGAAACGTAAATAAACTTTTTAACTCCGGCCTTTGTCGCCAGGTGGAGGATGCTCTCATTTGCAGTATAGTCAACCTCTTTAAAAGTAGGCTTGCTTTGGTCATTTGGAGAAACACTTTTACCTAAAGCAGAAATGACGATTTCTTGTTTGTTAAGAATATTTTCGAGATTTGATAAATGGCAAACATCTGCAACAATATATTTTGAAGTAATGTCTGATAAAGACTTTCCTTTTGCCTCATTTCTAACCACAACTGTCAGGTCGTAGCCCTGTTTAACCAATTCCTTTGCAATTTCTTTTCCCAGATTTCCTGTTGCTCCAAATAGAATTACTTTTTTCATTTTATTGTTATTTCATATCGTTGGAAGGATAAACACTATCTGCAAAAATATATTGATGGTAGCCTTGTCCCAAATTGTCTCCAACAATATTGTAGAAACATTCATTACCACCCCCAAAAGGAGATATAATCAAAGGTTCTTTCAAAATGACTTTTTTCAATGTCCAACCTATGGGCAAAACGGCGTCTAAACTCGGCTCGCCTGTTTCCGTTGCATGCATAACATAATAATTTCCCTTATTGTCGGTCATTTGAAATATGCTATCGGTAAACATTACTGTTTGACATTTTTGAATGGTTTTTATTACCAAATGTCCTTTTTCGGGTTTTAGCATATCGGTTTTTCCACCTATATAATCTACACAGACTGGTTTGGCCATTTCCACCCAGGTATATTTTTTATATTCACGCTGTTTTATGCAGTCAGCGTCTTTACAATTAACTTCTGTATTGGGGGAACGATAAAATGCCGTTTTTTGAAAAAGTAAATGTCGGTCAATGTTTTTAGTGTAGGGAAAAGTCGGTTTAAATGCGTCCCATTTGTCTAATGGAATTGGATTTGAACCACCACTAATTACTACTATCAATTCTTTTTGATTGATAATTTCTTTAGCAAAACCGATTTCCTTCCAATTTAACGTATCCGGTAGTTTTGATTTTTCTGTTGAAAAATGTAGTCCAACTTCTTTTGCAGTTTTAAGGCCGCAAGATTGAAATAGGAGTGTAGTAAAAATTGCAAATAGGTGTATATTTCTTTTCATAATGATTTTTGCTAGGTTTTGGAGAAAAGCACCTACATCATAATATGACCAAAAATTGCAGAATACTTTGGACTGATTTGGGTGAAACTGTTGCATGATACCATGGTTAGCTAATTATATGTCTTCCAAAAATAACAAAAAACTTTTTATTTTGAGTATTTCTAATTCTTTCAGTGCCAACCTGATAATTACCATTTTCAATCAAAGATAAGGACGTATAAATGAAGACACTACTAATGTCCCTAGGTACTGTTTATCTATTTGATTATAAATTCGTAGAAATTCGTTCCGTTGAATTTGCAAATCCCGTTGGCATCCGTTCCAAACCACAATTCGCCGTTTTTGTCTTTATAAATCGCGTTAACTGCATTACTGGTCAAACCATCTTTGGTGGTGTAATTCGTCAAGTCGTTGCCATCATATTTCCAAACGCCTGCGTCAACAGTACCCACCCATAGGTTTCCATCTTTGTCTTCGTTTATGGAATATACACGAGCCAAAGTCCCAGGTCCGGCTTTCCCAGTAGCTCTAAAGTTGGCATTGTTAAGTCCTTTTTCTGTTGTGATATTTCTCAAAGTCTTTCCGTCATAGAGGAACAATCCTGCTCCATTATTTCCAAACCAAAGGTTGCCTTTGCTGTCTTCAAACAAACCAAGTACTGCTGGACCAGCCAATCCTTTTTCCTTAAACCAAGTCAGTGTTTGGCCATCGAATCGGCAAACGCCTTCAGCCTGAGTTCCAAACCATACATTTCCTTTTTTGTCTTTGAGGATACAGTAAACCCCATAGCGACTAAGCGAAAAAGGGGCTGTTGAACTGGCAGGGTCAAAGGGTAAATAGTCAAGAGAAGTAGCGTTATATCTTAAAACACCCCCACCGCTATAAAACCATAAATCGTTGTTTTTTGATATCCAATCCGTAGATGTGCCTTTGGTGATGTTGATTTTATCGCTTGCTTTGGAGAATTTTGTGCCGTCAAATTTACTGATGACGAATTGCCCACTTCCCAACCAAATATTCCCCAATGCATCTTCTTGAATGTTGATTACTTGATTATCAGCGAGTCCGTCCTTCACAGTAAATTGTTTCAAAGCTTTCGTATCAAATTGATATACACCAGCTCCATTGGTTCCAAACCAATAATTGCCTTTGCTGTCTTGGAAAATACTTCTGATGTTTTTATCCATATCAACTGCGGTAGCATTCAAACCATAAAACTGAGTAGGTGAGTTGGCTTGGATTCCTGAATTATTATGTTGGGTTTGCCCGTTGCAGGCCATTAGTCCATTCAGAAGAAAAGTGATTACCGTGAACTGTGGCAGTATTGTTTTGAAAAGTTTCATTTAATACACTTTTTAGGGTATGCTCAGCTGATAGCCTAGGCGAAATTATCGATACCTAATTTTATTAGAATTCAAAAGTTCAAATATACCGAAAATTTGTATGGTATCACCAAAACGCACTTTTGACAATTCCATATTGAGCGTTGCTTATTATTTATCAAGGTTTTGATTCTTATTCTTTTGCAGTGATTGGATATAAATGTCTAAATGAATTTGAAACAGCTTGGTGCATAATAGTTGCATGATTTTCTTCGGGTAAATAGTCAAAGAATACTTTCACTTTTCCACTTTTTGTTCCTTTAATTTTTGCAGTCAAAAGATTAGCATCAACTTCCATTACTCTTGGAATTTCAGTAGGAGTGAGTCCTTCTTTTCCAACGCCAATATAGATGTCTGTTTGTTGATTAAAATTCTCTGTCAATATATTTGAGTTTTGATTTAACAAAGAGCCATTGTCCCACCACAGACTTGGGCTAATAATTATGTATTTATTGAAAAGTGTAGGTTTCTTTAATAAAACTTCTGTTGCAAATAGTCCACCAAGTGATTGCCCGATTATGGTTTTGTCGTTGTTTGCCTTGTATTTGGTTTGTATATAAGCTTGTAATTCCTTTTCAATAAACGAAATGAATTTATCTGAATGTCCCGATGTTGGAAAAGCCTTTAAGTCTTTTTTTATGGTTGTTGGAAAGGTAAAATCTCTTCTTCTGTCAACTGTAGCGATACCTACGACAATAGATTTTGGAATTTGATTTATCCATTCAAAGCTATTGAATTGTACCAGTCCAACAATATGTATAAAATCTTCGTCGGCTGAACCGTCTAATAAATAAATTACTGGATATTTTGTTGTGTCTTTTTGATTATAACCCTCAGGAAGATAAATATTTAAAACTCTTTTTTCTACCAGTACATTTGATTGAATTTCGTCAATTAGGCCAAGAATAAATGGTTTTGATGTTTCTAAAGGTTGCTGTCCAAATGCGAAAACTGTTATAAAAGTCAATGTAAAAAGTAAAATATTTTTCTTCATTTTTTTGTCAATTTCTTGTTTGTATTGGGTTTTGGTATTTAGTGGCACATCGGTTGGCGGCTTTGTGATGGCGGGGTTTAGAAAGCCCCAAAGTTCAAATTTAGTACAAAAGCTAATAGAATGTACAAATGTTCAGACTAGTACTAAAGCCCCACTTTTGCCAAACTCAGGTTATGTGCCGTATTTTTATTGTCATCAAAGTATTTTTCAATTTCTGTTATTGCGTTTCCAAGTCCGTTTTCGTTTCTAATTTCTTGACCAACCTTTAAAACGTTGTTTTTGATTTCGTCTTTCTGTACAAGGTAAATAGCTGAAATTATTTTTTCTGCTTTTAGCGACTTGACGGGTATATGAACACCTAACTTTCTTTGTTCAATAATTTTTCCCCAAGTTGGTTGGTCTGTATAAAATGAAACAATGATTACTGGTAAATTGTGTCTAAACATAGTCGCCAAAGTTCCTGCACCACCGTGAAAAATACCTACTTTACATTGTGGTAAAATCGTTTCGTGATTTACATACTTTGTTATGAATAAATTGTCGTGTTTTGGTAAATTGTCAAACCGAGACCAACCTGAACAAAACAAAATTCTTTCTGTTGTCTGTTCTAAAATATGATTAATAATTTTTATAAATTTGGTAGTGTTTCCAATTCCATTACTTCCAAAACCTATGTAAATTGGTTTATCTCCTTTTGATAGCCATTCTGTTAGTTCAGTTGGTGTCTGGTCTAAAAAATGGTTGTCTCTTTTTTGTTTAGGAATATTGATAAATCCTGTGATTTTATGGTGGCTTTCCCAGTCCTTTGGTTGTGGAATTAACGATTGACTAATGCAGTACAAATCCAAAACTTTTTGCTTGTCTATATGTGCAACTAAATTTTCTTTTAATTCGGCAAGTCCTAATTTATTTCGGTATTCGTTAGTGTCTTTCTTTACAAATTGCCAAAAGAAATATTGGGCAATTTTATAAGTAAATTTGTTGTAACAAGAAAAGTTTAAAAAATCAAAATCTCCCAAAGGAAATTCAGTTGTCGGAACAACTGGTGGCATAAAATAGGTGAGTGCTATTTTTTTATTTTGTTTTTCAACAATAGCACTTACAATTGGAAGTGTCATTGAGTTGGCAATAATAAAATCAACTTTTGAAATGGCTTCGAAATAGCTTTTTCGCAAAGGTTCTCTGTTGTCGTGAAGTACTTTGAAATAATACTTCATTAATTTAATTGAATTTTCGGTTTGCAGTATGTCTTGTCCTTCTATAGAGTTCATCATTGTTTCAGCATTTCCCCAAAGTGGTTGAAACGTAACACCAAAACCTTCTACAAATTCTTTAAAGTCTTCTGTTGCAGAAAGCGTTACTGTATGTCCATTGTCCATAAGTCCGAGTGCTAATGCAATGTATGGCTGCAAGTCCCCTCTTGTTCCGTATGTAAATATTCCTATGTTCATGTTACAAAAGAACAAAAACAAAAACTGAAAATTTTTAGCATAGGTTAAAAAATCAATTTACTTTTCTGATTCTACTCAAAGTTACCTGATTCATACCTAAATAAGATGATATGAATCCTAAAGGAACGCGGTTAATTAAATTGGGATGTCTTTTAATGAATTCAAGATATCGTTCTTTAGCCGAAAGTAATTGCAAGCTATCAATTTTATATTGTAAATATAACATACTTTGAATAGCGATTATACGTCCCAATCGTTCAATATCGTGATGCTTTTGATAGAGTCGTTCTAAATCAGAAAAGGATATACGAATAAATTCACAGTCTTCCAATGTTTGAACAGAGTGAATGGTTTCTTTAACAGGGAAATTTCGAATTGTAGGGCCTATAACCATGTTTTCAACTCCAAACCAATCCGTTACTTCTTTTCCATTATGATAAAAAAAAGCCCTGACAACTCCTTTGCTGATAAAATATAAATGTTGAGACTTTGACAGTTCTTGAATTAGCATATGTTTTTTTGGGACATTAACCACTGAAATACATTCTTCAATATCGTGAATAGCAGAACCACAAAGTTTTGAAATGCTATTAATATGTTCTATAAACTTATTCATTGCTTGGAGTCATAATATGGCACATAACTTATAAATAGACGCAAAAATTGCAGTAGTTTTTGGATTGTTTTGTGCGTTCAAAAGTAACCATTGCATTTTGCTTGTGTACTTATTTTTTGAATATTCAAATTTAATGAAAGAATTGAGAAATTCTTCATTATTAGTTCCTAGTGTTGATTCAACAGCTTTTTTGAAAATAAGGAATTATTTTGCCTTTAGTAATTTCACTGCTTTCTTTTATTTGTCGGTTTGATTCCACTTTTGAATATTTTTTGAGAAATATTCAAAAGAACTTAACGATACAGTTAAAAGTGGAACTCTGGGTTTTAAAAAACAGCATTTCAATACTCAAACAATAAAATCAAAGAAGCTCGAAGTACTTCAGGAAATTTGAACTTTAGCAAAATTTTCCTAAATTAGATTTTTATATTCAACCTAAAAAAATGAAAATCAATCATTTACTTGTATTGGTTTTAAGTGTGTGTATAAGTATTTACACGCTTAATGCTTGTACCGATTCCGCTGCACAAGGTTCGGAGATGCCCGATGTGGTAGATTATAATTTTCATGTAAGGCCCATTTTGGCAGATAATTGTTTTGCTTGCCATGGTCCAGATGCCAAAAAAAGACAAGCGGGACTAAGGCTCGATATCGCCGAAGAGGCTTATAAAGCTTTAAAAGAAAATCCTACAAAACACGCCCTCGTTCCCCGGAAACCCAAACAATCAGAGGTGTATCTACGCTTAATAACCAAAGATGCCGAACTAAAAATGCCTCCGATAGATTCAAAGCTGTCTTTGACCGAATCACAGATTGAAATCATAGAAAAATGGATAAAACAAGGAGCGATTTATAAACCTCATTGGGCTTTTTTGGCTCCTAAACAGGCTCCTTTGCCCGATGTGGACGACGAAGATTGGGTAAGCAACGAAATAGATTATTTTATTTTAGAAAAATTAGAAAACAACCATGTAAAGCCCAACCCCACAGCAGATGACGAAAGCCTACTGAAAAGGCTTTCCATAGACCTTACGGGTCTGCCACCCACCACGCAACAAATGGATGCCAAGGATAACTACGAAAAGCAAGTCGATCACTTGTTGGCCAGCCCCAAATACGGAGAAAAAATGGCGGTTTATTGGATGGATCTGGCAAGATTTGCAGACTCTCACGGTTTTCAAGATGACAGCTATCGTAGCCAATGGCCTTGGAGAGACTGGGTGATCAATGCATTTAACAAAAACATGCCTTACAATACCTTTGTGAGCATGCAGCTTTCTGGCGACCTGATGCCCAACGCCACGAAAGAACATATTTTGGCCACGGCTTTTAATAGAAATCATAAAATTACGGAAGAAGGCGGTATAGTAGATGAAGAATACCGGGTGTCGTATGTGGCAGATAGAACCAATACTTTTAGCAAGGCATTTTTGGGCCTGACCATGGAATGTGCAGCCTGCCATGACCACAAGTATGACCCATTTTCGCAAAAAAACTATTACCAACTTTTTTCATTTTTTAATAATGTTCCCGAAAAAGGCATTGAGTCGGTAGTGGGAGGGCCCGAAACCTATGCAAAAAAACCTTTTATAAAAATCACCAAAGGAGAGGTGGACTCATTGCTCCAGTTTATTTCCAAAAAAGACACCAACGAGCTCATAGTTTCGGTAATGGGGGAACTAGAAGACAGCATCCGCCCCACCTATGTACTTGAAAGGGGTGCTTATGATAAACTTGGGGCTTTGGTTTTTCCACAAACACCCGAATCAGTTTTGCCTTTTAATTCAAAATATCCTAAAAACAGATTGGGCTTGAGCCAGTGGTTGTTTGATAAAAAAAATCCGCTTACGGCCAGAGTTTTTGTAAATCAAATTTGGCAAGAGTTTTTCGGAAAAGGACTGGTAAAAACCCCAGGAGACTTTGGTATGCAAGGGGCATTACCTACTCACCCCGAATTATTGGATTGGCTGGCGGTTGATTTTGTGAATCATGGTTGGGACATCAAACATCTCATTCGAAAAATTGTGACATCGGCTACTTATAAGCAGTCTGCCGTCATTTCAAAAGAAAAATATGAAAAGGACCCCGAAAATGTTTTAATGTCTCGGGCTCCACGATTTAGAATCAAAGCAGAGTTTATCAGAGATTTGATTTTGGCCAGCAGTGGTTTATTAAATCAAAGTATCGGTGGGCCTAGTATAAAGCCTTACCAACCCGAAGGTCTTTGGGAGGGAGCCACTTCGGGTAGAGGCATTCTTTCTATTTATAAACAAGACCACGGCTTTGATTTATACCGAAGAGGTCTCTATAGCTTTGTTAAACGCACTGTTCCTCCGCCAGCGATGACCATCTTTGATGCCAGCAACCGAGACCAGTGCCAGATAGAACGCCTACCTACCAATACGCCATTGCAGGCTTTGGTGTTGATGAACGACCCCACAGTTTTAGAAGCCTCACGGGTGCTGGGAGCGAAACTTTTGGAAAATAAGCATCCATTGAAAGACAAACTATCTCAAGCATTTAGAGCCATCGTATGCAGAAAACCCAATGAAAAAGAGCTGGTTTTGTTAGATAATTATTACCATCTATTGGCCAAGTCTATGACAAAAGCAAAAGCCGAAAAGCTGTTGAAAGTAGGAGAGTATCCCATAAAACCGCAATTGGATAAAGTTCAACTGGCCAGCCTCATGCAGGTCATAGCGTCCATATATAATTTAGAAGAAACCTTTTCAAGAACATAATCATGAACAAAAATTTTCTTGAACACCAATTGAATTTCAACAGAAGGCGATTTTTGTCTCAATTGAGTATGGGTGTGGGCGGCGTAGCTTTGGGCTCACTGTTAATGCCCGATCTTTTTAGTGGGAAAAATGTCGCCGAGGCCAATTTGTCGCCGGGTATTCCTGACTTTGCACCTAAGGCCAAGCGGGTTATTTATATGTTTCAAAACGGAGCCCCTTCTCAGCTCGAATCATTCGATTACAAACCCAAACTCACAGAGATGTTTGGCCAAGAACTTCCGGCATCTATCAGAGGTGAACAGCGACTCACCGGCATGACGGCCAATCAATCTACTTTTCCTTTAGTAGGTTCTTTTGCGGGTTTTAAACAATATGGCCAATCGGGGGCTTGGATCAGTGATTTGTTTCCTTATACCTCCAAAATAGTAGACGATATTTGTATTGTGCGGTCTATGCATACCGAGGCTATCAACCACGACCCAGCCCTTACGTTTTTTCAAACCGGTGCCCAGCAAGGCAATAGGCCCAGCATGGGTGCTTGGCTCAGTTATGGCTTAGGCAGTGAAAACAAAAACTTGCCGGCCTTTACGGTATTGCTTTCCAGAGGGGTGGGCAATGGGCAAGGTGTGTATTCAAAACTTTGGACCAATGGATTTTTAGAGTCTATACATCAAGGGGTGCAATTTAGCAGTGGTGAAAACCCTGTTTTGTATTTAAAAGATCCAGATGGAATGAATCGGGAAGACCGACGAAAGATGTTAGATAATTTGGCAGCCATGAACCAGCTTTCTTACGATAAATTTGGTGACCCAGAAATAACATCCAAGATACAGCAATACGAAATGGCCTACAGAATGCAAACGGCTGTTCCCGAAATAATGGATCTTTCAAGTGAGCCTGACAACGTAATAAAAATGTATGGCCCCGACTGTTTGGTGCCGGGTACTTATGCTGCCAATTGCCTTATGGCGAGGAAATTATCTGAAAGTGGGGTGCGTTTTGTTCAACTATATCACCAAGGCTGGGATCAACACGGCAATCTGCCTTATGAAATTACCAAACAGGCAAAAGATGTAGATCAAGCTTCGGCGGCTTTGGTGAGCGATTTGAAACAAAGAGGGCTTTTAGATGAAACCTTGGTGATTTGGGGAGGGGAATTTGGAAGAACCAATTTTAGTCAAGGCACTTTGACGCCCGATAATTATGGTCGTGACCACCACCCAAGATGTTTTAGTATTTGGATGGCAGGCGGAGGCATAAAGCCCGGAATAGTGTATGGAGAAACCGACGAGTTGGGTTATAATGTAATTAAAGACCCTGTACATGTGCATGATTTTCAGGCTACTGTATTAAACCAGCTGGGCTTGGATCATGAAAAACTCGTCTACAAACATCTCGGTAGAAGGTTCAGGCTTACAGATGTTTCGGGCAAAGTAGTAAAAGACATCATTTCTTAAAAACAACCATGGTTTCAAATTCATTTCCCATTCTTGCGTAAAACGGTATGAAAAAAAGTCTTAAAGGCTATTTAGAAGCATTTCTTTTCTTGTTTAACATCTTATTGGTATTCTTGCTGATATTTGAAAACTACATTCAAATTCCTTTATGGATGTTTCCTCTTGGTCGTTTGCATCCGCTCGTTTTACATTTTCCAATAGCTTTCTTGCTTTTACTTTTACTTTTTGATGCTTTTCGACCAAGGTTTGAAATGGAAGTGGAGCATTTTGTTATAAAATATTCATCGCATTTATTACTCATCGCTGTTTTTGTAACTACCGCTTCTGCCATTTCTGGATTGTTTGTGTCTCAAGAGGAAGGCTATGATCCGGAATCGGTAAATTGGCACAAGTGGACGGGTAGTGGCATGTCGGTTTTGGGGTATTTTTATTATGTTTTTAGAACCAAAATTGAAGCAAATAAAATGGTCCAAAGGTTTGCTACCTTTGGCTTAATTGGTCTTTTGTTGATTACCGGCCATTTGGGAGCCACCATTACCCATGGCGAAAACTTTGTTTTCGAAAGTTGGAAACCACAAAGCGTTGTAGAAATAGACAATGCGGAGGTTTTTACAGATTTGGTGCAGCCCATTTTTGAAGAAAAGTGTGTTTCCTGCCACAACGATAAAAAAACAAAAGGCGAGCTGAAGCTTAATTCCGTCGCAAACATTAAAAAAGGAGGTAAAACAGGGCCTCTTTTTGAGGGCAAAGATGCTGAAAAGAGTTTGTTAATGAAGCGTATTTTTCTAGATATAGACCATAAAGAACACATGCCACCCAAAGGAAAAACACAGCTAAGTTTGGAGGAGAAACAAATCCTAAAATGGTGGGTACAAAAAAATGCCGCCTTTAATTTAAAAGTGAAGGAGCTTCCTAAAAACGATTCTTTGTATAATTTGGCCCAAAAAAGGTTTACTAAAAGCACAACAGAAGAAAAATATGATTTTAAAAAAGCCAGTGCAGAAACTATACAGAAACTAAACAATGAATATCGGGTGATCAGCACCCTTTCAAAAACTTCGAATGCCCTGGAGGTTACTTTGTTTAATTCGAAATTCTATGCGGCTAAATCATTGGAGGATTTAACCGAAATTAAAGACCAAATGGTTACGCTGAATCTCAGTAAAGTACCAGTTGCGGATAAGGATTTAAAAACCATCAGTCAGTTTAAAAATTTACGTCATCTTAATTTAAATTTCACCAAAATTTCTGGAAAAGACTTCGGCGGATTGGTTGCTTTGCCGCATTTAAAAACCTTGGATTTGGGCGAAATAAAGGTATATTTAAAGAGTTTCAGAGATTTTTTAAAGAAAAGTAAAAACCTGAAGTCGGTGAGCTTATGGAACAGTAACTTAAGTAAAGCAGAACTGCTCAGTTTAGAAAAAGAGTTTCAAAATATAAATATTATAAAGGGTAAAGAGGAAAATATCCTAAAACTCAATTTGCCTTTTTTGAATAATAAACCAGTTGTTTTTAAAGATTCCATAGATTTGAAAATAGCACATCCCATAAAAAACGTAACCATAAGATTTACAACGGATCTAACGGAACCTGACAGCTTAAAATCTAAAATATACGTTCCTGGCAAAACGGTCCTTCAAAAAACCACCACGATCAAAGCCAAAGCTTATAAAACTGGGTGGATGGGCAGTGATATGGCCACATTTACAGTTTTTAAAAACCACTATAAACCCGACTCTGTGGTGCTGTTGAGTAAACTTAACCGTGTGCATCCTGCCAACGGCTCGGCCACGTTTTTTGATCAAGTATTTGGTACATTTAACGCCAACAGCCCCGCTTGGGCCAACAACTGGGCAGGTTTTAGAAACAACGACATGGAGCTTTTAATGGTTTACAAAAACCCAACCTCGGTTTCAGAAGTTTCAATAAACTTGCTCATTGAGACCGAAACAGGAATCTATCCGCCTCAACTCATAGAAATATGGGGAGGAACCTCTGAAAAAAACATGAAGAAATTAGGGACATCAAAGCCCATTCAACCCAAGCAATCCACCAAACCCTTTATGCAGGTGGCTAGCTGCAAAATAAAACCATTTAAAGGAACGTATTTCAAGCTTGTGGCCAAGCCATTCAATGTACTTCGAGATGGCAAACCCAACCCCGCATTATTTTTGATAGACGAGGTTTTTGTGAATTGATGGTTAATAGTCTGATATTTTTATTGTCAGTTCGAGCGTAGAATAGAACCCGCAGTGGTGATTTGCTTTCGTTCGGGATGCCGTACCAGTCGAACGCAACCCCTGTTGATATGCTGCTATTTACTATAACACCTCAGCTTGAGCCCCTCGAAGGCAAGTCCTTGTGTTTTGCTTTTCTCAGCTTAGACCTCATGGATATTCTACTAATGTAAATAATTACTCAAAAAAAATAGTGGATTTAGAGTTACTGTCATCCGACTAAAATGAATTTAATTAAAAAATTTACCCTCATTGGTCATGTAACCTTGATTTTGTTTTCACCTCTCCCCTTACTGACTGGCGTCGCCTCGCCGGCGGGGCCTTCATTTTTGCCAGTCGTGGCACCGTTCGAAAAAAAACGAATCGGAGTGGCGTACCACCAAAAAAAACTGCACGGCAGCGGCCGACCGCCTGCAAACTCACACATTCAAAATTCTCATATACAAGCAGTTATAAAAATATTCCCTATAGAGAATTTTGACTGTGTTCAAACAGTGCAGGGCGATATAAAGATTTCATTTTTTTCATTTTTTTCTCGGATGACAGTAATTTAGAATTGAAAAGATATAATTTTAAATCTGCAATGTGACATATTTATGAATACGATATGAATAGAAAATTTAAATGCCATCTTCATGCTTTGAAAATGGTGATGATGGCTACAATCCTTATTTCTTCTTTGAATTTGTATGGTCAAGAAAAAGATCAGGAATTCAGTCAATCACTTGAAAATGGTCGATTGGTGAATGAAGGATTTAATAGATGTACAAATTATGTAAATGCATGGATGAAATATGCTGACCCAAAGTCAGGCTTGATACCTAGAAATATCACCGACTCCAAAGATTTTTGGAATGCATGGGATGCAGCAGCAGACAATTATCCTTATATGGTGCTCACTTCTTCTATTCTTATGCCTGATTTCTTCAAAGGCAAGGCATTAGAAATGTTGAAAACGGAACAACAAATAACACCCAGGATTGGCAAGCTACCAGATACCTATTCTTTTTCAAAGGAAGGTTTTAGGAATAACCCAATAGACACCAGTCAGATCATTTTCGGCTCTGCAGAATATATGAAAGATGGACTCATTCCCCTCACGGAATGGTTGGGCAGAAGTCCTTGGAGTGACCGAATGATTGAAATTTTAAATGATTTACCCAAATTGACAAAAATAGCCAAAAACATCCAAGGAGATTTTTACGGAAATAGTGCGACAGTGGAAGTGAATGGCGATTTGATGCAAGTTTTAGCTAGAATGTACTGGTTTACCGGTAAACGAGCCTATTTAGACTGGGCCATAGAAATTGCGGATAATTATCTCAATGAAAAAAATTTACCAACCGTAGCCTTAGATCATTTACGGATAAGAGACCATGGGTGTGAAATTATATCTGGCTTATGCGAGGTGTACATAGCTTGCAGCTA
The DNA here is from genome assembly GCF_024343675.1 of Lacihabitans sp. CS3-21. Taxonomy (GTDB): domain Bacteria; phylum Bacteroidota; class Bacteroidia; order Cytophagales; family Spirosomataceae; genus Leadbetterella. The sequence goes on from NZ_RJUD01000099.1 coordinate 36,233, forward strand.
CGCTGAGCCAGAAAAAAGAAAGCAATGGCGTCCGTTAATACATTCGATGCTAGACCGTATTCTGGAAGTCGGAAGAAATGAAGATGGGCTTTTTTATGATGAGGTAAACCCCCAAAATGGTAAAATCCTCTCAAAACGTTTAGCTGATAATTTTGGGTATACGCTTAATGCCTATTGGTTTATTGCCCAAATGGATGCTACACCTATTTACCGAGATGCCGTAATAAAAGCCCTTAGCTCTTTGAATGAAAAATACAGAAACCACAATTGGGAGGGTAATGCGGATGGCTATGCAGATGCCATTGAAGGAACTTTAAACTTATATAACAGAGAACAGATTCCCTCAGTGAAAGACTGGTTAGACAGTGAAATTAAAGTGCTTTGGAAATTTCAGAAAGCCGATGGAATGATTGAAGGATGGCACGGAGATGGGAACTTCGCCAGAACCACCATCATGTATTGTTTATGGAAAACGCAGGGCATCGTTCCGGTGGACTGGCAAAAAGATTTGAACTTGGGAGCCATAAGAACAAGCAATGGTTTGAAAATCACTTTGGCAACAGCAACTGGGTGGAAAGGCCAACTAAAATTTGATGAGCAAAGACACAAAACCAAGATGAATTATCCTGCCGATTATCCAAGGATAAATCAGTTTCAAGAATGGTTTACAGTAGATTCCAATAAAAAATACAGCATAAAAAACATGAATTCCAATAAAATCAGCATGGTAAGTGGTAAAAAATTATCCAAGGGCTGGCGTGTTGAAGTAAAACCGGGTGAGGTTCTTTATTTGGAATTGATCGAAACTAACCGCTAGAGATTTGTTAAATAGAGAAAAATGAAGGGATAAATACACTACTATACGATTCCTGACAGTAAAATATTGATTTAGTTTCAGTATTAAAACCTCGAATCAAGCTGTAATATCGATGAATAATAGTAAGAGCTGACATAAAACTCATTCATCAATTTGAAGGAAACCATAGATTTGTATTCGTATTATTGAAGATTTTTAAAAGATTATTAAAAAAGAATTATGCTAAAAAAACTCCTTGCAGAAATAAAAAAAAGAAGAGTCGACATGCTTTTTGAAGTATTTTCACTTTTTTTGGGTTTAACGGCCGCTCTTTGGTTAGACGATTATCGTGATAAAAAGAAGGAAAATGAATTTAACAATAAAATGATTCTCGACATTAGAGGAGAATATAAAGACATTGCCAAAATCGAAAAAGAGTTACAAATCAACTCGAAATTTGTAGATACACTACGTTTTTTTACCAATAAAACTTTTGCCGAGATCGAAAATCTACATCTTTACGATGCAGCTTTATTAGAGGAAATAAAAAAAGAACAAAATGGAGAATTCTCTTTTTCTAATATTATGTCATTGACCAATGGCAATTTCAATGATTCATGGGTTTCAAATGCTTCTTGGGAATTACTTTCTAATCAAAATACCACAAGTATTGATTACGAACTATTAAAAATCCTAGGTGAGATAGAAGGTTCAAGAAAAATAGTTGAATTTCAAACCAATAGGCTAACTTCTCGGTATAGCCTTTTCAAACCATTGAACAAATATGAGCTTATAGAAATGGCAAATATTTTAGGAAATATCCAATCTTCAAAGTTTTATTTGATTAGTAATGTTAAAGTATTTTTAGAGAAAACAAAAAGTTACGACAAGAAGAAGTAAATATTTTGAAGAAAAAAACTCTTCTTTCAAATTTCGAAAGATAAGAATTGGCCTGAAAAGGAATAGAAACTTGAAATACACGCACGAAACATAAAAACTCAGCAGGGAAATGCTTCAAAAACTTACAAAGTAGCGGATGTAAACCCCATAGGTTCGGAAAATCAGGCGTTTAATCGGTAAAAACTACGCGTAGGCCTAGTCCGAAGCTTAAGTTTAATATTGGCTTCATTCTAAATGCTTGAACGCATTACGTTGTGCTGAACGAAGCCCTAGTTGTTGGGCGTAGCTATTAAATTTTATCAAATGCGTTAAAACCTAGTGTAGCTCTCAATTTGTTAAATCTTTCCTGTACAGATGGTGTAGTTTTCCAATATTCTAAAAGTCGTTTCCCATTGTCTGTTTCATGATTTATTTTTGCAAAAGATGTTGAAAGTTCTTTAAAGTTTTTAGGTTCTGAAATAAGATTGATTGCTTCGTCTAGAGTTAAGTTATTGATACGTATCATTTCTTGAATAATAATGTCGTCTAATAAAATATTTTTTATTCTAGATTTACTCAAACGTTCTTCTTCTTCTTCAATTATTTCTGACCCTTTGAATTTATCTGTTTTTGAAACAATTTCCTCTAAATATCTTTTAAGGGTTGTATTAATATTTGAAAGTTCTTTTACCTCTTTAGATAACTCAGATATTTCGGACTCCGATTTTCTATTTCGGATTAATTCTTGAAAAAGCCCAGCCCACTGAATTTTAAGCCACACTTCAATATCAATATGTTTTTCAAATTGATGAATGGGATTATTTCTTGGTTGATTTAGAATTAAATCAATAAATGAAAATATGTTAATTGAATCTACGTGGGCATATTTAATCGATGTATTTTCTCTGTTTTTCTTAAAGGTTTCATACTCAGAATAGACAGATTTTTCAATCAGAATATAGACTGGTATGTCACGCTTGAAAGCGTTTTCATATTCAAGTTTTGTTACGCTTTCATATCTGTTATAAAAATCATTCAATTGTATTTTATTCTGTGAACTTGCAGGCGAGCCATATCGTCCACCAATAATAAGTACAAAAATATCACTGGTCTGAACCTCTCGATAACAAGACTCATCGAGGGCTATGTCTGGGTTATAGGCAATACTACCTTTTTCTGATAGTATAGATTCATAACCAAGTACATCTATGAAGTTTTCTAATGATGAACGAATGTGCTTTAAGTCGTAATAAGTTGAACTAATAAATACCCTTGGTTTTGCCATAAAAGGTTTGTTTTAATTACCGCTAAAGTTCAGGGCTTTTGACAAGCTGGGATATAGAATCCTATCTGCTAAGCCTTAGTACAAATTTATAATAAAGTTCCTGATTTTCAATTACTTCCATCTGCCATACTTGCCATAAGCTTGATGTTTTTGCGGGTAAAACCCGCATTCCACCTATACGAAGGAATTATCCTTCGTATAGCGGGTGTTTTTCAAAAAGTGTTTGAAACTTATCTCTCGATTTTGAAAACTCTTTTGCTTCAAAAAAAATCTTTCCTTCAGCAAGTAAATTTGGTGCACTAAATTTAATTTCTTCTAATTCAGTTTTCAAATTTTCGTTTTCAACAGATAAAGAAACTTTCTCATTAATGACTTCTTGATGTTCAGTTTCTGAAACACAAGATGAAAGTAGAGCTGTTACTATCAAACAACAAGTAAATATTTTTTTCATAATTAACGGTAAAATGGGATTTCAATATTCGGAAAAAAGGTTCTTAAAATTCCTTCAAAAACTGGCATTAAAGAATAAACAAAGCCAATAAAAACAATACCTTTCAAAATAAAATAAACGTAATTATTACCTTCGATTTCGTTTACATCATTTCGGTTGCCTGTAAAAATAACGGAAAGTGCTTTTGTGATGTAATACCAAAGAAATAGCCAAGTATTTGTTAAGCCTATAAACAAAACACTTGTTTTTGCAATTTCGATTAAAGGATTTACGGTGTTTACTTTGTAAATGGTGTCGACAAATTCATTTAAAATAGAAAGTGTTTTAAAATTAAGAAATGAAAAACTGATAACCCAACTCGAAAATAAAATTCCGTATGCCAAAAGAATTTTCCCTTCGCTTTCTGATTTGGATTTTTCTTTTCTGATTAACAGTTGTGTAGCTGTAAGAGAAATTGCAAATGCAACTATGCCGACACTGGTGAGTGTGATTGTTTTTGTTATATCCATTTTATTTTGATTTTAATGATATTCTCCAATACTTTAGGTTAGAAATTTCTTTTGGTAAAACACCTGCTTTTATGTTTGGTGCCGTTGTTTCCCAAAGCACATAACGTTGATTTTCATATGTGTAAGCAATTCCTCTTATCGGTAAATTTACTCCGATAATTGAATGACTGTAATATTCGCTACTAAATAAAGCAACATCATAGCCATAATGAGCAAGCATTGTGTATAATAGCAATGTTCTTGTATCGCAGTCGCCATAAAGATTTGACATAAATTCTACTGGCGAATTGATGCCGAATTTTTGAAATCCGTTACAACTAGCATTTTCAGATGATAGATATTCCCGAATAAATTTGTCGTCATACAAATTAGGATTGCAATCGTCTGGAACAATTACTGAATAAGGAATATCTTGAACGAAAGAAACAAGAAGTTCCGCAAATTTCACGTTTGATAATTGATCTTTTTCTATAATGCCATCAAATAATTGATAAACTCCATTGAGATATTGCTTGTTATTTTCTTTTAACGAATAAATGATTTTATCGTAAGCTCTTAGTGTGGTTTGTTCTAAATTCAATGAGTTTTTAAAGTGTTTCGCTTTGCTGTAATCGCTTTTCTTTGTCCAAATATATCCCTCGTATTTGTTGCCGTCATAATCGTTCCATACCCGGAAATGCTTAATCAATGTATCGTTTTCTACAACATTATTTGTCGTGTCAATTATTGGCGTTGATTGCATTTCTTGCTCTTTCGGATTTTCAAGTACTACAGGTTTTGGATTGAAAGTATTTGAAGTACGGTTAAAAACCTGAAATAAACTAAAAATAAAACCAATTAGTATTACAATCCCAATAATTCTGAAAATCCAATTGTAAATTTTAGCAGGAATTAAATTCAGTAAAAGCAGAATTAGAGCAAATGGCAAAATGAAAGCCATTTGGGGCAATATCATTAGTAAAAATGCAATGCCTAAAATTATTCCGATTACTCCGATTATGGTAGAAAAACAGCCCTCGTTATTTGATGAATTTGCAGGTTTTGAATATTTCCATTCGCTCCAATATGTTTTCTTATGGTCTGAATAAAAATATTCCGTTCGTTTATAATTTCCGTTGTGTTCTACATTGCCTGTTGGTATTGAAGTTTTTGTTATAATTGGGTCTAGGATTATTGATGTTTGAGAAGTTGTATTAGTAATGGGAATTAGGTACTCTTTTTTTGTGTAATGCTCTACGACAAAGTCAAGAACATAGCCTGTAACGACTGCATCTATTGTTCCAAAAACTTCGTTGCCTTCGTCTTGGTGTAATTTTCTATTGAATTTTATTTCAGCAAATAACGGCTCGTGTAAATTGACTTCATATTCTTTGTCGTCTTTTTCTAAAACAGTATGTAATAGTTTTGGTAGTTTTTCTCGTGGTATTTTTAAATCTTGCTGTAACTGAAATGGCGATTTGCTGTAAACTGCATTATTGAGCATTACTTCGTAAATATTAAAATCAAAAAACTTGGAATGTTCGAACTGTTTGGAAAAGTTCTCGTCAATTTCGCCCCAATACTTTCCGTTTAATAATGCTTTGATGTAAGTATGTCGTGGAAGTTCTCTTGTTTTTTTAACTAATTTATATTGTAAACCGTTTTTATCGCTAAAAATTTCATCTTCATTGATTAATTCTGCACCTGAAAAATCAATATGATTATCTTTTACAATTTCATCATTAACGACAATTGATTTATCCGCTGTTTTCGTTCTAAAAAAGAAAAAATACAGAAAAACGAAAATTGCGATGATGATAATTGCAGTTGTCAATTGGCTTAAGGATAAATGTGGTTTAGTAATTCCTGTTCAGAAAGTACGTTTTTAGTTTTCGATTTGAGTATTGTTCTGAATGGCGGATTAGCCCAATACTCGTATTTTTCAATTTTATCGTTGATTAATTCATTATTTATTTTGGTAAAATGTTCTTGGTAAGCAACCGGATTTATTTTTTCCAATTTGTTTAAATACGGCAACAAATTTTCCCTAACTGATTTATTGTAATTTGAGATATTGTTCTCTATAATACGTTTATATTCTTTTTTGAAATCGTTGTAATCATCGATAATTATCCGTTTCTTAATTTCTGCTTTTTGTTCATAAAATTCACCTAATTTTCTAATGCTATATTTTAGGTAAACAGGTAAAAGGAAAATAGCAATAACTGCTATTGTAATGATAGTTGCTAAAGCATTAGAGGTTAATAACTGTTTAATGTCGAATGCTAACGCTGTTGAATTGGGTTTTAAGATTAAAACATTCAATGGTTGGGCAATGATAATAGCCAATAAAACAACAATGAATATTCTCAATCCCATTGAAAATGAGAGCTGAAATTGATTTGTTTTTATCTTTTGATTTATTCTGATTTTTGTTGGTAAAAGCGTTGGGGTAATGGTGTACAAAAATAAAACGTACATATTGGTAACAATATAACCCCAAACTATTCCAACGCCGATATCCGCAAAAACACTATGAAATAAATGTTCTGTGAAATATAAAGCACTTGCAAAACTGCACAACAAGATCACCAATACCAATAATCCGATGAGTGAAAAATAAATTTGAATTTTGTTACTGCACCTTGAAATTATAGTATAGTCTTCCCCAGACAACTTACAAAGACGGTTTCTTATGGCTTTAAGAAGTGAACTCATCAGGATTTATTTTTTTGATATATTCATCTAAATTGCCATCAATTTTTTCTTTTTCTCTTTCTTTATATTTTGCAATTGCGTATTCTGTGAGTTCTTTTTGAATTTCTGTTATTTTGATTTTTTCAAAAATCATTTTTTCGGCTTCGTGATTGATTATCAGATGACGTTCAATACCTTCTTTATCTTTGTAATAATCATAGCGAACTTCAATTCCATTTTCTGCCCGAATTAGGTCATCTCTGTTTTCGCTTAAATAATCGTATGGCGTTTTATTGAGCATCAACTTAAAGAAAATTGGTGTTAATTCTATAGCCATAAATAGCAAGGTTATAAAAAGTGTAATCCAAAAACCTGCAACCTCGTGAGCCAATTTTATACGTTCGAGCAAACCGTCTAAACCTTGTGCAACTTTTACGTTTGTAGCCAATACTTTTTCTTTTTCAGCTAAAATTTCCTTTCGTTTTTTATCTGCATCATTAATTTTATCTCCATTTTGTTGGTCAAATCTATCCAGTTCTGTATTTAAATTATCAATTTGAGATTTTAACGCTTTTGATAAAGGACCATTTCCTGCACCAATTCCATTAGCTTTGCCCATTAAATTGTCAGTGTACGCTTGTTCTGCAATTTTGATACGACTAATCAAATCTTGTCTTTGTTTACCTACTTCGCCTAAATCCCCTTCAACAACTTTTAAACGCTCTTCAAAATTGGCAGTTGTTTTCTTCTCAAATTCCTTTTGTAATTCAAGTTGCTTTTCATACAATTTATTATTGATTTCCGTTTGAAACATCCGTATTTCAATAGGTTTTGAAATCGTTATTGCAATGATAGCACCCATTATGATACGAGGAATGGCACTTTTGAATTCGTCCCAAGTTATTTTTTCTGTACCATCTCCTTTGCCCGTACTTGTAACAATGAAACGGTCAATATTGAAAATCATTAACCCCCAAATAAGTCCAAAAATAGCAGATAAAATAACTGTTGGAAAATCAACCACGTCTTCAACTGCTGAGCCTTTTGCTGAGAAAATAGTATAAAAGGCATATCCTCCTGCAAGTCCTGCCATTGCACCTGTGGCAAATACAATTCCACCCAAACACATATATTTGATTTGGTCACTATACGTTGCTCGTTCTAAAATATAACGGTCGCCTCCTGCACATTTCCAAAGGAAACGCATAATTTTACCTGCTTTTGGTGTGATGTAATAATCTCTTTTCATAAAAACTCTTGGATTTTAAATTCGTTAGATTTGATTGCTATATGTTTTGATTTAACGGTAAAACTTTGAATAGTAACCTTAGGTTTGCCGAAGGCAAACCTAAGGTTAGGTATTTTTATTCTTGTCTTTTGTCGAGTTATTTCAACCGGCCTAATGTTTTCAATTGTAGTTTTGAAAGGCTTTGAATTGAGTTGAAATTCTTTTTTGAGTTCAATTATAAAGACTTGTTTTTGAAAAAATCCAAAGACTTCAACCTTTATATTATCTGCTTTTAATGTTTGTAAATTCAGAATTAGTGGTATTGCAAAATCAAAACTTTTAGTATGGTCAACTTTGAAATAAATTGCATTTTTAAACTTAATGTCCACCACCAAATAAGAATTGTTAGAATGCCAATTTTTGTAATAGTCAAATGACAGTTTTTGCAACCGTTTGTTTTTCTTGAAAAGTATAGCAAGCAATTTCCCAATTCTAATATAATGGAATTTTAAAAACGAAAACAGCTGTTTTTGAATGTCAAAAAAAGATAGAGTTTTCGTCATACGCTACTGTTGTTTGTTTTAGTGCGGTTGGGGCAAAAGCAAATGTACTGCAAAGCGGTGGCTTTGTGCGGCTGGTTGCAGCTCTTTTGATTTTGCTGAAGCGTTGACATTTTGTATTTCATTTTTCTGTTCGTTTATTGTCAGTCGTGTTGTCTTATAGGGTGAGGCACAACAAGTATATTTACACAACTCATTTTTACAGTTGCGTAGATATCTCAATTGTATTTGATTGAATAATTTTGGTATTAAATTGATAATGAGGGGTTTGTGTGCAGATGGGTAATTGCGTAAATATTTTTATCATGAGAGTGGTGTTTTATATTTATGTTTTCAAAGATAAATTTTATTCTGCTTTATTCAAAATATTTATTTCATGACGCAAAATCGAACATAAATTCATCGAAAACATATACGAACTCACCAATGTTGTGAACGAAATCGCCAATGTTGTGAACTAACTCACGAATGTTGTGAACTAACTTACCAGCGGAACGCCGCCCGATGTTAATAGGAACTCACCAATGTTGTGAACTAACTCACCAATGTTGTGAGCTAACTCACTAATGTTGAGAACGAACTCACTAATGTTGAGAACGAACTTACCAATGTTTAATAGGAACTCACGAATGTTGTGAACTAACTCACGAATGTTGTGAACTAACTCACGAATGTTGTGAACTAACTCACGAATGTTGTGAACTAACTCACCAATTTTGTGAACTAACTCAATAAGGTTGTGAACGAACTCACCAATGTTGTGAACGAACCCACCAATGTTGCCCACGAACTCGCCAATGTTGAAAACTAACTCGCCAATGTTGAGTAAGATATTATCAACATCAAATAGTCATTAAACAAATCTAAAAGGAGTAAACTTTGGTTGAAAGCATCCTTACAGCGACAAAGCCACCAACTCGCCTGGGTGGCCAACGGCTCCTACGGCTACCACAATGTATTGTTTGCCATTGATGGAGTAGGTCATGGGTACGCCTGTTTGGTTGGCGGGAAGGTTGATCTCCGAGATGATTTTTCCCGTGGCTTTATCATGGGCTCTAAAAACTTTCCCGCCTCCGCCGTCAGAAGCATACAAGCCTGAGCCTTCTCCTGCAAAGAGTAACGACTTGGTGACCAACATGCCTACCCGCTCAGGTGAGCCCGTTCTTGGTATCTTTAGGCTTTTCAGTGCGGGTATGTTTTTTACCCATTCGGGGGTGTCGGAGTTGGGCACCATCCATTGGTGTTCGCCTTTGTTGAGGTCTATGGCGGTTATTCGGCCATAGGGTGGTTTTACCAAAGGCAGGCCATAAGGCCCAATGCGTGAAGAACCCAAAAACGCCACATAATCCATATCTCCGGCACCTTTTGGAGCGGCTTCTATGCTCATGGGCCTTAGAACCGTGCTGGAGGAAACATACAAAACGCCCGTTTCGGGGTCCACAACACCCCCTTGCCAGTTGGCTCCGCCCACGGCGTCGGGTATCATCAAGGTACCCAATTCTTGGGGAGGATTGTAGAGGTTTACAGGTGTGTATAAGGGTCCTTTGTGAAACTTGGCCGCAATCTTTTGGGCTTCTTTTTTTATTTCTGGGCTAAAATCCACCAAAATGTCGTCAGAATAGCCTTGTCGGTCAAAGGGAGCAGGTTTGGTCGGAAAAGGTTGGGTAGGGGAGGTGATTTCGCCAGGGACACTGCTTTTGGGCACAGGCTTTTCTTCTATCGGCCAAACGGGCTGACCCGTGATTCTATCAAAAACAAAGGCAAAGGCCTGTTTGGTGACTTGTACCACAGCTTTTATGGGTTTTCCGTCTACCTGTATGTCGGCCAAAATCGGTGGAGCGGGCAAATCATAATCCCAGATGTCGTGGTGTACCAACTGATAGTGCCAAACCCTTTCGCCAGTTTTGGCATTGAGACAAACCAAACTTTGAGAAAATAAATTGTCACCCGGACGATGGCCGCCATAAAAATCACCCGTGGGAGCTTCTAAGGGCAGGTACACATAACCCAAGTCGGGGTCGGCGGTGAGTGGAGCCCAGGCTCCTGCATTGCCCGTGTATTTCCAGCTTTCCTGTTTCCAGGTTTCGTTTCCAAGTTCACCAGCCTGTGGAATGGTGTGGAAAGTCCATATTTTTTTACCTGTTTTTACGTCATAGCCCAGTATATCGCCTCTTACTTGCGTTTTAGAAGTAGGAGCCAAGCCCACCGGAAAACTCGAACCTATTACGATGACATCGTTGACGATAATGGGCGGAGAAGTAGAACCAATGGTGGAGGTTGAGGGATCTAGTTGGCTATCCAAGCCTTTTTTCAAGTCTACGATTCCATTTTCGCCAAAATCACTCACCAAATGGCCCGTTTGTGCATCTAAAGCCACCAATTGAAAACTCGGAGAAACAAATACGATTTTATCTTTGCCATTGACTTTGTCTTCCCAATAGGCCACGCCTCGGCCAGAGTTTTGTCTGGGCACATAAGCTTTTCGTTCTTTTTCGTCTAATCTAAAAGTCCAAAGCGTTTCGCCGGTTTCCCCATCTATGGCTGCTACGCTGCGGCTCAAGCCTGCGGTGGTGTACAAGATGCCTTTCACCATCAAGGGCGTAGACTTGAAATAAAACTCAGGATTCGGGCCGAAATTATCAGTTTTCCATCGCCAAGCTATTTTCATTTGGCTAACATTGCTTTCGTTGATTTGGTCAAGCGGCGAATAGTTGGTGCTGGCAAAATCTCCACGGTGTTGTTTCCATTCCGCCTCTATGGTTTTGGGCTTGTTGTTTACCAAGGCAGGCCTAAAACCCATGCTGACCCTCGAGGGAGGAGCCATGCCCATTAAGATTTTCTCCGAAGGATTCTTAAAACTCAAGTGTTTTTCACCAGCTGGAAAGCCGTTGCCATTTAAAACAAAGGCTATAAGTGCGGTATAGGTTTTTTCGTCAAAAGCGTTGGGTTGGGTTTTGGGCATGGTGGTTTTGGTATACACATACAAATCCCTGAGGGTCTTGTTTTTCCATTTGGTCAGGAATCTTTCTCCTACCAGAGCGGTTCCGCCTTCTGTTCCTCTCAAGTCCCTACCATGGCAAGCTGCACATTGGTTGGCATATACTTCTGTGACAGACGCCACTTGGTCATTTGTAAAAACGCCGTCGAGTGCGGTGGGGAGTTCGGTTTTGAGTATGGGTTTCGTTTGTGAAAAGACATTTACCTGATTCGCCATTAGGTAAAGTAGCATGCCTAGCGTTTTATTCATGGTTGGTTTTTTAGAATATTATCCAAACATAAGAAAAAAGGATTAAACTTTTGTATGCTATAATTGAAGTATATTGTTGAGGATAAAAGAATTAGGGAGTGTTTGTTTTATGAGATTCAAAAAGCTTTAGATACGGGAAACCTAAACCTCAGGGACAATCACCTGAAGAGCATTTGGTGCAATGAAGGCATTGACTTCCTTTACTTTGCCCAAATATTCCCCGTCTATTTGAAAATGAACTTTCCTGCGAGTCTTCATGGACAAGGCGTTTGTTTGAAATATTTCGGTTTTGTCGGGGTCAAGTAAACCATGCGAATAAGCCATTTTTATGATTTCGATGAACGATATTTTTTTGATAACAATCACCTCAAACAGTTTATCGCCTAATTTACCGACGGGGTTGATCACCACGCCATTGCCGTATTTGGTGGCGTTGGCTATAACAATCATTTCAGCCTTCATTTTAATGCTCTTTTCGTCTATTTTTAAGGTAATTTCCATCAATGGATTTTGCCACAGGACTTTTAAGGCTGCCACAAAATAGCCCCACCAGCCGCGGATGGGTTGCTTTTCAAATTCTTTCATGGCATAGGCATTCAGCCCAATATCACTCAAATGAATGCAGAGTTGCTCATTGATTCGTGTGATATGAATCTTTTTTGAGAAAGCCTGCAAGAGTATATCCAAAGCTTTTGTAGGATTTTCACTTATTCCGAGTTCCTTTGCAAGTCCGTTGGCTGATCCGGCTGGAATGATGCCCAAAAGGATTTTGGTTTTTATCAAACATTCAGCCACCAGTTTTATGGTACCATCACCACCGACTGCAGCCACACAATCAGGTTTAAACAACTTTATCTTTGCTTTTATGGTTGAAATGTTGCAAGTTGGTGTGAGATTGTAAAAATCTATGGTGTTGCTAAGATTTGAAAAATAATTGGTAACCAAGGAGGTCCAGTCAATCGTATTATTGCCTGAACCAGCATTAATTACAAAAAGTACTTTTAAGTTTTTTGATGTCATAATGAAAAATGAAATTGAACATGCTGTTGCAACTGTAAAAGTATATCATGGTTATGGACACCAAAATAACCTGGTAGTGTATGGTCATGTTTTGGCTGGGAAATCTGTGCGTCCGAGTAAATTTAACAATAATCCCATCAGTAATATTATACATTTAGCCAGATTATTTTTAGTTAAACCTGTACCACATGTACAATTGAGTTTGCAGTGGCAAAATCAAACACTTCATGCCACCACTGAGGTGGATGGTTTTTTTAAATTTGAGTGGCAATCGGATTTTGAAATAGACGCGGGTTGGCATTTGATTGAAGTGCATTTGGTTGATGGTCAGGGATATAAGAAAACTAGTGGAGAAGGAAAGCTATTTGTTCCACATGCTACACAATATGGTTTCATTTCGGATATAGACGATACCGTTTTGGTTTCGCATTCGGCCCACACAGGTAAAAAACTCCGGGTGATGTTCACCAAAAATCCACGTAGCCGCAAAACTTTTGCCGATGTGGTGAAATTTTACAAGTTGCTGGCTCTTACCCATACAGAACCAAACGTGCCGAATCCTTTTTTCTATGTTTCGAGTAGCGAGTGGAATCTATATGATGATTTGAATGCTTTTTTTAAGCACAACGGCTTGCCAAAAGGGGCTTTTTTGTTGAATAATATAAAGAAGTGGTATCAATTGTTGAAAACAGGCAAAACCAAACACGAAGGAAAGCTCAACAGGGTGACGAGAATTCTGAAGGCTTTTCCGAGACAAAGGTTCGTATTGCTTGGCGATAATTCGCAAAGTGACCCGCAAATTTATGCCTCCATAGCCAATAAATATCCTGAGCAGATTGTGGCGGTTTATATTCGAAATATTAGTTTGGAAAAAGCAGATTTTACTACTGAAACCCTAAATTCAATACAAAATAAATCTATAAAAACCTTTCAGTCGCAACATACTGATGAAGCCATTCAACATGCTAAAACAATTGGATTGTTGGTTTGAGATGATTTTTGGAAATTATTTTTTGATAGTTAATAACTAAAGTTTCAGA
>NZ_RJUD01000100.1 GCF_024343675.1 Lacihabitans sp. CS3-21
ACAGCGATAGACAACAATGGAGCCGAAGATGCAACGGATGCGACAGTAAGTATTCCAGTAAATAATATTCCTCCTATTGCTTTAGATGATTCGGATTTGTACAACGCATTTGGAACAAATGGAGTAGTAAATATTTTAGCAAATGACACCTTGTCAACGGGTAGTTTAGCCACAACGTTGAACGCCACCATAGATATAAATCCTGCTACACCGGCTTTGGATAATACTTTGATTGTAGGTGGAGAAGGTACTTATACTTATAATTTGTCAAATGGTCAAGTTACATTTGTTCCAGAAATAGGATTGACTGGTAATCCTGCTCCAATAAATTATGTGTTGATAGACAACAATACAGGACAAAAGGATACAGCAAATATTGTAATAACCTACTCTGGATTCCCGAATGCTGTGAATGATGAAGATTTAAACAATTTACCAGGAATTGTAGGGGTAGTAAATGCTCTCTCAAACGATACTTTGAGTACTGGAGCGATAGCAAACACTACCAACGCAAGTATTGACTTGAATCCTTTAACTCCAACTGTAGATCACATTTTAACTATATCTGGACAAGGTACCTATCAGTATAATCTTACTACTGGAATTGTAACTTTTATTCCTGACAATGGATTAATAGGAAATCCAACACCTATCAACTATAACTTAATTGAATTGACCTCAGGTTTTACTGATATGGCTACTATATCAATGACTTATCTATTGCCAGTAGTAGCAGAAAATGATACAAATTCTTCCAGTCCAGTAGGTGTTAATGTTACTTTTGACATTGTATCCAATGACAGTTTGTCAAATGGTGCAATTGCAACACCTGCTGAAGTTTTGGTAGATATAAATTTAACAACACCAGGAGATCAAGATTCACTTATTGTCGCTGGAGAAGGTATTTGGTCATACAATTCAACTACTGGAGAAATTACTTTTGATCCAGAGACTGGATTCGTTAATGATCCAACTCCAATCAGCTATATAATCACAGAGGCAATGACCGGATTGTTAGATACTGCAATGATAAGTATTATGTATGGAGTACCGCCAATCGCCAACAGTGATGCTGATTTGATTAACCAGCCTCAAACTTCAACTGTAATTAATTTGTTAACCAATGATTTGTTATCTAACTTAAGCACTGCGACGTTCTCTTTGGTAGATGTAGATTTAGAACCAACAGCATTGGGCATACAAACCTCAGTTTTGGTTCCAGGGGAAGGTAATTATGTCTATAATTCATCAAATGGAAATTTAACTTTCACGCCATCGATAGGAAATTACTCCAATCCAACGCCGCTGATTTATAGTTTAATAGAAAAAGCAACCGGATTGAGTGATACTGCACGAGTAACTATTCAGTATCAGTTTAGCCCTTCATTAGAATTAATCAAAACCAATACTTTGATGGGTTCTGGACTAGTTGGAGATTCTGTACAATACGATTTTACGGTGATTAATACAGGTAACGTACCTGTTACAGGCATAACAATTACAGATACTAAAATATCTTCAACACCCATACCAGTTACCCCTTCGGCTTTAGCTCCAGGTGGTACAGCAGTCGCTTCGAGAATGTATTATCTCACTTCAGGCGACATCTTAGCTGGTGAGGTTCTAAATTCCGCTTTGGTAAATGGTACTTCATCTAATGCAATAGCAGTCAAAGATACATCTGATAACGGTGATCCAGGAATGCCAGGAAGAAGTAACCCCACAAGATTACTTTTACCATTATCGTCTGATGTAGATGTTAAGCTTACCGGAACTATAATCGGAAACTGTGAAAGGGTAGTAGGGGATATCGTTACCTATCAAGTAAAGGTATTTAGAGAAGATTCCAACGCAGGTTTAGTAGATGTTGTAGTAAAAGATAGTTTAGGTGTAAATTTTGAATTGGTTTCTCAAATAGCCACTGAAGGGTCATTCAATATAGGTACATCAAGGTGGTCTGGTATTAGTCTGGCTTCTGGCGACACTGCAACTTTAACCTTTCAGTTGAGAATTCTAACAAATATCGGAGGTCTTACCTGCGTGGAGTCATGGGTAGATTCACTGTCTAGAGCTGATTTAGATTCCAATCCTGGTAATAGAATTACTACAGAAGATGATATTGCAAGAGCTTGTGTAAGTGTTCCAATATCTATTTGTACAACCAAAGCCGAAACGGCTGAATTGTCCACTTCTCTTGGTTATTCAAGTTATCAGTGGTACAGAAATGGAACGCTTATTTCGGGAGCTATATCACCTACATTTACGGCAACACAGGGCGGATCATATACCGTAATCGTTAACGGAAGTTTATGTCCAAACGGTAGCTGTTGTCCAATTGTAGTTCAAGAGAATTGTCCTTGCCCTGTTGAGATTTGTTTGCCAATTGCAATAAGAAAAACACGATAGTTATTTATTATTATAAATCAAGTGAAGGTCATCATATATATGGTGACCTTTTTTCATTGCTAAAAAAGATTCTTTTATGTCTTATTTTATCAAAAAACAAATTTGATCTAAAATCTATCTCATTAAAGTTTTTTTTTTGTTATTTTTTTTCCAAATTTGAGAAAATATTCCGTGCCAAAATTATAATTCTTACCCCAAAAAACTATCCGCGATTTAAACTGAAAAAAAAGTAATAATTGTAACTCACTATTGGTCAGTTGATTGTTGTTTTATTTTCAAAAAAAACAAAAAGTTAAAAATTAAGAATTAAAAAGTTTTCTAGCAGGCTAATTGATTGGCATTTCTTTTGCGGCCTAATAGAAAAAACTAATTATTTTGATGCAACAGCCCAAGGTATTTATTCCAGCCGACGACGTAAGTAAAATTTTGGAAATGAGTAAGGATGTTTTTAATAATGATGAGGAACTCAACTTTATTAAATCCTGTCTTTATTATTTGATGGAAGGTGTCTCGGCAGAGCATGCCATAGATATGGCCATGATTGATTATTTAATTGATTTATAAAATAAAAAAAGCATTATAGATAATGCTTTTTTTTATATTAAAAATAAGGCAGGTTAGTTTTATGCTTCTAATAGATTCTTTCTTTTAAGAATCGATTCGAAAAGCTTTTGATCATGTTCTGCATTAAAGACCTCGAACCCAAAATGCAAAAATTGACCTCTACCAATATGTAAGAAATATCCTGATTTATCTTTTTCTGCTGACAATATAGACTCCCATTTAACTATCCCGCCTTCTTTCGCATTTATTTTTACCATTATTTGACGGCTATCAATTTCATAAGCAAACTTTTCAAACATCTGTTTATTTTGATCCATTTCAGTGGCTGCATAAAATTGGATATACCAAAATAAAACATAAAGACCACCTCCTATAATGGCGGTTATTAATATCCACCAGTTTTTATAAACACCCGAAAAATGTAAACCAAGTCCTAAAATTGCTACCGCCGCAGGAATGAGCAACCATTTCCAGCTAGTTTTCATTTGATTTGCAAATGCCTTCTTTATATAGAGTTTTTTATTTAAAGCGAATTTCTTTGTTTTTACAATCATCTAATACGTTTTTTATTTTTTGCAAAAATAAAAAAAAAGGCTCGGATGACATCCGAACCTCTCAATTATATTTGATAATTTGTGCTTTCCGTTTTATTTTTTCAGCTTAATCTTTCTTGAGTTGTAAGGTATTTACCAAAAATCTGTCGTTTTTATCTTTTTTAATTAACATATACACCAAGTAATCATTGTTTTTGCTTCTATAATTGCCAATGCAATATTTCAAAGCAGAACTGTTGGCTCCTTGATAAACATAACTGAAAGACAAAGGTGGATTTTTTTTAAAGAAAGAACTCAAAATAGGTTTTGCTTGTAATGCAGGAAGGTTTTGAAATTCTATCTTATCGCCATCAATGATCAGTTCTATCTCTTTGTCAAGACAGCTGGTGAGTAAATCAGAATTACCAACCTTAAACGACTGACTAATGACTTTCGAAATTTCGTTTAGACTAAGATTTTTAGGTTCTGAACTTTTCAAAGTGAAACTTGATAAAAAAGCCACAAAAATTATTCCTAGTAGATTCTTCATAATTCTAATGTGCATGTTTTGTTTTATATTTGTTTTCAAGACTTATATGGTTGTAATTGCACAAATTATGCCAATGTGTGCAGCAAACAAAAACTAAATTTGAGATGATAGAGGAACAATATTCACAAATCCTAGACAAAGGCCGTACACTCCAAAAGGTCAAAAGGATTGCCTATGAAATTTTTGAAAACAATTTTGATGAAAAAGAGGTGATTTTGGCGGGCATAGACGGTGAGGGCTATGTTTTTGCTCAATTATTACAGAAAAATTTAAATGAAATTAGTTCGATAAAAATAAGTATTGCAAAAATTATTTTCGACAAATCTGCCGAATATCAGCCAGAAATTACTTTAGAAAGTGACGTGGATACTTTTAAACATAAAGTGGTAATTATCGTTGACGACGTTTTGAATACTGGAAAAACATTGGCGTTTTGCTTAAGGCCATTCTTGTCTATCCCACTTAAAAAATTACAAGTAGCTACTTTGGTTGATAGGAATTATCCCAAATATCCGATTTCTGCCGACTATGTAGGATATAGTTTGTCTACAACCTTATCTGAGCATGTTAAAGTGATTTTGAGCAATGAAACTGAGTTAGGCTTGTACATTTTTTAAATCTCTTCACAGTAAATTTATCTGAAATGTTGTTGCTTTAATTTCTCGCTAATTATATTTACAAAAAATCCCCAAATCTAGTGGATCAGATAGTATCGTTTTTCAATTACATCATGAATTCAGAAGAAATCATTCAGACAGGCGGTCTGTTGGCTATAATTCTGATAGTTTATATCGAAAACGGGCTTTTCTTTGGTTTTTTCCTGCCTGGAGACTATCTTCTTTTCTTATCGGGTGTTTTTGTTTCTACGGGTCTTTTAGAAGTTTCTGTTTTTACTCTCTTTTTTGGAATCATGGCTGCAGCTATTGCAGGATCTTTTACGGGCTATGTTTCGGGGAGGTTTTTTGGTGATAAAATTCAGAACAGAAAAGACTCACTTTTTTTTAAGCAAAAATACATCACAAAAACCCGTAAGTATTTCGAAAAATATGGAAGTCGCACACTTATTATTGCAAGATTTCTGCCAATTGTTCGCACTTTTGCACCTATTTTGGCTGGATTAGTGAGTATGAATTTTCTGCGATTTACAATTTATAATATCCTAGGAGGTTTCATTTGGGCATTTACACTGGTAGGTAGTGGGTACTATTTAGGTATCAAATATCCCTGGTTGATAGACTACGTACATTATATTATTATTTTCTTTTTGGCTATAACCACCTTTACTGTAGTCAAAGGATATTTCAATGCCCGCAAAGAAATGGATTTGCCTGACGAAGATTAATACGCTTTAAAGTCTTTCAACTCCAATTTTTCTCCATCAAAACATGCATAAGAATAAAAATATATCCAATCTCCCAGATTGATATATCTGCTGTTGGTATTCAATTCCAAGTCAAATTTATAATGTCTATGCCCAAATATATAGAAATCGCGGTGGGTCGTTTTCTCTTTTTCCAAGCAATATTGAAATAGAATTTCCTTGTCTGTTGATTCAAAAACATATACATCTTTTTCTTTGTCGTGTTTTTGCCATGAATGACTTGCCCAAGCATAACCAAGCTTCAAGCTAAGGTCAGGATGCAAAAGATTGGCAAATAGCCATCGACAGATTTTGTTTTCAAAAACTTTCTTCAAAATTTTATAAGCATAATCTCCCGGCCCGAGTCCATCGCCATGCCCAACCAAAAAACGTTTGCCGTTTATATTATATTCTTGAGACTCTCTGAAGGTAGGAGCATTGAAGTTTTGTTGGAAATAATCTCTCATCCACATGTCGTGATTACCTGTAAAAACCACCAATTCTATTCCCGTGTCTGTCAATTCGGCCAGTTTTCCAAAGAAACGAACATATCCCTTGGGAACTGATCTGCGGTATTCAAACCAAAAATCAAATAAATCACCAACCAAAAAAACTACTTGAGCGTCGTGTTTGATTTGGTCTAGCCACCTACAAATTTTCTTTTCTCTAACCAAACTTTTCTCATGATCAGGAGCTCCTAAATGGAAGTCTGAGGCGAAGTATATTTTCTTGTTTGGTAGAAGATTTATCTCTTTCAAAAACAGTATTTTTCTTCAAAAATAATATTCAAAAATATTAAAATGCTATTTTTTTGCTTTTTAATGTGAAATGAACAAGGTTTATTTTCAATCATTGTTGTTTTAAATTATATTTACATCTTAACAAAATAACGTTTTCAAATTATGTCTACTCCAAATAGAGTTCTCATAGCAGAGGATAGCTCAGTTATCCAAAACCTAGTAAAAAAAATTCTTGAATTTCAGAATTTTGAAATTACAGCAGTTAAAAATGGTGAGCAGGTGGTACAATTGTTAGAAAAAGAAAACTTTGACATTGTGTTGCTAGATATAAACATGCCCGTAATGGACGGCATGGAGTGCGTAAAGGCCATCCGTGGAATGAGCGATGCAGCTAAATCTGGTGTTCCGGTAGTGGCCATCACGGGTAATGCAAGAAACTACACTGAAGAAGAATTCAAAGAAGCGGGCTTTAACGATGTTTTAATGAAACCCCTGAACTTCGATAAATTGGTATTGGTTGTAAAAGGTTTGACAGAGAAGTAAAACCAATCGCAATGAAAATTACATTTTTAGGTACAGGCACATCAACTGGCGTGCCTGTGCTTACATGTAAATGCGAAGTTTGCCGAT
Source organism: Lacihabitans sp. CS3-21 (assembly GCF_024343675.1). Taxonomy (GTDB): domain Bacteria; phylum Bacteroidota; class Bacteroidia; order Cytophagales; family Spirosomataceae; genus Leadbetterella. The sequence goes on from NZ_RJUD01000100.1 coordinate 6,784, forward strand.
CATTGGATTTTAGAGACAAAAGACTTCGAGTTTCGGTCCTCATCCAAAACAACGACAAGAATATTGTTATAGATTCAGGTCCGGATTTTAGACAACAAGCCCTCAGAGAAAACCTGCAAAGTCTTGAGGCTTTGGTTTTTACCCACGAACACAAAGACCACACGGGAGGTTTAGACGACGTTAGACCTTTCAATTACCTTTCAGGAATAAAAAACTGCCCGATATATGCTCATCCTAGGGTTTTGAGTCAACTCAAAATGGAGTATTTTTATGCATTCACCGAAAAGCCATATCCAGGAGTACCCATAATTACTTGTAACGAAATAGATACAGAACCTTTCGAAAGAGCGGGCTTAAAATTTATTCCAATCCAAGTTTTACACCATAAATTGCCAGTTTTGGGTTTTAGAATTGGCGATTTTGCCTACATCACCGATGCCAACTACATTTCAGAAGAGGAACTGATGAAGGTTTATGGTTGCAAGGTTTTGGTTTTAAACGCTCTTCAGCATGAACCGCACATTTCGCATTTTAATCTAAACGAAGCGATAGCCTTGTCACAAAAAATAGGGGCTGAAAAAACGTATTTTACGCATATCAGTCACAAGCTCGGCCTTCATAGAGAAGTAGAGAAAGATCTCCCAGCTAATATTTCATTGGCCTACGACGGCCTATCATTTTCACTTTGAAATGGTAGAACTTCCTCCGAAATATTATCATGCCAATTTTGAATATTTACTCAGTTTTGTAAAAGATAAATACAAAAATCTACTGATAGAGCAGGAGTGGAGGTTTCTTCGAAAATATTATTCTCTGCCTGAGGATGCTCAATGCCTTTTTATTCGATTTACTAATCGCAAAGGTTTGTTTTTTAAAACTGATGGTCTGAAATATGACGAGTTAGATGAAATTCAGAATCAGGTAGATTTATTGGTAAATCATGGTTTTATATCTTCATTGGATTTTGAAGAGCATAAACTTTGGCTATCAGAGATACTTTCGGTTCTTACTAAGGCCGATTTAGTGTCATTTTTTGACCTTAAAAGCCTAAAAAATGAAAAAAGAGAAGTTTTGGTAGATTTTGTTAAAAATCAATTCTCAGTTTCAGAGATTTTTGAAAAAATAAATGCTCATCAGACGATTGTAAAAATGAACTTCGAGCTAGAAGTTTCTTTTTTACGTTTTTTGTTCTTTGGCAACAAATCGATGGATATGACCGAGTTTGTATTGCGAGACATGGGTTTGATTCAGTATTATCAACACTCCGACGACGACCTCGTAGCCAGATTCGAAACCCGAAAAGATGCCGAAGACAAATGGATGGTTTCTGAGCAGTTTGTGGTTTTTGATGGTCTTAGAAACGTATCATCAGACGCTGAAATATTGGATTGGTACAGCAATCTTTATCAAGCTTGTCAGGATTTGAGTCCTATCGCTATGCCTTCTTTCCAAAAACTTCAGTTAAGAATCGGCAAGTATTTTGAGCAAAGAAAAAATTATCAAGCTGCCATCGAGGTATTTGATGAAACACAAATAGTGCCTTCGCGTGAACGAAAAGCCCGTTGTTTGGTAAAGTTGGGCTTTATTGAAGAAGCAAAAGCTACTTGTAACGAGATGGTCGAATTTCCACAAAATGTGGATGAAGAGTATTTTGCAGAGTATTTTTTGAAAACCTTAGAAGGTAAGAAAAATAAAAAGCAAACTACCGATTGGCTAAAAACTGCTGACGAGATAACCATCAATCGAATATATCGCAACCAAGTGGAGTTTGGAAGTATTGAATATTTTTTGGAGATGGGATTTTCAGCTGGATTTTCTGAAAATCACACTTGGCGAACACTTTTCGGCTTGCTTTTTTGGGAAATTATATTTGATCCAAGTCTGGTTTCTTTTCACCACCCATTCCAGAGAAGGCCGTCAGATTTGCACTTGCCTGAGTTTTATGAAAAACGTAAAGAGCAGATTCATAATTTGTTAGACTCATTTAATGACAAGGATGACTTCTTGGTTTACCTTTGGGGAAATTTTCAGAAAAACGAAGGTGTAGCCAATCCTTTTGTGGTTTGGATAGAAGAAATATGGGAGATGGTACGGGTGATGGTGTTGCAAATAGAGTTAGAACAGCTGAAAAAGGTTATGATAAAAATTGCGGAAAACATAGTAGAAAACTCCCGCGGCTTGCCCGATTTGCTGGTTTGGTCTGATTATCACTACGAATTTGTAGAAATCAAATCACCCAATGATACACTAAGTAACCAACAATTGTTTTGGTTGAGGTATTTTAAAGAGTTGGGCGTAAATGCAAAAGTGCTAAGGGTTAAATTTGATTGATGCTAAATTTTAGGTAAAATCCATTTAACATGACATTAACAGTAGATTTTTTGCAAATGAAATTAAAAAAAGTTTACCTTTACGACAGTTTTTGATATGTTTAATTCTTGAATTTCAAAATAGAAAATGAAAAAATCACTTTTGTCTATCGCCTTAGTATTGGGTTTGATGACAGCGGCCAAAGCCCAGACCAAAATTCCACCAGATATTCAGAAATTGTTGACCAAAAATACATGTTTGGCTTGTCATAACCCTGACAACAAACTTGTGGGTCCTGCATATAAAGAAGTTATGAAGCAGAAGAAATATACTGCCAAGCAAATTGTGGAATTAATCTACAAGCCGAAGCCTACCAACTGGCCTGGTTACCCACCAATGGCTGCCATGTCTCAAGTGCCTAAAGACGAAGCTTTGAAAATGGCTACTTGGATTGCTAGTTTAAAGTGATTTTTGTTAGCATAAAGACCAAAAAAAAGGATTGCCGAGGCAATCCTTTTTTTGTATAAGATTTTTCTAAAATTAAGCTTCAACTACCTCAGCTACAACGCTTACAGATACTTCTTTCTTAACTTCTTTGTGTAGGTCTACCACTGCTTTGTAAGTGCCTACAAATTTGATATCTTCTACTGTTATCTTTTTTCTGTCAATATTGATGCCTTTAAGTGCCAAAGCATCAGATATTTGAATACTTGTAACTCTACCGAAAATTCTGCCGCTTTCGCCAGTTTTCATAGTAATTACAAATACTGAATCACCGATTTGCTCAGCAATTGCTTCAGCATCAGACTTAAGTTTTTCAGCTTTGTGAGCTGCTTGCTTAAGGTTTTCTGCCAATATTTTTTTGTTTGACGGAGTTGCCAAAAGTGCATATCCTTGAGGGATCAAATAATTGCGACCATAACCTGGTTTAACGTCTAGGGTATCGTTTTTGTATCCTAAACCAGCAATATCTGTTTTTAATATTATTTCCATTTTAAATTAAATTAATTCATTAAGATGATTACAATCTTACTTTTTTGATTTGAGTCTTATTTAAGACCGTCAGCTACGTAAGGCAACAACGCCAAGTGACGAGCACGTTTGATAGCTGTTGATACTCTTCTTTGGAATTTAAGGCTGTTGCCAGTCAATCTTCTTGGAAGAATCTTACCTTGCTCATTCAAAAACTTCAAAAGGAAGTTAGGGTCTTTGTAATCAACATACTTGATCCCCATTTTTTTGAATCTACAATACTTTTTGCGGTTAAGCTCTTTTCTTTCGACTTTTTCGTTAACTAATGACATAATGTTAATGTTTTTAAATTTCTTACTCTGTTACTGGAGCTTTGGTTTTTGAAGCACCACTTTTACGACGTGCTGAATATGCAGCAGCATGTTTGTCGAGTTTAGTAGTAAAAAAACGCATTATACGTTCGTCACGTTTGTACTCGGTTTCTAACGTAGCCACCAAAGTTGGTGCGGCTTTAAATTCAAACAACTGATAGTAGCCCGTGGTTTTGTGCTGAATTGGATAAGCCAATTTCTTTAGACCCCATACTTCTTCGTTTAGGATCTCAGCACCATTATCAGTTAATACTGACTTGAATTTTTCTACAGCGTCCTTTATCTGGGCTTCAGATAAAACGGGAGTTAAAATGAACACTGTTTCGTACTGGTTTTGAAACATTTTACTTAAAAAAATAATTAATAAAAATTTTTATTTCCGAAAATCGGACTGCAAAATTACAGCTTTATTGTTGAAAGTCAAATTATTGGCTTAGAATATTTAAAGTTTCTTATTCTTAGGCATTTGTTTTTAATCATTTATTTTTATTCTATAAATTATCCCCTAAAATTTTGGACTTTATTTATTTTATTTTATCTAATTCACATTTTATAAGCCATTAAAATTTTTGAGATAGGTAGAAATTTTAACTTTGTAATTGTATTTATACTGATTATTAATTTAAAATAAATCAATGAAAACTGTAGATTCTTTTGATTTTTCAAACAAAAAAGCTCTTGTACGTGTCGATTTCAACGTTCCGTTAAATGACAGACTTGAAATAACTGATGACACGCGTATCAAGGCCACTATCCCTACCATTAAAAAGATTTTGACTGACGGTGGCTCATGTATTTTGATGTCGCACCTTGGCAGACCCAAAGATGGCCCCGTAGAAAAATATTCTCTTAAACACCTTGTGGCTCCTTTATCTCTGATATTGGGCGTTCAGGTAAAATTTGCAGACGATTGTATTGGTCAACAAGCAACTGACTTAGCTGCTGACCTTAAGCCAGGCGAAGTTTTGTTATTAGAAAATTTAAGATTTTATAAAGAAGAAGAAAAAGGCGATGTAGCTTTTGCAGAGAAATTGTCCAAACTGGGCGATGTATGGGTAAATGATGCTTTTGGTACTGCTCACCGAGCACACGCTTCTACGGCTGTTATTGGTCAGTTTTTTACAGATAAAATCTGTGGGAAAGTGATGCAAGCAGAAATTGACAATGCTCAGCATATCCTTGAGAGTGCCGAAAAGCCTTTCACCGCAATAATGGGCGGTGCTAAAATTTCTGATAAAATATTGATCATTGAAAGGCTTTTGGATACGGTTGATAATCTGATTATTGGTGGCGGTATGACTTACACTTTTACGAAGGCTTTGGGAGGGAAAATTGGAAAGTCTTTGTTGGAGGCCGATAAACAAGAATTGGCTTTAGAAATTTTGAAGAAAGCCAAAGCAAAAGGAGTAAACATAATCATGCCTTTAGATAATGTTTGTGCAGATAGTTTCAGCAATGATGCCAATAGACAAACAGTTGATACTGGATTGATTCCTGACGGATGGGAAGGTCTAGATATAGGACCTAAGAGTATTGAGTTGTTTATAGAGACCATCAAAAATTCTAAAACTATTCTTTGGAATGGCCCAATGGGCGTTTTTGAATTTCCGAATTTTGCAACTGGTACAAATGCTATAGCAGAAGCTGTAGTAGCTGCTACAGAAGAAAACAATGCATTCTCGCTTATTGGCGGCGGCGATTCTGCTTCGGCAATTAATAACGCAGGTATGGGTGACAGAGTATCTTACGTATCTACTGGTGGCGGAGCATTACTAGAATATATGGAAGGCAAAGTATTGCCAGGAGTTGCTGCTTTAGATTAAGGTTTTACAAATATGATTATATGAAAAAAGGAAAGCTTTGGCTTTCCTTTTTTTGCTTTAAAAGAATCAACTGCTTTTATCAGGGATGTTTAATGTGCTAATTGAAACCAAGCCGAATTGAGAGGCTGTAATTTTGCAACTTAAACTGAGTAGAGGTCATTTAACGAAGCCGAAGTGAGTCAATGTGCCTATTCTCCCATTTCCACCTGCTGCTACACATTTGTTATCCTTACAACTCACCACATGAAAAGATTCCTTGTCTTTTTCTTTCCAAGTTTTACCGTTATCTGTTGAAATTGCCGTTCCGATGGTTCCGACACTGATGAAAATATTTTCAGAAATTTTCGAGACACATTCAGTTAGTCCGTATCTGCCATAATCCTCTTTAGTTTGCCATAACTTGCCCGCATTTTCGGTAAATGCATATTGTAATGTCGGTTTTTTGTCGTCTACATAATCGCCACCAACAATAAATCCCTTGTTTTTAGAAAAGAAAAAAGTGCCAAAAATGCCTAAACTTTTGTCTGATTCAAACGGAGTTTCTAAAACCACCCAAGATTTGCCTAAGTTTTTAGAATAAAAAATTCTATTTTGTGTGTTAAACCAAACTTGATTTTTGTAGATAGAAATACAAGAGTTACTAGCTGCAAATGAAGCTTCTCCGACCATAATATCTGGAAGGTTTTGAACCCTGCTCCAAGTCATTCCGCCGTTTTTGGTCTGTAATAAATAGGGTTTATTATCGATGGCGTCTCCCAGTACGAACCCATTTTTTACGTCTATAAATTTTATTGAGTCAAAAAAAACACCTTTTTCTTTTTTTTCTAAAACGATATCCCACGTTTTGCCACTATCACTGGATTTTATCAAAAAAGCCTTCCCTTCTGACCCATCTCCGGCACTCATTGCAACTATTTCATTTGGATTCAGTGCAGAAATACCTCTGAAATCGAAAGCTTTGTACTGTTCTGGACACATATTTTTCCAAGTTTTTCCACTATCAGTACTTTTAAGAATACTTCCTTTACTTCCGGAGATCCAGATGTTTGCTGAATCGAGCATATCAATAGCTCGGAAAGAGGCTTTGTTTTCAAAAGTATTCAATTTCCATTGGGCAACTGAATGGAAGGAGAGAAGAGATAGAATAAGGATGAGGTTTCGCATATGAATTGTTTGTATCTATTCTACAAATAAAAGAAAATAATCATAGCTTTTGTTATTTTTGCATAATGTATAAAGCTTTCAAATATTGTTATTTCCTTTTGATTTTTGCTTTTCTGCCAGGGTTTTCCCAAAATCCTGCTGTAAGAGTGGAGGTTTCACCTGCAGAAATCCAACCTGATGGGAAATTGGAGATTCATGTTTTTGTAATAGGAAAACAGTACGCAGTAGGGGATTTTCCTGATATAAATGGATTCAAGAAAGAAAGTAGGTCTATAAAACACAGTAAAGTTAGCGTAAATCGGAAACGAGAGGATCAACACCAAATTACTCAAGTTTATACGCCCGAAGTTTCTGGTAACATTACTATTCCTTCTTTCGAGATTATCGTAAATCAAAAGCCATTTGTGGTCGAACAAAAAAAAATCAATATTCTAGCTGACGAAGAACCGAAAAACGAGAAATCAATTGAGATTGAATCTGCAGATTTTGTGGTGGAACTATCGAAAAAAGAAGTTTTTGTAGGCGAAGGCCTGATGTTGAATATTAATTTTTATTTGTCAGATAAAACTACTTCTCAGTGGCAGTTTCCTTCGAATATTGGAGCTCAAGTAGAACAGTTTGCAAAAAAAATAAAACCCAATGACTGCTTGGAGAGTAGGCTGAATATCTCAAACTTAATTGGTAGGAAAATTCTAATAAAAGGCGAATCTTATACTGTTTTTAATCTATTTGAGGCTATTTATTATCCACTTAATGACAAGGATGTGCTTTTCCCTACTCTTACGCTTACCATGCAAAAGCAAAAAGGAACCTCTTTTGTTGATATGATTTTGAAGTCTAAAGCCCAGTCAGTTGAGGTGAAAAAATTGCCCAATCATCCGTTAATGGAAAAAGTACCTGTTGGCGTTTTTAAATTTGCGGAGCAACTAAAGGATGAAAAGAAACAATTTACGGGGAATAGTTTCGAATATAGGCTTACTGTGGAAGGAGAAGGTAACTTTAGTGGGGTGAGTATTCCTAAAGTAGAGAACAACAAACAATTTGATTTTTTCGAAACAAGTACAATCACCAAACAAAATTTGGGAATTTCTGACGGCTCAAAGTCGGTCGTTTATAAGATTATTCCTAAAGAAGCTGGAGAGTTTGCGATGGCCAATTATTTTAGTTTGATTTATTTCAATACTGCTTTGGCTAAATACGATACCCTTAAATCCAAAAGAGTGGTCTTGGTTTCTGGGAAGGCACTTTTCGATAATAAGGATGTGAAAAAAGATATCTTTAGCGATATAGAAAATTTAAAAACAGACGAAAAATCGTATAATTTCAGAGAAATAGCCAAAGTTTTCGCCAATTTTGTGGTCGGAATGATGATTTTGGTGTATTTGTATATTTTGAAAAGCAAAAATAGAGGTTAATGAGCAGTACCTACGGTAAGATATTTAAGATTTCGACATTTGGAGAATCGCACGGCAGAGCAATTGGAGTTGTAGTAGATGGTTGCCCATCTGGAGTTGATTTTGATGCATTATTAATACAAAACGAGTTAGATAGAAGGAAGCCTGGCCAGTCAAGAATAACTACACAACGCAAAGAAGCTGATAGCTTTGAGGTTCTTTCAGGCGTTTTTGAAGGAAAAACCACAGGTACGCCCATCGCGTTGGTGATTTTTAATGAAGACCAAAAAAGCAAAGATTACGCTCACATTGCTGATAAATTTCGACCATCACATGCCGACTACACCTATTCTACAAAATATGGGGTTAGAGATTACAGAGGTGGCGGCCGCAGCTCTGCTCGTGAAACGGCCGCTCGTGTAGCTGCTGGTGCATTGGCAAAAATGGTTCTTAATCATTATGACATAGAAATTTATTCTTATGTTTCTCAAGTAGGGGCCATGAGGCTGAATAAATCTTATAAGGAACTCGATTTGAGCAAAATAGAGGACAATGCAGTTCGTTGTCCAGATGATGAAATGGCCGAAAAGATGTTTAATTACATTGACCAAGTTCGTAAAGACGGAGATTCAATAGGTGGTGTAATTACAGGTGTGATAAAGAATGTTCCAGCAGGTTGGGGAGAACCAGTTTTTGATAAATTGCATGCCGAGTTGGGCAAGGCCATGTTAAGTATCAATGCCGTCAAGGGCTTTGAATATGGCAGCGGCTTTGATGGAGTTGAGCTTCTCGGATCACAGCACAACGATTCTTTTTTTACAGATGAAACCGGCAAAGTAAAAACCAAAACTAATCATTCTGGCGGTATTCAAGGAGGAATTTCAAACGGTGAAGATATTTATTTCAGGGTGGCATTTAAGCCTGTGGCCACTATAATGATAGATCAAGACAGTGTTAATGAGGTTGGCGATGCTGTAACGGTTTCAGGGAAAGGTAGACACGATCCTTGTGTTTTGCCAAGAGCAGTGCCCATTGTAGACGCCATGTCTGCATTGGTTTTGGTAGATGCCATGTTGAGAGCTCGGGTGAATAAATTGTAAGGTTGGTTTAGCATAAATCTCCTTCTATTTGGATTAATGAATATTTCTCTGGGTTAAATGTGATTAATTCAATAGTGGAAACAAGACCCATTTTTCGATTTATAGGTATAGAATCCCTCAAATAAATTGCATATTTGATTTGAAATTTCTTTAGAATCCAAGGGTTCGATGTAAGAAAGATTTTTGTTGTGAAAAACGATTTTTTTTGTTTGGGAATCTATGGTCCATACATATATTTTTGAACTGGCCTTTATAGGCATTGGCATATAAACACCAAGCGTTAATATACCAACTCCAACACCCTTAGCTGTTTGGGTTCTAAAATTTGGCTTAGTTCTTGTAAACCCTTGCTGATATGAAATAATCAACTGATCTACTTTATTATCTTCAAGTACATTAAGCATAGTTTCAGAAAGATGATAGGACTTAATAAGTCGATTTCTATCCTTACGTGATGGAGTTTGAATTATCAAAGTCTCAAGTTTGAATAATTCTTCGTACAAAATATCAAGAGTTGTGAAATCGACAATAATCTGCTCTTTACTTTTTTGATACCCTAACATTTCCGAAATTGAATGATATACTACATCAATAGCTTTCTTCGATAAATCATCATCAACTTGAAATTCATTCTTTTCCTCAATAAAGTCTACCTTAGATGCAGGACTTACGATTCCTATATGCTTTTGGTTATTAGACTTTTTAAAATCTGAAGAAATATATTTTTCATTGACGCAACTTGCGAAATTGAGTGTAATAGGTAATAAGAGTAAAAGGAGTTTGAGTTTTTGCATGGTTACATTTAATTTAAATTTCTATATAGAAACAACAAAAAACACACCATGAAGTATTTTTTCAGATATTTTTAATTTAAAGTTTATTTTTTGAAAACTAAGTATTCAAGAAATCTTCACCCCAACTCACTCAATTCCAACCACCTCAATTCTTTTTCTTCTAAATCATTTACTGTATCCTCCAATTTATTAGAAATGTCCGCTATTTCATCAAAGGGTAAGTTGCCTGAAGATAGTTTTTCGGTAAGTTCAATTTTTAGTTTTTCTAAAACTTGTATTTCTTTTTCCAGGTTATCAAACTCTGTTTTTTCTTTAAAACTTAATTTACGTTTAGGCGAACTTTCCTTTACTTCGGCTATTTCAATAACTGCAGGTTTACTTTCACGGTCTTTTTTCTGTTGTTTGGCGTTTTCTTCTTGCCAAATTCTGTAGTCGGTATAATTCCCTGGGAAATCTTTTATTACTCCATCCCCTTCAAAAGCGAAGGTATGATCCACGATTCTGTCCAAGAAATACCTATCGTGCGAAACCACCAAAAGACAGCCTCCATATCCCATCAAAAATTCTTCTAAAACGTTTAGAGTCGCTATGTCGAGATCGTTGGTAGGCTCATCGAGTATTAAGAAATTGGGATTTTCTATCAAGACTTTTAAAAGCTGTAAACGTCGTTTCTCTCCTCCCGAAAGTTTCGATATCTGTGCATATTGGGTAGCCGGAGGAAACAAAAAGAGTGTTAAAAACGCCGAAGCACTGATTTCTCTGCCGTCGCCCATTTTTATAAACTCGGCCACTTCTCTTACGTTTTCTATGACTTTTTGTTCAGGATCAAAAACCAAACCATCTTGTTTGTAGTAACCAATTCTTATGGTCTCGCCTTTTACTACTTTTCCAACATCGGGTTTTATTTCCCCATTTATCATTCCCAGAAGGGTGGATTTTCCCATTCCATTTTTACCAACAATGCCAATTCTATCGCCTTTTTTGAAAGTATAATTAAATTCTTTCACAATTACCTTGTCTTTGAATGACTTACTAACGTGCTGAATTTCAATGATTTTATTTCCTATTCTTTCCGATTTTACACTTAGCTCAAGTTTGTCTTCATTGCGTTTACCAGAAGTTTTTTCCTTCAATTCATAAAAAGCATTTTCTCTGTAAGTGGCCTTGTGTGTACGTGCTTTTGGCTGGCGACGCATCCACTCTAATTCTTTCTTTAAAAGGCTCTTGTCTTTTTCAAGTGTAACGGCTTCTATTTCAGCTCTTTCGGCTTTCTTCTCCAAGAAATAAGCATAATTGCCTACATATCGGTGCATTTTAGAATCTACCAATTCCATGATTCTGTTACAGACTTTATCTAGAAAATATCTATCGTGCGTAACCAAAAACAATGTCGTATTACTTGATGACAAGTGGTTTTCTAACCATTCTATGGTGTCCAAATCTAAGTGGTTGGTAGGCTCATCCAAAATCAAAAAATCAGGTTCCTCGATCAGAACTTTGGCAAGGGTCACTCTTTTTTGCTGCCCACCAGACAATTCGCCCATCAGTTTGTCCATGTCGTGAACATCCAATTTTCCTAAAATCTGCTTGACTTTTGATTCATAATCCCAACCGTCGAGTTCGGTTATAAGTTCTGTATATTTTGAAATGCCATCATAGTCGTTATGTTCAACTGCATATTCATAGTTTTTTATGGCCTCAGCTATTGGGTTTTTAGAGGCAAAAATGGTTTCTAAAACTGTGCTGGTTTTTGAGAAAATCGGGTTTTGGTTCAAATAACCTACCTTTATCTCTTTTCTGATGCTCATTACGCCTTCATCAGCAGGTATTAAGCCCGCTATTACGTCCATTAATGAGGATTTTCCACAACCATTGGTGCCAATTAATGCCACCTTTTCTCCTTGGAGTACGCCAAATGATAGATTCTTAAATAACCATCTCTCGCCGAGGTTTCGGCCTAAGTTTTCTGCTGATAAATAATTCATGTTGCAAGTTAGCTATAATGTTCGGTAAGGCACTTGCTGTCGTTTCGTTTTGTTAATTTTAATAAGGTTTTGTATGCTATCAAATAGTAAAATCGTAAAATTGACACATAATTGGTAACTTGCATGTAAATATACTTTATACTTTATGATAAACATTTTTAAGAACAAATTCAAAAAAGAGTACGCTAAATCCGTGGCATATTTCTCCATGGAGTTTGGTATTGACCAAGCTCTAAAAACGTATTCCGGAGGTTTAGGTTATTTGGCAGGTTCACACATGCGAAGTGCTCACGCACTCAATCAAAACCTGATGGGAATCGGGATTTTATGGAAATATGGCTATTATGAGCAACAACGCAATACTGATAACAGTTTACGTGTTTTTTTTAGGGAACAAATGTATAGTTTTTTAGAAGACACTGGTATTAGATTTCAGATAAGTATCAAAGGCCGTGACGTTTGGGTTGCTACCTATTTTTTGCCTTCAAATGTATTCAATTGTGCCCCCATGTCTTTCTTAACCACCGATACCGATGGCAATGACGAGTGGGCCAGGTCTATTTCGTATCATTTGTACGATAAAGACGCCGAGATGAAAGTAGCCCAGTGTATGTTGTTGGGCATCGGAGGAGCAAAGTTTTTGGACAAAGCCAATTTGGTGCCTGAAATCTATCATTTCAACGAAGCCCATGCGATTTCAGCTGTTTATTATTTATTGAGCCAGAATAGCGACTTAAAGAAATTGAAAGAAAAGCTGCGGTTTACCACACATACGCCAGAAGAAGCTGGAAATGAAAAACATAGCTTTGGGTTTCTTCAAAGTCTTGGTTTTTTCTGCGGATTAAATCCTGCGGAGGTTGCCCAGATTTCTGGAGTAAAAGGAGATTTGTTTAATCACTCTCTGGCCGCCCTGCGAGTTGCCAAAAAAGCTAATGCGGTTTCTAAACTACATGGTGAGGTTTCGCGTGATATGTGGGGGCATGAAGAGGGAATCTGTAAAATAGATCACATAACCAATGCTCAAAATCGGGCTTATTGGGTAGACTCTGTTTTGGAAACCAATAGATTGAAAGGAAAAGGAGAGGCTATAAATGAGCGAAAAAAGGATTTGAAATCTGTACTTTTTAAAGAAGTAGCAGACCAGGTAGGCAAGATTTTTGATCCAAATGTATTGACCATTGTTTGGGCAAGACGTTTTGCGGGATATAAAAGACCTGAGTTGATAACCAAAGATTTGGAGCGTTTTGAAAAGTTAATATCTAGCGGAAAAGTGCAAATAATATGGGCAGGGAAACCTTATCCCTTTGATTATGGAGCTATAGATACATTCAATAAGTTGTACTATATGAGTCATTTGTATAAAAACATGGCTGTTTTGACAGGATATGAGCTGAAACTTTCTAAAATGCTGAAAGATGGAACTGATGTTTGGTTAAACAATCCAGTAGTTACAAGGGAAGCCTCGGGGACATCTGGGATGACTGCGGCTATGAATGGGGCAATCAATTTGTCCACATACGACGGATGGGTTTGTGAGTTTTCAGACGACACCAATTCGTTTATTGTTCCGGTGGCTGATGGTTCAGATGGCTATTTGAGAGACAAAACAGACATGAATAATATACTGGATATGATAGAAAATGAGATTATTCCGATGTATTATGAACATCCCAAAAAATGGAATAAGATGGTACTTAAAAGCATGAATGATGTCAATGAGTTTTTTGACTCGGACAGAATGGCGGATGAATATTATAAGAAAATGTATAATGCTTAATTGAAAATGATAAACCTCGACAGAAAAGTTGGGGTTTATTCGTTAATATGAGAAGTTTTTTTTGGAGAGAAACTTTCAAAGGCAAGATTGTAGGGCATTTTGGTTTAATTTTTTGCCAAAAAAAGCTATCTTTGTCATTTACCCTATTTTCTTAAATGAAAAGTTTTTTAATTTTAGTTTTACTGGCTTTAACTATTGCTTGTGGCAACAAATCCACAGTCTATTATCCGAAACCTAAAGGTTTCGAACGAATAGATTTACCCAAGCAAGAATACCAAATGCTGAAAGGAAATTACCCCTACACTTTTGAATATTCCAAAGCAGCTGTAATCACGCCCGACATAACTAAAGATGCAGAACCGTACTGGATTTTGGTTGAGTATCCATCTTTAAACGCCAAGATTCAGTTTACATACAAGCCACTTGAAGGTGATTTGACCAAATTAGATAAACATGTGGCAGATGCTTACAAATTGGCTTCTAAACATCAAGTTAGGGCTACAGCACAACGTGAGCAAGTGGTTCAACTTAAAAATGGCAAAAAGGTGGTAATTATCGAAATAGATGGTGAGGTACCGAGCCACTTTCAATTTTATGCTACTGATACGTCAAAACACTTTTTACGTGGTGCGGTTTATCTGAATGCCGCCACGATGAATGATTCTTTACAGCCAGTTGTAGATTATCTTAAAGCTGACAGTCGAAGGATTTTGGAAACCTTAAAATGGAATAAATAAATGGGAAATTGGATAACGGTTTTTAAAGAAAAAGATAGAATGCGTGCTGAGCTTTTGAAAAATGAGCTTGAAAACAATAATATAGAAACCGTTATTTTGGATAAAGTAGACCATAATTATCCAGTATTAGGTATTGTAGAAATTAAAGTTTTGGAGTCACAAAAGACTTTGGCTGAGCAAATAATTAATGATTTTAGAATTGATGATTAAAAAATTACGAGATAGATCGAACCTTACTCAGAGAATAGTAGCAGCACTTATCGGTGCTCCGCTTATTATCTTAGGAATTATGTACAGTCCAACAAGTTTTTGGTTATTGATTTTGGCAATTACTGTTTTAACTCAATACGAGTTTTATAAACTTTTGGGTATGTCTGGTGGACTCCCGCTCAAAATTTATGGTACTTTCTGCGGAGCAGTGATTATTTCGCTTACTTATTTTATAGAGACCTACACCATAGATTTCGAGAATTATTACATCATGGTGCCGATGCTTACGTTTACTTTTTTTATAAAGTTGTATAAGAAAAAGGATCCAAAGCCATTTGTAAACCTTGGATATACATTTTTAGGGATTATTTATGTGGCACTTCCATTTGCACTTTTGAATGAACTGGCATTTTGGAAAGGGAATTTCCAGCCACTCTTGGTAATTGGCGTGTTTATTATTTTATGGTCAAATGATTCTGGAGCTTACATGGCAGGCAGGTTATTTGGTAGGCGTAAACTTTTTGAAAGAATTTCACCTAAGAAAACCTGGGAGGGCTTTTTTGGTGGAGCAATAATAGCCTTATTGGCCTCGTTTCTTTATTGGAAGTTCACTGATACGCTTTCAATGGATCAATGGCTGTGTATTGCGGCCATTATAGCCACAACAGGCACATTGGGCGATTTGGTGGAGTCTTTGTTTAAACGGAGTATTGAAATCAAAGATTCAGGAAGTTTGATTCCAGGGCATGGTGGTTTCCTAGATAGGTTTGACGGGCTTTTGCTCTCTATGCCATTTATTCTTACATTTATAAAATTTTACGCCAGATTGAATTGAAATATTTATTAAGCATTTTCATATTCTTAGTGTTATTTGTGGCAGGTTATAAAGCTGATGCTCAAGGTTCTAAGAAGTTTATTACTTTCTCAGGTTTCGTAATTGACGGTAGCAATGACGAGCCTTTGCCTGGTGCTTATGTGATTAATGATAGAGCTGGAAGGGGAGTGTTTACCAATTCAAAAGGCTATTTTATCTTAGATGTTTTTCCCGGTGATTCTATACTTTTCTCCTATTTGGGTTTTAGAAAACAATATCATATCATTCCCAAGAATGTGGGTTTAGACTATTCGGCGGTTGTAGAACTAAGTATTGATGCCAAAATGTTAAAAGAAGTTAAAGTTTATCCATTCCGCACAGAAGAAGAGTTCAAAACTGCCTTCTTAGAAATGGAACTACCCAATGAAAAAGAACGGGAGATTTTAGAAAAAAATTACAGCAGCGAAAACATTAAACGTATGGCAGCTAACCAAGCCATGGGTTCAGTAGGTAACTATCGATATGCAATGGATCAACAGCTAATGCACCTTCAGGGTCAAAAACAAGTTACTCAGAATCCACTCACCAACGTATTTGCTTGGAGTAACTTCATTAAGTCTGTTAAAAATGGTAGTTTAACGGATAAGTCTTGGAAGAAAGGCAGTTATATACCTACTGAAAAGGGAACGCGGGACAATATTTTTAAGGGGAGTAATTAAGATTTATATTAACTAAAGTTTTGCTTTAATCTCATTCGGTAACAATGCAGGAATTTCTGAGTTCTTGAAATCTTTAATATTTCTTGTCACGATATATTCCATTCCATTGATTGAAGAGGCACAATAAATCTGAACGGCATCTTCAAAATCTTTGTGTTTAGAATGAAGACTCTTTCTTAAAACATCCAAGTCAACAGGGATTATGGTAATGAATTCAAGTAGATTGTGCAGAATTACTCTTAGTTCTTTTTCTTCAATATATTTTTTTAAAAGATAATGAGTGGTTGCAAGACTATGAGAAGATGTGTATAGTTTTATTTTGTTATCCTCAGCAAGAGAAAATAACTCGATGGCATATTTGCTAAAAGGAGGTCTATCTGCAATCAAATCCACAATAATATTGGTATCAAGAAAAATATTCTTCATAAGTGTTTCTTTTCCAAATACTGCAATAGTTCTCCTTTCTCATCAAAATTATCAGGTAGTTTAACCTTTCCTACTATTTTACTTAATTTTTCTGAAACTTGGGCATTTTGTTTTTCTTCCACAATAGAGGCTAGATAGTTTTCAACGATATTTGAAAGGCTTGTTCCTGTCTTTTTTGCGAACGATTTAGATTTCTCTATTATTTCCTTTTCAACGGTAAGTGTTAATTTGGTTGTCATGATACGTATATTTTATTCAAATATACGTACAGCATGGTGAAGTCCAATAAAAATTTATATTTTTTTAAGTTCAAGTAGTTTTTAATGAACAAATATAAAATGACTACTCCTTATCCTTAAACCACCCAGAATAAAACACGTAATTGTTTGCAGTACGCATAAAAACCTCCCCCAGTTCTGGGCTAACATCTTTGATATATTTTGCAGGATTTCCTGCCCAAACAGTTCCAGGCGGTACTTTGGTGTTTTGTGTTACTATAGCACCGGCACCAATTATTGAATTCTTACCAATGATGGCTCCATCCATGACTATGGCTCCCATTCCGATTAATACTTCGTCTTCTATCGTACATCCGTGCACTATGGCATTGTGAGCAATACTCACATTATTACCGATGATGGTTTTGGTTTTTTGATAAGTACAATGTACCACAGCACCATCTTGAATATTCACTCTGTCACCCATAACTATGGCGTTTACGTCACCTCTTACAACAGCATTAAACCAAACCGTGCAATCTTTGCCCATCGAAATATCACCGACAAGTGTAGCATTTGGTGCGAACCAGCAGTTTTCTCCAAAAACAGGAACTTTATCGAGAACAGGTAAAATAAGTGCCATAATTGTAAATAAAAAAAGAGGTCAATTAATGACCTCAAATGTATAAATTTTTTCTAGAAATGAATCTTTTCAAAAACAAAATCGGTTTACATTAACCAATTAACCAATTAACCAATTAACCAATTAACCAATTAACCAATTAACCAATTAACCAATTAACCAATTAACCAATAACTAATCAAAAATGGCTATCTCCTTTCTCTCTTTTTGCTAATAAAACTGCTCCAGACATGGCTACCAAGAAGAGTACTGAAACCAATTCAAAAGGTAACATATAATTGTTGAACAAAACTTTGCCAAGCGTTTCAATTAATCCAGTTTTTGAATCAAAATCGTTGTAATTTACTCTAATGGTTTCAGCTTTTTTGATCGCCACTATCAATATTAAACCTAGAAGTCCACCTGCAATAGCTGCCGAAATCAACATTGAGTTTTGGCTGAGTTCATTGCTTTCTTTTTTGAGGTTTAAAAACATCAGTACAAACAAGAACAATACCATGATAGCACCTGCGTATACGATGATATTTACGGCTGCAAGAAACTGAGCATTTAGCAAAAGATAAATACCCGAAAGCGTAAAGAATGTTAAAATCAAATATACCACGCTGTGAATTGGGTTTTTAGAAAGTATGGTTCCCAAAGCACCAAATAAGCTCATGATGGACAAGAAATAAAAAGTCCATTGAACAAAAGTTAAATTTTTTATCAGTTCTAGATATTGCATAAAATCCTTATTGTTTAATCCAAAGTTTCGCCATGTCTTCTTTAGTCCAGGCATCTCTTAAGTATCTGTCGTTCATGTCTTCTACTAGCTGGTCTTTGCCATATATGACTTGGTCTCTAGAAGTGAATACAGGTACAAACTTATCGTGTCTTAAATAAACGGCTTCTTTAGGGCAAGCTTCCTCACAAAGACCGCAGAAAATACAACGCAACATGTTTATTTCGTAAGATGCTGCATATTTTTCTTCTCTGTATAATTTCTCTTCACCTTTTACTCTTTCTGCTGCAACCATAGATATTGCTTCAGCAGGACATGCAACTGCACAAAGACCACATGCTGTACATCTTTCTCTACCTTGCTCATCTCTTTTAAGTATATGGTGCCCTCTAAAAACAGGTCCCAAATATCTTTTTTGTTCAGGATATCTTATCGTGGCTTTTTTCGAGAAAAAGTGTTTGATAGTAACCCCCATTCCTTTAAATATACCCGGGAAATAAGTATTCTCTACAATACTTAATTCTGAATTATCCGTTTTTCTAGATCTATTTGTTAATGTCATTTCTGTGTTCTTTTAATTAGCACTAACGGTTTTCTTTTTAAAAATTGGAAATAATCCAAAATATATTGCTCCAAATATGGCCAATCCTACCCAGTTGTAAAGCAATGGCTTACCAGAAAGTTCGGCAGCTGCAGTGATGATAAGGTTTACAATCGCTACTGGCATCATCCATTTCCATGCAACATTCATCAATTGGTCATATCTGAAACGTGGAAGAGTCCAACGAATCCACATGAATAAGAATATAAAGAAGAATATTTTCAAGAATAAAGTTAGGGTGCCCAATGCAGTTGCTAGGTTATGTCCAGTAACTTCACCAAAAGAACCTACCAATTTGCTATATACAAAGTCCATACCTGGATAATTAAAACCTCCTAGATAAAGGCTAGCCAAAACTGCGGAAGAAATGAACATGTTAACATACTCCGAGAACAAGTATAAGCCCATTTTCATAGAGCCATACTCCGTGTGATATCCTGCTACTAATTCATTTTCTGATTCTGGCAAGTCGAAAGGTGTACGGTTACATTCTGCTAATGAGCAAGTTAAGAACAACAAAAAGCCCATTGGCTGATAGAAAATATTCCAATCTATGCCATGTTGACCAAGAACTATCGATTTTACTGAAAGGGAACCCGTCATTAAAATAATTGCAAGTAAAGAAATACCCATCGCCAATTCATAAGATATGGTCTGAGAGGCCGCCCTTATAGCACCATAGAGGGAATATTTGTTGTTAGAAGCCCAACCTCCAATCAATATGCCATATACGCCTAAGGAAACTATTCCAAAAATCCACAAGATACCAATATTCACATCCATTCCTTGAACATCTATTTTTTGGCCAGCTACTATTATGGTATCTCCAAAAGGAATAACAGCACTACTTAATAAAGCTGTTGACATAGCCACCGCAGGGCCCAAAATGAACAACCACTTATCTGCTTTCGTTGGTATGAAATCTTCTTTAAAAAATAACTTCCCACCGTCTGCCAATGGTTGTAACAACCCAAATGGACCAGCTCTATCTGGACCCACTCTGTCTTGAATAAATGCGGCAATAACTCGCTCTGCATAAGTTTCATATAAAGCCATAAGCATACTTATGGCAAATATTGCTATTACTATGATGGCTTTTACAATTAGTACTGTATCCATATTATTTTAGGCTTTTTTCTTTAGAGAAAAACTTGTCATTCTTCTGCATTAAAGCTTTGTAATCTTCTGATTTTTTTATCTCGTCCAGATTTTGGTTATAATCTCTTGCGTCATCTATACCTTTGAAATTCTTTGCTGCATAATTAAGAGCAAATTCTGGCTTTTTGCCTTGGTTTAACCCATATTTGTTTTGTGCGATTACAGAATTTCTAGCAACCTTAGAAGGGCCTTCAATAACCCAATCTGAAGTCTTTTTTCTATCAAACCTGCAAGTATTGCAAATAAAATCTTCCACTTCACCCCATTGGTTTTTACGGGCTGTAACTCTGATTACCTCGTCGCCTTTATACCAAACTTGAACTTTTCCTGAGCATTTTTCGCAAGCACAATGAGCATCTACAGGCTTTGAGAACCAAACTCTACTTTTGAATCTGTAAGTTTTATCAGTCAATGCTCCTACAGGACAAACATCTATAACATTACCATAAAAATCACTTTCTAAAGAATTTTTTATGTAAGTACTTATTTGAGCATGATCTCCACGTCCCATCACGCCATGTACTCTTTTCTCTGTTAATTGATTAGCCGTATAAACACATCTATAACACAGGATACACCTGTTCATGTGGAGCTGTACTTTGTCGCCAATATCTTCAGGTTCGAAAGTTCTTTTTTCCTCTACAAAACGTTTTTCGCCAACTCCGTTTTCAAAAGCAAAGTCTTGTAGGTGGCATTCTCCTGCTTGATCACATACAGGACAATCCAATGGATGATTTATCAAAAGAAACTCTACAACACCTTTTCTTGCTTCTACAACTTCTGGATTTGTAAAGTTTTCTACTACCATACCATCTTGAGCACCAGTGATACATGAGGCAACCAGTTTTGGCATGGGTCTTGGGTCTTTCTCAGACCCGGCCGCAACTTTTACCAGACAAGCTCTACATTTTCCACCCGAACCCTGCAATGGTTTGTAATAACACATGGCTGGTGGAGCTACACTAGGCCCAATTTGCCTTGCTGCTTCCATGATAGTAGTACCTACAGGAACTCTTATTTCTTGACCGTCAATGGTTACTTTTATTAAAGGAACTTCGTTTTCCATTTATTAAATCTTTATATTTTTAGGCTAAAATTTCTGCACCCATGTAAACTGCACCTGGTTTGGTGGCTTCATTTGGATGATTAATATGCCATTCAAACTCGTCTCTGAAATGTCTAATTGCACTTGCTACAGGCCACGCTGCTGCATCTCCAAGTGGACAAATGGTATTTCCTTCTATTTTTTTAGCTACATCTACAAGTAAATCTATGTCACTCATAGTGCCGTGTCCATGCTCTATTCTATGTAATACTTTTTCCATCCAGCCAGTTCCTTCTCTACAAGGTGAACACTGACCACATGATTCATGGTGATAGAATCTTGAAAAATTCCAAGTATTTCTTACAATACAGGTGGTTTCGTCCATTGCTATGAAGCCTCCTGAGCCTAACATGGTACCTGTTGGAAAACCACCGTCAGAAAGTGATTCATATGACATCAATCTATCTTCTCCATTTGCTGTTTTATAAAACAAATTGGCTGGTAAAATTGGCACAGATGAGCCGCCAGCAACAACAGCTTTGAGGTAATGTCCGTCTCTAATACCACCAAGATATTGGTCTGAATTCATGAATTCGTCTACTGGAAGGCCCAAAGTTATTTCATAAACTCCAGGATTTTTGATATGTCCAGAGGCCGAAATTAATTTAGTTCCTGTACTTCTACCAATACCTATTTTGGCATATTCTTCGCCACCATGATTGATAACCCATGGAGTATTAGCAATAGATTCTACGTTATTTACAACGGTTGGAGATTGGTACAGGCCTTTCACTGCAGGAAATGGTGGCTTATTTCTTGGGTTGCCTCTTTTTCCTTCTAGAGATTCTAAAAGGGCTGTTTCTTCACCACAAATATAGGCTCCACCACCTGGCTGAACTACAAGCTCTAAGTCGTAACCAGAGCCCAAAATATTTTTTCCTAAAAATCCTGCAGCTTTGGCTTCTTCAATGGCTTTCTCCAAAATTCTAACCACATACATCAACTCGCCACGAACGTAAATGAAAGACTTATTAGCTCCCAAAGCGAAGCTTGAAACTATCATTCCTTCAATCAAAAGATGAGGAAGATTTTTCATTAAATAATGATCTTTGAAAGTGCCTGGTTCAGATTCGTCAGCATTACAAACCAAGTATCTAGGCACACCTTCAGGTTTCGCAAGAAAGCTCCATTTCATTCCCATCGGAAATCCTGCCCCTCCTCTGCCTCTTATGCCAGATTTTTTAACCTCTTCTACAATTTCGTCAGGGCTCATTTTTTTTATGGCCTTTTCTACAGCATTGTATCCTCCAGCTTTTCTGTAAACCTCGAAGGTTTCAATGCCAGGAATGTTGATATGTTCGGTTAATATTTTTATATCGTTTGCCATAATTATTTGCTCAATTCTTCGATAATATCATCTACTTTTTGATTTGTAAGATGCATGAAATATTTTTCTCTTATCTGAAAACATGGTCCCCAGCCACAAGCCGCTAAACATTCCACCTCTTTAAGCGTAAAGAGACCGTCTGAAGTGGTTTCATTGGCTTTTATGCCCAATTTAGTTTTTAAATGTGAAAATACCTCTTCTCCACCCATGGCACAGCAAGGACCTGTTCGACAATATTCTATTACATGTTTGCCAACTGGTTCTAAATGAAACATGGTGTAGAATGTTGCCACTTCATAAACCTCAACGGGCGTAATAGAAAGTAAGCCTGCTACGTAGTCCATGGTATCGCTGCTCACCCATCCAAACTGCTCTTGAGCCAAGTGCAAAATAGGTAGCAAAGCCGATTTTTGTCTGCCTTCAGGATATCTTAATATGATTTCCTGTGCTTTTTTTAGTTTATCTTCAGTAAATGTTACAGACATTATATATTAAAATTATTAAGCATCAAGTTCTCCTGCAATCACGTTTAAACTACTCATTATCACCACTGCATCTGAGATAGTTAAGCCTTTACACATTTCTGGATATGCCTGATAGTAAATAAAACTTGGTCTTCTAAAGTGTAATCTGTATGGAGTTCTTCCTCCATCGCTTATTAAATAAAATCCTAATTCTCCATTTCCACCCTCTACAGCATGGTAAACCTCTCCAACAGGAGCATCTATTTCACCCATTACTATCTTGAAATGATAAATTAAGGCTTCCATACTACTATAAACTTCTTTTTTGGGAGGCAAATAATAGTGGTCTTCGTCTGCATAATAGGGTCCTTCTGGAAGATTTTCAATGGCTTGTTGGATAATTTTTAAACTTTCCCAAACTTCACCATTTCTTACCATAAATCTATCAAATGTATCACCTTTGTGACCTATTGGAATTTCAAAGTCAAAATCTTCGTAAGAAGAATATGGCTCGATTACTCTAACATCATAATCAACACCAGTGGCTCTAAGGTTTGGACCTGTAAAGCCATATGCTATAGCCCTTTCTGACGAAATTGCTCCAACATTTTGTATTCTATCTCTAAATATTCTATTTCTATTGAAAAGCGTCTCAAATTCTGCCCAAACTTTTGGGAACGAATTGAAAACTAAATCACGGATTTTGGCAATGGCAGTAGGAGAGAGGTCTCTTTCCATTCCGCCAATTCTACCCATGTTGGTGGTTAAACGAGCACCACAAACTTCCTCGTAAATTTCGTAAATTTTTTCTCTTTCTTGCATCACATACAAGAAACCAGAATATGCACCGGTGTCAACTCCAAGAATTGAGTTACAAATCAAATGGTCAGAAATTCTGGCCAATTCCATCATGATTACTCTTATGTATTCGGCTCTTTTCGGTACTTTAACACCCAATAGTTTTTCTACTGTCATGTGCCATCCAAAGTTGTTGATGGGTGATGAGCAATAGTTTAGTCGGTCAGTAAGCGTTGTAATTTGATAAAAAGGCCTCCTTTCAGCTATTTTTTCAAAAGCTCTGTGAATGTAACCAACGGTTTGCTCGCTATCTACAATCTTTTCTCCATCCATCGTAAGAATATTCTGAAATATTCCATGGGTGGCTGGATGAACTGGGCCGAGGTTTAAAGTCGAATATTGTTTGTCTTCAACCATTGGCACGTTTAGGGCCAATGCATCATTTGAGTCTTTTGGTAGTATTAATGTATTTTCTGCCATAGGTTTATTATCTTCCAAATAATGCGTCAATTTTGTCTTCACGTGTGGCGTCTTCTAAAGGAAATTCTTTTCTCATCGGGAAATAATCCATATCCTCCATGTTAAGTATTCTTTTGAGATTTGGATGGCCTGTGTATTCTATACCATAAAAATCAAAGGTCTCCCTTTCCATCCAGTTAGCACTGGCAAACAGCGTAGAAAGTGTAGGTACTTTAGGGTCAGCTATGGGTACAAATACTTTTATACGGACACGGATATTATTTTCCCAACTGTGAATCATGCACATCGAACAAAGTTCGCCTCCTGCGTTATCAGGAAAATGAATTCCAGCAATGTCTGTTAAAAAGTTAAATTTAAATTCAGGATGGTTTTTAAGAAAATCCACCACTTCAGTTAAATCAGAGGCATTTGTTGTGAAAGTTAATAGTCCAAATGGTTCTTCAAAGCCGAAGACTTTTTGGCCAAATTGTCCAACGACCTCTTCAACTATAGATTCATTATTTATCATATGGTTTATAGGACTTTATAAGATTCTAATAATGCTTTATATTCTTCTGTATTTCTTCTTCTAAGTGATTCATTTTGAGCCAAATGTTGCACTTGCATGAGTCCGTCAATGATTTGCTCAGGACGCGGAGGACAACCAGGTACATAAACATCAACAGGTATTACTCTATCAATACCTTGTAGCACTGAATAGGAATCAAAAATGCCTCCAGATGAGGCACATGCACCGACTGCTATTACCCATCTTGGCTCTGCCATTTGAAGATAAACTTGTTTTAGAACAGGGCCCATTTTTTTTGCAATAGTTCCCATTACCATCAACAAATCGGCTTGACGAGGTGAGAAACTAGGTCTCTCAGCACCAAATCGTGATATATCATAGTTGGAACCCATGGTAGCCATGAATTCGATACCGCAACAAGAGGTTGCGAATGGTAAAGGCCAAAGTGAATAACTTCTGGCCAAGCCTATGGCTTTGTCTAATGATGTTGCAAAAAAGCCAGAACCTTCCAATCCTTCTGGTGCATCAACTATTTTTATGTTACTCATAAAGTGTAATAATTCGATTGTTTATTGACTGGTATTAGTCTTCGTCCCAGTTTAAAACTCCTTTTTTTAGAATATAATAAAAACCCGCCATCAAGAAAACCACGAAAAGCAGCATTTCGTTAAAACCCATCCACCCAAGTTTTTTAAAATTTACTGCCCATGGATACATAAATATAATTTCAACATCAAATAGCACAAACAATATAGCAATAAGGAAATACCGAACATTCAATGGAACACGTGCATCACCTTGACTTTCAATCCCGCATTCAAATGGGTCTTCTTTTCTCTTACTTTTTACCCTAGGTCCTAGGTATTTAGAAGCCACTATGGAAAAAACCACAAACCCCAAAGCTGCTGCTATTTGAAAAAGAAGAGGTAGATAATCAGATGGAAGATATTTAATCATAAAAAGCGATAAAATTTAAAGCAAAATTAACTCCTTGTAAAGTAGAATCAAAATAATTAAAAGGATTAAATAAACTAAAATCTAAATTATTTAATGGTTTTTCTAAAATACGATTTTGAGATATTATTTGATATTCATAAACTATAAATCATCCTCGGTTTTGTTGATATTTTCCCATAATATATCTTTCAATTCATTCAGACCTGATTGAGTAATTGAAGAGAAAAATACATAAGGGATACCTTCAGGTATTTTCTTAATTATTTTTTGTTTGGTTTTTTCGTCAATCAAATCTGATTTGGAAAAACCCAAGATTCTGCTTTTATCCAATAGCTCCGGATTAAATGCTTGGAGTTCTTTTACCAATGTTTTATAAACTGCCATTGGCTTTTCCTCATTTGAGGCTATTAAAAATAAAAGATTAGCATTTCGTTCAATATGTCTTAGAAATCTAACTCCAAGGCCTTTTCCTTCTGAGGCTCCTTCGATGATTCCTGGTATGTCAGCCATTACAAAAGATTGAAAATCATGGTATTTTACTACTCCAAGATTGGGTACCAATGTAGTAAATGGATAATCACCAATTTCAGGTTTCGCTGCCGAAATAGATGAAAGTAAAGTAGATTTGCCAGCATTTGGAAATCCTACTAATCCAACATCAGCCAAAAGTTTCAACTCTAAAATACACCATATCTCAGATCCAGGAATTCCTGGTTGAGAGTACTCTGGGGCTTGTTTGGTACTGGTTTTAAAATGGTGGTTTCCAAGTCCACCCATTCCTCCTGGAACCAATATTACTTGCTGCCCATCATCTATTATTTCTGCTATTCTTTCGTTGGTTTCAGCATCTCTGGCAATTGTACCTAAAGGCACATCTATGATGATGTCTTCACCTTGACGACCAGAACTCTTACTTTTTCCTCCTGTTACTCCATTTTCAGCCCTAAAGTGCTTTTGATACTTTAAGTGTATTAATGTCCAAAGCTGTTTATTGCCTCTTAATATGATATGACCGCCTCTTCCGCCGTCTCCACCATCTGGACCGCCTTTGTCTACAAATTTTTCTCTTCTAAAATGAGTAAAACCAGTTCCTCCATTGCCTGACTTGAGGTTTATTTTTACGTAATCTATAAAGTTTGATGTCATCTATGAGAGAATTTTTCTGCAAATTAAGAATATTAATGCGGATTGATGGCCAAATATTCTAATAATACACTTTTACAGTATTAT
The DNA here is from genome assembly GCF_024343675.1 of Lacihabitans sp. CS3-21. Taxonomy (GTDB): domain Bacteria; phylum Bacteroidota; class Bacteroidia; order Cytophagales; family Spirosomataceae; genus Leadbetterella. Next base: position 33,590 of record NZ_RJUD01000100.1, read on the forward strand.
TTTAACTAAAAAACTCCTCAATTGTTTGAGGAGTTTTAGTTTTTTGAAGAATATTTTTAAATCAAAGTGTCTCGTCTATGGCGGCAGATATTTGGCCAAAGATGTCATCTATTTTTCCTATTCCGTTTACTTTCGTTACTTTATCTTGTCCTTGATAATATGGCAATACATGGATTGTTTTGGAGAAATACTCGTCAATTCTCTTAACCAATTTGTCTGCATCATCATCGGCTCTTCCACTCACTTTCTGTCTTTCAGCTATTCTTTCTTTTATGACTTCTTGGTTGACATCCAATTGTAGGACTAGATTTATTCTTAAGTTTTTGGCTTCTAAGAATTTATCTAGTGCTTCTGCCTGAGGAACAGTTCTTGGAAATCCGTCAAATATAAAACCTTTAACATCTGGTTTGCTTTTTACCTCCTCTTCCAACATTTCTATGGTGATAGAATCTGGAACTAACATACCATCCGCCAATATTTGCTTTACTTTTTTTCCTAAGTCTGTGTCGTTAGAGATATGCATTCTGAACATATCGCCAGTGGAGATATGGGCTAAATTATATTTTTCTATTATTTTTTCAGATTGAGTTCCTTTGCCTGCTCCTGGAGGTCCAAAAATCACCAAATTGTACATATATGTCCTTGTATTTGTAGGTTATTTTAAATTAGGCATAAATGTAATTATACTTATATTTAAAATAAAATTTATTTTGGAATATTGTATTATTTCCATGTTGAAAAAAGTGAAGTGCAAAAAAAAGCCTAATTTCTTAGGCTTTTCTTGGTTAGTCTTTTTTCGGATCGTTCTTTACCGGAGTAAGAGATGGAGGAGGTGAAGTAGTTGTACCGTTCATTCCTTTCATCGCCTCTAACATTTTTTTAGCATCTTCGTTTTCAGGATCATATTTTAGCAATTCTTCAATATTGGCAATTCCCTTTACAAGGTTTTTGTTAACTTGAAGTTCCCATCCCGCCAAATATCTTAATCCATCCACTACATTTCTTTTGTTTGCAGGTACTGCTTTACCTGCATCGCCTAACAATGCAAAGTATTTTTCCCAAGTTGGAGCTGCACCAAAGTTTGCTGTAAAGGTAGAATCGGTAGCATTTTTTGCCATTTTGTTTCTAGCACTTAAGGCATAACCTGTTGGCCAAGCATCTTTGTATAATTCTAAAGCTTTTTCTAAATAAGTATCAGCTTTATCGTACATTTTCGCGGCATTATAATAGATACCAGCTGGTGCAAAATCCGCTGCATTTGGGCTTTTCTTTGCAAGAGCTGCTTTCTCAGCAAATAACGCAGCTTTTGCCCAGTTTTTATTTTTGATAAAATTTGAACTTAAGTCTTGATAATAATTGAAAGTGGTATCACCTAATTGGATAGCTTTTTCAATATTCACAATACCCAATGAATCATTTTTGATTTTTTCATTACCTTCTCCTGGCAAAATCAAGTATGATCTACCTATGTAACCATAATCTATAGCAGGGCTCTCATCAGCAGGTGCCACTTTGATAAATTTAGTTAAATTCTCGATTGCACTCGCTGGTTTTTTCTCTTCAAAATCTATGATACCAGACATTCTGAACAGATATGGGTCAGGATTATTTCCTTTTATTTCTTCTATTACTTTTTTAACGTTTTCGTAATCTTTGGCTACGAAAGCCAATTTAGCATAACGTAATTTCGCTTTATTGTCTCCATCAGAGTTTTTAAGATAGTTGCCTGCAGACTCAGCTGATTCTTTATATTTACCCATAGTTTGTAAATACGAACTATGGTATTTGTGAATAGGAGCGTGAGTCGGGTCCGCAGACAAGCCTTTGTTCAGTGCATCGTTGGCTTCACGGTAATTTCTACCTTGCAACCACACTCTCGACATTCTTTCATAAGTCTTACCTGGTTTTTTACCAACTCTCTCTGCATTTGTTAGGGCATTCATGGCTTCGCCGCCTTCATTTTTTAACATGTAAGCATCTGCCTTTACAATATAATACTCAGGATTATCCTTAGTTTTAGATTTCTCTAGAGCTAAGTTGATGTTGATAATCGCTTCTGCAGCATCCGTTGCTCCTGGAAATAAAGTATAAGCTTCTGCTATTCTGTAGAGAACATCTGCATTTTTTAATTTCGTTTCCTTCTTTACTTCCTCAAAAATAACTTTTGCTCCAGCTAGGTCTTTTGAAGCAAGTTTTACCATTCCTAAACCTATTTGATTGAAAGGGTCACCTTTTTTATCCAAAGCATTTCCAGCTTCAAATGCACTTTGAGCAGTTTTAATACTTTCTGGGGTTAATCCTTCTGGGCTTCTCAAAATAGCGTAACCTTTATAGAATAATGTCTGCGGGCTTGGACTAGTTTCAGCAAGCTGATTGAAAGCCTTACTTGCAGCGGTAAATCTCTCGGCGTCCAAATGTTTGATGGCTTCATCAAGTGTCTGCGATTTAGTTATGAACGGTACCAAAAGCAATGAAGCCAAGGCGTAAATTTTAACAATTTTCTTCATCATCTCGTAAGAAGTAATAAGGTTATTTGTTTGGTTAAAAAACAATTTAAGGTCGCAATTTAATGCTTTTTGTTGGTTTGAAAAAATCATTTCTCCAATAATATTTTGCACTTATCCCTTAGATTTAACTCACTGACGAAGGTTTCATAACAAAATGTTAAGTTTTTGTATAAATCTTCAAAAACGAAATTCGTGAATTGCCTTAATATTTGCTTGAAATTATTTTTTCATGGGTGATGTATTCAATAAAAATTCTTTTGGAATTATGTAGAAAGGTACCAGTCCCATTTTTTCGGTTACCAATTGTCCGGTTTTCGAACAGCAAAATCTGATAAAGCCATTCTCCACACCCCATGCTTTGGTGAGTGTATGAAGATAAACGAATCTTTCCAAAGGATACCTTCTCTGATTTAGATTTTTAAAGTTAATCTTGTAGAAACCCTTTTGTTCGGACTCGCCCACCGCTACTACATTTATTTGATTTAATAAATCTTGTGACTGTTTATCGTCAGTGTCGCTGATCCAATTAAATCCTATAAAACCGATTGCATTTGGCGATTTTTTTACGTAATCTATCACTTCTAAATTGCCATCTGCCGAGAAAACATTTTCTGTATTTATGGATTTTAGTTTTAGCTTTTCCATAATTACATTTAAGTTGCTGGAATTACTTCTGTCAAAGACCAGCTTGATTTTTGATTCTTTGTCAGTAAATAACCTCCTGAGTTCTTCTAACGTAATAGTGGTGTCTTTATTGGCTTTGCTTTGAACCAGGGCCACAGCATCTAATGCCATCCTTGCTGGTAGATATTTAATACCTCTTCTTTTTAATTCAGCAAGTTCGTTTTCATTAAATTCTCTGGTTGTGCACGCCATAGTCAGTGAGTCATTCAAAAGCATATTTATCCCTTTGGTTTCTGGAATGTACTTTGTGATAATTTTTGTCCCAGGGTAATGGATATGATGAGCATTTATTTGGGCTTCCATAATCGGTTTAATGGATTCATCTATAGCAATGGTGATAACGCCTTTATTGATATTGGGTTCTTCTTTTTTGGTTGTATTGCAGGCTATCACACCAAACATTAGAAAAAGGAGCAAATATTTTATTTTCATCAGATTGAGATTGTATTTTATTCTCTTAAAACTATCAGGTTTTTATTTAAGTTCAAACAAACGGGCCATCTTCTGACCCGTTTGTAATATATGTTACTCAAGCTGATATACTACGGGCATGTTGTAGTAAACCCTTACGGCTTTACCATTTTGTTTCCCTGGCGACCATTTTGGCATTAACCTTACTACTCTTTCTGCCTCTTCATTGCATCCGAATCCAATACCTTTTATGATTTCAACGTTATCAATACTGCCGTCTTTTTCGACCACAAATCTAACATAGACCTTGCCTGATACATTCGCCCTTACTGCGGTTTCTGGATAATGAATATTCTTAGCTAAGAATTTATAGAGCTCTTTTTCTCCATTAGGGAACTGCGGCTGCTGTTCAACGGCAACAAATACTTTGCCTTCATCAGGTTCATCTAAATCTATTTTTTTCGTAATTTCTGGCACTACAGCAGGAGGAATCATTAGGTCAGATTCTGGTCCTTCTGTTGTAACGTTTGAAATAGTTTTACCTTCCATATCTTCTGGCTTTGGAGGTGGAGTTTCAATAATTGGACTGTCATCATCCACCACTTTAGGTGGTAAATAAGTTATTGTTGCTGGTGGCTCAACTTCTTGTTTGGGTGGTGGAGGGGTTATTTCAATAGTTTCAATGGGTGGTTCTACGGGTGGAGGAGTGAATTGAATGGTTACTTCGGTTGTCGGAGTGATTGGACCAAGATTTAAGATATATTTGTTGTAAGTAAAAGCACCTCCAAATAATAGAATGAAACAACTGCTACCCATAATCATCGCTCTTGTAAGATAATTACTATAGTTTTTTCTTAGAAAGTAGGCACCGTATTCTTTGTTACGGTTTTCAAAAATGATGTCATCAAAATTCTCTGTGTTTTTCATAATTGTAATTGTTTATTTGTTTTTCATAATCTGTGCCTCATCTATATTGCGATATGCCAAAACTTCTTTTGGGAAAAGATCAACCAATGCATATCGCCGCATGTTGGTTATTTCCATTTCATCTAATATATCTACGGTGTTTTTAAAGTTTGCCTCATTGCTGGGTTTTATGATCACTGTAAAGTTCTCTGGTTTTTTTGATTGACTGTATTTCTCTAAAATCAGTTTTCGGATACCATTTGCTGTGAAATTTGACTCTATCAAATCCATCGCTGTAAGTTCTATAAGGTCCTTTTGATGCCAATAGATTTTATCGTTTTTGCCTAAAATAATTGTTATTGAGTTTTCTGTGCTTATTTCTGAATTTCCCTTCCCTTTTTCAGGCATGGTCAATTTCATTATATTGGGATTGCTGAATGTAGTAGTAAACATAAAGAATGTGATCAGCAAGAACCCCAGATCAACCATGGGCGTCATATCTGGTTTTGTAGAACTTCTTTTTAATTGGCGTTTGCCTTTCGCTAGGTTTTCTTCAATTTCAGCCATTTTAGTAATATTTAGGTTTTATATTAATTCTTTAGTTTACATATCTGAGGCGATTGTTTCATTTATAGTACTAAAGTAATAATAAAAATTTACTATGCAATGAATTTATGATTTATTTAATTAAATATTTAGTTATAAAACTTAATATGTAGTTATTTTAGAAGAATTCATTAGGTTTTTAATAGATAAAGATCTGTAAAACAAAGAGTTGGTTGAAATTACTGAGGGAGGTAATTAATTTTTCATTTTGAAGATACAATGGGAGAGAATATCAAAGTCAAAATAGTATCATTTGTATGGAAGGATTGGAGATATTTTAGCTAATACGGTATATTGAAAATTAATGATTAAGTGAAGTTTGAAATTTAGCCACAAAAAAAAGAGTCGTTTTAAAACGACTCTTCTTTTGATATTTGAAATGCTCGGTAGACTCTGTAAATTCCGTAGAGAATTAGTACAACTCCTAATATCCAAGCAATTTTTTCATCCAATGAAGTCAAAAACCATTTTTCCTTGATTACATAGCCACCCAATAACGTGTATCCGATACCTATAATAACCTGAAGCCAGATTTTTGCTTTTCCGAATAAATTCTCCATTCGTATTAGTCTAATTTGTACACTACTGGCATGTTGTAGAATACCCTAACGTTTTTACCGTTTTGGCGACCTGGATTCCATTTCGGCATAGACTTGATCACTCTAATAGCTTCTTCGTCACAACCAAAACCAATTCCTTTCATTACTTCAACATTTCCAATAGAACCATCTTTTTCAACAACGAACTTAACGAATACTCTACCTGCTACGTTTGCTCTTTGAGCAGCTGCTGGGTATTTGATGTTTTCGCCAAGGAATTTATACATGGCACTTTGTCCACCTGGGAATTCTGGATTTTGCTCAACCGCAGTAAAGATTTCCTCTTCCTTTGGTTTTTCAATGGCTACTATCTTTACTTCTTCTGGAGGTGGAGGTGGAATAAACGCATCTACTGCATCCACACCTTCAACAGTTTTGTTTGAGATAACGGCCTTTTCCACTTCTTCTGCCGGTGGTGGTGGTTCTTCTACCAAAACCTCTTCATCTTTCTTAGGCTCTGGAGGTAAGAACTTAATTTGTGCTACTTCTGGTGGTGGTTCCACTGGAGGTGGCGGCGGCGGCGGAGGTATGTCTAGCTTTTCCTCCGGTAACTCCTCTTTCAATTTGGACAAGTCTATTTCTACTTCTTGATCCTTGGCGGCTTCAAGCCTAGGAAGGATATAGTTGTTATAAGTGTAAGCACCTCCAAACAACAATACAAATATACTGGTTCCGTATATCAAAGCACGAGTCAAATAGCCTTTATAATTTTTCCTTAGATAGTATGCACCGTATTCTTTGTTACGGTTTTCGAATACCATGTCATCTAAGGTTACATTTTCTGCTTTACTGCTCATATTTTTTTGAGATTAAAACCTTAGTGTTAATTACCTCCTTTCGGAGTTTTCATTTTCTCTGTGTATGCGTCTACTTCTTGTTTTTGAAGGTCTACAATCGCATACAACTTGTTGCCTGTAATTTCCATCTCATCCAATATATCTACTGTATTTTTGAAAGTAGCTTCATCGGTTGGTTTTAGAATTATAGTAAACTTAGAGCTGTCTATAGCTGACATTTTTTTCTTCATTATATCCGCTCTAATTCCAGTAGCAGAATAATCTGTTTCGATTAAATCTGCTGCTGTTACATCTGCAACAGCCTGTTGGTACCAGAAAATTCTATCGTCTTTACCCATAACGATTGATATGGTATTAGACAACTTGATTTCGCTGGTTTCTTGATCCTCAGGCTCTTCATCGTTTTTCTCAGGCATGTTTAGCTTCATCATATTTGGTTTGCTAAACGTGGTGGTAAACATAAAAAAGGTTATAAGTAGAAAACCTAAATCCACCATTGGTGTCATATCTGGTTTTCCAGAATTCTTTTTCGATCTTACTTTCCCGCCTTTCCCGGAGTCTTTTTCTTGTATTTCAGCCATTTCTTAAATTAAGGTTATGGTATTATTCTCCTTTGGTTACTAATCTAAACTTGTAAATTTTGGCTTTGCCCAACTCGTCAAATAGAACTTTAACTGCTGGATATTGCGTTTTTACATCTCCTCTAATTGCAAGATTACCTGCTGGATTAGATTCTGCATAGGCTTTCACCCAATCAACGAGTTCAGTATTAACAGAGTCACAGGCTATTCCTGGTACTTTTACTTTTTCTCTATCTGAAGCATTTAGGTTTAGATAAGACTTAAGTCCTTCTTTTCCTACACCTACTTCAGCTATTTTAGTAAATGTATTTTGTTCATCTGCTGTTAATCCAAGGTTCATTTTTGTATTCAATACATTGATAAACGCTCTTCTTTCTACTGGCTCAGTGATACCGAAGTAATATTTACCTTCGTTGGTTACTGATATTGTTCCAATGTTTTTTTCTTCAACTATCAAATCAGACACCGAAGAAGGTGTTATAACTTTTACCGTTTCCTGACTTTTAAAGGTCGTGGTCATGATAAAGAAAGTTAACAATAAGAACGCTACGTCACACATTGCGGTCATGTCCATAGCCGGTCCGTGTCTTTTTGGTTTTACTTGTGCCATCTATTAAATGTTTTTAAGTTTTTAACAATAGGTTTCGATAAAATTAGTTATGAGACGAGAAGTTTTGTTGAAGGCTCATACCTATTTCGTCAATCTTATATGTCAAAGTATCAATAGAAGAAGTAAAGTAATTGTATACCATGATAGCGATAGCAGATGTACCGATACCAAGACCTGTATTGATTAGGGCTTCTGCGATACCTTTTGCAAGAGCGGCTGCATCTGGAGAGCCACCACCTGAACCAAGGGCGAAGAATGACTTGATCATACCGATTACCGTTCCTAATAGGGCTACCAATGTAGATACTGAAGCCAAAGTAGAAAGGATTGTAAGGTTTTTCTCCAACATTGGAAGTTCCAAAGAAGTAGCTTCTTCGATTTCTTTTTGTAGAGCAGCAAGTTTTTGCTCTTTGTTTAGACCTGAATCTGATTGCAATTGAGCGTATTTCTCAAGAGCAGTTTTAGTAACGTTACCAACAGTTCCTTTTTGTTTTTCACACTCCTTCATAGCATCAGCAATGTTGTTTTGATCCAACAAAGTTCTTACTTTTCTTACGAAAGCATCTAAGTCACCTGAACCGCCAGCTTTGCCTAAAGTAATGAATCTTTCGATTGAGAAAACCAATACTGTAAGCATGAATGTAATTAGGAAAGGTACGATGATACCACCAGAATAAATAATACCCAATGCGTTTTTCGGGTTGTGCATTGTCTCAGGATCCTCAAAGTTTGAAGGTGAACCCAATATTACATAGTAGATAGCAAAAGCTATCGCCATCAAGATTGGGATAACGATAATAGGATTAATACCTGAAGATTTTTTGGCTGGCTTTGCAGCTGGAGCTTTAGTCTTTTTTTCCATTTGATTAGAAAATTTTTAGGGTTTTTAAAAAATGATTAAACTTTTGTTTGTTAATCTTTAGTAATAAATTAAAGATTCAGAACACTTTTCCGCCTTGGAATTATAATTCTTTGGCAATTCTAATTAAAAACTCTTAAACATAAAATTATTTTTTGGATTAATTTTCTAAAAACTATAAAATTAGTTATTGAGTTTTTCATTTAATTTCGTCAAATCGACACTTTGGCACTCATTGTTTGCTTATTATTAAATACTTATATTTATTATACGGTGTTATGTTATTTTTTGAATATTTAATTCTGAAAGTATCACTTCGAGACAATTTAAGGTTTGTTACTATCCACAATAATTCTTTCACTTCTATTGGCCAATTCCCATGAGGTAGCAAATACCAATTGCGTGATTTTAGAATATTTTGTAAATAATATTTTTTCTACATCATCTCCTGGTTTATGATAGTCTTCATGAACACCTGTGAAATAAAAAATTACAGGTATTTTATTCTTGGCAAAATTGTAATGATCAGACCTGTAATAAAATCTATTGGGGTCTTTTGGGTCGTTAAATTCATAATCGAGCTCAAAATTTATAGTCTCTTTGTTTACACGCTCTGAAATAGAATGAAGTTCAGATGAAAGTTTATCACTTCCAATTAGATATACATAATTTTGATTGCTTTCGTGTTTTTTGTCAATCCTTCCAATCATGTCTATGTTTAAATCACAAACCGTTTTTTCTAATCGGATTATCGGATTTATATCTGTGTAATATTTTGACCCCAGAAGTCCTTTTTCTTCGCCTGTAACCCACAGGAATAGAATGCTTCTTCTAGGTCCATTTCCAGCTGCTTTGGCTTTAGAATATGCCTCTGCCAGTTCCAATAATGCACAAGTTCCTGATCCATCGTCATCCGCTCCATTATGAATGCGTCCCTTGTCATCAGTGCCAACATGGTCATAATGTGCTGATATGATGACCACTTCATCTTTTTTGTCGGTTCCTTCCAAGAAACCCATTATGTTGGATGTTTCTATAGTGTCTTCTCCTCTTTCAGATTTTATTTTTATGGTGCTTTTCTTGGTTTTCAGTTTATTTTCAGGATTCGCAATTTTTTCCTCTAACTTTTTCTGACTGATGCCTAGCATTTCAGCTGCCATGTTTTTGGAAATTATAAAAGTGGGAACAGCAGAGGTGACGGAAGGGCTTTCAGGTTTAGATTTTTCTATGGCTAGTCTATTAAATCTAGAAAGAACCGCCTTCCGTTCTGCATTGAGGGTTTTGAATTGGTCCGAATCCGCAAGTGAGACTACAAAAACAAAGTCTGCACCTAAGTCTGCTGCGATTTTTTGTTTTTTCTTTAACCCTGGGCTACCAATCCAATCTGAATTGTCTGTGTTACTCGATACAAACTTTCCGGCTTTGTTTTTCGGTTCATTTTCTATCAAAATAACCGCTTTGCCTTTTACGCTTTTGTTTAAGTAGTCATTTGAGGTTTCGGATTGAATGCCATAACCCACAAAAACAGTTTCAATTTCCTTTTCAACAGGGATATTAATCATTCCAACTGGAAAGTAATCATTGAAAAATACTTTCTTCTTACCATTGATTACTACATAGGATTCTTTCCATCCGTTTTTATACAATTCAATTTTTT
>NZ_RJUD01000101.1 GCF_024343675.1 Lacihabitans sp. CS3-21
GGTGACATTGCTGCCCCCTCGACTTGCATGTATTAAGCCTGCCGCTAGCGTTCATCCTGAGCCAGGATCAAACTCTCCATAGTAATTTCTTACATCGAAAGATCTCCCAACTTTATGTTTCGTCTCTATCTCCAATAAGTTAATGAACTTTATCCCACTTCATCGTGAGCTCGTCACTGTTTCCAGCCTCTCTATTTCTCCCTTCCGTCTTAATCGGGGTGCAAAGGTAAGAACCTTTTTCTATTTCCCAAATATTTGTAAGAAAAAAATTTATTTATTTATTTGAACTTTATCCCGCTACCGCTACGTTCTAATCCGTTTGTTCGCCGTTTGGGAGTGCAAAGGTAAGACACTATTTCCCCCTTTTCCAAATATTATTTTATTATTCTTTTTAACCCTTTCTCCTAATTCATTGCTTTTCAAAGACTTTTGACTTTTATCCCCACAAAAATTCTTGCTTTTGTTATATTTATTTCCACTTTCGTTATAGGACATTTTTCCCAAAAATATCACTCTTTCTGGATTGAATGTGTTTTCTTGGGAGCTTTTGACCAGTTTTTAGCTTTGACAACAACTCAAAATATTTTTATTCTCTTTTTTGCAATTTTACTCTCTCCCGCGTGAGGGATAGTGGTTCGACTATCGCTCACCAACCATGAGCTCTTTGTGACCTGGCCGCTAGGCCGGGCACAAAAGCGGGAGCGGATAGCCCGACCCAGAGCCCCCCAACACTAAACCTTATTCTTTCTCTATGGTTTCTGGGGCGGAGGGGACACGCCCACAGAAAAATCGACCAATCTATATATGTGTAATGAGTTTATGATTCTATGGCTGTGTTGGCCAATTGGTTTTTAGAATCGCAGGGTATATATTTGAAAGAAAAAAGAGAGAAATGAACGCACTGGAAATTGTAAAGGAGTATTACGGGCACTTTAATGCCAAAAATTGGGACGGCATGATGGCATTGTTGGATGTGGAGATAAGACATGAGGCCAATCAGGGTGATGTGCGGATTGGTTTGGAGAAGTTTAGGGAGTTTTTAGGTACGATGGATACTTGCTATGATGAGACTCTAACTGACATGGTGTTTTTCTCTGAGCCAACCAATAGCCGGGTAGCGATAGAGTTTGTGGTGAATGGTATATATAAAGTAGCAGATGAGGGACTGCCTCCTGCTCATAACCAAACGTATGTTTTGCCAGCAGGGGCTTTCTTGGAAGTGAAGAATGGGAAAATCAGCAGGGTGACTACTTATTATAATCTGCCGCTTTGGATAGAGTTGGTTTCGAAGTGAGTTGGTTATTGGTTATTGGTTATTGGTTATTGGTTATTGGTTATTGGTTATTGGTTATTGGTTATTGGTTATTGGTTATTGCCAATCGACAAGGCCTTATTTAAGTTCATTAAAATTGAAAATTTTGATGCAAAAATGACGAAATGAGAAGCTGCATATATATAGGTAAAGAAATAGAAACGGTTGTCACTCGATTGGCGGCCTTGCGAATTGAGGTGTTTCGGGATTTTCCATATTTGTATGAGGGGAGTTTTGAATACGAGAAAGATTATCTACAGACTTATGTCAATTCAGATCGTGCATTTTTGTTTGCGGTTTTTGACAATGAGAAAATGGTAGGTGCCACGACTTGTATTCCTTTGGTGGATGAAACCGACGAGGTAAAGGAACCTTTTGAACTGAGTGGGATGAATTTAGACGATATTTTCTATTTTGGAGAGAGTATTTTGCTTAAGGAATGTAGAGGGAAAGGAGTTGGTAAACAGTTTTTTGAACAAAGGGAAAGACATGTTTCCAGTTTTGGAGATTATTCAACTACCTGTTTTTGTGCGGTGGATAGGCCAGAAAATCATCCGCTTAGGCCAGAGGCTTATGTACCTCTGGATGAATTTTGGGAAAGTAGGGGCTATAAAAAAAGTGAGGTTTTGAAGAGTAAGTTTAGTTGGAAAGACATAAATGAACCTCTGGAAACAGAGAAAATGATGATTTACTGGTTGAAAAAGATATGAAAATAGCTGCCGCACAGTACCCGATTGGCTTCTTTAGGAATTGGGATGATTGGAAAAAGAACGTCGAAACTTGGGTAGAAAAATCAGAGGATGCTGATATTTTGATATTCCCAGAATATGCTTCGATGGAATTGGTAAGTCTTTTAGATGAAAAAGTTCGAAAAGAATTGAAAAGTCAGATCGTTGAAATGAACAATCGTTTGGCCAAGTTTTTGGCCGTTTTTGTCGAGTTAACTCATGCGTTCACAAAAATTATCATTTGCCCGAGTTTTCCTGTTTTTGAAAATGGTCGATTTGTTAATCGGGTTTTTGTGGTTGGGCCAAATGGATTGACTGGCTACCAAGACAAGTTTTTTATGACGAGGTTTGAGGACGAAGAATGGGGAATCTCGTCTGGCACTAAAAAATTGAGTGTTTTTGAAACCAACTGGGGAAAATTTGGAATTCAGACTTGCTACGATGTAGAGTTTGGTATTGGCTCAAAGTTACTTTGTGAGTCAGGTGCCGAGGTGATTTTTGCACCGAGTTGCACCGAAACACTCAAAGGAGCTGCTCGTGTACATGTGGGTGCTCGAGCAAGGGCAATGGAAAATCAATGCTATGTGGCGGTTTCACAAACTGTTGGCGATGCCCTTTGGTCGCCTGCGGTGGATATAAATTATGGTTATTCGGCCATCTACAGCACGCCTGACTTAGGATTTCCAGATGAGGGAATCTTGGCCATGGGTGAACCACAAAAGAAAATGTGGCTTTTCGCAAATTTAGAAATGGAGAAAATACAAGAAGTCAGGAAAAATGGGAGTGTGCTAAACTTCAAAAGTAACTCAGCGATTAAAAACGCTCTAACGGATTCAGAAATAGAAATCCAACATATAAGAATTTGATTTTTTGATTCTAATTGTATCAGAAATCACTACTTTTAATGACCTATTCAATCATAATCTTAACATAAAATGAAAAAAGTATTCCTCTTGGTATTACTCGGGCTACAAGTGGTGGCTCAAAACAAACTTTCTTTACCTAGAAGTACGCCCGAAGCTGAGGGAGTGAGTTCGCAGGGCATTTTGGATTTCTTGGAAGCTACAACTAAAAGTAAGCACGAGTTTCATAGTTTTATGTTGATTAGACACGGAAAAGTGGTGTCAGAAAACTGGTGGACTCCTTACAGAAGTGACCTCAAGCACACCATGTATTCTACCAGCAAAAGTTTTACAGCTACGGCCATTGGATTTGCGGTGGCAGAGAAAAAGCTCAACGTGAGCGACAAAGTGGTGAGTTTTTTTCCTGATGATTTGCCAGAAAAAATAAGCCCAAACTTAGCTGATTTGGAGATCAGAGATTTGCTGTCGATGAGCGTTGGGCATGAAAAAGAGAATGCCAATTTCATAGCCACCAGCGACAACTGGGTAAAAGAATTCCTGAAGACACCGATTGTGTACACACCAGGTACAAAGTTTCTTTACAACACACCTGCCACCTATATGCTTTCGGCCATCATTCAGAAAGTAACTGGCCAGAAGGTCATTGACTATCTACAGCCAAGGCTTTTTGAACCACTTGGCATACAAAATATAGACTGGGAGATAGATCCCAAGGGCATAAACACCGGTGGGTATGGACTTAGGCTAAAAACCGAAGATATGGCTAAGTTTGGTTTACTGTTTCTTCAAAAAGGCAAATGGAATGGCAAACAGATAATTCCGGCTGCATGGATAGAAGAAGCCAGCAGCATGAAAATCATGCAAGATTTGCCCAAAGGCGTTACCACAAGAGATTCTAGCGACTGGCACCAAGGCTACGCTTATCAAATGTGGCGTTGCCGAAATAATGGTTATAGAGCCGATGGTGCCAATGGCCAATTTATCATCATTCTTCCCGAAAAAGATGCTGTTATAGCCATAACTGCCGAAGCTCCTGACATGCAAAATGAGATAAATTTGGTTTGGAAATATATTCTTCCAGCCCTGAAAGATTCCAAATTGCCAAAAAACGCCAAAGCACTGACCGAATTAAATGCCAAATCAAAAAGTTTGGCCACGCCTATTTCGGTAAAAAACAAGGCATCGCAGTGGAAAGAGAAGATTTCGGGAAAAACTTATGGTGTGTATTCTAGCACCAGAGTATTGAAAGCAGTTAAGTTTGAATTTGAGGGTGATAATTTGAATATGACGATAGCCACTGACTCTGTTGAACATAAGCTAATATTTGGAAATGGGACTTGGGTAGAAAATACCACGACCAAGTTTGGACCCTATTTGGTAGCCAGAGCTAGGGGAAACAGAATAGGTCAGTCGCCATTTAAAACCGCCAATAGCTACACTTGGTTAGATGAAAAGACTTTGGAATTGACCTTGAAATACATTGAAAGTCCACATACCGAAACCATCTTTTGTGTTTTTGATGGAGACTACGTGACCTTAGATTTTCAGAATATTTTCAATAAAAATGCAGCTAGAACACTCATAAAAGCGGTGGTAAGTCCGGAGATGACCAATGCACCGAAACTAATAGTAAGGGGTGATGACATGGGGTATTCGCATTCAGGCAACGAGGCACTTATAAAATCGTATGTGGAAGGCATCGAAACATCTATAGAGATTATTGTGCCCTCGCCGTGGTTTCCTGAAGCCGTGAAAATGTTGGAGAAAAATCCTAAAATAGATGTTGGACTACACTTTGCCATTACGAGCGAATGGGATAATGTAAAATGGAGACCACTCACAGCAGCACCGAGTCTTAGAAATAAAGACGGGTATTTCTATCCGATGTTATTTCACAACAAAAACTACCCCATGGAGGCCATAATGGACAACGACTGGAAAATAGAAGATATCGAAAAGGAGCTAAGGGCACAAATAGAAATGGCCAAAAAGTATATTCCAAGGCTGAGCCATGTTTCAGGCCACATGGGTAGCTTGGCTTTTACGAAGGAAATGAAAGAAATGACAGCCAGAATCGGGAAAGAATATGGTATTCAAATGGTGGACGAGGGGTCTACGCACATTCAATACACCGGCTATGAGTTTAGAAACAAAACCACCGAAGAGCGAATAGAAGGCTTTATAAAAATGTTGGACAAACTAGAAACTGGAAAAACGTATGTGTTTGTAGAACATCCAGGCCTTGACAATGAAGAACTTAGGGCCATCTCTCATATCGGCTACGAAGACGTAGCCAAAGAACGCCAAGATGTTACCACTGTATTTACGTCAGAAAAAGTTAAAGAAGCTGTTATAAGAAAAGGAATAAATTTGGTGAGTTATAAGGAGGCTTTGGGAGTTAAGTAGTTAAAGAACAAAGAAATTAATAATAGCACAGATAAACACAGATTTTTTTAATAAATCACGCTGAATATTAAAAAAGAAAAGGATTTAAAATTTTCATAAAAATAAATACATGATTTCGACAAAACTAAATAGTACGGGAATTTCAAATTCATACGTAATACCGATTTTTGAAAGTGAAATAATCTCGAATACAATAAAGAAAATACCGAGTTCTATAAAATTCGACAACTGGCCCCTTCTTGACCACTTCAAAGGTTCAGCCAAAGAAACACTTTTGTCTGTTGGAGAAAATAGAATATACTTTCTCGGTCTCGGTAAAAAGCGAGAAGCCTCGGCAGTTTCTAAAGTTTTTAGAAGTTTTTTCTACAATAATAAAAGCAAACTGAATGGCAATATCAACATTTTACTGGATCATGATGGTTTGGGAGAATTTGCTGTAGCCATAGCTAATGGTATTTATTTGGCTCAGTACAATTTGGGAATGTTAAAAACCAACCAAAAAGTGGAAAATGATTGGTTCTCGGAGGATGCTGAGCTGAATTTTGTTTCTGAAAAAGCCATAGAAAATGATTTGGCCAAAGGAAAAATGCTGGCTGAAACTCAAATAAGAATCATGAAGTTGGTGGATTCTCCTGCTAATTACAAAACGCCACAAATGCTTTCGGAGGAGATAGAGAAAATGGGAAAATCCTCAGGTTTCTCCGTTAAAGTTTATGATGAAAAACAATGTGAAGAACTCGGCTTAAAGGCACTTTTGGCGGTATCAAAAGGTAGTGTAGAAAATCCTGCAAGGTTTGTGATTATGGATTATACACATCCTGAAGCAATCAAAAAAGTTGGGTTAATTGGTAAAGGGGTCACTTTTGACACAGGTGGAGTATCGCTAAAACCTGGAGACAACATGAACTACATGAAATCTGACATGGGCGGAGCTGCGGCGGTTATTGGCACTTTGGACATGGCGGCCAAACTTGGTTTAAAAGTAAACATTGTGGGAGCAGTGGCTCTGACCGAAAATTGTATAGACAGCTTGGCCATAAAACCAGGAGATGTAATTGGTTCTTATTTAGGTAAAACCATCGAGGTCATCAACACCGATGCAGAAGGGAGATTGGTTTTAGCAGATGCATTGGCTTATGTAAAAAAGAACCATCAGCCTGATGCAATGATAGATTTAGCTACATTAACGGGTAATTGTATTCAAGCTTTGGGCTATGCGGCAGCTGCATTGCTGAGCAACAACGACGATTTGGCTCAAAGTCTAATAAATTCTGGACAAAATACAGGTGAAAAAGTGTGGCGTATGCCGCTCTGGGATGATTACAAAGACATGATGAAATCAGACGTGGCGGATATCAAAAACCTGTCCTCCGCTCCCATTGCTGGAGCTATTACAGCAGCCAAGTTTTTAGAAGAATTTATAGATGGACACACCAACTGGGCTCACCTTGACATTGCGGGGGTAGCATTCGGCGATTCAGAATATGGTTCTATGAAATCATCCACAGGCTATGGCGTGAAGCTTTTGGTGGATTGGTTGGAAAGGGGTTTGTAAAAATTTTATTCGAGTGTAAATTACAAAAAAAACCGCAGCAGAAACATTTCCGCTGCGGTTTTTCCATTTAAAATCCAAGATCAATAACCTGGATTTTGCACCAAATAGCCGACCAAGTTCGATGCCCCATCTATAGCAGTTTGCGGTATAGGGAAGATACGTTTGTTCTTATCGTTGTTATCTTTTTCGGTCCAAGTTCCTTCAAATTTATTGAAACGAACCATGTCGGATCTACGAAGCATTTCCCAATAAAACTCAAAGCCACGCTCTCTGAATAACAAATCTAGGGTTATACTCGACAAAGGAGCTGCAGGTTTTGTCAGTGTTCGTGCCGATCTAACTGCATTTACGTCTGTCAAAGCTGCTGCGGCATTGTTTTTACGCAGCTGAGCTTCTGCTCTCATCAAATGCACATCCGCCAAACGAACAATAATGATATCGGCGTCACCGCGGTTACGTCCAGTATTTGAAGTCGCCGAAAACTCATATTTCTCTACTCTATAACCCGTTGGATAATCGCTTCCTGCAGGCGTAAAATCAACATTTTCAGTAAAAATCACCTTCTTGTCTGGTCTGTTTCTGGTAAGGTTGGTCAATGGTCCTACTTTATATTTACCATCAGCACATTTTAAGAAAACACCGTTTACTCTTATCAAGCCATACTGTTGTCCTCTCAAGATACCTCTGTTTATTTTGAAATCAGCACCCGCTACGCACGTATCTACTCCAGTAGAGTATATTTTGAGGTTTTCTTGATAGAATCTCGGATCTTTGGTTGGGTCTCCACCTTCGTTTGCCTCTACCCAAGTTCTGTAAAAATCTGGTGTAATGGCTGGACCGTCCGTGCCGTTTGCAGCAGGAAAAGCGGGTAGAGGAAATTGATCTCCGGAAAGCGAGAAATAAGCCATACGATTATGACCGTTCAATTCTGGCCTTTGATCCACCGCAAAAATTATTTCAGAGTTATCTCGGTTTTTATCACCAAAAATTGAGAAATAATCATTGGAGAGTTTGTACTCGTTAGAAGCAATGATCTTATCGCAATAAGAAATCACTTGATCCATATCTGAAGCTTTCAAATCAAAATTTGCAGCATATCTATCACGGTAAACCCCAGCATTTAAGTACAATCTGGCCAATAACCCCCAAGCACCAGCTTTGGTCAACCTGCCAGTACCTACAGCCGCTTTGTTTAAAAGATTTGGTTCTGCTCTTTGTAGTTCTGATATCAAATACTCCACAGCCTCAGGCCCTCTCAATATTTCAGAAACCTGGCCTGGATCTTCTTTTTTGAAAACTATTCCATACAAATCCAAAATCATCATATTGTAAAAAGCCCTCATACCAATGGCCTCCGCCAAATATGTTTTGGCGTTGGGGTCTGACATCGTAGGTAATGCACTAATAGCCGTTACACAGCGAGAAAGTGCCTGCACCAGTGGGTTCCAAGTGTTTCTAACGTTGGCATTGTTACTGGTATAAGTATGCTTGTGCAACTCTATGTAGATACCATTGTCACCCCAGTCTGTTCCACCACGATAAGGCAAAATAGCTTCATCTGATGTGATTTCTTGAAGTGCAAAATACGTAGTATGCTGATAAATGGTAGGTAAAAGTGCATAAACAGGAGCGATAACTCCATTGGCTGCATCTTTTTCAGAAACAGTAGTGCTAAACGACTCGTCAAGTACCTTTTCCTCAAGATTGGTACATGCATTGGCTAAAAACAAAATGCCAACGATTGTAAATATTTTTGTAAATTTCTTATTCATTGTTATCTAAAGTATTAAAGTCCAATATTTAAACCAAAAATTACGGATCTAGCCTTAGGGTATGTCAAATAGTCAATACCATAAGATGAAATACCATTCACTGAACGGTCGGTATTGACATCAGGATCGAAACCGTCATATTTCGTGATCAGGAATAAGTTTTGTCCCGTAACGCTTAATCTCAAAGTAGAAACATACTTCTTAATGCCCAATTTTGAGGTATTAAGTGTATATCCCAAAACTGCATTGTTTAATCTAAAAAATGCCCCGTCTTTCAAAAATCTTGTACTCACTGGTGCAGAGTTATTGATAGATTCTTCTGGGTATTTTGTAGCCTCATTGGTAGTATTTACTCCTTTGGAAAGTCTAAGTTTATAAAAATTGGCATTTGCCGTGTTGTCATAAACCTTGTTTCCAGCAACTCCGTTGAAATTAACTCCCAAATCAAACGAACTGTAGCTAAAGTTTCCGTTTAGGTTGTAAATTTTGTTTGGCAAAGCTGTACCTGCAGCAATCCTGTCTTTGTCAGAGAAAATTCCGTCGCCATTGGAGTCGGCATATATGCTTAGACCCTTGTCGTCAAAACCAGCAAATTGTCTCAAATAAAAAGTACCGATTGGCTGATCGTTGATATAACCATTGATAGTAGCTGAAGTAAGACCAGAGCCAGATGCAGAACCAGAAGGTATTACAGTATAAGGAGAGTTTTTCACCACATTGTTTATAAATGTTATGTTTCCGCCCACTTCATAACGCATTTTGTTGCCCAATTTTTTTCTTAGTAATAGCTCAAACTCCAAACCTTTGTTGATAATTTTCATATCGGCCACGTTCGTCCAAAGTGTTCCCGCTGGTTGAACAGGGTCGGCAGGAATAACTTCTAACAAGATATCTCGAGAAACTTTGTTGAAATAATCCACAGTTCCTGTCAATGCTCCATTAAATAGACCAAAATCTAAACCTATATCAATTTGAGAAGAAACTTCCCACTGGATATTTGGATTGGCCAAACGTGAATAAGTTGTACCGGCAGGATAACTGGTACCGCCATCAAGTGGATAGCTCGTTGTTCCTGAAACCGACGAAGTAAATAAGGCTTGCGTGATTTTTGAAGGAATTTCCTGATTACCCGTCAAACCCCAACCAGCTCTGATTTTCAAGTCATCAAATTTGGTGTTTTTCAAAAACTCCTCTTCCGATAGTCTCCAACCTACTGAAAACGAAGGAAACACACCATATTTATTATTAGCACCAAATTTTGAAGAGCCATCCACCCTTACAGTGGCAGTGGCCAAGTATTTGTCATCATATTCATAGTTTACTCTCGAGAAAAACGACTGTAATTCGTTTAATGTCGCAAAACCTGAAGGTTTGTTGTTTACCAAAGTTAAATCCTGACCCAGGCCTGGGTTAAATCTTGGCTCGATTTCGTTAAGCGGAAACTTGTTGATGCTAAATGAACGACCTTGCAGGAATATTTTTTGGTAAGAATGACCAGCCAAAGCAGTTAAAGCATGTACATCCTTCGACAAAGTGTAAGTCAAATAGTTCTCTATCAACCTGTTGGTGTTTTTGTACTCTATGGAGGTCAAACCACCCAAAACCAAAGGCTCAGCGTTTGGAAGCGATTGTAAATCTCTTGAAGAACTAGAATTGTCGATGCCAAAGTTTAGCTTATAAACCAATCCGTTAGCTAAGGTCAAAGATGGGCTTATGTTTCCCAAAATTCTGTTCGTAACCGTAAGGTCATTATCAAGAGCTAATGTGAGCATCGGGTTGGTACCATCTGCATATTTTTTTAAAGAACCATTAGCGGCATAAGGAACATAGGTCGGGTTAGCTGAAATTGCACTTCCAATCAAACCCTGAAAATTTGGTCTTTCATTGTTGGTGCTTGATGCACTGATGTTTACATCTACACTGAGTTTGTTTTCCCAAAAATTTTGATTGAGGTTGACTCTACCACTGTATCTATCTAGATTTGAGTTTTTAAGTACACCCTCTTGCTTCTGCATACCAAAAGAACCAAAATATTTGAGTTTGTCAGTACCTCCGCTCAATCCCAAGTTGTGGTTTTGTGTAAAAGCTGTTTGCGAAATTTCCTTTTGCCAATCGGTATTGCCGCCGTCATCTATAAAATTTGCACCAATTTTTTTGATTTCCGACCTAAATTCATCTGCAGTAAAAACATCCAATGGCCTAGCCATTTTCGAATACCCTAAACTTGTACTGTAATTAAGATTTGAAGCACCTTTTTTGCCTTTTTTTGTGGTGATTAAAATCACGCCATTTGCACCTCTCGAGCCATAAATAGCGGTCGCAGATGCGTCTTTCAAAACGTCAATGGTCTCAATATCTTCAGGATTCAAGAAAGTAAGTGGGTTCGTAGCTCCCCCCACACTCGAATTGTCCAACGCAAATCCATCAATAACAAATAAAGGTGTGCTCCCAGTTCTTACACCACCAGGCCCACGCACGCTGATATTCAAGGCTGCACCAGGTTCACCGCTACTTGCGGTTACATTTACACCCGCCACTTTACCTTGTAACAATTGCTCAGGTGAATTGATGATACCTTTGTTGAAAGCTTCACTTTTAATAGATTTCACAGAACCAGTTACATCCTTCGAACGTGTATTTCCGTATCCAATCACCACCACCTCAGCGAGTTCTGACGAATTAGAAGCCAAACTAACATTAATTTCTGATTGTATTCCAACCATAACCTCTTGAGAATCGTATCCGATAAATGCAAAAACTAAAACCGCATTGTCTTCTGGAACAGCGATACTGTAATTACCGTTTACATCAGTTATGACCCCTTTGCTAGTACCTTTAAGTGTAACTGTACTACCAATTAAGGCTTCGTTGGTTGAACCGTCTTTCACTGTTCCTTTCACTATCTTGTCGATAGTTGGAACTTCAGCAAACAAAAAAGGAGCATTCAATGCAAGCCAGCAAAAAAGTGCTCCTAAAAGTAGAAGTTTTCGTTTCATATTGATTTGGTTTAAAGTTTATAAATATATTGGTAAAATTAGATTCAATTTCAATTAATGATATGCCAAGATGCCAGTCTTAACCATATCTTAAAACCTCAAAATTTTTGGTAATAATAAATTGACAATTTCTTAACGCCAAGGATATGCATTGTAAAATCCTTCAATTACTTCAATAAGAATAATTTAAATTTTCAAAAAAGAGGCTTTATTAAAAACATTTTAAATGTATAAAATTTTTGGTAATTTTTATTAAAAAAGATAAGAAAGTAAAAACTTCTGTACTTAGAATGTACAGAAGTCAAAATATTATTAAGGATCAAACTTTAAGCTTTCAACCTTATTTTTTCATAAAAAAGTGCCGAAGCGGCATATATTATTGGAACAACATAGAAAAAACCTACAACAAGCACTATAAGTCCAAGGATACAAAGCAGTATTGACAATAAAGAAAATACAAAGTAATCGGCCTTATAGCCTTTCATCATTTCCCAACTAGCTTTCATGGCCGAAACGGCATCCATCTGTGGATTATCAGCCAAAATAAAATATGACATAGAGAAGCCAATGCCTATGATTATTCCAGGAATTATCAATAAAACTAGTCCAAAACCAACGGCTAAGGTTATCAAAATAGTCATAATCAGAGAAGGCACATAGTTTTTGAATCCATCAAACATTTGCTCCACTCTAACCTCATTTCCCCTGACAAGATTTAAGAAAAAAGAGGAAATACCCAAGGCCAACGGTGCCGATATCAGTAATGAAAGAATTCCGTAACGTTCGTCGAATCCTGAAGGAATCCCAGCAATCAAAAAATAAATCAGAACTGTGCCAATTGCCAATAAATGTTTGCCATTCAGCTTGCCATTGGCTTCCCTAAATAAATCTACAATACTCATAATCAATTGGTTTATTTTATTAAAAATCTGTATTTGCTTTTTTGATGTTCATCGGTACTATCCAAATGTTTCTGTAGTACACATTATGTCCTTCTGCTTGCAATTTGAGTCCACCTGGCCTATCAGTAATGCCTTTTCCACCATCATTACCTCCATCTTGACCTGAGTTCGGCCCTCCCCAAACCTGAGAAATCTTTTGATTTTTATGTACTTTTTTACCATTAAAATACATCGTAACCATCGGTTTTTCTACCAATTTACCGTCCTTAAACTTAGCCGACCGAAACATGATGTCATAAGCATTCCATTTACCAATACCGTTGTACGCATAATAAGGCGATGGCGATTCGTTGATGACAGCTGCCATTCCATGTGAAGTTGTATCTCCGTCTAAAACTTGAATCTCGTATCTATTTTGAAGATAAACCCCACTATTTCCGCCTTTTTCTTTGATAAAAAACTCTACATGAAGTCTAAAATCTCCGAACTCTTCTTTGGTTACAATATCTGCAGCTCCGTAAAGTCCACCCGCTGCTGCTGGATCATTTGTGTTTACAACTGTTCCCGATTCTACCGGATCATTCTGAATTTCCCATTTTATGGGCATGGTGGCTTTCAGCCTTGGACCATTCCAATATTGCCACTTTTCATGGAGCATTTTATTCGATCCGTCAAAAAGGATTTTAGCTTTTTTGGGAGCTTTGGCTCCAACGCCAATTTGGGCATTTGCCAAAATAGAAATGAGAGAAAACAGAAGAACTAAGATTTTTTTCATTTTATAAGATTGAATATTTAAAAATCTAAAGTAACGAAAATCAGGCTTTATTGCTAAATTGGCGGCAACAAATTCAAAAAAATGCTTAGAAACTTGCTTACTTTCTTATTGATTGCTGGTTTGAACAATGTGTTAGCTCAAAAAATACATTCGCACAACGACTATGTGCAAGCTCGTCCGTTTTGGGAAGCCTATGAATCGGGAGCAAAATCCATAGAAGCAGATGTTTATTTGATTGATGGAAAACTATATGTAGCTCACGAAAAAAACGAAATCAATCCTGAAAGAACACTCGAAAAACTATATTTGGAGCCTTTAAACAAGGTAGTTAAGGCAAGAAAAAGGCAAGAACTTCAGATCCTTATCGACCTAAAAACGAATGCAGAACCAACATTAAGAGCTGTAGAAGAAGCCATTTCGAAGTATCCAAAACTAGCCAATGCCCATTCCAAAAAGAAATATATCAAATTCGTGATATCTGGAAATCGCCCACCAATATCGGAATACAAAAAATATCCCAATTACATTTTTTTCGACCACCAGTCGCTCAAAGGTCTCAGCATAGGCGATAAATCAAAAATAGCTTTGGTCAGTTTTTCATTTGGAAGCTACTCAAAATGGAAAGGCGATAAACCTATGACAGACGAAGAAAAGCTAAAACTAAAGACCATTATCGATAGCGTACACACCTATGGTTATCCCATTCGCTTTTGGGCAACGCCAGATACTCCTTTAGCATGGAAAACCCTATTTGACCTTACTGTCGATTTTATCAACACCGACCAACCAAAAGCATGTAAGACTTTCATTGATAAATAATTTATAAAAATATTTTAAAAAAATATAAAAATTATTACAATATATATAAGTACTTACATATATTTGTATATGAATTTTTATCAAGAACTCGGCCCTCTTGTATTTGGTACAAGGCTCAAAAGACTTAGTGATTATTTTTTGAGCGAGATCAATAAGGTGTATACTGACCTCGACATTCCATTTGAAGCATCATGGTTTGGCGTTTTTTATTTATTAGACAAACACGGCAGTTTATCTATTTACGAAATCGCAGATACGCTTGACGTTTCTAATTCGGCTATTAGCCAGTTAATCAAAACTTTACAAGAAAAAAAACTAGTTGCCTTAACGCCTTCTAATGACGATGGACGCCGAAAAGACATCCGTTTCAGCCCTAAAGGAATAGCCCTTCTGGACAAAATAAAGCCCGTTTGGATTGCATTGAGCCAAACCATGAATGCGTTTTTAGAAGAAAGCGAAGTGTTACAAAAATTGATAAAAATAGAAGATAGGTTTGGAGAAATCCCTTTAAACGAAAGAATAAAATCTAAATTAAATGTTTAATTACGGAGAAGATTTTCTAGGTGTAAACGAAGTATTGGCTTTAGTAAAAGGAGAACTTACAGGCCAAATTTCAGAAAAAAAATTGGTGGAAATAAACAACAGCACCAATTGGGTTAATGAAATAGTAGCTAGTACGGATGTAGTCTATGGCATAAATACGGGATTTGGGCCTTTGTGTGACACCAAAATCTCAGAATCTCAAACATCTGAGCTACAGCACAATTTACTTATCAGCCATAGTGTTGGTGTGGGCGAACCCATAGCTTTGCAACTAGCAAAAGCAATGATGATTTGTAAAGTTCATTCGCTTTGCAAAGCATTTTCTGGTATTCGTTTAGAAACTATCCAACGTATCCTGTGGATGATTGAGAAAGATATTCTTCCATTTGTGCCTTGCAAAGGTTCGGTTGGGGCATCTGGCGATTTGGCCCCACTCTCTCATTTGTTTTTGCCGCTAATTGGGTTAGGTGAGGTATTTCATAAAGGCGAAAAATTTCAAACTTTGGATTTGCTTAAAACTTTTAACAAAGAACCCCTCACCTTGGGTCCGAAAGAAGGCTTGGCACTGATCAACGGTACGCAATTTATTCTGGCTCATGCTGTATTTGGGTTGGCTAGGCTGTTTCATTGCTTAGAAATCGCAGACATAGTGGGTGCTTTATCGCTCGAAGGACTGATGGGTTCTTCCAAACCTTTCGACAAAAGATTGCACGATATTCGGAACTTCGAAGGTAGCCAATGGGTGGCCCAAAGGCTTAGAAGTCTGTTGTCAGGTTCGGAAATTTTAGAAGCCCATCTCGACTGCGACCGTGTGCAAGATCCTTACTCCTTACGTTGTATGCCTCAGGTACATGGAGCCTCTAGAAATGCCTATATTCATCTAAAACAATTGACCGAAATAGAACTCAACTCGGTTACTGACAACCCGATAGTGTTGGGTTCGCACGATAGTATAAGTGGGGGGAATTTTCATGGGCAACCTTTGGCTTTACCCTTAGATTATTGCACACTTGCTGCCGCAGAGTTGGGAAATATCTCCGACCGAAGATGCTATTTGATGCTTGAAGGCAGATATGGTTTGCCTAGATTATTGTTAGAAGACACTGGTTTAAATTCTGGTTTTATGATACCTCAATACACCACTGCAGCTCTAGTTTCAGAGAACAAATCACTTTGCTTCCCTGCATCGGCGGATTCTATCCCAACATCACTGGGGCAGGAAGATCATGTGTCCATGGGATCAATCAGTGGTAGGAAATTCCACGCAGTTTTAGACAATTTAGAATACATTTTGGCTATTGAATTGTTATATGCAGCCCAAGCATTGGAATTTAGAAGACCACTGAAATCTTCCATTGTGCTGGAGGAGGTTTTTGCCGAGGTAAGAATTCATGTGGATTTTGCTACCAAAGACCGAAGCTTTTCATATGATATCAATACGCTTCATCAACTCATCAAAAGCCCAGCTTTGACTGCAATTATCTCTCAAAAAATAAATGCAAATGACTCGTATAATCTATACTGCATAAATTAGTTTGATTAAAGGCTAATAAAATGAAAAATCAAGAAGAAAAAACTCGGTTTCAAGAATTAATTTTAAAAGGAATTCCTGAAAAGTTACCCAACAAAAGACCATATCCTGTTGGAGTTAATTCAGCCCCTATTAGAAATAACATACTATCAAAAGAAGAAAAAAAACTAGCTATCAGGAATGCTTTGCGGTATTTTCCTACTGCCTGGCATCAAATTTTGGCTTTAGAATTTGCTGAGGAACTTAAAAAGTATGGTAGAATATATATGCACCGTTTTAAGCCCGAATATAAACTTTTTGCAAGGCCTTTGGAAGATTACCCAGCCCAATGTACACAAGCAGCCAGCATTATGTTGATGATTCAAAATAATCTTGACCCTGCTGTAGCACAGCATCCCGAAGAGTTGATTACGTATGGAGGAAACGGATCGGTGTTTCAAAACTGGGCTCAATACCTACTCACGATGCAGTATTTGGCAAAAATGTCAGATGACCAAACACTACAATTATACTCAGGGCATCCAATGGGTCTGTTTCCATCCTCAAAAAATGCCCCTAGAGTAGTTATTACAAACGGCATGATGATTCCAAATTATTCCAAACCTGATGATTGGGAAAAATTTAATGCCCTTGGCGTCACACAATATGGTCAAATGACAGCTGGCTCTTTTATGTATATTGGCCCGCAAGGGATTGTGCATGGAACCACCATTACTGTCATTAATGCTTTCAGAAAAATACTGAAGAAAGGCGAGAAACCTTCAGGTAAAATATTTCTAACATCCGGCCTGGGCGGAATGAGTGGTGCTCAACCCAAAGCTGGAAACATTGCAGGTTGTATAACAATTTGTGCAGAAGTAAACGCAAAAGCGGCGTGGAAACGGCATGAACAAGGCTGGGTGGATGTTTTGGTTGAAAATATAGAAGACCTCATAGCAAGAGTTCAAAAGGCACAGTCAAGTAATGAAGTTGTTTCCATAGCCTATATTGGCAATGTGGTTGAGGTTTGGGAAGAATTTGACACCCGCAACATTTATGTACATATTGGCTCAGATCAGACTTCCCTACACAATCCTTGGTCTGGAGGCTATTATCCTGTGGGTTTAAGCTTTGAGGAAGCCAATGACATGATAAGTAAAAATCCAGAAGAATTTAAAGTTTTGGTCAAAAAATCTTTAGTTAGACAAGCCAATGCCATTAATAAGCATGCAAAAAAAGGCACTTATTTTTTCGATTATGGAAATGCCTTTCTGTTAGAGGCATCAAGGGCTGGTGCTGATATTTTGGCAGAAAACAATATCGACTTTAAATATGCTTCGTATGTCGAAGATATTTTGGGGCCCATGTGCTTCGATTTTGGCTTTGGCCCTTTCAGATGGGTATGTACTTCAGGTAAACCTGACGATTTAGACAAAACCGACAAGATTGCCTTGAAAGTGATGCAAAAAATGCTAAAGGATGCCCCTGAAGAAATAAAACAACAGCTAGAAGATAATATAAAGTGGATAATCGATGCCAATAAAAACAAATTGGTTGTTGGATCACAAGCCAGAATTCTATATGCAGATGCGGAAGGACGATCCAAAATAGCCGAAGAATTTAACAAGGCTATTGGCAAAGGTGAAATCGGGCAAGTCGTATTGGGCAGAGACCACCACGACGTAAGCGGAACGGACTCGCCTTTCAGAGAAACGAGCAACATTCGTGACGGAAGTAGGTTTACTGCCGACATGGCCATTCAAAATGTAATAGGAGATAGTTTTAGAGGTGCCACATGGGTATCTATTCACAATGGCGGAGGAGTTGGCTGGGGCGAAGTTATCAATGGCGGCTTCGGGATGCTTTTAGATGGCACCAAGGAAGCAAGTAAAAAATTAAAGTCTATGCTATTTTTTGATGTGAACAATGGCATAGCAAGACGAAGTTGGGCAAGAAATGAAAATGCAATGTTTGCCATAAAACGCGAAATGGAGCGTTCCAAAAACCTGAAAGTTACTTTACCAAATTTGGTAGAGGATGAAATCATTGAAAGTATTATTTTAAACTAAATTTCCAAAGGCATGAAACTTATAGGCCCATTTTCGCAAATTCTGACTCTTGCCCATATTGATTTTAAAGGATCCATACCAGATCAGGCCTTGGAGGTTGTGAAAAATGGAGGAGTTTTGGTTTCTAATGGCCATATTTTGGAAGTGGGCAATTTCGATGCCCTAAGAAGAGAAAATCCACTGGTAGAAATCGAAGAAATAGCTCACAAAAGCGTATTGCTACCTGGATTTGTAGATTGTCATACGCATACTTGTTTTGCAGGTTCTCGAGCAATGGATTTTGCAGAAAGAAACGCTGGCACCAGCTATTTGGAAATAGCTGAAAAGGGCGGCGGTATATGGAGTACCGTTAGCCAAACTCGAAATGCTATCGACGAAGACTTGGTGACATTGACCGAAAATCGGGTAAATAATTTCCTAAAAAAAGGAATAACAACCCTAGAAATAAAAACAGGGTATGGCTTGTCAGTAGAGCAGGAAATGCGGCTTTTGAAGATAATTAACACGCTAAAAACCAGATCAACGGTAGCGTCTACCTGTTTAGCGGCTCATGTGAAGCCAAGAGATTATGAGGGAACCGCAAGCGAATACTTAATACATTTGGAGGAAAACCTACTTCCAAAAATCAAGGATTTAACCAATCGAATTGATATTTTCACTGAAAAATCTGCTTTTGGCATAGCCGAATCTACTCAGTATTTACAAAATGCATTAAAACTCGGTTTTACAATTACGGTTCATGCCGACCAATTTACATCGGGTTCGTCCCAAATGGCAGTTAAACTTGGTGCATTATCTGCCGATCATCTGGAGGCTAGCACAGACGAAGACATTAAAATTCTGAGTCAGTCTGAAACCGTGGCTGTGGCATTACCCGGTGCCTCACTTGGTCTTGGCGAGCCATTTACACCAGCCCGAAAACTCTTGGATGCAGGAGCTTGTTTGGCTATAGCTTCTGACTTTAACCCGGGCTCAGCACCCATGGGTGACCTACTCACGCAAGCGTCCATATTCGCAACCTTTCAAAAACTGACCACTGCCGAAGTTTTTTCAGGACTTACATTTAGAGCCGCCAAAGCTCTGAATCTGTATGATATTGGAAAAATTGGAACCGGCTATAAAGCTGATTTTCAGTCCTATCTCACTGATGATTATAGAGAAATATTGTACCATCAAGGACAGTTAAAACCTTGTAATGTTTGGAAAATGGGTATTTTAATTTAATACAAAATGTACGAAAAAGCTTTGCCTTGGACCGGCCGAATAGACGGTCATTTGGAAGAATACCTTAGATGGCACCAGGCCATTAACACAGAAAACGTGGAAGCTCTAAAAGAATCTGTTGATTTTGGAATAATAGGCTTTATGTGTGATGAAGGTGTAAGGAGAAATAAAGGCCGGACTGGAGCGAAAAAGGGTCCTGAATTATTAAGAAAAGCCTGTGCCAATTTTCCAATCATTGAGAACATACATATAGCTGATTACGGAAATATAGTTTGCGAAGGACCTAATTTAGAGGAAGCTCAAGAAAACCTTGCAAAAGCAGTTTATAATATTCAATCAAAAAATATAAAAACCCTAGTATTTGGAGGAGGCCACGAGGTAATGTTTGGGCATTATTCGGGACTTAGAAAGGCTTTCAAAAACCAAAAGATTGGCATTTTAAACTTTGATGCCCATTTTGATAACAGAGCCATCGATAAATCAGTTGGAGCCACTTCAGGAACAGGTTTTTGGCAGATAGCAAGGCAAGATGAGAATTATAATTATTTAGCCATAGGCATTCAACAGAATTCAAACACAAAAGTTCTTTTTCAGGAAGCCGAAAGTACTTCTACAATTTTTATTTTGGCAGATGATTTTGTGCCTGAGAATGAAAACAAAATATTTCAAATCCTTCAAGATTGGATGGATAGTATTGACATTTTGTATATTACAGTGTGTTTAGATGTATTTGCGGCACCCTTTGCTCCTGGCGTGAGTGCCACGGCCTATAATGGCGTAATGCCAGACCATTTTTTTAAGAAAATCTTTAGAAAAGCCGTCGGTTCGGAGAAATTTAAAGCCTTTGATATAGCCGAACTCAACCCTGAACATGATATTGACAACCGAACAGCCAAGCTGGCAGCGAGTTTTGTTTTTGAGGTAGTGAATGCTTGAAATACAATGCAGTTATTGACCCCAAAGGTTTTATTTACTGGTTTATCGCTGCAGGGATGGAGCCATTGTTTGAGCTCCTTTTGCCTAAGCCACAAAAAAGAGCGAGTGGCGAGAGCCCGCCCGGCTGCCCAAAAAAAACACTTTACTGATGGCTTTAAATTTCTTCTTTTAGCGAATAATTATGTGATTTTTTCCATTAATAATAAGAAAAAAGAAAATTTGACTGTTTTGTTTTCTTTAAAAATATAATTTGATTATTTGCAACTACCAACAAAACCCTTAATGCAAATAAAAATTTTAAAAAACCGCTCAGATATTGGAGCAGGTACTCGAGGCTCAGATTTGGGCATTGATGCTATGGAAATAGCGGCAATTGGTAAGGGAAACCACTATTTCAATGAATTTCCTTTCGAAGATATTCCTACACATAATGAATCCATCTACAACAAAGACCACAATTCTTTTGCCAAACGAATAGGCCATGTGGCTGAACAATGTACGCGGGTTTCAAATGCCATTGACCGCAATTTAAGAAATGATTTTTTCCCCATTTTACTTTCGGGAGATCATTCTTCGGCCTTGGGAACTATAAGCGGCATAAAAAAAGCATTCCCAGATAAGAAACTAGGCGTTTTTTGGATAGATGCCCATGCAGACATTCATTCACCATATACTTCGCCCTCTGGCAATATCCACGGTATGCCCTTGGCAGCGGCTTTAGGTTTAGACAATAAACATTTACAGCTCAATGAACCCATTGCCGAAACCCAAAAGCATTGGGAAAACATGAAGAATATAGGCATGGGAGGTTCAAAGATTTTACCCGAAAACTTGATTTATTTTGGAGTAAGAGATACCGAGGCAGCTGAAGACGATATTATTGAACAATTTAAAATTAGAAATTACAAAATAGAAGAAGTGCGGTTTAGGGGCTTGGATGTATGTGTAATGGAAGCCTTAAAGCAATTTTCTGAATGCGAAATCATATACATATCCTTCGATGTGGATTCAATGGACAAAGACTTGGTTTCGGATGGAACAGGTACGCCGGTTTCAAAAGGATTCGATCAAAACGAAATTAATCTGTTATTAGAAGGAATAGTGGCATCAAAGAAAGTGGTTTGTTTGGAAGTAGTGGAAATAAACCCTCTTCTAGATACCCGCGGCAATAAGATGGCCGAAACGGCATTTGATATTTTAGATAGAGTAACTGCTAAAATACAATTTAACTTTTAAAATAACTTAATGGAAATGCCACGAAATCACCCATGTTTTCTTTAAAACATTGAATATTTCGTGGCATATTTTTTTTACAATTCAGCAAACTCCGCTGTAAAATGCCTTAGCATGGTTGGCTCTTTTACAATCTTAAAACCTTTTAATTTTTCTCGTTCCTGAAAGACCTCAATGATTACTTCCGCCACATAGTCAATATGACTTTGGGTGTACACTCTCCTTGGAATGGCCAACCTTACCAATTCCAAATCAGGTGAAACAGTATTTCCGATTTCATCATATTTTCCAAACATTATAGAGCCTATTTCACAAGCCCTTATGCCACCTTTCAGGTATAAGGCACATGCAATGGCTTGGCCAGGAAACTCATAATTGGGTATATGTCCACAGAATTTTCCTGCATCTAGATAGACGGCATGCCCTCCCGTGGGCAAAATCAATGGAACCCCTGCCTCAACTAGTTTTTCGCCCAAATAGGCAATGGTTCTGATTCTATAATGCAAATAGCTCTCATCCAAAATTTCTTCCAAACCTTGGGCTATTGCTTCTAAATCTCGCCCTGCCAATCCGCCATAAGTTGGAAACCCTTCTGTTACTACCAACACATTCCTGCATTTTTGTGCCAGATCGCTGTCATTTAGTGCCAAAAAGCCTCCAATATTCACCAAAGCATCTTTTTTAGCACTCATAGTCATTCCATCTGCGTAGCTAAACATCTCTTGGCATATCTCTAAAATGCTTTTGTTTTCGTACCCCTTTTCACGGATTTTGATGAAGTAAGCATTTTCAGCAAATCTACAGGCATCTAAGAAAAATGGCTTCTGAAATTCTCTGCATACTTCGCTAACTTGGCGTATATTTTCCATTGAAACAGGCTGACCACCACCAGAATTGTTGGTAATTGTTAACATAACCAATGGTACTTTTTCAGCTTTTTCGTTAAGAAAAGTACGTAACTTCTCTACATCCATATTACCTTTAAAGTCGGCTATAAAATCAGGTTTTTTGCCATTTTCATTCAAAAAATCTACAGCCTCGGCTCCACTAAATTCTATGTTCGCCCTGGTGGTATCAAAATGGGTATTATTGGGAATTATTTCGCCTTCGCCGCCCACTATAGAGAAAAGAATTTTTTCAGCTGCACGCCCTTGGTGAGTAGGAATAATGTGGGTCAGTCCTGTAATCTTTTTGATGGTTTCCTCAAAGCGATAAAAGCTTCGCGAACCAGCGTAACTTTCGTCGCCGTTCATAATGCCCGCCCACTGCATGGCACTCATAGCAGAGGTGCCGCTGTCGGTGAGTAAATCTATGATGACATTCTCTGCTTTAAGGCCGAAAAGATTGTAGCCTACATCGGCCAACATTTGCTTTCTTTCGGTTTCTGTAGTAAAATATATGGGTTCAATAGACTTGATCCTGAAAGGTTCAATGATTGTTTTCATTTTTGAAAAATAGAAAATGTTCCTCCAATGATTTTGAAGGAGAGGTTAAAAAAATAAAAAAGGAAAAATATTCTTTAGGAGAAAAGAAAGGCGTCGCGACTTTTAATATTTTTGAAAACTGCTTTCATTCTGTGATTTTCAAATCAAACTCAAATTTAGCACAAAAAATTAAAATATTGAAATAGTTATTTAAATCCCTGATTTGTAAAAACTTAAAGTGTTTTTAGTGGGAAAACTCAAAAAAAGATAAATTTTTTGTTGGGAAAAATTTGAACAATAAGAAAAAACGTTCTACTTTTGCACCATGATTCCTGAATAGCTCAGTTGGTTAGAGCATCTGACTGTTAATCAGAGGGTCGCTGGTTCGAGCCCAGCTTCGGGAGCTTAATTATCAAGGAGTTACAGAAATGTGACTCCTTTTTTTATTCCCATGTGCAAAACAATGTGCAAAACATAACTAATCCACCCCCGCCTTCAAACCTTGCATTTGCCCCTCAGGGCTAGTTTTTGGTTCATTGCCACAATCTTTGTTCTCCGATGTTAAGGCTTTAAAACACTTAAAAACATTTTTTCGTAATATTCCTATAACGCACTATTTTCTATAATTTTTCCTTGTCAGGTATTTTTTAAGACCATAATTTTGCTGAAAGGAATCCACACAGGATCCACTCATTAAATAATAAATTAATACCACCATGCAAAAAACTGTTTTTCTTAGTTTCGAACTTTCAGAGCTTTTAAGTGCTTTTAAGCAAATCTGTCGAGAGGAAGTTTCTGAAGTCCTCAAAAATCACAAAGTGCTAAGTAATCCTGATGACGAATTCATGGATATGAAACAAGCTTGTGAGTTTACCAAAAAAGCCAAACAAACACTTTATGGCTTATGCAGCACCAACAGCATTCCGCACTACTCAAAGTCCGGTCAAAACTACTTCAAAAAGCAAGAGCTTGTTGAATGGATAGAATCGGGTAGAAAAAGTAAAAAGAAAGAGGCTCAACCGAATCGTTTATTTATTACAAATAAACACAAGATTTAAAAAATGGCTGTAATGGAAACATCTATTAGTTTTCCTCAAAGGGTTACAGCTTTTTTATCAACCTGAATATGGATTTAATTAATTTTCACACTCAAATTTTAAAGAAATGACACCAACACCAAACAAGGACACCAACATCAATTTTCGAGTTACGGAGCAACGAAAGTTAAAACTTCAAAAAGAAGCTGAGTCAAAGAAAATGACCCTATCTGATTATCTCAACAAAATAATAGAAAAGTATCATGAGCCGCCCAAGATTGACAAAATAGCACGTCCAATTCAACAGGATAAGGAAGAAACAAAAATTGATAAAGGTATTGTTTATTTTTTTATCGGAACGGTTGGACTTGCAGTTATAGTTTGGATATGGGTCTCAGCCAAAAAGAGACCCTAATAACTATACCATAGGCCTGAAATACCAGGGTAAAACATTTTGTAAAACCTTTTGTAAAATCACCCGTAAAACACTCAAATTCTTGGGTGTTTTTTTTATGCACTTAAGTGTGTACACCATGTAAACATGGGAAATTAATAGAAATTTACCTTTTGTATACACCCTGTGTACACCACTGTGTACACCACTGTAAACGGCCTTCATTGCTAATTAATGGCAACTTTTTATGTGTACACCTCCCATTTTTGAAAAGGGTATGCTCATAGTTTTAGTTACTGGGCTGAAATGTGAAACATTTTGTGATACTTATTCTGAATTTAGACCTAAAAATGGGCTTTATTTCTCATCATAATATTGCTTTTTATTTCATCCTACCAAAGTGTGCTGTTAATAGAAGTTTATCTGCTGGAATATCCACTGATAATTCCCTCTATTTGTTGAATATGTCGTTGGGTATGATGTATCGCAAAATTGACCCAGTCTATTACAGTCATTTTGCCTAAAAATGGATGAACAAATATTCGGTTGTCAATGCAGATTTTGCCTTTTGAAACATCATCCTTCCATAGTTCTCTTTGGTTTACCAACAGACTGACAAGGGTTGCCATGTTTGTAATTTCTCCTTTTGGTATTAAGATATCTGGAGATTTGATTTTCTCTTTCCAGTTGGTAACCAATATTTTTTGTAAGTTTTCATCACCTATAATTTCTAGAGAAGAATT
>NZ_RJUD01000102.1 GCF_024343675.1 Lacihabitans sp. CS3-21
GGCTAGTGAAAGCACAATTGGTCAATATACTTGTGTAATTACAGGTAATTGTAAGACCATTGTTTCTAATCCAGCATTGTTGGAAATTAGCGGCTGCCAAATACCTAATGAATTTGATCTTGCCTTACGAACTACAGTCATTGATACAAATAAAGTATTTTATGCCAATACTTTGGTTAGATATAAAACCATTGTATATAATCAGGGTAAAGAAAAAGCATACAATATTTCTGTCATAAATTATATTCCAAAAGGGATGTCTTTCGAAAATTATAAAAACTGGACATGGAAAGATAATCAATTGACAACTCAAATAGATAGTTTAGCCGCAGGAGATAGTATTAGTATAGAATTGGCTCTTAGGATTAATGCTAACCAAATATCAGGCAAAATGATAAATATTGCCGAGATTTTTGGAGCCGATAAAGATAAGTTGGGTAAGATTCATTTATTAGCCGATAGTGATAGTCGCTTCGACAGAAATTCTTCTAACGACATTGGTGGTAAAGAAGAATCAGCTACTGACAATGCTATTTTTGGTAATGGTGATGGAGAGAACGATATTGTTGGAGGAATAAACCCAGAATACGACGAAGACGATGCCGACCCTGCAACTATTTATATCCAAAGTATAAGGAAACGATGTTCAGATTTGGCCTTACGCAAACGAGTTATTCATAATAAAACGGAGATGTATTTACCTAACGAATTAGCAATATTCGAGATAACTGTCTATAATCAATGTCCAACCGCAACTGCATACAATATTGACATCATTGATTATATTCCAAAAGGCTTAGATTTTGACCTTAAAGATAGTACAAACCAAAATTGGCAAATAGGTAATAATAATGAGGTTGTTACAAGAATTGATAGCCTTGCAGGTGGAGATAGTATCAGCATTCAAATTGCTTTACGAGTGAACCATCAAACAAAACCAGGACTTTATATTACAAAAGCCGAAATTTTTGGTGCAGACTTAGATAAGTCAGGTACAAATCATCTCTTTTCCGATGCAGATAGCCGTTTTGATAAAAATTCCTTCAACGATATTGGGGGAAGAGAAAATTCTCCAACCGATGATATGATTTTAGGCGATGGTGAAGGTACTTTCGATGTTGTAAGAGGGATCAACCTTAATCATGATGAAGATGATGAAGACCCAGCCGCTATCATTGTTATACCATTTACAAACCCATGCAATGACTTAGCGATTCGCAATGAGCCAGAATATCGTTTGGTAACCCCTATGTATTTGCCAAAAGACTCAGTGAAGTTTGAAGTAACGGTTTACAATCAATGTAAAAACTGTAAAATTTATAATGTAAATGTGGTTAATTATATTCCGAAAGGAATGGAACTTGATATCAACAATCCAATCAATCAGCGTTGGAGCATTAGTATTGATACGGTCAGAAAAAGCAATGGAACTATTCGTATTGATACAAATGCAGTTACAAGTGTAGATAGTTTAACAGGTATGGAAGCTAAAACTATCGAAATTGTATTAAAAATAAAAGCAGATTCAAAACCAGGCGTTTACATCAACAAAGCTGAAATTTATAGTGCAACTACCGATTTTGCGGGATCAAATCCAATTTACTACGATAGAGACGGTACTTTCGACAGAGACCAATCTAATGATATAGGTGGCAAAGAAAACTCGCCAAACGATAATTATATTTTAGGTGATGGAAATGAGTATTATGATGTAGTCGAAGGTGTTCTTATAAAACACGATGAAGATGATGAAGATCCTGCATTGATAGTAGTTGGTGACATTAATTGTCTTGCCTTGTCGGCAGACTCGGTAAGCGGCACAAAATGGTTCGATTTCTTTGATAAAAGTGGACGTTTATTTGCCTCCATCAACCCTAATGGACAAAATCTAGGCAAAGTTTCCTTGTCGATACGCCATTATGGTAATTTATTGGCCAATATACCAGCCACTAAAAACGGAACTAAATTTATGTCTCGTTATTTTGATTTTGTAAGCTCTTTGAAAAATTCTTACGAAAATCCGGTTTCGATAAAATTGTATTTTACGGATGAGGAATTTGCCACCTACAAAAAAGCGATAAACTTAAATACATTTACCCCAAGTGACTATAGCATAGTTCGTTATGCAGGGGCTAACCAAAACTGCAGATTAGAAGATAACGATAATTTTATCGAAGGTTTCAGTGATGTAATTTACAAGGATATCACTAACGATAGTTTGTATAAGGCTTTTGCTGTGCAGTTCAACACCGATAATTTGGCAGAATTTGGAGCAACAGCCAATAAGTTCAACTTTATTAATGGTTTTAAAGCCACTAAGAAAGAAAATATAGTTT
The DNA here is from genome assembly GCF_024343675.1 of Lacihabitans sp. CS3-21. Taxonomy (GTDB): domain Bacteria; phylum Bacteroidota; class Bacteroidia; order Cytophagales; family Spirosomataceae; genus Leadbetterella. The sequence continues at coordinate 2,337 of NZ_RJUD01000102.1, forward strand.
TACTTAATTGGGAATCTACATTAGAGGTAAATGGTGCTTATTATTTAATCGAAAGAAGCACCGATTGTAAACTTTTTACCAAATTGGCAAAAGTTTCGACCATAAAAGTTGGCACTTACAGCTTTACGGATAGTTCAGCTCCAACAAGTACGAATTGTTATAGGATTTCTTTTATTGATACCGACGGTACGCATAAAGTGTTAGATAATAAATCGATACAAACAGAAATTCCGAGCGGCAAAGTTTTAGATAAATCTAGAATTATTGTTCATAATGCTGAAGTTTTGCCACCAACATGTTTGATTTATCCAAATCCAATAGCAGATTTGAATAACATTAATCTTGAATTGAAAAATTTAATACCTAAAAAGGTTTCATTGAGTACAATATTTGGCACCCAGCTTGAAGTAAAACTGAAACCGACAAATGAAAACCAGTATCAGTTGCAATTAGGTTCAAACTTTGAAGTTTCAAATATTTATTATTTGGTGGTCAATGATCAATTTGGGCGAAGCTGCACAGTCAGATTTGTGATCAATCAAAATTAGAACAAATCTTAAGTCTAAGCGGATTGGAGAGTTTGACCTCCAATCCGCTTTTTTAAACCTTGCCTAGTATTCTAAGCAAATCTATAAATTGAGTTTTCTATATTCTTACAATAATGAAGGGATTTAGCCTAAATTCGTATTTACAGGGAAACTATTCAGTTTATCCTTACTTTAACATAGAATATTTTCAATCTTCAGAAATTTCAGATTTCATAATCCCAAAATAATCCTACCTTTTTACACTTTTTTTTAGGTTTTTATCGGAATTATGAAATTTTCTTCGTTATTTCGCACCCGAAAAATCACCCTCTTTGGAGACTTTTCTCCAAAAAGGCGTTTTTAAATAGAATAAAATTAATAAGCATAATGAGCATGGCATCAGTTAGACCAGATGAAGTTTCGGCAATTTTGCGTGAGCAATTGGCGGGTGCAAAAACCGAAGCAGAATTAGAAGAAGTAGGTACGGTACTCCAAATAGGTGACGGAGTGGCTCGTATTTATGGACTATCAAAAGTACAACAAGGAGAGTTGATCGTATTCGAAAACGGTCTGAAGGGACTTGCACTTAACCTTGAAGAAGACAACGTTGGAGCTGTATTGTTAGGCGACTCAGCGGGTATCAAAGAAGGTGCAATAGCAAAACGTACAGGTGAAATTGCCTCTGTAAAAGTAGGTGAAGGCATTATCGGACGTGTTGTAAACACCCTTGCAGAGCCAATCGACGGTAACGGACCTATCACTGGTGAACTTTTCGAGATGCCATTGGAAAGAAAAGCACCGGGTGTTATTTATCGTCAGCCAGTAACTGAGCCTCTTCAAACAGGTATCAAGGCAGTGGATGCGATGATTCCTATCGGTCGTGGTCAGCGTGAGTTGGTTATCGGTGACCGTCAAACTGGTAAAACTGCCGTTTGTATTGACACCATCATTAATCAAAAAGAATTCTTCGACAAAGGAGAGCCAGTTTACTGTATATATGTAGCTTGTGGTCAGAAAAACTCTACGGTTAAGGCGGTTGAGCAAACTTTGAGACGTTATGGAGCTATGGATTACACAGTAATCGTAAACGCTGGAGCTTCTGATCCATCACCTATGCAGTTCTTTGCTCCATTTACAGGTGCAGCTATTGGTGAGTATTTCAGAGATACTGGTCGTCCAGCTCTAGTTATATATGATGACTTGTCTAAACAAGCCGTTGCTTATCGTGAAGTTTCTCTATTGCTTCGTCGTCCACCAGGTCGTGAGGCCTATCCAGGAGACGTTTTCTACCTTCACTCAAGATTGTTGGAACGTGCCGCTAAAATCAACCAGTCAGACAAAATCGCTCAGGCGATGAACGACCTTCCACCTTCATTGGTTGGAAAAGTTAAAGGTGGCGGTTCATTGACAGCCCTTCCAATCATCGAAACACAAGCAGGTGACGTATCGGCATATATTCCTACTAACGTAATCTCTATTACTGACGGACAGATATTCTTGGAGTCTAACTTGTTTAACGCAGGTATTCGTCCAGCCATCAACGTGGGTATCTCCGTATCACGTGTGGGTGGTAATGCTCAGATTAAGTCAATGAAAAAAGTGGCTGGTACACTTAAGCTTGACCAAGCTCAGTTCCGTGAATTGGAAGCTTTCTCTAAGTTCGGTTCTGACCTTGACGCCGCTACCAAATTGGTAATTGAGCGTGGTCGTCGTAACCAAGAGATTTTGAAGCAAGGACAATATCAGCCAAGCCCAGTAGGCGACCAAGTAGCTATCATTTTCGGATCAATCAACGGTATCATGGACTTAGTGCCTGTTACAAGAGTGAAAGAATATGAAACTGAATTCTTGACTATCTTGAAATCAACTAAGCCAGGTATCATCGAAAACCTTTCGAAAGGTAAAATGGAGAAAGAAGATACAGATTATATCATATCTTTTGGAAAAGACTTGGCTAAGAAGTACGCTTAATTTTTGATAAGTGTTTTTAGTGAATCTAAAATCGCAAATCGTAAATCATAAATAAAGAAAATGGCTTCATTAAAAGAAGTAAGAAATAGAATAACCTCGGTAAACTCTACCATGCAAATCACCAAAGCCATGAAAATGGTGGCGGCTGCTAAGTTGAGAAGAGCTCAGGATAGAATCATTCAGATGAGACCTTATGCCAAGAAACTCAACGAGCTTATTGCTCAGGTTTCTCAAGGTACAGAGGTGGGAGCATCTAGCCCATACACGCAGGTAAGAGAAGTGAAAAACGTCCTAATCATGATGGTAACATCAGATAGAGGTCTATGTGGAGCTTTCAATACCAATGTGATCAAGGCTGCTGTTGCTTTTATCAACGAAAACTACCCTGTTCAACTCGATAAAGGCAATATTTCGGTATTGTCTTTGGGTAAAAAAGGTAGTGAAGCTTTTACCAGAAGAGGGATAAAAGTAGACAATGAGTTTACCGATATTTTCCAAAGATTAAGTTTTGATACTGCCAAAGAAGCTGCTGAAAAAGTAATGGCTGCTTTTGCTGAAGGTACCTACGACGAAGTGGTTTTGGTGTACAACGAATTCAAAAACGTTGCAACACAAATCATCAGAACAGAGAAAATCCTTCCTTTGGTAAGCGAAGAAAGCGAAGAAAAAACTTCGAACACAGATTATATCTTTGAACCATCTGAAGAAGAAATCATTCTTGAGTTGATACCAAAAGCCATCAAATTGTCAGTTTTCAAAGCTGTTTTAGACTCAAATGCCTCAGAGCATGGAGCCAGAATGACAGCGATGGACAAAGCAACAGAAAACGGTGGAGAGCTTTTGAAAGCACTGAAAATCGAATACAACCGTTCGCGTCAGGCTGCCATCACCAAAGAAATTTTGGAGATTGTTGGTGGAGCGGAAGCTTTGAAAGGAGCATAATAGTATTCATACCCATATTCAAAATGAACGTCTCGGATTATTTTCGAGGCGTTTTTTTTGTGCGTGGCATTCAGGTCGTACCTTTGTCCAAATTCTAAAAATATGCAGATTCTAAATAGACGTCCAAGAAGAAATAGAGCCACTGGTGCTATTAGAGCAATGGTTCAAGAAAATACACTCTCGGTAAACGATTTTATATTTCCGATGTTTGTGCAAGAAGGAACAGGAGCAAAAGTGGAAATCAAATCCATGCCCGGTATTTACCGATTCACTTTGGATATGCTATTGGAAGAATTGAAAGAAGTCCAATCTCTTGGAATAAAATCAATTTGCCTTTTTCCAAATTATCCAGAAAGTAAAAAGGATAAATATGGTTCTGAAAGCTTAGTTTCTGATACTTTATATCTTAAGGCTCTTTCCCAAATTAAATCTAAATTTCCCGATTTAGTCATCATGACCGATGTAGCATTGGATCCCTACAGTTCCGATGGTCACGACGGCATAGTAGAAAATGGAAAGATAGTAAACGATGAAACCGTTGAGATTTTGGTAAAAATGTCCATCGCCCAAGCGAAAGCTGGTGCAGATATCATTGGGCCATCAGACATGATGGATGGCCGTATAGGAGCCATCAGAAAAGGATTGGATGCTGAAGGGTTCACCGATGTAAGTATTATGGCTTATACCGCCAAATACGCCAGTGCATTTTATGGACCTTTCCGTGATGCTCTTGAATCTGCTCCAAAATTTGGAGACAAGAAAACTTATCAAATGAATCCTGCTAACATCAAGGAAGCCATTTTAGAGGCAGAATTAGACTTTGCTGAAGGAGCAGATATCATGATGGTAAAACCTGCATTTAGTTATTTGGACGTAATAAAAGCATTAAAAGAAAACTTTAATATTCCCATTTCAGCCTACAACGTTTCTGGCGAATATGCCATGATAAAAGCAGCCGCTCAAAACGGCTGGATAGACGGGGACAAAGCCATGATGGAAATGCTCTTAAGTATGAAGCGAGCAGGAGCCGATATTATTCTGAGCTATTTCGCCAAAGAAGTGGCGGTTTTGTTGAATGAGTGAGAATAAATCGAATCAATTATTAATCTAAAATCGCAAACCGAGTCAGTCGTCAATCCCCTCATCCTCCAATTGCTACTTTCTTCAAAATAGCTTCTACAATTTGACGGGTATTGATGCCGTCGGCTTCGGCTTCGTAGTTGAGGATAATTCGGTGATTGAATACATCGCTTACAACAGCTTTGATGTCTTCAGGTAGCACATAATCACGTTTGTCAAAGAATGCCAGAGCTTTTGCAGCTTTGTGAATGGCAATGCCAGCTCTTGGCGAAACGCCGTACTGAATATATCTCGCTTCTTCTTTCAGACCATAATCTTCAGGATTTCTGGTCGCAAAAACCAACTCCACAATGTAGCGTTCCAACATATCCGAAATCGTGATGCCGTTGATGATTTTCTTGATTTCGAGAATGTCATTTTTGCCCAAAACCGACTTTACATTTTCTTTAAAATCCATGTTGGCTATTTTGCGGATCATCTCCAACTCTGATTTTTTATCGAGATAATCTACATAGACCTTCATCATAAATCTATCCACTTGGGCTTCTGGTAGGGGATAAGTACCTTCCTGCTCCACTGGGTTTTGGGTAGCCATTACCAAGAATGGAGGGTCTAACTGAAACGATTCTTCACCAATGGTGATTTGTTTCTCAGCCATGGCCTCTAACAATGCCGATTGCACCTTCGCTGGGGCACGGTTTACTTCATCTGCCAGAATTAAGTTTGCGAATATTGGTCCTTTTTTTACCTCAAAATCACCGGATTTTTGGTTATAAATCATGGTTCCGACCAAATCCGAAGGCAATAAGTCGGGGGTGAATTGTACTCTTCTAAATCCCAAGTCCAATACTTTTGCCAGTGTGTTTACTGTCTTGGTTTTGGCCAATCCTGGAACTCCTTCAAGCAAAATATGACCGTCTGTAAACAAACCAATCAGCAATCTATTGATAAGATATTCTTGTCCGATGACCACTTTGTGAACTTCGGCGAGTACATCATCTATTTTTTTATATAAAGAATCTATTTTATTCATGGAGTAGGTTTTCAAAGATGTGAATTTAGCTAAATATATTTAAATGGGCGAATTTGAAATGAAAAACGCTCATTTTTTTGCCAGAACCATACGGTCTTTCTCGAAAAAATCTTGAATTAATTCAACCTTCGAATATCCAGCGTTTGTGAATACATCACAAGTTTCTTGTCCCAAATAACTATTTATTTCTACTAAAACATGGCCTTTATCTTCCAAGAAAGCTTGCCCTATTTCTGCAATTTTTTTGTAAAAAATCAGTGGGTCGTTATTGCTTACAAAAAGTGCCAAATGAGGTTCAAAGTTTAAGACATTCGAACGCATTTCGGGCATTTCATTCTCTTTTACATAGGGCGGATTGCTCAGGATTAAATCAAACTTCCGTTTACCAAACGGACTTTCAAAATTTAAGATATCTGCTTTTTGGATGTTTACATTTGCTTTAAGATTTTCATTATTTTTTTTTGCAATGTCTAGTGCATTTTCAGAAATATCAATAGCAAAAACTTTGGCATGTTTTATCCCCAATGCCGTACTTATAGCAATACAACCGCTACCAGTTCCTAAATCCAGAACAGATTTTGGCGAAAGACTTATGGCCTTTTGGACTAATTCTTCGGTTTCTGGTCTAGGAATAAGTACGTTTTCATTCACAAAAATTTCGTGTTCATTAAACCATGTCTTGCCTAAAATATACTGAATAGGTTCAAAGGTATTGACACGTTTTATGATGTCATCCATTCCTGATAATTGTTCTTTATAGATTGATTTTGAAGCAATTAAGTCATTTTTGGTAACGCCCAAGAGTTCATTGAAAACCATAAAAACAATCTCTTTAGCTTCTGAGGGTTCATAAGCTTTTATCTGTTCACAGCAGCGTTTGTATTCGGTTTTGAGGTCGAGCATCATAAAAAAAGGGAGAGTGTTGGCTCTCCCTTAAGTATTTTGAGTTTAGAAATTACAATTTTCTAATCCAGATATTCCTGAACTGTGTTTTGTTTCCATGGTCTTGAAGTGAAATCACATCGTCGCCATGTGCGGCAGGGTACATGTGTAAGCCAATGTAATTGGTCAAACCTGCTATGGTTGTGTTGTTTTGCACCAATACACCATTGTGTAATACCGTAATTCTGGCAGGAGCATCCACTCTTCCATCTGCTTTGAATCTCACTGCGGTGTATATAACATCGTAAGAATTCCATTCCAACGGGCTACGCATGGCGTTTACCAATGGTGGTACATCTTTGTAGATACTTCCCGCTTGGCCGTTTGCGTAAGTTCTGTTATTATAATTGTCCAAAATCTGTAGTTCATATCTGTTTTGAAGGAACAATCCACTGTTTCCACGGCCTTGTCCAGCACTTTCTACGATGTCAGGAGCACTGAATTCGATATGAATTTGACAATCTCCAAACTTCAATTTTGTTTGAATTCCACCACTTTGCGGAACAACTTCCATGTGGTCATTGTCCACTATTTTCCAAGGTGCTGGTTTTGTAATATCTTTTTGGCTAACCCATTGGTCTAGATTTTTTCCATCAAAAAGAATGATGGCGTCTGAAGGTGCATCACCTAGCTTTTTGGCTGGAGTTACTACACGCACTTCAGGTTCCCAAATCTCCGTCATCTCTGGCTTCATAGGCATTGGAGATACTTCTGGCGGCGTATTTGGATATTTATTTTGACCTATTGCAAATGTCGAAATGAGCGTAAGACAAAGGGCAGGAATGAGGTTTTGTTTTTTCATTTTTTAAAATAAGGTTATTGGATTTCAAATTTAGAACAAAAATTGATTATTCTAAATTTAAATTCACCTAATTCCTAAAGAAATAGACGAAATCAAAATTCTAGGAAAATTTTAATCTGTTTTTCAATGAAGTTTTGATAAATTGGATTGCTGAAATCGCCGTCTTTGAAATGTTGTGAAATGTTTCCAAGCTTTATTCTGAGGCCCATTACGTTGGCATTGAGATAGCTTAGTACGTCGTCTATATGGCTGAGACCGACTGCATTCCCTAGCACGCCGGATGATACACCCACCAAAGCAATTTTTTTATGGGCTAAACTGTCAGGATGTCTCAATCCATCAATGAAAGTTTTCAAAACACCTGGATAAGATCCGTTGTATTCTGGTATTACAAACACCAACTTTTGGCAAGCATCAATTTTATCTTGAAAGTTCTGAAAAGCTGAGTTTTTGCCAGCATTGCTGTAAAGTGCCGAAAAAGCAAAGTCATGAGGTAGATCTCTTAAGCTAATTGTTGTTGTTTCAAACCCCGCTTCTGTTATTTTTTTTGAATAATATTTTGCTACTTCTTCTGATTGTGAGTCGTTTCTATTTGTGCCTACTATTATTCCTATTTTGGTATTTGACATTTAAATTCTGATTTTTACGATTATTTATTCAACAAAAAATACCCTAAAGAGTTCTAAAATACTTGTTTTATGTACCAATTTGTAAAAAACGACCTGCTTTTTCTATCAAATCCAGAGAAAGCCGCCGCCAAAGCCAAGTACTTTAAAAACGGCAAAGGTGAATATGCCGAAGGTGACGTTTTTATAGGTTTGACCAATCCCGAAATTCACCAAATTTGTAAGCATTACAGAGATTTGGTAAGCTTGGAAGATATTGAAATGTTAATTAAGGACGAAATTCACGAGGTGAGATTCACGTCGTTAACTTTATTGGTTTTGAAATATAAGAAATTGAAAAAACTTGAAGAAAAAGCAACTTGTGTGGCTCTTTACCTTCGAAATATACCTTATATAAATAATTGGGACTTGGTTGATTGCTCTTCTATGTATATCCTTGGACCCTATTATTTTGAGATAAAAGACAATTCTGCTTTAGAAAATTTGGCAATAACCGGTCATCTTTGGTCAGAACGAATTGCCATTATTTCGACACATTACTATATCCGACAAGGTGATTTTGCTCTAACTTTTAAGTTTGCCGAAATGTTTCTCAACCACAAACATGATTTGATACACAAAGCAGTTGGCTGGATGTTGCGTGAAATTTGGAGTAAAGGTGGAAGTGTAGAAGTGGAAGAATTTTTGATCAAACACATCAAAACAATGCCTCGAACGGCTCTGAGATATACCATCGAAAAAATGGAAGATCACGAAAGAAAATACTTTCTAAGTCTGAAATAGTGATTTTGAGGTGTGCCATTTTGCAAAATTCGGAAGTTTCAAATCTCAGAATCTTGTCTTTTTTTGATAGGATAAAGCATAAATTTTGTACTTTTGTGTCACTTTAAGCAGTTTACCTACTTCAGCAGACAGAAAATACAAGAAAAACTTAATTTAATTCTAAAAATTTATTTATGAGCCAATCTTTGATCAAACCGGGCGTAGTTACAGGCGAAGCACTCAACCAATTGTTGCGTCATGCCAACGAAAATAATTATGCCCTTCCTGCGGTGAACGTTGTAGGAACTAACTCTATCAATGCAGTATTAGAAACGGCCAAAGCCGTAAATTCTCCAGTTATAATTCAGTTTTCGAATGGTGGAGGTATATTTTATGCAGGAAAAAGCCTTTCTAACGAAGGTCAAAAAGCTGCCATTGCGGGTTCTATCTCAGGAGCTTTGCATATTCACCAAATGGCTGAGCATTATGGTGTGCCGGTTGTTTTACATACTGACCACTGTGCTAAGAAATTGTTGCCTTGGATAGACGGACTTTTAGACGCAAGTGAGAAGCACTTTGCGGCTACAGGTAGCCCATTGTTTAGCTCACACATGATTGACCTTTCTGAGGAGCCAATCGAAGAAAACATCGAAATTTGTGCGAAATATTTAGAGAGAATGTCTAAAATGGGCATGACTTTGGAAATTGAATTGGGTGTAACGGGCGGTGAAGAAGATGGCGTAGATAACTCAGATGTAGACAGTTCAAAACTATATACACAACCTTCAGAAGTAGCATATGCTTACGAAGAATTGGGTAAAATTTCTCCAAACTTCACTATCGCAGCGGCATTTGGTAATGTTCATGGTGTTTACAAGCCAGGTAACGTTTCATTGCAACCAATTATCTTGAAAAACTCGCAAGATTACATCATCGAGAAATACGGAACGGGTGAATTGCCAGTAAACTTTGTATTCCATGGTGGATCAGGCTCTAGCCGTGCCGAAATCAGAGAGGCGATAGAATACGGTGCCGTGAAAATGAATATCGATACCGACATGCAGTGGAGTACTTGGGAAGGTATTTTGAAATATTACAAAGAGAAAGAAGGATATCTTCAGTCACAGTTGGGTAACCCTGAGGGTGCTGACTCTCCAAACAAAAAATATTACGACCCACGTGTGTGGTTGCGTAAAGGCGAAGAAACCATGGTAGCAAGACTAAAAGTGGCTTTCGAAGACTTGAATTGTATCAATCGTTGTGAGGGATTGTATTGATCCTTTGTAAATTATATATTTCCCCATCATTTCTGGTTTTCTAAGATGATGGGGATTTTTTTGTGGAAAGAGCTTATTTCAAAAACCATTTATTCAAAATATTACTATGAAAAACAGAAGAGAATTTATCAAAAAAGCGGCCATATTAAGTGCTTTGCCAGCTACAGCAACATTGGCAAACACAGCCAAATCAAAAGAGTTATTTATACATCACGTATATTTTTACCTAAAACAAGACTCTCCAGAAAACCGTGCGAAACTTACTGAAGGCTTATTGAAACTATCAAAAGTACCCACCATCAGACAGTTTCATATTGGCGAGCCAGCTTCAACTACTCGCTCGGTAATAGTAAGAGACTATGCCATTTCATGGATGTGTTTCTTTGATAATCTAGAAGAAGAAGAGGTCTATCAAGCACATCCTATTCACCTAAAATTCATTGAAGATTACGCTTATCTGTGGTCAAAAGTGAATGTTTATGATTCTGTTGGACCTAGGAGGTGAATCATTTAAAAAATATATTTCCTGAAAAGTCCATTTACAAATGGGCTTTTTTTGTTTTATATAGCTCTCAATACATAAACCCCAACAACCACAACGGCAAACTATTCCCGTAGCCATATTCAATTTCATCTAAGGCCAAAAAAGCATTAGAAATTCCTGAAATTTGTTTTTGGGTTTTGTTTCTTCCACCTACTTCAAAGGTCCATTTGTTGTTGACCATAAAATCTCCTTTTTCGGTGTAATTTACTTTATGTCCAGCACTTTCGAGCATATTTATAAAAAATGTCTCTCGTATAGTTCCCATTTCGGGCTGGTTTTCTGAGAATACAAACTGCAAATTGGTATTGTGCAGGAATATTTTTTCTGGTTTGTTCAAAATCGTAATATTGGTGCTGCTGTGGTATAGGCCATATATCAGTTTAGCAGCTTCCAGCATTTTTAGCATTTCGTACAGTTTTGGTCTTGTGGTGCCTACTTGCTCTGCTAGTTTGGTAATGTTGGGCTTAAATGGCACACTTTGGGCAATAATGTACAGCAGTTTTTTCAATTGACTCAAAGTTGAAAACTCCACAGGTAGGGCATTGGGTATATCTGTGTCTATGATGAGGTTCACGGTTTGTTTTAGTCGTATATCCACCAAGTTTGTTTCCTTAAAAAACGGATAAGCTCCAGATTTTAAATACTCTTTGAAAAATACCAATGGGTTTTCAAGTTTGGTTTTTAAGTCTTTTGCTATTTCCACATGATTGGCTAGAACCTCATCAAGCATATATTTTGGAAGAATTTGCCCATATTTTATTCCCAGAAATTCTCTAAACGAAAGCTCAGGCAAGTAATAATTCAGTACGCGTCTGCTCAAATCTGCATTCGATTTTTGTAATTCCAAAATTGATGAGCCTGTAAACAGCATTTTCAGATTTGGCATCAAATCGTAGATATTCTTTATTTCCCTGCTCCAATCGGGGTATTTGTGGACTTCATCCATCAGCAATAGTTTTCCGCCGTTTTGCAAGAAAGTTCGAGCGGTCTCTACCAAAGTATGTTGTTTGAAATAAATATCGTCTAGCGTGATATAGAGAGCTTCGTCTGCTTTGAAATTTTCTTTCAGGTGTTGTAGAAAAATCGTGCTTTTGCCTGTACCTCTCGCACCCATGAGCATGATGGCTCTTTCGTCCCACGGCAGTGCTTCGTAAAGAGAACGTTTAAAGTCCAGATTTACCTTTTCTAATACCCTGTTTTGACTTTCAAATAGCTCTTGCATCTTCTATTTTACAATATTGTATTTTCAAAGATACAAAAAGTATTCCAAAGTGTATTATTAAAAGTACAAAATGTTGGTAAAAATGTATTTTATAAAATACAAAAAGTATATAAAAGTGTATTTTGAAAAATACAAAAAGGTCTTTTTTAGAAAATTGTTATAAAAAGAAGAATGATGTTTGGCTATTTACCAGTTCTCTACCAAACTATTGATTTTATCCAACAAAAACTTCGTTTTAGGCCCAATAGCACCGTTTCCAATGATGTTCTCATCGATTTTAGAAATCGGCAAAACACGCTTAGTAGTGCTTGTAGTAAAAACTTCCTCAGCATCGAGGGTTTCTTGAAAACCTACTGAACGTAGCTCTATCTCAAAATCATTTTTGGCTAATTCCAAAACAGTTTTACGGGTAATTCCTTCCAAAATGTTTTTATCTGGCGTAATGAGTTTATTGCCATTTACTATAAAAACATTGCTGCGGCTGAGCTCACTGATTTCACCGTTTTTGTGAAATAACACATCGGCCGCACTGTTAGCTTTTAGCTCACTTTGCAGAATCATATAGTGCTTATAGTCAATGCTTTTTATAGTCGGCAAGTCTCTTACATACTCGTAAGACATTACTTTTATTCCCGTTTCATAGTCTTTTGGTGAAGAAAAATGTAATGACTCAGAAATAATCATCAGATTGGGTTTGGCGGAAGTCACAGAGTCAAAAGTATAACCACCAGTCAACAAAAATCTTATGGCCACCTCTCCCTCACCGTGCAATTTTATCAAAGAAAGAACTACTTCATTTGCTTCTTCTTTGGAAATTGGATTCGGTATTTTTAGCAATTTGGCGGAGCGTTCGTAGCGTTCCCAATACCAGTCCCACTGAAACGGTTTTTGGTTGTAAGTTCTGAAATAATCAAACAGCCCATAGCCTCGCATCAGGCCAAGGTCGTTGATGTTTATTTGCGTGGCGTTTGCCTCGGTTATTTTTCCATTAAACCAACAGTGGTGCATTGTTATTGAAGTTTACGGTACTTAATTCTTTTAGGAGTGAGGTCATTGCCCATGCGTTTGCGGTGGTTTTCTTCATATTCTGAGAAGTTTCCTTCAAACCAAACCACGTTGGAGTCACCCTCAAAAGCCAAAATGTGTGTAGCGATTCTGTCTAAGAACCACCTATCGTGAGAGATGACTACTGCACAGCCTGCAAAGTTTTCAAGTGCCTCTTCTAAGGCTCTTAAGGTATTGATATCCAAGTCATTGGTAGGTTCATCTAAAAGCAAAAGATTACCACCTTCTTTGAGCATCATGGCCAGGTGAACTCTGTTTCTTTCACCTCCAGAAAGTATACCAATTTTCTTTTCTTGGTCTGAACCTCCAAAGTTAAATTTACTCACATAAGCTCGGGCGTTCACTTGCTTGTTGCCCAACATTATCCAGTCGTTTCCACCAGAAATTAACTCATAAACTGTTTTATTAGCATCTAATTGATCGTGTTCTTGATCAACATAGGCCAATTTTACAGTATCACCCACGTCAAAAGTACCCTCTAATGGTTTTAATTGACCTGTAATGAGCTTGAAAAGCGTAGTTTTACCTGCACCGTTCGGTCCAATAATTCCGACAATTCCAGCAGGAGGCAATGAGAAGTTTAAATTTTCATAAAGCAACCTGTCTTCAAAGCCCATTTTTATGCCTGTTGCTTCAATTACTTTGTTACCCAGCCTTGGTCCTGGTGGTATAAACAACTCAAGTTTTTCTTCTTTCTCCTTTACGTCTTGGTTCAACAAATTATCGTAAGCATTCAACCTTGCTTTACCTTTTGCAGACCTGCCTTTCGGACTCATTTTTACCCACTCAAGTTCTCGTTCCAAAGATTTTTGCCTCTTTGATTGCGACTTTTCTTCTTGAGCCAATCTGTTCTGTTTTTGCTCCAGCCACGACGAATAATTACCCTTCCAAGGGATACCTTCACCACGGTCTAGTTCTAAAATCCAACCTGCTACATTGTCCAAAAAATACCTATCGTGGGTTACGGCAATAACGGTTCCTTTGTATTGGTTAAGGTATTGCTCTAGCCACAATACTGACTCGGCATCCAAGTGGTTGGTTGGTTCATCAAGTAGCAGTACATCAGGCTGTTGTAAGAGTAATCGGCACAATGCAACTCGTCTTTTTTCACCTCCAGATAGTGTGCTAATCTTAGCCTCGCTCGGTGGACAACGAAGTGCATCCATGGCTCTTTCCAAGCGGCTGTCAAGCTCCCAAGCGTCAGCTGCATCGAGTTTTTCTTGCACATCGCCTTGGCGTTCCATTAGCTTGTCAAAATCTGCATCTGGATCAGCAAAAGCTTCATTTATTTCGTCAAATTCTTTGAGAAGATTTACAATTTCTTGTACGCCTTCTTCTACAATTTCTTTCACCGTTTTGTTGGGGTCAAGTTGCGGCTCTTGTTCCAGCATTCCTACCGAATAACCTGGTGAAAAAACCACTTCGCCATTGATGTTTTTGTCTATGCCCGCAATTACTCTCAGAAGCGTCGATTTACCCGATCCATTCAGACCCAAAACGCCAATTTTGGCACCATAAAAAAACGAAAGATATATATTTTTTAATACTTGTCTTTGGGGTGGAATGATCTTGCTCACACCGGCCATCGAAAAGATTATTTGCTCACTCATATCAAATTTTTAGTAAATATTAAAACTGCAATATTAATTTTTTACACAAATATCGTTACCTTACTTTGTAATATGCAAAAAAACTGCGATTTTTACATTTTTAAAACCATTTTTACAAAACAAAAAGTAGCCACTCCTTAAATTATGAAAGGCGTTACATTAGAAAACGAATACGCTTACATCCTTGATAGTAAGGTATTTTTAAAAGGGTATATGGGTATGCCCGACCGACAGATTGGAGAAGTTAAAAGAACAGAAGAGGAAGCTTTTCAGTACTTCGTTAATCGATACGACATAGCCGTATCTAAGGTAAATCAACTCGAGACAGAAATCGAAGAGGCCCAAAACAAAGGTTCTTACCTTACTAAACTTATTCAACTTCGTAAAAGACTATTGAACTTTGACGGAATAGGGAATTTTATTCCTTTACTGGAGAAGCTAGATGTTTTGGAAGCTAGTCTCACATCTTTAATTGGAGATAATCAGTCTTCTAACCTCGAAATTAAAAGAGCTCTGATAGAAGAAGCCAGACCTTATGAGCACAGTGAGGATTGGAAAGACACTGCTGATATTCTGCAAGAAATAAGAACTAAGTGGATTAGAACTGGACCAGTTGAGAAAGAACTTAATGATAAAATAGAAGAGGATTTCAAATCTATTTTGGATACTTTCTACCAAGCTCGTAAAGTATTTTTTGAAGAGCAAAATCGAATTATCGATGAAAGAATCTTCAAATACAACGAACTTATCAGGAAAGGCGAAGAGCTACAAAACCGAACCGATTGGGACGAGGCGTTTTTGGATCTGAAAAACATGCAGACCGAGTGGAAAATCATTGGAGATATTCCACCTAAAGTATTAAAAGTACTTTACAAAAACTTCAAGAAACCTACTTCGCTTTTCTATGATAGATATTGCAGGTCTAAAGGTATAGTGCCAAAACGCAGAGTTGACCCTAGAATTGAGGCTCAAATGAAGATGGTGAAGGAAGTTGAGAAACTTGCTGAATCGGAAGATATGATTTCTGCCACAAATAGAGCCAAGTATCTATTAAATGAATGGAAAACCATCAGAGTTCCTGCTCATTTGGCCGACAGAAATGTGGCTGAGCGATTCAGGGCTGCTTGTGATAAAATATTTGAATTAAGTTACTTGTTTAAAGTAATTGCCCGTAAGTATCCAACTTTCAATTTTTTGAGTGATAAGCAAAAAGACCTCACGAAATACAGAGAAATGGAAAATATTGTGAAGCGTGCAAGAACTGATTTGGAAGATTTGATTCACAGTTATGATGGACAGAGTTCAGGTTATGAAATGGATCAAATGATGCAGTCAAACCTGAAGACTCAGAAAAGAAAACTTCTTATGAAAGAAGTGATTTTGGAAGAGTTGAGACAGAAGGTCGCAATGTTATAATTCGAGATATTGATTAATAAAGTGGTAGATTTGAATTCTTCAATTCTATCACTTTTTGTTTTTAAGGTTGGCTGTTTATTGCCAAAAGAGAATAAATTAGAGTAAGTATGAAAAGAGTTGCCGTCATGCAACCGTATTTTTTGCCTTATATTGGTTATTTTCAGTTGATTAATGCTGTTGATGAGTTCATTATTTATGATAATATTCAGTTTTCTAAGAAAGGATGGTTTCATAGGAATAGATTCCTTCAGAATGGCAAAGATGAGTATTTTACGCTTCCTCTAAAAAAAGATTCAGACTATTTGGATGTTAGAGATAGGTTTTTAAGTGAAGGCTGGGAGTCCGAAAAAGATAAGATTTTAAGAAAGATTAAAGAAAATTACCGCAAAGCTCCATTTTTTGAGGTGGCTTTTCCTCTCATTGAGGAAATTTTTAGTTTTAAAAATACCAACCTTTTTGAGTTCTCATTTAATTCTCTGAAAATACTTTGTTTCTGGCTTGAGATAAAAACTGCTTTCACCATTTCTTCTAGCTTGGCTATCGATCATGAAACTCTGCGTGGTGAATCAAAAGTATTGGCGTTATGTAAGGTGATAAGTGCTACCCATTATGTCAATCCAATTGGTGGCCTTGAACTCTACAATAGTACCAATTTTGAGAATAATAATCTAGAATTGAGTTTTATAAAATCAAAGCCGATTGTTTATCAGCAATTTACTGAAAGCTTTGTGCCTTGGTTGTCGATTTTAGACTTGATGATGTTTAATAGTAAAGACCAAATAAAACTTTGGTTGAATGAATTTGATGTAATTAGAAATTGAATATGAATAAGAAAACCAATGTTTTGGTATTTCCGTGTGGTGCAGAAAGTGCCTTAGAAATCCATATAGCTTTAAAAGACGTAATGAATTTTAGGCTGGTTGGAGCTTCTGGTAGGGAGGATCATGGTAGAATGGTGTATCAGAATTATTATGGTGGATTTCCAAATATTTCTGAGCCAAACTTTATTGAGGAGTTAAATATACTCATAGCAAAGGAGTCTATAGACCTTATAATGCCCACCCACGATACTGTTTTGGTGTTTATGGCCAAGAATGCAGATAAAATAAATACAAAAATTGCAGTTCCTGGCCTCAAACAAGCCGAAATTTGTCGTAGCAAAAAGAAAATTTATGATTTATTCAGGGATTTTGATTTCTGCCCTACTGTTTTTCAATCTATTTCTGAGGTGGAAGAATATCCAGTTTATGTAAAACTCGATGAAGGGCAGGGAAGCAAAGGAGCCTTTATTCTGCGTGATAGAAAACAATTTGACGAATTGAAAGATCCTGAAAATTATGTAATTACAGAGTTTTTACCGGGGGAAGAACTAACGATTGATTGTTTTACAGACAGGCATGGAAATCTACAGTTTGTTGGGCCAAGAATAAGGAAGAGAGTTTTTGATGGTGTTTGTGTAAATAGCATTACCGTAGAGGCTACAGATGAGATAAAAGCCATTGGTAAAATTGTTTCTGACCAGATTGGCATTCGTGGCTCATGGTATTTCCAATTAAAACGTGATGCAGATGGCAATTATAAACTGCTTGAAGCGTCTAATAAAATTGCTGGCAACATGAACGTCTTTAGAGGCTTAGGAGTAAACTTCCCTATGCTTACGGTGTATGATTATTTGGATTATGACGTGCAAGTTTTTTCAAATGATTATGTACTTGAAGGAGAAAGAGCACTCTTGAGTAGATATATTGCCTATTTGGAATACGATACCATCTATATCGATTTTGATGATACGATTACCAAAAACGACAAAGTAAACGCCAATGTAATGATGTTTTTGTATCATCAAAAAGCAAAAGGAAGAAAATTAAAATTGATTACTAAACACAAATCTGATATTTTCCAAACGCTAGAAAATCTAGCAATTCATAAAGGAATTTTTGATGAAATTATTCATCTTAAAATGGAAGAAGAGAAATACAAATTTATTGCCGAGACTGAGCGTGTGATATTTATTGATAATGCATATGGTGAAAGACTTGCTGTAAAGAAGCATTTGAATATTCCAGTTTTTGATGTTGACGCACTATCCACATTGATAGATTGGAAAGAATAAAAAATTATAGTTTGGAAGGTATAAAAAAAGGTGAGCGTTGGCTCACCTTTTTTATTGTTGATATTTGCATATCAGTCTTTTGTGAACTCTCCTGATACTTTGATGGTTACGTCGTCGCTCAATGTAGCACCCGAAGTTCCCACTCCGAAAGCAATACGATTAACTTTTCCAGAAGCTGTAATTCCCATCATTTGTTTTTTGCTTCTTGGGTTTTCAACAGGTCCTTTTATAACAGCCGCCAAAACCAATGGCTTTGTTACCCCGTGTATAGTTAAGTTTCCAGAAATCGTATAATTCTGACCTTTTCCTTTTTTGATTTTAGTGCTTTTGAAAGTCACCGCTGAAAACTTAGCTGCATCGAAGAAATCAGGGCTTTTAAGGTGCCCATCTCTCATGTCGTTGCCA
This sequence comes from Lacihabitans sp. CS3-21, assembly GCF_024343675.1. Lineage (GTDB taxonomy): Bacteria > Bacteroidota > Bacteroidia > Cytophagales > Spirosomataceae > Leadbetterella. Next base: position 20,674 of record NZ_RJUD01000102.1, read on the forward strand.
GTGTTGATACTACCAACTTCCGCAGTGAATTCGAAAACTGCATCAGAAAAATCTACTTTTGAAGATGTTAATTTTGCATCATACGATTTGAAGCTACCGTCAACGTCAGAAATCATCATGTGGGTGATAGTGAATCCAACATTGGAATGAGCCTTGTCTAATGACCATGTTTGTGCGAACGTCGCCAATGATACTAGTCCAGCGACTAAAGATAAAAATGCTTTTTTCATTTGAGAATTTGTTTTAAGTTTTAACATATAATGTATATACATATATTAATTTTATAAAGTTCACTTCTTCTAAAGTTTTTACAAAAAAAAGGGTCAAGAATTACTCTTGACCCTGTAAATTATATACATGTTTTGTTTTCTTATGATCGTTTGTTAGATATCATTTTGCCGCTACTGTCAAAAATAACCGTATACTCTTTTTGACCTGATTTGATTTTTATGACATAAGTAATAGACTCATTTTTCGTAACTTTTGTGCCGGATATAAATACCATTTGAGTGAAAGTTGTTTTTAAATAGCTGCTTGCAGTTGACGGCAAATCAGTTAAAACTATTTTTACTTCAGAAGTTTTATTGCTACCTGAGGCACTTTGAAAAATGCCGTTTCCATCAAATTTCAGTTCATAGGTGATATTATTTAGTTTAATTTTAATATTGATAAATGTACCTGTGGCTTTTTCAGATTTTTCACCTGAAATAAAGGTGTACCCAGCGTAGTTGGCCTTTAAATATTCTTGAACAGAGCCAGGCATTGAGGTTGAGGTTATTGGAGAACTCTTAACACTTTGATCCGAACTTTCAACAACAGCACCGTTTGCATTGAATTTGATTTCAAAAGTATTGTTTCCCGACTTGACTTTTAATTCATAATAAATCACTCCATTTTTAGAAACCTTTTTTGCTGAAATAAACGTGTATGCTGTATATTTTGATTTCAAATAGGAAATAATATTGGGTAATAACTCAGATTCTTTTAATGAAGCGGTAGTTTGGCCTTCGGCGTTAGTCATTAGAATTTTTCCGTCGGAATCAAATTTTAGCTCTACGTTTCCGCCATTGCTATTCTTTATTTTTACCTCAAAATATGCTTTTTTGTCAACCTCATACTTTTTTGCCGATATAAACTTGTATCCACTATAATTGGCTTTTAGATAAGTACTTATAGTGCTTAACAATTCACTTTCTTTGATTATCTGTTCTGGAATACCGCCTTTTTTTTGTGATAATACTTTTCCCTCGGCATCAAATTTTATTTCATAAGGTACAAATTTTAATAGGAACTTAACCATATAAACATTTGCACCCGCTGTGGACGTTATTTTTTTTGCTTCTAAAAAAACGAAACCTTTATAATTCGATTCTAAATATCCTTTGATTGCATTTGGTAAATCTACCAACTTAAGTTTGATTTCTCCCGGTTCAACGATTATAGCATTTTCTTTTTGAGAATATTCAGCAGATGCCAGATTATCCTGTTCGCATGACATGAGGTTAGAGGCCAATGCTATTGCCCCTAAACCAAAAATTAATTTTAGGTTTTTCATTTTATTGTAATTGTTTTTTCACTCGATTTTGACCATTAATTTCTAGCAAAAATCTAGCCAACAGTGCTTTACATATGATTTTTTTGCATTGAAAACTTTAGCGGTTTTTATGTCTTTTTTTTGCTTTATTTGTAAAGTTTTTAAACAAACTAAAAATAATAACCCTAATAGAAATTGTATGTCTGGATTTAAGAGAGAGATTAAACTGTTTGATGCCGTAATGTTGGTTTCCGGATCAATGATAGGTTCAGGAATTTTTGTGGTAAGTGCCGATGTGGCAAGACAAACTGGCTCTGCTGGTTGGCTTTTGTGTTCATGGGTTTTAGCAGGAGTTTTAACCATGACAGGAGCCTTATGTTATGGCGAGCTTACGTCCATGTATCCACAAGCTGGTGGACAATACGTTTATTTACAAAAGGCCTATGGAAAGTTATTGGCATTTTTATATGGATGGTCGTTTTTTGCGGTTATACAAACGGGTACCATAGCAGCAGTAGCGGTGGCTTTTGCAAAATATACTGGGGTTTTGTTTCCATCGGTCATTAATGATACAGATGTTTGGATGGCTTTGGGCGATACTTCTTTTAAAATAACTTCACAGCGAGTCTTGGCCATTCTTAGTATTATATTATTGACGTGGGCAAACACCAATGGCGTAAACTATGGTAAAATAATTCAGAATATTTTTAGCAGTACAAAATTGGTGGCCATAGGATTGCTGATTGTTCTTGGTTTTACTCTTGGGGCCAATGCGGATGTCATTTCTATGAATTTTGGAGATATGTTTACGCCCAGTAAGTCAGAGTCTATAGATGGGGTTTTGAATGTTACCAATTTGTCTTTTCTAGGCATTATAGTGGCCTTAGGTGTTACACAGGTTGGTACACTATTTTCATCAGATGCTTGGAACGGACTTACTTTTGCTGGAGATGAGGTGGTTAATCCCAAGAAAACCATCCCTAGAGGAATGGCCATCGGAACCATATTAGTGACTGTTCTTTATTTTCTGATGAATTTATCTTATTTGAGTATTCTGCCTTTAAAGGGCGACCCAAACGGCGTCGATGTGATGGCGAGAGGTATTCAATTTGCTTCAGAAGATAGAGTGGCAGCAGCAACTGCGATTATTATTGGAGGTGCCAAATTTGCCATTTTTGTGGCTATTTTGATTATGATTTCGACTTTTGGATGTAATAATGGTCTAATTCTCTCAGGAGCGAGGGTATATTATACAATGGCAAAAGATGGTTTGTTTTTCAAAAGTTTTGGAAAATTAAATGTCAATGGAGTGCCTCAAAATGCTCTATGGTGGCAGTGTTTCTGGGCTTGTTTCCTTTGTTTTACGGGTAAGTATGGCGATTTGCTCGATTATTTGATGGGTGTAGTAATCTTGTTTTATGCCTTTACTATTTTCGGAATTTTTATTCTTAGAAAAAAAGAACCAAGTCTTGAAAGACCTGTAAAGGCTCCATTGTTTCCAGTTTTGCCAGCATTGTATGTTTTTCTTTCAATTTCTCTGGTAATTATATTGTTTTTTGAAAAACCACAATTTACTATTCCTGGGATATTCATAGTTGCTATCGGGGTTCCGGTGTACTATATTTTTTCGAAAATTAACAAAAAAGTTGAGTGATATTACTTAACAATTGTCATTGAATCACTGACAACTTGAACGTTTAAGAGCCTATTTATCTGTGGTTTTGACTAAAACAATCGATGAATAGGTTCTTTTATTTGGATTTAAGCCTTAATTTTGAATTTTAATATAGTTAGTTTTGAAAAAACTCGGTCTTTATTTTACTTTTCTGATTCTTTTTATTTCCTGTGAGGAACCGGTACCTGCTCCTCTTCCAATTCCTAATCCCAAATTGGTGGTTTCAAAAAATCAAGTCGATCTTGGTGATATAAAATCAAGTTCGAAAGGACATTTTAGACTAAAAAAAGACGGCATTGGCGTTATTAAGTATACGATTACTTCAAATAAGAATTGGCTAGTACTTGATTCTAAAGATGGTTCACTAAGTTTTTTAGCAGATACAGTTAAGTTTCATGTAGATTTATTAGCCAAAGATTTAATAGAAGCTGACAATAACGCTACTTTAACTGTAAAGTCAACAGTAAATGATGTCCCAGTTCCTGATTATCAGATTGAAGTAAAAGGTAAATTTGTGCCAACGATTCTCCAAACTAACACAAATGCTATTTCACTTGGCACAATAAAAAAGGCGGTGTCAGTCAAAATTAATTTTAAAAAGATAGGACTTGAGAATTTGAGCTATGATGCAGTTACTGACAAATCGTGGGTAAAATTGGGTAAAAATAATGGAAATGTAGCTTCTACTGACTCTATTGCGGTTAGCATTGATCCTACATCACTGCCTGCGGGACCCTTTGAGGCAAAAGTGACCATTACACCAAAAGTACTAGGTGTATTAGGTAAGCCGAGCGTGGTAACTATCTCTGGAATTTATGACGATACCATCACAGGCACCATTGAGGGCCATGTATTAACAAAAAATGAAACATGGACTGGAAATGTAAATCTTAATGGGGATATAACAGTACCTAAGGGGCTTTCACTGACTATTAAGCCTGGTACAATCATAAAAATTAAAAAACTTCCGACTCCATTGGTAATCAATATTTTAGGTAAACTCGTTGCTAATGGAGAATCATCCAAAATTATTGAATTCAGGTCGAACGAAACGGTCACAACTGACGGAGATTGGGGTGGGATAGTGTCTGAATATGACTTGGAGGTGTCTTATGCTTTAATAAAAAATGCCAAAGTGGCCTTAAATTTTGAAAAGGTTTCATTGTCATCATTTGGAACAGCTTTGCCCAATATACATCATGTATTTTTCGATAATTGTGTTATTGGTATTTTAGACCTAAAATCAAATCTGGAATCAACCTTGAAAAATTTAAGTTTTAGAGATATTTATTTCTTCAGCTTAAAATTTGCCAGTACCAAAAAAGTAAATATTCAGGATTGTGAGTTTCTGGGAGACTACTGTTATATAGATGTAAATGTTTCTAGTGATAATAGTGCTATAAATTTTTTAAACTGCAATTTCGCCAAAAAGAAATTTAGTCATCAAACACACTTGGAGGTTATTGCTGGTTTTAAAAACAATACCATGACAGCCTCTAATTGCTTTCAATTGGCGTTCGATCAGGCAGTATTAGTGAATGGTAATAAGTTTACTGCCACAAGTTCAAGTAGCTTTGCCAATGTAAATATTGGTTGCGGTTTTATGAACAGATATCCTCAAGGTAGAATTAGGGCAAAATAAAAGAGGCTTTTGAGCCTCTTTCTTTTAGTTTACATATTTCCTTAAAGCCTCTAAAAACCTATCTGCTTCAGCCTTGGTAAGTGCCAAACTCGGCAATAGTCGGATGGTATTTGCACCAGCTACGCCTGTGAAGATATGGTCTTCATAAAGTAACTTATTTCTAATTTCACCTACAGATTCCTTAAGTTCTATACCTATCATAAGCCCAGTGCCTCTGATCTCTTTAACGTTTTTAAGTTTGGCTAATTCAGTTAAAAGATACGTGCCGATTTTGGCAGCATTTTCTACCAATTTTTCCTTTTTGATAACATCCAAAACCGCTATCGCTGCAGCACAAGCAAGATGATTTCCTCCAAATGTAGTTCCTAATAATCCATGTTTAGCCTGGAATTTTGGTGAAATTAGAATTCCACCAATTGGAAAGCCATTTCCCATTCCTTTGGCCATACTTACAATGTCTGGCTTAATTTTATAGTGTTGGAAAGTGAAAAATTTACCTGAGCGTCCATAGCCACACTGCACAGAATCGTGTATAAATATGGCTCCAGTTTTATCACAGGAAGTTCTGATAGCTTTCATGAATTCCTCCGTGGCTACTTGGATTCCGCCCACTCCTTGAATCCCTTCCACAATTACGGCACAAGTTTCATTATCGATTTCTTTTTTTGTCGCTTCTACGTCATTGAAAGGCACAAAAACTACATGGTCAGCAAAGTTTATTGGTGCTTTTATCGAGGGATTGTCGGTTACCGCCACAGCAGCAGATGTTCTACCATGAAAACTTTTGGTGAAAGCAACAATTTTTGTTCTTCCATTATGAAAAGAGGCTAGTTTTAGTGCATTCTCGTTTGCTTCAGCTCCAGAATTTGCTAGAAACAAGCTATAATCTTTCAGCCCAGAAAGTTTTCCAAGTTTATCAGCTAGTTCGTCTTGAAGTGGTATTTTTACAGAATTGGAGTAAAAACCGAGGTTTTTAAGCTGTTTAGTAAGTTTTTTTACATAATGTGGGTGCGAATGGCCGATTGAAATAACGGCATGTCCACCATACATGTCTAAATATTCTTGCCCTTTTTCGTCCCAAATGGTGCTCCCCAAAGCCTTTACGGGTTCAATATTATTTATTGGATATACGTCAAATAATTTCATTGTTCTTGATTTTTAGAATCCTACACTCTTTAAATTTAACCCCGTATTTTCAGCTAGGCCGAATGCAAGGTTCATGTTTTGTACGGCTTGACCAGAAGCCCCTTTTACCAAATTGTCGATTATGGAAGTAATCAAAAGTTTATTGCCATGTTTTTGTATTTCTAAAATGCACTTGTTGGTATTTACAACTTGCTTGAGATCTATTGGGCTTTTTGAAATCGTACAAAAAGGATGCTCTGCATAATATTTTTCAAAAACCTCTAAAGCATTTTCTAAAGTTCCTGCGTAGTCCAAATATACATTGGCCATTATACCTCTCGTAAAGTTTCCTCGGTATGGGATGAAGTTTATTTCTTTCTCAAATCCAGTTTGAAGTTGCTTTAAACTTTGATTGATTTCGGCTAAGTGTTGATGTGTAAATGCCTTATAGATAGAAATATTACTGCTTCGCCAACTAAAATGTGTGGAAGCACTTAGCGATTGCCCCGCACCGGTGGAGCCTGTGACAGCACTTACATGCACTTCGGAATTTAGCAAGTTATTTGTAGCTAGAGGCAGCAATGCCAACTGAATAGAGGTGGCAAAACAACCTGGATTGGCGATTTTATTGGCGGATTTAATTCTTTCACGATTTAATTCTGGCAAACCGTACACAAAACCGTACGATTCGTCTCTGTAATCCGTACTTAAATCAATGATTTTTACCGATGATGGAACTGCGTTTTCATCCAAAAATTTCGCCGATTGTCCATGTCCTGAACATAGGAAGATAACATTAACTTCTTCAAATGGTAGTTTATCTGTAAAAAGCAGTTCAGTATCACCCAATAAATCAGTGTGGGTACTGTATATAGGTTTGCCCGCCTGACTCTGTGAATTTACAAAAACCACCTCTGCCAATGGATGATTAATCAGTATTCTTAGTAGCTCACCACCTGTGTAGCCAGCTCCACCTATGATTCCAACTTTTATGGAGTTCATTAAAATAAGTTTTTTGAAAAAATGATAAAAAAGGATATTTCAGACGAGTACAATCTCATCGGAGGGTGTTTCGAATAGGTCTTCGAAGGGGCGATATGAAATGGAGTATTCTCAATTTTGCTTCTTATCGTTGCAAAAATAATTAAATCTTGTTAAGAAATTTAATAATTTTAGTTTGTTTTGAGGATATGGGTTAATTTTACTTTTCAAAATCAAATATTCAAAAGATGTTAATCAACCAAATAGTGTGGGATGTTTCGCCAACTATTGTCAAAATAGGAACCTTCGAAATTCGTTGGTATGGTCTTTTGTTTGCCATGGGATTCCTCTTTGGCTTTCAGATTATTGCCAGAGTTTTTAAGTTGGAAAACAGGGACGAAAAAGACTTAGATAAGCTATTGCTCACCATGATACTTTCAATCGTTTTGGGAGCTAGAATCGGCCACTATGTATTTTATGAAGGCGGACATTTTATAGACAATCCACTGGCTTTTCTATGGGACATGCTCATTCCCCCGTATTCGGGATTGGCGAGCCATGGAGCTGCATTTGGTGTTTTGATAGGTTTAATAATTTTTAAGAAAAGAAATCCAAGCTATGATTATTTGTGGTTGACCGACCGCATGGTTATAGTGAGTGCTTTGGGAGGGTGCTTCATAAGATTTGGTAATTTTATGAATTCCGAAATTGTGGGGAAAGCCACCGATAAGCCATGGGGAGTATTATTTAAGCAAAATTTTGAATTTGTTCAAGTGCCACGTCACCCAGCACAATTGTATGAATCTATCAGTTGTTTGGTGCTTTTTGTGATATTGTTCTTTTTGTATGAACGTTGGAAGGCAAAAACACCAAGAGGTTTGTTGACAGGTATTTTCTTCGTTTGGATTTTCGGGTTGAGATTTTTCTATGAGTTTTTGAAAGAAAATCAAGAGAAATTTGAAGATACTATGGCTCTAAACATGGGTCAAATACTAAGTATTCCAGTAGTCCTTTTTGGCCTTTTTGTGATGTTTAAGGCACTCAGAGATAAACCTATAGCTTAAAACAAAAAGGGAGTTAGCGATTTGCTCACTCCCTTTTATATCTGAGACTCATCATCGCCTAGTTTATCATCCCCAAAGCTCTCCTAATTTTTCTAGTTACTTCCATCACCCATGTTGGAATTATATGGTCTCTAAGCACTAATTTCATATGAGGAATCTTGGGATACATCAGAGAAACATATTTGGTTGCAATTCCCAATTTTTTGAAATACAACCCACGATACTGCTTAGAATTGAGCAATAAATAATACCACCCACCCAAGTTTCTTTTAAACTTATCATGAAATTTATATCCCGTATCTTTATCGAGATTGGTGTACATCATAATCCTATTCTCTAAAAACTTTGCGTCGTCTTTGTGGTCTGTATTACTTGCACCCGCAGCGTGTCTTCTATATGCAGCAGTGACGTCTGGCAAATATTTGATTTTTCCATGTCTGGCTGCCAGCATGATCATAGGTATATCACCACTTTTTGTTTTATGAAACCACGGTTGTACTGGAAAAATAGAGGACATCGTATAAAATAAAGTAGCTGTTCCCATAAACCAAACTTCTGTTTCGGCTATCAAGTCTTTCAGCTCAAAAACGTCTTTTCCTATATTGGAATTTAGCAAATAAGGTTCTTCGTTGTTCTCAAAAAACTCCACTCGTGTGTTGGTAAAACAAATGGCAAAGTCTGGGTTTTGTTCCATAAAATCAGCTTGCTTCTGGAGCTTCAGCGGGTCTATCCAATAGTCGTCGCCTTCAAGGGCAGCCATATATTTGCCTTGGGAGTTCTCGAGAATTCTAATGGAGTTTGGCTGTGGGCCACCGTTTGTTTTGCCTCTGACTACTTTTATGAGGTCAGGGTATTGTGCAGCATATTGGTCAACAATTTGGCTGGTTCCATCTGTTGAGTGGTCGTCGCCAATGACTATTTCGAACGGAAAGCTGGTTTGTTGATTTACTACACTTTCTATCGACTGAGCAATAAATTTGGCATGATTGTAAGTGAGCAAATGTACGCTCACCAATGGCTTTTGTTTCTGCATTCTTTCTTAAAAAAAAGAAACAGGAAGGTTAATTTCCTGCTTCTTTGTAAACTTAATATTTTATTGAAAACAATTCTAATTTTTATTGAAAATTAGGCAGTCATCAATTCTTTAATGTCTTGAATAATTTTGTCGGCAAGATTGTCAGCCTTAGTTTCAAACTCGCTTTCAGCATAAATTCTGATGATAGGCTCTGTATTAGATTTTCTAAGGTGAACCCATTCTTTATCAAAATGTATTTTTACCCCATCTCTCGTATCGAGGTTATATTTGATGTATTTTTTCTGAATTTTCTCTAAAATCAAGTCCACATCGGTACCTTGATCAAGCTCGATTTTCTTTTTGGCAATAAAATAATTTGGATATTTTTTTCTTAAAAAACCAACGGGCTTGTTGAATTTGGCCAAATGAGTAAGGAATAATGCGATACCTACCAAAGCATCTCTTCCGTAGTGAAGCTCTGGGAATATAATGCCTCCGTTGCCTTCACCACCTATTATAGATCCTGACTCTTTCATTTTTTCTACCACATTTACTTCACCAACAGCCGCAGAGAAATATTCTCCACCGTGTTTTTCAGTGACGTCTTTCAGTGCCATCGTAGATGATAAATTAGAGACCGTTGTATTCTTCTGCTTTTTGTTTATACTCAAAATATAGTCTGCAACGGCCACCAGCGTGTATTCCTCTCCAAAAGGTTCGCCATCTTCACAAATAAGGGCCAATCTGTCTACATCTGGGTCTACAACGATACCCAAATCGTAGTCGCCTTTTTTCATTTCACCAGATATTTCCCTGAGGTTTTCAGGAAGGGGCTCTGGATTATGTGCAAAAATACCCGTAGGCTCACAGTTGAGTTCTTTGATTTCTGTTACACCCAGTGCTTTGAGCAGCATAGGTACTGCAAAACCTCCTGATGAATTTACTGCATCTACAACTATCTTAAAATTGGCACTTTTTATGGCTTCAACATTTACAGAAGAAAGGTTCAAAATAGCGTCAATGTGTTTTTGAAGATAGGTATCATCTGAGTGGTACTTGCCCAATTGCTTAACTTCAGCAAACGAAAAGTCTTCTTTTTCGGCAATTTCAAGGAGTTTTTCACCGTCACTTCCTGAGATAAATTCTCCTTTTTCGTTCAAAAGTTTTAGGGCATTCCACTGAATCGGATTATGACTAGCAGTAAGTATAATTCCTCCTCCAGCGGCTTCTAGGGGTACGGCAATTTCAACTGTTGGGGTTGTGGAAAGGCCCAAGTCTATAACGTCCAAACCCATACCAATCAAAGTAGATACCACTAGGTCAGACACCATTTTACCAGAAGGACGGGCATCTCTACCAATCACAACTTTTTTGTTTACATCAGGTTTGCTGATAATTGTGGCTGCAAAAGCAGCCGTAAATTTCACAACATCCAGAGGAGTTAAACTTTCGCCACTTTTCCCTCCAATAGTTCCTCTAATTCCAGATATAGATTTTATTAACGTCACGCAGAATATAAATTAGGTTTCAAATTTAACACTAGTTTTTGGTTTTTTGGTCTTATATTTTTAGCAATTACCATTAAAATTTCCTGATACATGCTCACAAATTCATTCAGCGTCTTTTTAAAATAAATTACACATAATGTTAAACTCAAATAGAGCCATCACTTTGTTTCTTTAATAATAACTTCGGCATTCAATACAGATTCAACATGACCAATGGATCTAAAAGTTCCTCTTACTGGACTAAGTCCGATTGATTCAATAGATGCGGCTAAGGCAACATAATTTTTATCCACAACCCTTCCTTCTGTTGGGTCAAAACCTCGCCACCCGCCACCGGGTAACAGTACCTCCACCCAAGCATGCAAGTCGTGCTGATGCAATTCGCTTCCGTATAAATATCCACTTACAAATCGAGCCAGTATTCCAACTGAAGCACACACATCCATCATAAATACTGAAAAATCTCTGCAGGAACCACTTTGGCTTTTTAGGGTTTCTTCTGCTAACACTGCGTCACCGCGTTCTCTGGAGATATAACGAAACTTTTTGTGTATTTGTGTGGTGAGCTCCATTAAAAAATCTAGGGTTCCGTAGTTCGCTTTTTCTGCAACAGCCAAAGCAAAATCTTTTACATCCTCAGATATTGACTTGTTATTCAGGATAAACTCGACATATTTTGCCATTCTTTGTGGATACTTAAATGGGATTTTAGCACATTCAAACGGAAAGAAAACGAAATTGAGTCCTTTGAAATCTTCTGTTTTTATACTGAATTTGGAGTTTACCTCAAAGGTTTTTAGTCTTTGATTGATAAAACACACATGCTGAATATTGCCTTCCTGATCAATGTTTTTATTGAGCAAATCAGGTTTGGGCAATATACTGAGGTCATGATTTATTAGGTATTGATAGGGAGTTGGTTTAGGACTTAAGAAAAAATAATGAGGATTAAGACCCACATAATCAGTGTACGAATAGCTTAGTTGATGCTCAACCTCTAAAATCATTTTATTTTTTTCTAAGTAAAGGATCTATCCAGTCTATAGGTAGTTTTTGAACGGAGTTATTGAGCAATGCATTCCACTGATAAGAGATGTGTTCTAAATCGTGTTTTTCAAAAGTGTGCTCCACAATATTGAAGCTGTCTTTCTCATAAATCAAAACATCAATCGGGAAATCAACATCGTTGGCACTCACTCTTGTAGAATCAAAAGCCAGGAATCCCAATTTTAATACCTCCTCAAAAGGACTCGAATATTTAATGTTTCTGTATAAGATCGGTTTACCATAGCCAGAGTTTCCTATTATAATAAATTGTGAACCTTCTGTAACCTCTATCCAGTTGCCTTCGGGATATAATAAAAACAGCTTGTGTTCTTTGTCGTTTTGCAACTGCCCACCCACTATCGCTGAGAGGTTAAACCTCAACCCCGCATTTACCAATGATTCTTTGTCTTCTTGGGCTACTCTTTTGAGTTGATTCCCGAAGGCGTTTACTGCCAAAAAAAGTTTGTCAAAATTATTGTCTTCTTTGTCTAAAACTTCCTGAAAGTAAGTAATGGCCTTGTCTCTTACAGACCTCAAACCGGCTGTCATTATAAATAGAGAATGGTTTTTTACCTGATGAACCGATAGTTTTTTTTCGCTCGAAACCTCACTCCCTGATGTTATTCTTCTGTCTGATATGGCTACTAATCCTTGGGCTGTTTTTACTCCTAAACAAAAAGTCATTTTGGTGTTGTAATATTGATTCGATGCAAATTTAGTATTTTCAGTCTATTTATTCCCGAAACTAGGCAAAATACACCTTAAATATTTCTTGGTCTATGTTGTTATTTTTTACTTGAAAATCATTCAAATATTTATGTAGTCCATATTTGATAATTTCATTTGTTTCCGTAAAATCAATATCGTGTTTGAGCTGAGTGATAGCTTTTTCTGCTTCGTTAGAATAGCTATCCTGTGGCCTTGCACCCGAAATTCTGTAAATGGCATATTCAGCCTTTTTGATGCTGTGGCAAATAGCCCTCGGAAAATCTCTGTCTTTTATCAAAAACTCAATGATATTTTCTTGTTTTAGACTTTTATATTGTTGGCGATACATATTAAAAGCACTTACGGATTTCAATACGGCTGACCAAACCAGTAAATCTTGAGGGTTGGCTGTTTTTACATCTGAAACTGACTTGAAATTGAAATAACCAATATCCAAAAACCTGGAAGTTTTGTCAGCTCTTTCCAAAAACTTGCCCATGCTGGCAAAATAATAGGCTTCATCTCTGAGTAAAGTACCGTCTATCATTCCAGCAAAAAGTTGGCACTGCTGCTTTCTATTTTCATAGAAATTAGGTAACTCTTCGAAATCAAGTTTTCTGGTGGTTGAAAATTGCTTAAAACTCAGATAAAAACTATTCAAATGTTCCCATATTTCTTTTGGTAGAGTCTCTTTTACTGTTCTCGCATTTTCTCTTGCATTGCCTAGGATATTGAAAATTGAATTCGGATTGTTCGGGTCGAACGTTATAAAGTAAATAATTTTGTCCTCAGTTTCTTCTGAATAAAGTTTATCATAGGTGGCTTTATCATGTGTCGCTTCTAGCAACAAGCCCCAATGCTCAGAAATCATTCCTGGTAAATCATAAGACAGATTGATGTTAACGCTTACAAAACGGGCGTAATTTTCAACTCGCTCGATGTAACGATTCATCCAATAGATGGAATTAGCAACTCTACTTAACATTTTCTTTGGTTTTTTTTATTCCAAATATACCCAAATATTAAATAGTTGCAAATGCTTAAGGAATTATTAGAATAAATTCATAAAAAAATCTTAAATCAGGATTTGTTCTTGTCTCAAAAATGGTTTTCGTTGTTTTGGGGAAGAGAAAGTACTTAGAGTCAGAATTTCAGACAAAAAAATCGAGTCTAATAAGACTCACTAAATACGGGGAGTGGGGCGGCATCCCGACTAATAGGGCAACTCGTGGACTATTTTTGTTAGCAGTTTTAAAAAAAAGCATAAAAAAAGCGAGCCTTAAAAAAGACTCGCTATATA
>NZ_RJUD01000103.1 GCF_024343675.1 Lacihabitans sp. CS3-21
CGAAAATGTAGATGAAGTTGTCAATAATATTTCACGAACTAATTATACTTTTTCAACTTATAAACTTCCCTATTTGGATATTTATTCTTTTGAAGGCCCTTTGGCTTCAAATGTAGAAAAAATTGGAAGTTTTGAGTCTTATGATTTCGCTAGGGGAGTTAATCTTTCTACTAAGTATTTCAAAAACAACAATATTTTACAAAAAGAAATTAGTAATCAATATAGTTTTAGACGTGTGAGTGGACCTGGCCTGCAGAATAATTTTGAATATAAAATTCCTTCAATGTTTTATGAAGGCTTAACTAAAGTTATTACTTGGGTTGGTAATGGTAATGCGTATTTTCCTGTTTACTGGAATAAGTTTTATTTTAATGTTTCAAGCTTTTTTGAAAAAACCAAACAAACTATAACAACATATAATGAATTCAATGAAATAGAAATGTTAACTGAAGTAAACTATTCCTATGAAAATGAATCGCATTTGCAGTTGACAAAGCAATCAAGTTTAAACTCAAAGAATGAAACAGTAGAAACGATTACAAAGTACCCAGAAGACTATTTAGTTAATCCCTCAAGGGCAAACTTTATCAACACTTTAATTTTGGAAAATAGACATTCAACTCCAATAGAAAAAATAACGAAACTAACAGATGAAAACTCCAATACCAAAATTATAGATGCATCAGTTGATACATATAAAAGCTTTACCGGTAATGCAGTTAAACCGAGTTTACTACTCCCGTATAAAAAGTTTCAGTTTAATAAAAACTCTTTAGGAATATTAACTTCTCCCTATGATGGCTCTTTAGATTACATTCCACAAAATACGAGTTATAGAGAAACAACTTCGTTTAACGATTATAATAAATATGGACAGATACGTTCTATTACAATAAATCAATTAGAAAACAATGCTTTAGTTCACGCCTACAAAGGATTATATCCAGTTGCTGAAATTAAAAATTCGCTTTGGAATACAACATTGCAAAATATTGAGAATATAGTTTTAGACAACGTGAATTCTTCTACAATTTGGAGTACGATTGAAAGTAATAAGCCTAGTTTAACAAACAGTTTGGTTAATACTTATGTTTTTACCCCGCTCATCGGACTTAACAAAACTAGTAGCCCAAATGGTTTGGTTAAATTATACAGCTATGATTCATTTAACCGACTTTTTGAAATAAAAGAAAAAGAAGGTGAGATCGAAAGATTATTAAAAAGTTATAAATACAATTATAAACACTAATTATATAAATATGACCTTTATATGAGGTTAAAATAAATTAAGGGTAGGCACAATTTTATTTCTAATCAAATGAAGTTTTATGACGAGTAAAGAAAGGGTGCCAAGCAAATCCCTTTTACTTTTAAAAGAGATAATCTTGGTAGGATAGTAGAAACAATCGACCAGAATGGTAATTTGCTAAAATCTAAGTGCATATTCCAGTGAAAGTGAGCCAGCCATTCCGGTTCAAAGTAAGCCATTTGAGTTTAGTTGCTTGGTTTTTATTTGCAAAAATTAGGTGAGTATAAAATTTAAATTCTAAGCCTTATTTTGTAATTGTAAATAAACTTTGGTAAAAAATTTTAAATATCTAGGTAGTTCTTAACTAATCTGAGGAAATTATTTCTCTGAGAAGGGACTTAAAGAAAAAAATAATTATATGGGTTAATTGTATTGTAAAAGGGTGAAGATTATTTGCACTTTACTATTAAAAATATCAAAAAAAGCCTAAAAAATGATGTTAATAGGCTAAGATGCATATTCCAGTGAAAGTGAGCCAGCCATTCCGGTTCAAAGTGAGCCACTTGAGTTGAGTTGTTTGGTTTTGATTTGATTTTGATTCAAAGATATTTAATTGTTTTGATTTTTGATGTTTTTTCTCAGTGATTCACCCTTTAGATCTATTCTGTGGGCTTGATGTATTATTCTATCGAGAATGGCATCTGCAATGGTGTTGTCATTGATGTATTGATGCCAAGCTGACACAGGCAATTGAGATGTGATAATTGTGGCGTATTTATTATGTCTATCTTCAATTATTTGTAGCAAGGCTAGTCTAGACTGAGTGTCTAATGGTGTTAATCCCCAGTCGTCCAAAATCAGGAGGTGTTTTGATTCTATCCGTTCTGTTTCTTTTCTGAAAGCCCCATCTATTTTGTCTGTTTTTATTTTTCCAAGAAGTTTTGGGAGTGAGAAGTAAGCTACTTTTTTATTTAATAAACATGCTTGATGGCCGATTGCTGAAGCAATGTAACTTTTTCCACATCCTGTGGCTCCAGTTATGATGATGTTTTCGCCACGGTCTATGAATCCACAGTCGCTAAAGGCAGAGATGGTTTCCTTTGTGAGATTTCTACCCTCTTCAAAGTTGATTTCTTGAAGGCTTGCTTGGTATCTAAACTTTGCATTTTTGATAGATAATGTACTCCTTCTGTGATTTCGATATAGTTCTTCTGCTTCTAGTAGCTGGGCTAAAAAGATATCTGTTTGTGGTCTTTGGTGCTGTGGGAGACCATTGATGGCTTCATATCTGTCGGCCATGCCAGTAAGCCTAAGGGCTCGCATTGTTAATAAGGTGTTGTTCATTTCTTTATGGCGATTGCCACGGTTAAATTATTGATAATAAGACTGTCCTCGTAAATTTTCATGATCTATAGGTAGCGGCTCATCGGGTAAATCTTTTAGAACCTTCAAGTCTAGTTTGAGCAGATATTCTAGTTTGTTATAAGATATAAAATCGTATTTTATACATATCTCAGCGGCTTCTTCTATATGCTCCTTGCCGTATTTCTTTGCCAATTGCAATACTCCTTGGCACAGTTTATAGGCTTGTTCGGGGTGTTTAAATTGGCCGAAGATTTGTCCAATCAACAGATGTGTATTTTCCCCAATTTTGACACTCTCTTTTTTGAAGAACTCCTCTGACCAATTGTAATAATACTGATGATTGGGATGCAAATGGCTAGGGTTTGTAGTGTATTTATTATTT
>NZ_RJUD01000104.1 GCF_024343675.1 Lacihabitans sp. CS3-21
ATCCTGGGGCTGGAGAAGGTCCCAAGGGTTCGGCTGTTCGCCGATTAAAGTGGCACGCGAGCTGGGTTCAGAACGTCGTGAGACAGTTCGGTCCCTATCTGTGGTGGGCGTAGGAAGTTTGAGAGGCTCTGATTTTAGTACGAGAGGACCGAATTGGACTGACCGCTGGTGTATCTGTTGTCTTGCCAAGGGCACGGCAGAGTAGCTAAGTCGGGACGGGATAAACGCTGAAAGCATCTAAGTGTGAAACCCACCTCAAGATGAGACTTCCCTTGAGGAACGTTAGAGATTATGACGTAGATAGGCTACAGGTGGAAGTGCAGTAATGTATGCAGCCGAGTAGTACTAATGAACCGAGAGCTCTTAAATTTTAATTTTCAGTCTTTCTCAATCACAATGTTTCTTCGACTCCCTTCGACTACGCTCAGGGAGCAGCTCAGACACCGAAAGGTGGGAGTGAATAGAGAAACATTAATGTCAAAAGAATTTAGATGTCCAAAAGACAACCAGAAGATATTCATGGTGTCAATAGGGCGGGTGATCACCTCTTCCCATTTCGAACAGAGCAGTTAAGCCCCGCACCGCCGATGGTACTTGGATCAAACCCGGGAGAGTAGGTAGATGCCAGTTTTTTATTATAATTAACCTCAACATGTAAATGTTGGGGTTTTTTTTGTTTTATACGTAATTGAATAGATCGTTTATATCTGAATGCCGTTCCTGTCGGAATTGATTCCTACCGCACCGGTGATGGTACTTGGTTCAATCGCTGGCGGCTAGCTGCGGGAGTGGTGCGGCATTCTGATTGATCACTAGGCGTGCCCGCCAGTTTTTTATTATAATTAAACCTCAACATTTAAATTTTGGTTTTTTTTGTTTTATAAAGTACTTGGATCAAACGCGGGAGAGTAGCGGTTCGACGTTTCGATAGACGCCAGTTTTTTATTGTAAATAAACCTCAATGCGAAAGTGTTGAGGTTTATTCGTTTTAAGTGCGTACGTAATTCCATATATAATCCAGTTGTTATATCGAAATCTCACGTTTGGTGGATATTATTAATTTAGATATTCACTGCTATTTACTTCCGTGTTTTACAGTTATTTTTGTGGTTTAATTATGTTCTAATTTACCTTAGCTACTAATGACCGAAATCTCACCCATCGCCCAAAACGTCATCAATTTTGTAAATCAAACACAAAAATCCATATTTTTGACTGGGAAGGCGGGTACTGGTAAGACAACTTTGCTCAATCATATTGTTGGTTCTACGTATAAAAATACTGTAGTAGTTGCACCTACGGGTATTGCTGCACTTAACGCCAAAGGCGTTACGATTCATAGTCTATTTCAGTTACCTTTTGCTGGTTTTATTCCAGAAGAAATTGACCCCGAGCATTTCTCTGAGTCGGTTCGATTCGAGACAAAACTATCGCTCACTCGTCACTTTAGGATGAGTACAGTTAAGCGAAATGTGATTCAAGAGCTACAGCTTCTGATTATTGACGAGGTAAGTATGTTGCGGCCTGATGTGTTGGATGCCATGGATTATATGCTGCAAAGAGTTCGAAGAAATAGAAAGAGCTTTGGAGGCGTGCAAGTACTTTTTATTGGTGATTTAATGCAGTTGCCTCCAGTTATCAAAAATGAAGAATGGGCGGTTCTAAAGAAGTATTATTCGGGCAAGTTTTTCTTTCATGCCCATGCTATTTTAAAAGAACCACCTATTTATGTTGAATTAGACAAGATTTTTAGGCAGCAAGATCCGGTTTTTATTGATATTTTGAACAACCTTCGAAACAACCAGATCACCCAAGAAGACCATAAAAAACTTAACGAAAACCTCAATCCTGAATTTGTAGCTCCGCCTGATGGAGGTTTTATAACGCTGACTACACATAATCACAAGGCCGACGAAATCAACAAAAAGGCTTTAAAAGAATTGGATGGCAAAACTTTGAAATATTTTGCCGAAGTTACTGGCGAATTTCCTGAAAGAATTTATCCTCTTGAAGAAAAATTAGAGCTCAAAAAAGGAGCTCAAGTGATGTTTGTTAAGAATGACTTGAGTGTGGAGAAGGATTATTTCAACGGTAAAATGGGCTATATTTCATCTATTTCTGAAAATGAAATTCAAGTTAGATTTCCTCAAGAAAACAAAACCATAGAAGTTGAAAAGTATGAATGGAAAAATATCAGATACTCGGTAAATGAAAATACAAAGGAAATTGAGGAAGAAACACTGGGAACTTTTGTGCATTATCCCATAAAGTTAGCCTGGGCCATTACTATTCACAAAAGTCAGGGATTAACGTTTGATAAGGCCATTTTGGATGTGTCTCAGGTGTTCGTTCCTGGGCAATTGTATGTTGCTCTTTCGCGTCTGAGGACTTTGGAAGGCATGGTTTTGACCGAACCGATTCGTTTAAATGGGATACAGTCGAGTTATGATGTAATTCAGTATGCCAACAACAAAGCAGATGAAGAGCAAATAAGAGAATCTTTGGCTCAAGAGAAGCTGGTTTATGTAAAAGATTATGTGGTGCAAAGTTTCAATTGGGCCAATTTTGAGCAGCTTGTTAGAAACCAGTTGGTGGGTTACCAAGATGAATTAGACAAAACCTCCAAGTCAAAAGAAATAGAATGGGCAAAGGCTTATTTGGCTAAACAAATGGAACTTTCGGCTTTGGCTTTAAAGTTTACGCAACAGCTTAATTTTGCTTTTCAAACTCAAACTTTTGATTTTGCTTATATTAAACAGCGAGTTGATGCTGCAGTAATGTATTTTTTACCGCTTTTGAAAGAACATCACATGACTTTGCTTCTGAGAATTCAGTTGGTAAAAAGATCTAAGCGTTCGAAAACCTATTTTGAAGAATTGATGGAAATAGACAGCTATCTGACTTCCCTGATTTTACAAATTTTCAAAGTTGAGCGGTTTGTTGAATGTATTTTTATGCAAATAGAAATTACGAAAGAAAATCTCATAACTGAAAGCCAAAAAAGCTACAAACGGGGAATCTTGGATAGTTCTTTAGCTAAATTTACAGAAGAAAGTGAGGAGCTCATAAAAGAGTTGGATGACGTTTCTTATTATGAAGTTCCAAAACCCAAGAAGAAGCTTAATCAAAAGCCAACCACGGAGGAGACTTTTGAGCTTTGGCAAAAAAAGATGACTATTGAGGAAATTGCTAAGTCAAGGGTACTTTCAGTTGGGACTATCTATACCCATTTCTCTAAGTTAGTAGAACTAAAACGAATAGAAATTTCCGAAATAATGAGCCCAGATAGAATAATGGAAATCGCTACGGCATTTGAAGGTTTTGACCCGAACACTCCACTAGGTGATATTAAAGCGGTTTTGGATGAATCCATAACTTGGGAAGAATTGAGGGTTTTTAAAGCTAGTTTGGTTGCTAAGAGTTTTATTAATTAGATATGTCCGACATTGGAATTTTTTCTTCCTTTTAAAATCGTATCTAGAAGTACTAATTGAGGTCATTTGGCCGTTTTATCTCTAAATTCCAAGCCATTTTTGAAGAAATTGTCCCTATTTATTATTTGTATTCCATTTATTTCTTTTAGCCAAAACTTCTATTTTTTGCGAGGTTTTATCTATTCCGAGACCAACGAAGCCATTCCAATGGCAAGTGTCAGGGTTGTAAATCAAAACACAGGCACAACATCCGATCAAAATGGCAAATATGAGATTAAGCTTCTTGAAGGTTTAAATAGAATTTCGATTTCGTCAACTGGCTATGTTACTGATATTTTTGATGTAATATTGGAGAAAGATATAGTAAAGAATGTATTTCTTAAAATAGACCAAAAACAACTCAACGAACTCGTAATAAAGGTAAAAAAGAAAGATTATTCCTATGAAGTAATCAGGCATGTGATTGATAATAAGGCCAATGTATTGAGTCAATATCAGAATTTTCGAAGCAAGACCTATATTAAAAGCGTAGAGATTGTTGACAAAAAACCACCAAAAAAGAAAGAAGATGATGAGAAAGACAATCAGGGAGAATTATTGGATCAAAAGCCCGTTGTGAAAGACACCATTCCGAATTTAAATATCTTTGAATGCTCTTTGATACTGCATCAAAATGCTCAAGGACAACTAAAAGAGGAGAAGGAAGCTGTAAAGAAAATTGGTGATCAAAGTACGCTTTTCTATAAATCAGTTACCGACGGGGAGTTTAATTTGTATAAAAACCACCAAAAATTAGCCAAAATCGGAGACAATGATATTGTTTCTCCCTTCAGTGATTTGACATTTCTCAATTATAAATTTCAATTGCTAAAATATTATTTTGAAGGAAATAATAAAATTTATCAGATAAAAGTAAGTCCTAGAGAATTGGGGAATGCTCTTTATGAGGGAATTATTGAGGTAATTGAAGACGAATGGGTTTTGAAAACTGCTGATTTAAAATTAACCAAAAGGGCTTTGCTTAGATATGATGAGTTTAGTTTTAAACAAGAATTTGAGAAAATTGATAGTCGTTGGATGGCTGTAAAAACCACCTACAATTGGAAGGTTAAAGAAGGCTCCACAAAGAAAAGTGGTAAAACCCAAGTTCAACAGTCAGACTTTGAGTTTGATTTGGAGCTTCCCAAGAGGTTTTTTGGTGCTGAAGTTGGTATAACTACAGAGAATGCATATAAAAGAGATTCTACTTTTTGGGAGAGTATTCGGCCGGTTCCATTGAGTAAAGACGAACAAAAGGTAATCAAAGAAAAAGAGCGGCTGGAGATTCTGATGAATTCGAAAGTGTATTTAGACTCCATCGATAAAGTTTATAACAAAATCACGATTCCAAAAATCATATATTCGGGCATTGGGCACATCAATAGAACTAAAAAGCAAACTTGGTTTTTTGAACCAGCCCTAGGTTTTCTGGATCCTCTTGCCATTGGGGGTTGGCGTATTAGATACGGAGTGGCTTATTACAAAAGATATGAAAACAGGAAGCAGTTTTCTTCAAACGTTAACCTTACTTATGGTTTTAGTAATCAAGATTTGAAAGGTCAGATTAACTTTAATTATTTCTACAATCCTATCCGAAATTCAAGTTTGAACTTGAGAATAGGTTCGGGCTTTAATGTCATCAATGGATCGGCTACTATCAGTGACATTGCTCGCAGAAGCAATTTTTATCAGAATAAATTTATCGATTTTCGTCACCGAACGGAGGTTTTCAATGGCTTTTACCTCAATTCTAATCTACTTTACGAAATTAGGAGCGATCTTTCAAACTATAAGTTATCCGCTTTCGGCGATAAACTCTTCAGCAATAACAACCTTCAAACTTTTTCCACGAGCTACATGTACAAAACCAATTTTGGAATAGAATATACTCCAAGGCAGCTGTATTTGCGAGAGCCTAATCAAAAGCAGATTCTGGGTTCAAAATATCCAACTTTTAATCTGAATTTTGAAAAAGCTTGGCCAATGACGGGTAAAATCACAAGTAACTTTAGTTATTTATCAGTGTCGGCTCGTCAAACTTTCAACATTGGCACATTTGGTACTTCGGAATACCGAATTAATGTTGGCAAATTCTTGGACACGACTCGTATGGCGGTTATGGATTACAGGTATCAACGTGGTGGCGACAATTATTTCTTTTCGCCTGCAATGTATACTTTTCAGCTCATCCCAAAAACTTTCCCGACTTTTGACTGGTATTTTGAGTCGCACTTTGTTCACCAATTCAATGGCTTTTTTACATCAAAAGTACCATTGCTAAATAAAACCAAAATCAGAGAGATGGCTGGTGCGGGTTTTATGTACGTACCAGAGCGTAAGTTTCAATATGCTGAGGTTTACTTTGGCTTCAATCGAGTGGTTAAAATAGGTAGAGAGCGTATCCGACTAGGTTCATATTATGTCATAGCCCAATCCAACGATTTTGGTATTCGCAATGGTGTCAAGTTTTCTATTGAACCTTATAATCAAGACCGAAATACCTGGAGTTTTTAATTTCTGGAGTAATCAAATTTCCTTTAGTTTTTAGGGAAGAAACTAAAATAAGAAATGGAGGCTTGTCCATTTTTGCCTTCAGAGGCTATAATTAGTTCACCAGATGGAGTAAAGCAGATTCCTTCGGGTTGCGGAAACTGATCTTTGTCGAGGTTATATTGAAGTTGTATTTTCCCTACAGAATTAAATACTAAAAGCTTTTTGCCTGCAGATGCTAAAACATAAATATCTTCAGTAATGGGATGAACAGCAATACCCGAAGGTTTAAATTCTTTGCCATCTTTACCGTTTTTCGAAATATCGTTTTTCGAAATTTTAAATTTTTCGCTTAATTTTTCATTTTTGAGATCAAACTGATAAATGGTTTTGTCGCCCTTCATTTCTTTAGCTGCCAAAAGCAAACAATTGGTTTTTGGCTCATATCCCAAACCTTCATATTCTTCTACCTCATCTTGTCGACAGTCAAATGTTTTCAAGTCTTTGGTTGAAACATTAAAACTTATTATTTGGCCAGTGCTTTGCAATACATAGGCTATGTTGTTTACAAACTCCACTGCTTCATAATCACCTTCTGTGTCGAAATCAAGGGTGTCTATAATTTCTTGTTTTTTAAAATCGTATATAAATAACTGCCCATGTTCATCATTTACACAAATAACTTGGTTTTCTGCGTAATGCGAAATTCCTGAAATTTCTTTCAAGTTTTTCGATAAATACTGTTGAAAATCAGGCTTATCAAGCTTATATTGAGTGGTTGTTTTGTTTTTCTTTAAGAAATAGACAAACAACAGCAAACTGATTAGTAGTGCAATAATTAAGAAAGCAATCATCTTCACAATATTTTTTGATTTTGGTAAACAGCAAAAATAATCATTAGTTTGGCTAATGTATTTGTAGAAATAGGAAAGGATAAAATTTTCTAAATATATAATTGTGAAATGTTGGAGAAAATTGCTGATACAGTCAACGGAGATTCTTTTGTGTATTATTTAGTATATCATATATATAAGAAAAACACCCAATAATGCGAGGATTTTTTAGCAGCTTACAAATTTTCTAATCTTTCTCAAAAACTTTTGGATAAATCTCTTGAGAGCTTTTATTACTGTCGGTACGAAATGCTGGAAGTGGTGCATAATAGTTTTTTGCCTCAAGATTTAAAAAATGATTTTGAGGTTTTGTTGTTGAATAAATACAAGGGGATCAAAATGTAAATTTTCTAAAGACAAATTATTCTTTTGAATCCAATCTTTATATTGCAATCAAAATAATTTAAAATATGCTCGTATTCAAATTTGGCGGTGCTTCTGTAAAGGATGTTGAAGGGGTTATGAACCTCAAAAGTATTATCCAACTATATGAAAATCAGGCTATTCTTGTTGTGGTGTCTGCCATGGGAAAGATGACCAACGCCTTGGAGGAAGTTGTGAAATTGTTTTACAAAAAAGAAGAATACACTGCAAAGATACTAGAAATAGAAAACTATCATCAGGCATTGATAGACGCGTTATTTCAAGACAAAACAGAAATAACAACTTCATTGAAAACACACATGCAAATGATCAATGATTATCTAGAAAGTATTGACAAACAGAAATATGATGAAATTTATGATCAAATTATTTCACATGGAGAGTTGCTATCAACGCTCATTATCAGTAACTACCTTAACCAAGAAGGGATCAAAAACAGATGGTTAGATGCACGAAAATACATAAAAACCGACAGTACTTTTAGAGAAGCAAAGGTTAATTGGGACGCCACCCAAAGTAGCTTAGATTTGTTGGAGCCCAATGCCAATTTGTTTATAACTCAAGGGTTTATTGGCGGAACTTCTGACAACAAAACTACCACACTCGGAAGAGAAGGTTCTGATTATTCTGCTTCAATTCTTGCTCATTGCTTGAATGCTGAATCTGTAACGATTTGGAAGGACGTACCGGGGGTGTTAAGTGCCGACCCCAGACTATTTACCGAATACCAAAAGTTTGACCAATTGTCGTATTCAGAGGCTGTAGAAATGACCTATTATGGTGCCACGGTTATACACCCAAAAACCATCAAGCCACTACAAAATTCGAACATTCCATTATTTGTCAAACCATTTTTGCATCCGGAAGAAGCTGGAACAGTAATAAATGATGGAGAGTTCTTACAAAAAAACATTCCGGCTATTATTGTTAAAAATAACCAGTTGTTAATTTCGATTTCGACAAAGGACTTTTCTTTTATATCTGAGCTAAATATCTCGCATATCTATGAGATTTTTGCCAAACTAAATCTCAAATGCAACGTTAGCCAAAACTCTGCACTTAGTTTTACTGTTTGCTTGGATTTTGACGAGATGAAGTTTGAGGAATTGATAAAATCTCTTGAGACGTTGTTTAAAGTAAAATATAATGAGAATGTGTCGCTCTATACTATCAGACACTACGACGCTAATATTTTGCAAAAAATATTGGAGGGGAAAATAGTAATCTTGGAGCAATTGAGTAGAAGTACCGCTCAAATAGTTGTGAAGTAAAAAACTGGAAATTAATTATAAACTTTTCTAGCATCAATCTGGGATAAATTCGGCGTTTTTAAAATTTACTTTTCTAAATTTACAATCTAATACCATTATTCAAACTATGAAATCATCAATCAAACTCATTGCATTTGCATTAATTCCATATTTTTCAATGGCTCAAATAAAATATCCAGAAACCAAAAAAGGTTCTCAAACTGACAATTACCACGGAACAGAAGTAAAAGACCCATATCGTTGGCTAGAAGATGATAAGTCTGCCGAAACAGGTGCATGGGTAAAAGTCCAAAACGATGTAACTTTTGATTATTTATCTAAAATTCCTTATCGAAAGCAACTGCAGGAGCGACTAGAAAAAGTATTTAATTATCCAAAATATTCTGCCCCATCAAAAAAGCACGAATGGTTTTATTTTTATAAAAACAATGGACTGCAAAATCAATCTGTATTATACCGTCAAAAAGGACTTGATGGTACTCCTGAACTGGTGATGGATCCTAACAAACTTTCGCCAGATGGCACTACTAGGTTGATGCAATTTAACCTTTCGAAAGACGGTAATTATGCAGCTTATGCACTTTCAAAAGGCGGTTCAGATTGGATGGAGGTCTTCGTAATGGATACTAAGACGAAGCAAACATTGACCGATAAACTAGAATGGGTTAAAATTTCGGGCTTAGCTTGGCAAGGAAGTGGTTTTTACTATAGTCGCTATCCAAAACCCGAAGGAAGTGCTTTGGCCGCCAAAAATGAAAACCATCAAGTTTGGTTTCATACCGTAGGCACAGACCAAGAAAAAGACCAATTGGTGTACCAAGACCCAGCTAACGGCCAAAGATTCCATACACTTTCAACTTCAGAAGATGAACAGTTTGCGTTTCTTTATCTGAGTGATAGGGGCAAAGGATTGGATGGTAATGCATTGTTTTATAAAACAAAAGACAACAAAGAATTTTTGCCAGTAGTGAAAGAAATTACAAATTCTACATATTCATTTATTGATAATATTAAGGATAAATTCATAATACAGACCAACGACAAAGCCCCAAATGAAAAACTGCTTTTATTTGATCCGAAAACCAATAAATTCTCGGATTTCATAGCCGAAAAACCCGAGCCATTGCAAGGAGCTGGAACAGCGGGCGGTAAGCTTTTCTTAAATTATCTGAAAGATGTAACCTCACGTATCTACGTTTATGACCTAAATGGCAAACTTGAAAACGAAGTAAAATTGCCAGGATTGGGCACAGCAGGTGGTTTTGGAGGTGAGAGCGACGATAAATTTGTTTTCTATTCATTCACATCTTTCACTTTCCCACCAACTATTTATAGGTATGAAATTGCCTCAAAGAAAAGCACAGTTTTCAGAAATCCAGAGGTAGATTTCAAAGCCGATGAATTCGAAACTAAACAAGTTTTTTATACTTCAAAAGACGGTACAAAAGTACCTATGTTTATTACCTATAAAAAAGGCTTGAAACTCAATTCACAAAACCCAACCTTATTGTATGGGTATGGTGGATTTAATGTGAGTCTCAATCCTGCCTTTAGTCCATTGTTGATTCCTTTTCTAGAATATGGCGGTGTATATGCACAAGCTAACCTTCGCGGTGGCTCTGAATACGGCGAAAAATGGCACAAACAAGGAATGAAACTTAAAAAACAGAATGTTTATGACGACTTTATCGCTGCAGGAGAATATCTGATAGCTAACAAATATTGTGATTCAGAGCATTTGGCACTTCGTGGTGGCTCTAATGGTGGACTTTTGGTAGGTGCTGTTATCAACCAAAGGCCAGATTTGGCCAAAGTGGCTATTCCGCAAGTAGGCGTAATGGACATGTTACGTTTCCACAAATTCACCATTGGCTGGAACTGGATTGCAGATTACGGTTCAGCTGACAATGCTGAAGAATTTAAAGTGCTTTACGGATATTCGCCATTGCATAATATCAAGTCTGGTGTAAATTACCCAGCAACTTTGGTAACCACAGCCGACCACGACGATCGCGTAGTTCCAGCACACTCGTTTAAATACGCCGCTGAGCTTCAAGCTAAAGCAGGCGAAAGTACCAAGAATCCTCTGTTGATACGCATAGACACCAACTCTGGACACGGAGCCTCCAATACCAAAAAGAACATCGAAACCATGGCAGATATCTATGGATTTATTTTTTGGAATATGGGGGTGAGGGAGTTGTGAAGAAATAGGAGATTTTAATTTTTTTGGGAGAATTCATTTTCTCCCAAAACCACTTAAATTGGTTAAATGGAAAAACCAACTTCCAACAAACGCATTTTCAGGGATGTGGTATTAGCGAATATCGATTATGACGTTAAAGCCAATTTTGAGATTGAGCGTGTATTTGAGCGTGGCGATGTGCCAGATATCAGAAATTGCTTCAAACATTATGGCCTGGAGAAAGTAACTGAAGCATTGCTAAACACCAAGTTTTTACTGGAACTCAGAATGTAGTTGGCCGCTGCTGCAATAGATAGACCTTTATTGATTTCAGATGATAGACCTTTAAACAGTCGAATTCGGCACTTTTTCTTTACTAGAATTATTCAGTCTGTTTGTATAGTCAAAATGTTAATTTTTCTTTACTTCGCCCAGCTGGGAGCGGCCGTTTTCTCATCAAAGAGCTCATCGATGTAATATTTTCGACGGTTGGTTTTATTGCAAAGCGTAGGGTTTTCGTCAAAGACGTAAATACATGGTCCATAAAGATCGGTGTTGTTAGCAACCATTATGCTTTTGGGTGATCCGTCTGCAAAAGTATCGTTTTTATGAGCTATTCGATTTAAGAGGCAATGTCCCATTTCGTGAAAAACTAAGGCTTCTTTATCATTTTCAGAGATATTTTTCCAACATGGCGAACTCGCCATATTTATTTCTACTGTCCGTTGAAGTTGAGGGAATTTAGTATTTTGGGTACATTTACCACAAATGTCAGTAAAATCTGATGTATTAGAGCCTGGCTTAACAATCAGATTCTCTTTAGAGATTTTAATGCCTCTGCTATTGGCTTCTTCAAAAAATTTGTCAACGTATTTTGCTAGAGAAGTATCTATATTGTAAACTGTAGGTTCATCTATTTCTTCAGGTTTACAACAAATGGTAAGCACCAAAATAAGCAGCGGCCATTTTACAGATTTCAAAAGGTTGAAAGTCATTTATTTTAAATTATTATATTCCGAAAAAACGTTTGGTTTGATTGGTTGACTCTCGTTGTGAGAGCTGGACCTTCAAGGTTTGCAAAGTTGCTTTTGTGGTTTGTTCCAAATGAATCTGTGAAATTAAGCAATTTATGGCTGCTTTACCTAAGTCGTAGGCAGGTACGAACATACTAGAAAGTGATGGAGATAAGGAATTCATAACGGGTTCGTCGTAGTAACCAATTATGCCGATGTCTTTAGGTATGTTATATCCAGCTTCTTCGATTGCACGATAAACGCCGATGGCTATTTGATCATTGGCCGCAAAAAAGGCGTCAGGGCGGTCATTCATTCTTAATATTTCGGTTGTTTTTTCAAAAGCCTTCTCAATATTATGAATGCCATAGAATTTTTGCTTTTCGTAATTTTCAATTTTTGCTTCAACCAATGCTTCGAAAATGCCATTCTCTTTAGTAAATTTTGATAATGAATCGCTGGGTTTATCTCCTAGAAAGCAAATTTTCCTATATCCTTTTTCTATCAAATGTTTGGTGGCCAAATACCCACCTTCATAATTGTCAATGAGCATTTGTGGAACTTCTAAGTCTTTACATTCCCTATCAAACATTACCAGTGGTTTGTTTGCACTAATAATTCTGTTGTAATGGTCATAATTGTTTGTTTCATTGGTTTTTGAAATAAGGAACCCGTCAACATTTACCTGTAGCAACCTTTGAATTATACTCACCTCTCTTCCAAAAGATTCACCAGAGTTGCTTACAATTAATGTGTATCCTGAATCCAAAGCTGCATGGTCCATTCCCTCAATAATCTGAGAGAAATAATAATCATTACAAGGAATAATGGCCCCTAGTAAATTGCTTTTTGGAACTGAAGAGCTGTGGTTAGCATTCAGTTTATAAGCTTTGTTTTTAGAAAGTGCTAATACTGCTTCTCTTGTATCAGGATTTATTTCTGGCATGCCTCTCAAGGCTCGAGAAACGGTAGAAATTGATAAGCCTAGCTCTTGGGCTATATCTTTTAAAGTTGGGGCTTTGGCCTTCATGTGTATTTTGATTTATAGATTTTTTAGGCAAATTGGTCTATTAAGTTGCTAAACAGCAAATACTTATATAAATCAAATTTACAAATAATAATTCACAAAACAAGGTTTTTGCAAATTTCCGCAAAAAACCACAACTATTAAGAAAAAAAAGAGGAATAGAATAATCTAGTCCTCTTTGACTTATTTTTCTAGTTGGTTAATAACCCCACTTTTTCATCATCGCCAAATCTTCTTTTATACAATCTAACGGTGCTTTGCCTTGGTAAGACTCTTGCTCGATGATAAACTGAGTGGTGCCGCCAGACTTTTTGCCCATATCAATGATGTCTTTCACGCCAATTACTCCGACACCCAATATCGCACTTTCCCAGCCACCATGTTCGCCTGTCGATTTTATTTCATCTTTTACGTGCATGAGTTCAAATCTGCCCGGATACTGTGCTAAAAGTTCGGCTGCTCTTCCTCCACCTCCATACATATTTCCGATGTCCAATTGCTGAGCCACTAGTTTAGGATCGGTATTTTGAAGCATGATGTCATAGACTTTCACACTACTAAGTTTCAAACTAAATTCAAAGTCGTGGTTGTGATATCCAAACTTCATCCCAGCGGATTGGCACAATTCACCGTTTTTGTTAAACACTTCCATGAAGCGTTTTAGTTGATCAAAATCTTTGCGGTAGGCAATATCTAGCCAAGGGCTAATAACGTATTTTTGCCCACAAATAGCTGCATCGTCTACGAGTTTTTTCCAAGTGTCGGTAAACTGTTTTTTGTCTTCGACATAATGCCCTTTTCCAAAAACCGTGTGGCCAGATGGCATTTTTAGGCCAAGGTCGTCCAATATTTTTCTGAACTCAGAGGCTGTCCAGCCATAAAATTTGCCGTTGACATAGTTTGCATGTTCAACGTTTTTGTAACCCATTTCAGCCACTTTTTTTAAGGTAGCCATTGGGTCTTTTTTCATGTCTTCACGGACAGAATATAACTGAATGCCTACTGTATGTTTGGCTTTTTTCTTTGCAAATACGTTTTGTGAAAATAGCATCGTACCAGCAAGTGCTTTGGCAGAATTGCTTACAAAATCTCTTCTATTCATTAGTTTTATATTTATGGTTGAAAATTAACGCACTTTAAAATTAGGCATTTTCTATTTACGAAAAATAAATTTTAAAAGGATTTTAGCTAATTTTAAATTTTATACAAGATTTATGCAAAACATAAAAGTAATTGCTTTTGACGCTGACGATACCCTTTGGGTTAAT
Organism: Lacihabitans sp. CS3-21; assembly: GCF_024343675.1. Classification (GTDB taxonomy): domain Bacteria; phylum Bacteroidota; class Bacteroidia; order Cytophagales; family Spirosomataceae; genus Leadbetterella. The sequence goes on from NZ_RJUD01000104.1 coordinate 14,005, forward strand.
GAGCCATATTTTCAGGAAATTGAGAAGAAATTCTGTGAATTATTAGAGGATTTCTTACCACATCATTCGGTAGCTAAAGAGCTTTTTAAAGTGGAAATGGATAACCTCGAATTATACGGCTATGGTGCAAAGGCCTTTATTCTGTCGATGGTTGAAACAGTTTTGAAAGTTAGCAGCAATACTGCTCCAATTCATTTGATTGAAAAAGTAATTGAATTTGGAAAGGAACTCATCAACAAACCGATTGAATTGTTGGAAGATGTAGAAGACGTTTTGAAAAGACTAAACCCAAGCTATAGGCTTGTGGTCGCAACAAAAGGCGATTTGTTAGATCAAGAAAGAAAGTTAATGAAGTCTGGTTTGGAAAAATATTTTCACCATATAGAAATCATGAGCGATAAACAAGTGAAAGATTATCAGAAACTTATCAAGCATTTGGACATTCAGCCAAACGAGTTTATGATGATTGGGAATTCATTAAAATCAGATGTTCTGCCAGTTTTGGAGCTTGGTGGGGTGGGTGTTCATTTACCATATCATACCACGTGGGCTCATGAGGTGGTGGATGTAAAGATTGAAAACCCAAATTTTTACCACATCTCAAGATTGGGTGAAATTCTAAATTATTTCGCAGTGTGAAACAAAAATTAGCGTTAGAAAACTGGCCAAGAAAAGATCATTTCAAGTTTTTTTCTCAATTTGAAGAACCCTTTTTCGGGGTTTGTGTGGAGGTAGATTGTTCAAAAGCTTATGAAAATGCCAAGTTAAACGGGCATTCATTTTTCTTGAAATATCTTCATGCATCTTTGGTGGTAGCCAACCATATAGAGCCTTTCAAATACAGAATATCGGATGATGAAGTTTGGATTTATGACCAAGTAAATGCTTCACCAACCATTAACCGGCCTGATGGTACCTTTGGCTTTGCTTATATGGATTATTTCGAAGATTTTGCAGAATTTAATGCCGCTGCTCAAGTAGAAATTGAAAGAGTTCAGAATAGTAGGGGGCTCATTCCTGCAGGTTCTGGTCAGAATGTTATTCATTATTCATCTCTTCCATGGATAAACTTTACAGCTATTTCACATGCTAGAAGTTTCTCATTTAAAGATAGTTGTCCAAAGATGTCTTTTGGAAAACTATCTGAAACCAAACAAATGCCAGTGTCTATTCATGTGCATCATGCTTTGATGGACGGTTTTCATGTTGGACAGTTCGTAGAGGCTTTTCAGGAAATTTTGAATGCAGAATAAATGGAAGGATTAAAAAAGGTAGCGGTTATTTGTATTCTGAAGCACCAAGATAAATTTTTGCTTTTGGAAAGGTTAAAAGAACCCAATAAGGACTTATTTACACCTTTGGGTGGTAAAATAGACCCTTTCGAAACACCTTTGGATGCCGCAAAAAGAGAAACTTTGGAGGAGTCAGGAATAATGGTAGACGCTATGGATTTTTGTGGGATTTTAACTGAAACCTCGCCCACCAAATATAATTGGACGAGCTATGTCTACATAGCAGAAATCGATTATCAGGATGCTCCTGCATGTAATGAAGGCACTTTGAAATGGATAAATGCGGATGACATCTTGAACATTCCAACTCCAAAAACCGATTGGCACATTTATGAATATGCCCTAAAAAAGCAGAAGTTCATTTTCGATGCGGTTTTTGACAAAGACTTGAATCTTTTGGAAATGAATGAGTTAATAGAAAATAGGAAGATATGCTAAAAAAATTATATGGCTTTTTAGAAATCAGGAATGTCCAAACAATCTTGCTTTTTGTAATGATTTTAGCCTATTATTTTTATTCTTTTGGCAAAGTTGACATCGTTTCATCAGAAGACGACGTTCACTTATTTAGTGCCGTTAATCTAGGTTTGCCATTGCAAAAATTTGGCAATTTTGGTTATTATATCTTTCTGTGGGTAGTTTCAAAAGTTACTGCCAATTCCTTGATAGCTATGTTTTTAAGTTATTTTATGCTATCGATTTTGGTCTATTTTTCTTTGTTTCTCCTTCTCAGAAAGTACATGGGTTCTTTTTATATTGCTTTTTTTTTAAGTACCTGTTTTCTGTTTTCCGACTTCCAGCTTTTATTAGTTCCTAAGCTTACTTATCTCAATTTTATTTTTATTTGTTTAGGTCTTTATTTGCTCGATTTTCGCAAACTCGCCTTCGAGAATTATTTCGTTATTGCCGTTTGTATGTTGGCAAATGCTTATGTGGCCCGTCCAGAATTCGTTTGGTTTTTGGTCCCTGTAATTTTAATTATGCTGTTTACGCATTTCAAACACATTCCAAAAGTTTCCCAGACTTTATCTCTAGTAGGATTTTTCTTAGCTATTGTCCTCATTTATTGGCTTGCTGGCGGAATTTATCCATCAGGTTACTTAAAAGAAATTTTTATTCAGCATTTTTTTGATAACTATGAAGTCTGGACAGGAAGACATTTTGACTTGGCTGACGAATTTGGTCAATTTAATAACATTTTTGGGAAAGTGGAGTCAGATTATCAGGTTTTTACCGCAAATTCGGGATTGTTACTGAAACACAGTTTAAATAATTTAAAAAACCTTATTTTGGGTATTTTAAAAGTATTTAAAAGCACGTTTTATGATGTTTTTGTGGGTATTTTTTCGGGTAAAACAAAATATTTTATTCTAGCCCTGATTCTAATTTTAGGTTTAATTATTGATTTTAAGAATTCTTTTTCAGAATTAAAAAAAATCATTTCTTCTCCAAAACCTTTGTTTAAATTTATCGTTTGGCTCCTTTTCCCATGTTTGTTGCTGGTTTTAGTGGTTTTCCCAAGAGAGCATTTTGTGTTGTTGCTTTTACCTTTTATTTTTTTAGGTTTGGGACATCTGTTGAAATTAATTAAACTTCGTCAAAACATATTTTCAAAAATTAGTTTTTCGGTAGTTCTGTTAACAATTTTTACTGGAATTATCATGAAATATCCAATAAAGACGAATCATCCCAACAATGTAGATTTCTATAATTATTTGAATAAAATCAAAATAGATAAGCGACTAAAAATGCTATCGAACGATAACTTTGGATTTCAGTATTTTGGTCTAAACTTCGAAAGAATAGGTTGGAACCCATCAAGTGAAATGATTTTGGACAAAGTGAAATCTGATAATATTGATGTGATAAGCATCTATAGGCTAGACCTCGAAGTACCAGCTACGAGAGCATTTGTAGATAGTTTACATAAGAAAACTGGCTATGTCCAAATAAACCAGTTCGAAGCTCAAAAAAGATATTTATGGGTGAAGCCGAACTTACTTACTAAGTTTCAATAAATTCCTATAATTTGTAGTTGGCGGCCGTTTATCGTGATACTGTCTTTGGTCTTTTTACCAGAAAGCTCAGTTCCAAGTGGTGATGCCGAAGAAATAAGCATAACAGTTATTCCACTTTCTACTATTTTGCCTAAACTGACCGATATCAAAATATAACCTATGGTCGTATGGACTAAACTGCCATTTTTGATAAATTCTGTCTCTTGCTCAAAGTTGATGTTTTCAAAAGTGCTTATGTCTTTGAGCAGTTCATTTTTCTGGTTTTCGAGCATCGCCCGGTCATTTTGTGCCATGGCTCTACCAGTTTCGTATTTATCACCCATACTGCTCTTAGATTCCTCATTAGCGGCATTTTGAACGTTGAATATCGCTTTTTCGAGTTCCACTAATTTCGAATTCAGTAGCTTGTGGGCTGTGGCTATAATGTTTTCTTTTTTCAAATCTTTCAATGCGTTGGTTTGTCTGGGGCAGGAGCGGAGGCGTGAAGGCCAAGGTCAAACACCATTTTGGCGTATTTGTCTAGCAATTCTATCACTCGCTCGCGGCTATCGGCTTTTACTATAAGCCCCACATGATATTCTTCGTTCATTTTCCAGAAAATTTCTTTATCGTCAAAAACATCCATATTGGGCCATTGGTGCGACGAAAGCGAAATCAGAATACCAGAATATTTCTTTTCTATTTTTGGTAATATGTATGGTTTTTTCTCTGCAACTGCAGTTTCTATTTTTGCCCATTCTTTCCAAATATTTATGCCTGACGAAGCTTCTACCATTTCTGCCAAATGAGCTCCTCCAACTCTGGAAGCAGTTTCTAAAAAGTAGTAATTGCCATCCTCATGACATTTTATTACCTCAGTATGTGAGGCACTGAACTTCATGCCGAAGGCCTTCATCACTTGGTGATTGATCAGCGAAAGTGCTTGTTGGTCTAGTGAGCCAAATTCTACTGTAACTGAACGGAAGATTCCCCCTCCATGAGCTACGTCAAAAGGTGTGCTTAAATATTGGCTACATCTTTCAAAAACAACTTCTTTGTTAATGATCAGTGAATCGATGTGATATACGTCTCCGGGCTTAAAAGTTTCTATTAGAAAATTATGACGACTATCGCCTAATCCGTGTATCCAATCCCAAGCTTCGTTTTTTGAATATACTTTTTTTATTCCTGAAGCCGACGCTTCAGAGCGAGGTTTTACTAACCATGGCCCTGTTGAGTTTTCGAGAAAATGGGTAATCTCCACATCGTTAAATAAAGCACTGAACCCAGGAACCGGTATTTGGTTGTCCTCAGCTTGAACACGCATAGCCAGTTTGTCTCTAAAATATCGGGCTGTGGTTTGTCCCATGCCCGGTATTCTGAAATGTTCCCGAACTAAAGCAGCCTTTTCTACATCAAAATCATCAAGAGCAACCACCAAATCTATTTTGCGTGTACGCATCAGATGTGCAGTGCCTTCCAAAAGTGTCTGGTAAGTATCGAAAGAATTGTCGTTGTTTTCTAAATAAAAAAACTCGTCGATGCTTTCTCTTGGCCATGGTTTATGTTCTATTTTTTTGTGTGTTAACAAAAAAACCGTGTTGCCTTCCTCTTTGGCGGCCTTCAGAAATTCCACACCTTTGAAGTATGTACAGATACAAAGTATAGTCATCTCAATATATTTTTTTCGAAAAATAAGCTTTTAAGCTTAAATACAAAAAAAGCCATCCAATTATTTTGGATGGCTCTAAATATCTGAATGAAGAAATTTATTTTCCTCCAGTCGCTTTCGGCGTTACGTTACCTTTGATTGTCAATATAACCGTACCATTCTCAGCATTACTTACTACAGTGATAGTTTTTGTAAATGCACCAGGACGACCCGAAGTGTTGTAACCCACTTTGATTACACTTTTAGCACCTGGCATAATTGGGTCTTTTGACCACTCTGGCGTTGTACATCCACAAGAAGCCTGAGCGTTAGTGATTACCACTGGAGCAGTTCCTGTATTAGTTACTTCAAATGAGTAAGTAGCCAATGGACCTTCGGTTAGTTTTCCGAAATCGTGTGTCTCTTTATTGAACTTCAAAACTCCTTGAGCGTTTGTAGCCGCTGCAAATAAAAGAACACTTACTAGAGTGAAAAATAATTTTTTCATGTTACTGAATATTAAATGTTTAAAATTGATTCTTACTTAAAACTTATACAAAGTAAATACCAACATTAGATATATTAAAAACTTTTAACAATGTATTAACAATCCAATTTTCGATTCGCAAATAGTGATTTGTATTAAAATATGAATTAACTTTACATAAAGATTTGTATATTCACTCCGAATTCAATCATTGAATTTACGAATTATTACACTTTTTCAATCTGAATACTGATTAAATCATGAGTGAACTGCTTACTGGTTTTTATACATCAAATGAGGTAATTCTATCAAAAACAGAGGTTTTGGCTGATTATCAATTGGTTTGTGAGAGTAGAGCAGTGAGTTTAATGGGGCGTAAAGATGTATTCATGGGTCGTGCAAAATTTGGTATTTTTGGCGATGGAAAAGAACTTGCCCAAATTGCATTATCCAAAGTTTTTAGGAAAGGTGACTTCAGATCTGGATATTATCGCGATCAAACCCTTGTAGCTGCTACGGGTGGGCTTACATGGCAACAGTTTTTTGCACAACTGTATGCACACGCCGACATCAATCATGATATTTTTACTGCAGGGAGGTCTATGAACGCCCATTATGGAAACCATTGGCTAGACGAAAAGGGTCATTGGTTAGACCAAACTGAGATGTTCAATGGGGCTGTAGATGTTTCTTCTACTGCAGGTCAAATGCCTCGCAGTTTAGGTCTTGCGTATGCTTCAAAGTTGTTCCGCAAAAACCCATATCTAAAGAAATTCAAGACTTTTTCTAACGGAGGAAATGAGGTTTGTTTTGCAACAATTGGAGATGCATCTACTTCGCAGGGAATGTTTTTTGAGACCATCAATGCTGCTGGCGTTTTACAGATTCCATTAGTAGTTTCTGTTTGGGACGATGGCTACGGAATATCAGTTCCTATTGAGTATCAGACCACCAAAGGAAGTATTTCAGAAGCCTTGGCAGGATTTGAAAAAACGGATGGCAACGGAATAGAAATCATAAAAGTAAAGGGTTGGGATTATCCCGCTTTAATAAAAGCCTACCAAAAAGCCGCTAGAATCGCTCGTGATGAGCACACGCCCGTGTTAGTGCATGTAGTAGAAGTTACGCAGCCTCAAGGGCATTCGGCCTCGGGTTCGCACGAAAGATATAAATCAAAAGAAAGGCTGGAATGGGAAATAGAATATGATTGCAATTTGATTTTCAGAGATTGGATTCTCAAAAACAACATAGCAGACGAAGCTGAGCTGAAAGCCGTTGAGAAAAAAGCGGAGGATGTAGCCAAAGATGCACGTAAAAAAGCTTGGGATGCTTGTAAAGAAGCCATCAGTGCAGACAATACGCTTGTTTCAGCGTTATTAGTAGAGGCTGTAGAAAGTAGTAAGGCCGATGCGGAAGTAGTTGAGTTAAAGAAACAGTTTGATAGCAACACCAATCCACAGAAAAAAGATGGACTCAAAACCTTGAAACTGCTTTCAAGGATAGTTTCTGGAGAAAAGATAAGAAAGGAAATTGGGAAATTGATAGAGAATCTTCAAGCTAAAAATACCCATCGATACAGCAGTCATTTATATTCTGAGTTTGAAACCTCGCCACTCAAAGTAAAACCCATAAAGGCCGTTTACTCTGATAAAAGCCCGATGGTAGATGGTAGAGAGATTGTAAACAGATTTTTTGATTATGTTTTTTCTAAAAATCCTTTGGTATTTGCTGTGGGAGAAGATATCGGAAAAATTGGTGATGTAAATCAAGGTTTTGCTGGTCTACAAGAAAAATATGGCGAACTAAGAATTACCGATACAGGAATCAGAGAAACCACCATCATTGGCCAAGGAATTGGTGCCGCGATGCGTGGTTTGAGGCCGATTGTTGAGATTCAATATTTCGATTATATATATTATGCTTTGCCAACACTTACCGACGACTTGGCATCGCTACGTTATAGAACCTTCGGCAAACAAATGGCTCCAGTGATTGTACGTACACGTGGACATCGTTTGGAAGGCATTTGGCATTCAGGCTCGCCTATGGCTGTGATGATTCATGCTTTAAGAGGAATGCATGTATTAGTGCCAAGAAATTTTGTAAAAGCTGCAGGTTTTTATAATACATTGCTCAAAGGTGATGACCCAGCTTTAGTCATAGAAAGTCTGAATGGTTATAGACTTAAAGAAAAACTGCCCGATAATCTGCACGAAATATGTGAGCCATTGGGTGTACCAGAAATATTAAATGAAGGCAACGACATAACCATCGTGACATATGGCTCCATGTGCCGCATAGTAGTGGAAGCTGCCGAAGATCTCCGCAAAGTGGGCATAAGTGTGGAAGTGATAGATGTACAATCGCTCCTACCATTTGATATCAACAAAATGATTCTGAAATCTGTAAAAAAGACGAATCGTGTGATTTTTGCTGATGAAGATATGCCAGGAGGAGGAACAGCCTACATGATGCAGCAAGTCCTTGACGAGCACGGTGCCTACCATTTCCTCGACTCCAAACCCGTTTGCATCAGTGCACAAGCCCATCGCCCAGCCTATGGTACGGATGGCGACTATTTCTCTAAACCCAGTGTGGAGACCATTTTTGATGCCGCCTACCAAATCATGTCGGAGGTAAATCCTGCTAGGTATCCTGAGTTGTACTGAGTAATTTAATTTGAAAAATTGAAAGGTCACCTCTATTTTTTTCCTCCAAAAAAATAGCCTAATTTTGGTATTATTTTAAAATGCCTCGATGAAAGATTATATAGCTTCAAACAAACAACGATATTTAGACGAACTCTTCGATTTTTTAAGGATTCCTTCGGTCAGTGCGGACTCCAAACACGTTCCTGACATGATTACTGCTGCCGAATGGGTAAAAGATAAATTATTAGTTGCTGGTCTCGATAAGGCCGAAGTTTGCCCAACAGATGGCCATCCGATAGTTTTTGCTGAGAAAATTATTGACCCAAGTTTGCCCACAATTTTGGTATATGGGCACTACGATGTGCAGCCCGCTGACCCCATCGAACTTTGGAATAGCCCGCCTTTTGAACCAACTGTTATCATAACACCAAGTCACCCACAAGGAGCTATTTTCGCTCGTGGTGCTTGTGACGACAAAGGCCAGATTTACATGCACGTGAAGGCCATTGAAGCTATGATTTTGCACAAAGAACTCACTTGTAACGTAAAAGTGATGTTTGAGGGCGAGGAAGAAGTAGGTTCTGAAAATTTAGGAACTTTTGTAAAAAACAACAAAGAAAAACTCAAAGCAGACATCATTCTTATATCCGATACTTCTATCATCAGCAACGACATTCCTTCTGTAGAAACTGGCTTAAGAGGCTTGGCTTACATGGAAGTAGAAGTGGAGGCTGCCAATCGTGACCTGCACTCGGGCGTTTATGGCGGTGCCGTTGCAAATCCTATCAATGTTTTGTCGCAAATGATCGCCTCTATGCACGATGCCGACGGCAAAATCACTGTCAAAGGATTTTATGATAAAGTAGTTGAACTGAGCCAAATAGAGAGAGACGAACTGGAAGCAGCTCCCTTTGACTTGGAAGAATACAAAAAAGACCTTAAAATAGCTGAAGTAACTGGAGAAAAGGGCTATACCACCAGAGAAAGAGCAGCCATAAGGCCAACGCTAGATGTCAACGGAATTTGGGGTGGCTATACAGGCGAAGGTTCAAAAACCGTTTTGCCTTCAAAAGCATTCGCCAAAATTTCGATGCGATTGGTGCCTGACCAAGACTGGGAAGAAATATCCGACTTGTTTATGACGCACTTCAAAGCAATAGCTCCTCCTACAGTAAAGGTTTCTGTAAAAAAACACCACGGAGGCCAGCCATATGTTACACCTACAGATTCAATAGGCTATAAAGCCGCATTTATGGCTTTAGAAGAAAGTTTTGGCAAGAAGCCTGTGCCAACACGAGGAGGAGGAAGCATTCCAATAGTAGCACTTTTTGAACAAGAACTGGGACTAAAATCCATACTTTTCGGATTCGGATTAGATTCTGACGCTTTACATTCTCCGAATGAGCATTACGGCATATTCAATTTCATGAAAGGCATAGAAACCATTCCATTGTTTTATAAATACTTCCGAGAGTTGAGTAAATAGTAGTTGTATTTCATAATGCACTAATTAAATTATGAGCGATAAATTAAATCTTGCTGGATTGTCAACGGAGGCTTCCTCAAACCACGATAATCTAGAAAAAAAAACAGTTCTGGAAATCCTAAAAGGCATAAATGAGGAAGATAAAACAGTGCCTTATGCCATAGAAAAGGTATTGCCACAGATAGAAGTTTTGGTAGAAAAAGCAGTGGAAAGAATGCAAAAAGGGGGTCGATTGTTCTACATAGGGGCGGGCACAAGTGGCAGATTGGGCATTGTGGATGCCTCTGAATGCCCTCCAACTTATGGCGTACCACATGGTTTGGTAGTAGGAATTATTGCTGGTGGAGATTCGGCCATCAGAAAAGCGGTAGAAAATGCCGAAGACGATGCCGAACAAGCGTGGAAAGATTTGCTGCTTTTTGATGTAAATGCTAATGATATATTAATTGGCATAGCTGCCTCAGGAAGAACGCCTTATGTAATTGGAGGATTAGAATCGGCCAACAAAAATGGTCTTTTGACAGGTTGTGTGGTTTGTAACGCCAATAGTGCAGTTGCGGCTAAAGCACAATTTCCTATAGAAGTAGTTGTTGGGCCAGAATATGTAACTGGTTCTACAAGGATGAAATCTGGAACGGCTCAAAAGCTGGTGTTAAACATGATTTCTACCTCGATCATGATAAAACTCGGAAAAGTGCGTGGCAACAAAATGGTGGATATGCAACTTAGCAATGAAAAATTGATTGAGAGGGGCATAAAAATGATCATGAATGAGATTGAAGTAGAATATGGGCTTGCTCAAGAATTGTTGAAAACACATGGAAGTGTAAGAAAAGCTGTTGATTTTTATCAAAACAATAACCAATGATATGGTATTCATTTAATTGGTTTTCCGTGGCCACTTTGCGTAAGTTTGAGTGGGCAAATCCTTATTTTTTCTGGCTATTTCTACTTATTCCCGCTTTGTTTTTTCTAAAATGGGTTTTTAAATCTCAAAGAAAACAAAGTCTTGTCCTTTCTGTTAGCAATCTCTCCTTTCAAGCCTCTTTGTTCGTATGGTTGAGGTATTTGGTGCCTTTCTTTTATATTTTAGGAATAATTTGCCTTGTTCTGGCTTTGGCAAGGCCGCAGCTAGTCAATCAAAACAAAGAAAAGTATGCAGAAGGTATAGATATAGCTTTGGCTATTGATATTTCAGATTCGATGCTGGCGAAAGATTTACAACCTAACAGACTGGAAGCAGCAAAAAACATAGGTAAGGAATTTGTGGATGGCAGAGCAAACGACAGGATTGCCTTAGTAGCGTTTGCTGGTGAAACCACCACCTTAAGTCCACTTACAACCGATTATGAGTTATTAAAAGAATATTTGAACAGCCTGAATACAAGCCTTATAAAAACTTCAGGCACAGCAATAGGTATGGCATTGGCGTCGTGTATAAACAAGCTTCGTGATGTCCCTAGTAAATCAAAAATAGCGATTATTATTAGTGATGGAGACAATACTACTGGTTCCATAGCTCCAGAAATAGCTATAGAATTGGCCAAAACCTTTGGTATAAGAGTCTATACAATAGCGATTGGAAAAAACTCAGGAGAGGAAGTAATTGATGAGAAAACTTTAAAAATGTTAGCTGAAAAAGCAGATGGACAATTTTTTAGAGCGACAGACAATGATGCCTTATCAAAAATTTTTAGTCGTATAAATCTACTTGAAAAAACAATATTTAAAGACCAAGGCATCAAAGATGTATCTGATTATTACTACATATATCTCAACTGGTCCATTCTCTTCTTTTTGATTTCATTATTTTTAAAATTTACTTTTTTGGGGAATATATTAGAAGATTAATCCTCAATTGTGTGATATTTTTCTTCTTTTTTCGCAAAATCGTCAAAATAATATTACAATTCGAATAAAATACCTAAAAAGGCATTCGAAAATTTTATAGGTTTGTATTAACAACCTTAATATAAATGTTTCGAATACTTCTTCTTTCTTTATTGTTTGTTCAAATATCATTTGCACAAAAAAATCGTACTGAAAAACGAATACTCATATTTTCAAAAAATGCAGCTTGGGCATATAGGCATGCTTCCATAGAATTTGGAGCAAAAAAAGTCAAAGAATATTGTGAACAAAGAGGCATAAATGCAGATATTTCTGAAGATGCCAGTCAGTTTAATGACGAAAACCTTCAAAAATATAGTTCTTTGGTATTTCTAAGTGCCAATCAGGATATTTTTGATGCTGACCAAGAGGCCGCTTTACAGCGTTATATTCGTGCAGGAGGTGGATTTGTGGGTATTCATTCGTCGTCGGGTGTAGAGCGAAATTGGAAATGGTTCAATCAGATGCTTGGGGCGACTTTCAAAGTGCACCCACCCTACCAAGACGGAACAGTCAAAGTGATTGATAAAAAGCACCCTTCCACCAAAATGCTTCCCAATGAATGGAAAAGAACTGACGAATGGTATTTCTTTACTCCAATGACCAACAAATTGAATGTTTTGATGGTTTTAGATTCTACAACTTTTAAGTCGAATGTTCACACGCAAAATTATCCCAACGCCTGGTATCATGATTTTGAAGGTGGACGCTCATTTTACACCGCAGGTGGACACAGCGAGAAGGATTTTGAAGATCCGCTTTTTATGCAACATGTTTTTGGAGGAATTACATACGCTATCGGTAAAAATAAAATGTTAGATTATTCGAAAAACGCCAAATTTGAGAAAGCACCTGCGAGAATAATTACTTTGGATCCTGGACATTTTCATGCCGCTTTGGTACAGAAAACTATGTTGGCTGGCCTTGATTCCGAGGTGCAAATTTATGCACCTGCCGGAGAGGATTTGAACCAACATTTGCAAAGAATAAACTCTTACAATACTCGTAATGAAGCCCCAACTTCTTGGAAAACAAGTACCTACACTGGTTCTGATTATTTCGAGAAAATGATTTCCGAGAAAAAAGGAGACATTGTGGTGATGGCAGGAAACAATGCCACAAAAACAGATGCAATATTAAAGTCAGTAGAATCAGGAATGAACGTTTTGGCCGACAAGCCCATGTGTATAAACACGGAAGGTTATGAAAAACTCAAAACAGCCTTTAAAGTTGCTAAAGAAAAAAATATTCTGTTATACGATATCATGACTGAGCGGTCAGAAATTACTACTACCTTGCAAAGAGAGCTCTCTATGATGAAAGGTATTTTTGGAGATTTATTGCCGGGAACTCCAGAAGACCCATCAATTATCAAAGAAAGTGTTCACCATTTCTTCAAGTACGTTTCAGGTAGTCCATTGATTCGCCCACAGTGGTTTATGGATACCAAACAACAAGGCGAAGGCATTGTAGATGTGACTACCCACTTGGTAGATTTAGCCCTTTGGGCTGCATTTCCAGAAACACCTTTGGACGTAAAAGATGCCCATATTTTGGCTGCTAAGCGTTGGCCGACAGAAATGACTTTGGAAGAATTTGGAAAAATAACTGGGGCTAAAACTTTCCCCGACTTCTTAAAAAAAGACTTAAAAGATGCCAATACACTGAATGTATTTGCCAACGGCGAAATAGATTTCAAAGTAAAAAATGTCCATTCTAAAGTAAAAGTACTTTGGAATTATAGTACTGACAAAGGTGGCGATACACACTATTCTATTATTAAAGGCTCTCTTGGAAATATTGAAATCAAACAAGGGGAAGAAGAAAAATATATGCCGACTTTATATATCAAGAATTCTAAAATTTCTGAGGCAAATTTGAATGCAGAATTTGAAAAATTGAAGGCAAAATACCCAGGTATAAGTTTAGTTAAGACTGGAACTGACTATATAGTGGATATTCCCACAAAATACAGAACGGGGCATGAGGCTCATTTTGGGGAAGTGATGGAACGATATTTGAAATTTTACAAAGTAAAAAACTTGCCTGATTGGGAAGTGCCCAATATGCTTTTGAAATATTATATTACAACAAGTGCTTTAGAATTAGCAAATAAACAAAAATGACAAATCCTTTTTCATTAGAAAATAAAATTGCACTGGTAACAGGTGGAGGCTCTGGTATTGGTTTTGAAATAACCCGTTGTTTAAGAGACGCAGGTGCTAAAGTAATCATTACCGGACGTAGAGAAAACATGTTACAAGAAGCTGTAAAGGCCATTGGGGAAAATGTATTTTACATGGTAAACGATGTTACGGATCTCAGCAAAACTACAGAACTGGTCGGAAACATTACGGAGACATATGGTGAGATAGATGTTTTGGTAAATAACGCAGGTATAAATATGAAAAAACCTGCTGTTGATGTTACCGATGCGGAGTTTAACAATATTATTCAAACCAATTTAACATCAGTTTTTGCCTTAAGCAGAGAGGTAGCAAAAAAAATGATTGAACGTAAATCGGGATCTATCATCATGATTTCTTCAATGGCGGGATATTATGGAATAGACAGAGTGCCTGCTTACACCGCTTCAAAAAGTGGTATTGAAGGCCTTACAAAAGCCTTGGCTTCTGATTGGTCGAAATTTAACGTGAGAGTAAATGCCATAGCTCCGGGCTTCATTGAAACGGCCATGATGCAAACCGCCATGAGCTCCGATCCAGACCGTATGAACAAAGCCTTGGGACGTACTCCAATGGCAAAATTCGGCAAACCCGAAGATATTGGCCACGCGGCAGTATTTTTGGCATCAGAGGCGGCATCTTATATCACTGGTGTGTCTTTGAGAGTAGATGGAGGCAATGCCATTGGATTCTAAATTTCTTCTTCCTCTAATATTTTAAGGTCTGGAAATTTCAATTATTTTTATTTTTGAGAAAATTTCAAGTCTTTAAAATTTCCTATTTCTTATGCACGAAATTCTACGTACCAATTCTTCAAATGAAGATTTTGTAGCTTTAGTAAAAAAACTTGATGCCTACTTGACCATAACTGACGGTGACGAACATGCATTTTATGATCAATTCAATAAAATTGACCGTATAAATCATGTAATCGTTTTTTTTGAGATTGACAGACCCGTTGCTTGTGGTGCCATCAAAAAGATGGGTATAACGAATGTCTGGGAAATAAAGAGAATGTTTGTGGAAGAAAGTATGCGAGGAAAAGGCATAGCTACTTTGGTAATCAGTGAATTGGAAAAGTGGGCAAAAGAGCTGAATGCCGAAAAATTGGTTTTGGAAACAGGTAAAAGACAAACAGAAGCTGTGTCACTATATCATAAAAATAATTATCAGATTACTGAAAATTTTGGTCAATACATAGGTGTTGAAAACAGTATTTGTTTCGAAAAACTGCTGAAATAAGCATAATTTTTTCTTGGATTATTTATAGTATGCAATAATTGCTATATTTGTATAAATAATATTATGCTTGCATACTAATGGAAACTTACGCAAAGATTCTTCTTATAGCCTCTCCGATTTTTTTGTTTTTGGTAATGGCCGAAAAACTTTACGGATATTTGAGGTTTAAGCACGAATTCCGGACTATGGACACCATTTCAAGTCTTAGTTCAGGGTATTCCAATACACTAAAAGACGTTTTGGGATTAAGTATTACCATCATTTCATACAAATGGTTTTATGATCATGTGGCACTTTTCGAGATTAAATCTACGATTTGGGTTTATATTATTGCCTTTATAGCTTTGGATTTTTCTGGTTATTGGGTACATCGCTTAGCTCATGAGGTTAATTTCTTTTGGAACAAACACGCCATTCACCATAGCAGTGAGGAGTTTAATTTGGCGTGTGCATTGCGTCAAAGTATTTCTACCTTTGTGAATATTTTTACGTTTTTCTTGATTCCAGCCGCCATTTTTGGGGTTAAACCTGAGGTAATTGGTATTGTGGCTCCTATACAGCTATTTGCTCAATTTTGGTATCACACGGTCTATATTGACAGAATGGGTTTTCTTGAAAAAATCATCGTAACGCCTTCGCATCACAGGGTTCATCATGCTTTGAATCCCGAATATTTGGACAAAAACCATGGTCAGATTTTTATTATTTGGGATAAACTTTTTGGTACTTTTCAAGAAGAATTACCCAATTTAAAACCAGTTTATGGCATAACAAGGCCAATGGCCACTTGGAACCCAATAAAAATTAACTTTAAGCATCTATGGTTATTGATTTTGGATGCTTGGAGGGCCGATTCTTGGAAAGATAAATTCAGAATTTGGTTTATGCCAACAGGCTGGCGTCCAGATGGTTTCGAGGAAAAATATCCTGTTGACAAAATTACAAATCCGTATAATTTTCAGAAGTATGCAACTGAATTTTCGGTTGGAGTAAGAACTTGGATTTGGGTTCAGTTTTTTATAACCCTTGGCTTTTTGACTATTATGTTTTATTATTTTGGGAATCTTTCTTTAACGCAATTGCTGCTTTATGGGCTGATGATTTTTCTCAATATTTACGCCTACACAGAGTTTATGGATAAAAATCCAAGCTTTTTGTTTTTTGAACTCATCAAGAACCTTTACGGTATCGGCATGATAGCTTTTACCAACTTTTGGAACCCACTATTTGAGCAGCAAGCTTTTTTTAAACCAATATTTTTAACATATTTTATTACTTCAACATTGGTTTCGATATATTATTTTAGGTCTAAAGTGGTTTTTGATTTGAAAACCAAAACTGCCTAAACTTCTAAATAATCGAGGTCTTTATCGTGGGTTTCTGCTATACTTAGCGTAGAATAGAAACCTATTATATAAATTATTAAACCCACCAATGCCGCAGCCCAAATTACGCCGAAATCAGGTTTCCAGAAGCCAAATAAGGTAGTCATTCCTGCTACTGAACCCCTTACCATATTGGGTACTGTAGTGGCTGCCGTTGCTCTCAAATTTGTGCCAAATTGTTCGGCTCCAACGGTAACAAACATGGCCCAGTAACCTGTCCAAAATCCTAACCATACACACGTGGCATAAAGCGTAAAGGCACTTTGCATGCCTCCAAATAAATAAAAGAGAACGCCAAGAAGCGACATGCCCATCATTAAAGCAATCGCCTTTTTACGAGATGCTAACCAATGACTTAGAAATCCGCTCAGGAAATCTCCTGCTGAAATACCCACATAGGCCCACATAATAGCCAAGCCTGGTTCAACTTTTTCTGTAAAACCAAATGTTTCACCAAACTGATTACTCAGATATACCAAAATGCCTATGCAAAACCAAGTGGGCATACCAATACCGATACATCTTAAATATTTTGTGAATCTATTCCAATCGGTAAAAAATGCAAAGAAATTTCCTTTTGAAACATGGGCCTTATCAGTTAAGTTTTTGTACATCCCCGACTCCAAAACGCCAACTCTTAGCAACAAAAGTAAGAAACCCATACCACCCCCGATGAAGTAAGCGATGGTCCAGTCACCTGATAATTTAACAGTAAATGTGGCCACAACTGCACCCAAGAGTCCGACTCCTGCAACAAGGGAAGTTCCTTTGGCTCTTAAATGCCTTGGTAAAGCTTCTGAAACCAGCGTAATTCCTGCTCCTAGTTCCCCTGCAAGCCCAATTCCAGCTAAAAACCGAAGCCATTTGTAAGCTTCTACTTTATCTACAAAGTCCATTTGGGGTATGAAACCACAAAAAATATTTGCCAGTGAATAGGTGATGATAGAGCCAAACAGTACCGAAAGCCTACCTTTTTTATCTCCTAATGTTCCCCAAAGGATGCCACCGATGAGTAGACCAATCATCTGAATATTTATAATACCAGTTCCGATGGTATCGACTTCTTGCTTGTTTAGTCCTAGACTTTCAAGGCTTGGAATTCTCACAATTCCAAAAAGTTGTAAGTCATAAATATCAACAAAATAGCCCAATGCGGCCACAATAACTGGCATACTGAACAAATGCTGTAGGTCTGATTTTTCGTTTTTCATTCTAGGGTTTTATATTTTTAGGGTAGTTTATATTTTCACACCAAAAGCCAAGTCGCCAGCGTCTCCCAGACCTGGAACGATGTAAGATTTTGTATTGAGTTCTGGGTCGATGTCACCAATCCAGAGTTTGCATTCTGGCATACGAGCATTGATATACCTTACACCTCTATCGCTCGCAACAACAGAAACTATGTGGGTTTTTGAAGGAATTCCAAACCGAAGTAATGCATGATAGGCTTTCTCTAAAGATTTACCTGTTGCCAACATCGGATCACAAATGATGAGTGTTTTTCCTTGCAAACTTGGGCTGCTGATATAGTCCATTTCAATCTCGAAATGTTCTTTTTTGTCATGAATACCACGGTATGCCCCTATAAAAGCACTGTCTGATTTATCAAAAAAGTTTAATAGTCCTTGATGTAACGGCATTGCAGCACGCAACACGGTAGCAATTATCGGATACTCACTCAGAGTTTGGCTTTCTTTTATTCCCAATGAAGTTTCGGTTTTTGAGTTCACCAAATAAAGCGACTTTGAAATTTCGTAAGCAAATATTTCTCCAATTCGCTCCAGATTTCTTCGAAATCTCATGGTGTCTTTTTGGATTTCTTTGTCACGCAATTCGCTCAGGAAATTATTGGCGATAGAGTTTTGCTCGGCTAATACCCACATTGAAATGTTATTGTTTTAACAAAAATAGCAAAATACTTTATTCTGATTCTATTTCTATAAAAAACAAATCAAAATTTGGAGGCTATAAAAAACAAAACCTTCTTTTTCGTTAGAAAAAGAAGGTTTTAAAATGTCGATTCTTACGAAAACTACACTTTGATTTCAACGTCAACACCTGCTGGTAGTTCCAATTTCATTAGTGCATCTACAGTTTTAGGACTTGCAGAGTAGATATCTATCAATCTCTTGTAAGTACAAAGCTGGAATTGCTCTCTAGATTTTTTTGAAACGTGAGGAGAACGTAAAACAGTGAATTTCTCAACACGCGTAGGCAACGGAATTGGTCCGCTAACTGTAGCTCCTGTAGATTTTACTGCTTTAACGATTTTCTCAGATGAATTGTCAACCAACATGTGGTCGAAAGACTTTAATTTAATTCTGATCTTTTGTGACATTTGGTTCAGATTTTTTTGGTGAAAAATAAGCTTGCGAAAGAACCATTTACTCCGACAAGCCAAAAATTGGAGTGCAAAATTAATAATATTTTTTGAATTGCAAAAGCTTTCAAACAAATGAAAATTAGAGCATTAAATATAAATACCAGGCTAAGAAAAACAATCAGTGCTTAATCCCCCCAAAATCTGTGTTATTATTGGATGAGAATGTTTTTCCCACAAACACATATCTTTGATTCCAATCGCTCTTTTCCTAAATTTGTAAAAAATTAGTTTATGGTATCTTTTCCAAATGCAAAAATAAATCTAGGGCTTAATATTATTGAAAAAAGATCTGATGGATACCATAACATTGAGTCGGTATTTTATCCTGTAGCCTGGTGCGACGCTCTTGAAATGGTAAAATCTGATAGTTTCTCTTTTAATTCTTCGGGTCTATTAATACCTGGAAATCAAGAAAATAATTTGATTTTGAAAGCCTTTAGGATTTTAGAAAACGAAGGATTTATTGTTGGCAAATCAGTAAGTATTCAATTACACAAAGTCTTACCGATGGGTGCGGGTATAGGTGGGGGTTCGGCTGATGGTGCTTTTGCTTTGAAAATGTTGAATGAGCTATTTGAATTAAATTTGACGATTAATCAATTAGAAAAATTTTCCGAACAATTGGGAAGTGATTGCCCGTTTTTCATTGAAAATAAGCCAAAATTTTGTTTCGGAAAAGGCACAGAGTTTGAAGAAATTAATCTCAATTTAAAGGGAAAGCAAATAATTTTGGTAAATCCCCAAATTCATATTTCCACTGCCGAGGCTTATGCGGGGGTGAAGCCTAGTATGCCTGTTGTAGGTATAAAGGAAATAATAGCCTCGCCACTAAATGATTGGGCAAATGTTCTGAAAAATGATTTCGAAAAAAAAATCATAGAGAACCATCCGAAAATTGGAGTAGTTAAAGAACTACTCTATAAATTAGGAGCAAACTATGCTTCGATGACAGGTAGCGGCTCTACTGTTTTTGGGATTTTTGAATCTGCTGAAAATTTTCCAATAGATATTTTTAACGATTGCATTTGTTGGCAAGGAGAGTGTCTATTTTGAAATTCCTTATTTCACTATTTATTATTAATGCTCAAAATGGCAAGTATTTTAAATTTTTGAATTTTCAATCATATTGTTTTCTAATTCGTATAAATCGCCAATTTATTTAATCTTTTGGTTTGTAACTTTATAGGTTAATATTTATACCGTTTAATAAATTTTTTTCTTTGCTTGTTTCAAAGTTTATAGCTTTGTAAAGTCCACTATAAAGCTATAAACCATGTATAAAATTTTAATCCCGTTTCTTCTTTTTTTTCAGTTTTCTTTTGCACAATACCCAGCAGGTTTTCTAGAGGAAAATTTTGGTTCTTGGGACTTGCCGATGGGAGTAGGCTTTGATCACGCAAACAAAATGTACGTTTGGGAAAGAGATGGAAGGGTATATTCGTTTGCTGATAATCATAAAAACTTGCTAATAGATATTAGGGAAGAAGTTGCCACTTATGGCGATTTTGGACTTCTTAGTGCTGCTTTAGATCCTGATTTTGAGCATAATGGTTATATTTATTTGTATTATGTTGTTGATAGACACCATTTACTTTATTATGGAAATGTTGCCTATTCTTCAAATTCAAATGAGCAAGGAGCTACGATTGGTAGAGTGACCAGATTTACCTTGGACCCAGCTAATAATTTTGCATCTGTCGTGCCTAATTCAAGATTTGTTTTAATAGGAGAAACTAAATCTACTGGTTTTCCACTTACTGGTATTTATCATTCAGGGGGAGATTTAAAGTTTGCAATAGACGGTTCATTATTAGTGTCTTGTGGCGACGGGGCTTCGGGGGCTGATTATGAACTCCAAGCTTATTCTGATGGGATAATAACACAAGAGGAATATGTTGCTCGTCGGCTTTGGCGTTGTCAAATCCAGAATTCACTGAATGGAAAAATTGTCAGAATTGATCCTTCCAATGGTAACGGAATTTCCTCCAATCCATTTTTTAACCCCGCTCAACCAAGGGCTCCGCAGTCTAGAGTTTATGCTATGGGCTTCAGAAATCCTTTTAGATTTACGATAAAACCCAATACTGGAAGCCACAATTTGGAAGATGGTAATGCAGGAGTCTTGTATGTTGGTGATGTAGGTCAAGATACCAAGGAAGAGATAAATATTGTAACCAATGGTGGGCAGAATTTTGGCTGGCCAAGATTTGAGGGAATTGATCATTTATATGAAAGCAATCCGCCCTATCATCCATTAAATCCACTGAAACCAGCTATAGAATGGGGTAGAACGAATAGCACGGCGAGAGTTGTAATAAATGATAATGTTTTGGATGTTGGATCTTCTTCTTTTCCATATTCAAACTTTGTTGGTGGAAGTTCTATTGGAGGCGTCTTTTACGAAGGAGAAAGTTATCCAGAAGAATATCATGGCAGCTATTTTTTTGCAGAGTTTAATAATCAATGGGCTAAGAGTTTCAAGTTTGATGCCAACAACAATCCGCAATCGAAAGTGGACTTTCATCCAGCCATTGTTGGTTTGATTAGTTTTGCTTATAACAAATTTGATGAGTCGTTGTACTACACGGCAGTTACAGGAGTAGTAAAAAAGATAAAATATGCTCCATCAGGAAATCAAGCACCACTTGCTAAATTTACTTATAACCCATTATACGGCATTAGCCCTCTTAATGTCAGCTTTGATGCAAGCTCGTCTTTTGATCCAGAAAATTCTGCTTTATCCTATCTTTGGTTTTTTGGAGATGGCACCTCTGCAAATGGAATTAATCCAACCCATCAGTTTGTAGCAAATAATAGCAATCCCCAGGCTTTTCAGGTAACATTGATTGTTTATGATTCGCAGGGATTGAGTTCGTTAGTATCTCATACGGTTTCTATTAATAACACTCCTCCAGCTATTATCTCTACAACAATAGACAACGTAGAGGTTTTTGCTTCGTTGGGGTCACCAAGTGTTACTCTCAATGCCCAAGTTTCTGATAATGAGGAAAGCAACAATGGTTTGACTTATAAATGGGAGGCATTCTTGTATCACAATGAACATAGGCATCAAGAGCTTAATTTGCCAAGTTTAAATGGGATATTCCAATTCGGTACAGTGCCTTGTGACGGAAATTCTTATTATTACAGATTTATTTTGACGGTAACAGATTCGTATGGGCTTTCTACTACCTTTCAAAAGGATGTATTTCCCAATTGCAACCCATCTGACCAAGTTCCACCAAGTATTGCCAACCTGAAAGTGGAACAAATTACCTCAACTAGTTTCCAGATTCAATGGAATCCAATTTTTGATAATGATGCAGTAAAAAATATTGAATTGGTTATTAATGCCCAAAGAGTTGCCTACTTGAGCAACTCCACTTCAACATACACTTATCAATCTACAAGTTCTATATTAAATAAGAATTTCAAAGTTTTTGTGGTTATACGAGATAGGGCAGGTAACAAAACAAAAAGTTCAGTTTTAGATTTTACGCCAAATCAAAGTTGTGTAGGCGGAAGTTTTATCACTTATTTGTCAGATTTGAACGAAGCTTCGGCAATTAATGGTTACGGACAGTTTGAAAAAGACAAAAGTAATGGTGAATATTACCCTAATGATGGTAACACCCTTCGACTAAACGGTATTACTTTTTCTAAAGGATTGGGTTCACATGCGAATTCAGAAATAACTTATAACATAGCTGGTTTGGGTTTTGAAAGTTTTAGTAGCATTGTAGGGATAGATGATGAAATAACAGGAAATGTATGCGGAACAGTGATTTTTAGGGTTTACAACGATAATGTTTTGGTTTATCAAAGTCCAGTGCTTAATCAAAACTCGTCGCCATTATCCATAAATGTGAGCGTGCTAGGTGTTAGTGAGCTAAAATTGGTGTTATCTGATGCTGGAGATAGTAATTGTGGCGATCATGGAGATTGGGCTGATGCAAAATTTCTAAAGAGTTGTGTTTCAAATGATAATTCAGCTCCAAATATACCAGCTAATTTATCGGTAATTTCTCAACCAAGTGGTTATCTATTTTCTTGGCATTCAGTTACCGATAATATAGATAGTCAAGTCGAGTATGAGGTTTTTCTTAATGGTCAATATTTAGGGGCCACTTTTTCTAATAGTTTTATAGTCCAAACTTTGGCAAATTCGAATAATTTTTTCACAGTTCAAGCCAAAGATGATAGCGGTAATAGATCTGTCAGCCAAACCTATGTAATCAATAATTGTCCATCAAGCTTGAGTATTTCGCAGGCTGAAAACATCTCCAATCAAACATTGGCCAAAAAAGTTTCTCAGTTTATTGAAGCAGAAAATAGTATCTCAAATCAATCAAATGTTCAATATTTGGCAGGAAAATCAATATTGTTGAAACCAGGATTTTCAGTTTCAGAAAGTGTTTTTGTGATAAAAATTCAAGGGTGTGACAATTGATTGCATTTTTTGAAAATTATTATCAGGTAAAATATCTAAATTTAAGCTTTAATTTTAAAATTAACATTTCTCAAAACTTTCATTATGTACACCCTCCAGGATATTGCTAAAATGATTGACCATTCATTGTTACATCCAACAATGACAGATAAGGATTTAATAGAAGGTTGCCAAATAGCCAAAGAATATGATGTGGCGGCAGTTTGTATTAAGCCCTATTTTGTAAAGGAAGCCGCTGAGATATTAAAAGGTTCGGACGTAAAGGTTTGTAGTGTTATAGGTTTTCCTCATGGCAATGGCACAATTCAGGCCAAGGTTTTTGAGACTCGATTGGCCTGTAAAGATGGTGCTACTGAAATAGACATGGTGGTAAATGCAGGTAAAGTGTTAGGCGAAGATTGGCGATATGTAAAAAAAGAAATAAATGCTATAAACAAAGAATGTCTAAAACATGGAGCCATTTTAAAGGTTATTTTTGAGAATGATTTTTTGCCCAAAGACAAACATAAAATCAAACTTTGCAAGATATGTTCTACGATTGGTGTGGCTTTTATAAAGACTTCTACGGGTTATGGGTATGTAAAACAAGCCAACGGAGATTATAATTACAAAGGAGCTACAGAACACGATTTGATATTGATGCGAAAATATGCAGATCCAAATGTGCAAATTAAGGCCGCTGGTGGAGTGAGGAGCTTAGACGGGCTACTTAAAGTTAGAGAATTGGGTTGTACACGTTTAGGTGCCACAGCCACCATCGCTATTTTAGAAGATGCCAAAGGAAGGTTAGGTTTGGATACCAATTCGGTATCTCAAACCAAGGATGTTTCTGGTTATTGATTACTCAAAATTCGAAGCCCAATCTTACCTGAAAACGTTTTAAGTTTCTGGTTTCTTTACTAGATATGTTGTAAATATCAGTGGCTTCGATATTCTGAGTGATTTCTAAATATTGATATTTGTAACCTAAATTTATGAGCCAAGCAGACCCATTTTTGGTTGGAAATTTGAAGCCAATTGTTGGATTTACCAAAGCTCCACCTTTTACGGTTTCGTAACTATTTGACGCATTGGCTATAGTTGAACCAAAGCCAGCATCTAAACCCGCCTGTAATTTTGCCCCCTCCTGGCTTTTTTCATAAAACACATGACGAACGCCTAATGCCACCGGAACTAATAGGGTGGTGGAGTAAAGATCTAAGCCAGTAGTAAAACCCAATGTAGTCATTTTTCTAACTTTAAGTCCATTGAATGTTTGTAAGCTTAGGCTGGCTATATTTTGGATGGTAAATCCATTTGTAGTAGGTCCTGGCCAGTAACTCGAATAATTTGGATAGTAGTAGTTCGTGTTTTTTACTCTTCCAAATAATACGCCAAATTCCGTTTGGTTTACAAATGGATATTTGAAAAGTTTTTTAGTTTGAGCAAAGGAAGTATTGAAAACAAAACTTCCAATTATAGTTAAAATCAATATTTTTTTCATTTTTTAACTTCGATTTTACTTAAAAGTTTCAAATTTTTAGGGTCTGTATTGTCATATTGGTATAATCCATTCTCACCTATCATTAATAAGTGTTTGTCGTCTAACTGGATTACATCGAAGGCATGAATGTCTTTTAGGTGTTGCTGAAGTTTTAAGTCCGAAGGGTCTTTGGCATCAAATGATTTAAGTCCAAATTTGCCTTCACAGACGGTGAGTTTGTTGTTTATGATTGATAAACCATGCGGGTTTTCCATCTGATATGATTTTATCAAAAAAGGAGCCGAGAGATTTTTTACATCTACTACATCTAGCTGATTGGGTGCTGCTCCGCACCAGCCTTGTCTTAGTGTAACATAAGCTTTGTCGTTTTCAACTACCACTGGATCGCAAGCTCTGGCATGTTGAAATATAGATAGTCTTTTTGGCGAAGCAGGACTTGAGTTGTCAAATATGTGCATCCCAGTATTGGAGCCAATAAATAACTTGTCTTTATAAGGGAAAATGGTTTCTATCCCCCATCCAAGATTTACCTTGCTGATGGAGTCTGGTTTTTGTCCATTTTTTATGTTAAAAACTAGAAGGTCAGATTGAGTGGCGGCATAAAGATAATCTTCATAAATAGTGAATCTCGCCATGGAACCTCCAGTTCCAGAGCTAGTTCCAGTTTGTCCGTTTGCCACCGATGTTGAGTTTTTAAATGCTCCGTCTTGTGCTATTCCACCACGATATACGGGCCAAACAGATCCATTTTGGCCACAATTTGTCGAAACGGTTTCGGTTACCGTCTTAAATTCATAATCGGTTATGATCTTTGAGTAAGGATCATAATACCAACTTATACCCTCTACAAGTCCGTAGTTGAACATGTTTTTTATCCTTCCTACTTCTTTTATGGCCTTTGGATTTGTGATGTCTAATGCTACTAAATCCGTGTAGCTGTCAGCATACAAGATATTATCTCTGACAGCCATATCTATCACACCCGGTATTTTTAAGAATGAAACTTTTACAGGGTTCGATGGATTGGAATTGTCAATAATATGCAAACCTTTTTTAGTTTCGCTGATGATTAAATAATTTTCATAAGCGTATATTTTTGCAAGTTTCTCTAATTCGCGTGGCCCTTCGTTGACAATACCATTTTTGAGCTGCTCCTGCCCAATCTGAAACGGTACAGTGGCTTTGTAAGTACGGGTTTGATTGCATTCATCAATGCAGCTCCAATTGGCTAATGCCACAGCTAAGACTAATAATATTTTTTTCATAAATTCGAAACTTTACCTATAAACATTATTGTATTTGAGGTTTTTTCTGTGATTAAGAATGCAAAAGGCTTATTACAAATAATTTCAGGATAAACAGGGAGGGAAGTAACTTCAATGCCAATAGTTGTCACAGCAGCTGCCTCAGTGCCTTTTTCATCCACAGCCACAAAAGTATCTTGTTTTACAAAACCCACCTTTAGTTTTCCTGCCGGCTTGGCTATTTTGGATAAATCTGCTTGGTCTGAAAAAGCCTTCACCATCCCCATTTGTTGTAAAATACCATTCAATTTTTTCGAATATTCAATTTTAAATTTAGGCAGACCTACCACTACTTTTCTTTTGGTAAGTGAGTTTTGTGCCGACTGCCATGTTGCTGCGTTAAGGTTTTTTACAACATTTTCAATACTGGTATTTTTGGGCAAAACAATATTCATGGTATATTTTTCGCTTCCATATGGCAGTTCTACTAGTTGATAATCTTTCAAGTCGGCATATTTGAATTCAGTTGTTTGATTCATCATATCTACCATCTTAGTAGTATTTGTGCCAACAAACTCCGCTTTTTGTGTGTTTTCAGTTTTAAATTCCTTAGTCCAATCGCCTTTAAAATAAAGAGCGTTTATTAAAAACATCACCTGACTCGGCTCTATCTGCTCCAGAATCTTTTTGATTTTGGTATTTGTATTGTCGCTAGCCCATTTGTTTATTTTATCCACTGTGGCTGGATTGCCAAAATCTTCGTTGTAGAGTCTCGCTTTGAAACTACTCGTAAGATTATCAATGAAGGTTTGCTCAGATGTGAAATTTTTGTCTTGCCAGATAGAGTTTGCAATGGTATTAACTACTTTTGGATCTACTTTTGGAAGGTTTTCTATCAATTCTAAATAGGTTTTGTTGATTTCTTCCATGCTTTGATTCTCTAATCCTAAAACCTTTTGAATTTCTTTTTTCGTATCGGTATCAGCACCGTTTAGAAGCATACCTAAGGCAATATGCAAGCTTAGCGGAGAGATGAAATAGTTTTTGTCAACAGACTCGTCGGCCTGAAGGTTTTTCCAAAAATCAAAAGCAAAATTGGAAGTTTTTGCAGCAAAATCGGATGAAATATTAACCGATTTTACCTCTGGATTGGTTTGTTCACAGTTGCTCATTGTGAATATCATTGTGGTAAGGCAGAGACTTAATATTATGTTTTTCATATTAATTAGTAAGTTTAAATATCATTTTTTGTTTCGAAGAACTCAAGTTTAGTGTTGCATTTTTTACACTAAAATCAGAAACTTGAAGGAGTCGGTCTAAATATTTTTCTTCAAATGTTGTTGCTGCCAAATTTCCTGCTATTTCAGTTACTATCAGATTACTGATTTTTATTTTTTGACCCGTAAAATCGTAATCAGCTTGATAAAAATTAACAGAACTTTTACCACTCAAAGTCCAGTTGCCTTTCTCATTTTTTTCATTTTTAAACTCTAGCACAATCTGATATGGAATCTTTTCATTTGTTTCGTATTCAACCAATTGCCATTTTGCGTGTAGGCTGTTTGGAACAGAAAGGCCAGCTGTTTTGTTGTCATCGGGCATTATACTTTCTCCATTTTTACATGAAAATATTACCCATAAAAATATAATAGTGATATACTTCATAAACTGATAGTTTGATTTGAATGGCGAGGCTTTGCAGACACTCGCCATCAAATTATTACCCTTAAACCCCTTATAAATACAATGAGTCAAAACTTGGTTTTTTGGTTGCAAAGCCAAATTATTTTTTTTTAGATTGAACTTTTTGATTTTTAAATTTGATTATATGATTAAATGTTCATATATTTGAATATTAAGAATACATAATGAAAGAAACAATATTGACAGGATGGAATTTTATGCGTTGGCTTCGGTTGTTTATGGGAGCTTACATTGTTGTCACTAGTATCACGGGGAAAAACTATGTTTTTGCACTTATTGGCGGTTTGTTTATTTTTCAAGCAATAACCAATACAGGATGTGCAGCATGTGCAACAGTGCAAAGTTCTAAAGTGGAGCAAAAAGACACAGAAAACATTGATTTTGAGGAAATAAAATCAGAAAAATCATGAAAAAGTTTTTATTACCTCTTATTGGAATTGCTACTGGCGGAATCGGTGGATATTTATATTGGCAGCAGATTGGTTGCTCGTCAGGTACTTGTATGATTACCTCTAAGCCTTTAAATTCAACTATTTATGGGGCAGTAATGGGATATTTGTTTTTTGGATTGATTGATGATTTAATAAAGAAAAGATGAAAAAAGTGAAGAGTTTTTTATTGGTTTTGATGATTGGTTTTGGATTTTTAAATTGTTCAGATGCCAATTCACAGGTTAACACCCTTGATTTGGATGGCTTCGTGTCTAAAATAAAAGCTACACCTAATGCCCAATTGATAGATGTTAGGACTCCTGGTGAATGGGCCGAAGGCAAAATTAGCTCTTCAAAATTAATCAGCGTAGCCGATCCTAAGTTTTTAGAGCAGGCAAGTAAATTGGATAAAAACAAACCAGTTTTTGTGTATTGTGCGGTAGGAGGTCGTAGTTCTAAGGCTTCAACTTTGCTTCAGCAAGCAGGTTTTAAACAAGTCTATAATTTAAGCGGAGCTGGATATTCGGGTTTGGCTGCAAAAGGAATAAAGTAATGAAAGATAAATATAAATCACTTCTCACGCCTTTGATGGCTTCACTGACCCTGGGATTGGCTCCTTTTGTTCCCGAACCGCATGTTTTGGGAAAAATCAGATGGGTTTTGGGTGGAGCAAAGGGTATGCAAATGATGGATTGGGGCGACCTGTTGATGCATGGTGCACCTTGGCTTTGGTTGATATTTACCGCAGTTAATGTATTTATTATCAAGAAGAAATAATATAGTGGTTGAATAAATGTTAGAAAAGTTGGCGATAATTTGCCAACTTTTTTTGGGTTTTAAACTTTGTTTTTTCTTTGAAATCATAGTTTTATTAAAAGAAATCCTATTTATAAAAAGCTAGAAAGAGGTATTATTTGTTGGAAATTCTATCTTTGTGGTTCCTATGATAATACTTTTTTAGAAAAATAACGTCCAATTGAACAACCAACAACAAGACAATAATCCGAAGGTTTTTTATGAAATCTTCGTTCGCTCCTTTTGTGACACTAATCATGATGGCAAAGGCGACCTAAATGGAATCACTTCCAAACTCGACTATCTACACTACCTTGGAATTGAAGGAATCTGGATTACACCATTTTTTAAATCGAATTCTTACCACAAATACGATGTAATTGACTATAAGTTTATTGATCCAGAATGTGGAACAATGCAAGATATTGAACGTCTATTGGAGGAAGCTCACCGACGCAATATTAAAGTCCTATTAGATTTTGTCATAAATCATACAAGCAGTCAGCATTACTGGTTTCAAGAAGCCAAAAAGGGGAAAGATAATCCTTATAGGAATTATTATAATTGGTTGACTCCAGATCTAATTAAGGCCAAAGGAATTGCGGAAAGAGAAAAAACTGCTGACAGCACAGAAACAAATCCATGGCATTGGGCAAAAAAAGGTGACGAGGAGAAATACTACGGGATGTTTTGGAGCGAGATGCCCGACCTGAATATGGATAACCCGAAGGTTAGAGAAGAAATTTATGAAATTGGCCGATTTTGGTTAGAAAAAGGCGTAGATGGATTTAGGATGGATGCAGCCAAACACATTTATCCTGATTGGGAGGCCGATAAATGTCATGTTTTTTGGGAGGAGTTTCGAGCGACAATGGAAGCCATAAAGCCCGATGTTTACATAGTAGGAGAGGTGTGGACCTCGGCCGAAAAAATTGCTCCATTTTTTAGAGGTTTAAAAGCCAATTTCAACTTCGATTTGTGTTTTGCCATTCAAGATATTGTGAAAACAGGCAAGGATTCAAAAGATATTGTTTCAAAATTGATTCAGAATTATGAAATATTTGCCAAAGAAAATTCTGAATTTATTGATGCAACGATGCTCAGTAATCATGATCAAAACCGAATTGGAAGTGTGGCCGAAGGGAATATTGATAAGCTGAAAATGTCAGCCAATTTATTACTTACATTGCCTGGGAATCCGTATTTGTATTATGGAGAAGAAATAGGCATGAAAGGAAAAAAGCCGGATGAAAATATCAGAGAAGCATTTATTTGGGATAAACGCTCAGATGACAATGACAGAACCAACTGGCGAAAACCAGTCTACAATACGGACTCAAAAACCACACCTTTAAAGTTTCAAATAGAGGATGAAAATTCGCTTTTTAATCATTACAAAAAAATGATTGCCCTGCGAAAAGCTGTTCCAGCTTTGGCCCAAATTAGTCCACCTAATCTTCAAAAATCAGGTATTGTAAATAAAAAACTAGTATCATTCACTAGACCACATCAAGATGGTGATGTACTTGTAATTCAGAATATTACGAATGAAAGTGTGGAGGTTTCGATAAAAAATAAGTTTGAAGATATACTCTTCTCTTCCAATGATTCGAAGTTAGAAGGGCAAAAGTTGAAGTTGGGTCCTTATGGTATTTTTGTTTCAAAATAGCGATAATTAACTGTAGAGCCACAAAAAAAAAGTTCGACCGCAGAGCGGTCGAACTATATTCAAAAAAAAATACGATTTAAATTAAAACAAAATCACTTCTTCAATCTCAAATAAAAGAAATCATCTTTTTTCCAAGAAACTCGTTTTTTGTCTTGAGCAGCCATATAGCTGATAAGGAAATTCACTTGTGCATATTTTCTGCTGGCCGACCACACAAAACCATTTTCTATTTGGTCTGACGGTTTATGGTAATGGGCCGCACGCCATTTTTTTACGTCTTCCGCCAAGTTTTTGTTAGAATTTATATGTCCAAATTTTACGTGAAGTGCTGGAATTCCAGCCTTTACAAAGCTATATTGATCGCTTCTAACAAAACGGCCTTCGGTTGGTTCAGGGTCGGTCTCTATGCTCAAATTCAATAAATTTGCGGCCTTTTTGGTAATTTCTTCCAATGTGCTATGCTCAGCTCCGAGTGGTGCAATAGATTCCAATTGTGCCAAAAAAGTAGGCATATCAGTGTTTACATCTACTACAATATCTTTTTTCGGAACGGTTGGCTTATTTGCAAAATATGCAGAACCCAAAAGTCCCATTTCCTCTGCAGTACACATTAAAAATAACATGCTGCGTTTAGGTTTGATTGGCAATTGGCTATATGTCCTGGCTATTTCCAAAGCAGCAGCAACGCCAGAGGCGTTGTCATGAGCACCATTGTAAATAGAGTCACCTTCAATCGCTTTTCCTACACCTAAATGATCCAAATGTGCTGAGTGAATGACGTATTCGTTCTTTAATTTTTTGTCTGTTCCTTCAATTTTTCCAATGACATTATAACTTTCAATATCGCTGTAAATGGACTCGTAAATGCCTGATGCAGTTGTTTTTAGGTTTTGGCTTACATAATTTCCTTTTTCTAAACCTTTCCATATTTCTTCCAAATTAAGACCATTTGCTTTCATCAAATCTTTCAAAACATCTACCGTAATGCTACCTGCTACCTGGATATTGCCGCCCATGTAATTTGCCGAAGGCGTCAGTTTTCCATCTGGTTTTATGGATACGTTGCTTCCGCCTTGAATGGACAAATTGGCACCGACTTTGAAACGAGCCGTGTTGTTTTCATAGTTGCAAAGCAAAACGCCAACTGCACCATGTTTAAGGGCATAGTCTTGATAAGTGCTTGGATATCTGAGGTGAAGTTTTACGTTGGCCGGTACATTATCAGGTGATTTCTGCAAAACCACACATATTTTACCTTTCACGTCAATATTTTTGTAATCATTAAAACCTAATTCAGGAGCGTCAATTCCTGAACCCACAAAAACCAATGGAGCTGAGAAATCCACTTTTGATTTTTCAGGATTGGCATAAAACAAATAATCTTCACCCAAAGTCAGTTTTTGGCTTGTCCCATCATTTTGCGTGAAACTCAAAATCGTTTTGTCTTTGACTAATTTAGAGTTTCTCAGAATCACTTTTTGGGTAAAACCACCGTTTTCTCCAGCGGGTAAAATCCCCATGCTTTTGTATTCTTTAATGACATAATCCACGGCCATTTGGTAGCCTGGTTTGCCAGGTTTTCTCCCTAAAAGTAAATCGCTCGACAAATAGGCAACGTGCGATTTGATTTTGTTGGTATCAATGCTTTCGGTGAGTTTTAAAACCTCTAAAGGTACTTCTTGGGCGAAAGTGCCAATAGAGATTAGCAAAAATGTGATACTTAATTTGTTGATTTTCATTTTTTTTGAAGTTTAAACATTTAACCAATAAGTCATTTTCAATATCAAAGCTCTGTTTTTGGGAGTCCAAGGTTGAATGCCGAATCTCGGAATTTGTTCTGCAAAATAATTGTCGGTATATACCAGAAATATATCGCTCACAGGTTTAAATCTCCATTGCAATCGGCTGTTGATGTTGGTATTGTTGGTTTGTGAGTTGTACTGAAAATACGTACTCAAAAACACCGATTTCGAAAATGACATTTCTGCTTTTGGGCCGATTAGCCAATATTTCACAGAATTATACGGTTTCTGCATTTTTATATCGGTGTAATATACGTCCATTGCAACTTTTCCGTAAGGCTGAATTCTATAATTAAAGGTAGATTCTATGCCTAAAACTTTGCCTTCATTTATTTTTTCACTTCTAAAATTGTTTCCAGCATATATCAAGAAATTCCCAAAGAAATTAAATCTTTTTGGAGAAGTAATCTCTACAAAATAATTCCTTGTTTTGTAAATATCTACAGGTAACGGCACCACATTTTTAGAAAAATTCGGGTCAGGATTGTCCGAAGCATTAGTTATGTCAAACGGGGACTGCAGACGCGTATAGGCCATATAATAACCAGTTGTCAACTGCCCCTCAGATGGAGTGCTTACATAAAAGAAAACTGGCGATTCCGTATCCAATCTTTTACCTTCAAGGTCAAAAACATCGCTTCCATCTATTCCAAAACCGAAAGAGTTAATTTTTTTAGCAACATTTTGGTTTTTAGGATTAAAAATTATGGTCACAGGTCTGTAAACAGTATAAACTCCTGGTCGGGGAGTATATCCAACTTCAGTAATATAATCTTTCCCAAGCCGAGCCATACCCAAATTGACATCCAAATGCGGATGATGATAGCCAATATATTGATTAATCATGCTGGCGTCTTTTCCAGCTCCTGGACTAAATGACTGGTGATAGGAAGTCTCGGTTTCCAGTCTATTGTCAGGTGAATAATAGTTAAATTCCAAGCCAGCCATCCGGTTATATTTTGCAATGCCTTCGGTGCTAGTCTCGGGTAGGTTTTTAAAAATATTCTCCTTATTTACCACTATAGCCCCAATATATGACCTTGAGAACACCTTTCTTTGCACTACACCAACAGAGAAGTTTGTGGCAGGAGAAAACTCATTATCCGAGTGATTGAGTTTGGCTGTTTGCATATTCATCACACCAATTCTCCAGTTTTCGTTGAGTTTACCGCTCAGTCTTGCACCTCCTAAAATGGGCACTTGTTCCACTAAACCAGTAAATTTGTTTCGTGTTAATCCAATTCTTCTTGAGAAAAAAGGCCTTGAAGAAGGAAAGCCGAAAGTGCCAAAAAGGTCAGAGTTTTCGATAAAAAACTGCCTTTTTTCTGGAAAAAATAACTCAAAGCGGCTCAAATTGGTTTGCTGTGCATCCACTTCTACTTGTGAGAAATCAGGATTTACCGTCAAGTCTAAATTGAGCGATGGCGTAATGGCAATTTTGGCATCCATTCCTGCTCCAAGTTTGGTTCTTCCATCTGGCTTTAGAGCCTCCAAGTTTTCATTTCTTGGAAAATCCTTTGAGTAATTGGTTGACAGATAAGGAATTAATGAAATATTAGCTCCGGGTTTTGGTGGTGCATCGTCCCAAATCAATAGTCCTGTAAAGGCCAAGTTATTGGGTTTGAAATTTCTTGGTACGGGCGACCATGTGGCCGATTCGTTGGTTTGCATAAAGAATCTCCCGAAGTTTATTCGCCAAGAATTAGAATTTTCAGACACCTTATATCGTAGCGTAGTAAATGGAATCGCAAACTCCGCTGTCCAGTATTCGTCGTAGTTTTTGACTTTCGAATACCATTTGTTGTCCCAAGAATAATCTGATTGTGTACCTAAGGAAATTAACCCTTCTCGCTGCACATTGAGTGGAGACACCGAAAACTGCATGCCATTGAGTTTGTCTTTAAATGCGTCAATGGTCACTGAAAAAACATCACTAGATCCACTCTCAAAGTCTCTTTTGAGAGAGCTAACTGTGTAGGCACTTTTGGGTTGATAAGCTTTCATGCCTACATATAAAAACTTGTCATCAAAAGTAAGCTTTACTTCAGTTTGGTTCTTAGCAAATGAGGTATCAAATGGGGCATTCTGAAAAAAATTAGTCGCCAAATCCGCCATTTCCCAGGCTGCATCATCTAAATTTCCGTCTATTTTTACAGGAATGGAGGTTTTCTTGACATGGATTTCTTTATCATTATTTTGGGAAAAGCCGTCGGAAATATTTAGTAATAATATACAGAAAAGTAGGATTAGCGTTGAACGCATAAAGCACAATTTATAGGTTTGAATAATGAAATTTTCTACAAATATGGTAGATTTATATTTTTATATGAAAAAGATTAGTGATAAATGGCAAAAAGGAAAAAAAAGTCAGCGATTTTGACGCAAAAAGAAGAAATACACACATTTTTTAAGATAAATACCGATAGGCCATACACGCTCAATGACCTATACAATCATTTTGATTTGTTCGATGATGATGAAAAGTTGTTTGTAAAATTGATGGTGGAAGATTTAGTAGATGAAGGCAAACTTAAAACTGCTGGTAAAGCAAGATATGAACTTGAGAATACCGAGAAAATAGAACATGTGACTGGCAAAGTAGATTTCGTAAATCCCAAGTTTGCGTTTATAAGATTTAATGAAAACGAGTCAGATATTTTTGTAAATTCAGACGACCTCAATGGAGCATTGGATGGCGACACGGTTTCGGTAAAAATTATTGGACAACGTAAAAACGGCAAAAATCCAGAGGGTAGGGTAGTAGAAGTGCTTTCGAGAGGAAGAGATGAAGTAGTGGGCAAAATAAAAGTGTTTGCCAATTATGCTCTGGTAAGTCCTGATAATAAGGGTTTTCATGAAAATGTTTTTGTCGCCAAAGACCATATAAACGGTGCCGAAACCAACGATTTGGTAATTGTTAAAATTTTGAAATTTCCCGAAAATCATGTACAGGCTTCGGGTGAAGTTATCGATATTTTGGGAAAAGCCGGCGACAACGATGCAGAAATGCACGCTATAATGGCAGAGTTTGGCTTACCCATCAAATTTCCGGATGATGTGCATAATGAAGCGGAAGCGATTAGTGAAATGATCACTGAAGATGAAATAAAAAAACGAAGAGATTTTCGTCAAACACTCACATTCACGATTGACCCAGCCGATGCCAAAGATTTTGACGATGCCATTAGCTATAAAGTGTTGGAAAACGGAAATTACGAAATTGGTGTGCATATAGCTGACGTTTCGCATTACTTGCAGCCTAATACCAAGCTTGAAGAGGAGGCCTTTAGAAGAGCTACTTCGGTATACTTGGTGGACAGAACCATTCCGATGCTGCCCGAAAAGCTCTCGAATAATTTGTGTTCACTCCGTCCAAACGAAGACAAATTAGTGTTTTCTGCCGTTTTTGAGATGAATCATGCTGCCCAAGTAGTGGGCGAGTGGTTTGGCAGAGCCATCATACATTCTGATAGACGTTTTGCTTATGAAGAAGCACAGGAAGTGATAGAAGACACCGAAAATAAAGAACCGATTTACGACCCGATTTTGAAGGACCTGAATCGTATGGCCTTGATTTTGAGGAAAGAACGCTTCAATAAAGGTGCATTTAATTTCGAAACCAACGAAACGAAGTTTAATCTAGACGAAAAAGGCCGTCCGATTAGTGTTTTCCAAAAAGTGCGGAAAGATGCCCATAAACTGATAGAAGAATTTATGCTTTTGGCCAACAAACACGTAGCCCAGTTTGTGTACAATATTGCCAAGAAAAAAGACAAAGAAGCCGAAGCCTATACCATGGTGTATCGAGTTCACGAACCGCCCAATCCTACCAAAATGGAGACTTTTGCAAAGTTTGCCAACAAGCTAGGTTTTGTCGTAAAAACTGGTTCTACAGCAGCACTTTCAAAGTCATTGAACGGCTTAATGACCGAAATAGAAGGTTCACCCGTGCAAAATGTTTTGGAATCTCTGGCCGTAAGAACCATGAGTAAGGCACGATATTCAACGCAAAACTTGGGACATTTTGGTTTGGCTTTTGACCATTATAGCCACTTTACTTCCCCGATAAGGAGATACCCCGACGTGATGGCCCACCGCATGTTGCAGCATTATCTGGATGGCGGTAAATCACTGCCTGAAGATGATTTTGAAGTAAAATGCAAGCATTCGTCAGATCAAGAAAAATTGGCAGCCGAGGCTGAGCGTGCATCTATCAAATACAAACAGGTAGAATACATGAGCTACCAGTCTCGCTCCGATATTTTCAATGGTGTGGTGACTGGCGTGGCCGAGTTTGGCATATTTGTGGAAATAGAAAACACAGGCTGCGAGGGCATGGTGCGTTTGGCCGACCTCACCGACGATTTCTACGAATACGATGCCGACAATTTCAGAGTGGTTGGCCGCAGAAAAGGCAAAATTATTGGTTTCGGAAACACCGTAAGGGTAAAAATAAAAGCCACCGACCTTGAAAAACGCTCTATGGACTTGGAGCTGATTTCTGTAGAAGGTAGCAGTTTCAAAATAAAAGACTCAGGCAAAACTTTGCCTTTCCCAAAATCCAAAAAATCTAATCGTTCTTCAGGTGGGAGGGCTGATGGGAAGAAGAGTAGGAGGAGGTAGTTCTTTTTTGGAACACAAATGACAGCATGGCTGCCGCACAGATTAAACAGATTGGCACAGATTTTTTGGTTGATTCAATAGGTATTTAAACGTAACACGACTTTTCAAATCGTGGTCATAAAAAATTATACATATTTCTTTGAGCGATTTGAAAAATCGCTCCACCAAGTTTATGAATTCATTCTACATAAAACTCCTCATTATGCCCACGGTGGTTGCCTTGGTTACGGTTGTAAGCAAAAAATGGGGAAATAGTATTGGCGGTATTTTGGCTGGTTTGCCTTGGGTGGCTGGGCCTATTATTTTGTTTATCGCCCTCGAACAAGGGCTTGATTTTGCCGTAAACTCTATCCCTGGCGTGATGGTGGGCATCATTGGCTGGTCATTCTTTTGTGTGGTGTATGTATTGGTGGGTCGTAAAAGTAATGCTTTGGTTAGTGTGTTGGCGGGTTATGTGGCTTATACTTTGGTTGGAGTATCTTTAAATCCGGTTATTTCTTATCTAAATGTTTATCAGTGGTTTGCATTAAGTCTATTGGTGCTTTTTCTGGGTTTATTCTTTTTTCCGAAAGTAGCCGAGCATAAGTCTTTTTCTGTAAAAATTCTTAGATTCGAAATTCCTTTACGCATGATTATCATAACACTTTTTGTTATCACCATCACATTTTTGGCGGAGCGTTTGGGCCCTACTTGGAGTGGAATTCTTACGCCATTTCCGGTCATGACTACAGTTTTGGCCATTTTTACGCATTATACACAGGGCATTTATCAAGTTCGAAAAATATACATGGGGCTTTTTACGGGTTCATTGGGTTTTGCATTTTTCTTGTTTTTGCAAGCTGTGCTTATGCCGACTTATGGAATTACTATGGCTTTCGTAATTGGTATTCTGGTAGATATTGTGCTTACTATTGCCATGAAATTTGTATTTTCGAAATATAAATTGATTTGAGGAATTTGTTCCAAAAAAGCCAAAGCAAGATTTAGAAAAATAAATAAATGAAGAAATTAATTGTCTTAATATTAGTTATTTGCGAGAGTACGTTTGCTCAAAAAATAAAGATTGACACTTCTGTAGTTTACCAAACGATGCACAGTTTTGGAGCATCAGATTGCTGGTCGATGCAGATGGTGGGCAAATATTATCCTTTAGCAAAACGTGAAAGAATCGCAGAGCTTTTGTTTAGCCAAGAGTTGGATGAATCTGGAAATCCGAGAGGTATAGGATTATCAATGTGGAGGTTTAATATTGGAGCTGGTAGCACAGAGCAAGGCTCTAAAAGTATGATTACCAACGAATGGCGTAGGGCGGAAAGTTTCTTAGAAAATGGAAAATATGACTGGACAAAACAAGCTGGCCAACAGTGGTTTTTGGATGCAGCGAAACGTCATAAAGTAGATTTTACTTTGGGTTTTCTTAACTCGGCTCCTGTTTCCATGACAAAAAATGGAATTGCTATAGGTAGCGGTAAATTGGGCGAATGGAATTTTGACAAATCTAAAATTGATGAGTTTACCAGCTTTCTGGCTGAAGTTTCCGAAAAGCTAAAGTTTGATTATTTGAGTCCTTTCAACGAACCGCAGTGGGACTGGGGCCCAAAATCAAAATCTGGATTTGGCTCACAAGAGGGAACCCCTATTAACAATGCTGATTTGGCTTGGGCTACAAGACAAATAGATGAGAAATTTGCTCAAAAAAACGTAAAAACTCGACTGACTTTGGCAGAAACTGCCCAAATAGACTATTTGTATAAATCCAAGACGAATCGCACAGAGGCAAATCAAGATAACCAAGTTCAAGCGTTTTTTGATGAAAAAAGCCCGGATTATATTGGGAATCTTAAATCTGTTGAAAAAATGATTTGTGGTCACAGTTATTTTACAACTTCACCCAATGAAGAATTAGTTAAGAAAAGAATAGATTTAGGTGAAAAAATCAAGCATCACAATGTAAGTTATTGGCAATCGGAATATTGTGTTTTGGGTGATAATTCAGGTGAAATCAATGGTAGTGGGATGGATTTAGGTATGAAAACGGCCTTATACGTGGCCAAAGTAATTCATGCCGATTTAACGTTGAGCAATACTTCTGCATGGCATTGGTGGCTTTCGGTAAGTGCTAATGATTACAAAGACGGTCTCATTTATATCTCTAATAAGGGGAAAATGGGTGAAACTGATAATAACAAGTTTGATGGAGAAATATTGGATTCAAAGCTCATGTGGGCATTGGGTAATTATTCAAGATTTGTCAGGCCATATATGCAAAGAATCAAAGTGGATTTGGAGAATAAAAACGTTTTGGCTTCAGCCTATAAAGAAAAAAGTAAGGTAGTTTTAGTTCTAGTAAACAGTGCTCACAATCAAATAATTGAAATCCCAAAAATTTGGAAGAAACAAAAATTAGCGGTTTTTGTAACCTCAAAAGATTATAATTTGAAAAGCAAAAAAGTAGATTCTAAAAACTTAATTTTAACCCAAGAATCAATTACAACGATTGTCATCACAAAAAAGTAGAGCAAATTTCCAAATTTGAACATTCTCCCAAATGACAAAAAAGAACCATTGATTTTTAAAAATGGTTTACTGTTTCATTATTCTCACCACTACTTGATATTCTTCGTTTCGATACCTAGCCAAATAAATTCCGGATTGTAAATGACTCAGGTTGAGCGATATTTGATGATTTCCAGCTTCAAATTCTTCACTGATTTCTGGAGCAACTTCTTGGCCATTCATATTCAAAATTTGAATGGAACTTTGGCCTCCTTTAGCCACGAAATTCAAGTTAATTGTTTCTTGAAATGGATTCGGGAATGCTTTGAGACGTGTGCCTATTAACTCGGGTTCGGTTGCTGTAACATACCCACAAACACTACCCAATACGAGAGGAATGGTATCAAAATTTTGGAATAAAACACTTTTCATTTCAACAGAATCGCTACAAAACCAATATTTCATAATCGAAGCGTAAATTGATCTAAAATCATGCTGCATAGGTATGTTATCGTTGTTAGCAACGCTAGCCGAAATAGTTGTAGGTTTCCCAAAGTAGGTTGGATTAACTTTTTCGCCAAAGAAAAACATCGGTGCGGCTGCTCCATGATCTGTGCCTAAGCTAGCGTTAGATTTTATTCTACGACCAAATTCCGAGTATGTCATTCCCATTACCTTATCTGCCACGCCAAGAAACTTCAGGTCATCTTGAAACGCCTTAATTGAATCTCCCAAGTTGGCCATAAGATTGGCGTGTGTACCAGTGCTGGTATCTGCGGCTGTTTGGCCGCTGTGTGTATCAAAACCACCCAACCTCACGTAATAAATCTTGGTCTTTAACCCTCCCGCAATTAACCTAGCCACTATTTTGAGTTGTGATGCCAAACTAAGATTTGGATATTCTTTTTGCTGACTTACCTTCAGAGCTGCAGCTTTTATGGTTTCTGAATATTTATTGGTTTGTTTCGAAATTTGCCTCAGGTAATCCAATTCCTTTCCAGCCAGGGTATTCGGAACTGGTTCATCAGAATTTTCTATCAAATTATAAAAATTTGTAGTGTCCGAAATTGACATGCCCATGCTATACAAAGGTCCTTGAAGGGCTGTGGTAACCACAGAGCCGATTTGGATAGAAAGCGGATCTGGGTATTTGGCTGACGGATAACCTTCTGGGAAATTGGGGTGGTCAAGTGCTAGAAATCTGCCAGCCCAACCACTTTCTAATACTTCTGTTGAGTTAGAAGCAGTATGCCAAATATCGGTGGCTCTGAAATGCGAAAAATTTGGATTTGGGTATCCAACATCTTGCACAATATTTCCTTTTCCATCATTCATTAAAGCAGCAAGGTTCTTAAGGGAAGGATGAAGGCCAATTAGTTCGCTTTGAGGTATTTTTAGGATTTTATTTTCTACCAAAGCAATATTTGATCGGGCATTTTTGTAGTTGCTATATTGATTTACTGGGATTACTGTGTTCAAGCCATCGTTGCCCCCATTAAGCTGAATTACAACCAATACATTTTCGTTTTCTAGAAGTTTTTGGTCAATATTCCCCATTGCCCAAAGACTTTGGTTATTCAGAAAAGTGGGTGCCATGGCTCCCAAAACCGAATTCTTTATAAAATTTCTTCTTTTCATAGCTCAGCTTAGTTGGTATTCAGGAAGTGCAAGAAAATAACTCAAGAGGCTTTTCAATCTTGAGGTAACCATATTGATATTGTTGTTATTGGGCTTTTGCTGTGAGTCGTTCCAAAGCTCTGTCCAATAATAATCTGATGCTTGTCCAGCCAATAGTATGTCTGTTTTTAGCTCTGTTTTTAGATTATTAGAAATAGGGATTTCGAAAAGCCAAAAAACCAATTCGTCAATCAATTTAATAGGATCTGATGGAGATTTGAGTTTTTTCACAAATCCTATAGGGTCAAAAAGGAGGCTTTGATTATTGCGTTTGTAACCTTTCGATATATAGGTATCAGTAAATTTCGTTCTTTCAGGAAAGGTACTAGCGTTTATCCAAATCTCATGGAAAACGGGTGCTTGGTAATAGGCTGGCCATCCAGCAACGCTTGGCGGGTCGCCCAACACCTGCTGGCCTCTGTCTGCCACTGAAGCCAAGTCGTTGGCCAAAAGATAATATTCATTAATATAGGTTTGATATGCTGGCCAAGTAGGCTCTAAAAACTTGGTGGTTCCTACCAGGTGTTCAATTGGGCTTTTTATTACACAGCCACGAAGCTCTAAATCAAAAAAGTGTTGGCTGGAAAACATCACCTTTAAAACTGGCAGTATCTCGAACTTGTTATCTCTAAAAATTTTAGCAAGGGGCACTATAAATTTGCTTTCAATTTCAGGTGTAATTTCATAGTAAAAAAAGAAAACATAAAGTCTTCGAATGATATAAAGACTCACTTCTTCTTTTTCAAAAATCATATTAAGCAAATCGTCGAGTTCATTTGTAGCAAAATCACCTGGGTGGCCTTTTATAACTTTGTTTCCATAAAATGAAGAGAATGTTTTATCAGTGGCATCGTGCCTGTCGGCTTGAAAGTAGCTATTGATAGGTTCTCTATTGATTCTATAGCCAGTCAATATTTTGGCAGCACTTTTTACATCATCTTCAGTGTATTTTGAATTGGGTCCTTTGCCCAGAGTAAATAGTTCTTGAAGTTCGCGAGCGTAGTTTTCATCTGGAGCTGTTTTGGTATTTTGCGTGCCATTTAGATAAAGTAGCATTGCTGGCTCTAAGGTAATTGCCTTCGTAAAATCCTTAAAATTGCCAAGAGCATATTTTCGAATAGTTTGTAAATATTTGAAAGCCATTCGGGCATCGTTGTACACATTTATTTCAGTAGCAAAATGGTTGTGCCAAAACAAATTCATTTTTTCATGAATAGTGGTTTCCTGAAAATGCATCTGTTGAATCCACCAAGACTTTAGAGATTGTTGTCTTCGGCTATTGATTGTGCCGTCTCCATAGGCACTGTTCACCCAAGTCTGACCTAAAGCGACGCCAGTCGTGTCTTTTGTAGCATTTTCGTAATGATTTACTGGAGGGGAAGGTACAGCACTTTCTTTGAAAATAACGGCTATAACTTGATCCAATGTTTTGCCAGAAAACTTTTTGAAATCATCTATTTTTATGCCCAAAAGTGTGCGTTTTAACAAATGCTTTAAAGCATTGTCGTCAAAAGTGCCAGTGTATTTTTCATGACTAATAGGTCCAAATGACTTCATAGAGTAGGGAGTTTTGGTTTAGACTCATTTTTTTGTAAAAGGTTTATTTTAACTAAAAACCAATTCTTTTTTTGTTTTCTACTGAGATTTTAGAACCTTCTGCCAGCATTACAGAGAAAGGTGTTTCATTGCTTAGAAATCCAAATTCTTCGCCATAAATTGCTTCAAAATCAACGTTAATTTGTTAATTATCAATATTATAGACCTTCCATTTCGGATGTTTTACTTCGTATTCGTTTGTTTTTGTTTGGTCAATTCGTGCATAACCCCAATAGTGTTCTGTAATAAACTCAGCTTCGCTATCAGCTTCTAATTCATACAATTTATTTGCACCACAAACTTTAATTGAGTTCCATATTTCTGCCTTTTTCCAAAGGTATTCTACTTCAATTTGATTTGTATTTTGCTCCCAAAAGTGTTTCATGTTTAATGTTTCATAATGCTCTTTATAAATAGTATTTGCAACAAAAGTTAAAGCAGCCTTGGGAACAATTTCTTTAATAAAAACCACACCCCTCTTTTCAATTCCATTTTCAACTCGCTTGACATAAAACCTTAAGTTGACTTCTTCAAAATTTATATGAAAAGGTATTTTTATTCCTAACAATTTGGTGTTTAAGAACATAAACCCTACCAAACTCACATAGCACTTGTTTTTCCATAGATCCAAAACCGTGCCGTAGGGTAAATATTTCTCTAATATTTTAGGATTAACTAGATAATTTACCATGGCTAATTTTCGCCATTCGGCATTTAGAAAACTCATTGTTTTGTCTTTAAAAAGCCCATTCCAACACTTGATTATTTTTTAAAATTGTCTTTTTGCTTTGTCCTTTATAAATCAATTCAGTTTCGCCACCAGGTTTTCCGATAATTTTGGCAGAAACCAATCGCCCATTTTCCCAAACTATGTCTAATTCAAATCCACCCCTAGCTTTTAGTCCTTTTACAGAACCACTTTTCCAGGAGTCAGGTAATGCGGGTAAAAGATAAATTTTGTCAACAGTGCTTTGCATAAGCATTTCGGCTACAGCGGCGGCTCCACCAAAATTTCCATCAATTTGGAATGGTGGATGAGCATCAAAAAGATTTGGATATGTGCCACCACCTCTCTGATAGTTAACTTTTACACCATCTGGTTCAACGTATTTGAGTAATTCTCTATACATTTTGTAAGCCCTATTTCCATCCCAAAGTCTTGCCCAAAGGTTTATTCTCCAGCCTTTTGACCAGCCTGTTGTTTCGTCACCTTTAATCTCGAGACTCGTTTTGGCTGCTGCTGCAAGTCCTGGTGTTTCGGCCATATTGATATGCAAACCAGGAAATAGACCATAAAGATGTGATTGATGGCGGTGCTTGGGTTCCGCGTCGTCCCAATCATAATACCATTCTTGTAGATTGCCTTTTTTGCCCACATGATAGGGATATAAATTGGCCAAAACTTCCTCTAATTTATTTTTAAAGTCATAGTCACTTTTCAAAATAGTGCTAGCTTCTATGAGATCGATAAAT
This sequence comes from Lacihabitans sp. CS3-21, assembly GCF_024343675.1. Lineage (GTDB taxonomy): Bacteria > Bacteroidota > Bacteroidia > Cytophagales > Spirosomataceae > Leadbetterella. Next base: position 58,098 of record NZ_RJUD01000104.1, read on the forward strand.
AGTTCTTTTATCATAGCTATGTCAGCGGTAGCTCCATAAAGCGTAGCACCTTTGTAGCCTTTGTCTGTTATATAAACATTCTCTGGCGACGTACCTACCGCAGTGATGTATTTTCCATTTTTGTCTTTTGTGAGCATATCCAGACAAAATTCAGCTGCTCCTTTCATCAGTGGGTAGGCCTTGTTTTTTAAGAAATCTATATCTTTTGTATAAATATAATGCTCCCAAAGATGCGTAGATGCCCAAGTTGCTCCCATAGCCCAGTTGGCCCAGACGGGGTCACCTTTACCAAAATCTCCGACTGGATTGGTCATTGCCCAAATGTCAGAATTATGGTGACAAGCCCATCCATTTGCGTTATAAAAAGTTTTTGCCGTTACTCTGCCAGTTTTTTCCAAATTTTCAAGAAAACCTAGAAAAGGTGTGTGCATTTCTGAAAGATTAGTATTTTCTGCCAACCAGTAGTTCTCTTCGGCATTGATGTTCATGGTATAGTTGCTACTCCATGGTGGTCTCATGTGTGGATTCCATAGGCCTTGCAAATTGGCAGGAACACCTTCGGTGCGAGATGAACTAATTAACAAATACCTTCCATATTGAAAATATAAGGTTTCGAGGTATTTATCCTCTGCTCCAGTTGCATATCTTCTAAGTCGTTCATCCGTGGGTAAATTTATACTCAAGTCAGGCTTTAAATCAAGGCTTACTCGGTTATAAAACTTCTGGTAATCACTCAAATGTCTAGTTTTGAGGTTCATGTAAGTTTTTTGAATCAGCGGAGTTATTCTACTGTTTACAATCGCTTTTTCATCTTTCCCTTGTGTTTCTGGATCTTTGTCGAATCCATTGAAGCTGGTCGCAACAAAGACAGCCAGTATTACTTCAGTTCCATTTTTTATGCCAATTGTGGAGTCTGTTTTTATGATTTTTCCCGAAATACTCTTTATTAATATACTCCCAAAAAACCGAGTTCCTCTTTTTTGGTCAAAAACTATAGGGTCTATTTTGTTATTCACATAGTTTGGATCAGCCTTTATAGGTGCTCTTCCTGCAAACTCTAATAGATTACTTGTAGTTTTTACATCAAACTTTAATTGAGAATCAAATCTCAGAGTGAAATTCAGATTTCCAACTTCCGAGCTATTGAGTTTGATAATAAACGCTTTGTCGGGAAATGAATAAAAGTATTCTTTGGTTATTGTGGTATTTCCAGTTTTATATGTCACTTTAGAAATGGCTTCGTCGAGCGATAGTTCCCGATAGTAGTTTGAAACATTCTCATGCCCAAAGTCGATAAACATAGTGCCCAATGGAGCGTAAGATTCTGAATATTTTCCCTGCATTTTTTTGATTAGCGAATCTGCAGCTTTATAATTTTCATTTTTTAGAGATTCTTTCACAGCAGGAAACGCCGTGTAAGCGTCTTTGTTCATGTATGGATTTACAGGCTCGCCGGACCACAATGTGATGTCGTTCAGGAAAATTTTATCTGTTTTTGTACCGCCGAAAACTGTGGCTCCTTGATTACCATTTCCTAATACCAGGGCTTCTTCGAAGTATTCAGCTGGTTTGTTGTACCAAAGTTTTAGCGGAACTTTTTGAGCAACTAAACTTTGGGATATTAATAGAAAAAGCAAGAATTTAATTTTCATCTTAAAAAGGTTGAATATGTTCCAAAAGTAATGGAAATGGCTAAAAAAATACAAAATTATTAATTTCTGAAAAAGTTTTCTACTTGTATCTTTTTGTCCTTCTAAGTTCATAAATGATTAGGATTAAGCCAATCACAACTGCTAATCCAAAGCAAGTAAGTAGAAAGTAAAAAGGATTAAATCTACCATTTTTTACTAAGTATTCGGAGCAGAAACGCATTATTAAAACCAAAAAGAAATAGAATATTCCCAGAAATGCCCAAGTGTTGAGTTTTGAAAACGGTGGATTGTCATCTCTGAAATCGAAATTATTGTTTGAGAATAAAAATTTGAGCTTATTCCAATCCCATATTAATAAATAAAGATTTGCGAGTAGCATCAAGAACGTGATCAAGGGGGTTCCTGCGAATTCGTACGAAAGAGTTATTATGAAGATGTTGGTTATAATGGGTAAAAAGAGGACTGCACCGAAAGTACTCCATCTTTGGGTCATAAGGATAAGTCCGGCGGCTAATTGGCCCCAACCTATAAATTTCCAGTAAAGTCCTGAGGCGTACATGGTTTCGAAAAAATGCCAGGCTGAATCTATCGGACTGCCTGCCCCAGAATCAGATGTAAATCTCAAGCCTTGAATTTTTACAATACTCGCAAATACAAAAGCCGAACCTATTAAATATCTTAAGAAAATAGTAAATATTTGAAGTGTCTTAATTCTCTTTAAACTTGATATGGTCATTTGGGCTCAGTTTTTTTATAAAAATAATAATAATTCTCTTTTTATTTTTTAATTCAGCCATCGAAATTTATCGCTTAAGTTTTTAATTGAAAATTTGGCGTAATAAAGATTTATTTTTAATAGATTTAAGGCTAAAATCTAATATCGAATTTATGAGAATAGTATTTCTTGACTCTTATACTGTGCACCCTGAAGAGATTAATTTAGATGTTTTTAAGGTTTTTGGAGAGTTTGTTCATTATGATCGAACCGTTCCTTCTGAATTGATTGAAAGAGCCCATAATGCAGAGATAATATTGACCAATAAGGTGGTATTGGATAAAACGACGATGAGTCAGTTGCCAAAACTTAAGTATATTGGTGTAACAGCAACCGGTTTTAATGTAGTAGATATAAAGGCCGCAAACGAACTTGGGATTACCGTAACCAATGTTAGAAACTATAGTTCGAATTCGGTAGCACAGCAGGTTTTTGCAATGATTTTGTCATTTGCAAATCGATTATCTGAGCATTCAAGTTTTGAGACTTGGGCTTCTCAACCCGATTTTTGCTATTATAATTATTCTCTTTCTGAGATTGCAGGTAAAACCATTGGTCTAATAGGCTTTGGCAATATTGCACAAAAAGTGGCTCAAATAGCATTGGCTTTTGATATGAAGGTTTTGATCAACAAAAGGACTCCCTTGGATTCACCTTTGGAGGGAATCACAGAGGTTGATTTAGACACCTTGCTGAAGTCTTCAGACTTTATCAGTTTACATTGCCCGCTTACAGCTGATAATGAGAAGTTTATGGATGTGTCTGCCTATAAAAAAATGAAAAATTCTGCCATATTGATAAATACAGCACGTGGTGGTTTGATAAATGAATCGGATTTGAGAGAAGCCCTAAATTCAGGTGAAATAGCGGGTGCTTATTTAGATGTATTAGCAGTTGAACCTCCAGCCAAAGACCACATTTTGGCTGATGTACAGCACTGTAGAATTAGCCCGCACATAGCTTGGGCTAGCTATGAAGCCAGACAAAAGCTTATGCAAATAGTCTTTGAAAATTTAAAGTGTTTTTTGGAAGGAAAACCGCAAAACGTCATAAAATAATAAAGGCCTTTCAAACGAAAGGCCTTTATTATTAATGTTAAAACTAAATTACCATTTTAAAGGTACTTTCACTGAAGTCATATCCCATGAGATAGTAATTTGAGTATCTTCAGCAGTTATAGTAAGTTTTTCCAAAGAAGCCTCGTTATTCAATGGCTTAACTTTTACAGAAGCTACATTTTTATCTTTCACTTTGTCATAACCGTAAGCTCCCCACTGCTTAAGTTCTGAGTTTAGAATTACTGTCCACTCATCTTTTGCCGGAATAGTAAACAAAGAGTATGTACCCGCTTTAACAGCTGCACCTCCAAAGTTAACGTCCTTTTTGAAAGTTACTTCAGTTGCACCATTGGCACCAGTTCTCCAAACCTCTCCATAAGGAACAAGCTTGCCGAAAATCTCACGATCTTTCTTAGATGGTTGACCATAAGTTATTTTAACGTTTGCACTTTCAGTAGTTATGGCTGGGCTAGCTGCAGGCTTTTGTGCAAATGCGAATGAGCTGATTAACGCAAAAAATACAAATATGCTTTTTTTCATTTTTGTTGAAATATTAAGTTGAAAAATTGTTTCGAATATATAAACGACCGAAAGTCTCAATTAGTTTTTTCGGCCAATTTTTTTGCCATTTCCAAAGGATTCGTTGGATTTGGATTCAAAGTATCTGACTCAATTAGACCGTCTCTTAATCTGATAATCCGGTGGGCGTAATTGGCTATGTCTTCTTCGTGTGTTACCATTATTATGGTGTTCCCTTTTTCATAAATTTCATGAAAAAGCTGCATAATTTCATACGAAGTTTTAGTGTCGAGGTTACCGGTTGGTTCGTCAGCCAGCAATATGGAAGGGTCGTTTACCAAAGCTCTAGCTACTGCCACACGTTGACGTTGTCCACCAGAAAGCTCGTTGGGTTTATGTAGAGAACGCTCACCTAAACCTACACTAGCCAAAACAGCCTGAGCTTTTTCGGTTCGAGCGGCTTTGCCATAACCTGCATAAATGAGTGGTAAAGCTACATTTTCTAAAGAAGACTGGCGAGGCAACAAGTTGAAGGTTTGAAATACGAACCCAATTTCTTTGTTTCTTACTTCAGCGAGTTCGTTCTCACTCATTCCGCTAACATCTTTATTATTTAGGACATAAGTTCCAGAAGTCGGAGAATCTAAACAGCCAATAATGTTCATCAAAGTAGATTTTCCAGATCCAGAAGGTCCCATAAATGCTACATATTCCCCTTTTTTAATGGTAATCGTCACATCTTTCAATGCATCAATCACTTCAGAGCCCATCACATATCTTTTGGCGATATTCTTAGTTTCGATAATAACCATACTATCGGTTTTTATTTATTTTTTTGAAAGCAACAAAGTTATATTTTATTTTTTGGTGAAGCATTTATTTTCTACCAACGAATTATTTGGCGGATGGGTGGTAGGAAATAGATTTCAAATTCCATATAAATTCAGTAAATCCTTTTTCTCTCCAAATGGAATGGTTTTCTCAAAAACAAACCCCAATTTTTGTAAAAGAGCATTTGAAGGGATATTCCTCGGATCAACAATAGCAATAATTCTGCTTATTTTCAAAGCATCTTTCCCATATTCTAAAGTAGCATTTGCTATTTCATGTCCAAATCCTTTTCCGATAAAGTCTGGCAGAAAGGCAAAGCCTAAATCGACATTTTCTAATTCTTCTCTTTTAATAAAGCCACACATACCAATTGATTTTTGCGTCAATTTTTCACCCACCAAATAGAATCCAAAACCATTTTCTTCGTAACTTTTTAAAGAGCCATTTTTCAAATAATTTTCGGCATCAACTAAATTCCTGACACCTTTGTCTCCGATAAACTGCAGCCAAGTAGGCGTGTTAACCAATTCTAATATGAATGGGGCGTCGGCCAAAGTGAATTTTCGGAGAATCAATCGTTCAGTTTCAAGAATCAGCATTTTATGAAATTATAATGTGTTCGAAAATTAAGAATTATTTCAAAACAATTCATTTATAATACCGTATTCAAGTTCAAAAAACGTTGTTTGTCCGTAAATTTGTTTCATGGAAAAATATGATGTAGTAATAATCGGAGGTGGTCCAATTGGTTTGGCTTGTGGAATTGAATGCCAGCTATCAGGCTTAAGTTATGTGATTTTGGAAAAGGGATGTTTGGTAAACTCGCTATATAACTATCCTACAACCATGACTTTTTTCAGTACATCTGAAAGGCTGGAGATTGGTGGGGTACCATTTGTCTCTATTTCAGCAAAACCCACGCGTTCAGAAGCCTTAGAATATTACAGAAGAGTTACTCAAAATAGAACGCTGAATGTAAGGCTTTTCGAAGAAGTTACATCTGTAGAAAATAATGATATTGAATATGTAACAACCACAAATAAAGCAGTATATCATTCCAAATCCATAGTTTTAGCAACGGGATTCTATGATATTCCAAATACTTTGGGAATTGAAGGAGAAAATTTACCTAAAGTAACACACTATTATAAAGATCCTCATTTTTATGCTTTTCAGAAGGTTTTGGTTGTTGGGTCCAATAATTCATCGGTAGATGTTGCCCTAGAAACTTGGAGGAAAGGAGCTGATGTAACGATGGTGATTCGGGAACCAGAAATCGGGAAAAGTGTTAAATATTGGGTGAGGCCAGATATTGAAAATAGGATTGCTGAGGGTTCTATAAAGGCCTATTTCAACTCAGAAATTTTGAAAATTACAGAAAAAGCTGTGTTTGTTAAAACTCCAGATGCCGAAATTTCAATTGAAAATGATTGGGTATTGGCGATGACTGGCTACAAGCCAAATCTGCCATTTTTGGAGAAAATGGGTATTAATCTATCTCTAGACCAACAAAGAAAGCCAGAATACAATGAAAATACCATGGAAACCAATTTGCCCAACGTTTTCATTGCGGGTGTTATATGTGGTGGAATGGATACACGTAGCTTGTTTATTGAAAACTCAAGAGTACATGCGGAATTAATTGTAAAGCGGATTTTGGAGAAGAACAAAATCAATTAATTTCAATTTCTCCAACTGCTGATCAGAATTCTTAAAATTGCACTTCTCCAATTAATTATTTGACAATCAATAGTTTACTATAAATTAATATATTGGCTGTAAGTTTATTAAAAATAAATTCGTACCTTTGCGGACTTTTTAGGGCTAATCTCCTAGAAAAAATCAATCTAAAAATCCTTTTTTGAAGGGAATCAAAATGCAAGAAATAAGAAATATCGCCATCATTGCTCACGTTGACCACGGTAAAACTACCCTTGTTGACAAAATCATCCACGCTTCTAAAATCTTTAGAGAAAACCAAGAGTTTGGAGATTTAATCCTCGACAACAACGACCTTGAGCGTGAAAGAGGTATCACTATCGTATCAAAAAACGTATCTGTTAGATATAAAGGTATCAAAATCAATATCATTGATACGCCTGGTCACGCCGACTTTGGTGGTGAGGTAGAGCGTGTATTGAAATTGGCCGATGGAGTTATTTTATTGGTAGATGCTTTTGAAGGTCCAATGCCACAAACACGTTTTGTACTAGGTAAAGCCATCGATTTAGGATTGAAGCCGATTGTTATAGTAAACAAGGTAGATAAAGAAAACTGTCGTCCTGACGAAGTACACGAAAATGTATTCGACTTGATGTTTAACCTTAACGCTACAGAAGATCAATTAGATTTTCCTTGTCTTTATGGTTCATCAAAACAAGGTTGGATGAGTACAGATTGGAAAGTTCCAACAGATACCATTACTCCTCTTTTGGATGCCATCATCGAATTTATTCCACCATCTCCAATTGTGGAAGGTACTCCACAAATGCAAATTACTTCATTGGACTATAACTCATTTGTGGGTAGGATAGCCATTGGTAGAGTAGCGAGAGGTACATTGAAAGAAGGTATGCAAGTATCACTTTGTAAAGCGGATGGTACTATCAAAAAAATGAGAATCAAAGAATTGCAGGTTTTTGAAGGATTGGGTAGAGTAAAAACGGACACTGTGGGTTGTGGAGAAATTTGTGCTATTACTGGTTTGGACGACTTTGAGATTGGCGATACTGTAGCTGATGCAGAGAATCCTGAGGCTTTGACAAGAATTTCAATAGATGAGCCTACCATGAACATGTTGTTCACTATCAACAATTCACCGTTCTTTGGTAAAGAAGGAAAATTCGTTACCTCGCGTCACGTAAGAGAGCGTTTGATGAAAGAAACAGAAAAAAACCTAGCTCTTAAAGTTAAGCAAGGCGATTCAGAAGATAAATTTATAGTGTTTGGTCGTGGTATTCTTCACTTGTCGGTTTTGATTGAAACCATGCGTCGTGAAGGATATGAGTTCCAAGTTGGTCAGCCACAAGTATTGTATATGGACGGACCAAACGGAGAGCGTATGGAGCCAATTGAGACCTTGGTTGTGGATGTTCCTGAAGAAACTGCTGGTAAAGTAATTGAATTGGCCACTCAAAGAAAAGGTGAGCTTTTGATAATGGAACCAAAAGGCGATTTACAACATTTGGAGTTCAACATTCCTTCAAGAGGATTGATTGGTTTGCGTTCAAATGTATTGACCGCAACACAAGGGGAAGCCATCATGAACCACCGTTTCAAGTCTTATGAGCCTTATAAAGGAGTTATTCCTGGTCGTACGAACGGTTCAATGATATCCATGGGTAATGGCCCTGCCGTTCCTTACGCTATCGACAAATTGCAAGATAGAGGCGTATTTTTCATCGATCCAGGCGAAGATATCTACATGGGTATGGTAGTAGGTGAGCACAATCGTCAGAACGACATAGTGGTGAACTTACAGACTTCGAAGAAGTTGACCAACATGCGTGCTTCAGGTTCGGATGACAACGTGAAAATTACACCAAAGTTGAACTTCTCTTTGGAAGAATGTATGGAATACATCCAAAAAGACGAGTACTTAGAAGTAACACCTAAGTCGTTGAGAATGAGAAAGATTTATCTTGATGAGAACGAACGTAAACGTTCTGAGCGTATGTCAGAAACCAATGCTGCTTTGGTTTAAGAATTTGATTTGATGGTTAGTTGGTTTGACCAATTTTAAGAATTTTGCAAAGCCTCAATGAATTTCATTGGGGCTTTTTCGTATTTTTGAGGAAAATATAATGTTAACCAATGCCCCAATATCTCCTAGTCGCTCATGATGGCGATGCCCCAAATGCACTAGAAAAACGAATGGAAGTTCGTCCACGACATTTTGAATATGCCCGACGAATGAAGGCAGAAGGTAAAATAATAGTTGGTGGAGCTCAACTTACTGATGATGGAAAGATGAAAGGTTCCGCTGTAATTTTGAATTTTGAAGATGAAAATGGCCTTCAAGAATACCTAAATAATGAGCCTTATATTTTAGAAGGCGTATGGGCGAGTTATACCATCACACCTTTTAGAATAGCCGATTTATCTTGATGGAACGTCAAAATGCCGACCAAGTTTTCATGGAAAGAGCCCTCCAGCTGGCCGCTTTGGGCAGAGAATGGGTGAGTCCAAATCCTATGGTTGGCTGTGTAATTGTGCATGATGGTCTTATCATAGGCGAAGGATTTCATCAAAAGTATGGAGAAGCTCATGCAGAAGTAAATGCGGTTAATGCTGTTATTAACAAAGAGTTACTGCATGAAGCCACTGTTTATGTAACACTCGAACCGTGTGCTCATTTCGGAAAAACTCCGCCCTGTGCCGATTTGTTGATAAAACACAAAATTAAAAAAGTAGTAGTCTGTAATCTCGATCCATTTCCCCAAGTTTCCGGAATTGGTGTTAAAAAACTGCAAGAAGCTGGAATAGAGGTTGTAGTAGGTGTTTTGGCTCAAGAAGGAGAAGAACTCAACAAACGTTTTTTCAAAGCACATCGCTTTGGATTACCATATATAGTCATAAAATGGGCTGAAACATCCGACGGATACGTGGCTCAAAAGGACGGAAATCCGTTGGCGATTTCAAATACAACCACTAATATCACAGTTCACCGTTGGCGAGCTGAAGAAGCTGGTATTTTAGTTGGAACTAACACTATTTTGAACGACAATCCCCAACTGAATGCCCGAAATTGGCCAGAAGCTAATAATCCGACGCGAATAATTATTGATAGAAACTTGAGGATTCAAGGTGATTTCCATATTTTAGATCAAAAGCAAAAAACTTTAATTTACAATCTTCACAAAAATCAAAGCATTGATAATCTTGAATATATTAAAATCGAATCGGAAATAGATTTTCTAAATAAAATGCTTTCAAGCCTCAAAAATAGAGGCATAAATAGCATTTTGGTAGAAGGCGGTCCACAACTTATTCAGTCTTTTTTTGAGGAACAGCTTTATGATGAAATCAGAATTATTAAAAGTGGTCGTGCGATAAAGGAAGGAATCAACGCTCCAAATGTACCCAGTGGGATACCTTTGGTCAAAAATTACAGTATCCTCAACGATCAGATTTTTATATTTGCACGATAATTCCAACCTTTTTTTCGTTATTGGAATCATTCTTGTACCCTTTTGAATACTCATATGTCGGTATTCTGCCTTTTGTAAAATATGTCAAACGATAAACTTGTAGTGGAGGCCTGCATTCGTGAGGAGCGGGTGGCTCAGCGGCAATTGTATGAACAATTTGCTGGGAAACTCTTTGCCGTATCGCTCAGATATATGAAAAGCCGAGATGAAGCCCAAGATGTTTTACAAGACGCATTTATTAAGATTTTTAAAAACTTAAACGCTTTCCGTTTCGATTGTCCATTGGAAGCTTGGTTGAAGAGAATTGTGATAAATACGGCTTTGAAGGCTATTCAAAAGCGTGGACAAATGCCCTCGATTGACATCGTTGATTATCATGGAGAATTGGATAAGAGTCCTGGGAATTTGGGTTTAGAAAACCTCCAAATGGAAACTTTGTTGGGGCTAATAAATGAGCTTCCGGAAGGATGTAGGGCGGTTTTTAACTTATATGCCATAGAAGGATTTAAACATCAAGAAATTGCAGAATTGTTGAATATTACAGAAGGAACTTCAAAATCTCAGTTTTCGAGAGCGAGAATGCTTTTAATGGAAAAAATAGACAAAGAAAATATTAGACTGGCCAAAGCCAATTAAATCAATGGAATCAGAATTCAAAAATTTCGAAAATCAGTGGAAAGAGGCCATGAAGGACGCCTCAGTGCCGCCTCCCGATTTTGTTTGGGAAAATATCGAAAAAGAACTTGATCAGAAGAAAAAGAAAAGAGTGGCTTTTTTGTGGTGGAAGAATCCAGCATTAATGTCGGGTATTGCCGCTGCTTTGGTTTTAGGTCTTACAGTGCTATTTGTAAACAATAATAAATCGTCTGAAAAAACAATACAACTAGTTGGTAATCATAATGTAAATACAGAGAAAGACAATTTGGCTTCTTCAACTGAAATAAAAATAAATAAGGAAAAACAACTTATCATTGACACACAAAATAAGGGTTCTCTGGGTCTTAAAAATAATGATTTAGCTACTTTAAACACGTTGGGTCATGAAAGACAGCGTGAGGTTGGAAGAAATTCAAATTTACTTGCCGGTAGTAAAAATTCAAATTTTATTGGTGAACGAAATGGAAGTATTGCTTTGATAAATCCGGCAGGTAGTGAGCTTTTCAAGGTTGCATCACAAAATGAGGAAGAGAAGCGTTATAACACACTTAATGAAAATCAGAAATCAGAAATCAGTAAAATTAAACAGAAAGGATTTAGGGATTTTGCGAATAGATTTCAACCTTTTCGCTCTCATATAAGTGTTGATTTTGAAGATGCGGTAGCAGAAGTAAAAACGCCGAAAGATAAATTATGGTTTGGTTTAAGCTCTGGAGTGGCTCCATTTAATCCAAATTTTGAAAATACGGGATTCACCGGTGAAGCTCTCAGTTCAGCAAGAAATGACGCTGCTTTTGTTACTAAAAATACTGATTTTTCTATGTCTCCTTCAAGTCCTAGTTCACAAGGGAATGTTGCTAGCTTGTTGCCAAACGGTTTGCCAGAAAACAGCTTTAAAAACGGTACGGCTTTGAATTTCGGCTTTTCATTTGGTAAAAAACTTAAAAAAAGAATTGGCGTTGAAAGTGGGTTGAGATACATGCAAGCGAGTGCTTTTTTAAGTACCAATGTGTATGCAATAGACGAAACTACTGGAGAAGTAAATAGCTATTTTCAGTCAAATTATTTAGACAAACAAGCCAATAATACACAAACTGTTTTATCGGTAAATGCTACAAATAAGCAGCTTTACAATTATTTCAACGTACCTCTTTTACTAAACTACAGTCTACCTATCGTTAAAAATTTGGATGTAGAGGCTCTAGGTGGTATTAGTGGGGATTTGTTTGTTTTTGGGAAGTCTGATTCTGAAAACACAAGAAGTTCTAATCTTACAGCAGCAAACTCTGCTTTCAATTTATTGAATGTCAGCGGAATGGGTGGTTTAAGATTAAACTACAATATTAATAAATCTTGGGAAGCCAACATGGGGACTACTTTTCAGCATGCTTTAATTTCTGGCGTTTCAAGCGACCAGAATTTGAGTTTTAAACCAAGGACCTTTGGAATTAATTATGGCGTAAGGTTTAAAATGAAATGAAAAATAGGTTAATTTTTGTAGGATAAAAATAAAAAAGCATTTTGTATATATACCTTAAAAAATTTTTAAGGCCACCCTTTAGAGCAGCCTTAAATTCAATTATAAATTTCGACCTACAAAGTCATTAAACTCTTCTTTTAGTTCGCCAAAAAGTTTTACAAACATTTTTACTCTGTCTCTAAGACTCAAGTCTTCAGTAGTTTTTCGGTGATCAATGGCCACTGGATTTTTCTTTATTTCAATCTCCATTTCTTGCTCTGAATGCTTAATATAATGTTTAAGCAAGTCTATTTCATTTTTTTGAATGATAAACTTGTTTTGAAATTTTTCTACAAGTTTTTTTACTTCCAAATTGGTATTTTTCTCACTGACTTCTGCCAGTCTGTTTTTAAATATAACAATTTCATCTTGATAAAAATCCAAAGCTTTTAACCATTCAACATGGTCTTCGTGAAGGTCGAAAAAGTAGGTTTGAGTTTCCATTTTTAATCTTGTTTTGTTTACTCAAATCAAGAGAAAATAAAATAAGTAAATAATGAGATATATCAATATTTGACCTAAAAAATATCACATTGTAATTTTCAAGAATTCAAAAAACAACTTCATTTAAAATTGAAAACTTCTGATGTTTCTAATTTTTCTGGAAAAACAAGCTCTGTTAATACTTTTTCGCCAGAATTAACATAGACTTCCACAACAGATTTATCAACCAAAATATCTAAGTATAACTTATTGTTTTTTGGAGAGACTTTTACTGATTCAATACTTGAAAATCGTTTGTTAAAATCCACTTTGCCAGATTTTGTTCGGTCTAATGTGAGCAAATTGGATGAAATGTCGTAGCTCAAAAGCAAGTATTGATTATCGTACTTCAACATTTTTAAGTCAAAACCTTGTGAAGTGTTTAGATCAATTTCCAAATTTAATCTGTAAGAATTTTGAGTTTTTTCTCCAAATTTTGAATTTAGCACATATTTTTTGGACAGAGTTAAAGTTTCTGTTTTGATTTTTGAGTTAATAATAGGTTGCTGCTTTAGTTTAAACCCAGAGCCTGAATTATACAATGCTAGTTTTCTGGCGACCGAAAAACCACCTCGATATCCATCATTCGCTGGTATGTCATTGGCGTATTCCCAGTCGTTGGTCCAGCCGATAATTATTGGATTTTTCTGCGTTTTGGGTAAATTATAGAAAGGAATAGCGGCATAAAAATCCTTTCCTTCGTCTAAATAATATACATCGTTTTGTTTTTGAGATTTGAAATTTTTGCCGTCAAAATCTCCAACAAAATATTGCATGGCCAAATACCCAGCTTGTCGGTGTCCGCTGGAGAGCATCAACACCCATTTGGATAAATTAGTGTTCTCCACTGGTACCCTTACAAGCGAGGGACATTCCCAGATTTTGGTCGTGTCGCCTTGCTTGCCAAATTCACTCATAAAAGTCCATTTTTTCAAATCCTTAGAAGAATAAAACTGGACTATATATTCCAAAGGTTTTACCACGCTCATTATCCATTTGTTCTCTGAGGGAAACCAAATTACATTTGGGTCTCTGAAATTCGTGAGTCCAATATCCAAGACTGGATTTTTGTCAAAGTATTTCCAAGTGCGGCCTTTGTCAGAACTATAAGCAAGGCTTTGATGCTGAGCCAAATCTTGTCCAGGTTTAGATACATGTGAGGTAAAAATTGCCACCAAGCCTTTCTTAAATCCTTTGGCAAAAAATCCTGAGGTATTAAAACTATCCACCACCACACATCCCGAAAATATCATGGTAGTACTTCCGTCAAGGTTTTGAATTTCAGGTAATGCGAGCGGCAACGTTTCCCATTTTTGCAAATCTTTGCTCACAGCATGGCCCCAACTCATGTGTCCCCATTTATCACCAAATGGATTGTATTGATAAAATAAATGGTATTCGCCGTCGAGAAAAACCAATCCATTCGGGTCATTCACCCAGTTATTGGGTGGGGTATAGTGATAGTTTGGACGGAGAGATTGGGCAGCTGAGTTTGTAAATGTCATGGCCAATACTAAACTTATTAGGAGGTTTTTCATCTAGTTTTATGTCTTTAAATATTCAAATTATAGGGAATCAAATAATCTTTCAGCATCATCTTTTTTAAACAACTGCGTTCCCTCATTCATAGTAGCAGCTGAACCACAAGCCACGCCCCATTTAAGAACATCTTCGAGGGGTAAACTTTGGCTTAAAGCCCACACCATGCCGCCTACCATGCTGTCGCCTGCACCTACGGTACTTTTCTTTTCTACTTTGGGTGCTGCTACAAAGTGTGTTCTGCCTTTATTATAAAGCATAGCTCCGTCTGGCCCCATGGAAACTACCACAATTTCACAATCGTACTTATCTATCAAAGTTTTGGCCGCATGCTCTACTTGATTAGGCTCTATTTTTTCCAATCCTAGTAGTTTTGCTAATTCTTTGTGGTTGGGTTTTATTAAGTGCGTTCCATTCTCTAGTGCCTGTTTCAATGCATCGCCTGAAGTATCTACTACGATTTTGGGTTTCTTTTCTCCAAATACTTCAGAAATCCGCTTAAAGATTAGGGAGGACAGATTCTCTGGCAAGCTTCCGCTCACCACCAATATTTCAGGGTTATAATATTTAACTTTCTCTAAGATATTCTCAAACTCTTCAACTGTCAATTCAGGACTGGGCATTCCGAACCGATATTGGGCGTTTGTTGTGATATCTACTGCAATAAAATTTTCTCTAGTCCAAGCTTTTGATTCTATTGTTTCTAATGTAACGCTTTCTTTTTTTATTAAAGATTTCAATAAATCGCCAATAGGTCCGCCCACAGGAAAAAACGCGGTAGATTCACCTCCCAATCGTTTTATGGCCTTAGAAACATTGATTCCACCACCTCCAGCATCATAAATTGGTTGCTCGCATCTGATTTTGTGTTCTGCCACTAATCCTTCAAACTTTGTGTTTTTATCTACTGCAGGGTTTAAGGTGAGTGTTGCTATTTTGGTCATTGTATTTCTTTTTAAAACAAAAAAAAACACCTGAGGAGGTCAGGTGTTCAAATATAACAACAAAAAATTGTTCTTTCTTATTCGGCGGGCTTTATCATTTCCAACAATTCAGCAGATACCCCAGTCATAGAGTAACCACCATCGTGGAAAAGATTCTGCATAGTCACCATTTTTGTGAAGTCAGAAAATAATGTCAAAACATAATCCGCACAAGCATCAGCCGAAGCATTACCCAATGGAGACATTTTCTCAGCGAATTCATAGAATGAGTCAAATCCAGCAATTCCACCACCTGCACGTGTTTTAGTTGGCGACTGCGATACTGTATTTACTCTCACATTCTTCAACTTTCCGTATCTGTAGCCATAGCTTCTTGCTATCGACTCCAACATAGCCTTGGCATCTGCCATATCGCTATAAAAAGAGAAAGTTCTCTGAGCTGCCATATAGGTCAAAGCTACTACTGAACCCCACTCATTGATGGCATCCATCTTTTCGGCAGTTTGCAAAAATTTATGAAAAGACATCGCCGAAATATCTACACTTTGTTTGTAATAGTCATAATTTAAGTCACCGTAAGCTCTGCCTTTACGTACGTTTGGTGACATGCCTATGGAGTGCAAAACGAAATCAACTTTACCTCCCAAAACGTCCATTGACTTAGCATAAAGATTCTCGATATCTTCCACGCTTGTAGCATCTGCTGGGATTATTTCTGCCTCACAAATTTCTGCCAATTTGTTTATTTCACCCATTCTCATAGCAATAGGTGCGTTTGTGAGTGTAAATATTGCTCCTTCTTCTTTAGCTTTTAATGCCACTTTCCATGCGATAGAATTTTCGTCTAAAGCACCTGATATGATACCTTTCTTACCTTTAAGTAATCCGTATGCCATAATATTGGTTAGTTTTCGGTTTATTTTTTTGAATAATATTCGCAAAATTAAGATATTTTTTTGATTTGCTTACTAATAAATACTGTAAACCAATAATCCGTGGGCATTGTGGATATGTTTCAGAAGGTTTTTTTTGTCTTCAACTACCAATCCATTACATTTGATTCCCTTTTTTGAAATTGTACTAATGATTGTATCGCCAACAGAGCCTTTTAAAATTATATATAGTCTTTATGAACACGAGTACCTCGGTTTTCTGTTAGAATCGTACGTGGTGCAGCTCAATGCACGAGGAGAAGTAACTTTTCAAACACAGAACATTTCATCAAAAAATATTTCTGATTTTGCGATTGGCCTTGAAGAAGACGATTTTGAATTGGTTAAACTTACTGATAGTATTCAGCAAGATGTGATTTTGAAGAAATTCAATACCAAAAAAATATCAGCGGAAGATTTTTTCAAGAAGACATTTCATCCAGAAAAGGGCGATAAATTATTGCGAGATTCCATCTTTTCGTATCTTGAAAACTATAAAAAAGAGATATTTTCTCGAATAAAGAAGAAGCATCTTTTCGTGATGGGAAGCGATGGTGTGGCTACATGGAAGGAAATAGAAATCATGAAAGAACCCGCCAAGGCGTATTTTCATTTTGACAGACAAGAAGACCAAACGGTGTATTATCCGATCATTAAATGTGGTGAAGAAAAGGTAAGGTTTCAGTTTAAAAATGCCTATATCATCAACGACTTACCAGCGTGCATGTTGATAGACACCAAGCTTTATATTTTTGATAATTTTGCTGATGGTAGAAAATTAAAACCTTTTCTGAATAAGCCCAATATCATTATTCCAAAAAAAATAGAAGATACTTATTATCAGAAATTTATAGTGCCCTTGGTGGCCAACTTTAATGTCTTTGCTAAGGGTTTTGAGATTGTTCAGGAAAAACAGGAAGTGAAGGCTCAATTATTGGTTTCTGAAATAAAATCTCAGAAAATAGTAGCCAATTTGTTTGACAAAAATAGCCATTCTAATAATGATGAGGAAAGTAAATTTTACCTTGAACTTTCGTTCCAATATGGCAAATACAACTTTAAATACGACAACTTTAGTGCTCCTGCTTATGTTTTTCTAGAGAAAAAAGAAGAGTCTTGGATTTTTCATAAAATCAAAAAGAACTTAGAAAAAGAAAAGGAAATAATACTTTTCATTAAAAACTTAAATCTTGATTTAAGAAATGGAAGAATAGCCAAACCAAAAAGTGAGGCTATCGAGTGGATCCAGAAAAACGCAATAAATCTTCAAGAATCTGAGATTGAAATTAAGCAGAATACAGAGAATGCCGTGAAATATTTCTTGGGCTATTCAAAACTCGAAATCCAAATTGAGGAAAACCGGGATTGGTTTGATATAAAAGCTTTGGTGCAGTTTGGCGAGTACAAAATTCCGTTTGTAAAACTCCGAAATTATATTCTTAACAACATAAGGGAGTTTGAGTTGCCCAACGGACAAATGGCGATGATACCTACAGAATGGTTTAATAAGTACTCTGAATTGTTTGAAAATCTGGAAGTTGAAGATGAAGGACAGGGTCGCCTAAAAAAACACCATGTTGGTATTATAAACTATTTGGAAGAAGACGGCTTGGCCGTAACGGTGATGAATCGAAAACTGCAAGGCCTTAAAAACTTTGAAGAAATAGAAGAAATAGAACTTCCGAAACACTTTAAGGGCAGTCTAAGGCCTTATCAGAGAGCTGGTTATGACTGGTTGCATTTCTTGAAAAACTTCAAGTTTGGTGGGTGTTTGGCCGACGACATGGGCCTTGGAAAAACAGTTACTACACTTGCTTTTTTACAAAAAATAAAGGAGGATAAGCCCGAAAGTCCGAGTATTCTGGTAATGCCGACCTCGCTGATTTATAATTGGCAAAAAGAAGCCAGTAAGTTTACTCCCAAAATGAAAATCTTGATTCATTTTGGGCAAAATAGACACAAGGATGCTGGAGCTTTCAAGTTTTATGACCTTATTATTTGTTCATATGGTGTGCTAAGATTGGATATTGATTTCCTGAAAAATTATAGATTTAACTATGCCATCTTGGATGAATCTCAAGCCATAAAAAACCCTAGTTCTTTGATTTTCAGGTCTGTTATACAGCTGAATACTGAAAATAGACTTATTTTGACTGGTACTCCGCTTGAAAATAGCACCATGGATTTGTGGTCGCAGATGAGTTTTATCAATCCAGGATTGTTGGGATCCATGTCTTATTTTAGAGATAATTTTCAGAATCTGATAGAAAAACAAAAAGATGAAGAAACGCTTCAAAAGCTATTTGCAAGAATAAAACCATTTATGCTTCGTAGGCATAAAAAACAAGTAGCCAAAGATTTACCTGAGAAAATAGAGACTATTCAATACTGCCAAATGTCTGAAGAGCAGGAGAAAATTTATGAGGAAACCAAGGCCTTTATTCGTAATCAACTCTTGAGCGAAGTGGGAACTGGTGGCATTAAGAAATCGAGCATTTTGGTGTTACAAGGCCTTACAAAACTCCGTCAATTGGCCAATAACCCTTTGATGGTAGACGAGCATTATACGGGTGATTCGGGCAAAGATCGAGACGTGATGCACAAGTTATTAGACGTAGTAAAAGAAGGCTATAAAACGTTGGTATTTAGTCAGTTTGTAAAACATCTTTCGTTAATAGCAAAAAAGTTGGATCAGCAAAATATACCATATTTGTATCTCGATGGTTCCACAAAAAATCGTATGGAGTTGGTGGAGAAATTCCAAAACGAAGAGCGTGAGAAAGTGTTTTTGATATCGCTAAAAGCGGGAGGAGTTGGTCTAAACCTTACCGCTGCCGAATATGTGTTTATGCTAGACCCATGGTGGAACCCAGCCATAGAAGCCCAAGCAGTGGACAGAGCCCACCGAATTGGTCAGACAAACACTGTTTTTAGTTATAAATTTATCACAAAAAATACCGTAGAAGAGAAAATTCTGGATTTGCAAAATACAAAAAAACAACTCTTTAACGACCTCATAACGGCTGAAGAAGGATTTATGAAGTCACTTTCAGAAAAAGATATTCTTTCTCTATTGGAGTAAAAACATTTCGCTCAAATCAAAAACTCAAATAGATCAGGTTTGTCGTTGATGTAGGTAAACTGCACATTAGATTTTTCAAGACGCTCGATGAGTGCAGGGAATTCCTCTTGCTTCGACAACTCAATCCCAACCAAGGCTGGCCCTCTTTCCCTTGAGGTTTTCTTTGAATACTCAAAAAAAACGATGTCGACAGTCGGTCCCAAAACAAATTCCAAGAATTCTTTCATTGCCCCTGATCTTTGCAAAAACTTTATAATAAAATAGTGCTTTAAGCCCTCAAAAAGCAAAGAACGTTCTTTTATCTCTTCCGTGCGGGTAATGTCGTTATTGCCTCCACCGATTATACAAACTACGTTTTTGCCTTTTATTTTGTCTTTTATAATATCTAAAGCTGACACACTCAAAGCACCTGCTGGCTCAGCTACTATGGCTTCTTCGTTGTAAAGCTGCAAAATCGTTGAGCAAACTTTGCCTTCGGGAATGAGCAATATTTCGTCCAGTTTATCTTTTACGATTTCATAAGTCAAGGCACCTGCTTTTTTTACAGCAGCTCCGTCGACAAACTTATCTATATGCTCTAGTGGCGTTACTTTTCCATTGTCTATTGAAACCTTCATTGTTGGAGAACCAAGAGGCTCAACACCAATAAGTTTGGTTTTTGGACTTAAATTCTTGAAAACCGTACTTACGCCTGCAGCTAAGCCACCACCTCCAATCGCAAAAAGTAGGTAATCGATTTTAAAATCAGCGTCTTTAAATATTTCTAATCCTACTGTGCCTTGGCCTTCTATTACTTGCAAATCGTCAAATGGATGAACAAAAATTCCGCCGTTTTCTTTGACATATATTTGAGCAGCATCGAACGAATCATCATAAGTATCACCTGTAAGTATCACCTCAACCCATTCCTTTCCAAACATTTTTACTTGCTTGATTTTTTGAGCCGGAGTAGTTGTTGGCATAAAAATATTACCCTTTACACCCATTTTTCTACAGGCATAGGCCACCCCTTGAGCGTGATTTCCAGCACTCGCACACACCACGCCTTTGGCCAAGTCTTCCGCTGACATGGATGCCATTTTGTTATATGCCCCTCTTATTTTGTACGACCGCACCACTTGCAAATCTTCCCTTTTGAGATAAATATTGGCTTGATATCTTTCCGAGAGGTTTTGATTAAACATCAAGGGGGTTTTTAAGGCCACATTTTTAAGTCTTGAAGCCGCTGCGTATATGTTTTCTAGTTCTATGCCATTGTTCATGGTTGGCGTTGGTCTGTTTGATAAAATATTTGACAAACCTACAAAATTTATGATTCTCTAATTTTTTTTTCAAATAAATTACCGTGCAACCTTTAACTCAAAAATGCATCTTTCAAGAAAAACTAAATTATAAATATGAAAAAGTATCACATTATCATTTTCTTGAGCTTGGCCATAAGCTTTTGTATGGCACAAACCAAAGAGCCTTTTGCAGTTAAGAAATTCACAGGCGTAAACATTCAAAGCGTTAAAGTAAATACTTCTGGTGGTGGTATTAAAGTATTCGGAACAGCCAGTAAAGACGCTGAGGTTAAGGTGTTTATTAATACCAACAATTGGAACAAAACCGCTTCTAAAAGTGAAATTGAGGAAGAACTGAAAAACTATATTCTCGAAATGGAATACAAAGACGGTTCAATAGTTTGTCTTGCAAAACCGAAAGATCCTGAAATGAAAAGACAAAAACTTTCTATTGGTTTTGAGGTTTATTCACCATCGAAAATTGATGTCAATTTGGCTACAGCAGGTGGCGGAATAACGCTGGATAATCTTGAAGGAGACTTAAATTTCAGAACCAGTGGTGGTGGAATTACGGTTTCGAAACTTAAAGGAAAAGTAGATGGAAAAACTAGCGGAGGAGGAATAAAAATGCAAGAATGTGATGGATTGATAAGCATGAAAACCAGCGGTGGCGGAATTACGGCAAAAAGCTCAAAAGGAAATATCAACCTGTCAACTTCGGGTGGTGGAATTGAACTTAGCCAACTAAAAGGAACTATAAAGGCTCACACAAGTGGTGGAGGCATAAAATCAGATGAAATTAAAGGTAGCTTAGATGTATCTACTTCAGGTGGAAGTATAGATTTGAACCAAATAAGTGGCGATGTAGTAGCCAGAACATCAGGTGGCGGAATAGATGCTGACATCGTAAAATTGGGTAAGGTGTTAAATTTAAGTACCAGTGCGGGTAATATTCATGCCAATATTCCTTTTTCTGAAGGCATGGATTTAGATATTAGAGGCAACAGAATAAAAAGTGACAAACTTTCCAAAGTGTCTTCAAACTTAGACTCAGGAAGAGTTAAAGGTAAAGTGAATGGCGGTGGAACTGAGGTAACAATGTCAGCTTCTTCAGGAACAATTTTTGTGGAGTAATTAATGAAGATTTATTGCGTCCTGAAATGATGATAAAAGGTTTTTAATTCCTAAAAACACATTATTTCAGGACGTAATTTATTTATAATTTTGTAGAAACGCTTACGCTAAATCCTCTACCATCTGATGCCCAAATACCTGGTCCAGGATAAAACTGTGGGCGTTTTGTAAAATACATTTTATTCAAAGCATTATTTAGATTAGCTTTCAGCAATATCATTTTTGATATTCTCACTGTGGCGTTAAAGTCCATTATTCCATAAGCAGGCACTATGCCTATGCTCCCATTTGAAGTTGCTTTTTCTGTATTAAGTGCATCGGCAAAGCTTTTTGCAGTAAAACTGTAGAGTGAGGTCAAACTTACTTTTTTGTATCTTATCGTAAGACCGTTTCTTGAAATTACTTTAGGTGTACTTTCTACGTCATTCCCCGTAATGTCAATATTTTTCTCTCCCAATCTTGCTGATGCCCGTAGATATTTAGCATCCATTAATGCAGTTGAAGTAAAAATAGAAAAATTCAATTGCGGGTTAAATTTACCATAATACTCTACAAAACTTTCTAAGCCTTTGGTGAAAGAAGTGCCAATGTTGGTTCTAAATATCTGGAAATTGCCGTTCTCATCGGTTTGAGCCAAAGTGCCTAATCTGTTTTTGTAAAGCAACTGAAAATAAGTAAATTCTACTTTCAAATTCTCAAATTCGGCTCTATATCCAGCTTCAAAATTATAACCAAAGGCATCTTTGAGGTTATCGTCAGATTTTTCAAAAACCGAGCCTGGAATTATATCTTTAAAAATAACTGGGCGGTAGGCTTGTGAAAAACCTGAGTAAAGCTTTTGATTCAAACCTAATTTATATTCCCCGCTGATTCCGAGGAGAGGAAATTTGTGTTCGATAACATCAGGAAACTTGCTTGAATCATAATAACTTATTGTACCA
Source organism: Lacihabitans sp. CS3-21 (assembly GCF_024343675.1). Lineage (GTDB taxonomy): Bacteria > Bacteroidota > Bacteroidia > Cytophagales > Spirosomataceae > Leadbetterella. The sequence continues at coordinate 80,597 of NZ_RJUD01000104.1, forward strand.
CTCATAATCGACTCTCCAGATTCAATCCTAAAGCCGGGGTTCAAAGATAGGTTTTTGCCAAAAGTAAGATGGTTTTCAAAGAAAACTGCCAAGTTCTGTGTTTTTAAATGTAGGTCTCTACCCCAGGTTCCTTCTATGCTCAGATCATAATCAGAGGCTGTGGTGCCTTTGCCTTGCTGACGTCGATGGAGGTCGTTGTTCATATATTGTACACCACCTACCAAAATGGATTTCACTTGTCCAATGTTATAAAAATGCAACATTCTTAGCTCATTGGTAAAACTTTGGTAGTTGTCAATATCTACCTGTCTGTTAGCGTATTGAAGAGTTTTGGAGTCAATCCTATCTACCACATCTGCGGTTTTGTCAAACATTACACTATTTCTACTTCCAAAAATAGCAGAGCTTACAAACGACATTTTAGTTTTTTCAGATAGCTTATAATTTAGACTAATTGAGGGTACATAAATGTCAGGGCTGTAGAAATTTCTTGCTCGGGTAGCCATTTTTGGATTTGTATAAAACATACTATCTTTTACTGGACCCGCCAATTGGAAAATATATTTCGATTTTGAAAAATCAAATTTGGCCTCAAATTTTTTTGAAATTTGGTACTGAATTACCGCAGACATTGCTTCATAGTCGCTTTTTGAATTATTTCTAAATCCGTCGGAAACTCTCTTACTATAATAGGCATAATAATTCACTTTGCCTATTTGACCTCCAATCGCATTATAAGTACTTAAAAGACCAAATGAACCTATGCTGTTAGTACATTCAAGCGTAATTTTTTTTGTAGAATCGCCAGTTTTACTGACATAATTCAACATTCCTCCAAATTGAGCCCCGTATTGTAATGAGCCAGTTCCTCTTATTATTTCTATATTTTGGACTGCCTCCATCGGCATGGAATAATGGCTAGCAGGATAACCATAGATGTCGGTATTGGTTATTACACCGTCTTTTCTGATATTAAATTCCCATCCACGATGTGGGTCTAGGCCGCGAGTCGAAATGTTGATTTGGTTGCCTGAACCATCCATGTCATAAACAAAAATGCCTGGTACTTTAGCAAAAATCTGTCTCGGAGTTTTCTCAGCAATGTTGGCATCTAGACCCAAAACATTGATAACTTCAGTTTTTTTACCAGAATATAGATAAGTTCCTTTGGTATTTGGCAACGAAAGGGCATTGAACTTGTATTTTTGTTCAGATACGTTTAAGGCATTGAGGTTTAATATTTTTGAGGAGTCTGGTAAAGTTTGTCCAAAAGTATGGATACAGACCACCAAACCCAATAAAGAAAAATATATTGGTTTCATTATTAAGTTTTGATTTTGAGCTTTTTAGGAATAAATCACATTCTGTGCCAAATCAATTTGAAATGATTTGCCACCAATAAATACGATATTAACCTTTCAAAATAGGGGGCAGTTGAGTAACTTTTAGTTGGGGTATTAGATAGGTTGTGGAAAAGTAAAAGTGATCAATGGTTGTAAAATCTATCCAAAACCAATTTTTCAAAACTAAATTTTGGGCAAAATAGTCGCTGGTGATTTTCTTAAAAAATTCAAGTGTTTTTCGAGAAGAATTTTCTTTTTCTTTCGACAAATCCAACGTCAAACTGTCACTGAAATCTTTAACTATTGTTAATACATTTTCTCGGGTATAATTTGCTTGTATATAGCAAGTTATTAGCGTATCGTTGCGGTATTCCACTTTTATTGTTTGGTAGAATTTGCCATTATAAATAGCCGTTTGAGCTTCAGGAAAATGATTTTGGAAATTATTACTATAAGGCAATGAAATGGGATATTTGTAAATCAGACTATCTCCTTTTATTTCAATTTGATGATTTAGTTCAATATTATTTTCTGACTCCCAATTGTTCCAAAAAGTTAAAAGCGTAAAACCTGCAACATGGAGGAGCAGTAAACCTAAAAACAATATGGAAGAGAATTTCCTAAACAATAGCTGTATTCTTTAAAAGCTTGATTTTTATGCAAAAGTAAGGTTTTCTAAGGCTTAAAAAATGATTTTGGGCATTTTTGAAAGGTTTGTAGATTTTCCTACATCCTAAGTGTATGGCTTTAATTACTTCTCTCGCTCAACTTTGACAACTTACAAACTTAAATTTTATACAAAACCCTATCTTCAGATTTCTACCAAACTGCCATAACCAAGATAATTTTCTGCCACTTATTCCTTATTTTTGCAAAATATAAAATTTGGTTCAAAGAAATCAGCAAATGGAAATTTCGAAAACATACGTTCCCAAGGAAATAGAAGACAAATGGTATGTCTATTGGGAGAAAAATAAATTCTTCAAGTCCACACCTAACAAAGACAAAGAGCCTTACACGATAGTCATTCCGCCGCCCAACGTAACGGGCGTTCTGCATATGGGGCATATGCTCAACAATACTATTCAGGACGTACTCATTCGCAAGGCACGTATGGAAGGAAAGGAAGCTTGTTGGGTTCCTGGAACAGACCACGCTTCGATAGCCACGGAAGCCAAAGTGGTGGCCATGCTCAAAGAACAAGGCATCAACAAAGCAGATTTGACGAGAGATGAATTCTTGAAATATTGCTGGGAATGGACCGAAAAATACGGTGGAATTATCCTGAAACAATTGCGGAAACTGGGTGCTTCGTGCGATTGGGATAGAACACGATTCACAATGGAAGAAAGCCTGTACGATGCCGTAATAGATGTTTTCGTGGATTTACACCAAAAAGGCGACATTTACAGAGGATACCGCATGGTAAACTGGGACCCTCAGGCCAAAACTACCGTTTCAGATGAAGAGGTAATTACCAAAGAAATGCCATCAAAATTGGTGCATATCAAATATATCGGCGATGATGCTGAGGTTATAATAGCTACCACCCGTCCTGAAACCATTATGGCTGATTCAGCTATATGTGTGCATCCAGAAGACGAACGATATATAAATTTGATTGGCAAAAAAGTAAGGATTCCTTTAATAAATAGAGAAATCACAATCATTGCGGACGAATATGTGGAGATGGAGTTTGGAACTGGCTGTTTGAAAGTTACACCTGCCCACGATCAAAACGACTTTGCTTTGGGCGAGAAGCATAAATTAGAGGTAATTGATATCTTAACGGATGACGGTAAACTCAACGAAAAAGCCCAGATTCTAGTTGGTGAAGACAGATTTGTGGCTCGTAAAATGATTATCAAAATGCTGGAAGAATCTGGCAATTTGGTGAAAGTAGAAGAATACAAATCCAATGTGGGAACATCAGAAAGAACGGGAGCTGTAATTGAGCCGAAGATCTCTTTGCAGTGGTTTTTGAAAATGGAACGATTGAGCAAGCCTGCCCACGGAAACGTAATGAACGACACCATTCAGCTCATTCCGCCAAAATTCAAAAATACTTATAACCACTGGATGGAAAACGTTCGCGACTGGTGTATCAGTCGTCAACTTTGGTGGGGACATCGTATTCCTGCCTATTATCTGGCCGATGGCACTTGCATCGTAGCCAAGTCAGTTGAGGATGCAGTTGAAATAGCAAATACCAAGCACAATAAAACGGTATCAGCATCAGATTTCACGCAGGACGAAGACGTATTGGATACATGGTTTAGTTCATGGTTGTGGCCAATTTCGGTTTTTGATGGTTTCAAAGACCCAAATAATGAAGACATCAACTATTATTACCCGACCAATGACTTAGTAACTGCCCCAGAAATTCTTTTCTTTTGGGTTGCAAGAATGATTATTGCAGGATATGAATATAAAGGCACATTTCCGTTCAAAAATGTTTACTTAACAGGAATCGTAAGAGACAAACAAGGCCGAAAAATGTCCAAATCTTTGGGCAATTCGCCTGATCCTTTGGATTTGATAGATAAATTTGGTGCCGACGGTGTGCGAACAGGAATGCTTTTTAGTTCACCAGCAGGCAACGACTTACCTTATGATGAAAAATTAGTAGAACAAGGCCGAAACTTCTCCAACAAAATGTGGAATGCATTTAGATTGGTGAAGGGATGGAATGTGGCTTCTCCCTTCGACTCCGCTCAGGGGACGCTCAGCCACCAAATCGACTCCGCTCAGGGAACGCTCAGCCACCAAACCGACTCCGCTCAGGGAACACTCAGCCAGCAAATCGATTCCGTTCAGGGAACCCCTCATGAAAGTCAAGGAAATAAGGTTGCGGTAGACTGGTTTAGAGCAAAGCTCATCGTTGCCATAGCAGAAGCCCTCGACCACTACGACAAATTCCGTATGTCAGATGCACTTTTGGTGACTTACAATTTGATTTGGAACGACTTCTGTTCGCAGTATCTCGAAATGATAAAGCCTGCTTATGTGGATGGACAAAGTTTGCCGATAGACCAAGAAACCTACGATGCTACATTGGGATTCTTCGAGGAATTGATGCGTTTGGTGCATCCTTGGACACCTTTCATTTCTGAAGAAATTTGGCAAAATATTCAAGAGAGAAAGGAGAATGATTCTATTTGTATTCAAGAATTCCCGAAAGTAGGAGAGGTAGATAGAAAAATATTGGCTGATTTCGAAATCTTGTTTGAGTTGGTTTCATGGGTTCGTAACACCCGCCAGTCAAAACAAATGTCGCCAAAAGAGGCCTTGCCTTTGAGCATAAATACCCAAGATGCTAGCAAATACGCTCATTTGGAGGGTTTGATGAAAAAAATGGCCAATCTTTCAGAAATTACTTTTGTTAGTTCTTCTGTCAAAGGCATAAGTTTGGTAATAAAAGGCGATGAATTTGGCATTGATTTGGGCGAAAATTTGGATGTCGCAGCAGAAATAGAAAATCTCAAAAAAGACCTCGAATATACCCAAGGTTTTAAGAAATCAGTTGAAGCTAAGCTCGCTAACGAGAGATTTGTAGCTAACGCAGCACCTGAATTGGTACAGAGAGAAAGAGATAAGCTGGAAGATGCGGACGCAAAGATTAAAGCGATTGAGGAGTCGTTACAAAAATTGGCCTGAGTGCGTAAATTTTTCAAGCAAGATTTTTGATTTAATTGGATAAAAATGGATTTAATATCGAGCGTAGCTTTCAATAGCTTTAACTCTCTTTCTATCTTAGATTAAACCTTATTTATTTAAATTTAATAGAAATCTTAAAAACTTACAGGTTACTTTTTTCTTCTCCACAAAAAGCTTAGTTTTGAATATGGGAGTAATTAGACTTTCGTATTTAAAACTTCAAACAAAATAGATGTCATCAACAAATCATGAAGGCCTTCGCCGCGAAATCGGGGTTTTAGGACTAGCAGCCAATACGCTCAACCGTACCATCGGTGCCGGAATTTTCGTTTTACCTGCCTTTGTGGCCAGTTTTTTGGGCGAAACAAGCATTTTAGCATACCTTTTTTGCGGTTTCTTAATGATGCTCATCATGCTCTGTTTTTCAGAAATTGGCAGCAAAATTACATCTACAGGAGGTGCATATGCTTATATCCACGCCGCTTTTGGGCCTTACGCAGGTTTTTTGGCCAATACCATGTTTTGGTTTGTAGGAATCTTGGCCGACGCCGCCATAGCCAACGCCATGGCCGATATGCTCAGTATTTATTTACCTTTTTTATCTGAAATACTTTTCAGGGCAATCTTCTTTTTGTTAGTTTTTGGATTTTTTACTTTCGTCAATATTTTAGGGGTTAAACATGGCGATAATATGGTAAAGATTAATACGCTTATCAAGTTGGTACCATTGACTATCCTCATTATCGCAGGTTTTATGGGCACTTCTATCGACAATTTAAAGTGGCATTCGCTGCCTACAATCTCAAAATTGGGTGAGGCCTCAATATTGCTATTTTTTGCTTTTGCAGGAGGTGAAGCTTCATTAAACGTAAGTGGTGAGCTAAAAAATCCGCAAAAAGTTGTTCCACTGGGCATACTTTCGGGTATGGGTGCAGTGGTTTTGTTTTATGTTTTAATACAGACTGTCTCTCAGGGGGTACTTGGAGCAGATTTGGTTAATTTTAAAGAGGCACCCTTGGCAGCTGTAGCAAACAAAGTAATCGGCTCTTTTGGCTCAACTTTGATGATTGCAGGTGCGGTTTTCTCTATGTTTGCTGCTTTAAGTGGTTCGGTTTTGTCTTATCCTAGGGTTATTTTTGCAGGAGCAAATAAAGGTTGGATGCCAAAAATAATGGCCAAGGTTCACCCGAAATTTGCAACCCCTTATGTTGCCATTATTACTTATGCAATCTTAGATTTGGTCTTTTCACTTTCTGGTGGCTTTAAGCAATTAGCCATAATAGCCAGTGCATCACTTCTTGTGGTATACTTCGGTGTCGTAGCAGCAACTATCAAACTCCGATTGCAGGAAACCGACAAGTCAATAGGCTTTAGATTACCCTTCGGAGTGGGTATTCCTGTCTCGGCAGCTATTTCCATCCTATGGTTTTTATCTAATTTGGCGATGAAAGAAATCACCAGTTTAGTCGTTTTTCTGGCGGTTTTGTCTGTACTTTATATCCTAATTGAATTTTATAAAAAAAGAAATAACCATACGGTTTGATCCATGTTGATAAGTATATTCGTTTCTTTCAAAGACAAAATCAACGTAGATGAAACCTATCTTTTTAATTATAATTTTATTCTTTTATTCATGTGAGAGCACCTCGCAAGAGATAGATAATCAAAACAATACCATGTCGAACGGTTTATCATATTTAGCCTTAGGAGATAGTTATACGATTGGTGAAAGTGTCACCGAGGATCAAAGATGGCCGGTGCAATTGGCCAAAAGTTTAACTTCAAATGGTATTGCGGTTTCACAACCGCAAATAATCGCCAAAACGGGTTGGACCACCGATGAGTTAAAAGCAAAAATTGTTTCAGAAAATATCACCAAAAAGTATGATTGGGTTTCTTTATTGATTGGCGTAAATAACCAATATAGGGGCCGAAGTGTGGAAGAATTTAGAAAACAATACGTTGATTTATTAGAAACCGCTATTCAATTTTCAGGGAATCGACCACACTATGTTTTTGTTGTTTCCATTCCTGACTGGGGAGTAACGCCTTTTGGCAGAAATAGTCCTAAAAAGTCAATATCCGAACAAATAGACTTATTCAATGCCATAAAAAAAGAAGAAACCGAGAAAAGGGGAATTCTTTTTGTGGACATCACACCCATTTCTCGCCAAGCCATCAATGACCCTTCTCTTATTGCAGAAGATGGTTTGCATCCTTCTGGAAAAATGTATCAGCTTTGGACAGAAAAAATAGTACCCGAACTCCTGAAGAAAGTTAAGCCATGAACCAAGACGAATTACAGCAAAAAGCCTTAGAACTAGATAAAAAGGATCAGCTCGCACACTTTAGAGATCAATTCGAAATTGGAGAGGAAATATATTTAGACGGAAATTCACTCGGAAGATTACCCAAAAAAACCGTTAGCCTTATCTCGGAAATAACTCAAAATCAGTGGGGAAAACGTCTGATCAGAAGTTGGAATGAGCATTGGATGGAGCTTCCCAGCAAGGTTGCAGCCAAAATAGCCCAGGTAGTTGGAGCCCAAGCAGATGAGATATTTGTTGGCGATAGTACCTCCATCAATTTCTATAAGTTGGCTTTTGCGGCACTTAAAAACCAAGAGTCCAAAACCAGAATCATCACCGACTCACTCAATTTCCCGACGGATATTTATGTTTTACAAGGTTTGATTGAGCAACAGTTTAAAAATCATTCGCTTACTATAATTCAAAGTGCCGACGAACAGCGAATTTCAGATGAAGCCATTTCTAATGCTTTAGATAACGAAACGGCTTTATTAACACTTTCCCACGTGGTTTTCAAAAGTGCTTATATGTATGACATGCACAAAATTAACCACTTGGCCCATAAAAAAGGTGCCTTGGTTTTGTGGGACTTGAGTCATTCTGCTGGTGCTGTGGAGGTTAATCTCAATGAATCTGGTGCAGACATGGCCGTAGGCTGTACATACAAATATCTCAACGGTGGCCCAGGGGCTCCTGCATTTTTATATGTGCGAAAAGACCTCCAAGCTAAACTGATGAATCCTATTTGGGGATGGTTTAGTCACCAAAAGCCATTTGATTTTACCTTAAATTACGAGGCCAAAGCTGATATTCAGCGTTTCTCAGCCGGCACACCTTCGGTACTTTCACTGGCAGCCATAGCGTCAGGCATAGACATCACACTCGAAGCGGGCATGAAGAATTTGAGAGAGAAAAGTGTCTCTCAAACCAACTATTTGATAGAATTGATCGAAAATCTACTGACTCCTATTGGATTTACAATTGCTTCGCCCACCAATTCCAAAGAACGAGGTTCCCACATTTCCATCCAACACCCAGAAGGATACCGAATAAACCGAGCCATGATAGAACCCACTAACGATTCACCCGTAATCATACCCGACTTTCGCCCACCCAACAACATCCGCTTGGGTATTGCACCTCTTTACAACACCTTTGAAGAAATTTTTGAAACCATTGTTCGGATAAAAACCATCGTTGAAACTAGGGAATTTGAGCGATTTGGTGGGGAGAGGTTGGAGGTGGTATGAGGGGGGGGGAGAGGATATAATATTTAAATTATTATTATCGATTTATGACTTAGTAATGATCCTGGAATCTTTAATGTCAATAACAGAGCAAATGTTTTATTATTGATCGACAGATCCTAATTTTACTAACACAGTTTAATTAACAGACTCTATTCTCATTTATCTATAAGCTTACTATCTTCTTAATAATTTAAACATTGGAATATCATAGGTTGACCAATGATAAATCTATTTTATCTGCTTCCTATAATTGCTTTAATATCTTCTATTTTAACTAAACCTGCTTCTTTTTGGTTGCCAAGAAATAATGTAATAGGTTGCCTGTGAATATCATGGTATAAAAGCAGACTCGGAGATAAAATATTACTCCATGTCATTTCTGGAAATGCTTCATTGTTGCCTAACAATCGAATTGCTATAACCGCAATAACGTCAATTATCGATATTAAAAATCCCAAATTATTCCTATTTCTAAATAACCATTTTTTGACTCTATAAATTGCGTATGAAAAATCAAATTCTACTAGAGTAGAAATATTGAATCAGCTATTTTCATTTGCAGAAGAAAAAGGAACTCTTTGACACAAAGACAGTGGAAAAGATTTTGATTTTAGAGCTACTTCTCCAATTTTTTACATACATGTTAAGCAAGCTAATTATACACATCTACAGTATTCTCTCCCATTTATATCTGTCCAACAATACAAAATCTTACCAGGAGGGCAGGTCAACGCTTGAAGATTAGTATTTTTAATTTTTAGACTCGTTACTTCTGCATCATGAATTCCGTTTTCTTTTAAAAGTGCATTTATTTTTTCAAATAAATCCTTATCTAATTTCCTAAGATTTTCTTTGAATACTTTTTTTGATTGTTTCATATCAAATTAATTTTGAGAATATATGACTAAAGTGTCTTTTTTAATATTATTATTTTCATCAACAGACTCTGATATTGCATAAAGATGACCTTTGAAACTGTCATTGCCCATTGTAAATCGATTAGTAATTATACCGAGAGAGTCTGTTTTAAAATTATTATCAATCAGAATACCTCTCTTGACACCATTTATATCGACAATCCTGGTCTTAGCAACTGTACCTGTACTAACTAAACCAAAATTTCTAACTAATTTTGTGCTTAAAATAATTTCTGTAAAAGACGAATCAGGAACAATTGTTAGGGATGATGAAGTTACATCTATTGATTCACAAAAAGCTTGTTTGAAAGTAACACTTTGTTCTTTTGAAATTTCGGATTCATAAACAGATATTATTGCCTTTATTTTTGTAGATTTAACTCTTTTAGAAGTAAATTCAAAATCAGCTATTTTCTTATTTTCTCCATTAATCTGAACCAATCGTATATTAACTTCTGTTTCATTTCCGTCTAAAACAAAGGTAACCTTGTCATTCTCTTCTGTAGAGAAGTTTGGTGGAAATTCTGCAATAGCTCTAATTTTACTCGTACCATCTGCTAATTGGTTATCATTTTCTATTCTCAAAATCATTAGATTTGAAAGTGACGAAGGAGAAAAGTCGTCTTCCTGGTAACAAGAATTTAATGTTAAAGCTAGAACAAATAATTTGAATGCTCTTTTTTTCATAGTTAGTTATCTTTAAAGTTCTTTGTAAAAGTTGGAATAATTCCCTCTAGCCATTTTCTAATTTCAATATCAATTGATATGCCGACATAAGGTTGAACCGCTATGTTCGAATTTCCTGAAACTGCATCAGTCTTTTTGAAAAATAAACCTCCGAAGTTTAATCTTGTTGATTGGGTTAATACTTTGTAGCCACCACCTAACATTAGTGAATAATTAGCAAAGAAATCATCTCTAAATCCATCTTTCTTAAGCGAATTTAGTGTAACGGCTGTATGAATTGAAAATCTTTGTGCAAAGGTCAATTGAGATAATGTAAGGGGAACATCTTTATTCACAGGAGATAATGAGATATGTACACCAACATAAGGTGAACCGCCCTTAATGCTTCCTTCATATGGTATATATGTTATGTAGCCAAAGTCTGGAACGAGACTTCTCTCGTAGCTTGTTTCGTATTTATCTGGGTAGGAGCTTATTTTGTGAGTCTTAGGATATAGTTTGGCTTTATCAATGAATGTTATATAATTAGGGACAGGTTCTTTACCATCTAAATTGGTCTTTAGAAATTCGACTTCCTTTTCTATTGCGTTTTCTACCAATTCTTTAAATTTAGTATGGGTTAGATATGCTGTTGGGTTATTAACTAATTCAACTTTTATATATCTTAAGTAAAAATCATACAACCTTTGATGGTCAGGAATTCTTCCAAAATATTCAAATATTTTTAGGCCTGTATCGGGCTGAAAATTATCAAAGGTTGATAGCCATCTACAGAATTCAATAACTTTATTTTTTTCGATTTCTTTTTGCCTTACTTTCAAACCAGTAAGGTTTTTATAAAGAATATTTGAAACGTAATTTGTGTCAAGAGAAGAATTAAAATCTATAGCCTTTAATTCTTCTTTCAATATTTTAAGGTCTTTATTAGTTGGTTGATATAAATACAAATATGGTTGATTGCTTCTAATACTTTCAGCATTCAGAAAATCGATTGTTTTCATCCAATTTGTTTTGTCTTCATAATCGTTGCCTTCTATGAACATATCTCGAAAAGCCCCATATAGGTCTTCTCTTCCAACATAAGTGATTTCTAGTTTGTAAAACCTATTTGGTTTAAGAGGTGGAATTAGGACAATATTTAAACTATCTCTTTTACTCTCCACGGTAATGTTTTTAAATCCTTTTGAATCTAATAAATAATTAAACGTTGGGTCGTTGTAATACTTCTTAGAATGTTTGTCTTTTATTGGATATAATTTTACAGATTCAATATAATTATGTTTAGATGGCAAACTTAATGTATCTAAAAACTGAATTCCAAAATTTACTACTTTCGGCTTATTCTGTCCAAAGACAATACTAGTTGTTAAGAAGATTAATACTATCAGTGATATTTTTTTCATTTCATTTGTTTTTTTGTTGCTCTTTCGCTTTCGTAAATGCTTTTCAAATTGAGTTTTAGAAAATTCGTAAATTTTTCTTTTATATGCTGAGTAAAAAAAGATGAATTATTTTAATAATTGATATATCAGTCGAATTCATATTTTAAAATAGATTTCTACATTTTTAAATATTTAGTTATTAGAGTATTTCACAAAATCAAAGTATTTTGGCGTATTTTTTTATAATTAAAGAGGAGTTTTATTGTATGTTGTTGGTTCGTCTCCTACTTACCCTCAACTCTTGACCACCCAAAAGCACTACATATCTGACATTTTGTTCCTTTCTCGTTGCTGTTATGTATTCCGGAGTCACCAAATACTTCCGACTAACTCTTAGGAAGCCGTCCAATTTCTCTTGGTGTCTAAGTAATGTTGTGCTTGATACCACCTTCTTTCCATTTACCAGATGAAACTCGGTGTAGTTAATGTCTCCTCTTAGAAAGAGGATGTCCTGTGGACTTGGTAGTTTTACGGCTAACATGGTCTATGATTTTATATTTTACTTTTTTGGCTTACATTAGAATTTCAAAACTAGAGGTTTTTAGGTAGGAGGTCAATACCCCATGTGGGGTATTTTGAATTTATCAAACGGCCTGATTTTGAGACATTATAAAGCGATTCATCTCCTCTTGATATCGATTGTATTCACCTAAAAAAGGGCTTCTTACCTTAGCCAAATGGTTGGCGTTCCAAGGATTTATGTACAGTTGATTACGCAAACCGTAGCTGTGTACCACTTGCCTGAATGCCCTAAATCCCATGTGCTCATAAAATGGCAGCAGGTAATCTTCACATTCCATAAGGGCCAAATGTGAACCTTCCAAAAGTGCTTGTTTATATATTTGTGTCACCAGTTGATAGGCTGCTCTGCTATTTCTGAAGGCGGGTAATACGGCCAAACGATCCGTTAAGCCAATTTTCGACCTCGAAATCGGCCTACCTATTCCCCAATAATCTTCTATTTCTTGATTATAATTCACAAATAAACATCTGACGGTTCCAATGACTTCGTCGTCTTTTTCGACAAAGAGCACCGTGGCATTTTCATCTATTTCTTCCTGGTTATCAAAGAGATAATCTTTACCGAGTTCTTCATAGTTTACCTTGAGGCGTAGTTGTCTCACTGCATCATACTCTACTTGTGTTTTGGCAATATTTACTCTCATGGTCTTAAATCAGTTTACCGGTGATGATCCAATCGAAAATGGTATTGGCATAGAGCCAAGTCGCTCTGGTGGTACCTTCTAATATTTGGGCCTGATGCTGTTCCGAGAAATTTTCGTTGGCCAAGGCATCCATTATTTGATCGCCATGTGGTAACTCCTCGTGCATGTGTACTTGTGTAAATGAGTTGTTCTTCTTGGTGATAAAGTCCGCCTCAGCCATAAGTTCTTTTATAACTGGAGCGGCAAAGTTTCCAATGTTTTCCAGTATGGCGGTAGCTCCAAGTCTTTCAAGCGGTTTGGTGGGCAAAATGGCCTTTTGATAAGCCCACCAAAGTTCTACTACAAAAGGAATTTCACCCGTCTGACTTCCCAATTCCTGAAGATCCTTTTCAGCCAATTTGTAATGCATTTCTTCTTCGTAGCCGAAGTTTATCAAAAAGGCTCTAAGCTCTTTGTAAGGTCTCGTGTCAGCATGACTCGCCATAGCCAAAAATGTACTTTGTACACCTTTGGTGAGGTGATATTGTACTTGCAAATACCTGACGTATTGCTCAATCTCCAGACCATTCCAAAGTTTGTCGGTGAGTTTGTCCGCAAAAAGAATGTTGGCTTTTTTTACTTTTGCGTTTAAAGACGCTATAAATGAAGTCTTTAAAGTGTTAGATGAGTTTTTTACTTTTGAAAGGGTTTCCATTTCTTAAATTTTTAGAATTTAACAATTGTCTTGGCTTTGCCTCAACGATTTGATGTGTCAAAATTCTAACTTTTAAGTAAGGTTTTTTAGGCTTCAATTACCCTTTTGGTTGGGGTATTTTTATCGGGTATTTTTCACGGATTACCCATTCAAAATCTCGATGAGCTCAGTTACATGGGAGATTTTCAACTTTTGGTAGATGTTTTTTCGGTGGGTCTTTACGGTATGGTAGCTTAAGAATAGCTTTTCGGCTATTTCGTTGTTGTTGAGTCCTTTACAAATCTCATGGCCAATCTCGATTTCTCTTTCGCTCAGTTTATGTCTAGCAGCGAAATCGTCTTTAAGGCCGATTTTAGATTCTTCTTCAATTTCTAAAAATGCATGGCCACCTTTGAGTACATTATTGATACCATTTATGAGAATCTGAGGATCACTGTCTTTGAGTAAATATCCGTCCATTCCGTATTCCTTGCTTTGTTTCAAAAACACCGCATGTTCATACATGGTAAGGATAATGATTTTAAGTTTTGGATAGTCTATTTTAATTTTTTTTCCCAAATCAAGTCCATTCACACCGTTTAGGTTTATATCGAGCAACAATAAATGGGGATGGTTGGCCTGGATAGCCGCATGGATATCATGAATATTCTTGAACGGACCCAAAACCTCAAAGTTTTCTTGCTTCAGGAGCAGCTCCTTGAGACCCAAGCCAAATAGTTGGTGGTCGTCAATGATCAAGATTCTTGATTTAGGCATAGGGTAGTTCTAAAATTACGGTGGTTCCGTTTTTATTTGAATCAAAATTAAGCACTCCACCGATATTCTTAGCTCTCGCAAACATATTTTTTATACCTAAACCTTGAGCATCATCACTAATTTCAAAACCTACGCCATTGTCTTCAACCATTAGTGTAAGTTCCGACTCACTTTGCAATAACTGTATCAATACCTCAGTAGCTCTGCTATGTTTTTGAATGTTTTGGATAAGTTCTGTCAGGATTCTATAGATATTTAGTGCCACATTAGCGTCTATATTCAGGCGATTCGTTTCTTCGATAAAATTTAATTTAATACTTTCCGAATTATTGGTTCTCACCAATTCTCTAATAGAATCAACCAATCCTACTCGCTCAAAATTAGGTGGCATCAAGGCATGAGATATCCGACGGAGGTCATCACCTGATTTTTGTGCCAAGTCCTTGATGAGTTTTTCATCTTCCTTACTCACCAAATTGGTTATTTTAGACAAAATCAGGTGTTTCAAACTGGCCAAAGTTCCTCCTAGGTCGTCATGCAAATCTCTGGCTATGCGTCTTTGCTCGGTTTCTTGAATAGCAATTCGTGACTCCAACATTTCCAACTCAGTTTTGAGCAATTTGGCCTGTATTTGTTTACTAAAATATCGCTCACGAAATATCAAAGCAAACAAAATGTAAAGCATTTCAACACAAATAGAAACCCGAAAAGCTTCAAAGAATTGGTAGGGAACATTCAAAATGCCAAATACGTTGGTCAGACCCTCTATCAGTCCGGTACTGATAAGCGGCATGGCCATAAAAAAATAAATGCGGGTAAGGAAGCTCTTTCGGAAATTTATAATCAGATACCAAATAAGGTAAAAAATAGTGCCGACAAAAAATGCCAACTTCAGATACAAAAAGAACTGAATAGCCGACCAAGCAGGCACTAGTGATACAAAAATGGTTAAAACAAAAAGCATATCGATGACATTTGAAACCCTTCGATTCCTAAACGCTTGTTTTGGATCAATAAATGCAGTGGCAAAACGGTAAAAGGTGTAGGTACTGATGAACACAAAAATATTTACGAAATAATTGAGAACAACAGGTTGATCTGTTGTAAAAAACGATGGCGAAGAAATACGGATCGTGTAAAAAATCAGGAAATTGACTGCATAAATCAAATACAAAATCAGCGTTTTGCGGTCTCTCGCATTAGAATAAAATAGATTATAAAGGCAATAAAAAATGGCCGTGAGCAAAGCCATGGTTACTAAACCATCGTATAAAATATAGGTATAATAATGTCGATAAAACTGCTGCTTATTAAACAAATTGAGAGGCAGCCTTACGACTTGATATTCGTTTCGGATTTTGTAGAAAACAGTATCTGTAGCATTGGGCTTGAGAGTCACCAGAAAGGCATGCAAATATGCAGGAACTTCCCTGTTTTGTATGGCCTTACCCCAGCCGGCTTGTTTTATTTGCCAATTACCTCTCTGTTTAGTGTAAAATTCAACATTTTCAAGGATGATTTGGTCTGTACTTAAAATTCCCTCTTGGGGTTCTTTGGTTTGATTTTTTAAAACTACCCTAACCCACAAATTCTTCCTCAAATGTCCGTAACCAATTTCTGGACCATTGAATTTTCTGAATGATGGACTTTTTGAAACTTCGCTAAAACCTAATTTATCGGTACTGTCAATCAGGCATTCAATACTTTGAACACTAATTTGCTCAGGCATTTTGTTAGAAATATGCTGTTCTTTTACGGAGCATGCGTTTAGGAATGGCAAAAGGAGAAGAATTTGCCAGAGAGAGAAATTATGTTTACTATTTGGGTTTTTGGGTATAATGGCTTATCAGGATTTGGGTATTTAAAGATATGTATTTACGTCGGATTTTTGATTTTTTTGTGGTTGTTTTTTGAAATAGGGTGTTTTTCTCGGTTAATGAAGTATTATAAATACCGAATTTTATTTAAAAATATATTCTCTAATATGAAAAACTTAATTGTAGAACTAGCTAAGAAACTAATTCCAGGATTTATCTTTTCTCTTTTTTTAATTTTAATAAGTCTATTTCTTATCCCTGGATTGAATGAATTCATTTTCAAACCCGAAGAAAATGCAATGTTATTTTTTGACAAACCACAGAATAGTTTTTCCGGTCCCGGTAAAGTTATTGACGAGGAAAATGAAGTAAAGTTTTCGGAAAATTTTACGAACAAATTGTGCCAACCATTAAAGCTTGATACTCTTAAAGCTATGTGGTGGAATAGGAATATTGGAGGGTGGCAAGTGGATTCAAAACTGTTAGAAGAAGTAATTATCAAACAAAACGAAAAAGAGTCTTTGAAAGATCCCATTGAAGAAGTGTGGTTTAGGCTTGGAGAAAGGGAAGATACAATAACAAAGAAGAAATCAATGACAATATTGATTTTTGGAGTAGATAAAGTGGATTTAGGTAAAGGTAAATTTAAATATAGCATTAGAACAAAAAATAATGAAGCTACTAGAAATATTTTGAATTCAGAATATTTTAAAGTTGCTAATGATAATTATGTGATAGAATATGTTCAACCTTGTAAGCCTCCGTGTAAATAGGATAGAATGTATCAGGCATATTACTCAATATTATTATTCGGCCTTATAATTGGGGTGATTAAATTTAAAATGGCAAATATGCCATTATTACTTATTTTATTTTCAACTATTGTGGTTGAAACTGCATCTTATCAACTTTTTAAATTCAATAAGTCCAATATTTTCCTATTTCATATTTTTATGCCTTTCGAAAATTATCTTTTTTGTTTCATTTTTTATCAAGAAATGAAGAATAAATGGATTTTTAAATTAATTCTTTTCGAAACTATAATCATGATATTAAATAGTATGTTTATCCAAAAATATAATGTCGATTTCGGAACTAACAGCTTTGTTATTTTCTGTTTGACTCAAGTTATTTTTGCTAGTATTTATCTTCTTAAAATACTAGAAAATCCAAATGAGCAAATTGCATTTTATGATTATAGACTTTTTCCCATTAGCATTGGTCTAATATTTTTTTGCTCAATTAACATTCTTCTTTTGGGTTCATTTAATTTTCTGAATTCAAAATTCAAAAGTATTGAAAGCATATTCTCTATTTTTAGATTTCTCTCAAACTATATTTTATATATTTCATTCATTTTAAGTATTATGTTAGGTAAATATAATTTACATGGAAGGAGGATATAATAGCGAATTATTTATTACAGTTATTGCAATCATTTTGATAGTAATACTTCTTGTAATCTTCATCATCTCCTTTTTCTTTATCCATCAAAACCGCCTAGAAAACCACCAACTCGAAAAAGCCGCTCTAAAAGCCCAGTTCGAACAAGAAATCCTTAACGCTGAAAACGAGATTCAAGACTCCACTATGAAGCACATCAGTCGTGAGCTGCATGATAATGTAGGGCAGATGCTAACTTTAGTGAAAATACAACTCAATAATCTCTCCGAAGAATCGCCTGACAATAAGAAAATTAATGATTCAAAAGAGTTTGTGAATAATGTTTTGACAGATATTCGGGCACTGTCAAAGAGTTTGAACAGTGACAATCTTTTGCATGAAGGTCTTGAAAAAGCCGTTGGTTTTGAGGTGGACCGGGTGAAGAAATTGGGCAACTATTCGGTAAAATTCTCTGCAAATACCGGAATTGTATCCGTTGACCGTAAGAAAGAAGTTTT
This sequence comes from Lacihabitans sp. CS3-21, assembly GCF_024343675.1. Classification (GTDB taxonomy): domain Bacteria; phylum Bacteroidota; class Bacteroidia; order Cytophagales; family Spirosomataceae; genus Leadbetterella. The sequence goes on from NZ_RJUD01000104.1 coordinate 98,536, forward strand.
GATCTTCAGGATTTTTCAGGAATTGCTCCAAAACTGTTTGAAGCACGCCAAGGCAAAAAATATTGAAGTTAGTTTGGAAGAGACAATGCAATACCTTAATTTGGAGGTGGTTGACGATGGCATTGGATTCGATTTCGAGACGAAAATTCAGAAAAATGGCTTTCAAAGTGGAGCTGGGTTGAATAACCTAATTCATAGAGCTGCATTGATGAATGGCACATTGGTTTTCGAACGAGGAAAGGTCAGCGGCACCAAAGCCCAATTAACCATTCCCGTTTAAAGAAAACTATGACAACTATCGCTTTGGCGGATGATCACCACCTCATCCGTAATGCTCTTGTAGAACTAATTAACCGTTTTGAAGGATTTAAAGTGATCTTTGATGTAGCTGATGGCCAGCAATTTATAGATTATCTTCAGCAAAATCAAGCTCCAGACATTGCTCTTATCGACATCAATATGCCAGAAAAAAATGGCTATGAAACTACTGAATACCTTACAAATCATTATCCACAAATCAAAACTTTGGCCCTTTCGGTGGAAGACAACGAAGAGTCTATCATAAAAATGTTGCGGTGTGGTGCCAAAGGTTATTTGTTGAAAGACACTGATACAGCCAATTTTAGAATTGCATTGGAGATTGTGCGAGACAAAGGGTATTATCACAGCGAGCTGGTATCCAGTACCTTACTTAAAAGTTTACATAAACCCAACGGAACAATCTCCAAGCCGCTTGTGCAGTTTCAGGCTCGTGAACAGGAGTTTTTAGAATTGGCTTGTTCTGAACTCACCTACAAAGAAATAGCCGATAAAATGTGTCTTTCGCCAAGAACCATTGATGGTTACAGAGAAAGTCTATTTATTAAACTTGAACTGAAATCCAGAGTTGGCCTAGTACTTTTCGCTATAAAAAATGGTTTGGTTAATCTTTAAATTGTAAATAATGTCCTATTCCGAATCCCTAGCCAACCGCATACGCACAAGTTTGCAAAACCTCGATAATGTAGAGGAAAAGCACATGATGGGTGGCTTGTGTTTTATGGTGAATGATAAAATGTGCGTGGGTATCATCAAAGATGACCTCATGTGCAGAGTCGATCCTGATTTGAAACCTGAACTTTTGGAAAAGCAAGGTTGCTTCGAAATGATGTTTACAGGCCGACCCATGAAGGCCTTTGTACAAGTGGATGAAACCGGCCTAAGAACCCAAGCCAATTTCGATTTTTGGATACAACAATGTCTCGACTACAACCCAAAAGCTCAGGCCAGCAAAAAGAAGAAAAAGAAAGAATCTACTTCCCTGCATAGGCCAGCACCTTCTCCCAAACTCTAAAAATGTTGCCTGAGCAAATTTTCTCGATGTCAGATTCTGAATAGCCACGTCTAAGTAATTCGGCTATGAGGTTGGGATAATCGCTCACATCTTTTAGGCCGGTAGGAAGACTATTGCCCACGCCGTCAAAATCGGAGCCAATGCCTACATGGTCTATTCCTGCTAATTTTACTACGTTGTCTATATGGTCAGCTACTTTTTTTACATCGGCAAAGGCAAGTGGGTGACTAGCAAAAAACTCATCTATGATGGGTTCGGCAGCTTGGTCTCTGGCTTTTAGGCCTTTTTTATCAAGAATCGTTTTGATTTCAGCTTGTAGACTTTTTCTGTATTCTGACACTTCGCTCGAAAGGAACGTCGACCCAAAATTGATCATGATTACACCACCGTTTTTACCCAATTTAGCGATCATATCGTCCGACATATTTCTTTGAAAATCGGGTGTGAATTTCCTTGAAGAAGAATGGGAGGCAATTACCGGCACGGGCGACATGTCTACCACTTGATAAAAAGTATCATCAGACACATGCGAGATATCCACCAAAACACCTTCTTTCACCATGGTATTTACTACTTCTCTACCAAATGGACTCAGGCCTTTCCAAGTGTGGGTGGTGTCGTAACTCGAGTCGCAAATTCGATTGTCTTTTCCATGACTGAGTGTGATGTAACTGATGCCTTTGGCTCTATATTTGGCCACGTCGGCCACTTCGCCAATCGGTGAGCCATTTTCCATGCCCATCGGGAGGGCTATTTTACCTTTTTTAAATATTTCTCGTATTTCTGCGGGAGTTTTGGCTACTTCAAAGTAGTCGCTTTTTTCGGTGGCTATATAATTGACCATCGTTATGAGCGAATCAGCCAGTTTTTGTGCACCTTGGGTATCATAACTGGCCGGTATATAAATAGACATAAAAGGAGCACTTAATCCACCTTTTTTAGCTCTTTTGTAATCAAAATCGCCCTCTTTGGTTTCTACAGGTATGCCCGTAAATTCCTTTTGCATCTGAAAATTCTTTACTTTCAATCGATATGGTAAATCCACATGGCCGTCCACCATGATGTATTTATGGGCCAATTCATCGGCTTTTTTCTGATAATCTGTTTCGGGAGATTTGTTTACTTTACAAGCAAAAATGGCGACGGATAAGCCTAGGAAATAGATTTTTTTCATGTTGAAGATAGGGTATTATACAACAAGATAAAACCCTTAGCACCAACCACCAAATCTTTGTGAAAATATGTAGAAGATTTTATAAACCTTATCGGAATTCTGCAAAAAAACTTAAAGCTGATTCAAAACAATGGGTGTAGTTTCCACTGTGTTACTTCTATTCCCAGCTCTGTCTTTTATATATACTTCGAATTTTACAGTGTCTTTCTTGAAAGGCCAAAAAGCGGTCTCTATTTCAATTCTGTAACTAAGTTTACCTTCTATAGGACCAGTTTTATCGTCAGTTTTAAGTCTAGGATAAAATCCTGAGAGAGTTTCAAAGGTATTGAATTGGGTAAAAACACCTTTTGTTTTCCTGAATGATTTCACCACATAATTATAGTCGGTTTGTGGCACTTTGCTGCCTATCTCTTCGGCATTAAAGCCCAAGTCACCATCACCATCTTGGAACTTTACAGATACGATGATGGAGTCCTTTTTCGCTCCTGAAAACTGATCTAGACGAATATCTTTAGTAATAGAATCAAATTCTATGGCTGGCGTCAAAGAAAAATCTGGCTCTTTGTAGCATGAGCTCAAGGAGAAAATTCCTACAACCAAAAATATTAAACCTTTAAAATGCTGCTTACTCATGTGAGAAAACTTATTTTTGTAAAAATAATTAAAACCAAGGACATTTAAACAAAAATGACCATCAGAGACGAACTCAAGGCTGCTTTGGTACAACTGGACCAGAATCCATATTCTCTCGAATATTCTTTCGAAAAACTCGCTCTGGAGGTTTTTAGGTTTCAGTTTGCCCAAAATCCTGTCTACAATACATACGTCAAGTTTTTGTATAAAGATATAAAAAAAATTGACCGTCTCGAAAAAATTCCCTTTTTACCTATAGAGTTTTTCAAAAATCATCAAGTAATTTCAAGAGAAGTCGAGCCACAAATAGTATTCGAAAGTAGCGGAACTACTTCTGCTAACACAAGTCGACATTTTGTTAGCGACTTGCCTTTTTACGAACTCATGAGTCGCAATACTTTTGAGACTTTCTATGGACCGCTTACAGACTACCACGTTTTTGCACTTTTGCCTTCTTATCTCGAACGAAATAACTCTTCGTTGGTGTATATGGTTCAAAATTTTATTTTTCATAGTTTTAGTCAGTTTGGTGGATTTTATCTGGATAATCTGGATGAAATGATACAAAATATGACGGAAGCAGCTAAGGACGGTCGAAAAATCCTTTTGGTAGGTGTAACTTTCGGTCTATTGGATTTGGCAGAAAATGAAGTTTTTGCAGAAAAAATAAGAGCAATTTCTGACAAAATCATCATCATGGAAACGGGTGGTATGAAAGGCCGCCGTAAAGAAATGGTGCGGGAGGAATTACATGCTGTACTTACTACTGCTTTTGGAGTAAAAAACATTCACTCAGAATACGGGATGACTGAGTTGCTTTCACAAGGTTATTCAAAAGGCGAAGGCGTTTTTTATTTGCCTAAAACCATGAAAATTCTTTTGAGAGAAATTAACGACCCATTTACTTATTTACCCAGGTTTGCTTTGGGCGAACCCGACCAAGATGTGAAATACAGAGGCCGTACAGGCGGAATAAATGTGGTCGATTTGGTCAATATTGACTCCTGTTCATTCATCGAAACCAAAGACTTGGGGAGCTTTACGCCTGACTATGAAGGATTTAAGGTTATGGGCAGGTTTGACAATTCAGACATTCGTGGATGTAATTTGATGTTGAACTAAGAAGTCCATTTAAATCTCATACCAGCCTTTTGTCCAAAAAAAAACATCAAATCAAACCTTTATTCTAAAAATTGAGTTTATCTCTTATACAAAATAACAAAAATTATGACTTTGAAAATAGGCGACGTAGCTCCAGATTTTACATTGGTTTCTTCAGACAAATCACAAGTAAGTCTTTCAGATTATAAAGGCAAAAAAGTGGTTATTTTATTCTTCCCAATGGCATTTACGGGAGTTTGCACCACCGAATTGTGCTCATTAAGAGACGATATTGCTACTTACAGTTCTTTAAACGCTGAAATTTTAGCTATTTCTGTGGATTCCCCTTTCACTTTGGGTAAATTTAAAGAAGACCAAAAACTTCCTTTTCCATTGCTTTCTGATTTTAACAAAACAGCAAGTGCAGCTTACGGTGCACAATATGAAGAGTTTGTTTTGGGTTTGAAAGGAGTTGCCAAAAGATCCGCTTTTGTAGTAAATCCTGATGGAACTTTGGCTTATGCTGAAGTATTGGAAAGTGCTGGCGATTTGCCAAATTTTGACAATGTGAAGGCTGCATTGGCTTAATATACAATAATTTAAGCTGTCTTAATCGGTAAATTTTCTCCGGGAAAGACAGCTTTTTTTTACACAAATTATGAATAGAATATTTTTTTTAGGAGTAGTTGTACTGATTTTTCTTGCAGTTGACTACTACTTTTTTCAGGCAGTAAAAGTCGGTATTCGAGGACTTAGCGATTCTGCTCAGCGATGGATAAAAATTATCTACTGGAGCATCCCTGTTCTCTCTCTGTTGATTTCATTTGGAGCCATGGTTCTGTATCCCGAATACCTCAGTGCTAAAGTTAGAAATTTAATGGTGGCCTCGGTATTCATCATCTACATATCTAAAATTATGGGAGCGGCGTTCTTATTGATTGGAGATATTGTGAATATGTTCAGAAATATAGGTCAAAAAATTACTGGAAATGTTGAACCGGGAAATTCAATTACTAGAGGTGAGTTTTTGGCAAAAGGAGCTATGGCAGTCGGTGGGGCTCATTTGGGAATTATGGCCTACGGCATCATTTCTGGTGCTCATGATTATAGAGTAAAAAAAGTGCCTCTATATCTGAAAAACTTGCCGAAGTCGTTCGAAGGAATGACAATTGCTCAGCTTTCAGATATACACTCTGGAAGTTTTTATAACAAAACTGCTGTGCAAGGTGGTGTTGATATGTTGTTGGCTCAAAAGCCTGATGTTGTGTTTTTTACAGGAGATTTGGTGAACAATGAAGCCAAAGAATTGAACGATTATTTCGACGTTTTCAAAAAAGTTAAAGCTCCGTTGGGCGTTTATTCTACGCTTGGAAACCATGATTATGGCGACTACATTCCTTGGGATAATGAAGAAAAGAAAGCGAAAAACTTAGAAACGCTAATCGCTGGCCACAGACAAATGGGCTGGGATATACTTTTAGACGAAAACCGCAGTATAAAATTGGGCGGTGAACAACTTGGAATAGTAGGTATACAAAACTGGGGAATGGGCGGTTTTAAGAAAAAAGGCGACCTAAAAAAAGCTCTTGTCGGAACTGAAGAATACAGCAATAAGCTTTTGCTTTCGCACGACCCAAGTCACTGGAGATCTCAGGTTTTGGGCAAAACTGACATTGACGCTGCATTTGCTGGTCATACACATGGAATGCAGTATGGCATAGAAATCGGGGGTTTTCAGTGGAGTCCAGTGCAATTCAGATATAAAGAATGGGCTGGGTTATACAAAGAAAACGATCAGCAATTGTACGTAAACCGTGGTTTTGGATTTTTGGGTTATCCTGGAAGAGTAGGTATTTTACCCGAGATAACAGTCTTTGAATTAAAGAGAGCTTAAGAGAAATTTTTCGGGGATATTAGAAAATGGCCGGTTTTTACTGGTCATTTTTGTTTTTAAGACTTTTTAATGTTGAAATTTGCAATATGTTTTCAAAAGAACTCAAAAAAGAAATCAAACTCACATTAAATCTGGCTGTGCCCATAATTATTGGCCAGCTTGGCGTGGTGATGATGGCCATAACAGACAATATAATGGTGGGCAGATTTCTTGGAAAAATAGAATTAGGTGCAGCAGGTATTGCCAATTCTATCGCCTATTTGATAGCATCATTAGCCATTGGTGGAATGTCGGTTGTGGCTCCAATGGTTTCTAAATGTGCCGCTGAGAAAGATAATTCGGTCATCAAGGAACTCTTTATCAATACCTTATTGGTAGCTTTAATATTTTGTATCGTACTTTCTTTAGTAGGGGTTTTGGTATTTACTCATTTCGAATTATTACAGCAGTCGCCAATCATCAACCGTACTGCTCCTGGGTTTTTATTTTATATTTTGGCCTCCAATGTCCCTTTATTTTTGTTTTTGGCATTGAAGCAGTTTGCGGATGGTTTATCAAAACCCAAAGTTGCAATGGTGATTACGGCTTTGGGCTTGATAATAAATGGAATAGGCAATTATTTACTCATAAACGGTAAAGCAGGCTTACCGCGTTTGGGTTTAGAAGGAGCAGCTATTTCAACTTTTTTGACAAGAATTTTTATGTTGATTTTGCTTTTCTTGTATTTAAGAAATAGTGATACATTTAAAGGGGTATTTAAGAAATTGGAAATTAGGGTCAATCTTCGATTAGCAAAGGAAATTTTATTCAGAAGTATTCCCGGTGGTTTTCAGTTTTTCTTCGAAATAGCTGCCTTTTCGATTGCCATTATCATGATGGGCTGGATCAGCGAAACTGCATTGGCGGCTCATCAAATTGCGATTAATATCGCATCATCCACTTACATGATGGCCACTGGCTTTTCTTTTGCAGGCGGTATAAGAGTTGGAGAAGCTTGGGGAAAACGAAGCATAAAAGATATCAAGTTGGCGGGCTTTTCGGCCTATTTTCTAGTGTTTTTATTTATGAGTTTGTGCAGTGTGCTGATTTTGGTCTTTGATCAATTTTTACTTAAACTTTATATAGACGACTTTGAAGTTATCAAATTAGCCCTTCCTTTGTTAAGCATAGCTGCATTTTTCCAGCTTTCAGACGGCATTCAAGTAGTAGGACTTGGAGTACTTCGTGGTTTGGCAGATATAAAACTTCCAACTATCATTACATTTGTGGCTTACTGGGTAGTGGCTTTACCAATGGGTTATCTTTTAGGTTTTGTTTTTGGCTTAAAATCAATAGGCATTTGGTTGGGATTGCTATCAGGTTTATCCGTTTCAGCAGTTTTTCTTTACTTCCGTTTTAGAAATCTTTCAAAAGCGAATTCATTGAGAAAACGTTTTAATGCTTCATGAATCTATTTCTATTTTGAGGTAGCTCTTATGCGGCTCAAACTCACCTGCGTAATGCCCAAAAAAGAAGCAATGTGTTTTAACGGAATTTTTTGAAGCAAATTCGGTTTTTTCATCAATGCTTGATAACGTTCTTCTGCTGTATGAAATTGAATACTCTCAATCCGTCGCACGGTTTCAACATATCCAGCCTCAAAAATCAACCTAAATAGTCTTTCAATTTGCGGGAATTCATCGTACAAACCAAATAATTGGGTCGCGTTTATGGCTATTATTTCGGAGTCTTCTAGTATCTGAATGGCTTTTTGTGAGGGATATCCAGTAAAAAGGCTTTCTACACGAGCAATAATTTCGCCATCGAATGCGAAAGATTCCGTAATATCTATGCCGTCTTTATAGTAATATATTCGAGCCACACCTGTTTTGAGAAAATAAATGGTTTTGCAGGTTTGTCCAAAATTCTGAAGATTTTCTCCTTTTTTTAATGTTAATAAGGAGCATGATTTCTCTAAAGCATTTTTGCTCTCTTCGCTTAAATGAAGGAATTTTTGAAAATATTTAAATAGCTCATTCATTTGCTTTAGTTTATCCAATTTATAAGAATGCACAAATTAAATAAAAATAAACATCACAGGGTTTTTAGCTTTAAATTATTAAAAATATCAGGCTATTTATTGACATGATAAAAGTCAAGATTTTAATCTATCTTTAATTTATTTAATTTAAAAAATGTATTTTTCGGGATAGAATAAACCCTAAATAGAATGACTAGTAAAATTTGTATAATTTTTTTATACTTAATAAGCTTCAATGCCATCGCTCAAAAGCATTTTCAAACTATTTATGGGCAGGTTTTGGATAAACAAACCAAAACACCATTGCCAGGAGCGACTATATTAGTTGAAAATTCAAATCCAAAGTTGGTGGCATCAACAGACGAAAACGGGAATTTTGTTTTGAACCAAGTTCCCATTGGTCGTCAAATATTGAGCATTACTTACATTGGGTATTTGCCCCAAAAATCTGATGCAATCGTTTTGACTTCGGCTAAAAGCGTTACCTTAAAAATAGAATTGAGTTATGGCAGTATCAATGCCGACGAAGTAATAATCAGTGCAAATAAGAACGCTTTTGAGCCTCTAAACGAACTTTCGGTGGTGAGTACTCGCTCATTTACAGCAGAAGAAACCGAACGAATGCCCGCAGGTGTAAACGACCCTGGTCGCGTAGCATTGTCATATCCTGGTGTGCAACGAGGTCCAGACGATACTGAAAATCAGATTGTTGTGAGAGGGAATTCTCCTATCGGTATTCTTTGGCGATTAGAAGGTGTAGATATGCCCAATCCTAATCATTTTGCAGTTGTCGGTTCGTCAGGTGGAGGTGTTTCGGTATTTTCGGCACAACTATTGGCTAAATCCGACTTTTCTACTGGTGGTTTTGCGGCCGAATATGGCAATGCACTTTCGGGAGCATTTGATGTTCAGTTTCGGCATGGTGATATGCAAAAACGTGAACATCGGGCCAAAATCGGAATTTTAGGACTAGACTTTGCAACCGACGGGCCCATAAAAAACGGAACTTCTTCCTATTTGGTAAACTACAGATATTCTACCTTAGGACTTCTGGGAAAAATGGGATTTTATTTGGTTGGTGAACGTGTTACCAACGATTTTCAGGATTTATCTTTCAATCTCGTATTCAAAAAGAAAAAGTCGATATCCACAATATTTGGTATTGGTGGCCTGAGTGAAGAGCGTTATTTGCCAGTTGAAAATGGTGTGGATAGAAACAAAAACCGATCAAGTGAATGGGAAGACAGAGTGAAACCTTCCAACATGGGTGCTTTGGGTTATACATATACTTATATGCCTGATAATAAAACATATATAAAAGCTGTGGTGGCATTGGTGGGCAGCGATCAGATTAGAAATAGTGATACGTTGGATTTACAGAATGTAAGATTTAGATACAATTCAGAGCGGTATCTCGACAAACGATTGGTGGCATCCGTGACTTATTCAAAGCGGATTTCGGAGAAATTTTGGGTAAAAACAGGGATTATCGCCAACCAGATTTTTTATGATTTTTTTAAAGAAACGCAAGCTAGGCTTAATCAACAGGATATCAATCAACGTCAAGTTAATGTATCTGTAAAAGGCGATGGGAATAGCCAAATGTTGCAGCAATATGTGCAAACCACCTATAAAATTTCAAGTAAAGTTTCGCTCAATGCAGGAATGCATTTTCTTGAATTTCTGACGAATAAAACGGGTTCTGTTGAACCGCGGGTTTCTATGCAATACGCTCCGAATACGTCAAGTAAACTAAGTTTTGCCTATGGTCGTCATGGCAGAATATTGCCAATGATGACTTATTTCTTTGCTGATTCAACAGGTAAAAACATTAATTTGAACTTAAAGCCTATAAAATCAGATCACTTCATTGCAGCTTTTCATCATTATACACAAAGCCGCATGCGTTTGAGCTTGGAGGCTTATTACCAAAGTATTTTTAATGTGCCTATTAGTGCTGATGTTACTTCCAATTATTGGTTGCTTAATTACAGTTCGGATTTTCCTGAGTTTCAGGTGAAAAGCCAAGGCCTGGGCAGAAATAAAGGCATTGATTTAGCCATAGAAAAACAGTTTTCAAATTCTTACTTTTTCTTGGCTACTTTTTCGGTTTTAGATTCCAAATTCAAGGCCAATGACGGTCTGTGGCACAATAGTCGCTTCAATACTAGATTTTCGTCGAGTTATACTTTTGGAAAAGAATTTCCTTTTAAAAATGGCAATATTCTTCAGATAGGTGGTCGGTATTTGTTCAGTGGAGGTTTTAGATATACGCCTTTTGATCCTATAAAATCCAAAGAAAAAGGGCAATATGTGGGTGATCAAACCAAAGAAAACGAAGGGCAAGTGGCACCATTCCAAAGATTAGACACCAGAATAGCTTATAGATTTAATGGGGAGAAAACTTCTGGAAACATAAGTTTGGATTTTCAAAATGCTAGCAACCGACTCAATGCCACCAATATAGCTTATGATTCGGCCAAAAATATTACCTATACAGAATATCGAGGAAGTGGATTTATACCCGTGTTAACCTTCCAATTTGATTTTTGAAATCTTAAAGAACAGGGAGTTACTGGATTAAATCACACAAGCGGCCCAGATAAATTTGGTGAATTTTATTGTAAACATTATCGAAGCTAAATGCAATCGTTTTCTATGTGTTTTACAGTCGAACCAATCGTAAATCTACAATCGAATCACCACCTTACCTGTCCATCACCTCTACAAATCCATTTTTCAGTAACCAATTTCTCTAAAGCAAATGGTCCACGAGCGTGCAGTTTTTGGGTAGAAATGCCGATTTCTGCACCTAGTCCAAACTCACCACCGTCGGTAAATCTTGTGGAGGCATTGTGATATACTGAGGCAGCGTCCACTTCTTGTAGGAAAGTTTCGGCTAAAACGATGTCTTCTGTAATAATAGCTTCGGAGTGTTTTGAGGAAAACTGGGTGATATGTTCTAAAGCATCATCGAAGCCACTGACAGTTTTTATCGAAATTTTGAAATCCAACCACTCTTTACCAAAGTCTTCAGGTTGAGCGTTTTGTAGTTTTGTGAAGCCATTTTTTTTGAAAATAGGAAATGCTTTTTCATCAGAAAAGACTTCAATATTGTATTTTTCGAATCCTGTTTTTAGTTTTGGTATCAGTTTTTCAAGAACACTTTCGTCCAAAACAGCACAGTCTAGTGAATTGCAAACTGATGGACGAGAAGCTCGGGCATTAATGATGATTTCAGCAGCCATGTCAAGATTTGCAGTTTTTTCGACATAAGTATGGCATACTCCAGCACCCGTCTCTATGGTCGGGATTTTGGAATTGCTTCGCACAAAATCTATTAGCGACTGCGAACCACGAGGAATAATCAAATCCACATATTTGTCAGCTTCCAGCATTTGGCTCAAATATTTACGGTCAGTTGGCAAAAGCATCACCACTTCTGTCGAAATTCCGTTTTTGGTCAATGCTTTATGTATCAAGCTCACCAAATATTGATTGGAAAAATTGGCTTCCTTTCCGCCTTTTAGCACGCAGGCATTACCAGACATCATGCACAGCGATGCTACATCAATCGTAACGTTGGGCCTCGACTCATAGATAGCTCCAACAACACCCATCGGCACACTGATTTTCTGCATTTTAATGCCATTGTCAAGTGTTCTTTCGGTCAAAATTTGTCCAGTTGGATCATTCAAATTGGCTACTTGAATCAAAGAGTCCGCTAAGCCTTTTATCCGATTTTCGTTGAGTAGCAATCTATCGTATTTGGCATCTTTGGGGTCCATTAAGTCCAAATCTTTTTTGTTTTCAGCAATGATTTCCACTGAATTGGATAATAAGATTTCAGACAAATCAGTCAGTATTTGAGCTTTTTGGTCTTTTGTCAACCTTCTAATTTGTGAAGCTACTTTGTGGGTGTTTTTTAACAGATGCTCGATACTTTCCATGCCTTACGTGTATTATTCGTTAGCAAAGGTCGGGATTTATTATAAAACAAAAAAGGGCTTTTCAGCCCTTTTCGTCAATTCATATCTATCATTCCTGAGTTTTTCAGGAGCCCTTTGTCTTTTTCCATCAGCTTCCAGTCTTTATCAAAAATACCATAAGATATCACATTGTTGATGTTTTTATCATACAATACCCAATCCCCATATCCTGAAAGTATACTTGCTTTGCCAGCAGAACGTAATCTTGCAAATGGACTATTGTCGGCATTGGGCAATTCCCAAAACGGTTGACCTGAGTTTACCAAAATGTATTTATTGCCATTCGGAAAAATAAAACTCAAACTTGCATTTTCTCTTGCAGTCGACTTAAGAGACAAAGGGAGATTAGAAGCATATTTTTCTATAATTTCGTTGGTTTCAGCATCACCAAAAAGAATCAGATTGGATCTTTCTATGTCATTTGGCCTAACTTCTTTGTCAGACAATACCCTAGGGAACACCATTACTCTTCCCATAAAATCGCCTCTATAAACACTCCAATCTGCTGCTTGCTCAGCTATTTTACGTCTTTGGTCTAGCTGCTCTTTTGTCGGGTTTCCTTTGGTGCCGTAAACATAAATATGTCTATCGCCAATGGCTTCAGTCATGGGCCCTTCCAAAGTTGGGTTTTTGGTTTTAATATTATCTGGTCTTTTTCCTACGGCCCATTTTTCACCGGTTTTTATCAAAATTTGGCCATTTGTCAAACCAAAAACAGAAAGGTTTTGTCCGTCAATATTGAGACTTAACTTAGATTTTGTATTGAAATTTGGGTGTTCAAGAATATTTATTGAAAACGCATTTATATTTTCTGTTTTAACATCCAATATATTTTTGTTTTTGAAGTTAGCCTCAATTTTTGAAGTTTCTCCAATATTTTTATCAATGATTTCCAGCCAATATGCTTTGTTATATTTTAGTTGGCTAGTGGTAAATTTCACTTTGTCAGGAAACGGATTTCTAGTGAATTTGGAAAACCATGTAAATATAAATTCGTCTTTGTAGGCATTTACCCAACTGTCGTGTTTTACACCCGGATATTCTTGATAAGTTACTTTGGCTCCTGCAGCTTTGAAGTCTTCCACCCATTTTCTAGTGTTTTCAACTTTTACTGCTGGATCTTGATCGCCTTGGAAAAAATGCACAGGCATATTATATACATTGTCTAAATACTTGATAGTCTCTGCAGGAGGTGCAGGACAAACAGGTGCAATGGCTGCCCAAACGTCAGGACGTGTAAGTCCAACCCACATCGTACCGCCGCCACCCATAGAAAGGCCTGTGAGATACATACGATTTTCGTCTATATTAAAACGTTTTTTTGCGTCAGCTATCATATCCCAAACGTCTTTTTCGGCTATTCCTTGGTAGCCCATAGTGCCGCGAGCGTATGCCGAAATGACAATGTAATTCACATCTTTCCATTTTGGAAACTTAAGGCTAGCTTCTACATCGTTTTCGCCTTCGGCATTACTTTTTCCAAAAACTCTCCGCAACGCCAAACGGTGGTTTGATCCTGCACCATGCAGCATTACCACCAATGGATACGACTTTTTATCACTGTATTCTTTCGGAATATAGCAGCCATAAGGTTGCTCTGTATCATCTACATCAGAGTGAAATGTCAGTACTTGCGGGCCTGAAGGGAGTAATTGAGCAAAAGAAAATACAGTTGAGAACAGTAATAGAGTAAGTGATAATTTCAATTTTTTAGGAAAAACATGACTCATTGTAGAAAGGGTTTTATATAGATTGGAAATTTTCATGACTCAAATTTTTAAATATTTATCCATATTTCAAATGAAAACAGCTAAAAAGTACATTTTTGAAGAAAAGAAAAAGCTTATATCGTAAGTTTTTTTAAGAATTATCGATTTTTTAAGAAAAAAATTAAAATTAGAGCAAACCAAATATATTATTGAGTATTTTGCATAAACTATTCAACATAAGTGACATGTATTTAGATCGTAGAAATTTCCTGAAAATCGTAGGTGTGTCGTCGAGTTTGCAGATGATGCCAAGTTTAAGTTTTGGTAAAAAGGATGAGATAATCATTGGCCATAATACCCATAAATACAAAGTTGTGGTAGGCTGGGGAATGTTAGATGCTCAAAAAACACCCGTAAATGATTGCCATGAAATGGTGGAAGATGCCTCAGGAAGGCTCATCATGTGCACCAACGAAACCAAAAACAACATCCTCATTTATGACAAATCGGGTAAATTGCTTGAAACTTGGGGTAACTCTTATCCCGGAGCTCACGGCCTCACGATATTCAATGAGGGAGAAAAACAGTATCTTTTGATATGTGACAATAGCCGTAATCAGGTAATAAAAACGGATTTGAAAGGTAAAGAGATATTTAAAATTGAATACCCCAAAGAAACAGGTGAATATCAATATCCAAGCCAGTTTGTGCCCACAGAAACTGCCGTAAGTCCTTACAATGGAGATATTTATGTGGTTGATGGTTATGGTAAAAACTTTGTGATTCAGTATGATTCGAAAGGTAAATACATTCGACATTGGGGCGGAAACGGAAATGAGAATTTTAATTTTAAATGTAATCATGGTATAGTGGTGGATATCAGAAATCCATCAAAACCAACATTGATTATCACTTCAAGGCAACAAAACTGCTGGAAAAGATTTACGCTCGACGGTAATTATTTATCAACCATTCATTTGCCAGGTTCGTTTGTTTGTCGCCCAGTAATCAAAGGCGACAATCTTTATGGAGCAGTTTATAGATCTACATCAGAAGAATATCCAAACTCAGGGTATATCCAAATATTAGACGAAAACGACAAAGTGATTTCCTCGCCAGGAGCTTCTGAACCGATTTATCAAAACGGCCAACTGCAAGAACAAAGAAAATCAGATCCGGCCAAAGTGTTTATGCATCCGCACGATGTATGTATAGATGGCGACGGAAGTATCTACATACCCCAATGGGCCTCTAAAAAGACCTATCCGGTTAAGTTGGAGCGGGTGTAGGGGGGTGATTAGGTAATATTTAGAAAATGGCGGATATATTATTAATATTTAAATGATTAAAATTTAAAGTAAAATCTGTGCAAATCTGAGATGTTTGCGTCCGTTTTATCTGTTTTCCACTCTATTTGTAAAACCTATTTTTTAATGGATAAAAAACTCAGAATATAATTTTTTTTGGATTATTTGTATCTGAATTGCATGTTAATTCTGAATTTACACTTAGGTCCCATTTTGTTACCACCCCTTCAATACCTATTTTTGTATTTTTAAATACAGAAAATGAATATTCTTATAATAGGTTCGGGTGGTAGAGAGCATGCTTTTGCATGGAAAATGGCTCAAAGCAAAAAATGCGACAAACTTTTTGTGGCTCCTGGCAATGCTGGGACAAGCCAAATAGCCACCAATGCAGATATCAAAGTAGATGATTTTGAAGGTATAAAAAAATTGGTACTTTCAGAGCGTATTGGTTTGGTAGTTGTGGGTCCTGAAGACCCTTTGGTAAAAGGAATCGTAGATTTTTTCAAAGCCGATAAACAACTCAAAAAAGTAAAAATTGTGGGCCCTGATGCTTCTGGTGCAAGGCTCGAAGGCAGCAAAGACTTCTCGAAGGCATTCATGCAAAAACATGGTGTGCCTACAGCATTTTCAGAAACTTTTACACGAGAAACTTTACAGGCTGGCCTCGCTTATCTCGACAAACAATCTGGTCCATACGTACTTAAGGCCGACGGTTTGGCTGCTGGTAAGGGAGTGATTATCACCGAAAGCAAAGACGAAGCCAAGGCTAGTTTAAAAGAAATGCTCACCGAAGGGAAATTCGGAGAAGCAGGAGATAAAGTACTGGTAGAGCAGTTTTTAAAAGGAATAGAACTCTCGGTTTTCGTGCTTTCTGATGGTAAAAACTATGTGATTTTACCTGAAGCCAAAGATTATAAAAGAATAGGAGAGGGCGATACTGGGCTCAATACAGGTGGCATGGGAGCTGTGTCTCCAGTGCCATTTGCAGATGCCGCTTTTATGCAAAAAGTGGAGGAATTGGTAGTAAAACCAACCTTGGAGGGTCTTCAAGCCGAGGGTATTCATTATGTGGGTTTTATATTTATAGGCCTCATGAACGACGAAGGTAATCCGATGGTGATAGAATACAATGCCCGAATGGGTGACCCCGAAACCGAGGTAGTATTGCCAAGAATTAAAACTGATTTTGTGAAGCTGATGGTTGCTGCTGCCGATGGTAAATTAGACAAAATCAAACTCAGCATAAATCCAAAATCTGCAGCAACTACCATGGTGGTAGCAGGAGGATATCCTGAAGATTACAAAAAAGGTGACTTGATGGAAATTCCAGTGGCCGACAAAGACACCGTAATTTTTCATGCAGGCACAAAAACTACAGAAGCGGGTGTGATTACCAACGGTGGAAGGGTTGTTGCACTAACAGGATTAGGTAGAACTATGACTGCAGCAGTGAAGAAATCACAAAAAATGGCCAAAAAAGTGAAATTTAAGAAGAAGTATTTTAGGAAAGATATTGGCTTGGATTTAATGAAATATTTGGATTAATGGTTAGTTTTGTTTTTAGAAAATAATTAGAAAATCGTTCCGCATTGATTTTTGGCATAAAAAAGCCCTTCAATCGGTTAAAATATATATTCTTATGGCGTGTGGACAGTGCTCATCCGGTGGATGCGGCAATATAAAAAACGTAGCAGAAGAAAAATCCAATCACAAAACTACGGCAGGATGTAGTTCGGGAGGCTGCTCGACAGGTGGTTGCAACAAAATGAATTCTTTCGACTGGCTTTCAAATATGGAGTCGCCAAAGAGTAGCAGATTTGGTGTAATTGAGGTCAAATTTAAAGGTGGAAGGAAAGAATATTTCAAAAATAAAAGCAATCTAGATCTTTATACTGGTGACTTTGTGGTGTGCGAAATGCCCACAGGTTTTCATATTGGTTCGGTTTCGTTGCAGGGCGAATTGGTGCGTTTGCAGATGATCAAAAAAGGTATCAAAGAGTCAGACGAGCTGGCAGTAATTCATCGCTTGGCAACTGAAAAAGACCTTGAAAAACACAGCCAAGCCATCAATAGAGACTTGCCGACCATGTACCGCACCAGAGAAATCTGCAAGGAACTCAAACTCAATCTTAAACTTTCAGAAGTTGAATTTCAGTCAGATAATTCAAAGGCCACGTTTTTCTATTCTGCAGACGATCGCGTGGATTTTAGAGAACTTATCAAAATGTTGGCGGGCGAGTTTAAAGTACGTATAGAAATGCGTCAGATAAGCCTACGCCAAGAGGCAGGAAGACTGGGTGGAATAGGATCATGTGGTAGAGAACTTTGTTGTTCAACTTGGCTTTCTGATTTTAAAACCATCCCAACAGCGGCAGCTAGATATCAGAATTTATCATTAAATCCAGCTAAACTTTCAGGTCAGTGCGGAAGGTTGAAATGCTGTTTGAACTACGAGCTAGAGACTTATATCGATGCCATAAGGGACATTCCAGTGGTAGACAGGTCGCTAAAAACCGAAAAAGGTGACGCTACGCTCCAGAAGACAGATATTTTCAGAAGAATCATGTGGTTTAGTTATCCCAACGAAACCAACTGGTATCCAATAAATTGTGCACAAGTGGCCGAAATTCAGAAAATGAATGCGGCTGGTAAAAAGCCAGTTGGCTTGGAAAATTTGGTAGAAATATCTGAATTTGTTTCGGCAAAACCGACCAGCATTAATAATGATTTGGAGCGTTTGGATAAAAAATACCATCAAAATAAAAAGAAAAGCGGACCTAAAAAGCCGAATAATCCAAATGTAAGAAATGAGGGTAATGCTGCTAAACCTGCTAATCCTCAGAACCATCAACAACCAAGACCAAACCAACCGAATAATCCAAACGTTAGAAACGAAGGAAATGCTGCAAAACCAGCCAATCCTCAACAACCTAGACCAAACCAGCCTAGGCCGCCTCAGCAACAAACAAGGCCAAATCAACCTCGTCCGCCGCTGGTAGAAGGAGGAACCGCTTCTTCAATTCCAGCACAAACTGGCGGAAATCCGGCAGGAACGGCAGAGGGGAGTACGGAAAACAAAAGCCGCAACAAGAAAAGAAAGAAAAACAGAAACAACAATAACCGACCAGATAAACCGGCAATATGAGAAGTAAAGTAGCGACTTTTGTATTATTGAGCGTCCTATTGGCTTGTAAAGGAAGTTCTGATTTGAAAGAAATCCGTGATTTTAAGGATTCGGAGTGGTTCATTGCTAAAAAAGAGACTTTTGTGTTTGAGGTGAAAGATGTTCAGAAAGTCTATGATTTTAATTATTTGGTAAGAAACACGGTTTCATATCCATATTACAATTTGTATTTGAACCAAACTTTAACAGACGATAAAGGAAAAGTATTGGTGAATTCAATGGACGAAGTGATTCTCTTCAACCAAAAAACTGGTAAGCCTTATGGCGATGGAATGGGAGATATTTTTGACAACAGAATAGCGGCACCAAAACTACAAAAATACAAGTTTGCTAAGCCAGGTAAATATAAATGGACAATCGGCCACAACATGCGTCCTGACCCATTACAAGGTATGATGTCTATCGGTGCGGAGGTATTGGGCAAATAGTGTAATTTTCCTAAATTGCACATAATCTATAGGTGGAATACGCAAGAGAAATATTGATTTAGATAGCAAAAAGGCACAATTCGAGAGAATTGTGCCTTTTTGGTTTTAGATGATTTAGGGAAATCAGATCACCGTTCTTACAATTTCTCAATCAAAGCTGAAAACTTAGTTAGGTCTACCTGAGCTTTTGAGGCCAAGTTACGAGCTTGTTGTGCGTCTGCTTTTGCTTTGGCGATGTCTCCGGTTTTCTGATTTAGTTTTGCTGATTCAAAGTAATATTCCGCCAAATATTGGTCTTCTTTCAAAAGGCTTTTGGCTTTGTTTAGCCATGCTGAGGCTTTAGGAGCGTAGTTTTTGTTTGGATAATAATCATTAAAAACCCGAGCAATATAAACCAAAGATTGTCCATTTGTAGAAAACTTGGCTGCTATCCTTTCTCCAATAACCAAGGCTTGCTCAGGCTTGCCTTCACGTATGAGTGCTTTTACATCAAACTCCCAAGTTACGTTTTCTATGTATTGTCCAGCTCCAGTGAGGTTCATATATTTTTTAACCAAATTCAATTTAGCAGTTCCATAGTTCTGGCCTCTTTTACTGTATAGAGAGGACTGTATGATGCCTCCCAAGATATTGTTTTCGTTGCCGGCATGTCCATCCTTTTTCTCAAATGCCGCTGCTGTTGCCACATTGTTGAACCAGTGTACAGCGAAACCATTTTCCATGTCAGTCACACATTTTTTTGTCAGTTTCCAGCTGGTTTCGCTATTCAGTTGGTCTTTAGGGTATATTTTAAAAACTTCTTCAGCTGTGGTTACGGCTAAAGTTGTGTCTTTTGTTAGACGTGCATAAGCGGCAAGTTGAACAAGGAGATCCAAGGTTCTGTCTCCTTTATCGTATCTGTTTTTAAAGTTAGATGCTCTTTTCTCTGTGTTTTGAGCTGTCTCTGCCGCCGCTACAATGGTTTTTGAGTCAGGAGTTACTTCTGCTTGATGCACAATTTTGCCATCGCCATCAAAAAACAAAAACTGCGGAAAACTTGGCAAATATATGTTTCTTGCATTTAGGAATTTTACTTGTTCTGCATTGCCCACATCCAGTTTATAATTGATAAAGCTGCTGTTGTATTTCGTGGCCACTTCTGGATTTTTGAAAAAAGGCTCAATACTCTGACAAACCGGACAAGTAGGGGAGTAGCATTCTACAAAAAGTAGTTTGCCAGAAGCCTTGGCTTGTGCGAGTGCGTCGTCAATACTTGGATTCCATGTAACTTGGTTTTTGTCGATATTCTCGGTGGAGGCTGTCGCTTGTGCATTGCCGTTTTGGGATTTAGACTGACAGCTTGCAAAAAGCAAAACCGAAGCTATGCTGGTAATTTTAAAGATATTCATTGGAGTTAAAATCATATTATGCTATTTTTTGAAAATGCTCGTAAAAATTGAAAATTATTAAGTTCAAAACAAATAATTGCTTGTTAATATTGAGTTAATCGCAAATACTAAGCCAAATTGCTAATGTTAGATATTGTAGAATTTAAAGCAATTTATGCTCTGTCAAAGCTTCAAAATGTCTTAAATTTGTCTGAAATTAAAATTAGTATATGCTAACAGTTTACGGTATTCCCAATTGCGACACAGTAAAAAAGGCTTTAGATTTTCTAAAAAACAGAGGCGAAGAGTTTACATTTCACAACTATAAAACAGACGGAATCTCCAGAGATAAGCTCGAAGAATGGTTGCAACAGGTTCCGTTAGATAAGATTGTGAACAAGCGTAGCACGACTTTTAAAGACCTTGGTCAAGCCGAAAAAGACGCACTCGATACACCACTGTCAGCTATTGAAGTCATTATGCAGCACACATCTGTAATCAAACGCCCCATTATAGAAGATCAAAAAATTGTGGCTGTTGGTTTTGATAAGGTACTTTACGAACAGCTTTTCTAAGTCTACAAATTCCTCTTTTTGAGTTCTTTAACAGCGAAATCACATGCTCGTGCTGTAAGTGCCATGTAAGTAAGCGACGGATTTACACAGTTGGAAGAGGTCATAGCCGCTCCATCTGTTACAAATACGTTTTTGCAACCCCACACTTGGTTGTTGGCATTAAGAACAGAGGTTTTGGGGTCTCTTCCCATGCGTGCGGTTCCCATTTCGTGTTTCGATAAGCCCAAATGAAAATCAGCCTTATTATACGATTTTATGTTTTTATAACCAGCGGCTTCTAAAAGTTCAGCGGCATCGTTTTGCATATCTATTCGCATTTTGTGCTCGTTCTGTTTTATTTCAGCATCAAAGACTATTTTTGGTATACCAAACTGATCTTTTTCTGTATCGTGTAGATATAGCTGGTTTTCTTCATAAGGAAGGCATTCACCAAACGAGCCTAAGTTTATGCTCCAGCCACCCACTTGTGCGGCTTGTTCTTTTAGTTCAGCACCAAACAAATCCCCAGGCAATGATTTCGTCCAGCTAGCTCGTCCAGCTCCGCCTTGGAGGTCAAAGCCACGTAGATAATCTCTTTTGTCGTTGCCGATGTTTCTAAATCTAGGCATAAAAATCCCATTTGCTCTGCGGCCACTATAGTATTTATCTTCAAAACCGTCTACTGAAGCCGAAGCTCCAACCCTCGAGTGATGATCCATGAGGTTTTTGCCTAATTGCCCACTGTCATTACCGAGTCCATTTGGAAATCTTTCAGACTTTGAGTTGAGCATGATGGCCGTTGTGGCCATGGCTGAAGCATTAATAAAGATTACTTTTGCATAATATTCGGTCACTTCTTTGGTAATCGCATCAACAACTTCTACGCCGTCGGCTTTTTGTGTTTTTTCATTGAAAAGTACTTTTGATACTATTGAAAAAGGCCTGAGTGTGAGGTTGCCCGTTTTCATTGCTGCAGGCAAAGTGGCGGCTTGTGTACTAAAATACCCTCCGTACGGACAGCCTGACGAACAAGCGTTGCGATATTGACATGATGACCTTCCCAAGGACGTTTGTTCAGCAGTAGGTTGGGTGATATGTGCTACCCGACCGATGGTCACTATTCTGTCGTTGCCATATTTGGCTTTTATTTTTTCTTGAAAACTAGCTTCTACGCAGTTCATGCCCATGGCTGGTTGAAATACGCTATCTGGCATGTGTGAGATATTATCATAGCTACCGCTTACACCGATAAATTTTTCCACATAGGCATACCAACGTTCTATGTCTTTGTACCTGATGGGCCAGTCTATGGCTATACCTTCGCGGGCGTTGGCCTCAAAGTCGAAGTCGCTCCATCTGAACACCATTCTTCCCCAAAGTAACGATTTGCCTCCAACTCCTGCTCCTCTGTACCAGTCGAATGGCTTTTTGCTGATATACGGACTGGTATCTTCAGGTAACCAAAAATCTTGATTGGCTTCATTGATGGGATAGTTGCCTTCGGATGTCTGTACTGGAAATTTCGATTTGATTTCTTGCGTTATCCTATTGGCATGCTCAAGCTCCCATGGGGCTTTCATAGCAGATTTATAGTCCTCTATATGTTTTATGTCTTTGCCTCTTTCTAGTAGTAATACTTTAAGACCTTTTTGGCAGAGTTCTTTGGCTGCCCAGCCACCGCTTATACCCGATCCTACCACAATGGCGTCGTAGGTATTATTTTGTTTACTGTTGAGGTTGAGATTCATTCTTAAAGGTTGAAAAATTTGTTTCAAAGATAATCAAATGTCTCTTTTATTTATATTTAGTGGCTACCTGATTTGGGTAGTTTTTTGATGTTTTTTGTCGTCCTCCTCTGTTTCCTCACAGACGAGACGCATGTGTATCTCGGTGATATTTATGTAGACACAAACATAGGCGTGGGGAAATGATAAAAAAATTAGCAATATCAGATTTGTGAAGGATAGATGTTGTATTTTACTTAAAAAATTACCAATTTTATGATAAAATATTTAGCAATGAAAAAAATAAGTAAAAATATAGCTCATTTACGCCATTTGAGGGGTATTTCTCAGGAGTCCTTGGCCAATGATTTGAATATCACTCGTTCGAGGCTGAGTTCATGGGAAGAGCATAGAGCCGAGCCACCAATAGACTTAATAGTTCAGTTAGCAGATTATTTTACGGTCTCCATAGACTCCCTTTTGAAAATAGATTTAACAAAGGTGAATGACCTAAGAGATCTACTTAAGATTGGGGGCAATAGGATTTTGTTTCCAGTAATGGTAGATAGCGACGGCAAAGACTTGGTAGAACTTGTGCCTATCAGAGCGTCGGCGGGGTATTTGCAAGGATTTAGCGATGAGAATTTTATAGAGAGTCTACCTCGTATTTCATTGCCCTTTACTGATGCAGGTAAGTTTCGGGGGTTTCCTATTCAGGGAGATTCTATGCCGCCGCTGGAGACTGGAGCCTATGTAGTGGGCAAATACGTAGAAGACATCAACGATATAAAGGATGGTAAAACTTACGTGGTATTGACACAGAATGACGGTTTGGTATATAAGCGATTATTTAACAAAATAGAAGAGGACGGTACGATACATCTTCACTCAGATAACAAAACCTATTATCCTTATAAAATAAAGCCAGAGGAAGTTTTTGAGCTTTGGAGTTTTGTATGTACGCTTAATCCTACTGATAGGCCTATTTCAGACTTGGTATATAACACCATGCAAAGTATTCAAGCTGATGTGGCGGAGTTGAGACAGAGTAGGTTAGGCTAAATTCATGAATGCCAACTTATGTTTTTCTTAATCAACATAACATAATCAAAACTGTAAAGTATGATGACCATTAGAAATATCAAAGACACAAACCATGGCTGAAACCAAATCGTTTCAAAATCCATTATGTTACCCTTTAGGATTTTTGACCCCCCTTCCATATTGAGAAACACAGCTAAACTCACAAGCAAGAACCTTACGTAGTCTTTGCGAAGTATGGCCAAAGTTCCTGCAAATAGCACTATTGGGTGCGAGTAGCGAGAGTGCATCTGAGTATTGAAATAGAAGAAGTATAGAATAATCAAAACACTAACCAATAGTGTATTTTCTAAATTTAAGTTCAGTTTATTGTATTTGCTGAAAATGTTCAGACTTTTTAATGCAAACGGTAATAAGACAATTGCGGAGAGTCCGAAGAAGGCCAAAAGTCCATAAGAGTTATAACTAAAATTGAAGATGCCCAAATTGTCATTGACGAGTTGGGGTTTTTCAAATATCAACGACCATACATTATAGGCTCCCATGGTTACGAATGGGTATCTACCAACACTTTCAGTGAATGAGTTTATAGCTAGCTTTATATCTCCAGACAAGATAAATGGCATAAAAATCATTGTTTGTAATAGTATTGCAGGTATTATGGTAGTTAGTTTCTTTAAATTAGCGTAGCCTTTTACTTCATCAAATATTAGGAGAAAAATGATGGGTAAAAATATAATTCCTTGAAACTTGAAGTTTATACACAATACCATGAAGAGTAAGCTCACCGTAGGTCTCTTAAATATAGCCAGTATAATAGAAATAAATGCAAAACCTGTGTGAACTCCATCCATTTGACCAAATAGGAAGTTGTTATACCAAAATGCAATATTTATCAAAATCAAAAATGGAAGAACTTGGGCATGTTTTATTTTTTTTATAGCCAATATCTTGTAAACAACAAAGAGGCTAATGATTTCTATAAAGAAAACCAAATATTTAAGATGATATACCCTCATGTAAATACTTTCAGGGCTTGTGTTTGTTTTGCTGAAAAACCAAAGGAAATAATGCCAAAGTGGAGGGTAATCTACTTTTAATTTATAGACATTTTGAATACCAAAATAGTTGATATAATTGCTCCAAGTAATCCAGCAATTTCTATCATTGTTTCCCCAAACATAGATATTTGGTGCTAAAAGGCATCCTATAATAAAAATTGATGCATATGCTATAATAGTTTTGAGCTCTCTAGAAATTTGCATTTTTATTCATTAGGCAATTTTTTGTAGTAAACAAATTCTTTTTTTACGTCGTCGTAGTATTGTAAAGAATTCGTTTTATAGCTTGGAAATAGCAATGATTCATAACTGTTTTCTAGTTTTATAGAATAAGATTGCCACTTACTGTTTGTCCATATTTTTTTCCACTCACCATTGTGATCCATTACGTCAAGTGAATCAGTGATTTCTGATTTTATCAAAATCACTGGGTATCTACTTTTGCAATTTTCGGTAGAATTTAAACAAGATGTGTCCTGCCATCTACCTTCAAGCACAAATGTATTTTCGCGTGATTGGCAGTTGCTTAGTAGTGTAGTTAATGTAAGTAGAATTCTAAGGGACATTTCAAAGGGATGCTATTTAAAGCTATTTGCGATCAAATTTACTTATTGTATCCGATGGCATCATTGGAATGAGATTAGAATGTCATTAAAATTGTTAGTTTTTTATGTAGCGGTAAAGAGTAGGTAAATATTTCTTTTTTGTCTAAAGTAATTGGGCAATTACTCATTCTGAAATTTATCAGTTAAGCGACCTGAGTTTTTTAGTACTCTTTACCAACAGGACCACAAAGTCGTAGAAATACAATACTATTATAGCCAAAAACACTAAAGACACAAACCAGGGCTGAAACCAAAACGTTTTGAAGTCTGCAATGTTTCCTTTTAGGATTTTTGACGCCCCTTCCATGTTAAGAAATACGGCCAAACTCACCAGCAAAAATCTCATATAATCTTTACGAAGAATAGCCAATGTACCTGCAAATAGTATTATTGGATGTGAATATCTTGCGTGCATTTGTGTATTGAAATACGTAAAGAACAGTATAATCAAAACACAAACCAATAACATGTTTTCGAAGTTAAATTCAAGTTTCAGCGTTTTATTAAAAAAACCTAAGCTCTTAAATGCAAAAGGCAAAAGAACAAGGCCTGAAAGACCAAAAAACGCAATGAGCCCAAATGAATTATAACTAAAATGGAATATTCCCATGTTGTCATTCATAATTTGTGGAGAGTCAAAAATCAGCGACCAAATATTGTAAGCTCCCATGCTTACCATTGGATATCGACCCATGCTTTCAGAGAACGAATTCAATGCCAGTTTTAAGTCACCCACATATATAAAAGGAAACATGATTAGAAACTGCAAAATGATAGTTGGTAATACCGTGAGAGCTATTTTTGATATGCTGTAACGCTTAATTTCGTTAAATAATACAATAGCGATTACAGGTAAAAATATGATTCCTTGGAGCTTGAAATTTACACAAAAAACAAAAAATACTAGACTAAGGCTCGGTTTTTTAAGGATAGCAAAGCTTAAAGAAATAAATGCAAATGCCGTGTAAACGCCATCTACTTGCCCAAATAGAGCATTGTCGTACCAAAACGCAATGTTGAACAAGATGAATAGTGGCAATAAATGGGCATATTTTATTTTCTTCAGTTCTAAAATTTTATACACAAAGAAAATACTTATGGTTTCTATCAAAAGCACCATGTATTTTAGTTTATATATGTTCATGAAAATATTCTCTGAACTTCCGAGGATTTTGGCTAATAACCACAAGAAATAGTGAATCAGTGGGGGGTAATCTACTTTAAGTTTGTAAATGTTTTGAATCCCAAAATGATAAATATAGTTGCACCAACTTACCCAACAGTTGCGGTCATTATAACCCCATACATATGTTTTGGGCATTAAAAAGCATCCAATTATAAAAATAAAAGTATAAAAAGTGAATATTTTAAGGTCTTTTGAAAATTTCATTTAAGATCTGATTTTGTTTTTTTGTAATACACAAATCGATCCTCGGTGTTGTCGTAATAAGCCAAAGTGTTTTTGTTATAAATAGGAAACAAAAGCGATTCGTAGTTATTTTCTAAAGTTATACTAGCTGCTTGGTATTTTTTATTGGTCCAAAGTTTCTTAGTAGAGCCTAGTTTGGTTCTAACTTCTATAGAGTCTTGAAAACTGGTGTCTATAATAATTATTGGGAATCTACTTTCGCAGTTTTCGGGTTTATCTTGGCAGGACACATCTTTCCATGTTCCTTCTAGTTCGAATGTGTTTTCTTGGTTTTTACAACAAATCGTGAAAAAGGAAAGGGTCAAAATCAAACAAAATTTCATAAATTTTTGCAAATGCAATATCCGTAATCCAGTTTTTTGAAGACAAATATAGTCTATTCATACTAACTTTCCTTTTTGAGTTTTACTATTTTTTTATTGAACGGTTAAGCATTTGACGTCATGATGCCACATAAAAAAGATAGAACTAAGATTGCTCTTAATTCTATCTTCATAGGAATTATAAAATTGATTTTTAGTTTTAAGACTATTTTAGAATATTTTTACAACTCAATTTTCTTCATTTTTGGCACTAAGAGGTGCATAATTAGCCAAGCCAATAAGTATGCACCACCACAAATTAAGAACATGATGAAGTAAGCGGTTTCTATTTGGTTGATACTTCTGTAGTACACAAACATGTTTTTCTGCACAGCCCATGTTAGCAAAATACCTCCTAAGCCTCCCATCATACCGCCTATGCCTGTTACTGAGGCAGTGGCTTTTTTTGGAAACATATCAGACACTGTAGTGAAAATATTGGCAGACCAAGCCTGATGTGCCGAGGCAGCTATTCCTATCACCAGAACCGCCAGCCACATATTTATTCTACCAGCATATTGCGAAAGCACCACCGGTAATACACACAACGCAAAAATAAACATTGAGGTTTTGCGGGCCTTAAATGCCGGCATATTTCTGTTTATAAAGGCCATTGGCAAATAACCACCACCAACACTACCAATTGTGGAAATCATATATACTACTGCAGGAGGAATGGCGATTTCGGTAAGTGTAAGTTTATATTCGCTTTGCAAAAAGTCAGGCAACCAGAAAAGGTAGAACCACCAAACTGGATCAGTCAGGAATTTTCCTATTGCAAAAGCCCAAGTTTGACGAAATGTCAAGAGTTTAAACCAAGAAACTTTCTCGTTTTCTACTACTTTTTCAATATTTTCATCTTCTTTATCTGAGTGTATATAATCAAATTCGGCTTGGCTGAGTTTTTTGGAATCCTTGGGTGAAGTATAGTGTTTTTGCCACAAAATCAGCCAAATAAAGCCTATCAATCCTGTCAAAATAAATGCCCATTGCCAACCCCAAGCAGCTGCTATAAACGGTACTGTTAAGGGTGCTACTATGGCTCCGATGTTTGTTCCTGAGTTAAAAATACCCGTAGCCAAGGCTCTTTCTTTTTTAGGAAACCACTCAGCAGTACTTTTAATTGCGGCTGGGAAGTTACCTGCTTCTGTTACCCCTAAAAATGCTCTGGCTATCATAAAACCAAATGCAGAATTGGCCAATGCGTGGCCTATGGCTGCCAAACTCCATAATCCTGTGGCCATTGCGTAGCCTTTTTTTGTTCCTAGCTTGTCTACTACTCGACCTGCTATGAGCATTCCAAAGCTATAGAATAGTTTGAAAGCGATTTCGATGTTGGCGTAGTCACCATCGTCCCATTTGAGTTCGTCAGAGAGGACTGATTTTAAAAGGCTGATTACTTGGCGATCTAGGTAGTTTACGGTGGTCGCAAAAAACACGAGGGCACAGATGGTCCAGCGATAGTTTCCGATTTTGTTCTCCATTTTTTTAGGGTTAAGGTTGAATGAAAGAAAACAGTCCTTTCACTTTGGTTTTGAATATTTCTATGTCGTCCATGTCTTTGAAAAGTTGAGAACCCAATCCAACTGCATTTGCCCCAGCCCCAAACCATTCTTTTAGGCTACTTTCTGTAGGTTCTACTCCACCGGTTACCATTATTTTGACAGTTGGCATTGGGCCTCTGAGTGCTTTTACGTATGCTGAGCCAACTATATTTCCTGGAAAAATCTTCACCATTGACGCACCCAAAGATAATGCACTGTAGATTTCGGTAGGAGTCATTACACCTGGCACCCAAGCTATGTTATGTTTTTTACAAACTTCGCCAACTTCTTTAGTTGTGCCAGGTTGAACAATAAAATCGGCACCCAATTTTACGTACTTTTCTGCGGTTTCGGCATCTACAATTGTACCTATACCCAATATCATACCAGGACAATTTTCACGAACAAATGGCTGAATTTTTGAAAATACTTCAGCGGCATTTTTTCCTCTATTGGTAAACTCAAATGCTCTAATTCCTGCCTCATAACACGCTTTTACAATGTTTTTTGTAATTTCTATATCGGCATTGTAATAAACTGGTACTAGGGGTTTTTCAAGGACAAGTTGTAATATTTCTTCTTTTGTCATTATTATTGATTTACCAAAAGGGCATTTAAAATTTGAATCACATCTTCTACTTTTTGTTGAGTGGCATCTCCATATTCATTTAGTTTTCCGATGGCCGCCGCGGCCGCAAAATCTATGATTTCTTGTGGTGATTGTTCGTTGTAAAGTCCATACAACAAGCCTGCCATAAAACAGTCGCCGCTTCCTACTTTGTCTATTACTTTTTTAACCTTAAAATGTGGTGAAACATATAGGTTATTCTCCGTAAATATAGTTGTATAGTATTCTATTCCCTCATTTTGGTAGTCAAATCTAAAAGTATTGGCTACAAATCTACAATTTTCAAATTTTAGCAAAATTTCTCTTGAAACCTTTTCACATTCTACTAAATAATCTTCTTTAGAGGCATTGTTTATTTCTACTTCTGGATTAATCGAAGTACCTAACAGTTTATTTGCGGCCCAAAGATTACCCATAATGAGGTCACAGTATTGGGCTATTTCTGGCATTATTTCTATAGGTTCTTTGCCATATTTCCAAAGTTTAGAGCGGTAGTTGAGATCAACAGATACTTTCACACCTGCTTTTTTAGCTTCTTTTACGGCTTCTAGACATACATCAGCCATTTGTTTACTCAGAGCAGGCGTTATGGCACTTACATGGAGCCATTCTATGTCTTTTAAAAGTTCTGACCAATTTATTTGTTCAGTTTGTATAGATGCAAACGAAGAATGTGCTCGGTCATAAATTACTCCAGCATTTTTCAAATCTGCACCTTGAGGTAACATATAAATTCCGATTCGTTCCCCGCACCATTGCATTTTGGAAGTATCGATATTTTTAGACTCTAAATATTGGGCTATTTCTTCAGCCAGTGCATTTTTTGGTAACCCACTACAGTATTGCACGGGTATAGTCCAGCTAGCCAAAGCCATTGCGGTATTAAGTTCGGCACCTCCTACAAAGGTTGGAATACTTGCTTTTCGTATCCATTCACCTCCCATTTCGGGAGAGAGCCGAAGCAAAATTTCGCCAAATGTCAGAATCGATTTCCTCATTTCTTAGAATCCAAAATACGTTTTGGCGTTGTTGTAACAAATATTCTGAATGGTTTTTCCTATGAATGCCTGATCATTTGGAAGTTCTCCATTCTCAATGTCATTCCCATAAATATTGCACAATATTCTTCTGAAATATTCGTGACGTGGAAACGAAAGAAAACTACGGGAGTCAGTAAGCATACCCACAAACTGACTCAATAGACCCATTTGCGATAATGTGTTTATCTGTTTTTCCATGCCATCTTTTTGGTCAAGAAACCACCATCCAGACCCCCATTGAATTTTTCCAGCTACAGAGCCGTCATTAAAATTCCCTATCATGGTGGCCATCAATTCGTTATCGGCAGGATTTAAGTTATAAATTATCGTTTTGGTCAATTGGTCATATTCGCCCAATTTCCCCAAAAACTTTGACAATGCTTTGGCTTGTGACCAATCTCCAATGCTATCCCAGCCTGTGTCAGGTCCGAGAGTTCTCATCGCTTTTTTATTATTATTCCTTAAAGCACCGAGGTGAAACTGCTGAATCCAGCCCAGTTCAGCATACATTGTGCCCAAAAAGTGCAACATGGCTGATTTGAAAATGACAGCCTCAGTAACTGAAATTTCTTGTTTATTTAATGTTTTTTTCAGAATGGCATCTGCCTGTTCTTCTGTAAAATCTTCTGCATATATTTCCTCCAAACCGTGGTCTGATACTTTTCCGCCGTTTGCCGCAAAGAAATCTGCTCTTGATTTAAGTGCTTTTTTTAAATCCGAATAATCTTTGATTTCAAAGCCTACTATTCCTCCAAGTTTTTCAATAAATGAGGCAAAGTTTGGATTTTCTATCAAAATAAATTTGTCAGGCCTGAACGCCGGCAACATGGCTACCTCGGAGCCAGCAGATTTGGTGGCCAGTTCTTTATGATAAGCTATGTGATGTTCTAAAGAATCAAGCGGGTCATCTGTCGTGCAAACAGTCGTAACATTCATCTTTTTCAATAATCCACGAACCCCATATTCCTTTGTGGCAAGTTTGGCGGTGCAATTGTCATAAATTGCTTTTGACGAAGCAGGATTAAGCACTTCTTTTATATCAAAATAACGTTGTAATTCCAAATGAGACCAATGATAAAGTGGATTCCGCATGGTATTTGGAATGGTTTCTGCCCATTTTTCAAACTTCTCATAATCGCTTTTATCTCCAGTGCAATAAGCTTCGTTTATGCCGTTTGTACGCATGGCTCTCCATTTGTAGTGGTCCCCATAAAGCCAAGCATGTGTTAGGTTATTGAAATTTATATCGTTTAGTATTTGGTCAGGAGGAAGGTGATTGTGATAATCGATAATTGGCATTTCTTTAGCATATTCATGATAAAGTATTTCTGCCGTTTTGGTTTGTAAAAGAAAGTTTTCGTCTAAAAAAGCTTTTGCCATGTTCGTATCTAATTTTTTAATTATAAACTTACTCCCCTTTTCCAAGGAATAAAGTCATCTTGTCCGTTTGTAACTGCTTTTACTTCTTGTGTACCATTTGCGGCATTAATGACAAAATCTAAAATTCGACGACCTGCCTGCTCAATGGTTTCTTTACCTTCTATAATCGAGCCAGTATTTATATCAATGATGTCTGCCATTTTTTCGGCCAACTTGGTATTGCTTGATATCTTTATTACTGGTACTATCGGATTACCTGTAGGTGTACCAAGACCCGTAGTGAAAAGTACAATATTTGCACCCGAACCCACTTCTGCAGTTGTGGATTCTACATCGTTTCCTGGTGTGCACAATAAGTTTAAGCCTTTTTTAGTAACTTTTTCAGGATAATCTAAAACATCGGTTACTGGCGAGGTACCACCTTTTTTTGCTGCTCCTGCAGATTTTATGGCGTCTGTTATAAGACCATCTTTGATGTTTCCCGGTGATGGATTCATGTCAAATCCCGATCCTACTGCTTTAGCTCTGTTATTGTAAGTGGTCATCAAATGATTAAACTTTTCAGCGTTTTCGGTTATCATACATCTGTCGCTGAGTTCTTGTTCCACACCACACAATTCGGGAAACTCTGATAGTATCACAGTTCCACCCAAAGCCACCAAAAGGTCAGATGTATAGCCGATGGCTGGATTTGCAGAAATTCCTGAAAAACCATCAGAACCTCCACATTCAAGGCCCAATACTAATTTGTCTAACGATGCAGGTTTTCTTTGTATTTTATTGGCCTCTATGAGTCCGGCAAAAGTTTGTTTTATGGCATTGCTTACTAAAAGTTCTTCAGTACCCAGTTGTTGTTGTTCTAGAAAGTAAATAGGTTTCTGGTTCATTCCACCACGTTTTTCTATTTCTTCTTGCAACATGTAATATTGTGCATTTTGACAGCCCAGACTCAAAACCGTTGCACCTGCCACATTTGGATGTGTTATATATCCCGCCAAAAGTCCACACAAAGCTTGAGCGTCTTGACGTGTGCCGCCACAGCCCATGTCGTGGGTTAAGAATTTTATTCCATCAACGTTCTTAAATATTTTTTCGGAGGCCGAGTTTTCGTTTCCATCTATTTCTACGGATAGTATTTCTTCTATATTTTTACCTGCAGAATAAAGGTCTATTAAACTTTTGGCGTAGTTTTTATATTTCGTCTTTTTGCTATAACCCAAGTCATCCACCAACGCTGATTTCATGATGTCCAGGTTGCGGTTTTCACAAAAAACCATCGGCAATACAATCCAATAGTTAGCAGTTCCAACTTCGCCATTGGCTCTGTGATAACCCATAAAAGTACGTTTGCTAAACTCACTTACATCAGGTATCTGCCAGTCGGTATGTCTTTCACCCAAGTTAAACTCGCTTGCGGCATGTTTAACATTAAAAGTTGTTATCCACTCACCTTTATTGATTTTTTGTTGGGCTTTACCCACCAAAACGCCATACATATAAATCTCTTCACCAGCTTCAAAATCTGATTCTGCAAACTTGTGTTTGGCTGGGATATCACTCGTTAGCTCGTAAGGTTTTTTGTTGTATTCTACAATTTCTCCTTTCTTGATGTCGCTCAAGGCAACGATTACGTTGTCATTTGGGTGAACTTTTAATACTCTATTGCTCATATTTTGATGTCTCCTTTTAGCAATATATGTTTATTTTATTGCCTAATTTTTGGAAACTCAAATCTATGCAGATTATTTAAAATAAAATTCCAATGCGATTCTTTTTTTAATACTATTTTGACAACTTTAATCAAAAAGGTGGAATTCTAGTGTCATTTAGTTTAAAATCTAGTAAAAAAGGATTATTTAATAGAATATTTCAAAGAAAAAATTTAAAGGTACTTCACGGCTTGTCTGCCCAATAGCAACCAACCATTTTTACCTTTTGTAAAAACCAACATTACTTTAATGTTCACCTTGGCAGGTTGTTTTCCTTTGTCCATTGACTCTGCTATAAGTAGATGCCTTACTACTGCAGTTTTATCTACGATTTCAATTTTTACATCCGAAAAATCAAGAGAAGTGAAGTCAGATACGCCGGTCAAAAATGCGTCCATAAATTCTTTTTGGTTTTCTATTTTCCCATTTGAATGACCATAAGTTAAATTGGGATGTGATATAGATTTTAAGCCCGATTCAGTAGGGTTTAGCATCTGAATCCTCAAGATTTCTAATGCATTTTGAACGGCTAATACATCTTTGTTTTGACCAAACGATGCTGCTGAGGTTAAAACAGAAAATAGAAAAATTGCCAGAATAGACTTCATTTTATTTAAGGTTTAATTGAATTAATAGCCGAAGCTAATCTGAAACTTTGATGGTATCAATAATTACATCCAAAATATTTATGCAATCGTTATAAAATAAAAAACCCCGAAGAGAAACTCCGAGGTTTTTTAAAGATAAGAAGTAACTTCTAATCTCTTTCTATTACGCTTCCGCCACTGGTGTCAGACCTCAAGTCTTTTATTTTACTTAGTTTAGCTACACTTGCACCGTGTGCTTCAACATCTGCTTTTTCTACTTTTAAGCCTTTTGCATCTAATTGCGATGCTCCAGAAAGATTGGCTTTTAAAGCAGTTGCTGAACCTTTTGTAATCAGTTGAGATGCCCCTGAAGCATTGATATCTAGTGTTTTAGATATTATATCCATGGCCACCTGTGATGCTCCAGATAATTCAACATTCAAATCGTTAAGGTTTTCAAATCCCAATATTTTTGCTTTTGCAGCACCTGAAATATCAAGATTTTCTAGGGTATTGGTCACGATGTAAATATGAACTTCTGAGTCATGATCTCTGAACGGATCATCATACTCTATCTCCAAAGTAGTTCCTTTTACCTTTGCCTCGATGTTATCGAGTTCTTTCTGATCGTTGCTGTAAATGTCCACCGAAGTTTTATCTCCATGTTTGATGGTCACAATAAAGTTTGAACCAAAATCAATATTCTTAAAGCTTTCTACAGTTACAGATTTATGAAACTCACCATGGTCATTGAAATCTTCTCCTCCAAAAGAGCCATTGCTGCCATTTCTGTCTAAAGCTTCTCTTTCATCTTCGGTCAAAACTGGGCAATCCGCACAAGCAATTTCACCACTTTCATCCATCAAAAAGGTGTATTTCTCAATATTGTCGCTGTCAATTCCAAACTTAGCGTCGAGATTCCATGATTGACTATACACTCTTCTAGCAAACTCTCTAGACATTTTAAACTTTTTGTTTTTCGGAATAAACAAAGTGGCTTCCACTTTCTGATCACGAAATACATTTTTGTCTTTCATGGTGAAGTTTTCTGGGAAAATAATCACTGAATCTCTTTGTGCAATCAAATATGAAATATCTTTGGCCAAAGACAATGCTTGTTCCTTTGATCTTCCATGCGAGCTATATTTGGTTTTTAAAGTCAGACTTGCATTTTCAGAAGCTTCAAGAACAACCCTTGTATCGAACACATCGTCTTCATCTTCATCTCTTTCAAGGGCATCCAAATAAAGTGTGCCATTCGGCAATGTCAAGGTGGTTTCATCTGTATAACCATTTAATTTGGAGAAGTTTAGGGCATATTTCGAACCAACTGCACTTATTCCTACCACACCCATTAGCCAAAGTGCCAACATGGTCAACCAGAAATTCCTTTGTCCGCTCAATTGTCCAGTCAGAAGTTTTATACCTATCAAGACAATCGCAATTGCTGGGATAAATAGGGCAAGGAATCCGAAGAAACCACCCAAAGGAGGCAAGTCTCTGCTCAACATTCCTATCACATGATCGCCTGAAATCCAATCTTTGCTCGATATCAATCCGTAAAAAACTCCGGTAGTAACAATGGCTGCAAAGCCAAACGAAGCACCTATTATCATGAGTAATAAGCCTATGAACATTTTCACCAAAGTGCCAATTGGCCCCAAAATTTTACCCAATGCCTTCAAGATTATTCCAATCAACCTGAATGGGAATAGTAAAAGTTTAGCAAATACACTTTCTTGTCTAGGTGATTCTGAAAGGCTGTTTGTTTTGATAGAAGATTCAATATTTTCAATGGTTACGGCCTGTCCTTTGAGTTCCATTTTCTGTGTAATTGTAACAGCGTTAGGTGCTACAATCCAGAATATGATGTACAAAATTATGCCTATAAAGAAAAATCCACTTACTACAAAAAGAACACGTACCAAAACCAAATCCATTCCCAAATAAGAAGAAAGTCCTGTGGCAACACCACCTAGAACTTTGTTTTCGGGATTTCGGTAGAATTTCTTTACATTTTTAACTTCATCCAAGTCATTTCTTTCTGGAAATGCTATCCAGCAAACGAAATAGGCTATGAAAATGAAGAATCCAATGCCCAAGTCAATCAAACCGAAGCCTAGAACTATAAACAGTATTCTTGCCCAAACCACGTCGAATTCAAATCTGTGTGCAAGTCCTGCCAACACGCCGGCAAGAGCTTTATGTTTGCTGTCGCGGTAAAACTTAGTTGGAGGAATTCCTGTTTCGGTTTTTTGTGATTCTTCAGACTTTGGCTGTTCTGTTTTACCAAAAGAAGTATCTTCAGTGGTTTCTTTAGACAAATCTTCGTCTTCCTTAATGGCCTCGAAGTCAGAAACGGTTCCCATAGACTTGATGATTTTGTCTACATCGTCAATTTCTATCGCACCACCGTTTTGATTTTTTTCGTAGAATTTTTCTGCAATTCTAGCCTCAATATCTTGGGTGATTTCATCGCAACTTTCGTAGCTCGAGAAATACTTTTTTATGGCTTCGAGATACTGGCTAAGTTTGTCGTAGGCATCTTCTTCTATGTTAAAAATGAGCCCACCAATTGTTATTTGTAATGTCTTTTTCATATTTGTTTATTTTTGAGTTTTGGCAATGATAGATTTAACTGACTCTGCAAGTTCTATCCATGTATCATCCAAGCCTTCAAGGAAATTCGTTCCTTTTTCGGTCAGAATATAATACTTACGAGGCGGTCCCGAAGTTGATTCTTTCCATTGATAATCCAATAGTTCGGCGTTTTTGAGTCTAGTTAGTAATGGATAAAGCGTTCCTTCCACTACCATTATTTTTGCATTGAGCAGTTCATCCAATATCTCAGAGGCGTAAACTTCGCCTCTAGATATAATCTGCAAAATGCAATACTCCAAGATGCCCTTCCGCATTTGTACCTGTGCATTTTCTAAATTCATAATCTTGTTGTTTTAGTCATTTTCTTAAAAAGAAATTATAGCTTTTTCATAATTGATGATGCAAATATATAGTATAGTACTTTGTTATGCAAGATACTATATGAAATATTTTAAATTTTTTTTAAAAAACTTGTAATATGTGGGCCAAATTAGTTGTTGGTAAGGGTATATGTTGAAAATTTCAGAGTATTTAGCGGTTGCTTTAGCAGCCACAATAAAGTTTGTAGGTGGCCCATTGGCAGGAGTGGCATTTAAACTTAGCTGGTGGGAGACTAGTATTTTTTCGTCTTTGGGCATGATGCTTACGGTCTTTCTGGTAGTTTATGGTGGCGAAATCATCACCAAACTCATCACCAGATTTAGAGGCAATAAACCCAAAAAGATATTTAGCCGAACCACACGTATAGCCATAAAAGTAAAATCAAAATTGGGTTTGTGGGGCATAGCATTACTTACTCCATTTATTTTCACTCCAATTTTGGGAAGTTTCTTAGCCCTACACTTCAGATTTAACAAGGTAGAAATACTTTGGAAGATGTTGATGTGTGCATTGTTTGCTGGAGCTGTGCAAACGTGGTTTTTTTATTTTGTTAAAAGTTGGTTTGTTTAAAAAAAAGAAACTTGCCAAAAGCTTGGCAAGTTCTCCATCTATTAACCTAAAACCTATATTAAGTACATCTTAATTGCGACCAGCCGGTGCTCCACCACCTTGCTGACCAGTGGTCTCACCGCCACCATCTTTTACGTCATCATTTTTCACACCTTTTGCTCTTTTCTTCGGCATCATTGCATCTACGCCCATTTTACCCAATTTGTATGAAAGATTCACACTTACTCCTCTGTTAAACATATAATTTACACTGTTTTGCGTAAATAAAGGTGATTCCATTGTAGTCTTTATTTTCATAGAATTTTGAAGAAAGTTCTGCGTTGAAACGCCGATGCTTCCCTTTTTATTCTTAAATTCTTTTCTCGTACCAAGTGAATAGAAACCGAAGCCTCCTTGGCGTCCCATTGGCAATACTCTGCTACCTCTTGCAAAACTAAATGCTTGTACCTGCCATCCTTTTTTTAGTGTAATGAATGTCATTAAACGTCCGTTGTGGTTCCAACCTTGGTTGGAAACTGGTATTGAAACCCCACTTGCGGATGTAGTTTGACCTGTAATATAATTGTAAAACGACTCTATTCCTGCGTTTATCATCCATTTGGAAGTAAGACTCAAATTGCCTGAAAAGTTTACTCCGTATGCTTTGTCATTTCCAATATTTTGAAAAGTTGTTATCACCACCCCATTCTCTGTACCAGACGGTGTAGCTACTTGCGTGATGGCATTACCAGTCATTCTAGTGAAAAGCGACATATTCAAATAAATCTTTTTGATACTGGCACTTACGCTCGCCTCAATGTTGTCTGTCAACTCAGGTCTCAATTCTGGATTTCCTTGTTGAATATTTTGCGGATTTACAAGGTTCACGTTGGGGTTTAACTGTTGTAATCCCGGACGTTGAATTCTTCTATTGTATCCTGTTTTAACTGTATATTTTCCGCCAAAAGTTTTCGAGATATTAACATTCGGTACCAAAATGTTATATGGCTCAATATCAATATCTGTCGAGTTGTTTTGTGTTGCAAAAATATCCGTGATTTCATATCTTGTACCTGCCTTAAAAGTGTATTTGCTTTTAGTGGTATAAGTGTAAGCCAAATAAGCAGCACCAATGTTTTGGTTATAATCTAAGGATCCATTAGGTCTTTTTGGATCATTTATTACTGAACCACCTACCAAATAGCTAAAGTCACTATTCACTTCTCTAAAAATTCCTTTTCCACCAAATTCTACCAATTGATTCTTTTTGATAGGTGTTTGATAATCAACTTGCACCGTGTATTCTTGATTAATATTATCGTTTCTATTGGTAAGAGCCAGTTTTTCAAGTTCGGCATTTCCAAGAGGGGTATTGGTAAAATCTGAGTTTGCCGAACTTCTACTATAAAGTGTCGAGATACTTAGTTCTTTTTGTGGTTTAATTACGTGCAAATAATCGATGTTGAAATCCCAACTGTTAGATGGATTATCAGAAATTATTCTTTGGTTGGTATTGCTCAGCTGCGTTAGGTTTTGGAATCGTTCGATTGTCAAATCTTGGTCTCTATTGAAACTTCTTGTTCCAAATCTCGCTCCTGCTGAAAGTGATTTGGTTTTAGAGATGTCATAATCAGCACCTAAAGTGTACCTTCCAAATACCATTTCGTCTCTGGCATTTCCTTTTTGACTCGTACGATAAGTATTTTCAGTACCTTTTGTGATTTGTTCAAACGTAGTTTCTGATGGGTTAAAGTTAGCCCTTCCAAAACCACCTAAAGTCATTCCAAATTTACCAGTTCTAAGACTTCCGTTCAGTCCTAAGTTAGCACCTCTATTTCCACCGCCGATGTCAGTGTTAAGGCTATATCCCTCTAAATTGTTCTTTTTGGTGATAATATTAATTATGCCCGACGAACCTTCTGCGTCATATTTAGCTGATGGCGAAGTGATTACTTCAACAGTTTTTATCTGGTCGGCTGGAATTTGCTTCAAAGCATCTGCAATACTCGCCGCCATAATTGTTGAAGGCTTGTTGTTAATCAAAACTCTGATGTTTGAACTTCCTCTTAAAGAAACGTTTCCGTCAAGGTCAACAGATAATAATGGTACTTTTCTTAGAATATCCGCTGCATCGCCGCCTTTGGCTGTAATGTCTTTGTCGGCGTTATAAACTAGTCTATCTACTTTCTCTTCTATCACAGCACCTTGTCCTGTAATCACAACCTCGTTAAGTAGCTTGGCATCTGTACTAATAAAAATATCTTTCAAAGTTAGCGTTCTATTTTTGGCGGTGATTTCTTCCAAAAATACCAATTTGTCTTTAAAGCCTATTGAAGAAAATTTTATGGCAAACTTGCCATTTGGTACATTCTTGATTGTAAACTTGCCTTTTTCGTCTGTAAGTGTTCCGTCTATTGGTTTTACTAGATCAGTGGTTTTGTACAAAGATAAAGTAGCAAATTCTACCGGAGTTTTGGCTATACTGTCTATAAGTGTTCCAGAAATTTTCCCATCGCCGCCCTGTGTGGCAGAGGGCATTTGAGCAAACACAAAAGTCGTTATAAAAAATAAAATTGAAGTGAAGTATTTGGTCATAAAATAGTTTTTGATAATAATTCGAGAACAAATTTAACATCAAAAAGTTTGACATTTCCGTGAATTAGATAAATGAATGTATAATGAGGATAAAAGGTCAATAATCGATGATTTTATGATTATACCATGAAAATAATTCTTAAATCTATTCAATTACATTTTTGGTCTTGTATTTAATTTTATTCGAGAAAAAAATGTAAAATTGCATACTTACAAATTCTATGACGGTGCAAATCACAAGTAAAAAAATATCGAGCGATTTACTCTTTAGGGTATTATTTCATGTCATTTTTTGGTTTTTTTGGTTGGTGTTACCCATCCTCAACTCCATCATGGATGATGACAAAAGTCGCTATGAATGGTTAATTTTGACACTTCCATTGGGCTTTTTTACAATGCCTTTTTTCTACTTCAATTCCGAATTTTTAATTCGCAAGTTTCTACATAAAGGCCAGCTGACCAGCTATATAATGAGTCTTTTGGTCATGTTTTCGGTTTTTTTGTTCGCTTTTTACTTACTCAAGGATTATTTAGTAGACAAATACCCCATTCGAATTTATGACTCTCGCACCCTTTTTCCTGTTCTATTCATAATTTCTATGAGTACGCTCTATGGTTTTGTAATATTTATGATCGGACAGTCTAAAAAAAACCAAGAAGAGCAGGCTGAAAGATTAAAGTCAGAACTGTCATTTTTGCGTTCGCAGATTAGTCCACATTTTATTTTCAATGTCTTGAACAGTATCGTGTATTTAATCAGAACCAAATCAAAAGAAGCGGAAAGTGTGACGCTTGAGCTATCAAACTTGATAAGGTATATGCTTTATGAGTCAGAAAATAAGCAAGTTTTGGTAGAAAAAGAAGTTGGATACCTTGAAAATTATGTAAAGTTACAGAATGTCAGATTTGGCGAAGATGTAAAAATTGATTTAAAATTGATAGGCAATCCCGGCTCTATGATGATAGAACCAATGCTATTGATTCCATTTGTTGAAAATGCATTCAAACACGGCGTTGGATTTGTAAAAGACCCCAAGATTGAAATTTTAATAAAAGCCTCTGAAGGTGAAAAGTTTGAGTTTTCTGTAAAAAACCAAACGAGCAACGAAAGGAGAGAAACCAAGGATCCCAACTCTGGAATTGGTATAAAAAACGTCACAAGAAGAATAGATTTATTATATCCTGATGCACACAAACTTGAGATGAAACAAGAAAATGGTTTTTTTGAAGTATATTTAGAACTAGATTTAAAGAATAAAGCCTAAGACATGAACTCCAAAATAAGATGTATAGCCGTCGACGACGAACTTTTAGGCAGAAAACTACTAGAAGAAAATATCAATCAATTGCCTTTTTTGGAATTGGTAGGCACTTGTAAAAATGCTTTTGAAGCAATTGAGCTAATTGAAAATGAGAAAATCGACTTGATTTTTTTAGATATACAAATGCCTGGGATGACAGGGACAAAATTACTTGAAAGTATGGTTACTAAGCCAATGGTAATTTTTGTTACGGCCTATGAGCAATATGCCGTTGAGAGTTACGATCTCCAAGTAGTAGATTATCTCATGAAACCCGTTAGTTTCGAAAGATTTACCAAAGCAGCCCTTAAGGCACGTGAACATTACAGGCTGGCGAACAGTGAAGGAACAAATGAAGAACAAACCTACATGTTTGTAAATGTAGAATATTCTTTGGTGAAGATCAACTTTGACCAAATAACCCACATTGAAGGCTTAAAAGATTATATTAAAATCTATGTAACCAATGCTGTCCATCCAATTCTTACAAAATCTACCCTAAAAGGAATAGAAGAGAAGTTACCATCTAAAAAATTCTTGCGTGTTCAAAAATCTTTCATAGTGAATCTTGAAAAAATTGAATCCATTAGAAATCATAGGATTACGATTGGGAAATATGAAATCCCTGTAAGCGATAGCAACATGGAAAGCCTCTTAGAAGCAATAAACTATAATAAATAAAAAATGAAGAAAAATTTACTTTTGGGCCTTTGTTTTG
Organism: Lacihabitans sp. CS3-21; assembly: GCF_024343675.1. Lineage (GTDB taxonomy): Bacteria > Bacteroidota > Bacteroidia > Cytophagales > Spirosomataceae > Leadbetterella. Next base: position 140,487 of record NZ_RJUD01000104.1, read on the forward strand.
GATTAACTGTCCTTGCAAATGCTCAACAAAAGAAGGCAGAAACTGCTCCAATCGCTGCTGCCACACCAAAGGCAGAAGAAAAGCCTCAGGTTTCAAGTTCTAGAGTACTCAATCCAGACATGAGTGTGATTACCAACGGCGAAGTAATGATCAAAGGCCAAAAAGTGCCTTATAAAACTACCGCCGGAACCATACCAGTTTGGGATGAAGCAGGTAAAATTATAGCTTCCTGTTTTTATACTTATTACGAACGTAGTGACGTAAAAGATAAAGCAAGCCGTCCTATAATATTTTCTTTTAACGGTGGACCAGGCTCTGCATCGGTTTGGATGCATATAGCTTACACAGGTCCTAAAGTTTTAAATATCGATGACGAAGGTTACCCTGTGCAGCCTTATGGTTATAAAGACAATCCTTATTCTATTCTTGATGTGGCCGACATTATTTTTATTGATCCGGTAAATACTGGTTTTTCAAGAATAGTAAATCCAGAAACACCCAAATCTACTTTTTTTGGTGTAAAAGCAGACATAAAATATCTTTCAGAATGGTTAAATACTTTTGTGAGCCGAGTAAACCGCTGGTCTTCTCCGAAATATCTAATTGGTGAAAGTTATGGTACAAACCGAGTGTCTGGAATGGCTCTTGAGCTGCAAAGTAGTCATTGGATGTATCTGAATGGCGTAGTGTTGGTTTCTCCTACCGACTTAGGCATAAAACGTGACGAAACCATGGGCGATGCTTTGCGTTTGCCGTATTTTGCTGCTGTGGCGTGGTATCACAAAGCTTTGGAAACCTCCTTACAAAGCAAAGATTTGACGGCTTTTTTGCCAGAAGTGGAGGATTTTACTGTTAATCAATTGATTCCGGCGTTGGCCAAAGGGGGATATTTGCCTGAAAACGAAAAGAAAGCATTAGCGACTAAAATGTCCAAATACTCAGGTTTATCTGAGGATGTTTTGATGAAAAATAACCTGAAGATTTCTCTTAATTATTTCTGGAAAGAATTATTGCGTGATAGAGGATTTACTGTTGGTAGGCTTGATTCAAGATATTTGGGTATTGACTCAAAGGATGGCGGAGAAAAACCAGAATTCAACGCCGAGTTAAGTTCGTGGTTACATTCATTCACACCACCTATCAACATGTATTTGCGTGAAGAACTCAAATTTAAAACTGATCTAAAATACAACATGTTTGGCCCAGTTAACCCATGGGAGCGTGATGACGTTAATCTCGGAGAAAATCTAAGAGCAGCTATGGCTGCCAATCCATATTTGCATGTGCTTACTCAATCGGGATATTACGATGGTGCTTGTGATTATTTTAATGCCAAATACAATATGTGGCAAATGGATCCAAGTGGTAAAACCAAAGAAAGACTAAGCTGGAAAGGCTACCGTTCTGGCCACATGATGTATCTCCGCAGAGAAGATCTTCAACAAGCCAACGAAGACCTCAGAGAATTCATAAAACAAAGTACACCTGCTGTTGGTAAGGCTGCTAAGTATTGATTTTGAATGTTTTATATTTATAAAAGCGATGCTTCGGTGTCGCTTTTTTTGCAATTAGATTTATCCAATATTGTTTCCCAAAATGAACCTATTGCATATTTTTTTTAATAGAGTCAGCCAATTTTAAGACAACGGAGTTATTTCAAATTTACTTTTAATAGTTACTTGTACGGCCTTATAGATTTGGATATTGACTTTAAAAAAATTAGATTATTTTGGTTAAATAGGTTAAAGGAAGTGGTACTGGTTATACCGAAAGTTCAATTATGTTTCTTCGCCTCAAAACAAAACCTTCCTAACCCATTCGGTTCCGAAATCAGGGTACAAAAAGAATACCACCAAAGCTATGCTGAAGTAAGTTAGTACAACCGTAAGAAAGAAATCGGGATTGTACCTGGGTTGATTATAGCTCTTTTTGATGAGCATAAAATAAGGTACTTTTAGGTAGTAATAGATAGAAATGGCGGCATTTAAAAGCCCGAATATCAAAAGCCCGTAGTAAGCCGAGCTGTGCATGTCTTCGCCCATATTAATAATAGATGAAAAAACCATAAGCTTAGCCATAAAACCCACAGTAGGAGGGAGGCCTACCAACGCCATCATGATAATAACAGCATTTAATCCCAAAAATATATTTTTTTGCCCAATGCCTTTAAAATCCTCCATTTCATCGCTGCCGGCCTGCTTTTTCAATAAATCAGCCAAGAAAAACGCCCCCATAGTGATAGGCAAATAGGTAAGAATATAAAAAAATGCTCCATAAAAATCTGTCTGTGGGCCTTTTAAAACGCCTATTAGTATAAAACCAGCTTGGGCAATTCCTGAATAACCCAACATTCTTTTGAGGTTGGTTTGCCACAAGGCTGCCAAGTTGCCTACTATCAACGATATAAATATAATCAGTAGCAGCACCATATTCAGGTTTACAAAGTTTGCCTGAACAACTCTTGCTACCACCAAAACACCTACGGCTTTTGGAGCAAATGATAAAAATGAGATAATGGGCGTGGAGGTAGCTTCATAGACATCTGGTACCCAACTTTGGAATGGGGCTGCGGCAATTTTGAAGAATAAGCCAGCTAAAAACAAAAATGTAATGATTTGAATGATCAAAGCAGAATTGGTAGCAATCGATTTAAAAAAAACTGAATCGGCAAAGTTTAGGGTATGACCGATACCGTAGAAAAGTGAGATTCCATATAACATGATGGCACTACTGGTAGCCCCAAAAATTAGGTATTTTATGGCAGCTTCAAAATTCTTTTTATCGTTTTTGGTAGCCACTAATACATATGATGAAATAGAAACCAATTCAATACTCACATAGATAACCAGAAAATTAGTGGTCATGGCTAAAAAGCTGAGGCCTAGTAGTATACATAGTACCAGAAAGTAAATCTCGCCATCAAATTTGTATTTGAATAGGCGGCTGTGAATAAGAAATACGATGGTAGAAAGAGCAACTAATTGTTTAAAAAACAGACTGGTTTTATCTAAGATTAGTAGGTCTCCAAATAGTTTTATTCCCTCGTTTGGAAGATTTTCATAATAATAACTAGCTGAAAATGTGTAACTCAAGACCAACAAAAAAGAAAATCTGTATGGCCATTTTGAACCATCTTTTTGAAATGAAATAATGACTACCAAAAATAAAATACCTATTATCAGTATCCATTCGGGTAAAATATTCTGCGAACTGGTAAGTATTTCTAGTAATTCTGTCATTAAAAAAATTGAATTACAGTGGGATTCACGAGGTCAAACAAAATATTGGGGAATATTCCAAAAAGCAATGTTAAAACACCTAAAATGCCCAACATAATGATTTCTTTTTGGTTGAGGTCTTCAAGGTTATTTTTGAAGTCTTCTTTTGTCCAAAACTCCCCAAAAAACATCTTCTGAAAAGTCCAAAGTAGGTAAATAGCAGAAAGGACAATCCCCAAAACACCTAAAATCGGAATAACTTTAGGAATTGTGGTCGCTTGGAAACTGCCAAATAATGTGAAAAATTCACCAATAAAACCAGAAAGGGATGGCAAGCCTAAGGAACCAAAAAATGCTATGGCAACCATAACGGTGAAAATAGGCATAATTTTGGCCAAGCCTTTGAAGTTTTCTATTTCTCTGTTTTTGGTTCTTTCATACAAGACCCCCGCAATTAAGAATAGCATGGAAGAAAGTAGTCCATGGCTAAACATTTGGAAAATGGCTCCATTAAAGCCTTCAATATTAAATGCACCAATACCCAGCAAAACAAAACCCATATGGGATATAGAAGAATAAGCTATAAGTTTTTTTAAATCTTTCTGTGCTAAGGCATTGAATCCTCCATAAAGTATTGAAGTCAAGCCCATTATGTTAATTGATAAGCCATAGTTAACAGCGACATCTGGGAAAAAACCAAATGCTATTCTAATGAGTCCATAACCTCCAATTTTAAGAAGAATTCCAGCTAGTACAACTGATATGGGCGTCGGTGCTTCCACGTGAGCATCTGGTAGCCAAGTATGGAAAGGAACCATCGGTAGTTTTATTCCAAAACCTATAAACAATAAAATAAACATAAAATCTCGGGCATTTACACCAAAGATTTTAATCGGATTTACTATGTTTAGTAATGAGCCTTTCAGCAAATTGGCTTGGTCGCTGAGTATTCTGAAATCGAAACTAAATACCGTCCTTTTATATTCACTTGTAAAAAATTCATCGACGCTGGACATGGCTAAGGCGATCATCACCACCAAAATCATAACTGAGCCCACTAAGGTGTAAATGATAAATTTGAGCGATGCATAAGCTTTGTTTGGCCCACCCCAGATACCAATTAAAAAGTACATAGGAAGCAGCATGAACTCGAAGAAAATAAAGAACAAAAAGAAATCTACTGCTATAAAACAACCAATTACCGAAGCTGTTAATAACAAAAATAGACTGTAATATGCCTTTTCTTTTTTGTTTATAGAGAAAGAAGAAATGTTAGCAACAAAGAAAACAATCACCGACAACGCCACCATGGACAGACTGAGGCCATCAATACCCACTATGTAGTCTATGGATAGTATCGAAGTTTTGCCTAAAGTAAGTCTGATCCATTCAAAATGCTCCAAAAACTGGTATCCAGTGTGATTAGCTTCAAAGCCACCAATCAATGTGCCTGTGTTTATCAATAATAATATTTGCACTATTAAGGCTATCCATCTGTATGAACCCTTATAGCTTTCCGGTAGCAACAAAATGACAATTGATGCAATCAGAGGTAATATTATGAGAGAACTTAATAAGCCAGATTGCATTTTAAAAAATTATAATTTTGACTAAAACAATAAATAAAATGATAATTGCCATACCTAAAACATACAGTTGAATTTGGCCAGACTGCGATTTTCGAATATTGTTTCCTAAGTTTTTAAGGCCAAAAGAAATTTTCAAGACTAAACCATCCACTATTTTGTCGTCAATTTTAGAGCTATATTCAGACAAAGATATAACTAATGTAGAGATTTTTTTTATCAATTTGTCGACATAATTGCTTTCGATTTTTTGAAAGAAATTCGAAATTTCCAAGCTTTTTGTAATTGTTGAAGTCTTAATTTCATTGCTATATTTTTGTGAATCAATAGATTGGTTGCTTTTTATTAACAAAAAAAATGTTTTTTTATAAAAACTATCTATATAAAAATGAGATTTAGCCATCCTGAAAATATTCCTTTGCCAACCACTCTTTCTTTCGCCAAGATAATATCTTCTCAGTTCTTCATAAGTGGCATTGTAACTTATCAAAAGTGCAACAATAAACAAGAATCCAACAGCCAATGGAATCCATGGAAAGTGGGTCTCATCTTTTGGGAAAACTTCAAGAAACCATACTTCTTCAAAAGAAAAGGGATTTGAGCTGAATAAAAACCAAGTGGAACATATGGCTAAGCCAAGAACAGAAACGTCAAATACGCCTAAATTTCTTACAAAATTGATAACTTTTTCCTCACCCAAAGATTCGTTATCGGCGTTTAAGATATCTTGAAAAGACTTTATGGCACCATCAAATGTTCTTTTTGTGGAACTTATTATTTTATCGACCGGACTTTCTTGTCTTTGAAAGAATACCATTACTAACTGCCTAACCATGTAAAAAGAAGTTAGAAATGAGGTAATGCCCATCATAAATGGCACCAATATTTTTATATTTGTATATCCATCTTTTGTGCCGAAAGCTACCGCAGCATTAAGCAGTGAATCTTTAGACAAGAAACCTGAAGTAAAAGGAAGTCCAATTAGAGAGGCAGCACAGATTAAATAAGCATAAAAAACCACAGGAATTTTTAATAATAAATTACCCATCTTTCGCATATCTTGCTCGTGATGCATATAGTTGATGATTGCTCCAGCACACAAAAACAATCCTGCCTTGAAAAATGCATGCGTGGTAAGATGAAAAAACGATGCTCCAACTGCTCCCATACCCATGCCAGCTACCATAAAACCCAATTGCGATATGGTTGAGTAGGCCAAAACCTTCTTAATATCATATTGAAAAACTGCAGAAATTGCTGCCAAAACACTGGTTAGTCCACCAATAAGTGCAATTACCAAACCCGCATCGGGTGTGATGATGGGTGAAATTCTGCCTAATAAAAATACACCAGCAACCACCATAGTGGCTGCATGTATAAGGGCCGAAGCTGGCGTTGGACCCTCCATAGCGTCGGGAAGCCAAATTTGTAATGGTAATTGAGCAGATTTGGCGGCAACTCCACCAAAAACCATCAAAACAGCCAAAGTTTGAAGTCCTTCGATGGTTAAGAATGGAAAACCGAATGCAGATTTATTAAGGTTTTCTGGTGTAAAAGCATCAAAATCTAGATTTCCGTAAATTAAAAAGAGAATAAATATACCTACCATTAGAAAGGCATCTCCTAATCTATTGATTAAAAAGGCCTTGATGGCTGCTGAATTAGCAGCTTTTTTGGTATACCAAAATCCGATGAGTAAGTAAGAGCAAAATCCAACGAGTTCCCAAAATAGATACAGTTGAAGTAGATTGCCAGCCAGTACCAAACCTAACATTGAAAAAACAAACAGGTTTAAAAATGCAAAGTACCGATTGATACCGTCGTCATGCTCTAGATACTTAGTAGAGAAAAGCTTTACAAAAAAAGCAATAATCTGAACCAAAATGTACATAAAGTAGGTTTGATTGTCTATCAGGATTTTGAAATTTATATGGGTATCACCAAGGTGTAACCAATTATAGGAGATACTAAAGTTTTCTGTAGAGGGAACTTGTAAACTTGAGGAAAAAATAATGCCCAAAACACTTATTACAATTGAAATCCAACCCGATAGCTGCTTAAACACAGAATTGTTCAGACTGAGTAGCAACACAAAGCCGACCAAATAAATGAATAAATTATAGAAAATTATAGACTCTGGATTCATGTATTTTCAGAGGGCTTTAAAAAGGCAAAACTAAATATTATAATTCAGAAAAATGGAATAATGAAAATTTAAAAGGCAAATTCTTTAATTCAGTCGCTTTAATGCCATCTCAGCTACGGTTTTACCTATCGAAAGCGATGAAGTGGCTGCTGGAGACGGAGCATTCAAAACATTGATAGCTTGCTTATTTTCTATAATCGCAAAATCATCGAGAAGTCCACCGTCATAGTCACATGCCTGAGCCCGTACACCCGCACCACCCGGCACGAGGTCTTCCTTTTGGATTTCTGGAATTAAAGCTTGAAGAGCTTTTGTAAAGGCCGATTTTGAAAATGAACGATAATATTCACCTAATCCTGTTTTCCAATATTTAGCCGCTACTTTTCTGAATCCCGGCCAGGCCAATGTCTCTCCAAATTCCGAAAAATCAACAGAAAGCTTTTTGTAACCCTCTCTCCTGAATGCCAACACAGCATTTGGCCCAGCTTCAACGCCCCCGTCAACCATACGTGTAAAATGTACACCTAAGAATGGAAAGTTTGGATCAGGAACTGGATAAATAAGGTGTTTTACTAAATATTGTTTCTCAGGTTTTATTTCATAATACTCTCCTCTAAAAGGAATAATTCTTACCTTAACTTGCTCTTTTTCCGTAAACTGTGCCACTTTGTCGGAGTAAAGGCCAGCACAATTTATTACTAAAGTGGTATTGTAACTTCCTTTTGTTGTTACCACGGTAGAAACTCCATTTATTTCAGAAATAGAACTTACTTTTTCTCCTAGACGAATTTCTCCGCCCATGTTTTTAATGTTTTCGGCGTATTTTTCAGAAACAGCGGTGTAGTTAATGATACCTGTTTGAGGTACTTTTATTCCTGCTATGCCTGCCACATGAGGCTCTATGGCTTGCATTTGTTCTTTGTTCAACTTTTCTAAACCTTTCAGACCATTTTGAATCCCTCTTTCATAGAGGGTCTCAAGGCTTGCGAGCTGATCTTCACTGGTAGCAACCACTATTTTGCCGCAGAGTTCGTATTTTATGTTATTCTCATTACAAAAGTCTATCAACATGTGGTAGCCTTCTATGCAGTTTTTGGCTTTCAAACTTCCTGGTTTATAGTACAATCCTGAATGGATTACGCCACTATTATGGCCTGTTTGGTGTGCAGCAAGGCTATTTTCTTTCTCTAGCAACAATAATCGCAAACTCGGTTTGGCTTTTTTTAGATTTAGAGCTGTAGCCAGCCCGACAATACCTCCACCAATTACCACCACGTCATAATGCATATAAAAACAGCTTTAAAACCCTTAATAAGGGCTATTTGAAAATAAGGACCGAATAATTAAAATAAACTTTGGCTTTTTGGATTGCTCATTTTAAATTTGTGCAAATTTAAATGATATAAGTTTCATAATGAAAAAGAACATAGTATTCATTTTCTGTTTAGTGGCTTTGGCCTCTTGTGGATATCAGAAAAACAACCGAATTGAGCAGGATGATGTAAATGAGGGCAACGAATACGTTTATGGCGTTCACCCAGATTCAGTAGCTAGACAATTAAATGTAACCTATACAGCTAAGCCTGAGTTAGAAGCCCGTACAGCAGCGATCCGTGAAAAACTTTACGGTCCAGCTACTCCAGCTTCAACCGCAGAAACTACAGCAGCCGCTCCAGTAGCAGACAGCACTAAGGTTGGTGCTTAATTGACAATATTTTTCTCAAAGTGATTTTACAGGAATTCTACAATGATTTTTGTAAAATCACTTTTTGTTTTTTGTAAAGTCTGGTTTCTTTCGCATTTTGAGTTCAGTTTTGTCGTTATATGATGAATAACACGCTCTGCGATTGTATTTGTGGCTTTGGGAGTTTAATTTGGTCAATATTATTGTACATTTGATACGCTATAAATCTGAATTTTAGAAAATATGCAGTTTTTGTTTCCAAGTGTTTTGTGGGGATTATTAGCTTTGAGTATTCCACTCATTGTGCATCTTTTCAATTTTCGAAGAACTAAAAAAGTATTTTTTTCTAATGTAGCTCTTCTCAAAACTGTTGAAACAAAATCTTCAGCTTTCAGAAAACTAAAGCAACTGCTCATCATGGCGGTTAGAATGTTATTTTTAGCGTGTTTAATTATTGCTTTTGCTCAGCCAATATTTTTTAAAAACAAAGCAAACATTGATGCAAGGCCAGTGGGCATTAATGGTATTTATCTCGACAATTCGTTGAGTATGCAAAACACCACAGAAAGCAAACGATTTTTAGACCTGGCCATCATAAAAATTGATGAACTGCTTTCGATTTTCAATAGATCATCTAATGTACAGATGACCACAAACGATTTTGACGGGCAAGACCAGTTTGTGACAAACGCCTCAAAAGTCAAAGACAGACTTACCACTACGGATTTTTCTGAGATTCCTCGTACGCTTGAGCAGGTATATAAAAGACAAAAATCTATTGCAGAAAAACATAATCCCTCTGCTCAAAATCATTTTTTTTGGTTTTCTGATTTTCAGAAATCTACAGTTGGTAAGTTAGAAAACGTGAAGATAGATTCTAACGATAAACTGCATTTGATACCGGTGATTGGCAAGGCTTCTCAAAACGTTTTTGTTGATTCAGTTTGGTTGAGTTTGCCTGTTGTGAGAGAAATGCAGAACAATGTATTGAATGTAAAAGTCTATAATTCAGGAAATAAGGGAGTTGAGAAATTGCCGCTAAAATTGTTTATTGACAATGTGCAAGCGTCAACTTCATCGGTAAATATTTCTTCTAATAGCTCAGCAACAGCTACTTTTAATTTTACGGTTAAGGAGCGAGGTGTTCACAAAGGCAAAATTTTATTTGATGATCAGCCTATAACATTTGACAACGACTACTATTTTGTTTTAAACGCATCGCCAACTATTCGTGTTTTGCATCTTTTTGGGCAGCGTAGTCCCCAAAACTACCTTTCCAAAATGTACGCTAACGACAGTCTGTTTAAGTATAATGCATATTCAATAAGCAATTTTGACCCAGGTCAGGTACAAAATGCTGACATCGTGGTTTTGGAGGGCGTATCTACAATTGATGGAGAAACAAAATTGACACTCGAAAATTTCCTTTCTTCTGGCGGAAGTGTGGTTATTAGTCCTTCTGAAAATCCAGAAGCTGCCAGTTATCTTGCATTTTTGGGTAAATATGGTTTTCAAAATATTGAGGTCATGAATGAAGTCCCGAGTCCTGAAAACTTTGTAGATATCAACGAACCTGATAAATCCTCCCCTTTTTATGCAGATGTTTTTGAGCGAAGTTCTTTCAATAGTTTGGTGAGTTTGCCCAAGTCTATGCCTAAGATGCAGTGGGGTGGTGCAGCCGAAAAACTACTGAGTTTCAGAAATGGGAAGGCTTTTCTTACCAGAACTAAAGTGGGAGATGGGGTATTATATTTATTAGCTAGCCCGCTCAATTCCAAATTTGGAAATTTTGTAGAACATGCTTTTTTTGTGCCAACATTTTACAAAATGGCCTATTTGAGTAGCAAATCAGATAGGTTGGCATACAATTTCAGCGAATCATCTATAAGTTTTTTTATGCCAAATGCACCTAAAAATGCAACGTATAAACTCAAAAATGATAAGTTAGAGATTATTCCGGTACAAAGGTTATTGGGAAAAACACTCAATCTTACACTTCCAAAATCTTCTGAACTTAGCGAAGGACAACTTTTTGGCTCAGGTTTTTATGATTTGGTAATAAACGGAAAAGTGGAAAAAACGCTTGCTCTTAATCATGATCATTTAGAGTCTAAACTCGACAATTACAGTTCTGAAAACCTCCGAGATATTTTTGAAAATCAAAAAAACGTGGAAGTTTACGACGATATCTTTGACGGTAGTTTCATAGAAGCCTTTAGAGACACATCATTAGGCAAACCACTCTGGAAATACTTTATAGTTGCTGCCTTGGTTTTTTTATTGGTAGAAATTCTGCTGATTCGTTTTTTGAAATCTTAAAACGCTGTGACCATCTTCAAACTCATTTCTACTACTTCGCCCATCGACTCACAAGCCAAAAAAGCCTTGTTTTTGTAATGTTGGGAGAGTTCTTTTCTCAACTGACCCAAGTTTTCGTCTAGGTGTATTTTGTCTGTTTTCATACATTCTAGTAGGTCATGTAGTTTTACTTTTTCGTCTTTCATTCGGTGGGCAATCAGCGACCTTTCTTCAATTTGATATTGCTTCACCGACTCCGAAGTCATGTATTTCATCCCCATTTCTATGATGGCATTGTTTTGTTTAAAATACTGCGGCATATACACCGACTTGGAGGCTTCATATGACTGTTGGTCAAAATCTATGGCTCGAATTCGGTAGTGAAAATCTTCAAAATCTGGCGTTACGATAATCACAAAATTGGACGAATGCATGTCACCTAAAAGCCTTACAAAGCAACGTTCATTAAATTTTATAAACTCTTTGGTGAGCCTAATAGGATTTAGATTAATGTCATTGAGGTGGTTTTGCATAAAAAGGTCACCCGTAATACCAGCAATGTGTTCTTCTATCAAAGTTTCCTCACAAGTGAAATAAGACATTACATTGGGCGACAAAAGATGCTCAAGTTCAAGTCCATAAATTCTGGAAGCATCGGCTTTTTTTATATAAAAATAGTCGTAGTTGTCGTTTACTTTGTTGCTAATTCGGATTCTAAACGGCAGCGTATTGGCATAGGTACAAATATCCACTCGGTCCACTACCAAGTGTTTAATTACAGATTCATCGCCATCGGTTTTGAGGTCTGCGTAGATATTTTTGAGATTTTCGTATATCTCTACAAGGTCGGTTTGAGAATAAAACACCGTTTCCCAAAGCGTATCGTTGCCATTTTTATCATACAGCGTTATTTTGTTATCATATCTCAAAAGGTCGCTGTATTTGAGTGGCGAATCTATCTCACGGCCTGTATCTCGAAGGTATTTTCGGAGAAGTGGGGATATTTTGAAAGGTATTTTTTTCTTTGATATGAGTGCCATAAGTTTGTCTGAGCTTAGATTTTTTGATTAAATTGATATTGTTTATTTCAAATCAGGATTCATAATTGCTTTTCTACGTCATAAAAAAATGCGTATAAAAGTAAAAATAATGATAAGAAATTTAATTGCATCTAAATGTACCCTCTAGTAATGGATTAAAATATATTAATATTTGCAAATGATTATTTTTATTCTTTTTCAGGGATTTTATTTTTGATAAATATAATTATAAAGTCTAAGCAAACTGCTCTTAATTCTTTTAATAAAATATGATAATTGAACAATCACCGTTATATAAATTGTACATTGAACCATGGGTGTTTTATTAGTATTTAATGGTTGAATGCTGAATATTAGCCACAATAAGCTTTGAATACAAAAATAAAAATATATTTTTGTATCATTAATACCTATAAAAATAACATTATGGAAGAATCAAATAACGGAAGTAATTCAATCATAAAAGCAGGCCTTGTATTGGCTTTAGCAGTGGCGGCAATTTTTGGATACTTGTATTTTAATGAGAAACAAGAGAATTCTCAAAACAATGTATCTATTACTGAAAAAACAAACGAGCTTTTAAGAACCAATACCAAATTGGATTCTATTTCAGCCCAATTAGATGCTAAAATAGCCGAAATTTCAGCATTGGGAGGCCAAGTAGAAGAGTTGGAGGCTTTGAAGGCGGCATTGCAAAAAGATAAAAAGGCTTTGATGTCTTCTAAGAGTTTTGATGCCAAAGAGTATCAAAATAAAATAAAGACTTATGAGGCTATGTTGCTTGAAAAAGATGCCGAAATAGCTAAGCTTAAAGAAGAGAATGCTGTTTTGAACAACCAAAATCAGGTATTGAATTCTGAGAATACAGGTCTGAAATCTACAAATACGGATTTGAGAACAGCCAAAGAAGCACTTTCAGATTCAGTGTATAAAACTACGGTGCAGAATAGAGAGTTATCAGAAAAAGTTACTTTAGCATCGGCTTTAAGACCCATGAATTATACGGTGGCCGCTATAAACTCTAGAGGAAAGGAAAGAGATGGAGAAGAGTTTAAGGCTCGTAAAGTGGATAGGGTGAAAATCGCTTTCAAATTGGCTGAAAACCCTCTGACGAAAAAGGAAAATAAAACCATTTACATGAGAATGATAGACCCAACCGGCAATGTTATCTCTGATATGGCTACTGGCTCTGGAGCGTTTAGTTTTGGTGGAAGAGAGACTATTTATACTGCCAAGCAGACTGTTATGTATTCCAACTCCGGTCAAACTGTAGAGTACATTTACAACAGAGGTGCTAATTACGAAAAAGGAGCATACAAAATTGAACTTTACGCAGATGGCTTCAGAATAGGACAAACAAGCTTTAATATCAAGTAATTTTCAGTTATTTAGCAATAAAAGTATTAAAAAAAGCGGTCTTAGGGTCGCTTTTTTTGTGTTTAAATGGAGTAAATTTGGGTCATATTTCAACCAAAATTTTATGAAAAAATACGCATTTGTTTTTTGTTTAATATCTGTAACGGCTTTTGCTCAAAAATCAGTAAAAATCACCTCATTGCCTGAGGAGAAAAAAGTAGAAGTAAAAATAGGTGGTAGTTTGTTTACCAATTATTTCTATCCTGGCAAAGATGTGCTTAAGAAAGCTGTTCTTTACCCTGTTTTGAGTCCAAAAGGAACCTTAATCACGAGAGGCTGGCCTTTAAATCCCCGTAAAAACGAACGTATAGACCATCCGCATCATGTGGGCGTATGGCTAAATTATGAGTCGGCCAATGGTCATGATTTTTGGAATAACTCCATAGAAGTAGAAAAAGCCAAAGATCCAAGAACTTTTGGAACCATCGTACATACGGGTATAACAAAGATAAAGTCCGGTAAAAAGAAAGGGGAGTTGGTCGTTACCGCTGATTGGTTAGATAAAAACGGCAATAAGATGCTGGAAGAAACGACCCATTTTGTGTTTGAAGGAAACGGAACATCTAACATTGTGGATAGAATTACCACTCTGAAAGCTGTCGTGGATAAGGTAGTTTTTAAAGATGTAAAAGACGGTCTGTTTGCGATTCGTCTGGCTAGAGAATTGGAATTGCCAAGTAATAAACCTGAGGTTTTTACCGATGCTGCTGGGTTGGCTACCAAAGTGCCAGTTATGAATAATGATGGCGTAACTGGCAATTACCTCAATGCACAAGGAATAAAAGGGGAAGATACATGGAGCAAACGCTCAGAGTGGGTCACGCTGCAAGGTAATATAGAGAAAGAGGATATTTCGGTAACCATCATAGATCACCCAACGAATATCAATTATCCTTCATATTGGCACTCAAGAGGTTATGGTCTGTTCAGCGTAAATCCTTTGGGCGAAAAAGCATTTACTAACGGAGCAAAAGAGACCAATAAGACAATTTCAAATGGGGAAAGCATTACTTTTAAGTATCGTTTGGCCATCAGTTCAACCAAATTGAGCCCTGCGGAAATAGAGCTTATGTCGCAAAACTTCGCTAAAAGGTATTAAAAATATGTAAGTGGTAGAATAGATATTGAAAATTTGGTAATTTTGTAAAAAAATTACTCACTGAACTACAATGCAAGAACTATTAACTACCGCAGCACTAACTAGTGTGTTTACCCTTACTGTTTTGGAGATAATATTGGGTGTTGACAATATTATTTTTATTTCTATAATTTCGGGAAAACTACCAGCTGAAGAGCAATCTAAAGCAAGAAATATTGGTCTAATTTCAGCTATGTTTATTCGCATAGGCCTCTTATTTGTATTGGGTTTTATTTTAGGTTTAGAAAAAGAGCTTTTTAATATTTCGGATTTTGGATTACCTATAGACGAAGGCATGACCGGTAAGGATTTGATTTTGCTCGGTGGAGGTTTGTTTTTGTTGTATAAATCTACCTCAGAGATTCACCACAAATTAGAAGGCAAAGAGGATGATTTAGGAAATTCTAAAAAAGTTACTTCTAGTTTGACCAAGGCAGTTATCGATATTTCTGTCATAAACATAATTTTTTCTATAGACTCGATAATAACAGCCATCGGTATGACACAAATTATTTCTGTTATGGCTGTCTCAGTAGTGTTATCAACAGTGGCCATGTTGCTTTTTGCTAAAAATGTCGGAGAGTTTGTAGATAAGCACCCAACAGTAAAAGTTTTGGCCTTATCGTTTTTGGTGATGATCGGTACTTTGTTGGTGGCAGAAGCCTTCCACGTGCATGTACCTAAGGGTTATGTTTATTTTGCTATGGCGTTTTCTTTTTTAGTAGAAATGCTCAATATCAAAATGCGGACAAACTCCAAAAAGCCGGTGAAGTTGCACACCCATGTGAAAGAAGATTAATATGCAAAAAAGGCGTATGGGTGTTTTTACCTACCTTTTTAATTTCTGGTGTATTGCTTGGCTAATAATTATCTTTGTGGCATTATTCCCTTTTATTTTTGCTTGTATAAAAATAAAAAGGCTAAACAGATACGGCACAAAACTCACCAATATTTGGGCAGATGTTTTTTTCTTGATTTCAGGAATGCCCGTTCAAATAGAGCATAGATTTAAGCCTGATGCAAATAATACTTATGTTTTTGTAGCTAACCATTTTTCTTATTTGGATGTTGCGGTAGGAATGAAAGTAGTCAGAAACTATTTTTCTTACATGGGCAAAAGTTCTGTAAAAAATATCCCTTTACTGGGTTATATGTTTGCCAAACTGCACATTCAAGTAGACAGGAGCGATAAAGAGAGTCGTTCTAAATCCATGATGCGGTCAAAGAGGGCTTTGGATACAGGCAGAAGTCTTTTTATAATGCCGGAGGGCGGAATCATTAGTCATGAAATTCCGAAAATGCATCAGCCCTTTAAAGACGGGGCTTTTTTGTTGGCAATTGGTTCTAAAGTTCCGATTGTTCCGATTACTTTCTTAAATTTGTACGAAATAATGCCTGATAAAACGATATTTTGGGGTTTACCCAAAGTGATTGTGCATGAGCCTATTGATACTTCTATTTATTCAAAAGAAAACTTAGAGGAGCTCAAAACACGGGTTCATGAGGTTATTCAAAACGAGCTAGACGCTTATAAAAATGGAAATTGACTTAGAAACGATACGAAAAATTGCTCATTTGGCTAGGCTCGAACTTAAGCCGGAAGAAGAAGAGCAGATGTCAGGCGATTTTGCCAAGATATTGGATTGGATGAATCAGTTGAATGAACTGGATACGAGTAATGTAGATCCACTGATGCACATGCATCAAGGAGTAAACGTTTTCAGAAAAGACATTGCCAAAAACGAATTGACAAAAAAAGAGGGACTTGTAAATGCCCCTCTAAAAAATGACGATTATATAATGGTACCTAAGGTGATGGAATAATCCCTTACAAGTTGAATACCATATTGAAGCTTAGACTTATTTTTTCGTCTGCTTTAACACCCATCAAGCCTGGAGGTTCTACCCCGTAGTCTTTCATGTTAATTTCAAATTTGCCTTCAATTTTTAAATTGTCACCTGATGCAGCTTTCTTTGCTTTTACTTCTATGGGCTTAGTAACGCCATGAAAAGTTAAATTTCCTTTGATAGTAAGCAGGTTATTTGCCTCTTGGATATTATTAGCAGAAAAGGACACATTTGGAAATTTAAGAGCTTCTAGTGCTTCTAAGGCATGAGAGTCACGGTTTGAATTGCCACTATCAAATGATTTTACAGGTACTACAACTGCCACAGCTTCTATTGCTGAGGTTTTGTCGTTATAGACTATAATACATTTATTCGCAGTAGATTTAGCATCCCAGTCGTGCATGGGGTGTTTCATGGCATATTGCACATAGGATGTCTTTTTATCAGCTTCAATTTTCTTTTTTTCTTGGGCTTTTGTTACCAAAGAAATCAGAATTAAGCCAAGGAATATGACTGTTTTTTTCATTATTGTATCTTTATTTTAACCTTAATTGTATTTACGACTTTTAAAGAATAAAAGATGTAAAGTGTGTTCTCAAAACTCAAACTTAATGGTTGCAATAGCGGCAGTATATGCACCAAAAGTAGTAAAAGCAGCTGCCCGATGCCATTTTTTTATGTTTGCTGGGTTTGAGTTGCCGTCTATTTGTTGGCTTAACACATTCGTGGCAATCATACCTGAAAGATGCACATAGGATAATATTTTGTGCAGCTTAATATTATCGAATTTTTTGCGATTAACCATAGGAGGTGGTGCAGTGAAGCTCATCAATGCGGTGGTGATGTATCCGATGTTTATACCTGTAGCTATTCCTTCATGCGTGTTTTTGAGTTTGTCGGTATAATTACCCGGTTTGTAAAGTCTCGAACCAACAATGCCTTGTGCCAACATACCGGCTGCTGTGGCTAAACCTACTGCCTGATGTATTCTAAACATAGTTCGTCGTATTTTTAATTCATGCTCACGTGTTTCGTTTGTTAAAACTTTTGGAGCAATACCTACCTTTCTATACAATCCGTGCTCACCCCAAAGCATACGCTGGGTAATTAGCATTCTGTCTGGCAAAAGACTTTCAGTAGTGGAGCTTTCATCTCTTGTGAGGTCTAATAGTAGACTATCAGCAGCTGTATTTTGAGCATGCGATACTATAGAACACACTATGAGAATTGTGCAAAAGAAATATTTAAACATGATTATGGTATGTTAATGCATCAAATGTACACCTTATATTTATGAATTATCCTCAGCTTATCTTTAAAGTATTGGCAGTGGCATCAAACGAGGCCTTGTAAACTTTTAGAGAAGATGTTGCAGGAGATATTTGAACAGACCCGTCAATTCCAAACTCTGATCCGTGGTTGCTACAAAAGAAGTCTTTTTGGTCCTTTCTGTAAGCCAATGTAGTTCCTTCGTGTGTACAAGCTTTAGAGAGTGCAACATAGGTCCCCCCAGCATTTGCGACAATCACTGCACCAATCACTGCAAATTCACCGTCGGTAGTCAATTTAGAATAGGTGGCATTTTTTAGATCAATTGTAAAATCAATAGAAGCTCCTGTAGTTGTTCCAGTTACACCGGAGGAAGTGTTGTTTCCAGTATTACCAGTGTTTGGGTCAGGTGTAACTGTCTCTTCTTCAGAGCTACATGCACTTACTAGCCCAATGCAATAAACAGCCATTAATGCTTTTGAAGATAAACCCAAAGTTTTCAGAAACTGGCCTCTAGATTGTTTGTTCATTTCCATAGTTCAACAATTATAGTTTTTAGATTTTTATGAATCTATCTACGGAAAACCATTCATTTTGGTTGCATTATTTTTTTGGGTGCCTGTGTTTTTATATTTAAAAATAGGCCAGTGGTTAGCAATTTAACATTACCAAAACCAACATTTTTTATGGGAATTTTTACAAATGGTTCAAGTTGAACGCTCAGGAAATTGGTAAGTTTTCTTTCTATACCAAGAGACATATTTACTACTCCTGCACCAAAAAAACCGGAACTTCCTTCCCATTTTCGCCATTTTAAATTAGGGTCGGCGTCGTTTTCATAGAAATATTCGTATTTCTCATTGATCATTTTGTAATTGGTAATGCCCAATGTGGTGTAGAGTTGGTTAGAACCTTTTTTTAGGATTTGATAAGAAAGTGAAATAGGGATATCTAACATGTCACATGTGGCTTCTACTTCTCTTAGTGGAGACGACGGTTTTCCCCATTTTACTGGCCAGGCGTAGTCTTCGGGGTATGCATCATAAAGTTTAAGAGATTTTATAACTCCAGCTCTCAAAGCCCATTTCTGACTTATTTTATAATCTAAAATAACTTGGAGGTTATAACCCAAAGGTCCAAATTCGCTTGCAACCACTTTGCTATAATCTGGCGAAAACCCGAGATTTAAAGCGAATTTTTGGAATGTGTTTGTTTTCTCTGAAGGGAGTACGGCTGAAATTTCGTTAGAAGCCGTCTGATTGACGTTTTGATTTGATTGGTTAGTTAAAATTACCACAGTGTCCTCCTTGAAATAAGCTTCTTGTGGCTGAGGTTCAGCTTTTATGGCAGCTATTTCCTTGGCACTGCCAATCTCAGATTTTTTCTCAGATATCGCTACTTGGGTCTTTTCTTCAGTTCGCTCTAAATCAGGTTTTTGGGTTGATTGAGTCTCGTTATTGATTTTTTGGGACAACAATTCATCATTAGGAATTGTACTATTAGGAATTTGGTTGTTTTGGGTAAATTCAGGCTTTAAATTATCTTTTGCCAAAACTTGTATCGGGGCAGAGTTAGTGTCGTATTTTTTGGCGAAATTAGTCTTCTTCTTTTCTTCTGTCTTTATTCCTGTTTGTATTTTTATTGAATTCGAATCCTTGGAATAGTCAACTTGGTTTGTAACACTTTTTTGTTTTGTATTTTCCGCTTGAGCAATTTGTTTTTGGGTTTTATTTTCTGCTAAAGGTATATTTTTTTTGTTTTTATTTTCAAAATTTGTATGCTTAGTCTCTAGGTTTTCTTTCTTAAAATATAAAGTAGAAATAATCCCCAATGCTCCAAATATGAGTAAGGCAGCCGCTGATCTCCAAAAAATCAAAAAACGTCTTTTACGATTTTCTTCTTCCAGTTTTTCTTCCATGAGTGGCCAAGCATCGGGCCATACTTCCTCCTTATGATTTAAGGAAATATCCCTCAATGCATCGTCGAATTCCTCATCTGATATGTCGTTCCAATCTTTCATTGCTGTTTTATTTTGTGGGATTCTATAACTTTCAGGAAATTTCGCAGCATTTCTCGTGCTCTAGACAGGTTTGATTTTGAAGTTCCCACCGAAATATTCATCATTTTGGCAATTTCTTCATGCGAATATCCCTCAACAACATATAGGTTGAAGTTTATTTGATAGTTTTTAGGAAGTTTTTTCGCAATCAACAACAACTCTTCGTATCCCATTTTTTGAATAGGATTAACTTCCTCATTCGGAAATGAGTAAACACTCTCAATATCCAGATGATGATAGTGCTTGTTTTGACTTCTATATGCGTCTATTGCTGTATTTACCACAATTCTTTTTAGCCACACATTGAATGGCCTCGTAAAATCATAAGTGTTTATTTTTAGGAATACCTTTAGGAATGCATCGTTCAGAACTTCCAGAGCTTCGTCTTTTGACTTTGAATAACGCAAACATATACTCATCACAAATCCAAAGTATTGCTTATAAAGCAATTCTTGACTCTTTCGGTCTGCTTTAAGGCATCCTTCAAGTAAGTATCTGAGCTTTTCAGACTCTGGAATTGGATTCATAGTACATCAATAGTTACGGAGTAGAATTGTAATGGGTTGCAATTTCCGTAATACCAATGTAGTTACATTAATTGGATTTTCAAATAATGGCTTGTGATAATTATTTAAAAAGCTTAGTTTTTAGGTCTTTTTTTTAGAAAAATCTACTTAATTTCAATTTAGAATCATCAAAAATTTTGTCTGACCAATACGCTGATATCACCAATGCTGCTCCCAGTGCAGAAGCTTGGGCTACTTCTGAAGCATAAATTTCGGAGTTAAAAAAAGCTTCAGAAAGAAGATTCATAAAAATGGGGTTTTTTGAGAATCCGCCATCAACAAATATTTTCTTTGGTATATTTTTTCCAAAAACCAACTTCGTAGAAGCCACCTGTTGGGCTACCAAGTCCATAATAAACTGATGATAGGCTTGTTCGAAACTTTTGAATTGGTTGAGATTCCGCTCTACAAACGGGCATTCACGGAGTTGGCCCAAGTCAGTTTTGTCTGGTGTGGCCTGTGTGTGCGTTTTTCTTAATATTTGAATGATCTTGTAATCAAACTTTACGGTTTTATAATATTCCCAATCTACTTCAAAATAACTTGAAAGATGTTTGATCTGTCTTTCGTGTTCATTGCCCGAAAACAAGCGAGACGCTCTAACGGACTTTCCTTCATAGCTCAAGAAGTTGAGACAGTCACTCTCGAGTTCACGTTGGCTTAACGGTTCCTCATTGAAAGGATTGATACTAATGCACCAAGTACCGGTTGAAATTAGTACAAAAGGCTCTTTGATGGTTTTCATGTATGGAACCAAGGCCGAAGAGCTATCATGAATACCCGGGCCAATGGGTATTCCGTCTTTGATAACCGCTTGGCTGGCTGAAACTGACGGCAAAAGTCCTGATTCGAGGTGTTCATTCTCGAGCCAATGGTGGTAGGCTTGCTTCGTGAAATCCCACATGGCGGTATGGCAGCCCACACTTGTAAACTCCGACTGCGGAATTTGGCTGAACACATAGCTCAAATATTGTGGAAAATGAAGACTATATTTGGTATTTTTGAAAACTTCAGTTTTTTGATATTTCAGCCAGTACAATTGCATGCCTGAGTTTAGCATGCCTAAGTCTGGGGAGGCAGTATCGCTAAAAAATGTGGACAATGGGCCATATTTTTCTTCAAAAGTCTTTTTGAGTTCTTTAGGAAATGCCTTGAGATAGTTGTACAAAGGAGCTATGGTTTTGCCTTGGTGGTCTAAATGGACCAAACTGGCTCCATAGCCTGAAAAATTAAGGCCTTTGATGCTGAACTCGGGATTGTTTTTTACTAATTCAAATTCTGATTTAAGCCAATTGTTCAAAGAATGCAGGTCGTCACATGCTTCGCCATCGTCATCTAGAATTTCAGGAAATGATTTTGTTTTTTCATATACCACTTCATAATTTTCATTAAAAGCCAATATTTTTTTATTGGTTTTACCGATATCAAATACAACACAAATGTTCTGCATATATTTTTTAGACTTTCTTTCAAAAACACTTCAAGATACAAAAATGCTCAAAACTATTTTTAATAGTCACCCTGACTCTCTTGTTTTGTCATAAATTAGGTTTTTAACTTCGAAAAGCGTTTTGTAGCCTTAGATATTTCTGTGAAAATAATCAAAGAAATTTAATACATACCGGCATCGAAATATTTATTTCTTTTAAAGTGTTTTTTAGCAAACCTGTAGATGCATTTCTCTCGAAAATCACGATGTTATCGGTGTTTTGGTTTGCTACAAAAACGTATTTGCCATCTGGCGAAATTGCGAAATTTCTAGGTACTTTTCCTCCCACAGGTGTTTGATCTAACTGCTTTAATTTTCCTGTTTTTGGGTTTATGGCAAAGGTCACAATGGTATCGTAAAAGCGATTGGAGCCATAAAGGAATTTGCCATCGGGTGAAATGTGTATATCAGCACAAGCATTGTTTACTTTAGATCCTTCGGGGAGTGTACTGACTTCTTCTAGCGTCTTGAGTAGCCCATTTTTGTATGAAAACAAAGTGACTTTTCCTGTAAGTTCTTGAATAACATAGGCATAAGGCAAGCTTGGATGAAAAGTGAAATGCCTTGGACCAGAGCCTGCAGTTAACTTTATCCTTTGGGCCTCTTTTAGTTTTCCATTTTTCGCATCAAAAGCATAGTTTACTACTTCGTCAATTCCTAAATCTGCAACGAATAGGTTTTTGTTATCTGGCGAAATATTTACCGAATGTACATGGGGTTTTTCTTGACGGTCTTTATTTGGGCCAGTTCCGTAATGTTGAATAATTTGCTTTGGTTCACCCAATTTACCATCAGCTTTTACAGGCAAAACGGCCAAACTGCCTCCGGTATAATTTCCTGTAAAAATCCATTTGCCTGTCTTATCCAATGCTATATGACAAGGATGTGCTCCGCCGGAGTTAACAATATTTGAATGTTTGAATTGTCCAGTATCCTGATTGAAGTTTAAAACTTGTACACTTCCACCATCGGTTTCGCAGACAGTGTATATATATTTATTGTCTTTCGAAATATCCAAAAACGATGGGTTGTCTATTTTGTCAGAATGACTGATTATAGTTGATGAAAGCGTTTCTTTATCAATAGAAACATAATACACACCTTCAGAAGTCTTTTGGGTATACGTTCCGACCAATATATTATAAGCATTACTTTTTTGAGCCAAAAGCTGACCCGAGCAAAATAAGGTTAAAATTAAAATACCGAATGATTTTTTCATTTATTTCAGTGTCTCGTTTAGTTTACTTTTAATTATGGAAGCCCACACGTCGTAACCTTTTTGGGTTTGGTGGAGTTTGTCGCTGATGAAATACTCATCTATAGGCAAACCATCAGCACCTAAATATTGAGCTTCAGTCTCGATAAATTGTAAGTTCTTTTTGGTTTTGCAATAAGCCTGAATCAATGCATTTGCTTCTCGTGCTTGTGGCCAAACTTTCCAACGAGACTTGTTAGGTGTAATGGCAATAAAATAGATAGGTTGATTTTTGTATTTTTTTCTGACTATTTTTTCTAGCGATTTAAACATACCTAATACTTGTCTTGGTGTTTTGTCCTCCTTTCCACCAGTGATGTCATTGGCAACAAATACTACCAAAGCTCTGAACTCATGTGGATAAATAATGCGTTTGGCATAGACTAATAAATCGGTAAACTTAGCACCTCCATAACCGCGTTGAATGGCTGGGTAGGGTGCCATGTCTTTTTCTATGTTTTTCCAAAGTCTTATGCTCGAGCTTCCTACATACAATATAGCATTTTCAGGGTCTTTTTCGACTTTGTCTTTGGCTTCGAGTTTCTGTATTTCTGGTTCCCAGCTTTTTGCTGCTTCCTGAAATTTTCGGGTAGGGGAGCAGGAAAGGATGATAAAAGAGTAAGCTATAAAAAGAAGGTTCTTCATAATTTGAGGAAGGTTGAATTAAGGATGCAATTTATAAAATATGATAGATTTTCCGTAATTAATTTAAAGTCATTTGGTCATTTTACCAACAATTTCCTCAAAACGCCTCACCCACAGTTGCATAAAAATTGCCAGAAGTGTAGGGAGAAAGTGCGTAATCAATTCTTAAGTTTAGGTGATTTTTGGTGGCTATTCTTAGTCCTAGACCGTAGGTGTATTTTGGGTATTTGAATCTCAATAAATCGTTTTGGTCTCCAAGAAATGCCATGGAACCAAAGCCCACTACTCCGAACATTTTCCAGACTTCTTGCCTGATTTCAGTCTGTAGGATCATGGCGTTTTTATCTCTAAAATAGCCCTCGTAGATGCCCCGCATTTTTTGTTGACCTCCCAAGTAAGCCATTTGGTTGAATGGGACATTACCGATGTTGGAAGTGGCAATGATTTGTTTGGCAAAAACTGTTTTAG
>NZ_RJUD01000105.1 GCF_024343675.1 Lacihabitans sp. CS3-21
TTCAAATTAGCCTTTGGTAAGTTTACATCAAGCGGCACAGTATCTTCTATTCGCTCCTCCAAAGTCATTTTTTTACGGTCAGCCTTTCTTTCTGCTTTGGTTTTAGCCTTCGGAATAATGTCCTGAGCCGAAACAAACGACGAAAATCCAATAATTAAAATGTATATGAAAAGAATTCGTTTCATTATAAGATACCTGTGTAGTACTTTTGTGAGCAATTTGAATTTTCAAAACGTAAATTTCAACAAAAAATTGGAAATATCCGATAAAATATATGTCGCTGGCCACAACGGAATGGTAGGCTCAGCCATAGTCAGAAAACTAAAAAGCCTTGGTTTTACAAATTTCTTGCTAAGAACGTCAAAAGAACTAGATCTTCGAAATCAAACCGAAGTTTTTGATTTCTTGCAAACTGAAAAACCAGATTACGTATTTTTAGCAGCAGCAAAAGTTGGTGGTATCGTGGCCAATAATACCTATAGAGGGCAGTTTTTATATGAAAACTTGCAGATTCAAAATAACGTAATTCACGGATCATATTTGGCTGGTGTTAAGAAATTGATGTTTTTAGGTTCATCGTGTATCTATCCAAAACTCGCACCACAACCTTTGAAGGAGGATTATCTTTTGACCGGACTTTTGGAACCCACCAACGAGCCTTATGCCATAGCCAAAATAGCGGGCATAAAAATGTGCGAAGCTTACCGTGACCAATATGGATGTAACTATATTTCGGTGATGCCCACTAACTTGTACGGTCCAAACGACAACTATGACCTCAATAATTCTCATGTATTGCCAGCGATGATTCGTAAATTTCATGAAGCCAAATTGGAAAATAAACCCAGTGTAGAATTATGGGGAACGGGCTCGCCCATGCGTGAGTTTTTACATGCCAACGACCTCGCCGAAGCTTGTGTTTATTTGATGGAAAACTACAACGATAGTACTTTGGTAAATATCGGCACAGGTGTTGATGTAACCATAAAAGAGTTGGCAGAAACGATCAAAACTGAGGTAGGTTACGAAGGTGAAATAGTTTGGAATACCGAAAAACCAGATGGAACACCTCGCAAATTGATGGATGTAAGCAAACTCAATGGGCTAGGCTGGAAACATTCCATTGAACTCAAAGACGGTATAGCTATGGTTTACAATGAATATAAAGCTCTGCACTCATAAACATGGCCGAATGGTTTGCAGAGTGGTTTGATACACCTTTTTACCACATTCTGTATAAAAGCAGAGGTAATAACGAAGCACAGAGATTTATCGATAATCTTTCTGAAAAACTAGCATTTCAAACCAATTGGCAATACTGCGACATGGCCTGTGGTAAAGGTCGTCATGCGATTTATCTGAATTCAAAAGGATTTGATGTAGTAGGACTAGACCTCTCTCCCAACAACATTTGGCATGCACAAATGTCTGAAAACGAAACGCTTCAATTTCATGAACATGACATTCGTGAGGTATTTAGACCCCAATTTTTCGATGTAATGCTTAACCTTTTTACAAGTTTTGGATACTTCGAAAATCAAGAAGAAAACCAAAAAGCTGTAGTGGCCATGGCCGAAAATATAAAACCCAACGGAACCTTGGTGTTAGACTATATGAACAGCCGCAAAGCCATAGAAGGATTTAATTCTTACTATCAAAAAACGGTTGATGGAATAGTATTCAATATCAACAAAAGAATAGAATTGGGCTATATTTTCAAAAACATAAGCTTCGAAAATGAAGGCGATAAACACCAATATGAGGAAAGGGTAAAATTGCTTTTCTTAGAAGACTTTAGGCACTTTTTTGAAAAAGCAGATTTGACTTTAACCGCAGTTTATGGAGATTACGACCTCAATCCTTACCAAGACTTGGTTTCAGACAGAATGATCATGGTTTGTAAAAAGAATTGATATGCAAACTTCCAAACTTCCATCCATTCTGAGTTTTGTTGGTTTTACGCTACTTCCTCTTTTTAGCACTTCATTATTAAGTTATTACCTACTTAAATACGAGTCAACGATTTCTACTTTTGGTTTATTAGAATGGTTGGTTCTAACTTTATTTCTTACACTGGGAGCGACCATCGCACTTTGTCCTCCAACATTTTTGGCCATAGTTTTTGGATATTTTATGGATTTTAAAGCCATTCCTTATCTGTTAATTATCAATTTCGGTGCCATTTTCCTTATTTATGTTTTTTATAAAATATTGGATTTCAAATGGATAGAGGGCTATTTTGAAAAAAACGAAAAAATAAAGAATCTCTTAAAAAACATCAAAGCAGACGAACTCAAAATCATTTTTTTTGCCAAACTCTCCCCTATTTTGCCTTTTGCTTTGACCAATCTTACTTTTGCGGTCTCGGGGGCAAAACTGAGGAATATCCTCATTGGTGGTTTTGGAGGTATGCTGCCAAGGACGCTTTTGGCGGTTTACACAGGTAGTCAAGCCAAACAAATACGGACACTCATACAAAACCCAAACGAAGGTCTTTTTTCAAAAATATTGGTACTTTTGCTCATTATTGTGTCTGTTTGGGGCATCACACATTATTTTAGAAAAGCTGTAAAAATGTAAAAAATGGATTGGCAAACACTGTATTCAAACAAAAGATTGGGTTCGCAAAATACACATGCCAGAGACGAGATTCGTGGCGATTATATGCGAGATTATGATCGCGTAGTTTTTTCATCACAGTTTAGGCGTTTACAAAACAAAACCCAGGTGTTTCCACTGCCAGGAGCAGTTTTCGTTCATAACAGGCTCACACATAGCCTCGAAGTAGCCTCCGTGGGTCGGTCTCTTGGAAAAGCTGTAGGTGAACTTTTAGCCACTAAATACAAAGATCAGTTCACCAAAAACGCCAACGATTTCTATAGATTCGAACTTTCGGACGTTATCCAAACGGCTTGTCTTTCACATGACATCGGCAATCCCCCTTTCGGACATTTTGGAGAAGAAGCCATTCGCACTTTTTTTAGCGACTTTTTTTCAAAAAATGAAATAGTAACTGACATTTCCGAAAATCAAAAACAGGATTTGATAAAATTTGAAGGAAATGCAAATGCCTTTAGAATACTGACAACGATTTTTCAAGAAGCTGGACTAAAACTCACCTATACCACCTTGGTGTCTATCATAAAATATCCTACAGACTCTCAGTCGGGATTCAATAAAGCATCTTTAGGCACCAAAAAGTCAGGATTCTTTGATTCAGAAATCAAACATTATCAAGAGATTATAGAGGAATTAGGCATTAAAAAACTAGATGAAACTAAAAATATCTACGCACGCCATCCTTATGTGTTTTTGGTTGAGGCTGCCGATGATATTTGTTATAGAATTATCGATTTGGAAGATGCATTTAAGTTGCACGTTATTTCTTTTCAAGAAGCACAAGATTTACTTTTGCCTTTGTTTATAAACGACCCAAGCTACAATTATATCTCTCAAAAACTCGAAACCATTTCAGACGAAAGCCAAAAACTTTCACTTTTGCGGGCCATGTTGGTCAATAATCTTACCCGAAAATGCACCCAAGTATTTCTTGAAAACGAAGAAGAACTTCTAAACGGAACATTGAACAAATCACTCATTGATTTGATAGACGAGCCTTCCATAGCCCAATTGAAAAAAATTGATATGCTATCGTTTCAAAAAATCTACAATCATCCATCTGTAGTAGAAAAAGAATTGGCAGGCTACCATGTCATTTATGGTCTGCTAGAAGATTTTGTGGGAGCATTGATGCAACCTCATCAAGCCAAATCTCAAAAAGTACTTCGATTAATTCCAAACCAATTTCACATTTCAGAAGAAAATACACGCTATCATAACCTACTTGCTATCATAGATTTTATTTCTGGCATGACGGACGTTTATTCCATGGATTTGTTTAGAAAACTACGAGGAATTCAAACCCCAGAGTTTGGTTGATTGGTTAATTCTCGCCCTGAGCGAAGTCGAAGGGGGTTAATTGGTTAATTGGTTAATTGGTTAATTGGTTAATTGGTTAATTGCTAATCATTTTATAACCAAAAGTTCATTTCAAACAAAATATTAACGAAATCACTAAAATATATTCTTCAATATTTAGGGAATAAAATCCTTAAAAATGGCGATATTTTGGAAATTGCAGTTCTTAGACAAAACATACATGAAGTAAAATCGAAACAATAAGCACAAAAAAATAGCGACCAAATGATCGCTATTTTTAAAATCTATTCAACCTTAAATAAAAAACTTTTTATAATGCAACTACAGAATTAAAATCTGCTGAAACTCCCGAAGGTACATATTTGTCAGCAGCGTCGTCGTTGATCCAGTTTTGACCATCTACTAAGTAACGAAACTGAGTCTCTGTGCCTACTGGTAATTCTATTGTCGTTTTGAAATATCCATTTTTTTGTTTCTTCAACTGAGTTCCTTCTGAATCCCAATTGTTGAAATCTCCCAATAATAAAACCTGATTTCCTGAAACTTGTTCTGGAGCCAACTCAAAAGTCACTTTGCAAACTGGCTTTGATTTTAAAAACTGTTTAGCTAATGCCATAGGTAATTTTTGTTTGATTACATTGCAAATTTACCACCATATTTTTTTTAAGTGTATGTTTATGAGTGCCTTAATTTTCAAAATTCTTGAAATAGTACAATAAAAATATTGATGTATTCAAATATTTCAGCAAAAGAAACTTAAAAAGTTCTTAAAATTTCAAAATCTTCCATTTTTCGATTTATTCAAATTTGCACTATACAATGAAATAATTTCATAATTTTGAAGTATCATCCTTTAAACCAAATCAATGAAGACCTTCAAGAAAATAATTTTCTTTGCCCTCGGCTTTATCATTCTCTTAACCGCCAGTATTTATGGATATTTGGCCTACCTAAAACCAGACCTAAACGCCAACCTTTCGTTGCCTGGACTAAAATCTGAAGTAGAAGTATTGTATGATAACCACGGCATTCCACATATTTATGCTCAAAACGAAGAAGATCTTTTTTATTCCTTTGGCTACGTACATGCCCAAGACAGATTGTTCCAAATGGAAGTACTTAGGAGACTTGCAGACGGCCAGCTTTCCGAACTTTTTGGGGAACCTGCCCTAGAAAGCGATAAATTTTTCAGAACCTTGAGTTTCAGAGAACATGCTAAACTCACCATAGCCAATACTTACAAAGACCCCAACTCTCCATTTGTCAAAGCCGCTAAAGCTTATATAAAAGGAATCAATCAATATATCCAAAACGGCAAAACGCCCATAGAGTTTACGATTGCAGGTATTCCAAAGACAGAATTCACCCTCGAAGACATGGAAATCATTGTAGGTTACATGGGCTATACCTTTGTGGGGGCATTTGGTGCAGAGGCTGTTTCTACAGACATCATGAATAGATTGGGACCAGATTATTTCAAAGATGTATTGACAGCATGGCCAGATTCCCTACATAGAATACCAGTTCAAAAAAATGGATCTGCTGCAAAAAACTTGGCAATGATGCACAATCAATTGACCAAAATGAACCAAGACTTGGCTTTCCCGCCTTTTCATGGCTCCAACGGCTGGGTGATTTCCGGTAAAAAAACCAAATCTGGCAAGCCGATATTGGCCAACGACACACATATCGCCTTCTCACAGCCCTCGGTTTGGTATGAAGCCCATCTCGAATGCCCTACTTTCAAAACTTATGGAAATTTCCTAGCCGGAACGCCTGTACCTGCACTTGGCCATAATGACAATGGCGGCTGGGGACTAACGATGTTTGAAAATGACGATGCTGATTTCTTCAGAGAAACATTAAATCCGGCCAACCAAAATCAGGTAAAATACAAAGACACTTGGGAAGAAATCAACATAAGGAAAGAAATTATAAAAGTAAAAGACAAAGCCGATGTAGTCTTAGAGGTAAAAAAAACCAGACATGGTTATTTGTTGAATGGAGCTTTTAAAAATGTCGAAAGTATCAAAGACCCGATAGCTCTTTGGTGGGTGTATCATCAATTTCCCTCTCAACATCTAAACGTTTTTTATAATATCTGTAAAGCAAAAAATGCCACAGATATGGGCAAAGCTGTAGCTCCTTTAACCTCGCCTGGCCTTAATTTTATGTGGGCAGACACCGAAGGAAACATCGCATGGTGGGCTGCAGGAAAACTGCCAATAAGACCTAAACATGTAGACCCACAGATAATTTTAGATGGCTCCACAGGCTTAGATGACCCGCAAGGCTGGTACGATTTCAGCTTAAACCCGCAAATACTAAATCCCGAAAGAGGAGCTTTGTATACTGCAAATAACCAACCCGATGATATGGGCAATGGCCTGGTCCCTGGCTATTATGTACCATCCAATAGAGCTAAAAGAATCGAAGAATTGATATTCACCGATAAGAATGACTGGACAGAAGAAGAGGTAAGAAAAGTTATAAATGACGTTAAAAGTACCAGCTATCCAGGCATGATTCAAAGCATTTTTGCCGGAATAAATGATACAGAACTGAACAAGGAAGGTAAAGAACTCAAAGCAATCCTTAGCAAATGGGATGGTACACATGAACTAGAAAACATTGAGCCAACCGTTTTCTACAAATTATTGTTTAACATTTACCAACTTTCTTTCTTAGATGAACTGGGTCCTGATGTTTTTGCCGCATTTGAGCATAATTTTGGAATGAAACGAAACACCGAATTTTTCTTGAAAAATCAAAATTCGAAATGGTGGGATAACATCAAAACCAAAGAAAAAGAAAACAGAAAAGATATCATTTTAAAAGCTATAAGCCTTACTAGTAACAATTTAACAACCCAACTCGGCAACGATAAAACACAATGGAAATGGGGAAAAGTACATACCATTGAGCACAAGCATCCGCTTGGGATAGTTCCAGTAATAGGCAAATGGTTTAATGTTGGACCTATTCCAGTTAATGGCGGTAGAGAAACCATCAACAATCTTGACTTCTTTATGGACTCAACGGGTACTTACAAAGTAGTTTATGGACCAGCTTTAAGAAGAATCATAGATTTTGGCAATCCAGAGGATGCCCAAAGTGTAAACCCGACTGGGCAAAGTGGCTACTTTATAAGCAAAAGATACGACGACCAAGCCGAGATGTTTGCCAAAGGTGGTAAAAGACCAGAACTAACCAATAGAAAGGCAATTGAGAAGGTGCTTTATGGGAAGATGACTTTTAGGCCGTGAAGTAAATTTCTGAATTAGGATTGTTTCATGAAAAGGTTAAAACTTATTCTTTGAATGTTCATGCACATGAACATTCAAAGAATCCTAAAAATCCTAATTCTGCATTTTTATTTACTCGCAAACAACCCCTCCAAAACATCAACCGCCCTTTCAATTTCTTCTTCAGTAGTGAACTTACTGAAAGAGAAACGCACATTCGCTCTGTTTGGATCGGCTTTGAGGGCATTCAGTACATGCGACCCAAGGTTTGTTCCGCTAGAGCATGCACTTCCGCCTGAGCATGAAATCCCTTCAATGTCAAGATTGAAAAGTAGCATTTCATTATCAGGATGAGGTGGAAAACTTACATTCAGAACGGTATAGAGACTATTTTCAATATCACCAGAGGCACCATTAAAGGTTATTCCAGCAATTTTTTCTTGAAGCAATGACTTCATTCTTCCCTTCAAGCCTTGGATGTGATTTTTGTGACCTTCTAAATTAGCATTGGCAATTTCTAGTGCCTTTGCAAGGCCTATAATTCCATAAATATTCTCAGTACCTCCACGCATATTACGCTCCTGAGCACCACCATGTATGAGCGGATTTATTTTAGAGTTTGCATTGATATACAAAAAACCAACCCCTTTTGGGCCATGAAATTTATGAGCACCAGCAACCACAAAATCTACTGGCAAAGCTTGCATATCAAAAGTATAATGCCCCATGGTTTGCACAGTATCAGAATGAAACATCGCTTTATGTTGTTTTGCAATCTCCCCTACTCTGTTGATATCTAATAAATTACCAATTTCGTTATTACCATGCATCAAAGACACCAAAGATTTAGGTTTGTCCTTCAGAATTGCACCTAAACTATCTAAATCCAAATTTCCATGTGCATCATTTTCTAAAAAAGACAATTCAATTTTGCCTAATTTTTCGAGATTTTCTAATGTATGCAAAACCGCATGATGCTCCAAATGGGAGGTTACAGCGTGTTTAACACCCAAGGTTTCCACCGACTGAATAATAGCGGTATTGTCAGCTTCAGTACCGCCTGAAGTAAAGAAAATCTCGCTCGGAGAGGTATTTAAAATGCCTGCAACAGTCTTTCTTGCTGTTTCTAAGGCCGATTTTACTTTTCTTCCATGCGAATGAATGGACGAAGGATTACCAAAATGTTCTTTGAAATAAGGAAGCATAGCCTCAAAAACTTCTGGATCGATTGGAGTAGTGGCAGCGTTATCGAGAAATATCTTTTTAGACATGATTTTGAAGATGAAATTTTGTGCAAAAGTAATTTTTTAAAAGCTGAAATTTAATCAATCGGCACATTTCTTTTAAAAGCCCGTCCAAAATCTATCAAGGATTCGGTTTTCAATACCCCTGGAATATGGTCAATTTTTTCGTACAAAACCCTTCTCATGTGTTCACTGTTTTTAGCTACTATCCTGATATACAACGTATACTGACCAGTAATGTAGTAACACTCCACTACCTCAGGAATTTCCTTGAGGGCATCTATAATGATCTCCGAATTACTATCTTCTTTCAGTATAATGCCCGTAAATGCACTCCATTCATAGCCCATTTTGCGTTCGTCAAGTTCAAGGGCCATTTTTTTAATGATACCTTCGGTCCGCATTCTATTAACACGTTGATGCACCATCGTATTAGAAATCTCCATTTTTTTGGCAATGTCAGAGAAAGGCTTTCTGCCGTCTTTTTCTAACTCCTTTAAAATAAGTTTATCGAATTCATCCAATTCCATATTCATTCAATTTGCTAAAAGTCAATTTTAAAATAAAATACTACTTTCAAATTTATATTTTTCTTTTTTATATCACAAATAAAAAATATTTACAATATTTTGTAAATATAAAGAAACATGAACTTTTTTACGTAAAATATCAGAAATATGACTGCAGAAATGACAAAAACTGAAAACTTTATTGAACTCGAAGAAAAACATGGTGCCCACAATTATCATCCGTTGCCCGTAGTATTGGAGCGTGGTGAAGGGCCGTTTGTCTGGGACGTAGAGGGAAAACGTTATTTTGATTTCCTATCAGCATATTCGGCTGTAAATCAAGGACATTGTCATCCAAGAATTATCCAAGCACTTACGCAGCAAGCACAAAAACTTACCTTAACCTCTAGAGCCTTTCACAGTGCTTCTTTGGGTGTTTTTGAAAAATACATCACGGATTTATTCGGCTACGACAAAGTTTTAATGATGAATACAGGTGTAGAAGCAGTAGAAACTTCACTAAAACTTTGCCGTAAATGGGCCTATGAAAAGAAAGGTATTCCCGAAGGTAAAGCCAAAATATTGTTTGCTAGTCAAAATTTTCACGGACGTACTTTAGGCGTAATTTCTGCGTCCGTAGACCCTAGCAGCCGTAATGGATTCGGGCCTTTTTTGCCAGGATTTGATGTGATTGAATATGACAACATAGAAGCATTAGAAAATGCACTAATATCTGACCCGTTTGTAGCTGGCTTTATAGTAGAACCCATACAAGGTGAAGCTGGCGTAAAAGTCCCTGCAAAAGGCTACTTAAAAGAGGCCGCTAAACTTTGCAAGGCTGCCAATGTTCTATTTATTGCCGACGAAATCCAAACAGGAATTGCCAGAACAGGAAAAATGCTTTGCGTGGACCACGAAGAAGTTAAACCTGATATCGTGATCTTGGGAAAAGCCCTTTCTGGAGGCGTGTTACCAGTTTCAGCAGTTTTGGCAGACGACCACATTATGCTGTGTATCAAACCAGGTGAACATGGCTCTACCTACGGTGGTAATCCGCTCGCTTGCGAGGTAGCCAAAGAGGCACTTCAAGTAGTTTTGGATGAAAAATTAGCTGAAAAAGCAGAACATTTAGGAGAAATATTTAGATCTGAATTAAATAAATACATTGAAAAAAGCTCAATTGTTACCTTAGTTAGAGGAAAAGGTCTTTTAAATGCCATTGAAGTAAATACAACGGAAGACTCAGAATTGGCTTGGAATATTTGTTTGCTTTTAAAAGAAAACGGACTTTTGGCCAAACCAACGCATGGCAACAAAATCAGATTTGCACCGCCATTGGTGATTACTGAAGAACAAATACGAGAATGTGTGGCGATTATTACCAATACGATTTCGACTTTTGAGGTTTAGTTGTTGATTTTTCCAATCAAGTATAACCACTAGTCTGCGATTTGAAAAATAGCTTTACGTTTTGAACAGAGCGGAAATTTTCATAATTTGAGAATCCAAAAACCTTAACATTGCTCTCAAAACGAATTTCAAACTTTCCCTATTCTGTCCAAACGCTCTTTGCAGCGGTGGCCGCATTCTGTACTTATTTGTGCTTTTATCCTTTCCGAAGGGCCTACACCGCAGCTACCTTTGAAGAATTATATTTCTGGGGAATACATTTCAAAATACTTATAATCACTGCACAAGTATTGGGCTTTGCAGTTTCAAAAGGCATCGGAGTTAAGGTAGTTTCCGAAATGAAACCAGAAAACCGAGCCAAAGGATTACTACTTTTCACAGGTCTTTCCTGGATTTGTATGTTATTTTTTGGTTTAACTCCAGCTCCCTACAATCTAATTTTTGTTTTTCTGGGTAGTTTACCTCTTGGCTTATTTTATGGTGTTATATTAGGCTTCTTGGAGGGCAGAAAAAGTACAGATTTGCTAGTGGCAGCACTGACAGCCTCTTTTATTATCGGCTCAGGATTTGCAAAAAGCATCGGTAAATGGGTATTGAGTAGTTTTAATGTATCCGAATTTTTGATGCCATTTGTGGCGGATTCTGTAATGTATATTCCTTTGGCTATTTCAGTTTGGTTTTTGGCTCAAGTTCCAAAACCCAACGAAGCCGACAAACTAGACCGTGTCGAACGATTACCCATGGATAAATCAGCCAGAAAAGCATTTATAAAAGAATTTGGAATAGGCTTGGTTTTGTTTATCATTTCTTATGTTTTGCTTACAGCCTATCGAGAATTTAGAGACAATTTTATGCCAGAAATCCTACAAGAATTAGGCTATGGTGGACAAACGGCTCTCTTTACTAAAACAGAAATCCCCATCGCTGTTGTCGTACTTTTACTAATGGCTTCTATGAGGCTTATCCGAAATCACGCAAAGGCATTTTTTGTGATTCAGAGTTTGCTTTTATTAGGAGCATCCATAATTGGAGCCTCAACTTTACTTTATCAACTCGAAATCATAAACCCAATACTTTGGCTAATTGGGGTGGGTTTTGGGGCGTATGTAGCGTATTCTATGTGCAATAGCATTTATTTTGAACGCATGTTGGCAGCATTTAAATATTCTGGAACGGTGGGGTTTATGATAACATTGGCAGACTATTATGCTTACTTTGGAAGTTTGCTAGTGCTTTTCTACAAAAACTTTTTCCAAAACAAAACCACCAATGTCAACTTCTTCATCTATGGTTCATATGCCTTAGCGGCTACATATTTCTTGATGGTACTCGCTTCGTTTTATTATTTTGAAAGAAAAACTTCAAATACAAAAAAATAAAGATACACCGACCAGATAGCTCATTGAAAAATCTTAAAGTATATTTACAGATATTTTTATCAATAATTCAACCTTATTTTTTTATGAAAAAAGTCATTTTTAGTTTAATCTTAAGTAGCATATTATTTGCTGCTTGCAAATCCGAAACTGAACAAAAACCAGATTTAAATATTTCACTAGCTCAGTGGTCGCTGCATAAAAGTTTTTTTGGAGATGCTCTCAATGGTGACTGGGCGGCATTTGGAAGACTCTTGAAAGAAAACCCTGACTCACTTTTACAAGGCAAATTACATCCAGATGATTTCCCGAAAATAGCTGCTGGCTATGGTGTAAATACCATCGAATTGGTGAATACTTTTTATTTCAGCAAAGCAAAAGACATGGCCTACTGGGAAGGATTCAAAAAGAAATGTGATGATGCAGGCGTAAAAGTAGGCTTAATCATGTGTGATGCTTTGGGTGACCTAGGCAATGCGGACTCAGTAGAAAGACAAAAAGCTGTTGAAAATCACCACGATTGGGTCAAAATAGCCAAATTTTTGGGTGCTTCTACCATCAGAGTAAATGCCGCGGGAGTTGGAACAGCAGATGAAGTAGCAAAAAATGCTGCTGATGGTCTTAAGAAATTGGGCGAATTTGCATCAAAAGAAGGTATAAATGTTGTAGTAGAAAACCACGGTGGATACTCATCAGATGGTTCTTGGCTAGCAGGCGTCATGAAAACAGTAAACATGGAAAATGTAGGAACACTTCCTGATTTTGGCAATTTTTGCATAGAAAGAGGCCCAGATGGTTGCCTTAAAGAGTATGACAGATACAAAGGGATAGCTGAACTAATGCCTTATGCGAAAGGAGTAAGTGCCAAAACGCATGTATTCGGAAAAGATGGCAACGAATCAGAAATGGATTACGCTAGAATTCTAAAAATTGTAAAAGATGCAGGCTTTAAAGGCAACATCGGTATTGAATTTGAAGGTGAGGGCATTTCAGAAGATGAAGGCATAAAAGCAACTAAGGCACTGATTGAGAAGCTTTTGAAGTGAGATTAATGCAGGATACTATAGCCAATATAGCAAAAAAAGCGGATTGAAGTCCGCTTTTTTTGTAACTTAATATTTCAGAAATCTATTTCTTAAACAAAGAATCCACAAAGGCTATTTTGTTAAAAACCTGAAGATCTTGCATCTTTTCACCAACTCCAATATATTTTACCGGAATCTTGAATTCGTCAGAAATACCGATTACGACGCCACCTTTTGCAGTACCATCTAATTTTGTAATGGTCAATGAATTCACTTCAGTTACTTTGGTAAATTCTCTGGCCTGAATTACAGCATTTTGGCCGGTGCTACCATCCAAAACCAACATCACCTCGTGAGGAGCTTCGGGCAGAATCTTTTGCATCACACGCTTAATTTTTCCTAACTCGTTCATTAGGTTGACCTTTGTATGTAGCCTTCCTGCTGTATCAATAATAATTACATCTGCACCTTTTTCTACACCTACTTTTATAGCATCGTAAGCTACTGAAGATGGGTCGGTGTTCATACCGTGATCCACAACCTCCACGCCTACCCTTGAACCCCAAAGTTTTAATTGATCCACAGCTGCAGCTCTAAATGTATCAGCCGCTCCCAAAACCACTTTTTTGCCGTTTTTCTGAAAATTATGGGCTAGTTTTCCAATAGTTGTTGTTTTACCTACTCCATTTACACCCACCACCATCAACACATAAGGCTTTGGTAAGTTCTCCGTTTCGAAGCTATTTTGCACGTCTTGTGAGTTATTCTCTTGCAAAAGCTCAGCAATTTCTTCACGAAGAATTACGTCTAATTCCGTAGTATTTGTGAATTTATCTCTTGCAACACGGGCTTCAATACGCTTAATGATTTTGATGGTCGTATCCACACCTACATCAGAACTTATTAAAATTTCCTCCAGTTCATCCAAAACTTCCTCGTCAACGGTTGATTTGCCAACAATTGCTTTAGAAATTTTATCGAAAATACTGGTTTTAGATTTCTCTAGACCTTTGTCGAGTGTTTCTTTTTTTTCTTTACTAAAAAAATCAAATAAGCCCATTTATCAGAGATTGAGTGTTGTATGCAAATTTATCAAATAAATTCCGTTTGTGAGAATTTAGTTTCCTATTGCTTTTAGAAATTGCGGCTACTCCCCAAAATAATTCTCCCACAAATCAGCAGGTACTCGTTTTGGTCGCATGGAAAGTGGATCGAGGGCTACCCAAAGTGTGCGGGCTTTTACCAATAAAATGTGGTCTTTGTAAATTTCATAATTACGGTCAGATGTAACACCTGAAAAGTTATCCACCCATGTTTTGACAATGATACTGTCTCCTAAAAAAGCTGGTTTTAAGTATTCAATCTCATGTTTTTTCACCACCCAACGCATGCTATCTGAAATTTCAGTTGGCACTGACGAATACCAATGTGCCATAGCCCCTTGTTGCAAATAGTTGAAATATACCACATTGTTGACATGATTGAGTTCATCAATATCAGCCTCCGCCACTTTTATAATATGTTCGTAAATTTTTGGTTTCAATTATAGAAAAGTGAATTAAACACTCAATAAAATTAATTCAATATTAGGTATGCAAAACGGACAAATCACAACTCGACCCCCACAGCTCAAAACTATGATGATTGAACAAAACAAAAAGCCTTAACCGAATCGGCAAGGCTTTTACAAATATCTTTGAAAACTTATTATTTTAAAGCTTCAGCGATGTTGTCTACAGCAACCATCTCTTCTTTAAAAGTGTAAGCACCAGTTTTATCAGATTTCACAGCTTTGATTACTTTCGCAAAACTCTTCAACGCTGATTTATCCCTTAGGGTTGCAACTACTTTCTTTGCCATTGTATTTTTATGTTAAATGTTTGATGTTCGACTTTGGCCGTGGCCATTTTCAAACAAATTACTTGATTTCTTTGTGTACTGTAACTTTTTTCAATACAGGATTGTACTTCTTCAATTCCAAACGCGACGTAGTATTCTTACGGTTTTTGGTAGTGATGTATCTAGACATTCCTGGCTGACCTGTGGTCTTGTGCTCGGTACATTCTAATATAACCTGAACTCTATTTCCTTTCTTTGCCATTATTATAAAATATTATCTTTTTCTAAATCGGGCTGCAAAGATATTAATTTATTTCTTTTTACAAAAACCTTTGTCTAAATTATTTAAGATAAAAAACAGAATAGATATAAAACAGTACTTTTCTCAGTAAAAATGGTTATGCTTGTACTCAAAATCAACAAAATAAATGCAAAACACCCGAATATTACTCAACCAAAGACCCCTTGGAATTCCTACTGAAGATTGCTGGAAAATAGAAACAGTCGAAATCCCAGAAATAAAGGATGGCGAAGTTTTGGTCAAAACCAAATACCTATCCATAGACCCTGCCATGAGGGGTTGGATGAATGATTCTAAAAGCTACATTAAACCCGTTGAATTAGGCGAAACCATGAGGGCATTGGCCGTTGGTGAAATTATAGCTTCAAAAAATCCCAAGTTTACAGTGGGTGAATTTGTGAGTACCGCCACTGGCGTTCAGGAATATGCTATTTCTGAAGGAAAAGATTTTGTGAAAGTTGATCCAAAAATTTTCCCTTTACCGGCTTATCTTGGCACACTGGGAATGTCTGGACTTACCGCCTATTTTGGGCTTCTAGAAACTGGCCAACCCAAAGAAGGTGAGACTGTTGTGGTGTCAGGTGCCGCCGGAGCCGTAGGAAGTGTGGTAGGTCAAATAGCCAAAATAAAAGGCTGTAAAGTAATTGGAATAGCGGGTGGACAAGACAAATGTGATTACGTCATCAATGAATTGGGTTTTGATGCATGCATAGATTATAAAGTAGGAAATCTTAGAAAAAACCTGAAAGAGGCATGCCCTACTGGCGTGGATGTTTATTTTGACAATGTGGGTGGTGAAATATTAGACACAGTGTTGACGCTTATCAACAAAAAAGCACGTATAGTTATTTGTGGGGCTATTTCGCAGTATAACTCCACTAAGCCTGAAGGACCAAAAAACTATCTTTCATTGCTGGTTAATCGAGCAAAAATGGAAGGAATAGTAGTTTTTGACAATGTTGCCCGATATGGAGACGCTGCAAAAGAGATGGCTGGCTGGATATTAGCAGGTAAATTAAACGCAAATTTTCATATAGAAAAAGGTGGTATAAAAGCTTTTCCTGAGACCCTAATGAAACTTTTCGCAGGAGAAAATACGGGAAAAATGGTTTTGGAAGTTGATGTATGATTTTGGATAGAAATTCGTTTTTCAGTCACATTAAATACTTTAGATAAAAATGAAAGCATTCTTAAAATTAGGAATAGTTTTGGCTTTAATAATAGGTATATCCGCCTGTAAAACCAACCAAAGTTTTTTAGTTGAAAACGCAAATTCAGTACTTGAGATGCATAAAAGGGTGGCAATTTTGCCCTTTAAAGTAAGTTTCAACGAAGAATACAAAGCCATCAGCAGAGGTGGGAGAGGTCAAAGTAATTGGCAAGAACAAGAACGCGTGGCTGGGCTCGACTTGCAAAAGACTACTTTTAATATGCTCGCTCGCAGAGCCGAGAAAAAAAGGCTTGACTTTACCGTTCAGGATTTTTTAACCACAAACAAAACCCTTCAAAGCGAGAACATCCGATTTTCAGAACTCAAATCTATAGACAAAGGCAAACTGGCTCGGATTCTTGGGGTTGATGCAGTGATTTGGGGAGAAACTGAGATGCAGTTTTCGATGAGAAATTTTGCTGGCCGAAACGGCATGAATACGCAACTCCAACTTATTGATGCTGATTCGGGCGTATTGGTTTGGCAAAATCAAAGTTTTCAAGACATCAGCAATAGAATGGATTCACCTCAAGACTTAGCCGTAAGAGCCGTTCAAAATCTGATTGGAGCCTTACCATACAAATCTCAGAAAAAGTGATTCTTAAAAATTTCTTTTGCAAATGTGAAATCGTAATGATTTTGGTTAATTTTGCACCTTGAAATTTCAAAAAACCTATGGGAAGAGCATTTGAATTTAGAAAAGCACGTAAAATGAAACGTTGGTCGTCTATGGCCAAAGTGTTTACGCGTATTGGCAAAGACATCGTGATGGCCGTAAAATCTGGCGGGGCAGATCCTTCCACCAACTCTCGTTTGAGGGCAGTAATTCAAAACGCCAAGGCTGCCAACATGCCAAAAGTGAACGTGGAGAATGCTATAAAAAAAGCCTCTTCGAAAGACCAAGAGGATTACAAAGAGATGGTATTGGAAGGCTACGGAATGCATGGAGTGGCGGTATTGGTAGAATGCACCACCGACAACAACAACCGGACAGTGGCCAATGTCAGAAGCTATTTTACCAAATGCAATGGCAACCTTGGAACAAATGGCATGCTTGACTTTATTTTTGAAAGAAAATGTATTTTCAAAATAGCCAATTCACCAAGCGTAGATTTAGAGGAACTAGAGTTTGAATTGATAGACTTCGGAGCGGATGATGTGTTTTTGGATGAGGAACACGACCAAATAAATATTTATGGGGAATTCACTGCTTACGGAGCCATTCAGAAATTTTTAGAAGAAAAAGGCTTAGAATTGCTTCACGCAGACTTTGAAAGAATACCCACAGACACCAAAAAACTAAGCGAAGCTGAAGCGGCTGACCTTGATAAGTTATTAGAAAAATTGGACGAAGACGATGACGTGCAGAATGTTTACCACAATATGGTTATCGAGTAATCATTCGTTCCCTGAGCTTGTCGAAGGGTGGTTAATTGGTTAATTGGTTAATTGGTTTCCCGATTGCCATCGGGAGGTTAATTGGTTAATAATAAAGAAATTGACAGGACAATAGTTCAAAATATTTTTAGTTAAAAAGGTCAACGCTTTCGTTGACCTTTTTTTATTTACCCTTTGTTCTCAGGACGACCTCCATGGTGAGGGCCTCCATGATGAGGGCCTCCATGATTTCCACCTCTACCTTTTCTCGTTCCTTCCTTTCTTCTGGCTTCGTTGGTAGCCAATTTTTCCTCGAAAGTCTTGTATTGCTCAGGAGTCAATATCTTTTTCATTTCGTTTTTGTAAGCCAGCTTTTTTGCATCGTGCTTGGCTTTCATCTCCTTGCGTTCTGCTTCGCGAGTGGCTACTGACGCTTTGTTTAGTTTGGTAACAGCGGCAAACTGCTGGTCAGTCAGCTTTAAATCGGCTTTTAGCTTCTCGCTTCTCTTTTCAGCCATTTTTTCGGGATTAAAATCTCGCTTGCCACCTTCGTTTCCACTTTTTTGTGCAAAAGCACCGACAGATAAAGCCGAAATAACGGCCAAAGACATAATTAACTTTTTCATAATTGTTTTTTTATTTGTTATGCAGCTTTGACCGTCACTTTTGCATAAGGTTTAGCTCACAAATGTTAAAAAACATTAAAATCAGAAAATTACAACCTATTTTGATATAACCTGAATTTCTAACATTTTCAAAACGCTTGTTTTCCTTTTTAGCCTTAAAAGCCTATATTTGTGCGATTTTTGAAATATAACGAAAGCAAAAAATGAGAAAAAAATACGCCGCTGGTAACTGGAAAATGAACAAAACTTTTGAAGAAGGTCAAATACTTTTGTCAGAAGTGGTAAATATGGTAAACGACGAAATGAACAACCCAAATGTTCATGTAATTTTGGGCGTCCCCTTTCCTTATTTGAGCACTTTTACCAAATTAGTAAATTCATCGAAAGTATCTATAGCAGCCCAAAACTGCCACCCAAAACCTTCTGGTGCATACACAGGTGAGGTATCGGTGCAGATGTTGAAATCTGTTGGCGTTAGCTCAGTAATCATCGGTCATTCAGAGCGTCGTGAGTATTTCTTGGAATCTGATGCATTTATTGCAGAAAAAGTGGATGCTATTTTGGCAGAAGGCTTAACGCCCATATTCTGCTGTGGAGAAACTTTGGCTCAGCGTGAAGCAGGCATTCACTTCGATTTTGTTTGTGGACAATTGACCAACAGCCTTTTTCACTTATCGGCTGAGGCTTTGCAAAAAGTAGTGATTGCTTACGAACCTATCTGGGCTATCGGCACGGGCGTAACGGCTTCTTCAGCACAAGCACAAGAAATGCACAAAGTATTGCGTGATCACTTGGCAAGCAAATATGGACAAACAGTGGCTGACGAAATCTCGATCCTTTATGGTGGTAGCGTAGGTGCTGGCAATGCAGTAGAGTTGTTCTCTCAACCCGACGTTGACGGCGGACTAGTAGGCGGGGCATCACTCAAATCAAGAGACTTTACAGACATTTCTAAGTCGTTTCCGGCGTAAGAGATTTCTATTTAAATATTCAAAAAGCCAAACCTTTGCATGTTTGGCTTTTTTTGTGAATTCAATATTGAAAAAAAATATTCTAAGAATTGTGACTTTTATTTAAGATACACGTCTAAGCACTTTTCCGATAAATTTACCCACAAAAAAAGACATACCTCTCGGCATGTCTTTTCTCAAAATTTTAACACTGACGTTCCATTCAAAAAGCAAAAGTTATATTTTACTCATTTTAGTTTAGGCGATACATATTTAATTAAAAAAAGTATAGTATACATAAAGGCCTAAAATTAATGCTATACCTATTCCTTTCTCTAATAATTCTTTAATAAGCATTTTCTTCTCTAAGCACCTAATTCTAAGGAAGAAAAGCAGCAAAACTGCGGCAAAAATACTTATATAGACCCATGGTTGATAAACCTTAAAAAGAAATAGAAAAATTGGTAGAATAATAAAAAAACGAACGATTCCTTTAGATTCAATAATTTTTTCCATTTTATTTTATTTTATTTTTCAGCCTTACAACCTATGTACTGTTGCCTAAAATATTCCATTCCAGCTGTACCCGCTATACAAGCTGTATTAGCCACTGCAGCAACTCCTAGACATGCATTATAGATTCATCTACAATTTCCTGCAACCTTTGAATCCCATTAAAAACTCATTAGTTATTTATTTTTATCTTTCAAAAACTTAATTAATTCGGTTAATGCTTTATAAATTAAGTAAAAGAAGTATAATAATACTCCAAATAAAACTATGGGAGCATAGGTGAATA
Source organism: Lacihabitans sp. CS3-21 (assembly GCF_024343675.1). Lineage (GTDB taxonomy): Bacteria > Bacteroidota > Bacteroidia > Cytophagales > Spirosomataceae > Leadbetterella. The sequence goes on from NZ_RJUD01000105.1 coordinate 19,851, forward strand.
AAAATTCCTTAATCATATTACTCATGCTTCAATTTGGTCAACATGTACAATTCCATCGCAACCAATTAAAATCCAGTACCCTCTTTTGCCCCAAAATAAAAATTAGGTAGTTTTCATACTAACACAATTTAGAAAAAGTATCTTCCCCAAGGTTCACTAAACCTAAGAAAGAAACTAAGAAAAAATTGTTTGTAATTTAACTTTTTAAGTACTTCCTAATAATTTTATAAAGAATATAAATGCCAAAAAATAAAATAACCAATAATAAAATGGGCCACATGTTTTTCATAATTCTATCTTAAAGATGAGTTTTATATTTTATAATACTTTGAAAGTCTCTTTTGTGAAGTAAATTAGATTATTGTTGTATTTCATCAATAGAAACATTTCCATTACACCCTATTAAAACTCTATAACTAACTGGTTCACTATAGAACGTTCCAATTCCTTCAATGAATATAACATAATTCCTTGTTCCATAAATCCAAGTTTCAATTGTATCACTATACCTATTTTAAGTAAAAAATCCCTGGTTCCAAGAATAACCAAAAATAAAACCTGAAAGCCAAGAATTTAAACTTGTAATATTCCCATTTGAAATATTCGCACCAAAATTAATGGTACTAAACCATGAAAACCCAGTATGAAAAGCAATTGCGTTGTTCCAATTTCCACATCCGGAATTAGAAATACTAAAATTCTCATCTATAACTGTACCTTTAGATTTTGGAATTTTACCCTTGTAATTTTGATAAATTTTAGAAAAATTAGTTGTAGACCTTTCTAAATGAGCAAAAACAGTTTCGTGCGGTGCTTTAGATTTGACCAATTTCAAAAACAATTTTGCATCATCTATACTATTAAACTCCAATCCATTTGATGCATTTATCTTGGCATCTCTAGAAACCTTAAAACCCAATTCTCTCCCAAATTTTTCCAAATCAGTTTCCTCTTTCTCAATATTCGAACTAAGATTTAATTTTGCAGCATTTGGCTCTATATTCTTATTTTCATTACATGAAATAAAGGAGACCATTAGTAAGGCAATGATGATTTTTTTCATAATAATTTGTATTTCAAGTGAATAATATGTCCAAAACTAAATTAAAGGAAATATTCATGAAATAGGAAAAATTCCTATTTGTATAAAATCAAAAGAAAATAGGAATTATTCCTATCCTGATAAATAAGTGTCTGCACCCCCCAAATCTTGCAATAACGCAGCATTTGAAAAAGCATAAAAATTCAATTCAGCAGTAGTTTTAAAGTCTAGTTTTATACAAATATTGCTTTTATGATTTTTGACTGTATGCGTGCTTATGAAAAGCTTCTCAGCTATTTGCTTTGATTTAAAACCAAGAGAAATAAGTTGCAGAATTTTCTTTTCTTGTGGACTGAGATTAATTAAAGTGTGCATTAGCAAAAGTTTATATGGTAGATTGAATACTCAAATCAAAAGTCTTCTAACCTCAAAAACAAACATTTCTAAAAATATATTTTCAAAACAGCCGTTTGACTTGACCTGCATCAATTTTGGCACTTTCCCACTGAAAATTTACGACATTTATTAAAATTTAACCCATAAAAAAAGACACCCCTCTCGGCATGTCTTTTCTCAAAAAAATATCTTTTCTAAATATTAAAACGGCAAATCGTCTTCTCCTTCCAATGCAGCAGGTATCGGTGCTGGTGTAGATGGGGCAGAAGCGGCAGCGGCCGGTGCAGAAGTAGCTCCGCTTTCTTTTTCTATTCTCCAGCCTTGTATGCTGTTAAAATATCTGGTTTCGCCTTGCGGGCTTTGCCACTCTCTCCCTCTTAGATTTATTGAAACTTTTACAGCATCACCTACGGCATAGCTGTTTAGCAAATCGCATTTGTCTTGCGTAAACTCTATCATTATGTGCTGCGGGTAAGTCTCTTCGGTAGTTACTACCAATTCTCTTTTCTTAAAAGTGGGGCTTACTTGCTGCTCAGGGTTTATTACTTTGATATTTCCAGAAACTTCCATCGTATTATGTATTTTTGTATAAATTCTCATACAAATATAAAAACGATAAGTAGGTTTAAAAATGATAAGTGGAATTATTTCGGAAATTGCCAAAAAACTGAGCCAAAATAAAGGCACAAATCCCACCTTTTCTATCAGAAAAAACGACCTTTGGGCATATAGAAGAGATGACGACAATATTTTTGCACTGGCCTCTACTTTGTTTATTTTACAACAATATGCATCGCTTCTAAGTGTCAATCAAAAAAAGATTTTTGAAGATATTCAGGCTCAAATATTGGCTTTTTATCCAAACTATCAAAACAAAGACGGCCGATTGACCTACAATTTCTATCCAACACAACCCTCAGGTCATTTCCCCAACGGGCGATTAATGCGGAAGTTCGACCATTTCAGACTTCCAGATGACATTGATGATACCGCACTCATTTACCTCACTTCAAACTACTCAAAAGAGCAAACTTTGTGGTTAAAGAGCCATCTCTATGGCTTTACAGATCAATATGCTGGTGTAGAAAGTGGTAAAATCTACAGCACTTGGTTCGGGAAAAATATGCCAAAAGAACAAGATGTGTGTGCTTTATTGAATTTGATGTATTTGTTTTTTAAACACCACATAGATTTAGACGAAACGGACAAAAACACCTTAGAATTCATTGGCAATTCGGTAGATGAAATCCAAAATAATCCTTTCAAAATTTCACGGCATTATGGACATCCAGCTTTGATAATCTACCATTATGCCCGTTTCATAGGAGAAAATTCATATCAGATATTGGATCAAAAAAAAGGCCTTTTAATAAGATTTGCTAAAGAATTATTGATAAAAGAAAAAACCAAGCTATTTAGAATTCTTCTTGAAATTTCGCTCATAAAACTAGGTGAAAAAAGAATAAAAAGCGACCTCAATTTTGGCACTGAAAAACCATTTTACTCCTTCATTGGGGCTCCATTTGCTCCATTTCAAAGCCCTTCCTTGAGGTTTATTGCAAAAAAAAAATGGTCTCAGATTTTCTGGAAGTCAGAAATACATGAGTTGGCTTTGAGATTGGAGTATGCATGTTTATTTCAAAAACAAAATATTGTATAAAATGCCCGCTTTAAACCATTCATACTGATGGTTTTGAGACAATAAATAGCTAAATTTGCGTTTTGATTACAAAAAATCTAATTGAATGCGTGTTAAATTTCTTTATATAATTGCTGTTTTTTCGATTGTATTGACTTCGTGTGGAGAAAGAAAACCAGATGTTGAAGTAAAAATCAGACGATTTGAAAGAGAGCTGATGGCTGTAAAAAGTCAGCCTGAAATGGCAACTCTTCTACAAAAAAACGAAAACATAGTAAAGTCACTTTACAGAACATTTCCCGACGATACTGCATTTGTGTCACATATATTTTATTTGTCATCACACCCAGAAACCCGAAAACTTTATGACCAAACACAAGCGGAATTTGGAGAATTGGCCGACATGCAAAAAGAACTAGAAGAAGCTTTTGTTAACATAAAATCAAATTTTCCAGATTTTAAAGAACCCAAAATAGTTACTACTTTTTCAGGTTTAGAAAACGATCTTTTTGTATCTGACACTTTGATAATCATAGCCTTGGAGTCGTTTCTTGGCCCAAAAGCCCCCTATAGACCCGACCAGCCCAACTATATCCTAAAGCGATATTCCAAAGAATATATTGTGCCAACGGTTATCAGATATTTATCCAATTCTTACAACAAACTTGACCCAAAAGACCAGTCTTTTTTGGCGGATATGTTGTTTTTTGGAAAATCCTTAGAGTTTACAAAAGAAATGCTCCCAAATACGCCCGATTCTTTAATTATTGGATATTCAGCATTAGAATTAACTGAAACCTGGGAGGCACAAGACTTGGTATGGGCTCATGTGGTTGACAAAAATTTGCTGTATAATCCCAATCCACATTTAAAAGAAAAATACTTTGGCGAAAGGCCTTCGGTACCGGAAATTGGCCCAAAATGCCCAGGAAGAATAGGCCAATGGCTTGGCTGGAGGATAATCCAGCGTTACCGAACCGAAAACCCCAAAGTAACGTTTCAAGAATTAATGGCAAATGACAAGCCTGGGGACATCCTAAGGGAATCGAAATACAGAGGACAGATAGAAAAAGAATAATGGCAAAGGGCAGACATGGTGCAGGAGTAGATTTGGCACCCGAAGATAAAAAAAAACTAAGTAAAGACGGATTGAAGAAAGCGATTGCTCTTTTCAAATTTACACTACCCTACAAAAACACCTACATCATAGGTATGTTGTTTCTGGTATTTTCTACGGTTACCACTATGGTTTTTCCGCTTTTGATAGGCGAAATGACCAAGGTAATGGAAGGAAAATCGCTTTATAATATCAACCAAGTGGCTATTTTCTTTGCAGTGATATTGGTTGCACAAGGTATTTTTTCATTTTTCAGGGTTTACTTTTTCTCTATTGTCAGCGAAAAAACCGCGGCAGATATTCGCAAGGTAGTTTATGACAAATTTATCACTTCGCCCATTTCTTTTTTTGAAAACAACCGTGTAGGCGACCTCATGAGTCGCATCACATCAGATGTTTCTGCCATTCAAAGTGTGCTTTCTACCACTTTGGCGGAGTTTTTCAGACAAGTGGCTACTTTGGTAATAGGCATAGCCATGTTGGTTTATATCTCATGGAAACTTACATTGTTCATGTTGGCTACCTTCCCTATTATTGTGATTGCTGCTTTGGTTTTTGGAAAATATATCAGAACCATCTCCAAAAAAGTACAAGAAAAACTTGCCGAAGCAAATGTCATAGTGGAAGAATCATTGCAATCCGTTTCTATAGTTAAGGCATTTACCAACGAAAAACTGGAGTCTAAAAGATTCTCCAAATCCGTTGCCGAGTCTGTAACTTTAGCTCTCAAAGCAGCCACGCTTAGAGGCGGATTCATCACGTTCTTTATTATCGGACTTTTTGGAGGCATCGTTTTGGTCATATGGTTTGGTGGAAATTTGGTCATAGAAAAAGAAATTTTGATAGCCGACCTGATTACCTTTCTTACCTTAACAATATTCATCGGAGGCTCCATGAGTGGCCTGGGTGATTTATATGCCCAACTACAAAGAACCGTAGGAGCTTCCGAGAGAATATTGGAAATATTGGAAGAAAAATCTGAAGTAGACATTGAAAAAGAAAAAGTTTTGAATCCTATTGAAGGGAATATATCATTCAAAAACGTTAAATTCAGCTATCCTTCTAGAAAAGATGTAGAAGTACTGAAAGGTATAAATTTTGAAATCGAGGCAGGTAAAAAAATAGCCCTAGTTGGACATTCTGGTGCAGGAAAATCAACTATAGTACAATTGCTCATGAAATTCTACCCTGATTTTCAAGGCGAAATACTTATCGATGGTCAAGATATTAAAAACCAAGACGTCACATTCTTGCGTCAAAATATAGCCATAGTGCCTCAGGAAGTAATTTTGTTCGGTGGCACAATTTTCGAAAACATAGCTTACGGAAATCCTGGAGCAAACCTAAAAGAGGTAGAAGAAGCAGCACAAAAAGCCAACGCCTTGGAATTTATAGAGAAATTTCCGGATAAATTCGAGACTATAGTCGGCGACAGAGGCATAAAACTCTCTGGTGGTCAAAGACAACGAATTGCCATAGCTAGGGCAATTTTAAAAGACCCAGCAATACTTTTGCTCGACGAAGCAACGAGTGCATTAGACTCGGAATCGGAGAAATTGGTACAGGATGCCTTAAACGAACTCATGAAAGGTCGTACATCCATTATCATTGCACATAGATTGGCTACGATCAGAAATGCTGACCAAATATATGTTCTGAAAGATGGAGAAATAGCAGAATCTGGCACGCACGAAAGTTTGATTTTGAAAAACGAAGGAATTTATGCAAATTTGGTAAAAATGCAGTTTGACATAGTTTCATACGAAATGGTATAAAATGGATAGAAACGCACTGGGCATCTTACGCCAATACGACCTCAGACATACCGATACGCGAGAAAACATCCTGAATGGTTTTCTACAAAAAACAACTGCACTATCTCACAGCGACATAGAAGTTTATCTAAACGATGGTTTTGACAGAGTAACCATATATAGAACACTAAAGACTTTCTTGGACAAAGGCATCATCCACAAAATTTTGGATGATAATGGCGGTGTAAAATACGCACTTTGCAAAGACCAATGTGCCTCTGGCCATCACCACCACGACCACGTACATTTCAAATGTTCGGAATGTAACGAAACCTTCTGTTTAGAAAAATTTCTGATTCCAGAAATTATTCTTCCCGCAGGTTACCAAAGAAAAGATATCAATGTTTTGGTGCAAGGAACTTGCCCAAAATGCAATTAAAAACAACAAAATGTATCAAATAAAAGAAGCGAAGTTTAATAAAAGTGCTGCGAAAGTAGAGCATTGTCCACAAGACGACCTACCCGAAATAGCATTTATAGGTAGGTCAAATGTAGGAAAATCCTCTTTGCTCAATATGCTCACTGGCGTAAAAAATCTTGCTAAAACGTCCTCAACGCCTGGCAAAACTCAGTTAATTAATCATTTTTTGATAGACAATAAATGGCATTTGGTAGATTTACCCGGATATGGTTATGCAAAAGTACCTGTTTCTGAAAAAGCTAAATGGGAGAAAATGACTTGGGACTATTTACTCCAAAGAACCAACTTGCTTTATGTTTTTGTACTGCTCGACATCCGACTTTCACCACAAAAAAAAGATTTAGAATTTATACAAAAATTGGGTGAAAACGGAGTTCCTCTAAAATTGGTTTTTACAAAAGCTGATAAAGTGAAAACTATGGAAGGACAAAAGAACATTACGGATTTTATGGGGGCTCTTTCGGAAACTTGGCAAATATTACCAGAGTATTTTATAAGTTCAGCGGAAAGAAAAACAGGTAAAACAGAGATATTGGGATTAATAGAAGAGATAATCTTCCCTAATTATTAATTTATTTTAATTTATATTTGCATAAAACTTTATAAATCATCGGGATGGCAACAGAATATTTGGGAATTGACGTTGGTGGGACAAATGTTAAAATGGGCATTGTAAATGCCGAATCAGGCAATATAACGAACTTTTATAGTCATGACACTGGCTCTTGGAGAGCGACTGGTCATTTTGTAGACAACTTAGGTGATGCTATTGCTGTTCAACTTAAAGAAAACCCCGAAGTTAAAAAAATAGGTATTGGTGTACCTGGCCTTATCTCAAGAGATCGGTCTACTTTGATGGAAATCACTGCTATACCCGAAACTGATGGAACGCCGATTATTCCTCTATTGAAAAAAAGATTCCCAGAGCATGATTTTTTCTTAGAAAATGACGCCAATGCAGCGGCCCTTGGCGAATACTATTTTGGGGAAGAAAAACTACCGGAAGACTATATATTTGTAACACTCGGTACGGGTGTAGGCGGTGCAGCCATTATAGACAAATTGGTATTTAAAGGAGGCGGTGGAAACGCCATGGAACCCGGCCATATGCCATCAGCCAATGGCAAAGTTTTAGAAAGAAACATAGGCAAAAACGAGCTTTTGGACTTGGCAAACAAAATGAGAGGCGAGTTCAAAGGAGAGACAAGACTACCGAGCGATGGTTCTATTTCTACAACAGGATTGGTAGCTGCTGCATCAGATGGTGACGTTCTTGCTCTTCAAATATTTGATGTAGTGGGCACATTATTAGGCGACGGTTTAGTATCCATGATAAGAATCCTCGACATCACCACTATTCTTATTGGTGGTGGCCTATCGGCTTCGTTTGATTATATTATGCCTGCCGTAAATCGTCAATTAAAATATTGGTTGACACCCTATTATATGAAAACATTAGACATAAAAAGAGCCACTTTGGCAAACGATGCTGGCTTATTAGGTGCTGCCAGTTTGTGTTTCTAAAAAAATAAAATATTCTCAAAACGCCTCATTTTTAAACATTTGAGGCGTTTTTTTATTAATTTCATTTCTCATAATCGAAGACCTTGGCCCGAAACCCGCATCCTATTTATTCGCACGAATTTTTCATGGCAAAAGCCTTGGACTTGGCCATGGATGCGTATGAGAATGACGAAGTACCTGTGGGTGCCATAGTAGTAGCCGAAGGCAAGACAATAATTGGAAAAGGAGTAAACCAAACAGAACAACTGCACGATGTAACAGCCCACGCTGAAATATTAGCTATAACTGCAGCCTCTAACTTTTTAGGTGCAAAATATCTCAAAAACTGCACACTCTATGTAACCCTTGAGCCCTGTGTAATGTGTGCTGGGGCCTTAGCTTGGTCACAAATTGACCGAGTGATTTTTGGGGCTTATGACAAGAAAAAAGGTTTTACACTCATTCAACAGCCCATATTACATCCAAAAACCGATGTCCTTGGAGGCATACTTCAATCTGAGTCTGAGGAAATGTTAAAAAGTTTTTTTAAAAAACTAAGAAACTGAGCCTTTGTGACATTTATCATTTGAATAACCTCATTTTTCATTGATTTTTGTAAGAAAAAACAAATGACTTTAGCTTATATTATTGCCGCAGTGGTCATTCTTCATTTTGTGGTTGGAATAGTCTATTTGATTTATAAAATCAATACCGCTAAACCTAATGAAAATTTGAAAGAAGAGATAAAATAAAATTCTATCCAAAATCTATTAAATTTCAACATATTTTTCATATTGAGGTTTCGATTTTTGAGCGATATCAGGAAATTTTATTATAAAAATTATCGATAAACCTCCACATTTCAGGTCGTATCGAAATTTACTTTCTCAAAATCAAATTGATTTTGAGAAACTAATTACATCACGAAAGTAAAAAACAACCCAGCTCTTCACTTTTTTTTCTTCCCTTTCGAACACATTTTAAAAAACTGATGTTTATCATTTATAGATCGAAAAATAAGTTTAAAGAAATACAATTATGGCTTTTACATTAGCACCCCTTCCTTACGCCAATGATGCATTGGAACCACATTTTGACGCCATGACAATGGAAATTCACCATGACCGTCACCACAATGCTTATGTTACAAATCTTAATGCAGCTATAGCTGGTACGGATTTGGAAAACAAAACAATCGAAGAAATTTTGGCAAATATAAGTAAAGCATCACCAGCTGTTAGAAATAACGGAGGCGGGCATTATAACCACGATTTATTCTGGAATATACTTGCCCCTCAAGGCGTGGGTGGTAATCTTTCAGGTCCGTTAAAAGAAGCTATCATTGCGGCTTTCGGTGGAGTTGATGAGTTTAAAGCGGCATTTAAAACAGCTGCAACAACAAGATTTGGCTCAGGATGGGCATGGTTAATAGCCAAAGAGGATGGTTCTGTTGCAGTATGTTCTACACCAAACCAAGACAATCCATTGATGGATTTGGCTGAAGTAAAAGGTACACCATTGTTGGGTCTTGATGTTTGGGAGCACGCATACTATTTGAAGTTCCAAAACAAACGTCCTGATTATGTAGATACATTTTGGACATTGGTAAACTGGAACGCCGTTGAAGAGAGATATGCAGCAGCAATAAAATAAAATTTAGATGTTTAAAGTTTGAAGGAGGGTAGACGATTGTCTGCCCTTTTTTTTGTGTTTGCCTTTTTCAAAAAAAAATCTAAAAAATTTTGAATTATAAATTTCATAGCTACATTTGCGACATGAAATTATCAAACAGCATAGCAAACAAAGGTTGGTGGCGTTCTTCTCTTTTGAGTTGAGCAACATTCCGCTATGTGGTTTTTTACATAATTACGGCTTGCTGTTCAAAACGGCAAGCCGTTTTTTGTTGTGGCTTCGGCTACGCTCAGCCACCAAAGTGTCGACTCGGCTCAGCCAGCAAAGTGTCGGCTCTGCGGAGTCATAAATGCCCAACAAAATGACTAATATTTTAATGAATTATTAAATAAAAAAGAATTACCTCCGATGACTAAGTGAAGTAAGAGGTTAACAATAAGAAAAAAAGCATTATGAAATTTAATATTACCACAAGAAGCAAAAGACTATTAGCAGACACACTAACACCGGTTAGTATTTTTCTAAGAATAAGAGAGCAGTTTCCACTTTCAGTTATTTTGGAAAGTGCTGATTATCATGCCATGCACAATAGTTTCAGCTATATCGCTTGCGACCCGATTGCCTCATTTATTCTCGATAACGATGAAGTTATTCAAAACTTTCCTGATGGAAGTTCGGAAAAATTTAAACTGGCTTCAAGAAAAGATGCCGTGAATGCCCTCCAAGCATTTGCGAGTCGATTTACCCCCTCAGAAAACGAACATTCTTTTATATCCAACGGACTTTTTGGACATATCACTTACGACTCAGTTGAATATTTTGAAGATATTGAAATCCAAGAAAAAAGCTCTGAGACTGCCATTCCTCAGATACTTTATAGAGTCTATCGATATGTGATAGCAGTCAACCATTTCAAAGACGAGCTTTTTATGTTTGAGCACGCATATGCCAAAGAGGGCGAAGAATTGAAATTTAAGGAAGATGGTTTAGATACGTTGGAGTTTTATGTAAAAAACCCAAAAAGAACCTCAAGTAGTTTCTCCAAAAAAGGCGAAGAACAAACCAATATCAACGATGCCGATATGGTTAAAATAATCGAAAAATGTATTAAACACTGTTTGCGTGGCGATGTGTTTCAGATTGTTCCATCTCGAAGGTTTTCACAAGAATACACGGGTGACGACTTCAATGTTTACAGGGCATTGCGTAGCATAAATCCTTCACCATACCTTTTTTATTTTGATGGTGGCGATTATCACATTTTTGGATCAAGCCCTGAAAAACAGATATTTATAAAAGATGGACAAGCTGAAATCCATCCAATAGCAGGTACTTTCAGACGAACCGGGGACGATGCCAAAGATGCCGAATTGGCACGACAATTACATGCTGATCCCAAAGAATCTGCAGAACATGTGATGTTGGTAGATCTTGCTAGGAACGACCTTTCACGGAGCTCCGACCATGTGCAGGTAGATATTTTCAAGGAAGTACAATTCTATAGTCATGTGATTCATTTGGTTTCGAAAGTTACTGGACACATGACTGAAGGAACAAATCCACTGCAATTAGTGGCCGATACTTTCCCTGCAGGAACACTATCAGGTTCGCCCAAACACATGGCCATGAGCTTGATAAACCAAATGGAACCTACCAACCGCAGTATTTATGGCGGAGCGATTGGATTTATGGATTTCAAAGGTAATTTTAACCATGCCATAGCCATTCGCACTTTTTTAAGCAAAAACAACACATTGTATTTTCAAGCAGGCATGGGCGTGGTAGCAAAATCAGTCATAGAAACCGAAATGGCTGAGATTCACTTAAAGTTGGGAGCCTTGAGAAAAGCTATTGAAATGGCAGGTGAAATTTGATAATAAATTAAAAATACTAATGGCGTGTTAAATTAAACTAGCCAGTTAATTATTTCAAAAAAACTAATAAAATGAACCCTTTACTCAAAAAACTGAATTTTAAAGAGCATAGAAGTATGGTAGTACTGAATGCTCCACATGATCTAGACGCTATGTGGGAAGAGTTTAAAACGCACATTGATGTGAAAAAATCACTTGGGGAAACCAAAGTAGATTTTGCCTTGATTTTCTGTACCAAACTAGATGAAGTCATTAAATTTGGAACAATGGTTGATGCCAAAATGGAAGATAATGGTCTTTTCTGGTTTGTTTATCCCAAAGGCAGCTCCAAGAAATATAAATGCGAGTTTAATAGAGATAATGGTTGGCAATCAATGGGTGGCTTGGGCTACGAACCCGTAAGAATGGTGGCTTTGGACGAAGATTGGAGTGCCTTGAGATTTAAAAAAGCAGAAAACATAAAAACCATGACAAGAGGTGTAGAATGGAGAATGTCTGAAGAGGGAAAGAAGAAATAAAAATGAAAACAATGAAAATATTAGTATTAGACAATTACGATTCTTTTGTGTACAACTTGGTTTATATCCTCAAAGATTTGGGTGGAGATGTAGATGTAATCAGAAATGACAAAATAGCTTTAGAAGACGTAAAAAAATATGACAAAATCTTACTTTCTCCTGGTCCGGGAATTCCTGAAGAAGCTGGAATAATGATGGAATTGTTGGCCGAATATAAAACTACCAAAAGCATATTTGGTGTGTGCCTTGGTCATCAAGCCATTGGAGAGGCATTTGGGTCAAAACTGCATAACATGGATGATGTTTTACATGGTGTAACCACCCAATGTATCGTAAAAGACGAAAACGAGCTACTTTTCAAAGGATTACCCAAGTCGTTTGAAGTTTGCCGTTATCATTCTTGGACTGTCATCCCCGAAACCATGCCAGACGACCTAAAAATTACGGCTGTCGACGAAAAAGGGTACGTTTTAGGCGAAGCTCACCAAAAATATGACATTCGTGGTGTACAATTTCATCCAGAGGCATATTTGACAGAACATGGCGTAAAAATGGTAAAAAACTGGCTGAAAGGCTAATGTATTACTACTCGAGATTTCCAAAGCCCGAAACCTAGTATAAAGTTTCCAATTGAAATCAATGAAAAAGAAACAATAAAGTTTTTGTCAACATTATGATTAAAAATATTAAAACCTCCAAAAATATCATGTAGTGACAACAATATTATTCCCATTTGAATATAATTTACACCGCTATATTTTTTGAAATAAAAAATATAGCTAAAAAACAAAGCTTGCACAACTGAATCAATAATTATTAAGAATGAACTTGAAATGTCTAAATTTGCATCATTATATACAAAGTATCCAATAGAAAATGACAAAAGTTGAGGGCCAAGAATTTTAAAGAAATCCACGGGATTATTGAACATATATTCCTTTACGAAATTTCGAAATATTAGGATCAATGCAATCTTAGAAAAAAGATAAAAAGCAATACCTTGTTTAAGAAAAGTAAGATCCTCGTAAAATACGATTAAGGACTCGCCAATAGTGATTAGTACAAAGTAGGATAGAACATTAACACGATAGTGAAAGTAATGTGCCTTAAAAAAGGGATATGCGAGAATACAATTTGCACCAATTAAAAATGATAATTGTAACTTTGAATCGAAAAAAATTTGAAAATAAATTTTAGCTAAACACAATAGCAAATACAGTGACAATAAAATAACTCCTTCGTATATATTGCGTTCAGGGCAAACTGTTTTTATTGTTTCCAATGCTATATAGAATTTTAATAATTCTAAAGTACTAAATAAACTATTAAATGCTCCATAAAGAATTCTTAATTACAAACTGTTGCAATTCAAGTCTTTAATAGCATCATTCGCTTCTTTCACTTCAGCAACTGTAAGTGAAGGGCAATCTTTGAGATAATTAGAAGCAGCACTTTTAAAAGCTTCACATTTACTTTTACTGGTAAAATCAGTAAAAAAGGCGGTTGTAGCTGCTGTAAATTTTTCGGCTGATTTTTCGCAACCAGCCAGAGGATCAACAAGTTTTGATCCACAAGAAGTCATTAAAACGGTTATTGATAACAAGCTTAGTACTTTTTTCATGCTTTTGATTTTTTTTCAAATTTAGTTCTTGATGACTATTTAAATAGGATAAAAACCATATTATTAAGTAGAATTTTATTTTGTGGTTTTGTGATAGAAAAAATTTCAAAGCTCTGATTAGGTTATATTTGTGCTTAATATTAAAATAGAATGTCATTGTTCGGATTTCTAAAGAAAAAACCAGCGTCTGTTGTAAAAACTTCCTCGGAAAAGCTTGAAAATTTGCTTTCTGCCAAGATTCCTATTGTTGCTGTTTCCTACATTATGAGCTTATGGAAAGACCACCCGTTCAACTTTTCTATCACGAAATCAAGAAAATCTTGTTTGGGCAATTACCGTTTAAAGGACGGCCAACACTTCATAACTGTCAATGGTGATTCCAACACTTATTCATTTTTAGTGACCTTGGTTCATGAAATTGCTCATCAGCACGTAGCTCTAAAAATGCGATTATTTAGAAGAAAACCAGCTCCACATGGAGTGGAATGGAAAACTACTTTTTCTAGCCTAATGCAACCATTGCTCACAGAAGCCGTATTTCCAGAAGAAATCCTTAAAGTGCTTAAAAAACATATGGTAAATCCAGCAGCCTCCTCTACAAGAGATCCGTTGTTGGTAAAAGTTTTGGGCATTTTCAATGAAAAAGAAAATGCTGATGGCCCAATATTGTCAGAAATACCAACTGGCAAAATTTTTGTTTTCAATAACAAAAAATATCGAAAGATAGAAAATAGGAAAACCAGAACGCTTGTTGAGTGTACTTCATCCAAAAAAAAATACACCATTGCTTCTTATGCTCCAATCCAAATAATCGATTAATTCTAATACCAATTTCACCTTGATTACGTTCTATTCTTGCCGTTTTACAAACCATTTATGAGATTATTATTTTGCTTCTTCATGATTATCAGCATTGGGCTTCACGGCCAAAAATCTGTTCTATCAGAAGGCGAATGGATAAAAGTAAGTGCCAGAAAGTCAGGAGTATACAAGATAGACTATACATTCCTTAAGAAAAACGCTTCGAACTTTAAAACCATAGACCCACAAAAAATAAGGGTATTTGTTGGGAATATAAAAAGTTTACCCCAAAATAACTCCAGTGAAAGAACCAAAGATTTGAGACAAATTCCGGTAATGGCAAATGATCTGAATAGAAAGTTAGACATTAATGATCAAATACTTTTTTACGCAGAATCTCCACATGAAGAATTCTTTGATTCGTTGTCTTCGAGAATCAGACATAAACTAAATGCCTACTCAGATGAGAACTTTTATTTTATAAACATTGGAAAAGAAGATGCTATAAAAATAGAAACGCTGCCCACAACACAATCAAATTCTTCTCCTATTCAGGTACTAACCTATTTTACCTACGAAGAAAAAGAACGTAAAAACCTACTTTCATCAGGCAGGAATTGGTTCGGTGACTTTTTCTATAACAATTACTCGTTAAATTTAACTAATCCAGATGCTCAATCAGACATACGACTGAACATGAGCGTATTGGGCATGGGAAGAAGCGACCAAACACTGAATCTGAAAATTGGAGACGAAAGTATAACAAATCTCACATTGCCAAAGTCCTTTTACAATTCTGCAGATAATTATGCGAGGTACAACAGAGTTTCGAACCATACAGATTTCGAACTTAACATTCCAAAATCAAAAGCCAACGCTAATCTAGAACTAAGTTTAAGCACGGCTGGCTCAGCTAATGCTGGGGCTTATATGGATTATTATGAAATCCAATATGAACGAAATATCACCTATAATCCCAGTGCAGCAATAAAATATTGGTCTTTAAAAAATTCAAGAGAAACCACATTTCGTTTAAATCGAATGGATAAAAACACGGAGGTTTGGTTGGTGGACAACGCTTTTCAACCTTCCAGATTTAGCCTAAAAAATGACGGAACGTTTGGAGAGGATTTAAATGATAGTGAAACAAAACAGATAATTGTATTTGATAAAGAAAGTGTTGAAACACCAACATTTATAGAGAAAGTGGCAAACCAAAGCATTATTGACCACAATACGCCAAATTTACTGGTTGTGTACCCTGAAAAGTTTAGGGCAGAGGCAGAACGGCTAATGATTTTTAAAAAACAAACACAAAATATTGATGTGTTAGGATTTAGTACCAAAGAGATCTACAATGAATTCAGTTCTGGTAAATTAGACCCTACAGCTATTCGTGATTTTTGCAGGCATTTTTGGTTAAAAGACAAGGCAAAGCTCAAGCACTTACTGTTGATAGGCGACGCTACTTTTGACTATAAAAATAACAACGAGATTGGCTATGTGGACACTAAAAACTTTGTGCCAACCTACCAATCCAGAGAGTCTTTAGAACCCATTTACAGTTTTTCTTCTGATGACTACTTTGGGTTTCTTGAAGATCATGAAGGAGATTGGTCGGAGGGGTTTAGTCAGAAAAATATTTGGATAAGCAACCGAGACAATGACCACACCATGGATATAGCTGTGGGTAGGCTTCCGGCTAAAACATTATTTGAAGCCAAAGGTCTCATTAGCAAAATCATCAATTATCAAAATGCTGAAATAAAAAACGGCGATTGGAAAACAAAGATTGCCTATGTGGCCGACAACAGAGATTATAACATTCATCAGCAAGATGCAGAATCCCTTAGTCAATTGTCAAAATCGGCTTATGGTGGTTTTCAACTTGAGAAAATTTACTTGGATCAATTTCCGATTAGCACAAACAATACAGCTCCAAAAGCCACCGAGGCTATTGATAATGTGCTGAAGAATGGCTCATTTTTAGTAAATTATAACGGACATGGTTCAGAAGATGGTTGGGCAAACGAAAAATTACTAACCATTGCGGACATTCAAAATTTTAGAAATCCAACCAAACTTCCCATCTTTTTTACAGCAACTTGTCAATTCGGAAAATTTGACAATCCCGCTTTGGTTTCAGGTGCTGAGCTTGCTTTGCTAAATCCAAGTGGCGGATGTATAGCCCTGCTTACTACCACTAGACCGGTGTATTCTAGCACAAACGAACGAATAAACAGTGCTTTTTATAACAACATATCGAATGCAAAAACCTTGGGTGAGCTTTTTGTTTTGACCAAAAATCAATCTATTGAAGGCGAAATAAATCGAAACTTTAGTCTATTAGGAGACCCCAGCCAGCTACTTCCAGAATTTAAAAACCATGTAGAACTGCTCAAAATCAATGACAAACAGCCAAATGGCCAAGTATTGAAAGCCTTAGAAAAAATTCAAGTTGTGGGCAAAACCGAAAAAAAAATTACAGGTAAAATTAAAGTCACAGTTTATGACAAACCTACTCAAGACGTTACTTTAGGAACTTTTGGTGATGGCCCGAAATTCAGCTATTATTCATCAGAGAAAAAACTTTTCGAGGGTTTGTATGCAATAAACCATGGGGAATTTATGGCTCAAATTATTTTACCTAAAGACCAGGCTTTTGGATCTGGCAAAGGACTAATGACTTTTTATGCCATAAACGAAGACTCTACTGAAAACATTTACGGATATTTTGATGATTTTATGCTTTCCCATCTAACCAAACCGGAAAGTGAAGACAATACCGGCCCTGAAGTTAAAATAAGTCAAAACTCAAACGAACTTATTAATTTTGAAATTTTTGATGAAAATGGAATAAATATATCAGACTTTGATGCCAACCACAAAATGCAGATTGTGTTGGATGATACACTCATTATAGTCGCAAATGAACTTTATACGCCATCTCAAAGTGCATATCAAGGTTTTGTGAATTTCTACGTAGGGAATCTAACTTCTGGGAAGCACAAACTGAAATTTATTGTTTACGACAGCTATAATAATAAGACAGAAAAGTCGTTTGAATTTAACATTGAAAAACCAGAGTTTGCTATAGTAAATTACCTAAACTATCCCAATCCGTTTTCCAACTATACCAATCTCATTTTTAAACACAATAGACTTGGTAATGATATTTTAGCACACCTGATGGTTTATGATATTTTTGGGAAAACTATTGTTGATTATCAAAAATCTTGTAAAAATTGTGAAGAAAAAATTGAATTTGGACTGGATTTTGAGGGTAAAGCTGATATACCAAGCCAACTATATTATAAAATAAATCTGTTGTCTGTCTCTGAAAATGAAACTACACAGAGCTCTGGCAGATTAATCTTTTGGAAATGACAATAATAATTCATTATTTTGAACACTTTTTTAATGAAAATTAGGAATAAAAAATTCTTGAATAACTCATATATGAACAAAAATTCGCTTTTAGGAATCTTCTCCTTAATGATGATTTCTACTGCTATCCATGCCCAATCACAACCAAAAAATTACCAAGTTGTTACCACCGCTGTACCTTTTCTTACACTAACTCCCGACTCAAAATCGGCTTCAATGGGCGATGCAGGCGTAGCTTCGGCTCCTGATGCCAACGCCATGTATTGGAATACCTCAAAGCTGGCTTTCATTGAAAATAAGTTTGGTGCTAGTTTTTCTTATGCACCGTGGCTCAGAGATATCGTTCAAGACATGGGCTTGATGAGTGCGAATGGTTACTACAAAGTAAGTGATAAGCAAACAATAGGAGCAGGAATTACTTATTTTGACCAAGGAGATATTCAATTTACCAACACCTTTGGTGATAATCTTGAAAAATTCCATTCAAAAGAATTCAGTTTAGCCTTAGGAATTGCCCAGAAATTAAACTCAGATTTTTCTATGGGTCTTAATCTTAAGTTTATCAATTCCAATTTGGTAGGAAATACCGTTATAAATGGTCAGGCAGGAAAGCCTGGCAGAACTGGTGCAATAGATCTGGGTTTTTACTATAACAAAACTCGACCAACCGATAAAAACTCTGATAAGCCTAAGAAAACGGATGTGGATTATGGCTTAGTCCTTCAAAACCTCGGTGGAAAGGTGAATTACGGTTTTGGTGAATATTTTATTCCTGCAAATATAAAATTTGGCACTAAAATATCACACAAACCAGATGATTTAAATACTTTCACGTTTTTGATAGACTTGAACAAATTGTTGGTACCTACTCCAATAGCCAATACACCTATCAGCAGCAAGAGTATTTTCTCTACGATGTTTTCTTCATGGAGCGATGCTCCTGGTGGTTTTCAAGAGGAAATTCGTGAAGTAATGGGTTCATTAGGAGCAGAATATTCTTATGCAGATTTAATAGCCTTAAGAACTGGTTATTTTTATGAATCTGGAAGTAAGGGAGCAAGACAATATTTTACTACAGGATTTGGAATAACGTTGAAAGATATTTACAAATTAGACATGGCATATCTTATCCCAACCAAAGCTGGAAATCCATTGGCCAACACATGGAGGATTTCATTAAACATCGGCATTCCGACCAAAAACTTAAAATCTCAAGAGCTTAAAGGAGACGAAGAAGAATAAAAAGCTATAAAAATTGTTAAGAAAGCCCGAAATCGGGCTTTTTGTATTTATAAAAAACCAAAGTAAATGGACTATTTTGAACTTTCGCTAAGTGTTGAACCTGATTTTTCAGAAATTCTAATGGCTGAACTTGCCGAAATCGGTTTTGACTCATTTATAGAAACCGACGAAGGTCTTCAGGCATATGTTCTCGAAAGTGAATTTCAAGAACGCAGCCTAAAAGCACTGATGGAAAATTATGCTGACAAAACTCCTCTAAGCTACAGTCTTAAAAAAATAGAAAAGCAAAACTGGAACAAAGAATGGGAGTCCAATTTTTCGCCGATTGAGGTTTTAAACAAAGTTTATATCAGAGCTACTTTTCACGAACCTGCAGCCGAGAAATTTGACCATGAGATAATTATAACACCCAAAATGTCATTTGGAACTGGCCACCACGAGACCACTTCGCAGATGATGGAGTTACAGCTAGAAATTGACCATAATCAAAAATCGGTACTTGATGTAGGAACAGGAACAGGTATTTTAGCCATTCTAGCCGCCAAACTTGGGGCTACCAAAATCCATTCCTTTGACATAGATGAATGGTCGGTAGAAAACACTATAGAAAATATTCAACTCAATGACACTGATTTGATAACCATAGAACTTGGCACCATTGATAGTCAAAAAACTGAAGTTTACGATATCGTTTTGGCCAACATCAATAGAAATATTCTTTTGGAAGAAATTCCCAAATATGCAACCTTCACCAGAGACTATCTACTTTTAAGTGGCTTCTATGAGCACGACATAACCGACATTCAGCAAAAGGCTGAAGACAATGGATTGAAAAAAATAAAACATATAAGTAAGAATAACTGGGCAGCGGTCGTTTTTAAAAAACATTGAGCGTAAATACTATGCAGTATAAGTCATTATTTGTTTTAATCATTGCTATATCTGTATTCTTTTCGAAAGTTCAAGCCCAAGTTCTAACTTTGGCCAATGAGCCTGAACAGTTTATAGTAGATTTTCAAAAACAAATGGAAAAGCAGCTTGGATCCTATGCCAAGGCTCCCATGGGCGATTTTTCGGTTTTTTATAAAAATACGCTAGACGCCAAGGCCAGAACAGAAACTGTAAGCCTAATACAGTTTTTGACAAAAAAAGGCATAAAACCTCTTGAACTATTGACTGCGGTCAATATTCTGCAAGCCTATCACAAATCCGGAATCGATGTGAATACTTTAGGCACTTTTACCAGCTATTTGAGAAAGACTTTTGAGCCTCAGAGTCAAAAAAACATCAACGAGGTAATACTTCAGTTAAATAATTTCTTTAAAAATGGTAATGTCTATACCTCGGCTTTTAATAAAGTGAGGGTAGTCAACGGACAATATAAATTTGCTTTTTTTGACAAAAAACAAGATTACTTTAATCCTACACTTGCTGTTGCTGCTGACCCTAACCCTAAAGAAGCCAAAGAAGAAGATATTGGATGGGGTGAAAACGAAAAAGTAGAAGAATATGACCCATGGAACGACCCAAAACTAAATGTTAATCCTGAAATAACTTTAGAAAACGAAGTGATTGTTAAAATTCCCAAAATAGAAGGAATCCACATAGTTTTTGAAAATTCAGATTTGGTTTTGCTCAGCCCTTCCGATTCAATTGTAATTAACAAAACGTCAGGAGCTTATGAATTTACAAATGGGGTATTTGTGGGTCAGAGTGGCGAAATTGGTTGGTTGGCTGCAAACGAAAACGCCAAAGCTATTTTGGATAAATTCTACTTGAAGTCACAAAATGGTAAACTCCTAGCTGACAAAGTAAAAATGGAGCACCAAAATGTTCTAAAAAAACAAATTGAAGGAGTATTGGAAATAAAGCTGGAAAAAAGACAGAAAAATGAAATTTCATCTTACCCAAGATTTAAGTCATATCACAATGACGCCGATTTGGTCTTGAAAATCCCTAGTTATGAATATAAAGGAGGGTATACACTAGTAGGATCAAGAATAACTACTTCATCTGCTTTTGATAACTATACCAAACTTATAGCAAACAAAAATCAGAAAAACACTTTTGTGGTAATCGGCAGGAACTTAACTATTACTGACTCATTAATTACTTCCGATAAAGTCAGTTTTGTTACAAAATTTGGAAACGACTCGGTTTCTCATCCTGCATTGAGAATGGAGTACGATTTGAAAAATAACCATTTACAGCTCAACAAATTACAGAAAAGCGGTTTCCGGACAAGCATGTATTCTGATACTTTCCACCAGGTGGATATTCGATGTGATGCCATGTCATGGGATTTGGCTGGAGGAAAAATGGACTTTTACATTGTTTCAGGAAAAACCGAAATACCTGCCCTTTTTGAATCCTTCAATTATTATAACCCCGAACGTGTCAGAGCCCTGAGTACTGCCTCAGGCTTTAATCCTTTAATAGCTGCAGGAAATCTATATGCAAGAAAAAAAGTAAACGCTTTCACCATTGAAGAAATGATAAACATCACCAAAAAGGAGCGTTTTCAAGTAAGCAACGGCATGTTGATAGGCCACCAGATGGGTTTTTTTGATTATGATCCCTACAAAAATATATATTCTTTGAGCAGAAAAGGTCAGCATTATTTCTTGTCGTTCAATGGCAAAACTGACTTTGACGATTTGGTACTTTCCTCTTTAGCCTCAGGCAATGGCTCTGGCAATGCTTCTATAAATTTGGAATCAAAGGCATTGGATATTAAAGGGGCACAAGACTTCAAATTAAGCGATTCACTCGGTATAAGTTTCGTTCCAACGGATCAAAGCATGAAAATCGTAGGCAATAAAGTGTTTCGATTTAATGGAAAAATTATCGTTAAAAACTTCAAATTTTATGGCGACTTTGAGGTGGAGTATGAAAACTTTCTGGTGAAACTAAAAAGAATTGACTCAATTACCTTTATACCCTTGGAGAGTTTCAAAAAAGGCGGCAAAAATGAGATTGGGGCACATTTTGCTTTTGGACAAACAGGAACTTTGTATCTCAATAGCCCTGACAATAAATCAGGTAGAAAAAAATTGGCCGAATATCCTAAACTAAATATTCCCGGAGGACTGACCGTAACTTTTAACGAAAACGGAAGATTACAGAAATATGAAGATAATGTAGTTTTCAAGGCCAGCAGCATAAATATCGATAGCTTAAATGCCGTCAATCCAGTTTTTGCTGGCACATTTACACCTGGAAATATATTCAAATCTATCCCTGAAAACTTGGTGGTATTACCCGATAGTACCATGGGAATTGTTCATAAAGCCAAGATTCCCTACAAATTATATGGCACAGAAAGCACCATAAAAGCAGAAGCAGAGATTGTTCTAAACAAAAGAGGCATGAAAACCTCAGGTGAAATCACGCACCTTGCAGGCAAACTAAAAGCCACAGAGGTGAAGTTTTTTGGTGACTATCTCAACGCCAAAGGAGAATCAGGAAAAATAATAGAAACTACCAATGCGACCTCTTATTTTCCTGAAGTAGCTATTTCAGAATTTCAAATGTTTTGGAGTCCGTCACTGGATAGTATGATTGTAAATTCAGCAAAAGGTTTCAACTTCTATGCGGGTTCGTCAATACTCAAAGGAGACATTATTTTAAAGAAAAATGGACTTTTTGGAAATGGAGTTTTGGATAGAATCGATTCTGATACTAAGTCTGAAAATTTCAAATTCAACAAATCTGGCTATTTGGCCAACAAAGCTACCTTCAATGTCAAATCTGCAGAAACGGGTGGAAAACCCGTATTCTCAGGTAAAAAAGTGGGCGTAGATTTCAATATTGTAAAATCAATAGTCAATATTGCTTCGCAAAACAGCGATTTCAGTGATGCCCAAGCTTCAGTTTTAGAATTCCCCTATTCGTCTTACAATACCACGATTGATAAAGCTATTTGGAATATAAAAGACAAAAAAATCACCATGGAAGGTGTATTGGAGAACTCAATATTCGCCTCCACACTTACCTCACAATATGGTCTTAAATTTAACGGAACTGCTGCCGTTTATGACATAGCAAATCTCAACCTTAAAATCTCTGGCGTCAATGAAATACACTCAGCAGATGCGGCCATCATACCCAATAAAGGACTTGTTGCAGTTAAAAAAGACGGAATGCTAGAAGATTTCACCAATGCAAAAATCATTGCTGATACACTCAATAGATATCACAATTTGACAAAAGCCACGGTAAAAATAAATTCAAGAATATCATTTGCTGGAAATGCAGATTACCAATTTGTCAATGTAAGTGCCGATACTTTTAATATCAAATTGGGCAATTTTGAATTTGCTGAACTCGCTGCCGACGGCTCATTATTGAGTTCAAAGGCCTCAAATAAGCTCTCGACGATAGCCAGAGCCAAAGTTTCTGAAAAAGATGGGGTCTATTTATCTCCAAAAATGCTTTATAAAGGAGAAATAACGATGTTGGCCCCATTTAAAAATCTATCATTGAATGGCCAAGTATTACCCGACTTGAAAAAATACCCAATGCTGGGTGGATCTTGGATTAACTATAGCGGCAATAAATCAGAGGCGATTAGCATCAATGTAGATGAAACACTTAAAGACGGCGGAAAACCACTTCATGTAGGGTTACACCTAAAAAGCAACGCCCAAATGGACGCCATTTATCCCACATTTTTATCTTCTAAAAAATCGGAAGATGACCTTGACGTAATGGCCGTTACAGGGATTTTCAAAAGAGACGAACCAAACAAGAAATTTGTGGTGAGTTTGGCGGATGTGAATGCAATTGGCAATAAATATGAGTTTTATGATGAAAAAGGCATAATAGCTTTAGAAGGTAAATTTAACCTTCTGGGGTTACCTTCGAAAATATTTGAAACAGTGGGTATAGCCAATGTTTCGATGGATTCTATGAAATATCAGTTTTCTACGATGATGAAATTTGACTTTCCACTTTCAATACCGACTACACAAAAATTGGGTGGAAATATCGTAAAAGCCAATCTTGACGCAGGAAACAGTGATCCAGCCATAGAACCAGAATCGCCCTATTTCCTTTCAAAACTTGCTCAATATATAGGATTCAAAGACGCCGAAGGCTATAAAAACAAAAGTTTAAAAGAACATCTTCCTTTGTTTAAAGAATCTACAAAGTTCTTAAGTTCAATTGTGCTTTCAGATGTAAATCTCAAATGGAACCCAATAAGCAATGCCTATTATAGTATTGGGAAAATCGGAATCTCAAATATTGGAGATGTAGATATCAACGCCATGACCGAAGGCTATGTAGAAATAGCAAAAAGCCCACAAACAGGTGACGAAATCCATTTATTTTTTGAAATATCACCGGCTAGCTGGTACTATTTTGTATATAGAAATGGCAGTATGGGCATAGTTTCTACCGATGAGGATATAAACAAAATTCTCAACGCTCCTTCGGCTGGAGGAAAAGAAAAGAAATCAGACGTTCAGTTTATGGATACTGCAGAAGCAGTAAAGTTTAGAAGACGTTTCTTACAAGTCTACAGAGGAATCAAAGAATCAGAGGTAGCCAAAAAGCCTTCAGAAAAAGCAAAACTTCCAAACGCACCAGCAACAAAAACTCCTACAAAAAAAGAAGAAGAAAAAGAGGGTTTCTAAGATTTGTCACAGTTTGTTATTTATAAAAATACAACTACTAATTTGGTATTTGTGTGTATACACATGACAAATACCTAGTATTTTCAAATCAAACACATTCATTCAAATACAAATTAGTCATAAAAATAATACAAGATTCTTCAAAATATAACGAAGTGTAAATTTTTATCAATTTTCATATAATTTATGAAAAAATGACAAAAATAGGTTTGCAAAAACTGTTTTTACATGAATTTTTTGTCACTATTTAATAAAATAGGTTTAAAAATAGTGATTTTTAAAGAAATGAATACTGAATACATTTGACTATTTTCTTAAAATTTTCTCAAAATATTGAACAAAACAGATTTTTATTTTTATTATTTCAATATTATTTAAAATTAGTAATCTTTTTATTTAAAATAATTTTTTAAATAAATTTCACCACATTAATATTGGTACATAAATATTAAAAAATTACAATATTTATAATTCTTCAAGTATTCATTTCCGACCGCAGAAGGTGAATATTTTAAAGGTTTCTTTTTTGGACACGACTTTATATAAGCGGTTTTCTAAGGCTCAATTGAGTCAGTACAACGACAATAAATTTATTAAGATTTAAAAATGGCGAAATCAAAATGATTTGGCCGATTAAAGACTTTGCCACCGAAGCTTAGCTTATCTAACACTGAGCGGTCGGAGTTTTGCATTCGCTATGGCGATGGTGGCATTTATTATCTAAACTGTTAACCAATGAAAAAGATGAAGAGAATTCTACGATTAAGTTTTATCCTTCTTTTCGCTCCAGTGCTGCTGATGGCACAAGAAAAAAAGGTCACGGGCATCGTCAGCTCAGTGTCTGATGGCATTCTACCTGGCGTATCCGTATTAGTAAAAGGCACCAGCCAAGGTACCGTAACAGACGCTCAAGGCAAGTTCTCTGTAACATTGACAAACCCCGATGCTGTTTTGGTTTTTAGTGCGATAGGTTTTACACCTATGGAAGTGGCAGTAAAATCGAAAACTACCCTCGACATTATGATGGAAACAGATTCTAAACTTCTAAACGAGGTAGTCGTTACTGCACTGGGTATTTCGAGAGAAAAAAAGTCGTTGGGCTTTTCACAACAAGAGGTGAAAGGCGAAAGTCTGACAGAATCGAGATCTACTAACGTAGCCAATGCCCTCTCAGGCAAAGTGGCAGGTGTGAGAATAAGTGCAAATGGAGGCCCAGGAAGTGGCTCAACTATCCAAATCAGAGGTTCTTCTTCGGTTTCAGGCAATAACCAGCCCCTAATAGTAGTAGATGGAGTGCCTTTGCAACAAGATCAAAACAAGCAATTTGGTGGAGGAATTTCAGAAATTAACCCTGACAATATAAAGGAAGTATCGGTATTAAAAGGACCTAATGCAGCTGCATTGTATGGTTCAAGAGCGGCAAACGGCGTAATCTTGATTACTACCAAAAACGGTGCAGGAACAAAAGGCCTAGGTATAGAATTCAATACAAACTATACCATGGAAAGACCGCTAGTAAAGCCTGATTTTCAGGACATTTACGGTGGTGGTAATGGATATAGGACTTGGTACTCAGATGGTTGGAGTGGCGTAATAGCACCAGATGCTTACAGCCAATACGCCGCGGCTTATGGCTCAGTTTCGCCTGGTAAAACCACCGGAACTGATGGAACAGACGAAAGCTGGGGTGCACCGATGGACGGACGCTTGGTTAGACAATGGTGGACAGGAAAAGATGTTGCTCCACTGACACCACAACCAAACAACTGGGATGAGTTCTGGGATACAGGTACCTCTGCTACCAATTCGATAGCCCTATCAGGTGGAAACGACAAAGGGAGTTTCAGAATGAGTTATTCAAACCTTACCCAAAAAGGAATAGCGGCATTCAATGGTTTCAATAGAAATAACTTCAAATTGAATTCAGCCTATACTATCAACAAATTTTTATCAGTAAATACATCAGGAGAATACATCAAATCAGGAGGAAATAGAACATTTACTGGCGGAGATCAATTTATTTGGTCGCACAGACACGTTTCTTGGGATCAGTTAGCTAATTGGAGAGATTACACTGGCGTACATATTCAGAGAGCAGTTGCTGGTAAACTTCCTGATACTGATCCACCAAACTGGCAACATACATTCTTCACTAACCCATTCTATTTGAACGAGTTACTGCCTAACATCAATGACAAAGATAGAATTTTGGGTAATATTTCATTGAGCATAAAAATCAATGAACACCTCAAGGCTTTGGTAAGAACGGGTACTGACATGTGGACAGATACCCGAACAAACATCGTAAACTTTGAAAGAGTTAGAAACGGAAACAAAACGCCGGGAAGATATTCAGAAGAAGTGTTGAGAAGTCAAGAAACCAATCATGATTTCCTTTTGACATACGATAGAATGTTTGGTAAAAACTTCTCTTTGGTAGCTTCGGCAGGTGGAGCTCAGAGAACCAATTTCTACAAAAGAAACTTTACGAACGTAGCAGAATTGGTAGTGGATGGCGTTTATAACCTTGGAAACTCTAACCCAAGCCAAAACACTGTAGCGAGTACAATCACTGAATCTGAAGTTCAGAGTGTTTATGCTTCTTCGCAGTTTGGATACAAAAATGCTTTGTTCCTAGATGTAACGGCACGTAACGATTGGTCAAGCACTTTACCTTCTATTGACAGATCATATTTTTATCCTTCGGTATCAGGAAGTGCTGTTCTTACAGATTTGCTTTCTATCTCGAATCCAATTTTGTCTTATGGAAAAGTGAGAGCTTCTTGGGCACAAGTAGGAAATGACGCCGATCCTTATCAGCTAGCACAAACATTCAGAGCAGCTGGATCATGGAACGGTAGTGTTCCGCAGTATTTCGAAAATCTTACGATTTCAAACTCCACGCTTAAACCTGAAATAACGACAGGAATTGAATTTGGTTTAGATTTGAAATTCTTAAAAAACAGATTATCACTAGATGCAACTTACTATGACCAAACCACTAAAAACCAAATACTTGGTGTAGAAATATCAAAAGCCAGTGGATATGACAAGCGTATTTTGAATGCTGGTAAAATATCTAACAAAGGAGTAGAAATCTCACTTTCAGGCTCACCTTTGAGTGCAAGCAGCAAACTGAAATGGGAGATTGGCCTAAACTATGCAAGAAACAGAAACTTGGTAGAAGAACTTGCAGAAGGCTTAGACACTTACACTTTACAAGAAAGAAGAGGACTAATTTCAATAGCCAAAGTTGGCCAACCTTATGGTACTTTGTTCGGAATCGGATTTGTTCATTCTCCTGATGGTCAGGTTGTTTACAGCAACGGCTTACCAGTTGTAGACAATACACCAAAAATATTGGGTAATGTACAACCTAAATGGACTGGAGGTTTGAGCAACTCATTCACTTACAAAAGATTTGTATTAAGTGCATTGCTAGATGCCAAAGTAGGTGGCGATTTGTTTGACGAAGGAACAGGTACAGCAAGATGGACTGGCCAATATGAAGAAACAGCAATTGGTAGAGAAGAAGGGGTAATAGGTACAGGTGTGATGAACATTGGAACCGCCGAAAACCCAAGCTACGTAGCCAACGATGTTGTAGTAGCTGCCAACCAATTGTACGGTTTCAATAACCCAAGAAGATACCATGAAGCATCTATTTACGATGGTACTTATGTGAAATTGAGAGAGATGTCATTTGGCTATAAAATTCCTGAGAGACTTTCTCAAAAACTTAAAATCCAAAGTGCTAAATTCTCAATTGTGGGAAGAAACCTAGCCATTCTTTTCAAAAACACTCCTCATATCGACCCAGAAGTGGATAGATTCGGAGGTAACTCACAAGGATTTGCATATGGCGAATTGCCGAATTCTAGAAGCTTAGGTTTCAATCTAAATCTTGGTTTTTAATCAATTAAAATTTCAGAATTATGAAAAATAAAAGTTTGATATTCCTGGGCGTGTTTTGCTTGAGTATTTTCTCTTGCACCGATGGTTTCGACGAAATGAACACCGACCCCAACAACCCAACAAACATCAGCCCACAGTATTTATTGCCCTTTGCTATCGAAAGAACAGTGGATCGTTACTGGGGTGGCAATGCCCGTTTTGAAAGATTAAATATTGACGGAGCTATGCTTTGGGTACAGCAGTTATCTCGCAATATTTACTCCAACGAAGGTGACAATTACGGTATAACGCCTACTTTTTACAACAATACTTGGAAGTCTTTCTACACAGACGGACTTGTAAATTTCCAAAGAATTGTTGAGCAGTCTAAAGCAGACGGAAATCTTCCAAACACCAATTATGAAGGC
Source organism: Lacihabitans sp. CS3-21 (assembly GCF_024343675.1). Classification (GTDB taxonomy): domain Bacteria; phylum Bacteroidota; class Bacteroidia; order Cytophagales; family Spirosomataceae; genus Leadbetterella. Next base: position 48,819 of record NZ_RJUD01000105.1, read on the forward strand.
ATAGCATTGGTAATGCGTTCATGGACGTTTTCACTTTTGACAGATCTTTACGGACCAATTCCTTATAAAGAAGCCATAAAAGGTTCGGCTTCTGAGCCTGTCTACAATCCTTCTTTTGATAGCATGGATGTGGTTTACTCTGGCCTTTTGGCGGACTTGAAAGAGGCGAATGAAAAGTTAAAAGTAGGTGGACCAGCTGTTTCAGGAGATATCCTATACAATGGAGACATTTTAAAATGGAAGAAATTTGCAAATTCATTGAGAGTAAGATTGGCCAATAGGCAAGCCGCCAAAAAATCAGCTGAATCTAAAGCAGTTTTAGCAGAAATTCTTGGAAATGCCTCTACTTACCCAATTTTCACTTCTAATGATGACAATGCGGTTTTAAAAAACACGGATTCTCGTCCCTCAAACAACGAATTCAACGAGGTAATGATTGTAGGTGGAAGAACAGACTGGAACTTAAGCAAGACTATCGTAGATAAACTATTGGCTCTGAAAGATACGAGATTAGCCGTATTCGGTACCCCTGTTAAAGGTATTTACGAAGGAATTCCAAACGGTTTGCCAGATGCTATCGCCACCACTTATTTGAGTTCTGCGGCTACTTTGGGCAACTATTTTACCAAAGCAAGTGCTCCAAGTGTATTGATGACTTTCAGCGAACTTCAATTAGACTTAGCAGAGGCAGCTATCGATGGAGACATAACTGGTAGTGCAGATGAATACTTCAAAAAAGGTATCAACGCATCATTTACTCAGTTTGGAGCTACCATTCCTGCCGATTATTTCACGACGGTTGGAGTGGTGAGCAAAGAAAAAATATTAGATCAAAAATGGATTGCATTGTTTGGACAAGGCGTAGAGGCTTGGACAGAATATCGAAGAACTGGCTATCCAGTGTTGCCGGCCAAAGACCCAAGAGCTGTGTTTGAAAACAACGGTATAATTCCAACGCGTTTGCCTTATCCTACTACTGAATACTCATTGAACAAAACCAAACTAGATGCAGGTATAAGTTTGATTGGTAAAGATGATATGCAAGCAAAACTTTGGTGGTCAGAAAAATAAAACATAAAAAATCATGAAGAAATTAATAAATATATTCGTAATAGCACTTTTGGGAGCGGGTTTCGCTTCATGTGAAAAAGCTGATCCATTTGTGGCCAGAGTCGTATCGCCAGTACTTTTATTGGTGCAAGGCAGCGACGGAGTACTTTCAAACGGAATGACAACCGAACCAACGGTACCTTCATTAATAGCTGCAGACGCAAGTGTTGCTCTAAAAGTTTTAGAATTGGACAAATCCGGAATTCTTGACTACAAAGTTGGCATAGATTCTTTGCCAGTTTCAGGAGTAAAAATCACTTTTAAACTTCGTACAGGTGCTGTATTAAAGGAAGTCTCCACTGACACCAAAGGTGTTGCTACTTTGAGCACTACGTGGGCATCTTTAGGCATAACTGCTCCTAAAGCAGGGTCATCAGTTAAACTAACAGCAACTGGGATTTATAAGGACGTCACTTTTTCTAAATATTTCATAATAAGCGGTAAATAATAAACTTTAAATAACAAAACAATGATGAACAGACGTAATTTATTAAAAAATGGATTGTTAACTTTGGGTGGATTGGGCATAGCTCCACACCTTATGCAAGGTGCATTTGCAGCCACAACTTTGAAGGTAGACGCCAAAAATAGACTTATCTATAGCCCTTTTATGCGTGAGCATTTTCTTGATGAATCTCTTACCCCTCCTATAATAAAAGCCAAACTAAATGCCAACGAAAACCCTTACGGACCTCCTATGAGTGCTCAAAATGCCATAAAGGAGTCCGTGGCGGGTGGCAACCGTTATGCTTGGAAAGAAATGTCAGACTTGGTTTCGAAAATCTCTAAAAAAGAAGGTGTTCCTGTGGATCACATCATGATGGGACCTGGCTCTTCGGATTTATTAGAAAAAGTAGCCATTGTGCTATTTATGAATGGAGGAAACATCGTTTCTGCTGACCCAACTTACATGTCACTTATCAGAGTGGCGGAGTCAGTAGGAGCTACATGGAAAGCCGTACCATGTAAAAAAGACTGGTCACATGACCTCAAAGCCATGGAGGCGGCAATAGACAAAGATACCAAGTTGGTTTATATCTGTAACCCAAATAACCCAACGGGTAGTCTGACTTCAGGAAAAGAATTGATCGATTTCTGTTCACGAGTATCTGAAAAAGTGCCGATCTTCATAGACGAAGCTTACTTAGAATTAGCTGCTGGTCAAACAGAGTCAATGGTTTCATTGTTGAGCCAAAAGAAAAACGTAATCATCGCTCGTACTTTCTCAAAAGTTATGGGCATGGCAGGTATCAGAGTAGGTTACGTTGCAGCTTTACCAAGTTTCTTGGACTCTATCAACAAAATTACTAGAGGTGGAATGGGGATTTCATTGACATCTATTTTAGGTGCAACTGCTGCCATTGACGACAAAGAATTCCAAGACATGAGTATCAAACTCAATGCCGAAGCTAAGGAATATGTTTACGGTGAGCTTACCAAAATGGGCTATACATACATACCATCTTATACCAATTTCATTCTTTTCCCAATAAAAATGAACGGAAAAGAAATGCTTAAAAAGATGGCAGATAAAGGTGTAGGTGTACGTTCGTTTGACATCCAAAACCAAACCTACTGTAGAGTAAGTATTGGCACAATGGAGGAAATGAAGATGTTCACCAAAGGATTTGCTGAATTGAGTTAACCCTATCTTATAAAATAAATATTCGAGCTGTGACTTTTGTTGCAGCTCGATTTTTCAACAACACTCTTAAGACTTTCAGTGATGAATGAGGCATTACAAAAATCTCTAACGCTTATTTTACTTATTTTGCTGGGTATTTTCTTAAAAGCAAAATATAAAAACAATGACATGGTGGGGGGCATCAAAGAAATGGTGCTTACTGTAGCCTTACCATCTACCATCTTTATAGCTTTGATGAAAATTCCACTCGATTCCACCCTCGCTTTGGTGCCATTGATTACGGTTGTTTTCAACTTTTTCCTGTATTTTCTTATTCCACCAGTTCTAGGTTTTTTCAACATTGACAAAAACTCAGCAAAGGGGCGAACTATAAAAATGCTCTTGCCTTCGCTTGCTCCAGGGCTATCTTGCTTTCCGTTTGTTGCGGAGTTTTTAGGTGAAAAAAGCCTCGCCATAGCTGCTATGGCCGATGTTGGAAACAAGTTTTTTGTGCTTATTTTCCTTTATATCATAGCCCTAAACATGTTTTTGGAACTTAACAAAAACGAAAATGCCAATGCTTGGACAAAAATAAAAAGCTTGCTTTTGAGCATGGTAAAAGAGCCTATCAACTCTATCATGATTGTGGCCATTTTGCTTTTGATCTTTGATGTGAGTTACAAAACCCTCCCAACCTTGGTCACTGATATTTTTGATAAAACAAGTGCCATGATGACGCCCCTCATTTTACTATTCATTGGATTAGCCGTTCAACTCAAACAAAGCAAAAAACGCATTATAGTATCCCTATTATTTTTTAGAGCAGGCATAAGTATTCTATTCAGTGCATTGTTGGTGGCTATTTTGGGCATACACGACCCCAACCTTATGCTTTTGGCCTTGGTTGTACCCTTAAGTTCAGCTAGTTTTTGGCCATTTGCACATATATCTGCATTTAATCTGAAAGAAGATAGACTTGAAATAGCAAAAGAAAAAAGAACATTCAATATCGAATTTGCTGTGCTGATTCTTGCATTTTCTTTGCCATTTTCGTCAGGATTGATACTTGGAATTTTATCCTTTGGGACTTTCTTTGCCAACAACCTCACTATGATCTATATGGGTATTTTGATGATAGCCATAGCAGTCATTCCGATATTCATCAGCAAACTTTCACTTCGCTTCTCAAATACAATAGCTAAAAACTGAATACAAAAGGGGTTTCTAGATTCAATTCTGGAAACCCTTTTTGTTTCTAAAACTAAATTTTCAATTCACACAAAATATAAACATTCTCATAATCAATTTGATATAACCCAAAAGTCTGAACATTCGGCCTGATTATTGGCATAAAACAAATAGCTAAGAATTAATTTTGAGTACAATTTAGCATTTGAAAACCATGACCATAGCAAGTCAGCAATTAGACCGAGGCTTAGCCACAAATATCGAATCCACTAGATCAAGAATAAGATGGGCGGTGTCGGCATTTTATTTCTTCCAAGGTTTGTGTTTTGCATCTTGGGCTAGTCGAATTCCGGATATCAAAACTGCCCTACAACTCTCCGATGGGGCCATGGGTTCTATTCTTTTCGCCCTTCCTGCAGGACAAATGCTCACTATGCCTTTTTCTGGTTATTTGGCTGGTAAATATGGGAGCAAAAAAATCATGTATTTTGGCCCACCATTATACGCTCTGGCCATGATTGCACTGGCATTGGCCAACAGTCCATTTCAGTTGGCTCTTGCATTATTTTTCTTTGGGATTTCAGGAAACTTAAGCAACATTTCTATTAACACACAGGCCATAACGGCCGAGAAAATGTATCGACGCCCAATAATGGCGTCATTTCATGGCTCATGGAGCTTGGCAGGATTTGCAGGTGCTCTCATCGGGCTTTTAATGGGCGTGTTGCAGGTTTCACCTTTGTTTCATTTCATTATTGTTGCGGCCATATCCATTGGAGCCACATTTCTTAATTCACAATATCTTTTGGAAGAAGTGAGTGTTCGACATGAAAAGACGAAATTGTTTCCTAAACCTGACCGGTTTATACTTTCATTAGGCGTGATCGGTTTCTTTGCGATGTCTTGTGAAGGAGCCATGTTTGACTGGAGCGGCGTATATTTTAAAGACATCGTAGGAGCAACAGGCGGCTGGGTGACCTTGGGATATGCCAGTTTTATGGTGATGATGACTATTGGTAGATTTATTGGAAACAAACTCACCGCACAGTTTGGTAAGAAAAAAATGATGCAAATCAATGGTGTTCTGATAGCCGTTGGTTTATTGATAGCCGTTATTTTCCCCTATATTCCAACCGCAGTTTTTGGATTTTTATTGGTTGGTTTTGGTATCTCTACAAACATTCCAACTGTATTTAGTTTAGCTGGAACGCATAAAAACATGTCTGCTAGTACTGCTCTGGCTTCCATATCAAGCATCAGCTACCTCGGTTTTCTTTTAGGCCCACCCATGATTGGCTACGTTTCCGAAGTCTTCAATCTCCGTATTTCTTACTTACTTATTGCAGTTTTTGGCTTGATGATTAGTGTGTTAGTGACTAGGATTAAGGCGATTAGGTAAACCAACTCAAATGTATAATCTTATCAATTTTAGCCAATAAGCTTAATTTTTTGACTAAGTATAGGTGGATTGAAATCTTTAAATAGAATCAAAATTCTTAAGTTAACATTTAATTTAAATGGTCCCTTAAATAACATTTACCCACATCAAATATAATACTCCGAACTGTGTTTGATTTCTTTCAGTACAAAAGTGCTATTCAAAACACCGATATTTTCAATTTTTGAGAGTTTGTATTTGATAAAATCGTGGTATTCTTCAAGGCTATTTACATGGATTTTCAGCACAAAATCAACTTGGCCGGCTAGGTGATAACATTCTTGTACTTCTTCCAATTTCTGAATTTCCTGCTCAAAATTTTCAATAAAAGCCTCATTGTGATATCGCATCGAAACCTGACAAATGGACGTTACCGACTTATTAATTAAGTCTTTATCTAAAATAGCCACGTATTTTTTTATAAATCCCAAACCCTCCAATCGCCTGATGCGGTCATAAATCGGTGAAGGAGTTAGCTTCAGTTGCCCTGCTATTTCCTTGGCTGTTTTTTTGGCGTCTTTTTGTAAAATCCTCAGGATAATTTTATCGGTTTCGTCCAATTGCTCCATAATGCACTAAAATTTATTTCATACAAAGTATAAATATAGTACTATTTAGTAAAAAACACTTTTAAAGTAGACATAATAAACTATTTTTACTGATTTATAGGACAATTAAACAACATAATATTTCATTTGATACTTTTGTGAGTAAATATTACTTCGAACAAATACACTTCATCAACAAATAAAACTATGAAAACGACAAAGGTTTTGGTAGTGGGTGCTAATGGACAACTTGGGTCAGTTTTGACACAAGCTCTTCAAACTAAATACGGCAGCGAGCAAGTTCTTGCCTCAGATTTGTTTCAAAAACCAGAATTTGATGGCTATTTTGAAATTTTAGACGGCACAAATTTTAATCAGCTACACGAAATTGTGGTTCGACATGGGATCACGCAAATCTATCATTTGGCGGCCATTCTTTCGGCCAATGGAGAAAAAGACCCGCTTCGCACTTGGGATATAAACATGAAAGCCTTGCTAAATGTCTTGGAAGTAGGCAGAATTGAAAAATTAGACAAAATATTTTACCCAAGTTCCATCGCCGTTTTTGGTAATTCGGCTCCTAAAGGTACTTGTCCACAGGAAACTTTTTTAGACCCAACTACCGTTTACGGAATCAGCAAAGCCACAGGCGAAAATTGGGCAAATTATTATTTCAATCGCTACGGTTTAGATGTGCGTTCGTTGCGTTATCCTGGGGTTATTGGCTACCAATCTTTGCCAGGCGGGGGTACGACCGACTACGCCATTGATATTTTTCACAAAGCAGTTTCCGACGAACCATACACCTGTTTTTTGGCAAAAGACACCCGTTTACCCATGATATTTATGGATGATGCCATCAAGGCAACACTCCAACTCATGGAAGCACCAAAAGAAAATATCAAAACTCGGACATCTTATAATTTGGCAGGGTTGAGCTTTACGCCCGAAGAAATTGCGGCAGAAATCAAGAAAACCATTCCGAATTTTGCAATCTCTTACGAGCCAGATTTTAGACAACAAATTGCTGAATCGTGGCCGCAAGTAATTGATGATAAGGAAGCTAAAGCTGAATGGGGTTGGCAATCAAACTATACTTTGAAAGAAATCGCTGAAACCATGATTTTTAAATTACAGGAACAATTAACATTTGCATAAAATTATGTTTGATAACATCAGAGAATACTATTCAGAAGAAATAACAGCCATCAAAGAGGCAGGTTTGTATAAATCAGAACGGATAATAACAACCCCACAGTCGGCTACGATAAATACACAAAATAAGGAAGTTTTAAACTTCTGTGCCAATAATTATTTGGGACTTTCGTCGCACCCCGAAGTTCTGGAGGCGGCCATCGAAACCATCAAAACGCATGGTTTTGGTATGTCTTCTGTGAGATTTATCTGTGGTACACAAGATATTCACAAAGATTTGGAGCGTAGAACGGCTGAGTTTCTCGGCACAGAAGATTGTATTTTGTACGCTGCGGCTTTCGATGCCAATGGCGGTGTTTTTGAACCACTTTTGGGTGCAGAAGATGCCATTATTTCGGACGAACTTAACCACGCTTCTATCATTGATGGTATTAGATTGTGCAAGGCTGAGCGTTTCCGTTATAAAAATAACAATATGGACGATTTAGAGCAGCAACTCATTGCGGCCAGTCATTGTAAGAAAAAGCTCATTGTAACCGATGGTGTTTTTTCGATGGATGGTTCGATTGCTCAGTTGGACAAAATCTGTGATTTGGCTGATAAATACGGGGCTATGGTAATGGTTGACGAGTGCCACGCAACGGGTTTTATGGGAAAAACAGGTCGAGGAACGATTGAATTGAAAAATGTAATCGGTAGAGTTGACATAGTAACAGGTACTTATGGAAAAGCACTGGGCGGTGCATCGGGTGGCTTTACGGCTGCAAGAAAGGAAATCGTTGAAATGCTTCGCCAACGCTCTAGACCGTATCTTTTCTCGAACACACTCGCTCCAGCTATCGTTGGTGCTTCCATAAAAGTATTGGATATTTTACAAAAATCTACAGCACTGAGAGACAAACTCGAAAGAAATGCTGCGTATTTCAGAGCAAAAATGACAGAAGCAGGTTTTGATTTGTTACCAGGCGAGCATCCGATTATCCCAATAATGCTTTACGATGCTCCTTTGGCTCAAAGTTTTGCAGCCAAGTTATTGGAAGAAGGCATTTATGTCATTGGTTTCTTTTATCCAGTTGTACCCAAATCGAAAGCCAGAATCAGAGTTCAGATTTCGGCAGGTCACGAAATCGAGCACTTGGATAAGGCCATTGCGGCTTTTACCAAAATCGGCAAAGAGCTGAAAGTTATTTAATGCTATTCAACTCTCTTTATTGCAATCCACCGGGTGTCTTTTTTTAGATTTTCGGTGGTTTTTGTTTAATAACTCCTTTGGTTTTGTTTTTATCCTAAACAGTGGGCTATACAGATATGGCATTAGACCTTACTCAATTTTAAACTACTGCAAATACAAGCCTTTTGTTTGGAATACATTCAGGTCCCGAACGAACTTTTTTTCAACAAAACTACTTCATTGTATAAATAAATAAAAAAAGCCGATGGGAAAACAAACTGATAGAATTGAGCCAGAAATCAGAACTTTCATAGAAAACCAGAAAATTTTCTTTGTGGGCACGGCTATGACAACTGGAATAGTGAATATCTCCCCAAAAGGCATGGATAGTTTGAGAGTTTTAGGTCCAAATCGAGTTATCTGGCTAAATGTGACTGGCAGTGGCAATGAGACCGCCACCCACATACAAGAATCGAACAGGATGACAATTATGTTTTGTGCATTTGAAGGAAAACCCTTGATTTTGAGACTCTATGGCAAAGCCAAATCTTATCATCCGCGTGATATCGAATGGAACGAATACATTGACCTCTTCCCCAAATATACTGGTGCAAGACAAATTTTCGACTTGGAGGTGAATATAGTTCAAACTTCTTGTGGAATGGCCGTTCCTTTTATGGACTATCATAGTGAACGCGAGGAACTAAACACTTGGGCAGACAAACAAGGAGAATCAGGTATCAATAAATACTGGCAAAACAAAAACACAGTAAGCTTTGATGGACATCCAACAGGCATATTTGAATGAGCTTATTAAAACCTATAACCTCTCAAAAACTCATCAGTTGTCATTCTCTTTTTTCCTTCTAATTGAAGGCTCTTTATGGCTAAATGGCCGTTTGAAGTTTGAATGAGTAGTTGTTTTTTGTGATCAGTTTTTAGGTTAAAATCTTCAAATGCTTGATTATCCATATTTGGAAATACTTCATTGACAATTTCTGTTTCAAATATCTTTAAAACTTTACCGTCCAAAGTTGTCCATGCGGCTGGGTACGGGCTCAGGCCTCTTACAAAATCGTATATAGATTTAGAATCTTTCTGCCAATCTATTTTGCAGGTTTCTTTAAAAATTTTAGGTGCGGGTTTCAGTTCTTGCGAAAAATCTTGTTTCTCACTTGGATAAACTCCTGATGCTATCGCCTTTACCGTTTTCACCATCAAATCGCCACCAATCCACATCATTCGGTCGTGCAAATCACCAGCAGTATCTGTGGCCTTTATTTCTATGTTTTCAGAAAAAATAATATTGCCTGTATCTATTTCTTTTTCAATGAAAAAAGTCGTTACGCCTGTCAAGGTTTCGCCATTAATGACCGCCCAGTTGATAGGAGCAGCACCACGGTACTGCGGCAGCAAGGAGCCATGTAGATTTATAGTGCCCATTTTCGGCATAGCCCAAACTGCTTCGGGCAACATCCTGAAAGCTACAACTACTTGCAGGTCGGCTTTATAAGTAGCCAACTCTTCAAGAAAATCTTTGTTCTTTAATTTTTCAGGCTGCAAAACTGGTATTCCCTGTGATAGAGCGTATTTCTTTACAGGCGATTCGCTCATTTTTTGGCCTCTCCCAACTGGTTTGTCAGGGGCGGTAATGGCAGCCACTACCTCAAAACCATTTTCCACCAATCTTTGCAAAGTTGCCACCGCAAAGTCAGGTGTACCCATAAATATAATTCTCATTTATTCTTAGATTTTAACGCATTCTGTCGGCGTCTTTTACCAACTTTTCGTCTTTTTTTATGAATCTATTGGCCAACCAATTGGCTGCCAAAGCCACAAAAGCGGCCCACATACCCAAGCCGTAAGTACCTTCACCACTTCCAAGTTTTATAGCGTCTGTCTGTATATGATACACTGTAATGGCCAAAGCTGCACCAATCAAAAGTGAGTTTAAAGCCACAAAAAGCATCTGACGGATACGATTTTTATACTGAAAAATAGTAAAAATGGTCAGAATCAAGGCCAAACCACCCAAAACGGCGACATAATAAATATCTTTATTAAAACTCGCTAAATTGCCAGTTTGATGAAAAACATGGTAAGGATTTACGACCACTTTCTCACTTGGACTAATGGCCTTCACAAACGAATTTGTACCCAAAAAAACACCTAAAGCTAAGGCTGTTAACAACAACAAAACGGATTGAACTCTCTGTAACATATAAAATTTAAATATTTACAAAACTAATATATAGATTCAATTTTCGGACAAAGTATTTGATTAATGGGTCAATTTCAAGATAATATCGCTGAATTCGGGATAAAGTTTTAGCAATTCGTCTCTTTCGGGCATTTCGAAATCTTGAAAATCAAAGCCAGGAGAAACCGTACAACCTACCAAAGCATAATCACAACCTTCGGGCAAATAGCTTCCAAACCAACAATTGGCAGGCACCACAGCTTGTAAAACTTCGCCTTTTTCAAAATCCCTACCCAATTTTATAAAATTCAATTTCGCTTCTGCATCTATAAAGCAAATTTCAAGCGGATGTCCTTCGTAAAAATGCCACATTTCGTCAGATTTTATCTTGTGAAAAGCAGAAAAGTGACCCTTTTTTATCAAAAAATAAATACCCGTTGAAAATACCCTAGCTCCATTAAATCTTGTAGGTAGACCTTCATGAGCAAAACTTTCCGAAGATTTGTAAGTTTCTTTGAAAAATCCACCTTCGGGATGGGCCTCCATACCGAGATTTTCTATCCAATAATCTGCCGTTTGCATTTCAAACTTTATTTTTAGCCAAATTTAGCGTAATTTTAGGTCAAATTTAAATTACCGAATGAGCAAAATATTGAAAAACAATATTATTCTGATTCTCTTCCTAATAGCACTCAACATCTTAGGTTTTTGGGTTTATTTCAGAGCCGACTTAACAGCCGACAAAAGATATTCTATTTCAGAATCAAGCAAAAATCTCCTCAAAAACCTCAATGACGAGGTTATTATAAAGGTTTATCTGGATGGCGAAGGATTACCTGGTGGATTTGAGAGATTAAAAAGAGCGGTAAAGGAAACTCTGGTAGAATTCAAATATTTTGGAAAAGATAATATAGATTATCAATTCATAAACCCTTATGATGGATCTGAAGAAGAACGAAATACCCTTTTTAAACAATTGGTGGAAAAAGGAATGCAGCCAACCAATATTTTTGCAAAAGAAGATGGTAAAAAGGTCGAAAATCTGGTTTTTCCGTATGCGACCATTTGGTATCAAAACAAAGAAGTTTCGGTTTTGCTGCTCAAGGCCAATCTAGCCCAAGATTCACAAACAAAACTTAATCAGTCTTACGAAAACGTTGAATATGAACTGGCCACAGCCATTCAGAAACTTACCATCACCAAAAAGAAAAAAGTTGGACTGCTCTCTGAATTTACCAATCTTCAGCCTATAAACTTTGCAGGACTAATCAATACGCTACAAGAATATTACGATTTGTACATCATAGAGTCTAAAAAATCTCCTTCGTTCGCGGGATTAGATGCTCTTATTGTCCCTAAACCCGACAAGCCCGTGGATGACAGCACAAAAGCCAAGATTGACCAGTACATCATGAATGGTGGCCGAGTTTTATTTTTCGTTGATGGTCTCAAAGTAGATTCTGTGGGTTTAGAGGGCTCTTTTGCCCAACCACTGGATGTCAATCTTGATGACATGCTTTTCAAATATGGTGTGAGAATAAATAAAAACATAGTTAAAGACGGCTTAAATGCGGCCATAATACCGATGGTGGTAGGCAATATGGGTGACAAACCGAATATTCAACCTATGCCTTATCGATATTTTCCATTGATCAACAACTTTAGTAATAGCTTAATTACCAAGAATATAGATATGGTTTATACCAAATTTACAGCAAGTATAGACCCCGTAAATGGAAACGATGGCTTAAAGAAAACACCACTATTGCTTACTTCGCAATACACCAAAGTATTGAATGCCCCAGCCCTAATTACCTATAATGAGGCTCGAACAGACACGGATGAAATGGAATATCAAAATGGTGTAAAAACGGTTGCTTATTTGATTGAAGGAACTTTTAAGTCTATACTTCAAAAGAGCTTTACGAATTCAGAAATAAAAACAACTTCGGTTCCGACTAAAATATTGGTTTGTTCCGATGGAGATATTATTGTAAACGAAATTGACAGAAAAACTGGCAATCCCTACCCTATGGGATTCGATCGATTCTCGCAGCACCAATATGGCAATCAAGACTTTGTAATAAACACACTTAATTATTTATTGGATGAGCAAGGTTTGCTTACTGCCAAATCAAAAAGTGTTGGATTGAGACCCTTAGATAAGTTAAAAATCAGTAATCAAAAAACAAAATGGCAGCTGATTAATATTGTTTTACCGCTGGTACTGTTGGTGGTTTTTGGTTTCTTGAGATTCTACTACGTGAAAAATAAATATGCTCGGGCATAAAATACAAAAGGCAGCCAATGGCTGCCCTCTGTACTTTTTTATTACCTAAACTTATAAAATAATCTTTTTCTCTACTTCCACTTTCTCAGTGTTTACAACATTGAGATCTTTCACAAAAACCTCTTTGTCGTTTGTAATTTCGAGCTGATAAGCACCGGTTTCTAACTGGGCCAAATCAAAGCAGTAGGCGGCTTTGCTGCTTCTCTTGTCGGCATACTTGGTCACCATAACTGCACCGTTTTTGTCTTTTAATTCTACTTTCAGATTATCCCCTTTTTCTTTTTCAACGAAAACTTTTAGTGAGTGAGAGTTCTGAACATTGTACATACCAACTTTGAAACTTTGCGGCTTAGGATTAGCCAAAGAAACCGAAACAGAGATCAACAACAACGCGAATGTTTTAACTAGCTTTTTCATAATTGTACTTTTTTTTAATTTTAATTGTAATAGCTTTTCATTTAATTAACGATACAAAGATAATAGTACTATGCACTACAAGGTACTATTTATACATTAGTGGTCGATTGGTTTATGTGAACGGTAATTATTTTGTAATAGCTTTGAATGATAGATGTGATAATGCAGCCAAACGTTGCATTAAAGATGTTAAGAAAGGTTAAAAAGAATATTTGGACAAAGACTTTCGAACAAAACTCTGTGAGGTATTAATAAGAAATAGAAATAAAGTAGATTCTCAATGAATAAATAACGCAAAAAGGGCCGATTCTTTCGAATCGGCCCTTTCAATATTTTTATAAAAAATAAGTCTTACATTTTTTCTACTTGAAGATAGCCAAGCTCCACAGGAGTGCTTCTACCAAAGATTTTAACACTTACACTTAGTTTTTTCTTCTCGTCATACACTTCTTCCACAGTTCCCTCAAAGCCGTTGAAAGGTCCATCAACAACCTTAACTGACTCTCCTTTGGCAAACGATACGCCTGAATCAACACTTTCCTCCGAATTTTGTTCCTGAACACCCAAGATCCTATTCACCTCAGATTGTCTCAAAGGTTCAGGCTCTATTGAAGCACCACCATTTTTACCTAAAAAACCAATAACGCCAGGAATACTTTTGATTAAGTGAAGTACTTCACCGTTACTCAAGTCAGCATTCACCAAAATATATCCAGGGAAGAAGTTTTTCTCTCTAACAGTTTTCTTTCCGTTTTTTACGGAAACAACTTTTTCTGAAGGTATCATAATTTCAGGAATAAAATCCGTCAATTTCCTTCTTCCTGCTTCGTTCTCAATGTAGTTTTTGATTTTTTTCTCTTGCTGAGAAACCGCTCTTACTACATACCAATTGAATTCACTCATGATGGGAATTTATAATTATATTGATTGATATAACAATCTCAGGGCGTTATCAATCAAAAAGTCAATACTACCTACTACTAAAGCAAATATAATAGATGCAATCAACACGAGCGTGGCACTTGCTTGTAATTCACTCATTTTAGGCCAATGAACTTCATTGGTAACTTCATGCCATGAATCTTTTACAAACTGAACTAAACTATTCATAATTCTATATTTTTTTCAGACAATTCCATTGTCATTTTTGCACAGGTACTAGGACTCGAACCCAGACCGACGGTTTTGGAGACCGTAGTTCTACCTTTAAACTATACCTGTTTATATCAATCGGGCTGCAAATTTAGTTTATTTTTTTTGTTGGAGCAATTAATCCTTTAAATTTTCTTTTTTAATTGTCCTAAAAACTAACAATAAACTTATCAATGACAGTAATCCTCCCATCAAAAACGGGGCCCCTGGAAAATATATGGGTGCATTTTCTTTGGTGAATATCCTAAACAAACCCAACATCAGCGGCTGACCAACAATCGCAGCAATGCTCATTAAGCTTGTTAAACCACCTTGCAACTCGCCTTGTTCGTTTTTTCCAACTTGGTTAGATATGATTCCCTGAAAAGCCGGACCCGCCAAACCACCTATTGCAAAAGGAATCATAATAGCATACATCATCCAAGAAGAAGACGCAAACGCAAATGCAGCCAAACCCAATGCATTTATAGCTAAACCTAAGAATAAAGATCTTTCCTGACCAATTTTGGGAATAATAACTCTGATTAAACCGCCCTGAACTATGGCTACCATTAATCCCACAAAGCCCAATGACAAACCTACTTCTAATTTTGACCACGAAAATTTCTCAATTCCATAAAAAGACCAAGTACCTTGAGTTGCGAAGTTTGACACATTTACTAAAAACAAAGACAAAACCAGTGCCAAAACGTACGGGTATTTTTTTAAATTCAACAAACTACCAATTGGATTTGCCCTTTTTATATCAAATTTTCGGCGATTTTCGGGCAAAAGTGACTCAGGCAAAATAAAATAGCCATACAACCAGTTAAGAATTGCCAAACCTGCTGATACCCAAAACGGAATTCTTGTGCCATACTCTCCCAAAATCCCTCCCAATGATGGCCCAATGATAAACCCAAGTCCGAAGGCCGCCCCAATCATACCAAAACTTTGGGCTCTTTTCTCAGGCTCAGTAATGTCGGCAATGTAGGCGTTGGCGGTAGTAAAACTTGCTCCAGCAATACCGGAAATGATTCTTCCCACAAAAAGCCAACCGATACTCGGAGCCAATGCCAAAAAAATAAAATCTAAACCAAAACCAAAAAGAGACATCAATAATACTGGTCTTCTACCATACTGATCACTTAAACCACCAATTATCGGGGAAAAAATAAACTGCATTAAAGCATATATAAAAACCAAATATGCCGAATATTGTGAGGCTTCACTCACTGTACCACCTGTAAGTTCTTGATATAAACTTGGCATTATTGGAATGATAATGCCAATTCCAATAACATCAATAAGTACTGTTACGAGGATAAAAAAAATAGCTTTGGAGTTCTTTTTCTCAGACATAAATAAGGGTTAATCCAACAAAGATACGAAAATTGAGGAAAATGGATTGAAAACAAGAATTCTAAAAAACAGATTACAATTTAGAGAGAATTGTATTATTTTACAGAATCCTTAATAATCAAAAAAAAATGCCAGCAAAATTCTTTGACCGACAAACCACGAATTTCTTATTGGAGCATGTTCATGCAATTGACACATTGACCCAATTGCCCTATTTTGCCGATCACAACTCTGAAACATTAAAAATGGTGCTAGACACGGCAGAGAGTATTGCTGAACGAATCATGTTTCCGGTGCTCAAAGATGTGGACCAAAATCAACCTGAGTTAATCAATGGTGAAGTTATCGTTCATCCAGCAATCAAGGAATACCTCAAAGCAGTTGGAGAAGCGGGATTAATTTCAGCAGATTTTGATTATAAAGATGGCGGTTCGCAGCTTCCATTTGCCATAAATAGTGTGGCTGGGTATATTCTGATGGCGGCAAATAATGGTATGATGTACACTGGTTTGACAAGCGGAGCTGCTCGCTTAATAGCTCACTTTGGCTCAGACTATCTGAAAAACAAATATTTAGAACCTATGTTAAACGGCAGGTTTCAGGGAACGATGTGTTTAACTGAGCCACAAGCAGGTTCATCTCTTTCGGATATTATTAGCACAGCAGAGCCATTTGGCGAAGGTACATTTAGAATAAATGGCCAAAAAATATTTATCTCCTGCGGCGACCACAACTATTGTGAAAACGTTATACACCTTTTTATTGGACGAATAAAAGGAGCACCAGCGGGAACTAAGGGAATTTCGTTGTTTGCAATTCCAAAATATCTAGATAATGGACAAAGAAATGATATTCATAATGTAGGAATTTACCACAAACTTGGTCAAAGAGGCGTGCCAGCAATGCACTTAGAGTTTGGCGAAAAATGTATTGGTTACATAGTAGGAGAAGAAAACAAAGGACTTTCATACATGTTTCAGATGATGAACGAAGCCCGAATTGGCGTTGGTTCTACCGGAGCGGCCATATCAACGGCAGCTTATCATGCTGCTCTACAATACGCAAAAGAAAGGCCACAAAGCCGAAGATTGAACAAAAAAGCAGAAATAAATGCACCTCAAATCCCTATAATTCAACATCCTGATGTGAGGCGATTATTATTTTCGCAAAAAGCGGCAGTAGAAGGTGGGCTTTCGTTGGTCATACAAACTGCCAAATATTACGACTTGGCCCATCACAGTGAGACCGAAGAAGAAAGGGAAAAATATTTACTTTTATTAGAAATTCTAACACCGATAACCAAAACCTATCCTTGCGAATCTGGATTAAAAACCACCAGTGATGCCCTACAATGCTTCGGCGGCTATGGTTTTACGGAAGATTTTCCAGCTGAACAATATTATAGGGACATCAGAATAACACCCATTTATGAAGGAACTACAGCCATACAGTCGCAAGATTTGCTTGGAAGAAAAGTTAGCTTGGCAAACGGCAAAGCCATGGGATTGCTTTCTGGTGAGATAATAGATTGTATAACCGAGGCTATAAGTCATGAAAAACTAAGAAAATACGCAAACCAATTGGCCTCAGAATTAAAGTCTTACAACAAAACCCTTCAGCATCTTTTTGGAATTGCTCAAACAGGCGATACTGAAAGGTATCTTTCAGACGCAGCATTGTTTTTGGAGTTGACAGGCACGCTTATAATCGCTTGGCAGTGGCTAGCAATGGGTTTAGCTTCAGAAAAAGCATTGGCGAAAAATGAATTGGAACCTGATTTTGCACAATCAAAAATAGAAACCATGAAATTCTATTTCCATTATGAACTACCCAAAACCACTGGCTTAACCACCAGACTTATGGATGAAGAGGTAATTACGATTTTGGGCGAAATAGATGTATTTGATAACTAATATTATTCTTTGATCTCTTGCAGTAACACATTTTTATAAAAAACCTCAGATCCTTCTGCTTGAAGTAGAATTTTACCTTTAGTCAGAGGGATCCAAGCATTCAGTTTGGCATCCCATTTTTTCATGGCTATAGCCTCATTGACAAAGTGATCATTAATATAAAACTTTGCATTGTCCCCTTTCACCACAAGGACTACCTTGTTCCAACCTTCTTTTTCCCAATAATAAGATCTTGCGAATCGATTATATTCAGACGAAAGTGTCCCAGCCGTCACTAATAATCCATTAACATCAAAGTTTTTATTTTGCGGATCTACTGTTGTACTAGCTTGAGCCTTCACAATCCATAAATCGCCAGTATCTCCTTCTTGAATTTGGCACTCAACACCAGCAGGCCAAATATTTTCATTTCCAAAAACATGAAACAAAACTCCGGCATCCCTTACACTTTCATCACGAGGTTTAAATTTCTTAACTCCCCATTTGTATTCTAAAGTCAAAACATAGTTGCTATACTCCTTATCAGTTATTAAACCACCGAATGATTGTGTGGAAAGGGCAGTTTGGGTTGCATAAGCGTGAATAAGACCATCTTTAGTTGAAAACAAATCTCGCTCAACACCCTGGTTATCATAAGACTGATGCCATCCATCAAAATTTTTGCCATTAAAAAGCAATTGCTCTTTTCCTAAAGTAAGTTTAGGCTGACTAAAACCATTGAGTGAAATAATAATGAATACAATAAACCAACATTTCATATTTGAAATTTAATGAGTTTTGCAAAGCCAAAAATCAAAGAGAGTTATTAACAACTGATCGCATCTTATCAATCCCCAATTGACAAGCAGCCATAGCATCCATTTTCCAAACGTCTTCGTTGAAAATCTCTAAAGAGAGTACTATTGGTGTATTTTTTTTATTCAAAATACCCAAAATTTCTTTAAATGGAGCCACACCATCACCCGGCATTACACGCATACCGTCTGTTATTGTGTTTTTATCGGCATTGGCAGGGAAGTCATTCATGTGGAACATCTGCATTTTATTCCCAGCAATCATACGCAAAGCCTCAAAAGGTGAACCTCCTCTGAATAAATGATAAACATCTGGTAAAATTATGGCATCAGGATGTCCACTTTCGGCAGCAACAAACAAAGTTTCACCAAAAAGATGAAGGTTTTTTGAAAATCCCCATAGTTCGAGTTGTGGCAAAACACCCATTTCCTTACCCAATTCTACCACTTTATAAAAACGCTCAGCAGCTTTTCTTAGGTCTACGTCAGCACCTGTTGTTGCACCAAACGGTGGAGCGGCAATACGCTTACAGCCAATCTGAGCCAACATATCCATTTCACGCTTAAGCTGCTCCATGGCCTTACCTCTTTCAGTTTCGTCATCAACTATCCATTTGGCAAAGCCAATAGAGTCTTCAATTAAAATACCTAAGTCAGTAGATTTTTTCTTTACATCAGCCAACTTACCTCCGTCCTTTATGTATTTCTCTAACGTACCCATCCAAATTTCTATGCCGTCAAAACCAACTTTAGCGGCAGTTTCGATTTCGGCCATTAATCCGATGTTTTGTTTACGAATGGTGCTAGTGTTTAAGCAAAAAGTAAAATTATGCTTGCTTTTCTTTGGTTTGGCTGCAAATGTTTCCAAACTGGTGGAAACAACAGCAGCACCAGCTATTGTTGATTTGAGAATTTCTCGACGATTCATTCAGTTTTTTTTAATTAATGGTTGAAAAGTAAAGTAAACGAATATTTACTTACTTATAAAATATAAAGGCACAAAAAAAAGCACCCCATTTCTGGAGTGCTTTCTTGTTATATGATTAATCTAATCGATTACTCAAGGATTTCAGTTACCTGACCAGCACCTACAGTACGTCCACCTTCACGAATCGCAAAACGAAGACCTTTGTCCATCGCAATAGCGTTGATCAAGTTTACAGTAATAGTGATGTTATCACCAGGCATAACCATCTCAACATTTTCTGGAAGGAAGATCTCTCCAGTAACGTCTGTAGTTCTGAAGTAGAACTGAGGACGGTATTTGTTAAAGAATGGCGTGTGACGTCCACCTTCTTCTTTCGAAAGAACGTAAACCTCAGCTTTGAATTTAGTGTGAGGCTTCACAGAACCTGGCTTACAGATTACCATACCTCTTTTGATAGACTCTTTGTCGATACCTCTCAACAAAAGACCTACGTTATCACCAGCTTCACCTCTGTCAAGGATTTTACGGAACATCTCAACACCAGTTACTACTGATTTAAGACCTTCAGCACCCATACCAAGGATATCTACTGCCTCACCAGAGTTGATGATACCAGTTTCGATACGACCTGTAGCAACAGTACCACGACCAGTGATTGAGAACACGTCCTCAACTGGCATCAAGAATGGCTTGTCAGTTGCACGAGCAGGAAGTGGAATGAAAGTATCTACAGCTTCCATCAATTCTTCGATTTTAGCAACCCACTGAGGCTCATTGTTCAAACCACCAAGAGCTGAACCTTGAATTACAGGAATATTGTCACCGTCGAATTTGTAGAATGAAAGCAACTCTCTGATTTCCATTTCTACTAGTTCAAGTAATTCTGGATCATCTACTAAGTCAACTTTGTTCATAAATACAACAAGCTCAGGAACACCAACCTGACGAGCAAGAAGGATGTGCTCACGAGTTTGTGGCATTGGACCGTCAGTAGCAGCTACCACGATGATGGCTCCGTCCATTTGGGCAGCACCAGTTACCATGTTCTTAACGTAGTCAGCGTGACCTGGACAGTCAACGTGTGCATAGTGACGATTAGCAGTCTGATACTCTACGTGAGAAGTATTGATTGTAATACCACGCTCTTTTTCTTCAGGTGCATTATCAATTGACGAGAAATCTCTAACCGCAGCTAGACCTTTGTTGGCCAAAACTGAAGTAATAGCAGCTGTCAATGTAGTTTTACCGTGGTCAACGTGACCGATTGTACCGATGTTTACGTGAGGTTTACTACGGTCAAAATTTTCTTTTGCCATTTTATTTGATAAAATTTATGTTGTTCAAAATTGTTTTTACTAAAAAAGAGCAATCAGAATTTCTAATTACTCGAAAATCGTTTCCATTCGAAAATACTTAGCCCAAATTCAGTATAGAGCCTTTGAGCAGAATCGGACTGCCGACCTCTTCCTTACCAAGGAAGTGCTCTACCACTGAGCTACAAAGGCTTTATGGAATCAGAGCGGGAGACCGGGCTCGAACCGGCCACCTATAGCTTGGAAGGCTATCGCTCTACCAAATGAGCTACTCCCGCTTAAACACTTTTATTGGTGGGGGCGGATGGATTCGAACCACCGTAAGCGTAAGCTAGCAGATTTACAGTCTGCCCCATTTGGCCACTCTGGTACACCCCCAAATACTCTCAAAGAACACACCCTTTTCGAAAGGAGATGCAAAAGTAGAATCTTTTTTTAGAACCACAAAACTTTCACAAAAAATTTCTTGATAAAATTTCATATTTCCCCTCTCCTTCCCTTCAAAAAATCAATATTTGCCTTATTATGAGGATTTAGAATACTTATGCATTTAATGAAAGTATTTACGTTGTTCATTTCCTAAAATGTAAATATTAACTGTTTCATTCTAAATTCTAGAAATATTTCTTATATACTTTCCCAAGTATACAATTTGGAATATTGTAAAATATTAAAAACCTACAGGAGTTGTCCAAATTCAGCATTTTTTTAAGTTTAATCTCAAGGAAGAAATGAAACTGTTTAAAATACAAAAAGGGCCAAAAGCCCTTTTTATATTAGTTTTATGAAGTTTTATAGTCTGAAGCCTACACTAAATGCTTGAATATCATTAAAGCTAGTTTGGTTTTCCTTGAAAAGTTTGTTCATATCATATCTCACGAAAAGCGTCATTCCATTCTTTTTACCAATTTCGGCGGTTACCCCATACACAAAATCATTCAATCCAAAGTCTCCTTTTATCTTATCTTCGCTTCTTCTTGAGAATTTTTCCATGCTGTAACCTCCCACTCTGTAGCCCGCATAACCACCCAGACCGATTTTGAATTTATCTTCTTTGAAACCGAAATTTAACAAAACTGGAAAATTCACATATGGCATTACCAATTTACTTTTTTCAGTTTCTTTGGTGTTTTCAACAAACGCTACTTGATTTATTGGCCTTCCATTTACCACTACATCTACCTCTCTAGCTACATTGCTATTTTTAAACATAAAATTATACCAAGCTATTTCAGGGCCATAACTAAACGCAACATCCATTTTTTTACCTTTTATCAATGTTGCATTTTTCCTCAATGAAAGTGCTACATATCTCGACTGCCAAGTGCGAAGACCAGTTAGTTCATTTGGCGATTTTGATTCATTGGCATGTGCAAAATTATTTAGCCCCAGATAGATACCAAAGTCACTTTTTGAAAAGAATTTTTTCTCTTTGGGAGTTTTTTGTTTTTTATTATCGTGGTTTCCATGCTCTTTGTGATCACCATGATCGTCATCAAAAGACTCGATCTCATCTTCTACTTCTTTTTCAATTCGTCTTTCCATTTGTTGTTCTGTCTCCTTTATGGTAGTGTCTTTTTTAGAAATGATGTCTTTGGTAATGATTTTGATTCTCTGGCCTTCTTTCGAGAACACCAGTAGGGTATCTCTTTTATCACCACCTTTTGAAATCAAAACCAAAGCACGCTCACGTTCATTGGAATCTACACCAACAGCTTTCAATACATTATCTAAATTCAAAGATTTAGGCAGCTCAATGGTTTTATTGTTACCAGTTATAACTTTCACCTTGTTATTCGTGCCCTTATCGTTGAATTCAATAATGGTGGTATCTTTAGGATATCCAAAAGCAAATGCCTGATATCCTGTGAGTAATGTAATTAATAATAACTTTTTCATAATTGTTAATTGTTGTTTAATCTTGCTTTTATCCAGTTTATTTTGTCTTTTATTTGGTTTGTTTCTGATACTATAAATCCTTCTTTGTCTAAGGCCAACTCCTCGATAGGCTTGAATCCTAACTTGTTAAAATCAACTTTTTCGCCCTTTTTCAAATTCTTCACTTCGTCCAAAACTCTTGTTACCAACGATTTGTCATCTGAGAAATATTCGTCAGTACTTTTAGTTACTTTACTATTTGAATTCTCTAAAATTTCAGGATTCACCCCAAAATTATTCACTTGATTTAGGGCTAATATTGGTGTTAGAAAAATCAAGGTCTCTTCTAAGTTTTCACTTTTAAATCCCGTCTTATTGGCCAAGACTGTTTTTGAATCAATTCCTATTTTTGAATTAACATCTATTAAACTAATTTCTTTTGGCTCATTAATATCAACATTATCAGCACTTTCAATCGGCACAACAGCTAAAGCAATAACATCATTTGGCTTTTTTATAGAAAATTCTGCAAATCCTGTTTTAAGGTATTTACTTGTTGGTACCAAATCAGCTAGATTTTCTTCTTTTTTGTTCGCCATTTCATTCAATTCAGAAGGAGAGGTAGCCTCCTCTGAATTTGGTAGGGTTGAAGTCAAAGTGTGATTAGAAACTTTTGACTTATTGTAAAAATATACACCTGCCAAAGAAACAATAAACAACGAAGCGGCCATAGCAAAGTACCTGTAAGGCACAATTCTCCTCTTTTTTTTGTTTTCTAGTTTACTCAAAAACAATTGATTAGCCCTATCGCTAGGCTTTACCTCTTGGTTTGCGAGTTTTTCCCTAAAAAAATCATCTATAGGATTCATATTCAATTTTTTTTAAACGATATATCCGTACCTCTCATTTTTTGTCAATTGTTCTTGCAAAATTGCTCTAGCTCTACTTAGCTGCGATTTCGAAGTTCCTTCTGAAATTCCAAGCATTTCAGCTATTTCGTTGTGATTATAGCCTTCAATGGCATAAAGATTAAAAACTGTCCTATATCCATTTGGAAGCGATTGTATGAGTTTCATTAATTCGTCGGACTCAAAATCTAAACTTTGATTATAAGAATTAAGAGATTCATTTACTTCATCTATTCCCACTTCGAGCATTTTTTTACTTCTCAGATACATCAAAGCCTCGTTCACCACTAATCTTTTTGCCCAACCTTCAAAACTTCCCTTAAATCCAAACTGACTAACTTTATCAAAAATCTTCATCATGCTTTCCACCATCAGGTCTTCAGCGGCCATTTTATCGCTAATATATCTGCAACAAATAGCTAAAAACCTATGTGAAAACTTTTCGTAGAACATACGCTGAGCATAAGCGTCTCCCTTTATGAGAGCCTTAGCTAAATCGTACTCAGTTTCGAAAAGTGATAAAATTTTTGCCATATAATCGGTTTCAATCTCAAGATGCAATTTTTTTATGTTAGGGTTGCATTATATTTGTAAAAAAATATAAGCTTATGTTTACATCTTTTGTGGAATCATTGAAAGCGATTCATCCAATAAAAAAGGAAACTGAAAAACTTCTTATCAAAAAACTTACTCGCCATACGGGTAAGGCTGGCGATATACTGGTAAAAGCAGGCGATATAAATGACAGGCTTTACTTTATAGAAAAAGGCCTGGTAAGATCATATTATACCATAGAAGAAAATAAAACAAAAACGGATGTTACTTCATGGTTTGTGGGCGAATTTGGTTTTATCTATATACCACACAGTTACATCCCAAAAGTTCCTTCTGTAGAAACTATCGAACTTTTGGAAGATTCAGAGATGATTTCGATAACAAACAAAGCCATGCAGGAGTTGTATGATACGGTTCCCGAGGCCAATTACATAGGGCGTATTCTGACAGAAATGTATTTGGTAATGTATGACGAACGCGTCCGTTTTATGAGAATGATGAGTGCACAAAAACGAAATGATGCTTTCAGGGATATGTTTCCGGATATCTATGATAGAGCACCAAAAAAATATATTGCCTCGTTTTTGGGTCTCTCGCCCGAAACCTTGAGTAGAGTAAGAAAAAAAGCGTAGTTTGAATTTTCCAGAAAGAAAAGAGAATAAATGACGATTTTAGATCAAATAATAGAAAATAAAAAAATTGAAATAGCCCGAGCTAAAGAAAAAGTAACTGTTGAAGAACTTAAAAGTTCGGTTTATTTTCAAAGAGAGACCATTTCTTTAAAGTCGGCTCTATTAGCGGAGAATTCAACAGGAATTATTTCGGAATACAAAAGAAAATCACCCTCAAAAGGAGATATTAACGTAGGTGCGGGAATAGCTGAAACCACTTTGGGATATACAAAAGCTGGAGCAGCAGGTATAAGTGT
Organism: Lacihabitans sp. CS3-21; assembly: GCF_024343675.1. Classification (GTDB taxonomy): domain Bacteria; phylum Bacteroidota; class Bacteroidia; order Cytophagales; family Spirosomataceae; genus Leadbetterella. The sequence goes on from NZ_RJUD01000105.1 coordinate 73,670, forward strand.
ACTCACGGACACTGTTTTTTTTGGCGGCTTCAAAGAAGATTTATTGATTGCTCGTGAAAACAACCCAACTACTCCACTACTCAGAAAAGACTTCATGATAGATGAATATCAGCTATATGAAGCTAAAGCTTGGGGGGCTGATGTGATTTTACTAATCGCAGCTAATTTAGAAAGCTCAGAGATAGAATCATTAAGCAAAAAAGCACATGAATTAGGTTTAGAAGTCCTTTTGGAAGTTCATGACCAAGCCGAAATAGACAAAAGCCCGATGCAAAATGTGGATATTGTTGGTGTAAATAATCGAAATCTCAAAAATTTTGCAGAAAACAATGTGAATGCCTCGATTGAACTTTATGATTTTATCCCGAAAGAAAAAGTAAAAATATCAGAAAGCTGTATCAGCCATCCAGATACCGTAAAACAATTGAGAGAAATAGGCTACAAAGGATTTTTGATGGGAGAAAATTTCATGAAAACAAGTAACCCAGCTAAAGCCTTAGAGGAATTTGTAGAATTGATAATTTAAAACATTTGTTTCATTAGCTTGATACTTCAGTGCCTTTTAAAAAAAACAAAATGCTAAAAATCAAAGTTTGCGGAATGCGGGAAAGTCAGAATATACTGGCTTTGGCAGAGTTGCAACCAGATTTTATGGGGTTTATTTTTTATGAAAAATCGGCAAGGTTTACTGGTGATATTTTAGATAAAAAAACGCTCAGAAGTTTACCTCAAAATATCAAAAAGACAGGGGTTTTTGTAAATGAGAAATTAGAAAAAATAGTTGGGATTTGCAAAGAATACGATTTAGATTTTATACAATTACATGGAAATGAAACCATTGAGTTTTGTAGAAAATTAAAAAATGAGGGTTTAAAAATCATAAAAGTATTCTCAGTGGATAATTCTTTTGATTTTGCTGAAACCACTCCCTTTGAGACGTTTATTGATTATTTTCTATTCGACACCAAAGCCGATGGCGGATATGGCGGCCATGGAAAAACATTCGACTGGCAAATTTTAGATAATTATGCTGGTGAAAAACCTTTTCTATTAGCAGGAGGGATATCGTTAGAAAACTTGGAGGATTTGAAAAATATTAGAAATAAGAATTTTGCGGGAATTGACGTCAATAGCAAATTTGAAATAAGCCCTGCAAATAAAAACATGGAAGCCTTGATAGAGCTTTTTGAAAAAATAAGAATATGAAAAGTCTAAAAGAAAACTCACCGTTTCAGGTGGACGAGAGAGGTTATTACGGAAACTACGGCGGAGCGTTTATTCCCGAAATGCTTTATCCAAATGTAGAGGAGCTACGTGAAAACTATCTCCAAATCATGTATGAACCTAGTTTTCAAGAAGAATTTCAACGTTTATTGAAAGATTATGTGGGACGCCCAACTCCACTTTTTCATGCAGAGCGACTTTCAGAAAAATACCAAACCAAGGTATATCTCAAAAGAGAGGATCTCTGTCATACGGGGGCTCACAAGGTAAACAATACCCTTGGCCAAATATTATTGGCTAAAAAACTTAATAAAAAGAAAATCGTAGCAGAAACTGGAGCTGGACAACACGGCGTGGCCACCGCTACCATGTGTGCATTGATGGGTTTAGAATGCATCGTGTATATGGGCGAAATCGACATTGAACGCCAGGCTCCAAACGTGGCCCGTATGAAAATGCTCGGTGCGGAAGTGAGACCAGCAAAAAGTGGATCAAGAACCCTCAAAGATGCCACCAATGAAGCCATGAGACACTGGATAAACAACCCGACTGATACGCATTATATCATCGGTTCGGTAGTGGGCCCTCACCCCTACCCCGACATGGTGGCCAGATTCCAGTCGGTTATTTCTGAGGAAATCAGAACGCAACTTTTTGAGCAAACAGGATCAGAAAACCCAGATTATGTGATAGCTTGTGTTGGAGGAGGGTCAAACGCCGCAGGTACTTTTTACCATTTCTTAGACGAACCTTCTGTTAAAATAATAGCTGCTGAAGCCGCAGGACATGGTGTAAATACTGGCAAATCAGCAGCAACCACGTTTCTTGGTAAACCAGGCATCTTGCATGGAAGTAAAAGCTTATTGATGCAAACGTTTGATGGTCAAGTGGTTGAGCCACATTCTATTTCTGCTGGCTTGGATTATCCTGGTATCGGGCCACTTCATGCACATTTGTGGGAAAGCAAAAGGGCTACCTTCTACGGAATTACTGATGAGGAGTCATTGACAGCAGGCTTTGAACTCACCAAATTGGAAGGCATTATACCGGCCATAGAATCGAGTCACGCTTTGGCAGTTCTCAATTATTTGGGAGCTGGAAAAGACGAAGTCGTGGTGATAGGACTTTCAGGCAGAGGTGATAAGGATTTGGCAACATATATGAAGCATTTGTAAGAATTTCAGTCTTAAAACGGCCTGTTTTGGACTCCAAATTTCATTTTGAAGCTCATAATTTTGCTATAGTTTTAGATATTTAATTTTTAATCCAAACATAAGTTTATTATTTCTTCCCAATTAATTTTATTAAAAGGAAGGTATTTCTATTTTTGTTGAAATAATAAAAATTACAACATTCAACCATTCCCAAATATGCAAATTTTCAGTTCCTTACCTTTCAAATCATTCTTATTCGCGGCTTTATTTATGGCAATTTCAACAGGTGGTTTTTCACAAAAAAAAGAACTACGACATGTAGTAATGTTCAAATTCAAGGACACCTCATCTGCAGCCGATGTTAAAAAAGTGGAAGATGCTTTTCACGGACTAAAAGACAAAATCAAGCAAATAAAAGACTACGAATGGGGAACCAACAACAGCCCTGAAGGACTTGATAACGGTTTTACTCACTTGTTTTTTGTGACTTTTAAGAGTGAAGAAGACAGAGCCATATACTTGCCTCATCCTGACCACAAAGCATTTGTAGAAGTTTTGATGCCACATCTTGATAAAGTTATGGTATTGGATTATTGGGCAAAAAAATAAGTCACAATAATGAATCTCAATCTCAAAGAAAAAGTAATAATTGTTACAGGCGGAGCCAAAGGAATTGGAGAGGGAATTTCGTCACAATTGGCACTTGAAGGTGCATTTCCGGTAATTATCGGAAGAAACGCAAAAGATAATGAATCAGCTCTTGAGAAAATAACAGCGGCTGGAGGCTTTGGATTTACGGTAGAAGCCGAACTTTCGAACCCTGACGAGTGCAAAAAGGCTGTAGATACGGTTCTGGCAAGGTTTGGAAGGATACATGGATTAGTTAATAATGCAGGAGCCAACGACGGAATTGGACTCGAAAACGGTGATTACGAAGGCTTTATGGCCTCCTTACATCGCAACGTGGTCCATTATTATTTATTGGCAAAATATTGTCTGCCATCGTTGATAGAAACCGAGGGGTCTATCGTAAACGTCACCTCGAAAACCGCAGAGACTGGTCAAGGAGGCACTTCAGGATACGCAGCAGCCAATGGGGCACGTAATGCTCTGACAAGAGAGTGGGCTGTAGAATTGCTAAAATATGGCATAAGAGTAAACTCCGTGGTGGTTGCAGAATGTTATACCCCGCTTTATGACAAATGGATAAAAACCTTGCCTAATCCAGAGGAAACTCTAGAAAAAATTAAAGATAAAATTCCATTAGGAAAACGTATGACCACTGCCGAAGAATTGGCAAACATGGTGGTATTCTTGCTATCCAATCGTTCGAGTCATACCACCGGCCAGCTCATTCATGTAGATGGTGGTTATGTGCATTTGGATAGGGCTTTGTTGTGAAAAAATTAGATGGTCGGTTGTGTCCGCACAACCGACAGCAATAAACCTTACCCAATCTCCAAAAACCTCACATCAATACCCTTTAACAATTCTTTGGTTCTGTTCGGACGAGCATCTGTCAAAAAAACCTGACCAAAGACTTTGTTATCAATCATTTCTACCAATTTCTTGATTCGCTTTTCGTCTAACTTATCAAAAATATCGTCGAGTAAAAGAATAGGTTTAAAGCCTTTAATTTGGGTAAGTATATCAAACTGAGCCATTCTGATAGCCATAATAAAGGACTTTCGTTGACCTTGCGAACCGAATTTCTTCACGGGTTTCCCCTCCATCCAAAACTCATAGTCGTCTTTGTGAATTCCTTTGGTGGTACGTTGAGCTGCCAAATCATTAGCAATGGATTTCAAAAAAATTGCCTCAAAATTTTCTTCCGAACACTCCGAATTATAATTGATTTCGACAACTTCTCTGTTGTCAGAAAGGTCGTCATAATGCTTCTTGAACAAAGGCAAAAACTGGGATACAAAATTCTTCCTAAGGTCAAATATTTTTTTACCCGTAACCAAAAGCTGATCAGAGTAAATTCTAACCAAATCCTCATCGAAATAATTGTGCTCGCCAAATTGTTTTAGCAAACTATTCCGCTGATCAAGCGATTTATTATAAGACAAATACAGCTTTAAATATTCTCCATCTATTTGCGAAAGTATACCATCAAATAGTTTTCGGCGAGTTTCACTTCCATCGCGTATCAGATCTGTGTCATCAGGAGCAATCAGAACAACTGGATATTTGCCGATATGCTCAGAGAGTTTTTCATAAGGTACTTTGTCATAAAAAAATGACTTCTTACCTCCTCTTTGCATCGAGCAAGTGATCAGTTCTTTTCCAAAACGGCCCTCAATTTGAGCAAAATCCGTGTCAAAATTTATACTCAAAGCATCCTGACTATGAATAGAACTTTTACACAAAGACAGGAAATAAATGGCATCAAGAAGATTGGTTTTACCGCTTCCATTTTTACCAACTATACAATTCAATCCATCCGAAAACTCGTAAAATTGATTTTCGTAATTTCTGAAATTGGATAACTGGAGTTTTTCTATGTACATAATGACTACAAAGGTGCAGAAGAATTATTGCTTGGTCAAATTCATTTTTGAATCCGTAGAATTTTAAAAAAAACAATACCTAACATTTGGATGCATAAGAATATTATGTATGTTTGTATTAAATATTATCAATTTATTATGAATCAGCATCTGAAAGGCAGTTTGAGTACCATTATCCTGAAATTGTTACACGACAACGGCAGAATGTATGGTTACGAAATCACGCAAAAAGTAAAAGAACTCACCCAAGATGACATTCAAATAACCGAAGGAGCACTTTATCCTATTTTGCATAAATTGGAAGCTGAGGAAGTCCTAACTGCTGAACTCGAAAAAGTGGATGGCCGCACAAGAAAATACTACAAAATCACGCCAAAAGGAAATGCCGTTGCAGTGGACAGAATAGCTGAACTTAAGGCATTTGCCGAAAATTTAAACCTCATCTTAAACCCAAAACTTAGTTTATCATGAAACTCAACGAATCACAAATAGCTGAAATTGAAAAATATTTTAATTCTTGTGAACTTACATTCAAAGAATTCTATGATGAGATGTTCGATCATTTCTGCTCCGAAATAGAGCATAAAATGAACGAAAATAAATCTTTTGAGGAATCATTTAATGAAGTCCATGAAAATTTTGACTCATACAAACAGAAAGTTAGGCTTGGCGAAATTTCAGAATTTTATGGTTTAAAAGCCCTAGAATATCAACAAGCAATGTATTTCGACAGGAATATTAAAAAAGAGTATTTCCAAAGTTTAGCTAAGAATTTTTCAAGTTCAAAAATACTAATATGGATATTTTTAGGCTTATTAATTTTTAAGTTTTCGCCATATTCCCAAATTAATTTTAAATTAAATAGCTTAGGAGCTTTTTCAGGTGGGTTCAGTATCCCCTTAAATATTTTTTTAGCTGCATTCATTATTGAAAAAACCAATTTAGTTGAAGGGTTTAAACACTCTACATTAGGTTCATTTTTTTCCACCAAAAGAAGGATTTTTACTGATTTTTCCCTGAAAACAGTTTCGGTATTTAAAATCGCCTTAATACCTATTTCTGCTTTCATCTTTATCATTCAGTTTATCACATTATTTGAAATTCAAATGGATAAAGTAAGTCAGAGTGTTGTCTTTACTATGATTATTCTATTCTTATCAACTACATCGAATTTTTTCATTGAAAAAAAAATATTAAACTTTAAAATATTCAAAGCATGACTCTGACATTTGCCGAAATTAAAAAAATCGAAACCTTCGTAAAATCAAAATACGTAGAATACCACGATATCCAAGTTGAACTCGTAGATCATCTTGCTTCAGCCATAGAAGCAGAGCTAGAACAGTTCCCCAACCAAGATTTCGAAAAATTATTACTCTCAAAATACAAAAACTTCGGTTTGTTTGGTTTCTCAGACTTCGTAACTGAAAGAGCCAAGGCTGCTTATTCAGAAAGTCGCAAGAAATATTGGAGGCACTTTTTTGAGTTCTTTAAACTTCCAAAATTTGTTTACACACTCCTGGTGTTTATATTGACGTTCCTTATTATTAGTAATTTACAGTACAACCAATATAAATATTTCGTACTGCCATATTTTCTAATTACAGCATTGGCAGCAGTTGTAATATTGTTCAAAATGAACCGTGAAGAAAAACTAAAATTGATTCAGAAAAAATATCAACCACTATGGATTTCAATGAGCGGCTCTGTCCTAAACCTCAATAACCTCATATTGAGCGAAAGTTTCAAAAACGTCCTTTTTACCAATCCATATTTTATTTCCATCATTTGCACACTTTCTCTGATTGGCACTTGGGCTGAACTTTCCACCCACAAACAAATACACGAAAAACTTCGTTATCAGTATCCAGAAGCATTCAAATAAACTAAAATATCCTTGGAAATCACGAAAATTCAAATCGAAGAGTTAGGCAAAACAGATTGGAAAACAGTTGAGGGTAAACTAACCAAGATCTACACTTTCAAAAACTATACTGAAGTGATTGGTTTCACGAAAAAAGCCTTTGAAGTAATCGATAAACATAATCATCATCCCGAAATAATTGTCAATTATAGCAAAGTAGAGGTATCGGTAAATAATCATGAAGAGAAAAACCTCTCCGACAAATGCTATCTTTTAGCCAAAGACATAGATTTTATCAATAATATTCCTTCTATTTAGTTTTAATCCTTATTTTTGCAATCCAAAAAAATTCTAAGCGAAAACTTTATGGCAACCAGCAAAAAGAAAGAGGCGGCTCAAGTAAAATACACAAAAGAACAATATATCTTTTGGTATGAAACTATGCAGTTGCAACGCAAATTTGAAGAAAAAGCAGGGCAATTATATGGTCAGCAAAAAATCAGAGGTTTTTGTCATTTATATATAGGTCAAGAAGCGTGTTCTTCAGGAGCAGTTTCGGCATTAGAAAAAGGCGACAAATACATCACTGCTTACCGTGACCACGGTCATCCCTTGGTGTTGGGTACTGACCCTAAGCGTATCATGGCGGAGCTTTATGGCAAAGTAACGGGTACCACGAAGGGTAAAGGAGGTTCGATGCACATTTTCGATAAGGAAGTGGGTTTTGTAGGCGGCCATGGTATAGTAGGTGCACAAATACCTATGGGTGCTGGTCTGGGTTTTGCCGAAAAATATCTGAATACCGGTAAAGTATGTATATGCTATTTTGGAGATGGAGCCACTCGTCAAGGTGCTTTACATGAAGCTTTTAACATGGCCATGACTTGGAAAATACCGACTATTTTTGTTGTAGAAAATAACGGTTACGCAATGGGTACATCCGTAGAAAGAACCTCAAACGTAAGAGAGCTCTACACCTTGGCAGAAGCCTATGATATGCCAGCTGAGCCAGTAGATGCCATGGACGTTGAAATTGTACATGAAGCAGTTGGTAGAGCAGCTGAGAGAGCTAGAAAAGGTGATGGTCCAACATTTTTGGAATTCAAAACATACAGATTCAGAGGTCATTCGATGTCTGACCCACAAAAATATCGTACCAAAGAAGAGGTTGCAGAATGGAAACAAAGAGATCCAATCGAATTGATAAAGGACAGAATTTTGTCTCAGAAAATTGCTACTGAAGAAGAACTAAGTGCTATCGATGCTAAAATAAAGGTTCAAGTTGAAGAATCTGTGACATTTGCTGAGGAGTCACCTTGGCCTAAACCAGAGGAAGCTTTTGAAGACATTTATGTTCAGCAAGATTATCCATTCTTGAGAGAATAAAAATATAATATGTAATTAAAGACCGACAATTCGGTCTTTTTTTTGTGCTAAATTCGTTTTGGCACATTTTTTAGGAGTTTTTATATAAATTTTATGAAGGTTTTTCATAAATTTGCACTCCAAAAATTTTGAACAAAAGAAAAATGGCTGATAAAGACAATAAGGGTATAGAAATTATAGAAAATGCTGACGCACTGAAAAAAGAATTTTTCAAGTACGAAGGACTCTTAGAAAAAAACTCAAAAATACTTACTTACATAGGTGGTGCAATAATAGCAGTGGTTGCTCTCTATTTTGGTTACAAATACTACACGGATACCCAAGAAAAAGAAGCTCAAGTTGCACTTTATGATGCAGTGTTCTCTTTCGAGGCAGACTCGCTTAATCAAGCATTGAAAGGTAAAGGTGGTAACGAAGGCTTATTATCTTTGGCTGATAACTACAGCAGCACAAAAGCAGGTAAATTAGCAAGCCTATATGCAGGTATAGCTTTGATGAAACAAGCGAAATATGCCGAGGCAATTGAAAGATTGGATAAGTTCTCATCTGACGACCAAGTATTACAGGCTAGGGCTTATTCATTGATAGGTGATTGCTACATGGAGACTAAAAAAGTGGAAGATGCTATTACATACTACGAAAAAGCTTCTAACCACAAACCGAACAAGTTTTCTACTCCAGGTTATATGATGAAGTGGGCCAATGCTCTTACTGAGTCTAAAAAAACAAAAGAAGCTATTGAAGTATACGGCGATATCATAAACAAGTATCCTTCTGGCACAGAAACCTTGTTGGCTAAAAAGTACAAATCGAGAATGGAAACCGAAATTGGCGAATAACCGAGATTAAAATATTAAAAATCAAAGGGATAAGCCATCAGGTTTATCCCTTTTTTGTATCAAATATATAAACAATCATGTCTTCTGCTCATAAAAACCTTAGTATTTTCAAAACAGAAAACTTGCCCGACATAAGTTGGAAAAAGTTCGTGGTCATCGTAGCTGAGTGGAACGATGACATCACCGAACCTCTTGCTCAAGGAGCTATAGATACACTTCTTAAGTACGGTGCTAAAGAAACTAACATACTGAAAGTTTATGTTCCTGGAAGTTTTGAACTCAGTTATGGCTCGCAAGTTTATGCCCAAAAAGCTGAAATAGATGCCGTTATAGCAATTGGATGTGTAATTCAAGGAGAAACCAAACATAATGATTATATCAATCATGCCGTGGCTGGTGGATTAACTGAAGTTTCTTTGAAGTATAATAAACCCATAATATTTGGGGTATTAACACCCAACACCCATCAGCAAGCTCTAGACAGAGCTGGTGGCATACACGGCAACAAAGGCGATGAAGCTGCAATTACAGCAATTAAGATGCTCGGTTTAAAGTAAAACTTATTGTCACGCTGTGCAAAACCGGTGACACTCTGTGGTAAAAGAAAAAAATATAACAACAAAATATGCAAGTTTGGAAATTTGGTGGCACTTCGGTAGGAAAGCCAGAAAGAATGAAATCAATCAGAAACCTTGTAACAGAAGATAAAACAAGGAAAATTGTAGTATTATCAGCATTGTCTGGTACCACAAATGGCCTTTTGGCTATCGGTGAGGCCATCAAACAACATAAAAACTCAGAGGCTTTAGAAAACATTTCAAGTCTAAAAAACCACTACCAAACATTCATTGAAGAACTTTACGCTACACCAGAGGGCTTAGCCCAAGGCCAAAAAATCATAGATACTGAATTTGATTTTATAGCTTCTTTGGTCAATATAAGTCCATTTACACAAAAGCAGGACAAAGAATTAGTTGCACAAGGCGAAATACTGTCTACACAAATGTTCGCTGCTTACATGGAAGAGGTAGGCGACAGTGTAGTACTGATTCCTGCTCTTGATTTCATGCGAATAGATGCCGACAACGAGCCTGAGCTTGCTGTAATTGAAGAAAAACTTGGCCATCTTTTGTCAAAACAAACTGACAAACAAATAATTGTAACTCAAGGATTTATCTGCAGAAATCCACGTGGAGAAGTAGATAACTTAAAGCGTGGCGGTTCTGACTACACGGCTTCCTTGATTGGCGGAGCAACAGTTTCAGAAGAAATACAGATTTGGACCGACATAGACGGCATGCACAACAACGACCCAAGAATCGTGAAGCGAACATTTCCTGTGCGTGAGTTGAGCTTTGAAGAAGCAGCTGAATTGGCCTATTTTGGTGCCAAAATACTTCATCCAAGCACAATAACGCCTGCCAAAATGAAAGGTGTTCCTGTAAGATTGAAAAATACCATGGAGCCAAATGCACCTGGCACTTTGATAAAGTCGGATGTTTCGCATACCTCTGAAATCACAGCAATTGCAGCTAAAGACAACATCACAGCCATTTACATTCATTCTACCAGAATGCTGAATGCCTATGGGTTTTTAAGAAAAGTGTTTGAGGTTTTTGAAAAATACAAAACACCAGTAGACATGATAACCACTTCTGAGGTTTCTGTTGCTGTAACGATTGACAACAATGAAAATCTCGATAAAATCACGGAAGAACTTAAACAAATAGCTGATTTAGAACCCCATGATTTCAACCAAAGTATTATTTGTATTGTGGGTAATTTCATGGCAGACAAAGCAGGCATAGCCATAAATGTCATGAACGCCTTGAAAGATATTCCTGTGAGAATGATTGCCTACGGTGCTTCTGAGCACAATATGTCTATTTTGGTAGATACAAAAGATAAAAATGCTGCCTTGGAAGCGTTGAATGAGGGGCTTTTTAAATTTGATTAAAAATGCAAAAATCCCTCTCTGCCGTTTTCGAGAAAGACCTTATTAGGCTTAAATTAGAAATTGAAGCTTATAACAACGAAGAAAAACTTTGGATAAAAGCCGAAGGAATCAACAATTCGGCAGGAAACTTGTGTTTGCATATATTGGGAAATTTGAACAATTATATAGGTACCATTTTAGGAAACACAGACTATGTAAGAAATAGACCAGCCGAGTTTTCAGAAAAAACGACTAAAGACCAACTTTTGAAATCTATAGATGATACCACCGAAATAGTAAAAAATATAATTTTGGGTTTAGATTCATCCGTTTTCGACCAAACATACCCTGATAATGTTTTTGGACATGAAATGAAAACAAACTATTTCTTGATTCATCTTTTAGGCCATCTCAATTATCATTTAGGACAAATAAATTATCATAGAAGAATATTATGTTACAACTGAATTTCATCAAAGAAAACAAAGACTTGACCATCAAAGGTCTGGAGAGAAAGTACTTTAAAAACGCAGCAGAAACTGTTGAGCAGGTTTTGTCCTTGGACCAAATTCGTAAAGACACTCAGCTGGAGTTGGACAATACCTTGGCTCAGTCCAATAACTTGGCCAAAGAAATTGGTGCTTTGATGAAAGAAGGTAAAAAAGAAGAAGCAGAAGCTATAAAAGGTAAAACTGCTGAACTTAAAGTTACGTCAAAAGATTTGGAGGAAAAACTTAAAGAACTAGAAGTTTCTCTCCTCGACATATTGGTAACCATTCCCAACTTACCTCACGAAAGTGTGCCAGCAGGTAAAACACCAGATGAAAACTTGAACATTTTTTCGCAAGGTGAAATTCCAAAACTTCATGCCGAAGCACAACCACACTGGGAGTTGATAAAAAAATACGACATTATTGATTTCGAACTTGGAAATAAAGTATCGGGTGCAGGTTTCCCTTTTTACAAAGGCAAAGGAGCAAAAATCCAACGTGCATTGATAAATTTCTTCTTGAACGAAGCAGAAGCTGCTGGATATTTTGAAGTGCAGCCTCCAATCGTAATCAATGCTGCCTCAGGATTTGGAACTGGACAATTGCCCGACAAAGAAGGTCAAATGTACCATGCAACCGCCGATGATTTGTATTTAATCCCTACCGCTGAGGTGCCTATTACCAACATGTATAGAGATGTTATATTGAATGACAATGATTTACCAATAAAAAACGTAGCCTACACACCTTGTTTCCGTAGAGAGGCAGGTAGCTGGGGTGCACATGTGAGAGGTTTAAACAGACTGCATCAGTTTGACAAGGTCGAGATTGTGCAAGTTCGTAAGCCAGAAGAATCGTACCAGGCACTCGAAGAAATGTTAGAACATGTAAAAGGGCTACTTACAAAACTAGAGTTGCCATTCAGAATTCTTCGATTGTGTGGTGGTGATATGAGTTTCACTTCCGCTCTGACCTTCGATTTTGAGGTTTTCTCAGCGGCTCAAGAGCGTTGGTTAGAAGTCAGCTCCGTTTCTAATTTTGAAACTTACCAAGCCAACAGACTCAAACTAAGGTACAAAGTTGATGGCAAAACCAAGCTTTTGCATACCTTAAATGGTTCAGCATTGGCTTTACCAAGAATTTTAGCTGCTATATTAGAAAACAACCAAACCTCCGAAGGTATAAAAGTGCCAAAAGCACTCCAAGCTTTTTGTGGATTTGAAATGATAAAATAAATCAAAACCTTCAAGATTTTTCTTGAAGGTTTTTTGTTTAACAATTATTTCTAAAAACATTACTATTCAAAATGTGTTTAAATAAAAAAAAATAACGCTAAATTTTTACAGAAAATCAATATCATTTTACCAATAAATTTCAGTATTTATATTGATTCTAAACGGTTTCAGAGTTAGATTTGAACCTCGAAAGTAAATTGGATTTTTCTAAGTATTTACTATTAATTAAATTTTAAAAATATAACATGTCTTGGTTAACAAAAACTTTAACAAGCTCCATAGGTAAAAAACTACTAATGGCACTTACTGGCTTGTTTCTTTGTACTTTTTTGGTGGTGCATTTAATAGGTAACCTACAATTATTCAAAAATGACGGTGGTTATGCATTTAACAATTATGCTGTCTTCATGACCACATTCCCAGTGATTAAAATTGTATCTTACGTAAACTATGCATTGATACTTTTCCATGCTTTTTGGGGACTTTACATTACCTACAAAAACCGTCAGGCTCGTCCGATTGGGTATGCTGTAGTAAAAAACTCATCAAGTGTATTTAGTCGCAATATGGCCATCCTAGGTACAATCCTTTTGGTTTACTTGGTTGTTCACATGAGTGATTTCTGGTACAGATATCATAATGAAGCTTTGCCTTATGTAAAATATACCGAGCAGATAGCTTCAGGAAATATTGAAACAACTCCGATGGAAATTGGTTATACTCAAGAAGCCAAAAAAGTGGAAACGGTTAACGAGGAAGCAGGAACAAGGACAGTAATTGTTAAAGATTTATACAACGTTGTTTCTTTCTCATTTCAAAACATATTGTTAGTATTGTTTTATGTACTTTCAATGTTTGCAGTTGCTTTTCACTTATTTCACGGCTTTCAAAGTGCATTTCAAACTTTGGGCTGGAGTCATCCAAAATACACTCCACTGGTAAAAGGTTTAGGTGTTTGGGTGTTTGCGGTACTTATTCCAATTGGATATGCAGCAATGCCCCTTTATTTTTATTTTTTTAAATAATTTTAGTTTAATTATAAAAAATGGCAACAATAAAATTGGACGCTAAGGTGCCTGAGGGCCCAATAGGTGAAAAGTGGACGAAATATAAATCTTCTGTACCATTGGTAAACCCAGCCAACAAGCGTAGTCTTGAAATTATAGTGGTGGGAACAGGCCTTGCAGGTGCTTCTGCGGCAGCATCATTGGCTGAAATGGGCTACAAAGTTAAAACATTCTGTTTTCAAGATTCTCCTCGAAGAGCACACTCCATTGCAGCTCAAGGAGGTATAAATGCAGCCAAAAATTATCAAAACGACGGTGACTCTACTTATAGATTGTTTTACGATACCATTAAGGGCGGCGACTACCGTGCAAGAGAAGGAAACGTTCATCGTTTGGCAGAAGTTTCAGCCAGTATTATAGATCAATGTGTTGCTCAAGGTGTACCATTTGCTCGTGATTATGGTGGCATGTTACGTAACCGTTCGTTTGGTGGTACGCAAGTTCAACGTACGTTTTATGCAGCCGGACAAACTGGTCAGCAGTTACTTTTGGGAGCCTATTCTGCCCTTGAGAGACAAATAGGCAAAGGTTCTGTTATCAATTATTCTCGCCATGAGATGCTTGATGTAGTTAAAATAGACGGCAAAGCCAGAGGAATTATAGCAAGAAATCTTATCACTGGTGAGCTAGAAAGACACTTCGGACACGCCGTGTTACTTTGTACGGGTGGATACGGAAATGTATTTTATCTTTCTACAAACGCAATGGGAAGTAATGTAACAGCGGCTTGGAAAGCACACAAACAAGGAGCATTATTTGCCAATCCATGTTTTACACAAATACACCCTACTTGTATTCCTGTTTCTGGCGATCATCAATCGAAATTGACTTTGATGTCTGAGTCGCTTCGTAACGACGGCCGTATATGGGTGCCAAAACAAAAAGACGATAAACGTGCGGCCAACGATATTCCAGAAGAAGAAAGAGATTATTACTTGGAGCGTCGTTATCCTGCGTTTGGTAACTTGGTGCCGAGAGATATCGCTTCTCGTGCCGCCAAAGAAAGATGTGATGCCGGCTATGGAGTTGGAGTAACGAAAATGGCTGTTTATTTAGATTTCAAATCTAACTTAATTAACAAATACGGAAGAGCCGAAGCAACAAAATTGGGTATTGAAAATCCTGATTTGGACACTTTGATTCGCCTTGGAAAAGAAGTCGTAAAAGAAGAATACGGTAACTTGTTTGACATGTACAAGCAAATTACCGGTGAAGACCCTTACGAAGTACCGATGATGATATATCCGGCCGTTCACTACACAATGGGTGGCGTTTGGGTAGATTACAACTTGATGACAACCGTCCCTGGTCTTTATTGTTTAGGTGAAGCCAACTTCTCTGACCACGGAGCCAACCGTTTGGGAGCTTCGGCCCTGATGCAAGGATTGTCTGATGGATACTTTGTGATTCCTTACACGATTGGTTCATATTTATCCGCTGAAATCAAAACTAAATCGATTTCAACTGATCATGAGGCATTTGTGGAAGCTGAAAAAGCAACACGTGAGAGAATTGAGAAATTAATTAATATCAAAGGCAAACAATCTCCAGAATCATTCCACAAAAGATTAGGAAAAATCATGTGGGAAAAATGCGGCATGGCTAGAAATGAAAAAGGTTTGACAGAAGCAATTGCCGAAATTCAGGCCTTGAAAAAAGAATTCTGGAGTGATTTGAGGGTTTTAGGAGACATAGACGGATTCAACCCAGAGCTTGACAAAGCTGGCCGTGTGGCTGACTTTATCGAATTGGGTGAATTAATGTGTATTGATGCTTTGAACAGAAATGAATCGTGCGGAGGCCACTTTAGAGAAGAATACCAAGAAGATGGCGGCGAAGCAATGCGTGACGATGAAAACTTTATGTATGTAGCAGCATGGGAACACAAAGGCGAAAGCAAGTGGGAACTGCACAAAGAGGAGCTGAAGTATGAAAACATCAAAATAGCTCAACGTAACTATAAATAATTATTTCAATTTTTTTTGAATTATGAGCACAGGTAATATGACCATTAATCTGAAAGTTTGGAAACAAAAAAACGCCAAAACTTCGGGTAATTTAGAAACATATAAAGTTGATCAAGTTTCGCCAGACATGTCATTTTTAGAGATGTTTGACGTTCTAAACGAAAAACTTGTACAAGAAAATAAAGAACCGATAGCATTTGACCATGATTGCCGAGAAGGTATCTGTGGGATGTGCTCGATGTATATCAATGGCCAACCGCACGGCCCGCTGGAAGGTGTAACCACTTGTCAGCTTCACATGAGAACTTTCAAAGATGGCGACACCATTGTAGTAGAGCCTTGGAGATCTGCAGCATTCCCAGTTATAAAAGACTTGGTAGTAGATCGGACAGCTTTCGACAGAATCATTGCTTCAGGAGGTTTTGTGTCTGTAAATACGGGTAATGCTCAAGACGCAAACAACCTAGCAATTGGTAAAGACAAAGCCGACATGGCTTTTGCTGCAGCTGCTTGTATTGGTTGCGGTGCCTGTGTCGCGGCTTGTAAAAACGCTTCCGCGATGCTGTTTGTTTCAGCAAAAGTTTCTCAATTGGCTTTATTACCACAAGGCCAGCCAGAAAGAGAATCAAGAGCACTTAACATGGTGGCACAAATGGATGCCGAAGGATTTGGTGCTTGTACCAATACAGGAGCTTGTGCAGCCGAATGTCCAAAAGAAATTTCTCTTGACAATATTGCTAGACTAAATAGAGAGTTTTTGGGAGCAAGTATTAGCAGCCAAGAAGTTTAAAAATATTACAAAAATCTTTAGCTGAATTCAATAGTTTTATTAACTTTGCATCAAAGTTGTGTGGATTTAGTAGCGAGACACCCACGTCGGTTTCCGGTGTGGGTGTTTTTTTATGTATTATTTCTATGTAAATTCTCCGATTTTTGCTGGTTTATATTATTTAATTTGAATTTTATACCGATTTTTGCGTTTTAGATACAAAAGACAAACTATCAGGCTTAGCCAAAAAATATGGAAGGATTAATTATGGCCGCTCAGCTTTTGCTGGCACTCACTATTTTAGTTGGACTACACGAATTTGGACATTTTATATTTGCCAGAATCTTCAACATCAGAGTTAATAAATTTTATATTTTCTTCGACTTCCTGTTTCCACTTCCTAACGTCTTGAACTTTGCTCTTTGGAAAAAGAAAAAAGGGGATACTGAATATGGTCTAGGTTGGTTTCCATTGGGTGGCTATGTAGATATTGCAGGTATGATAGACGAAACCAAAGATGCTTCTCAATTATCTTCAACCCCTGAGCCATGGGAATTCAGATCTAAACCAGCTTGGCAAAGACTTTTTGTAATGTTGGGAGGCATAATTGTAAATGTCATATTAGGTATTTTGATATTTTCAGGTGTGAAATACTTTTGGGGAGATGAAGATTATACAAGAGAGGAAATTAACAAAAGAGGAATATTTGCCTACCCAATAGCTGAAAAGATTGGATTGAAAACTGGTGACAAAATCACTAAAATAAATGGTAAAGACTACGCAACTCTTAGTGAATTAAGAGGTTCAATCACCAATGAAAATACGCTTTTTACGGTACTCAGAGATAGTACAACCATAGAGATTCCGATTCCAAATGAGCTTATAGACAAAGTTGCTCAAAAGAATTATTTCATAGATCCCATCATACCATTTGAAGTAGATAGAGTTACTAAAGGAATGCCAGCTGAAAAGTCAGGCTTGAGGGGCGGTGATAAAATTTTAAGCTTCAATGGTACGCCAATTACTTTTTATCAACAGATTCAACCTTTGATAAAAAAATCAGCCAACAAAAAAGTTGACTTGGAGATTGAAAGAAAAGGAACAAT
Source organism: Lacihabitans sp. CS3-21 (assembly GCF_024343675.1). Taxonomy (GTDB): domain Bacteria; phylum Bacteroidota; class Bacteroidia; order Cytophagales; family Spirosomataceae; genus Leadbetterella. Next base: position 91,221 of record NZ_RJUD01000105.1, read on the forward strand.
CCTTCACATTCATCCAATAGTTACTGCAGATTCGGCAATTGGATTTTATCCTAAAAGCCTTTTGGCATCTACAAAAGCAAAATACTCTTTACCAGAGGCCTTCAAAGTAGGCTCTACTGAAGCTCTTGGAGTTATTCCTCAACAAATCAATGGTTTTGCTAGAATTTTCAAAGGACATATTTCTCCGAAAAATGCACTTACTGGTCCAGTAGGTTTGGCCCAAATGTTTTCTCCAAAATGGGACTGGGAAAAGTTTTGGGGACTGACTGGATTGCTATCAATGGCATTGGCTTTTATGAATGCCCTACCGATACCTGCCTTGGATGGTGGACACGTGATAGTCTTACTGTATGAAATGATTAGTGGTCGTAAACCATCAGAGAAGTTTATGGAGCGTACACAACAAATCGGCACATTCATTTTATTGGCATTGATGGTATATGTATTGTTTAACGATACCATAAAACTGATATTCTAAAAATAATGCTTAGGATTTTGCTCATATTCTGTTTTCTAAACACAAATTGGAGTCCTAAGCATGATTTTCATACTTCACTCACAGAAATTAATTTTAATCCAAAAACGGGTTCTCTAGAATTATCTGTCCGAGTTTTTACAGATGATTTAGAACTAACACTTACCAATTTTAACAAAGGAAAACTGGTGAAAATTGAAGACCCCGAAGCCACGGTAGATCCGCTCATTGAGCAATATATCAGAAAAAACCTCGCATTGATTTCTCCTGGCAAGGAAGTGAAATTTGGGAAATTTTATGGAAAAGAAAAAGAGGCTGACGCTACTTGGATTTACCTAGAAATATTTGACTGTAAACAATTGAAAAATTTCACACTCTACAATACCATAATGCAAGAAATGTTTGAAGATCAGACCAATCTAGTGAACATTATCTACCCCGCTCAGAAAAAAACCATTGTTTTTGATTCTGAAACGAAAGTCTCTCCTTGGCCATTTTAATGGAAATTTTAAAGACAAAATCGGAATAGTATGCTTGCATAACATCAAAAATGTTTAGTTTTGTAAAACTATTGATTAGAATTCTTTGGGCAAGATGAAAAAAGAAAAAACCTTAGACTTTCATATAAAGTGGGTTTGGCACGGTATATCACGCATGTACAATATATATGCGGCAAGTGAAGATATGACAATGTCTATAGGCTATGTCTTGCTCAATATCGACTTGGAAAAGGGCACACCTGCCACAAAAATTGGACCTTCGATAGGTATGGAGCCAAGAAGCCTCACCAGAATGCTGAAATCTTTGGAAGAAAAAGGTTGGATTTACAGAGAAACTGACCCCATCGATAAGAGATTTGTAAATGTCTTCTTGACGGATTTGGGCAAAGAAAAAAGGAGTTTTGCGAGATTGGGTGTAATTGAATTCAACAATAAACTGAGTGAGACATTATCAAAAGAGCAATTGAAAACGTTTTTTGAAGTAATTCAACAAATAAATGAAATTGTAGATAAGACTTCGGCAGATGCCAAAAATACCGAAATTTCAATACTCGACTAATTCTAGTCAAATGATTAATTATTTAAAAGCATATCTTATCATAATTATAGCAGGCTTTGGTACAGCTACAGTAGCACAAAGTGTTGTTTATTACCCTTTTAATTCAGTACTTGGAATTAGCACCAATCCTTCCAAGGCCATTTGGCTTGATGTGAAATTTCAAACCAACTCTTACTTTTCTTCGTTAAGCACAGATATCTCTCCAGAGATAAATCTAAAAAAAACACCGAAGTCTATAACTTATTTAGGAGGAGGCTTGAAGATGAATTATCTAAATGCCATAGAAAATAACAATATTTTAGAAGGTTATTTTATGAATTTTGGGGTGCGATTAATGCCTTTTGAGAAATACAAAAAGGTTCAGATAGCTTTCGAAGTCTCACCTTATGCAGGAAGAAAGTTTGACATAGGCGTGTTCAGAACAAACTTTGGAATAGGTTATAATTTTTCAAGATAAGCTTTGATGAAAACCAGACCCTCGGCTATAATTCTATCTGATAATAAACTACTTACACTCAAGTATAATTACAATGGCAATTTGTTGTATGCAATTCCTGGTGGTAATCTGGAATTTGGCGAAAAACTAGAAGTTGCTTTAAAAAGAGAATTGGAAGAAGAAATAGGCGTGGAGATTGAGATTCAGAATTTACTTTTCTTGGCTGAAGTGCATCAACCGAATAAAGACACCTTACATTGTGTTTTTAACGCCAAAATAGTTTCTGGCAAACTAGAACTTAATCCAAAAGAAACATCTGCATTAGAAATTTGTTGGTTGCCGATAAATAATCTTGATGAATATAACCTCTATCCCAACTTAAATACCCAGATAAAAGAACATTTTATAGAAGCCAAAGATCACCAAGTTTTTCTCGGTGAAATATCTCAACCTTGGTTTTAACAAAAAAATGGCGACCGAAGTCGCCATTTTTATTGTCAGAAATTATTTCCTCTCCTACCCGAATCGTTGGTTTTTCCTCTATCTGGCAAGCTTCTTCTTCCACTGTCACTGCCTCTACTCGATCCATTGTCAGAGCTTTTGGTAGATGGTCTCGGAGTTAGTATTTCCTCTCTCCTATTGCTCTCACGACCTCTTGATGAAGTGCTGGGAGCTTCTGTTCTACTATTTCCATTTCTCTGAGGTGTGGTACTAGGAGCATCGCTTCTAGAGCTTCCACTTCCCCAAGTACCTGAGTTGCTTCTGCTTTCATTTGACTTTGAATCTCTACTGCTTCCACTGTTTCTACTATCTAAAGATCTTGAATCTCTACTACTGCTGTTGTTTCTATTGTCCGAAGATCTCGAATCTCTGCTGTAGTTATTGTTTCTGTTGTTATTCCTGTCTTCGGTTCTGCTACGGTTACTGTTGTTGTTCCAATCTCTATTGCTATTGTTACTTCTATTCCAGCTTCTGTCTCTATCCCAGTTGTCGTTTCTGTTCCAGTTATTGTTTCTGTGATTCCAATTGCTGGTGTAGCTTCTGTTTCTATAATAGACGTGGTTATGAGGAAAAAAAGCTCTTGGGTGATACCCAAACGAAATACTTCCGTAACCTCTTCTGTCAAAACGATAAAAATCATAAGTACTGCCGAAGTACCAAGGCAAATATCCTCTATAGCTCAATCCACGAGCACTATAACCGTAGTAGGTTCTGTCCCAATCGCGAAGTTCAATGCCTATCAAACGGTTAAGATCAACCACGTCCTCCCAGATTTCGTCTTGCTCAAAAGCACTCAAAAACCCGTCAGATTGGTAGGCATACTCTTTTCTTTCGATACGCTCCAATTTGTTATAAAGCCTCTCTGCTTCTCTACGAGTAAGACTACCATTGTCTCTTCCGTCTGAAATCCTCACCCTGATGTCCCATCGCCAGTCAAAATCTTCATCATAAAAGTACCTATCTGGGCCATCGTAAGAAGTGCCATATTCGTCATTATAATCATATTGAGCATTCACATTTGCTCCAAAAAGTATTATTCCGAAAAAAACCACCAAAGCTCTCATAATTGTAGAAGTTTAAATTTGAACATTAGATGCATAAAAGTAACCGAAGGTTTACTAAGGAATTGTTAATGAAAATATAATAATAAAAAAGCCTCCATTTCTAATAAAATGGAGGCTCCAAAAAAATATTTTCCTAACTTAAACCACACTCAACCTCACTGTATTGGTTCTGTTGTTTTCCGTAAGTGGGAAACTCATAGTATTGATATACTTGTCGCCAGTTTGTAACAAACCTTTATCTACCAAATATTTGTTGGCCTCTTCCAGCATATCACCTGAGTTGGCATACTTAATTTTTTCTAATGCAATAACCTCCACACCCCAATACAAGCTCAACTGTGTCATTAGTTTAGTATTTGATGTAAAGATATAAATGTTGGCCTTCGGTCTGTGGTGCGAAAGTCTCACTGCTGTATAACCTGATGAAGTGATACCTATCAAGGCTTTAACATTCAAATCTCTTGCCATTCTACATCCCATCATGATAACAGTATCGTTGTCCTTATCATCAGAAACATAGTCTGCCTCCGTTACTCTTGTATGGTGACGGAAATATAATCTTGAAGGATCCCCAAATTTCTCTACATGAGCGATTGTCTTAGACATGGTCTCTACAGAGAGCAAAGGATATTTTCCTGAAGCACTTTCGGCACTTAGCATAACAGCATCGGCTCCGTCCAATACAGCATTGGCTACGTCACCTACCTCTGCTCTGGTTGGGCTTGGGCTATCTATCATACTTTCAAGCATTTGTGTGGCAACAATCACTGGTTTACCTGCCAAATGGCACTTGTGTATTAATATTTTTTGGATAATTGGAACCTCTTCAGCTGGCATTTCAACTCCTAAGTCACCTCTTGCCACCATTACAGCATCTGTTGCTTCAATGATTTCGTCCATGTTTGTGATAGCTTCAGGCTTTTCAACCTTGGCTATAACTTTAGCAGATGAACCTTTTGATTTTATGTATTCTTTGATATCCAAAATCTCTTTAGCTGTTCTTACAAACGAAAGGGCAATCCAATCCACATCATTAGCCAAGCCAAAGTCCAAATCTGCCCAGTCTTTATCTGTCACAGATGGTTGTGAAATATTGGTATTGGGTAAGTTAACGCCTTTCTTTTGTTTCAAAAGACCCCCATATACTACCTCTGTGGTAACTTCTTGTTTATCTTTATCCACGCTAATCACTCTTACCTCAAGTTTACCATCGTCCATAAGGATTCTGTCACCAAGGCTAACATCTTGAAACATTCCTTTATAAGGCGTACTTGCCCTTTCTGCGTTTCCAACAATATCCTCATTGGTAAAAACAAATTGGTTACCTGCAATTAATTCAACACCAGCATTGCCACCTACCATTTCTCCAACACGAATTTTTGGCCCTTGCAAATCCTGCAAAATGGCACAGTTGAATCCGTATTCTGTATTTATTTTTCTAATTTTTTCTATTCTTAGTTTGTGATCCTCATGCGTGCCGTGCGAAAAATTCAATCGAAATACATTTACACCCGCCTGAGCCAAAGCCACCAACATTTCTTCAGATTCAGAAGCTGGGCCTACTGTTGCTACAATTTTTGTTCTTTTATTCATATAATAGATTAATAATTTCGGAGAATTGAATACTTTTTAAGCCAAAAGATCCGGTATTCGCCACATTTCGATGTTTCAATCACAAAATTAAAAATATTAGTTTACACTAACAGAATAAAATTTCAGTTTGTTAGGATTTGAATAGCATATTATTCCTATTTTCTCTTTAGAAGCCCAACAAAATCAATCTGCATCTGTATTTTAATTATTTTTGTACTCCATTATGAACGAGTACCAAACATTTTAAGACAATACTATGAGCGAGAAAATCTATGTTTTCGATACCACACTAAGAGATGGTGAGCAAGTGCCAGGTTGCCAGCTTAACCTTGAGGAGAAGCTAATGATAGCCAGAGAACTCGACAAACTAGGAGTGGATATTATCGAAGCAGGATTTCCAATCTCTAGTCCGGGTGATTTCAAGTCGGTGGAAGGCATAGCCAGTGTAGTAGAAAATGCTACTGTCTGTGGATTGACCCGCTCGGTAAAAAAGGACATAGAAGTGGCAGCAGAAGCACTTAAGCCTGCTCGAAAGCCTAGAATTCATACTGGAATTGGTGCTTCTGATATTCATATTTTACATAAGTTTAATAGCAACAGAGACGAAATTCTACAAAGAGGCGTAGATGCAGTAAAATATGCTAAGAGCTTTGTAGAGGATGTAGAATTTTATGCTGAAGATGCCGGAAGAGCAGATTTGGAGTTTTTAGCCAGATTAACCGAAGCAGTTATAAAAGCTGGAGCAACAGTTGTAAACCTTCCGGACACAACTGGTTATTTGTTGCCTCACCAAATGTACGACAGAGTAGATTATTTGATGAATAATGTACCAAATGTGGACAAAGCCATCCTTTCTATGCATTGTCACAACGACTTAGGAATGGCTACGGCCAACACTATAGCGGGTATCAGAGCTGGAGCAAGACAAGTAGAAGTAACTATAAACGGTATTGGAGAAAGGGCTGGAAATACATCATTGGAAGAAATAGTGATGACCTTAAAAGTACACAAAGACTTGGGCTTACACACTGATATCAACACCGAAATGCTCTATCCATTAAGTCAGTTGGTATCTAAAACCATGCGAATGCCTGTTCAAGCAAACAAGGCTATTGTGGGTCGTAATGCATTTGCACATTCATCAGGCATACACCAAGATGGTTTCTTGAAGCATTCGCAAAACTACGAAATCATGACCCCGCAAGAAGTGGGCATTAATAAATCTGACATTGTTTTGACAGCTAGAAGTGGCCGTCATGCCTTAAAACACCGCCTTTCATTATTAGGATTTAATGTGGGCAAAGACAAAATCGATGAAACCTACGATCAGTTTCTGGAGCTTGCAGATAAGATAAAAGAGGTAAACGACAAAGACTTGGTGGTTTTGATGAAACAACTCACTGAGGCTGAGGTATAGAAAAAACTCCTATCACATTTTTTCAAAAAAAATAATGGAATCTGAAATTCAGAACGTCCCTAGTTCTTACTATGCCATTGATGTAGCTACCAAAGAAATGGGATTTACGATGCCCTCTGATATTCTCACTTGTTCACTTTTAAAAACGCTGGCTGGGTCAAAACCAAATGGCAAGTTTCTAGAACTTGGTACAGGAACGGGCCTATCTACTGCTTGGATTTTGGATGGAATAAATGAAAAATCTTCTTTGATCTCGATTGACAATGATCCAAAACTTCTAGAAATAGCACAAAAACACCTTGGAAACGATACACGCCTCAGCCTAGAATGTGTCGATGGGGAAGTATGGGTGAACCAGAACTTAGGTCAAAAATTCGATTATATCTTTGCAGATACTTGGCATGGAAAATATTTGATGCTCGATGAAGTTTTGGAAATGCTAAATATCGGCGGTTTGTACATCATCGATGACATGCTTCCGCAGGAGAACTGGCCAGAAGGACACGCAGAAAAGGCACTAAAATTAGAAAAATATTTGGAGAAAAGATCAGACCTGAAATTAACAAAACTAAATTGGGCTACTGGAATTATGATTGCTGTGAAAGTTTAATTAAAAAAACATCAAACCTATTTCTAATAAAATTTGCCATAATCTCCACTAAATCAGCAACAAGTTTTGGTTCGTAAATATTTTTTCATAACTTTGCAGCCCCAAATACCGCCTTATGGGTGCTGCCCGCTCTCGTAAGGCCAAGCAAATTATATGAAAAGTAGGAGTTCCGACCTGCTTTATGTGCTTAAAATTAGCATCTTATAATTAGAAAAAATTTGGATTGAAACAGAGTAAACTGATTGGGTAAGGTCCTCTTTTTGAATTCATAAATTGATTAATTAACGTTAAAAATTAGTACTCGTGGATCAATTAAGTTATAGAACTGTATCGGCAAATCGCCAAACAGTAGAAAAAAAATGGGTTGTGATAGACGCCAGCAATCAAATATTGGGTCGTCTTTCTAGTCAGATTGTAAATATTTTAAGAGGCAAAAACAAGCCTTCGTTTACACCTCATGTTGACTGTGGAGACAACGTGATAGTGATTAATGCAGAGAAAATTCGTTTGACTGGTAAGAAAATGACTGACAAAGTCTATACCCGTCATACAGGCCACCCAGGTGGACAACGTTTCGCTACGCCAAGAGAGCTAATGGCTAAAGATGGTAGAAAAGTAGTAGAAATGGCCATCAAAGGTATGTTGCCTAAGAATCGTTTGGGAAGCAAATTGTATACAAATCTATATGTATACGAAGGAGCTGAGCATCCGCATCAGGCACAAACGCCTACAACTATCGAAATTAATAATTAAGAACGAAAAAAACTTAAAATAAAATGCAGGTAATCAATACCGTTGGTAGAAGAAAAACAGCAGTTGCCCGTATCTATATGAAGCCTGGTACAGGTGGAGTGACCATTAATGGTCGTGAGATGGCAAATTATTTCCCAACAGAGGTTCTTCAAATTATTTTGAACCAACCTTTTGGTGTAGTTAACGCTACGGGAAAATATGATCTTAAAGTTAACGTAAGAGGTGGTGGTATCGCTGGACAAGCAGAAGCTATCAGAATGGCTATTGCTCGTGCATTGTGCGAAGCCGACACTGAGAACAGACCTCCGCTTAAGAAAGAAGGATTCCTTACAAGAGACTCACGTATGGTGGAGCGTAAGAAATACGGACGTCGTAAAGCTCGTAAGAGATTCCAGTTCTCGAAACGTTAATATTTATAATTTGTTAATTTGGCAATGTGTTAATGTGCTAATTAAGTTTAATATCGCATTGACTAATTATCGAATTAACAAATTAAAAAATTATTCTCGTCCAGACAGTGCTTATCGTGCCCGATGTACTGTGCTGCAAATTCAATTTTTTTCAAAACATTTTTAAACAAAAGAAATGGCACAAATTCAATACAAAGACCTGTTAGATGCAGGCGTACATTTTGGTCACCTTACTCGTAAGTGGGATCCAAGAATGGCTCCATATATTTTTATGGAAAAAAACGGGATTCACATCATCGATTTGAATCACTCTCTTGAAAACCTTGCAGCAGCTCAAGCTTTTGTAAAAAGCGTAGTTCGTTCTGGTCGTAAGATCATGTTTGTTGCTACAAAAAAACAAGCTCAAGAAATCGTTTCAGAAGAAGCAAAACGCCTTAAAATGCCTTTCGTAACTGAAAGATGGTTAGGTGGTATGTTGACTAATTTCTCGACTATCAAAAAATCGTTGAAGAAAATGACCAACATCGACAAAATGCTTTCTGACGAAACAACAGCTAGCAACATTGCAAAAAGAGAGAAATTGATGTTGGGCCGTGAGCAAGCTAAATTGGAGAAATTGCTAGGTGGCGTAGCTGACCTTTCAAGACTTCCAGCTGCTTTGTTCGTTGTAGATATCAAAAGAGAGCACCTTGCAATAGCTGAAGCCAAGAGATTGGGTATTCCAGTAGTAGCCATGTGTGATACGAACTCAAACCCTGAAATTGTAGATTTCGCAATTCCTTCGAATGACGATGCTTACAAATCTATTTCATTGATTACCCTTGCTATTGGTAAAGCCATAGAAGAAGGTATCCTTGAGAGAAAAACTGACAAAGAGTCTGCTGCTTTACAAGAAGAAGAAGATGCTAAAAGAGCAGTTGATACAGCTAGAGAAGTTGTTTCAAGAGGAGATGACGAGGCAGCTGATGGCAAAAGAAAAAGAGTAAAAACAGCTGAAGTTGCTGAAGAAGCAGCTCCAGTAGTTGAGGCAGAGGCTACTCCAGAAGTAGAAGCTGCTGCACCAAGCGAAGAAGAACCTGCGGCATAATATACCGAACGCTTCGATAAGATAATAGAATAGCCCGAAGCATCGCTTTGGGCTGTTCGTTTTAAAAAAAGACTAAAAAATTTATTTACATAAAAATAATATAAAATGAATATTACTGCAGCTGACGTAAACAAACTACGTCAATTAACAGGAGCCGGAATGATGGATTGCAAAAAAGCCCTTACTGAAGCTGAGGGAGATTTTGACAAAGCCGTTGAAGTATTGCGTAAAGCAGGCCAAAAAGTAGCAGCAAAACGTGCTGACAATGAAACTTCAGAAGGTGTTGTATTGGTAGATGTTAGCGATAGCGGAAAAAGTGCAAAAGTATTGGCTTTGGCTTGTGAAACTGAGCCAGTTTCTAACGTAGAAGACTTCAAAAACCTTGCGAATGCTATTCTTCAAGCAGGTGTAAAACACCATGCTAAAGATGCAGAAACCTTGTTGGGCTTGTCTCTAGAAAACGGACAATCAGTACAAGAAAATATCACTGAATTAATTGGTAAAATTGGCGAGAAAATAGTTGTAGCTGCCTACAACCACGTAGAGGGTGAGCAAGTAGTTGCTTATATCCACAGCAACAGAAAAGCTGCTGGTGTAGTTTCTTTCGAAAACACAGGTGGTACTGACGTAACTGACCTAGGTAGAGACGTAGCCATGCAGATCGTGGCAATGAAACCAGTAGGTTTGGACAAAGACAGCGTTGACCCAACTATCGTTGAGAAAGAAATCGAAATCGGTAAAGAGCAAGCACGTGCGGAAGGTAAGCCTGAGGCTATGTTGGAGAAAATTGCTTTGGGTAAATTGAACAAATTCTACAAAGAGCAAACTTTGCTTAACCAAGAATTCGTAAAAGACGGTTCAGTTACCATCGCTCAATTGCTTGAAAAAACTGTGAAAGGATTGACAATCTCTTCTTTCAAAAGAATTCAGATTGGATAATTTTTAGCTGTTGGCTTATAGTTGATGGCCTATATTGAAGACCCTGCAAATTGTTTTGCAGGGTCTTTCTTTGTAATTTGAAGATCTAAGACACTAAAGTTTGTCCGCATCATTCTCTAAAAAAATGGAAATTACAAGTCTGATCCAACTAGATTTAAGTAATTTACTAGACTTATTCTTACACACTCCAATCAATCGAAAATACAGAACAAGACTGTTATTAAATCCTGTTCACTACATGAATTATTTCTTACTATCATACTTTTTTATTCTCAATTTAAAAATTATTATCCCACAGACTACGACATAAACAATATTAAATATCCACATATATGTATTGAAACTTTCAGAATTTCGAAAATAATTCCTACCTATATAACCGATAATCCAAACATACATGATAATAAATATCATCTGAATTATTCCAAATTGCCTCAACTTCTTTTTCCTCATTACATCGTTCTTTTCCATTTTATTCCTTTTACAAATATGTATTTTAATAACCGCAAGCCCTGCTACAAATATCTAATTGCTGAAGAGCTGCATTAAAACTATTCCACCAATTATATGAAACGCCAGCCATACAGATTGACCATCCATCGGCTGCAACCGGTAGACCCACGCCTGTTGCACCAGCCAATCCTGCTCCAGCACTGCAAAGACTACCGTTAACTGCAAATGCTTCATAAGCAGCTGCTTCACTAATACTAAAACTTACACTACAAATGTAAGAACAATCATATTTCGCATTTTTAACAAGTTTAGCCTTGAATTCATCATTTTTTCTTTTGGCATTTTCATGAAATGCTAATACTACTAATTTTTGAGCATCCTTTTCTCCTTTACCTTTGCTTTTAGCAAAATTTTGAAGCTCTAAGAATTTTGAAACGTTGAAATCAATAAAATCATATAATTCATCTGGATTGTCATCTAATATCAAAAGTGCCCGTTTGATTTCCTCCTTATTTTTAGCCTTACTGAATGCAATTTCAAATTCCTTGAAATCTATATTTTTGCTCTTTTTTGTCTTATCAAAATTCCTAACTTTTTTTGCAACATACTTTTCCTGAAAATCCATCAGTTCTTTAAATGGTTTTGAATTCAACATATCATTAATTTCATTTTGCTCTGTAGATGTTGAATTTTGACTTAATTCTATCTCTAAAGAATTTGGTGATGGCATTTCATTTTTGATGCTGCAACTAAAAGCAATAAAAAATGAGAGTAGGAAAATAATTTTTTTCATTTTGTATAATGTTATGAGTGTTTAATAACATGCCAAAACAAAAACATTTCATTAAGAAAAAAAATAGGAAAAATTCCTATATTTCGTTCTTTCGATAAAATAGGAAAAATTCCTATCCCCCCCCTATTTACAACATTGATGCAATTATACAAGTCTGAGAATATAATTCATGCCCCGAATTCAATCTAGCTTCACACAGATATTAGTCTTATGATTTTTGACATTAGGTCTAATGATAAAAAGCTTTTCCGCAATTTGTCTTGATTTTAGACCTTCCAAGATGAGTGAAATAATTTTAATTTCTTGATTTGTTAGTGTTGTAATGCTGTTCATAAAAATATATTATGGATTCATTTTTTCAAATATTTAAAGAAATATTTAATAAACAAAGAATTAATTCCATAAACAAAATTTACGTTTGACACAGGTCAATTTTGGGATAATAAAAATAATATCTTCACCATATGCCTTAGAAATTTATCAATTATTCGTTGACAATAAAATTTAAATGAATATTAAACTTAGTCATATCTCTTCTTTCAAAAGAATTCAGATTGGATAATGTTTTAGCTCTTGGCTTTTAGCCTATAGCTTATAGTTTATATTGGACCCCACAAACTTTTTGTGGGGTCTTATTTTTATGCCGTGAAAGTAGAAGTCTTGAAATCCAGAATAAAAAAGGACTTCTAGCCAAAGCTAAAAGTCCAGTAAAATGAGGTTTACAAAGATTATTTACAACCAAAATGCACAAAAACAATCTTTTCAAACTTATTCCAGTCTGAGTCTTTCTTTAGTGCGGCCATGGCCGCGGCACAGTCTTTGAAAAGCTCTTTTGATTGTTCATCATAATCTCCTTTGGTAATTTTGTAAGCTGGTTTGTTACCGACTTTCACAAAATATGATTTGTCCAAGCCACCTACTTTCATTGGACCGACACCTACAGACATGGTTTCACTGGCAAAAGGATTAAAATAAACCCTCACTTTATTATGAAACCCAGGGTTGACCAATTGCATCAACAGGGGCTGCACTTTCCCCTTAATATCTACTTGCGTATATTCAAAAAATGCATATCCATCGCTAATTCTGTCATTGTTGAGATCTTTTGAAAGGTTGGTGCCTACTTCCATTTGCTTACTAAACTTATCCAAACCCGAAGCTGGTAAATACATTTCCTTTATTTGTTCTGGCTTAAAAGTCTTTTTCTTCCCATCAACTTTAATAGTAATTTCGGAGATATTGCCCTTTTTGCGGTCCAAATCGTCGATATCACCCTCTACTTTGGTGCCATCAGTCAAGGTTAGATAAGAGATTTTCTTTGATGAAAACCTGTCAAATCCTTCCATGAAGTTTTGAGAATAAGTACTAAATGTGGCAAATACTAAAAATGCCAAAATGCAAGTTTTTGATTTCATAAATTTATAGTGTTTAAGTTATAAATTTACCAAAAAATTTGAACAAACAACTATCTCAAACGTCTGATAATTCTGGTATTGCGGAAGTCGCCCAAACATTTTAATATTTTGAAAGTTAACTCATAGTCTGTGGCATTGAGTATAAAATCTTGTGTGGGTTTGCAAAAAACCATGAAATCGGCTAAGTCTTCTTCTTGCAAATGGGTAATTTGGGCCACCACTTGCTTGTTGTATTTGAGGTCAGCATAAAAACTTTTGGCATCCTGAAACTGCATATCTGCTAATTTTCGGTTCACTTTGCCCTCTTTACTAAACATATCATATAGAGCATCTATAGAAATTCCTATGCCAGGTTGACTGGTGTTGGTGTTGAGCATGCTTTTCAATATCTCATTTCTGATGGCCTTAGAATCGTTGGGATTGGCCAAAAAATCCTGAATTTCTTTGTGAAGATCACTCAGTTTTTTATCTTTTACAACCAGCTCTTGCAACATAAACGGCTGCAATTTTACCTCGAAAACTGGATTTCGCTCTTTGCCATCCCAAAGAATTCCTTTGCGGTTATAACCAAAACTCGTGATGATGATAGAGTCTCCGGCCATGGCACGAATATAAAAATCACCGGTGTCGTTGGTGGCTACTACTTGATTGGAGCGTTTATTTAAGACATTTAGCGTAGAAATTCCTTTTTTTGTGCTGCTGTCTATCACTTTTCCATACACCGATTTTTCTTGAGAAAACCCAGAAAACGCAAAAACAAACAAGTAGATGAAAACAAATATCTTTTTGATAATCAATATTTTAAAAAATTACTCGACAACTTTTCCATTTAATATAGCCGTTTGATGGTTACCATGGTCTAAAACAAAAAAAGCCTCCTCACCTTCTTCAACCTGAAAATTTTTATAAACTCCAAGTCTATTTGCGATTTCAGGGAAATCAGAAAATGGCCTTAGAAACGCACCTTGGGCATCGAGCGTTTTTATTCCCCAAAAAACCGACAAGTCTCCCATATCTTCAATAACGCTTTTATGGATGAATTCGCTTGCTCCAAGAATATTTTTTTCTTCGAAATTAACGCCTAAATCAATATTAAAAATAGTATTTCCAAGTTTTATTTTGGCATTTATGATTTTCAAATCAAACAGATACTTTTCATTCTGAGGTATTTGTTGGTATTCTTCAAGACTATATTTCTGATATCCATCTTTCAAAATAACATCAAAAGCACTCAAAATTGAAATAAAATTAAGCTTTCGAATAAACTGTTTCTCTGTATCGTGTTTGTATCCACCAGATTCAATTAATATAAGGCTACTTCCCCATTTCTGGATGTTATCGCCGAACGCTCTGGGTTCAAATTCATCAGAAAAACGCCCAATATTATATGGAATAAAATTCTTAAGTACTTCATTCATAGCACTTATCACCTGCCGTGACTTGGTCCTTACCTCATTCCATTCCGTTTCTTGGTTATAAGCTGTGGCTAAAAACGAGATAGTGGCTTGCTCAGATGAAATACCAGCCGAGTACCGGATGTTTTGGTCGTGAAGATTAAAGGAAAACTCAGGTTCTAAATCAATAACTAAGCTTTTCAGAATTTTACTTTCAGGGCATTGCAGTGCCAATGCATCACGGTTCATATCTATACCTTGGGCATTACGACGAATGAATCTCTCAGCACCGTCGGGGTTGATCATGGGTACAAAATGAAGCTCGAGTTTATTTAAAATTTCATTTCTAAAATCCTGAAAATCATCATCTTGCGGCTTTAGAAAATTAAGAATATCGAAGATAGCCATTGTAGCCGTGGCTTCGTTGCCATGCATTTGCGACCACAACAATATTTTTCTTTTCCCTTGTCCAACTTTTATTTTATATATTTCTCGCTGCTCAAAAGACAGTCCAACAATCTGTTTTTCAAATGGTAAAGCATGAATTAAACCAACGATATCTGAATGTTTAAACCTCCTTTTTTGTAGAGAAAGTTCTTTATAATTGATATGTTTATCAAATAGTTTTTGGTAAATCATCTATTTTAAATTTACTGAAGCACAAGAGCTACTATGTTTTTGCCAACCATCGAATAGGCCTTTACTCTGCCAATACCCGAATATTTAACTTTAAAACCTTTGTTTTCGAGCAACGGAAGGGCATCTTTGAGAGACAACCCTTTGACTGCCTCAATGTTTTTGTCAATATTTTTTGTTTCCCAAACCACAGAATCCTGTCTTACAATCCTTGGGTTTGTAAATCCTTCTCCTTCGGGTTGATTATTTATACCTAGTTTCTGACCAATATATCTATGGTCAGCAATTTTCCCTGGATTATGCTTGGTTACCAGCTTTTGTACATCACTTTTCAAAACTAAACGAGGGTGTATCGAAATATCATAAGCAAATATTTTATCAGCGATGGTTTTGAATACTGGAGCACAAACATCGGCGGCATAAATATTCGTTCCTACGGGTTCGTCAATGACAACTACACAACTATATTTGGGTTTTTTGGCAGGAAAATAACCGATAAATGAAGTATGGTAGAGTCCTTTTTTGTAATTACCCCCTACTCTTTTTTGTGAAGTACCCGTTTTACCTGCAATCTGACAGGTACCGCCGTTTACATTTTTAGCTGTTCCATTTAGTACCACTCCCTCCATCATTTGCTTTATTTTTCTAAGCGTATTGGCTGAGCACAAAGGTTCCGAAATTCTGTTTGCCGTAATTACCTCTTCCACCTTAGTGCCACGTCTAATTTCCTTTACGATTATGGGTTGAATCCACTGGGCATCGTTAGCTATAGCATTATAAAAAGTGAGCATCTGAATGGGCGTAATTCTCGACTCATAACCTATTGACATCCAAGGCACTGTCGTGCCACTAAAAGTAGAACTTCTAGAGTTTTTCAATATGGGATATGGCTCTCCTTTAAGCTGAAAACCCGAAGGTTTGTCTAATCTAAACTGACGTAAGTAAGCAAAATAATCTTCCGCAGTAGCAAAGCCAAAGTGCTTTTTCATCAAACTATAAATACCAATATTGCAGGATTGTTCAAAAATCTCTTGCACTGTGAGTTCGCCGTGTTTGTGCGAACAAGTAAACGAAAGACCGTTATGGCGAATTTCACCTGGACAGTTAACTCCTATCTCGGTCAGTTGTAAATTTGCCTTTTCAAGCAAAGCCACCATGGTAGCCAATTTAAAGGTAGACCCAGGATCCGTACCTTCTTTTACTGCATAATTTTGGTCTTCAATAAAGCTTACCACACCATCAGCATCGGTGATACGTGTAAGATTGGCTATGGCTTTTACTTCTCCAGTAGCTATCTCCATTACTACAGCAGTACCGTATTTGGCTTGCGTTTGGAAGACTTGATTGCGAAGTGCACTCTCCACAATATCCTGAAAGTTTACATCTAAAGTGGTAACTACATCCCAGCCTGGCTCTGAGTTAATATCTGATTCAAGATTGACAGGTTTTTGATAACCTCCCGCCAATCGCTCATAGAAACCTTTTCCATCTTTACCTTTCAAATAATTCTCAAAACTCGCTTCAACTCCAAAATCTCCTATTTTTTTGGTCTTGGGGTCGAGCTTTCCTATGGTTCTCATGGCCAAATTATTAAATGGCAAGAACCTAAATTCTTCTATTTCAAATCTTCCCCCACCTTTGTTGGGTCCTTCTCTAAAAAGGGGAAATTTCTCAATCTTCTCTTTTTCTACATGGTCTAACTTTCGGTTGCCGCCAAAGAGCATATACCTCGTTTTGGTTTTCCGTGCTTTCGAAATTTTCTCTTTGTATTCCAAGTAACTGTAATCTTGAAAATACGCAGATAGTAAAATAGAAAGGGAGTCTAGGCTATTGTCGAAAAGCTCTTTTTTGGACTGATAAGGGTCTAATACTACCTGATATTTGGGTATGGAAGTGGCCAAAAGACTATGACCATCCGAGGCATAAATATTCCCACGAGTAGCATCTATTATTCGCTCTTTCATTTGAAAGTCAATGACTTTTGAAAGCAACTCGGCTTTTTGACTTGTTTGAAGATAAATTATTTTAAAAAAAATAGCAGCTCCAACTATACTCAATGCCAAGATAGTCCATCTTGACCGCCCCTTTATTTGTTCCTTTATTGAACTTTTACCAGACATTTTTTAGGATTTTTAAGGTTTTTCGAAAGCTATTTTTATGGGCGGCTGAGCATTCTTTTCAAATCCTCTCTGTTCAAGTTTCTTTTCAACTTCAGATTGCTTACTTGCAAAAAGATATTTGGATTTATGAGAAATAAAAGATGCTCTTTGTTCATTGAGGAGCTTTTCTGCCCTGTCAAGTTTCCTAATTAGGCCGTCGAAATTGTGCTGAAAATAGATGTAAATAGTCACTAAAAAACCCACCCAAAGCACCTTACGCAGGGTGGTTGGAGACAAGCGTTCGTCTATTTCTAATTTACGATTGACCCACTTGGCCATGGGGTCTATTAAGTTGAAGCTAAAGGACTTAGAGCTATCCTGCTCTACCCTTCTTCTGGGGCGGTTCTGTGACATTAATCTAATTTTTATGGGAAGCACTATTCAAAATTAAAGAATTTTTTCTTTAAAATTTATCCAAGCGATTTAAAAAATTTAAATTGATTCCCAAAACGGAACGAATTACGCTAACTTTTCGGCGATTCTCAACTTGGCACTCCTTGCCCTTGGATTTTGAATCAGTTCGTCCTCATTGGCCTCCACGGGTTTTCTTGTCACACTATGAAGTGGTTTGAGTTCATTGCCAAACAAATCCTTCTCTACCTCTCCAAAAAACTTACCACTACGGATAAAATTCTTTACGGGGCGGTCTTCCAAAGAATGATAGGACATTACCACCAACCTTCCAGTGGGAGCTAAAAGCTCTGGCACTTGCTCAAGAAATTCTTCCAAGACTTTAAGTTCCTCGTTTACTTCAATTCTCAATGCCTGAAATACCTGGGCAAAAAATTTATTCTCCTTTCCGCGAGGGGCATATCTTTGTAAGGCAGCTTTAAGCTCACTTATCGTTTCTATAGGCCCAGTTCCTCTTGCCGAAACAATGGCCTGGGCCACTGTACGGGCATTTTTCAGCTCTCCATAAATGCCAAAGATCTTGTGTAGAGCCTCAAAACTATATTCATTTACAACAGATTTTGCAGATTGTTCTTGCTGAACATCCATCCGCATGTCGAGGTCCGCATCGAATCTGGTAGAAAACCCACGCTCGGCGGTGTCTATTTGGTGAGAAGAAATACCTAAATCTGCCAAAATACCATCTACCTGTTTCACGCCATAAACCCTTAAATACTTGCGTAAAAACCTGAAGTTTGCTGAAATAAAAGTGAAATTTTCCGAATCAATTTTTGCAGCTTCTCGCTTAGCGTCATCGTCTTGATCAAAACTATACAAATGGCCAGTAGTAAGCTTAGATAAAATCTCTCTACTATGACCACCACCACCAAAGGTAACATCTACATAGATGCCGTCTGGCTTTATGTTGAGGCCTTCGAGGCACTCTTTGAGCATTACAGGTTTGTGATAGTCGTAGTTTGGTTCCAATGAAATGAGTTATTTTTTGAAACGCAAAAATACGGTTTTTTATGGAGAATTCGGGTCAAAATAGATTCGGAATGTTTGTAAAGATACAAAGTTGGGTTGGTTGGAAACACAAACCAATCGAACGAGTGGTTTGTGTTTCAAAAAATATTCTACCTAAATTATTTCTGCCAAGCACAGATAATTCCACCCATCAGCATCAGGCTTACTGTCCAATAGCCCACATTGATAAAGATATATTTCCAGCTTTTTCTCTCGAAAAGTCCGTTGGTACCAATAACTGGTAAAACAAAGAATAAAGCGTACATTAATCCATGAAAAGCCCCGTGTTTGAATGTCCTGAACTCGTTGCCGTATTTCGCCATAAAGTCAGCGATATCAGCAGTAGCTAATGTTTTGGCGGCCTCGTCAGTTCCTTGCAATTGGTTCATGCAAATAGAAAACAGGTGCATTTGGTGAATCACCAGAGAGTTTACAGTCGAGGCAAGCATAAATGCAAAAAGCAATGAAACACCAAAAATAACAGCCATGTTAGCACCTTTTATACTTTCTTCTGTCACTCCTGCTTCTTTCATCCAAACATTACCGAATGTTTTGGGATTATACCATAAAAATCCAACAATAAAGTTTACAAATGCCGCAACAATCACAGCCCACCAGTTTACAATTTCCATAGGTTTTAATATTTAGAGGTTAATAATGTTTATCGATTTACAAAATTCTACTTATTTATCAAAAAAATCTGGCTTATAGTTCAAGTTTCAGTTGCTTTCCATTTCCAGTTTCCTCTTCTAAAAAATTAGAAACACTTAGTCCCAAAAGTCTAATTCCCTTCGGAAACGGCAGTAGATTTTCTATCAAATAATCAATGGTTTTGTTTATTTCTTCTTTCTGAAAATACCCATTTTCAAGTGTCTTACTTCTTGTAATTGACTCAAAATCAGCATATTTTATTTTTATAGTCAGTGTTTTACCCACCAGATGGTGTTTTTGGGTTCTGACCAAAAGCGAGTCGGTGAGTTGGTATAAATGTCCATAAATTTCAGAAACCAATTCTAAATCTGTTGTGAACGTATTTTCTACGCTTACCGACTTGGTTTCTCGTTCGGCTACTACTTCTCTATGATCCTGTCCACGGGCAATTTCGAAATAATATTTACCTACTTTTCCGAAATTTTTCACCAAAAACTCTTGAGATTGTTCCTTTAGTTCTTTGCCTGAATTTATACCCATCGCTTTCATTTTTTCGGCGGTTACTCGTCCTATTCCATAAAATCTATGAATGGGCAAAGTCTCCACAAATGCCTCCGCCTGGCTGGGTTTTATCACACATTGGCCGTTGGGTTTGTTGATATCGGAAGCCGTTTTGGCTAAAAATTTATTAAATGAAATACCAGCCGAAGCCGTCAATTGTGTTTTTTCAAAAATCTTCTGCCGAATTTCGGTCGCTATTTGGGTGGCGGTTTCTATACCTTTTTTGTTTTCGGTAACATCCAAATATGCCTCGTCTAGCGAAAGTGGCTCTATAAGATCCGTATATTCAGCAAAAATCTCCCTGATTTGCATGGAAACTTGTTTATATGCATCAAATCTGGGTTTTACAAAAATCAAGGACGGGCACAGACGCTTGGCCGTTTTGGAAGGCAAAGCCGATTTTACACCAAATTTTCTGGCTTCATAACTGGCTGCTGCCACTACGCCACGTTCGGCACTGCCACCCACAGCTACGGGTTTTCCTCGTAACTCAGGGTTATCACGCTGCTCCACAGATGCAAAAAATGCGTCCATGTCGATGTGTATTATTTTGCGAAGGTTTGGCAAATCTTATTGTTTGATTTTGGCAAAAGTAGAAATTTTTAAGAATCTTTTATTGATGACTTCTCTGAAACTGGCTGTTGGTTTGAGTAAAATCTAAGTCGATTCGCTATTTTATTGGTATCTTTGCACCCAAATTGTATATTATGGAAAACACCTTCAAGAAATTTGACCTCAATAAACAGCTGCTTATAGCTGTGGACGATTTGGGTTATACTGAGCCCAGTGAGATTCAAGACAAGGCTATTCCTTTGATATTAGCAGGCCACGACGTGTTGGGAATTGCACAAACGGGTACAGGCAAAACTGCGGCTTACCTTTTGCCAATTTTGATGAAAATCAAATATGCACAAGGCAAAGATGCCCGCTGTATGATATTCGCCCCTACGCGTGAGTTGGTGATGCAAATTGATGCTTCAATCGTTGAACTCGCAAAGTATACCGATATACGACATGTAGCTCTTTTTGGTGGTTTAGGACCAAAAACTCAAATAGAAACACTCAAAAAAGGGATAGATATCATAGTAGCCACACCTGGAAGATTCATGGATTTGTATCTTTTGGGGGAAATAAATACCAGAAGTCTTCAATATTTGGTACTCGACGAAGCCGACAAAATGATGGACATGGGTTTTATGCCACAGATTCGTCGAATATTGGAGGTTATACCACGCAAAAGGAAAAACCTTTTGTTTTCGGCCACATTTCAGCCAAGGGTAGAAAAGCTTTCAGAAGAGTTTCTTGAAGATCCCTTAAAAATTGAAATTACGCCATCCGCCACAGCAGCTAGCACGATTACGCAGACCGTTTACCATGTACCCAATTTTAAAACAAAAATAAATCTTTTGGGCTATTTGCTTGACTCTGACGTGATAACCCGAGCGATGGTTTTTTGCAGAACCAAAACCGTGGCCGACAACGTCTTTAAGTTTTTGGAAAGAAAGGTTTTAGGTGCCAATAGTGTAAGGGTAATTCACGCCAACAAAGGCCAAAATACTCGAATAAATGCCGTGGAAGACTTCCGTGGAGGCAAAATCAAAGTTTTGGTATCTACCGACGTGGCGGCAAGAGGCATTGATGTAAATGCAGTGAGCCATGTGATAAACTTTGATGTGCCGCTTATTTATGAAGACTACGTACACAGAATTGGCCGCACAGGCCGAGCAAAATTAGAAGGCGAAGCCATCACTTTTTTGTTGCCTTCAGAAGAATATCATTTGAACAAAATTCAGAAGATTATTCGTACCACAGTGCCCATTTTAGAGCTTCCATCACAAGTACGAATAGAAGAAACGGAGTTTGAAGAAAGTCAAGCTATGCTCCGTGAAATGGATGAGCAACGCAAAAAAGAAGACCCAGATTTCAGGGGAGCGTTCCACGAAAAATCAGAAAAGAATCAAAAGTTTATAAAACTCAGAGAAGCTCAAGCAAAAGCCAAAGAGAAAGCCAAGGAAAAAGCTCCAAAAACTAAACCAAAGAGCAACGCTAAAAAACCACAAAGCAAGGGTAATTTTAAGAAGAAATACTAAATTTGGCGAATATAATCCGCAAATTCATATGAATTCAGGGATTACATTAGCCAGAATAATGATTTTTTCAAAAGTAAGAACTCAGTAACTGCCCAATTTCCCCTTTTCTCCTGAACCTTCAAACTCTGCAAGGGTTGTTTTGGCAATCGCTTTTAAAGCAGAAGAATCGTTGATCATCGTCACAAATTTATATCCCAAATCGGCAAAGAGACGTGCGTTTTGAGGTGTAGCGGCATGAATACCGGCCACAAGATTATGCTCAGTGGCAACTGCCAATATTTCTTTTAGTATATTTAAAAAACTTGGGTCCTGAAAATCGGCCAGTTTTTCATACCCTAACGACATACTCAAATCCCATGGCCCTACATAAAACCCGTCCAAATTAGGCACTTTGGCCATTTCTCTGATGTTTTTAAGAGCATCAGGAGTTTCTATCATCGCCAGTGTTATAGTAAAATCGTTGGCATAGCTGGCATAATCTTCTCCATAAACTACGTTTGAGCGGGTAGGCCCGAGACTTCTGTTTCCTTTTGGGTAATATTTGGCTGCTCTTACAAATGCGGCAGTTTCTTCTGCAGTATCGAGCATCGGGCATATCAACCCAACCACACCAGCGTCTAGCATTCGCATAATGTAGGCGGCATTGTTGTCGGGCAATCGCACGAATGGCACAGTTCCACTACCTTCGATGGCTTGTAGCATCGGCAACATGGTGGTCAAGTCAGGAGCTAAACCATGCTGAGCGTCAATCGTCATCACATCAAAACCCACACTGGCCATTATTTCAGCCGACCATGAACTGGGCGTACTTATCCAAGCATTGGTAACGGGGTCACCATTGGCCCATTTTTGTTTTATCTTATTTTGCATTTCAATCTTCCCAGTTTAATGAACGTTCAATGGCTTTTTTCCAACCTTTAAAATTCTTGTCTCTCAATGTATCGTCCATCTTTGGCGTCCAGGTTTTATCTACACCCCAGTTGGCAATCAAGTCATCAAAATTTTCCCAATAACCCACTGCCAAACCAGCCGCATAGGCTGCACCGAGTGCTGTAGTTTCTATCATCATTGGCCTGATGACAGGTACTTTGAGCATGTCTGACTGAAACTGCATCAAAAGCTCATTTACAGTCATACCGCCATCCACTCTGAGCGAGGTTATTTCTATACCGGCGTCTTTTTCCATGGCTTCTAAGACATCGAGCGTTTGATAAGCAGTGGCTTCCAAAACTGCTCTCGCTATGTGATTTTTGTTTACATATCTTGTTAAACCTGCCACCACGCCACGGGCGGTATTTTCCCAATATGGAGCATATAATCCCGAAAAGGCAGGTACAAAATAGGCTCCTCCGTTATCATCCACAGCCTCCGCCAATGTCTGAATTTCGCTACTTTCTTTTATCAAGCCTAGATTATCTCTCACCCATTGCACCAAAGCTCCCGTTATGGCCACAGAACCTTCTAAAGCAAAATGAACAGGTTGATTTTCAAATTGATAAGCAACGGTAGTCAATAGGCCATACTTAGATGGAATGGCTTTTTCACCTGTATTGAGTAACATAAAACAACCCGTTCCATACGTATTTTTAGCCTCGCCGGGCTTGAAACAAGTTTGTCCAACCAAGGCCGCTTGTTGATCGCCCAAAATTCCTGCAATCGGGACACCAGCCAATGGCTCGGCAGTGATGTCGCCATACTTCATACTGCTAGGTTTTATTTCTGGCAACATGGCCTTGGGAATGTTCAATTTCTGAAGAATTTCGTCGTCCCAAGTTTGGGTTTCGAGATTCATCAACTGAGTTCTGGAAGCGTTGGTTACATCGGTGATATGGATTCCACCTTTTATACCGCCCGTCAAATTCCACACCAAAAAAGTATCCATGTTCCCGAAAATGGCCTCTCCTTTTTCAGCATCTTCACGTAGTCCATCCACGTTTTCGAGTAACCACTGAATTTTTAGTCCACTGAAATAAGTAGCCAAAGGTAAACCAGTTTTTGCCCTTATCCAGTCGCTTCCAATTTCCTTTTCAAGTTTTTCTACCGTTTTACCCACGCGGGTATCCTGCCAAACCAAGGCATTATAATAAGCTTTACCCGTGCGTTGATTCCAAACAACAGCCGTTTCTCTTTGATTGGTAATACCGCAGGCAACGATGTTTTCTATTTTGATTCCCTTTTTTATACGAGCTTGGGCTATCACTTCTTGCGTATTTTTCCAGATTTCTTCCGGGTTGTGTTCTACCCAGCCAGGTTGCGGGTAAATCTGTTCGTGTTCTTTTTGGGCTACCGATACGATTTCTCCTTTTTTGTCAAAAAAAATGCATCGTGTACTGGTAGTGCCTTGGTCAATGGAGGCAATTAATTTCATTAAGGTTGATTTTAAAATAATCCCTAAATTAGTGCAAAAATTGGTTTTAATAAACCTAAACTCAAAAATGTTGAAATTCTTCAAATTTCTGATAATTACATGCTCTCTTCTAGGCATAATAGTATTATTTTTTCAGGATATTCTCATTTTGCATCCGGTAAAACTACCGAAGTCATATAATTATAGATTTGATGAATCCTTCGAGGAAATTAATTTTTCATCAGAAACCAATACTGAAATCAATGGTCTATTATTTAGAGTAAAAAACTCAAAAGGCTTGGTCTTTTATAACCATGGTAATGCGGATAATTTGCAAAGATGGGGAAGGCATGCAAAAGACTTTACTCAGCTAGGCTATGATGTTTTTTTTTATGATTATCGTGGATTTGGCAAGAGTTCAGGAAAATTCACAGAAAGAGAAACATTGAAGGATGCAGTATTTCTTTTTGATAAAATAGTAAAAGAATATCTAGACAAAAAAGTTATCATTTACGGTAGATCACTTGGGACAGGAATAGCAACATTTGTGGCCAAAAACAGAAAAGCAGATGCATTGATTTTGGAGACACCCTACTACAATATGGCCGACGTAGGTAAATCATGGTTGCCTTTCATTCCGTTTGAAAAAATACTGACCTATAAATTTCCTACCAACGAATGGATTAATGACGTAAATATGCCCATTGTTATTTTCCATGGCACGGCAGACGCCGTAGTGCCATATTCTTCTGGCAAAAAACTATCACATATGACTGAATGTGACCTAATTACAATAGAGAATGGCAAACATAAAAACCTGGCTGAATTTGAAAAATACCATACCGAACTTAAAAAAATATTGAGATAATTTAATAGAAATTGTCAAGCCCAAAATCCAAAACCGTCATTAACATTTTGTAAAGAAATAAATATTAAAGTTTGATATACTTTTGGCACAAAAATAGCCCTGAAACAAATTGAATAGCCAAACCAGTAAAATAAAAACGCCATTGAAATTTAACGCTCAAACCTTAAAAGGTTACTTCAAAAAACTACTCTTTCTGACGCTGTGTTTTCTTTCTTCTTTAAAAATAAACGCCCAAACTAAGACCAATTTTGACAAAAACACTTGGGTTTTTATGGTAGGTGTGTTGGAATGGGCCGATAAAAACGAATTTGCTTCCTTTGACAAAAGAGGTAGAGTAGATGCCAAAATCTTGAAATTTCTACAAGACAGTGGCATTGCCGCAGACCATATTGTTTACTTAAAAGACAAAGAAGCAACCACATCCGAAGTCAAAAAGACCTTTGCAAATTTCCTTAAAAAAGCCAAAAAAGAGGACCAGTTGTTTTTTTATTATTGCGGCCATGGCTATCACAATGACAAAGGAAAGGTCTGCTTTGCCAATTACTCAGGCGGCGACTGGACAGCCAACGAAATCGTGAAAGCAGTAGATGAGAATTTTGCTGGAAAAACAGCCTTTTTTACGGCTGACTGCTGTAACTCAGGTGGCTTGGCAGATGAAGCACAAAAATACAAAACCAAAAACTTCGTGGCCTTGAACTCTGTTGTTCCGAAAGATCTTTCAACGGGTAACTGGACTTTTTCAAACGCTCTTTTGTATGGCTTACAAGGAAAAAACTTTGTGGACATCGACAACAGTGGTAATATATCATTAATAGAACTTGCCCAATATATTGACCAAGAAATGGCGATAGTGGAAGGACAAAAGGCAGCCTACTATGTTCCTCAAAACTTGAAAAATCTGGTGATTAGCAGTGGACTTTCGAAAAGAAAAGACAAAAAAATTGGCGAACACATATGGGTTGATTACGACGGAGAGGATTATCTGGGATTCGTAACCGCCACAGACCCCGCAAAAGGCCTAAATGTCAGGTTTTATAGCTATACCAACAATGAAATAGAATGGGTGGCTGCAAAAAGGGCAAAGCCTTTTGTTTGTAAATCAGACTTTCCTATTGGTGCAACAGTAAGAGTATATTCAACTTATGACGCAAAATGGATGAAAGCCCGAGTTTTTAAAAAATTCTCCTGCTTACATTATATCAGATATGAAGGCTATGGAAGTGAATGGGACGAATGGGTTTCACCCGAAAAAATAAAAAAGTAGCAGTCTTTGATATCCATAATGCAATTCATTTGCATAGCTTTACGAACCGCAATTAAGCTCCCACAATTTTATTTATCTCTAACTAAAAAATGGTGGTAAACCACTGATAAAATCAACCATGGAATTAAGTTTCAAAAATCAAGGTGGCGACGACCGTGAGATTTCGGGGTATTCATACATGACCCCAAGTTCAGGTGCTCAAAAATACAAAGCATCATCAACCATAAAAGGTCAAAAACTACCCCCAAAGGTAGATTTACGGCCACACATGACGCAAGTAGAAGACCAAAAAAGACTCAGTAGCTGCACCGCCAATGCAGTAGCAGGTGCTTACGAGTACTTGGCTAAAAAATATTTGGCTAAAAAAGCTTTTGACGTAAGCCGACTATTTATTTACTACAATGCCCGACTAAGAAGTGGCAAAGAAATTAAAGACTCAGGTAGTCATATTCA
This sequence comes from Lacihabitans sp. CS3-21, assembly GCF_024343675.1. Lineage (GTDB taxonomy): Bacteria > Bacteroidota > Bacteroidia > Cytophagales > Spirosomataceae > Leadbetterella. The sequence continues at coordinate 118,065 of NZ_RJUD01000105.1, forward strand.
GTACGCAGTAGACAGTCTGATGAAAATTGGTGCTTGTAGAGAAGAAACTTGGCCTTATGATCAAACAAAAGTTAACACCAAACCACATGAAAAATCTTTTGTGGCAGCTGCCAACTTTAAGATAGAAAAGACCAAGTTTGTACCAGTAAGATTAGACGATTGGAAGAGATGCTTGGCAGAAGGCTATCCGATTGTGTTTGGAATAGCCCTTTTCCCTTCTTTTGATACCTGCAACAAAAACAAAGGTGTTGTGCCTATGCCATCTCCAACCGAGGCGTCAAGAAGTGCTCATGGTTTGCATGCCATGCTTTGCGTGGGTTATTCTGAAGTAGACAAACTGTTTATTGTAAGGAACTCTTGGGGTGACAAATGGGGAGATGGCGGTTATTGTTACATGCCCTATGAATACCTAATTAATCCGAAGTTCAACATGGGTGACTGTTGGATTTTTGGGCGATCAACACCCATACCTGAGTCAGAAGACACATGGGTAGAAGACAAAAAGTCGGTTGTAGATAACGGCAGAGGATATAATCGAGAAAATTTTGTGTATTACAAACCAGATGATTACGGCAAATTTGACCCATTGGATGGCATTGAAGTGGAAGAGTATGATGAAGAAATACCGGAAGAATTTGAAGAACTTGAATACGAAAGTGAAGGAGAATATGACGAAATACTAGAAGAATACGAAAGTCAGTTTGAAGGCTTAGAGGAAGAGGAGTACGACGAAGAGGAAGAAGACTCAGAGGAAGAGTACGAAGAAGAGGAAGAAGAAGAAGACTCTGAAGAAGAGGAAGAAGAAACTGAAGAAGAAGAGGAGTACGACGAAGAGGAAGAAGAATCTGACGAAGAGTCCGAAGAAGAAGAAGAAGAGGAGTACGACGAAGAAGAGGAAGAAGAATCTGAGGAAGAGTCCGAAGAAGAGGAGGAAGAATCTGACGAGGAGGAGGAGTCTGACGAAGAAGAAGAATACGAAGAGGAGGAGGAATCTGAAGAAGAAGAGGAAGCCGAAGAAGAAGAATACGAAGAGGAGGAGGAAGCTGAAGAAGAAGAGGAAGCCGAAGAAGAAGAATACGAAGAGGAAGAAGAGGAGGAGGAAGCTGAAGAAGAAGAGGAAGCCGAAGAAGAAGAATACGAAGAGGAAGAAGAGGAGGAGGAAGAAGAAGAGGAAGACGAAGAAGAAGAGTACGAGGAAGAGGAGGAATCTGACGAAGAAGAGGAAGCCGAAGAAGAGAGCTCAGAAGAAACAGAGGAAGAAGAATAAAACTAAAAAGACACGATCAGATTTTGGTCGTGTCTTTCTTATTTACTAAAAATCAATTAGACTGACTGTAGGTAAATCCAAGAATCGCATTTACCTGTGTGTTTTTTACACCTTCGGTATTTATATTTTCAAAGCTATTTTCCAAAGCAGCCGTAAACGAAATGTGCTTAGCCACTTTTAGTTGAATTTGAGAGAAAGCATTCCATCTTAAATAGTTACTGGTGATAGAAGGTTGGAAAAATGTGACATTATTGAAAAACAACTTGTCTTTTATCAGCTCTGCCTTCAACTTTATTCTCGTAGAGTTTCGCCAAATGTTTCTATCCTCTCTTGTATAAAAATCAGTTTTCTCTTTCAAAAACGCATTGCTTATTCCCAGTTTCACACGACTATTTGGGTGGTTTTTACTGCCAATTATTTTATATCCCACACCCAATCCAAGCATAAATCTAGAATTGATTTTCCGAAGGTTACTTTCTTCATAAGATCCAAAAACAAGTCCATAAACATCTGCTTGTGAATAAAAAAGTGTGTTATTTAAATCTGCGTAGAATTCTCTTTCCTGCAAAATTTTGTTGTTTCGACCGTACTGATATTTTGGTGAGGTGTTGAATCCCCAAATGGATGTGGGTTTTTCAAAATTCAAAGATGCTCTCAGGGTCAGCAATTGTCTATTTACATTTCCCGAATTATAGACACCATCAGCACCAAACGAATAATACCATTCAGGCAGAGCTTCACGTTCTTCGGTCGAAGGCATTTCGTCGCCCTCTTCTTCCTCATCTTCGGCTATTTCTTGAGTAGTTTGAGTAGAATCGGTCTGGGCAGAAACTTGATAAATAGAAATACATAAAAAGGCCAAAAGGCATATTTTTCTCATGGGTTTTCAGGGCTTATCTTTATTGGATGCAAAACTAATTTTATTTTTTAGTTTCACAATCAAAAAATCACCCAGAGTAACTTATTTAAAAACCGTTTGCATTTTAGGGATGGTAATTATTCACCCATATTTTTATACAAGTCTGGCCTAGAAATCTGCATTATTTTTTCTGGAAACTTGGGAGCATCGAATCCGAACTGGCGATAAAGTCCGTGTGCATCATTAGTGGCCAATAGCCAAGTTCTGAGGTTTTTAAATTCTGGAATTCCCATAATGCACTCCATCAGAAACTTCGACAAACCCAACCCACGGTGCTGTTCCAATACAAAAACATCTGCCAAATATGCAAATGAAGATTGATCTGTAACCACTCTGCAATAGCCCACTTGCACGTTTTCAAAAGTATAAATACCAAAAGTAACCGAATGTTTTGCCGCATTTTTGACGATTCCGAGCGGAATGTTCTCTGACCAATAGGAGCGTTTAAGGTAGCCATGAATCACCTCAAAATCCAGCAGAGTTTTATCTGTGCAGATAAAGTAATCGTCTTTTTCAAATCGGTAGTTTTCGAGGAACATGTTATTTAATAGGATTGTGAACCTTTAAGTTTTCTATCCAATCAAAATCTGCGGAGTTTCTAGTAATGACTTCAAAATTACTAATCAAAGCAGTTGCACCAATTAATGAATCTCCAGCAGTCATTTTTTTCTGCTGCCTTAGGTCGATTGCTTTTCGAACAATGGGGTCCGTAATAGGAATCACATTTAAACTATAAAAAACACTCTCGAAATATTGTTTTTGACTTGGTTTTAGTCCATGATAGCCTAAAACTTCTATTTCAGAGAATTTAGAAACATAGTTTTGTGAATCTTTCAAATATTCTCTTAGATAGCTGAATTCATCAAGGGCGGAGTAAATTATAATATTACTGTCTATTATTCTCATCAAATTCTAGGAAGTTCTCTA
>NZ_RJUD01000106.1 GCF_024343675.1 Lacihabitans sp. CS3-21
AATGTGGCAATGTGCTAATTAGCAAATTGTTACTCAATTATTCCACAAAGTTTCACTAAGGAGACACAAAAGTTCACAAAGAACGCTGTGGCCTCTGTGCAAAACTCCGTGTCCTCTGTGGTAAAAAAGGCAATGTGATAATGTGGCAATGTGCTAATTAGCAAATTGTTACTCAATTATTCCACAAAGTTTCACTAAGGAGACACAAAAGTTCACAAAGAACGCTGTGGCCTCTGTGCAAAACTCCGTGTCCTCTGTGGTAAAAAAGGCAATGTGATAATGTGGCAATGTGCTAATTAGCAAATTGTTACTCAATTATTCCACAAAGTTTCACTAAGGAGACACAAAAGTTCACAAAGAACGCTGTGGCCTCTGTGCAAAACTCCGTGTCCTCTGTGGTAAAAAAGGCAATGTGATAATGTGGCAATGTGCTAATTAGCAAATTGTTACTCAATTATTCCACAAAGTTTCACTAAGGAGACACAAAAGTTCACAAAGAACGCTGTGGCCTCTGTGCAAAACTCCGTGTCCTCTGTGGTAAAAAAGGCAATGTGATAATGTGGCAATGTGCTAATTAGCAAATTGTTACTCAATTATTCCACAAAGTTTCACTAAGGAGACACAAAAGTTCACAAAGAACGCTGTGGCCTCTGTGCAAAACTCCGTGTCCTCTGTGGTTAAAAAAGGCAATGTGATAATGTGGCAATGTGCTAATTAGCAAATTGTTACTCAATTATTCCACAAAGTTTCACTAAGGAGACACAAAAGTTCACAAAGAACGCTGTGGCCTCTGTGCAAAACTCCGTGTCCTCTGTGGTTAAAAAAGGCAATGTGATAATGTGGCAATGTGCTAATTAGCAAATTGTTACTCAATTATTCCACAAAGTTTCACTAAGGAGACACAAAAGTTCACAAAGAACGCTGTGGCCTCTGTGCAAAACTCCGTGTCCTCTGTGGTAAAAAAGGCAATGTGATAATGTGGCAATGTGCTAATTAGCAAATTGTTACTCAATTATTCCACAAAGTTTCACTAAGGAGACACAAAAGTTCACAAAGAACGCTGTGGCCTCTGTGCAAAACTCCGTGTCCTCTGTGGTAAAAAAGGCAATGTGATAATGTGGCAATGTGCTAATTAGCAAATTGTTACTCAATTATTCCACAAAGTTTCACTAAGGAGACACAAAAGTTCACAAAGAACGCTGTGGCCTCTGTGCAAAACTCCGTGTCCTCTGTGGTAAAAAAGGCAATGTGATAATGTGGCAATGTGCTAATTAGCAAATTGTTACTCAATTATTCCACAAAGTTTCACTAAGGAGACACAAAAGTTCACAAAGAACGCTGTGGCCTCTGTGCAAAACTCCGTGTCCTCTGTGGTAAAAAAGGCAATGTGATAATGTGGCAATGTGCTAATTAGCAAATTGTTACTCAATTATTCCACAAAGTTTCACTAAGGAGACACAAAGTTTCACAAAGAACGCTGTGAGCCTCTGTTCAAAACTCCGTGCCCTCTGTGGTTAAAAAAGGCAGATAGTTAATTTGTTAATTCGTTAATGTGCTAATTGCTGGTCAATTATACCATAAAGTTTCACAAAGAACGCAGTGGACCTCTGTGCAAAACTCTGTGCCCTCTGTGGTTAAAAAAGGCAGATAGTTAATTTGTTAATTTGTTAATTCGTTAATGTGCTAATTGCTGGTCAATTATTCCACAAAGTTTCACAAAGAATCAATCTCAGTGTACCTCTGTGCTTAACTCAGTGTCCTCGGTGGTAAAAAAACTCTTTCGTATGACTTATTCCACAAAGTTCCACTAAGTAGACACAAAGTTTCACAAAGAACGCTGGGAACCTCTGTCTAAAACTCTGTGCCCTCTGTGGTTAAAAAAGCTCTAAGGCATAATGGCACTAAGGCATAAAGGCACTAAAGCATAATTAAACATTTGTCTTTGTGAAACTTTGTGCATTCTTTGTGAGCCTTTGTGTAATAGATAAGCTTCTAGGAGACCTTAAAGCTAGAAAAAAAAAGCCCCAGCATTACTACTGAGGCATGAAGGTTTTTAAGCGTGTGCAAAGAGCTTTAGCTGTTTACTTCTTTAGGTATGCTGCTTTTGAGAGACTTGGCCGGGCCATCCGAAACCGTAAAACCCCATTCTCCCAGGCGTTTGGGTTGCGTCCGGTATACGCCCAATAGTAGGTCGCGGGTGGCTTTGATGGTCTCGCCTATGGACTTTAGCATGGCGTCACGCTCACGGTAGGCCAGTTCCATCTGTCTCCGCAGGTCCTCTGCTTTGAGGTGTTGCACTTGACAGGCCGCCACTCGGGTGCCTATGCCTTGCAGGTTGAGGTCTTTTAAAGTGTTGAGTGGAGAAGTCTCCCCATCCGTAGTGTGCTTGGCGTTGATGATCTCCGCCAGTTCCAATACCTCTTGCACATTTTTAGGTATTTGGATTCTTGCTTTTGACATGATAAATAATTGATTATAATTAAAAAAAAATACGCTGTTCCATCGCCTTTTCTTTGGCGGGGTCGCGGGTGGGGCTTGTGTAGAACCTCTTCTCCCTCGACTGGGGTCTCTAAAAAACCTCGCTTGGGCTTGGCCTATGGGTCAGGTTTCCGTTGTATGGACGCTGATGGTAGGTGTGGCTGCTTCCCTCGCTGGGTTTGCTATTGATTATTCTAAAATTACACCCTGCCCTCGTCCTTCAAGGTACGATTTCATGAAGCTTTATTCACCCCAAAAAAGCATCAAAAACCTGATTTAAACGGATTTTTCTTTAAATGGGGTCTTAGGCCATTTGAAAATTAAAATATTTTAAAAAATCCAAGCTGGTTGGGCTGGACTTATTTCTTCTTAGCTCTGACACTTTATCTCCATGCAGGCCCGCTAAATGGCCCAAGATTTCGGTTGCATAAAATACCCCTCCTGCAAATTTCCCAGACCCTTCAACTATCTTTCCCGACCCCCCGCCAAAGTTTCCCGACCCCCCGCCAAAGTTTTCTGACCCTCTGCCAAAGTTTTCCGACCCCCCGCCAAAGTTTTCCGACCCCCCGCCAAAGTTTTCTGACCCCCCGCCAAAGTTTTCCGACCCCCTGCCAAAGTTTTCCGACCCCCCGCCAATGTTTTCCGACCCCCCGCCAAAGTTTCCCGACCTCCCGCCAAAGTTTTCCGACCCCCTGAAAAAGTTTTCCGACCCTCTGTCAAAGTTTTCCGACCCCCTGTTTGGTTTTTTGAGGCTGCCAAAAAGGTTTTGTAAGGGCTTATTTGTCAGTACTTTAGGATTGTTAAATAGCACAAATCCGTCTCAGAACCGCAATAAAACCACCTGAGAGCGGAGATGGGCCAAAAGTTCGGGTCCATAGAGTACCTTCACATGCCCGGGTAAACCCAGTATGAAGCGGCCAATACCCGCAGGGTGACAGATAGGCCCTTGGAAGTAGGTGACATTATGCTCATCTGACACATAAGGCCTTGCCATGGGATGCTCTTCCAACAACAATACCTTGGCCAACGGACTCAGGCGTATTTTTACCATTTTCCGTTTGTCGCCACTAAAACCGAAGGCATCGGTATAGCGTTTGTGCTTTTTTGGGTTTTGGCAGGTGGTTTCCAACAGTTGCACCCGCCCGATGCGGTCTATCTTAAATATCCTCACATCCGATTTGGCGGGGTCGTAGGCCTCCAGCTGGCGGTGTTGGTCTAGGTAGGCGATGGGTTCTACCAGACGGCAGGGATTGGTTTCGATGCTGGTGGGTGAGTGGTAATGATGAAGCTCTATCTGCAAATTGTGGCGGAGGGCAAAGTTTATGGCCTCATAATTGCTGCCCAAGTTGGCGTCTTTTATTTGGTGGGGCAGGGGAAAGGGCAGCTGCCGGGGGCTGAGCTTCTGTTGGATACTCTGGCTAAAAGGATGCCCAGGAGCATGCAAAGCAACCAAACTACACAACCAAGCCTTTTCAGCCTCAAGCAAAAGGCCTTTACGAACCTGCTCGGCACCGAAGATGAACTGCCGTTTGTTTTCGTCTTCGTCTATGCAAAGGTGATAGCTTTCGAGCTCCTGAAAATAGCGGTTGATTTGCGGAATGCCCACCTGCAGGGTAGCGGCCAGTTGGGCCTTTGTTTTGGTGCCCAGCGAGAGCAAATCCAATAGTCTTATCAAGTTGAGTGCCTTGTTTCTTGCCATTTATGTTGTGTTATTTCGGTAGGCGAATTTATGGAAAAAATTGGTTTGGTGGAAATCTTTCAGTCTTCTAAATTAAAAATTATAATATTAGAAACTACTGAGGAATTATAGATATAATTCAGTTATTTAGAATTTATTCCTTGTTGGGAAAAATCTTTTATTCTTCCCTATGTATTTTTTCCTCATTGATATTCATTTAATAATCTTAAAGATTAAATTTTAATTTTAATGAAACAATTCGTAAAATATTTAACTTATTTTTTTTGGATATTATACTTGTTTATGATTTAAAAGTTGTTTAATCAGTTGGGCTGCCAAATTTATCAATTAGAATTCTTACTAATAATTATAAAATCAAAACCTTGTACAGCAATACATTTGACCTATTTTTGTAAAAAGCAATGTTAACTATTAAGGCATCAATAAGACAGTTCAGATTACCTCACAGTCTAATGACTATTCAAACACATTATAGCTATTAGTTTTGGCTTGGTGAAAGTTTAGTTGGAATATTGGAATTCCAGAAATACTATACTTACTACCTAAAGATTATGAATACAATTTGGTTTTAATAATGATTTACCCAAACAAATAATGAAGGAAAACGAAGAAATAATTCAAGCACTTTTGAAATTCAGAAATGAAAGAGATTGGGAGCAATTTCACAATCCGAAAGATTTAGCATTAGCCATAAGCATTGAATCAGCTGAACTTTTAGAATTATTTCTTTGGAAAAAAGCAGAAGATGCAAATACAGAAAAAGTAAAAGAGGAGCTTGCTGATATTTTTTCATTTGCCTTTTTACTAGCTGAGAAATATGAATTTGATGTTAAGGAAATTGTGTTGGAAAAAATTAAAAAAAATGATTTAAAATATCCTGTAGACAAAGCCAAAGGAACATCAAAAAAGTATGATGAATTATAGTCAAGATTTTGAAATAAATAAAATTGAGTTTAATAACTTTGGATTAAACTCAATTCAATCACAATATTTTGTTGCTGAAAATTGGCCAATTGTTTACATACTGAATAATGATGGTGTAAAACAAGCCTATGTTGGTGAAACGACTGACACTTATTCCAGAATGTTTTCTCATTTACAATCACAAAGTAAAAACCAATTAAAAGAAGCCCACTTTATTTCTAGCAAAAAATTCAACAAATCTGCGACACTGGATATTGAATCTAACCTCATTAAATATTTACATGCAGATGGTAAATTTAAATTGTTAAATGGGAATTTAGGCCTTGTTAATCATTCATATTACCAAAGAGAAGAATACTATTCAAGTTTATTTCGTGAGATATGGAATTCATTGATAAGCAAAGGTATTGCAAGTCACAGTTTGGAGTATATTTCTAATAGCGATCTTTTTAAGTATTCACCCTACAAAACACTATCATCAGATCAGAAGAGAAACTTAATGCTAATAATAGATGCATTAATTTCAGATAGTAAAAAATCTATTTTCGTGGAAGGTGGAGCAGGAACAGGCAAAACAATTATCGCAATATTTTTATTCAAGTTAATGCTAACTTCGCATGAGGATTTTAATTACAAAGAATTTGGTGAAGATGAATTAGAATTTATTGATAAAGTTAAGTTATTAAGACAGAAGTATCCTTCTCCTAAAATGGGCTTAATAATTGCTATGAGCTCATTTAGGAAAACATTAAAAAATGTCTTTAATAATATTGAAGGATTAAATCAGAAAATGGTTATTGGTCCTTCCGATCTTTCAAAAGCTAAATATGATATTGTTTTTGTTGACGAGGCTCATCGTTTAAGAAAAAGGGTAAATCTAACAAATTATGCTTCATTTGATAATACTGCAAAGGCATTAGGATTAATTCCGAACGAGACAAATGAATTAGAATGGACACAATTACAATCATTAAAGGCACTTTATTTCTATGACCCTAAACAAAGCATAAAGCCTTCTGATGTAAATCCTGAGGAGTTTAATTTAATTAAACAGAGTTCTAACTCAAAAACTGTTCAACTTTACTCACAGTTTCGTTCCAAAGGAGGAAACGGATATGTTAAATTTGTGGATGACCTTCTTGATCAAAAAATTTCTGATGATAATTTTAAATACAGTAATAAGAATTACGAAGTTTTGCTTTTTGATAATTTCAAAGATTTTGTTTCAGAACTTAGATTAAAAAATACCAAACACCAGTTATCAAGATTTGTTGCAGGATATGGATGGCAATGGATTTCTAAAAATGATAAATCAAAATATGATATTGTTATTGACGGGTTAAGATTCCAATGGAATCATGACAATATTGAATATATTTTAAAAGATGTAAAGGCAGAGCAGATTGGCTGTATTCACACTACTCAAGGTTATGATTTAAATTATGTCGGCTTGATTTTTGGCCCGGAAATTATTTTAAATCCAATTACTAACCAAATCGAAATATTACAGAAAAATTATTATGACACAAATGGTCAAAACACAATAACTGATATAAATGTACTTAAGCAATATATAATTAACATTTACAAGACTATTATGCTACGAGGTATTCTGGGTTGCTACTTCTTTGTAACTGATGAAAATCTTAGAAACTATTTCAAAAAACACATTTATATATTTAATGAAAAAAAATCTCCTATAATTGATAGTGCTGACAACGAAGAAGTTAAATTAATTCCATTTGAAAATAGTGTGCCATTGTATTCTTTAAAAGTAGCTGCGGGTGAATTTAAATTTAATGACAACATTCCCGAAGAAGATTTCATTTTAGTTCCTGAAGGTATAAAAATCACAAAAGACCATTTTGCTTGTAAAATAATTGGGAACTCTATGAACAAAATAGTTCAAGATGGTCAAATAGCTTTATTTAAATGGTATAAAGGTGGCACTAGGAATGGTTTAATGGTAATCGCTGAGTATTACGATCATCAAGATATTGATAATGGCTCTTGTTATACATTCAAGGAATATTATAGTCAAAAAGCTATAAACGAGGAAAGTTGGTTCCATGAAAAAATTATTCTTAAACCAAAATCATTTGATTCTTCCTATCAAGATATCGTAATAGACCCTGACTCAATTAATGAAAAAGCTTTTAGTGTAAAAGGGATTTTTGATCGAGTACTTGAATAAGAATAAATATTATTCGTTCCCGCCCTTCTCAGTCCTCAAACAAAAAAGCCGCGTCTATCGGTCCTCAGACCGAAAATAGTTTATCCATTAAATTCCCAATCCACCTAATCCAGCCGGACCACGCCTAATGGAGCGGAGGTGGTGTTGTTTCGGATGGTGTTGTTGCCAAACGAAATGATCATGTTGTTGGCCGAGGCTCCAACGGCATTGTGGGTCATAGCAGAGCCTGAAAGGCTGATTTCTGAACTGGCGGTAGAGATCAGGGCGGTGCCATTGTTGGTAATATCTGAGTGGTTCAGCAGCATTTTGGCACTTCCCAGACCCACCACAGCGGCTATGTTTGAAGATATGACCGAGTTCATCACCGACAAAGTAGTATTGCCATCGGCCACTATGGCTGAGTCTATGGCGTGCAGTCTGGAGTTTACCACCGAAACCTTAAGGTTTGCCGTAGAACCCGCAGGAAGCAGTCTGAGGCCCACTGAAGTAGCGGTAGCATTTTCATAATCTAAAAACGAGGTATTAGAAATCAACATGGTGGCATTTCCCGAGGCCATATCTACATTTATGCCATTTAGCGTAAAATTGTTGATGGTACAGTTTTCTACGATCAATTCCCTTCCAGCTAAAAAACGAATGCCTGAGAGCCCAGTTTTAGCTCCTTCAATGGATAAATTCCTTAAAATGACCTTATCGTTTGCACCTGCATTTATCACCACGCCATTGGTACTACCTGCCAATATATTCGCCAGCGTGCCGTCGCCACTGAGGGTAATGGATTTGGTAATGGTCACGGTACCGTATCCACCAGGGTCTAAAGTGGAAACCTCTCCGCCAGCGGTGGTTTTAGAAATGGCCCCTGCGAAGGTTTTACATGGAGCGGTTCGGCTACAAGGATTGGCGTCGTCGCCCACACCAGAAACCCAGGTGCGTGTAGCTTGCCCATACATTTTGAATGAAAACAAAAGAAGAATTGCTAAATATTTTTTCATGGTTTTGGTATTTTAAAATTTTCTAATTGCTCTAACTCTGGCCGTAGATCCTTTACTTAAGGGTGCCTCAGCTCCCGCATTAAAGTCTTTTGCATATGCTGTAGTGGAAGGGTTGCTTGCAGGAGAACCCGATATCTCGGTAGAGCTCCAATAGTTGGCATTGTTAAAGCCGCCGATGACGATTTTTTGGTTGTACATCAGGCGGAGTTCTTCTAAAGAAGGTAAATACCAATCGCCAAATCCCCCGCCGGTGTGCGATTGTGCAATTTTGGCAGCGTAAGAACCATTTTCTTCAATTCGAACGATGTCGGAGGTGTTGTCTATACCGCCATAAATACCCACGCGGGTGGCACCTGTAATATGGAAGTTGACATTGAACCACTTTGTGGAGGCTGTTTGGTCTAAAGTAGCAGCAGCTAAGCCGTGGCGGCCGGTTTCGTCTACAAAAAATACGGTGCCGCCTTGGGCCAGTTGCCCTACGGTGTAGCTGGGTAAATCGGAGGTAGCAGGCACAAACATCGGTGCCCAGGCACTGCCATTGTAGGCATAAGGACCTACGCCAGCGAGACAATTGTTGCAATAAACCTGCATGCCCATCACAGGGCCGGCTATAAGGTTTCTTTGGGATTCGTTGAGCACAGGCAGCTTGATGGCTTGGGTGGTGGTTTGAACGCTGAGAATGTTTTTGGTATCTGAAGCATCGAGGGTGATGCTTTGGGCTTGGGCGGTCCATTGGGCCATAAGAAGTCCAAGGGCTATTTTTAGTTTTATATTCATAAAAAAGGGCTAAGGTTGTACAAATATTTTTTAGATATTGTCAGAAAACAAAACTACAAAATTTTAAAAAATCTAAAAAAAAATTTTGCAGGATTGCAATTGGACCTCCGATTAGCTTAGTCTTCAGACTGATAAGTCGCGTACATGGGTCTTCAGACCGAAATGAAGAAAACAGTCTGTATCTTAAAAGTTTCATCGCTTCATAAAATCATTTTTTTCAATCTATAACCGAAAGACGATCATGTCCTCAACCTCAAAAATCAAAACTTCAATGACGAACTAAGCCAGCATGAAGCCTAAATTGACGGTTTGGTGTTGGAGCTTTTTAGTCAAACAGCGGCGGATATTGCAGTGAAGGAGGTGCGATTGGAGTAAATTTTTGCGAAAAGAAGGTACAAGACTTTTATAGCCTATTTTAGCTATCAATTGATTCATAGATTTCGGAATTTGGCGAGAAGAAAAGAAAATAAGTCACATCTTATTTTGTTTTTTGGAATGTTTTTTGCTAAAATTATACAAGTTTTTTGCTCATAAGAATCAGGAAATCAGCAAGTGTAGGATATCCCTTTCAAATGGCCTTTAATCACCATTTTTAATTCTAACTAAACTTATAAAACTTCAAATGAAAAAAACCTTACTTGCGGCTGCATTGGTGGCCATCACGATTTCGTGTAACCAATCAGACCTCATCAACAACCAAGCCAATGTAATGACGGTAGAAAATGCTACAACTGGCACCAAGTTTATTCCGGGTAAATACATTGTGGTACTAAAAGGTACACCCGAAACAAAAGGTATGCCAGCGGCTGTTAGGGCCAAAGTGGTGGCTTTGCTAACTGCAAACGGTGCCAATGCTTCGGCTATTGAGCATGTTTACAGTACCGCCTTAACTGGCTTCTCCGCATTTTTGTCGCCAGCACAAGCCCAGAAGCTCCTGGCTTCTGGTGAGGTGGATTACATCGAACAAGACGCTGAAGTGAGCATTTCTCAAAAAGGTAAGCCAGGTGGTGGCACTACACAGCCAGCTCAGGAGATTCCATGGGGTATTACTGCTGTGGGCGGTGCAGGCAGCGGTGTGGGTAAAACGGCTTGGATTATTGACACGGGCATTGACCTTTCTCACCCAGATCTAAACGTGGACGCTACACGTGGTTTTTCAGCTTTCACTACTGGCAAGGACGTAGGTTTTGACGATGGCAACGGACACGGGACTCACGTGGCAGGTACGGTGGCAGCTTTAAATAATACCATTGGTGTAGTAGGCGTGGCGGCAGGTGCCAAGGTAGTACCTGTAAAAGTTTTGGGTGCTAGAGGAAGCGGCTCAAACGCGGGTGTAATTGCTGGTGTGGATTGGGTAGCGGCCAACGGTCAACCCGGAGATGCAGCCAATATGAGTTTGGGCGGTGGAGTTTCTACTGCTTTAGACCAAGCAGTGCTAAATGCTTCTAATTCATCTGCGGTGAAGTTTGCATTGGCTGCTGGTAACGAGACCGACAACGCCAATAATCATTCACCTGCTCGTGTAAATGGCCCAAACATTGTGACCGTTTCAGCTCACAATATCAGTGATGTTTTTGCGTCGTTTTCTAACTATGGAAATCCTCCGGTAGATATTTGTGCACCAGGTGTGAGCATTAAATCCACTTGGATGGGTGACGGGTACAATACCATTAGCGGTACTTCTATGGCTACTCCGCACGTTTGTGGAATTTTGCTTTTGGGCAAAATAAACACAAAAGGTACAGTATCTGGTGACCCAGATGGTAATCCAGATGGCTTGGCGACGAGATAATTTCTTCGAATAAATTTATTTTTATACCTTTTATGCAGCAGCAAAGTCGCTTTGTTGCTGCATTTTTTTTTGGAGATTGGACATTGTGTTTTATAATTAGATGGATTGTTCCGCATTTCTTAGTCTTCAAACTACGAAGGGGCGTTCTTCTAGCTGAAGAAAATTATTTGTCTCTCAAAAGTCTCCCCACCTTAAAAATCAATTATTTTAATTTATAACCAAAAGACACTCAAATGTTGGCTGTATATAAAATACAAACTCGCAACAATTTGCTACATCTGGTCTAGTCGAACCATGCTCAGTTTTTATATCTTTGTAAAACCTTAAGCTGGGTATTGGTATTTTAGTTTTAGCGACAAAAGTTCTGTTTTGCCTCAGCAAATAAATTGTTAAGAATGTATGTGTTTTTAAGACAAATGGTGGTAGTTGATGGGACTCAAATTTATTAAAGGATTGAAAGGAATGAATACAAAAGATAGCGTCATAAAAAGAAAGCAGTTTGATAGTTTTATTTGGATTGACATTAGCCATCCTGACCTCAACAATCTCAACAAACTGGCGGAGGAGTACCAGCTGGATTATTTTCAAATCAGAGATAGTCTTGAGCAAGGCCACCTGCCGAAGTTTGAAGCCCACGGCGACTATAACTTTATGATATTGCGGGCATTTACGGCCAATGTCAACGATAGAATCACCAATATCAGCGAGCTGTCCAACAAAGTGGCGTTCTTTTTTAATGACAAAAAACTGATAACCGTCCATAGAAATGAGTTTGCGTTTCTCAAGAATTTAGAGGTGAGCTGCACCACCTCTGAGGAGCTTTTGATAGCCATCATGCACAAAATGATCGATACCTTTGAGGAGCCTTCGAGCCATTTGAGCAACCAAGTGGATGATTTTGAGAAGCATATTTTCCTAAAAAACGATGCCAAGATTTCTCTCGAGGATTTGTATTTTCAGAAATCCCAAACCCGAATTTCGAAGAAACTCTTACAAATAACCCAGGGGGTAATCAACGAAATGGAGGTAAGCCCTGCGTCGAAGTCGGCACTGCAAGATATAAAAGACCGCCTGCTGAGCCTTATCCTTACCTACGACGAAGTGGCCGACGACTCCGTCAACCTCATGAATACCTACCTGTCGGTCAGTGCCCAAAAAAGCAACGATGTGATGAAACTGCTGACCATATTCTCGGCTTTCTTTTTGCCCTTGACATTTATTGTGGGTATTTACGGCATGAACTTCGAAAACATGCCCGAGCTTCAGTGGCAGTCGGGATATTTTATGACTTTGGGGGTGATGGCCGTAGTGGCGGCGGTCATATATGTGTGGTTTAAGCGTAAACGGATTATTTGAAGTATAAAGGAAATTAATAATAAAAAAAACAATGCGAATACTATTTACAGGAGGCTCAGGAAAGGCCGGAAGGCATGTGATACCTTATTTGTTGGAGCAAGGCCATCAGGTGCTGAATGTGGATCTTACGCCGCTGCACCATCCAGGGGTGCATAACCTCCTAGCCGATATCACCGATTCAGGTCAGATGTTTAATGCCATGAGCTCTTACACAGGCCTGCACGAGCTGGAGGGTGGCGAGGGCATAGCCCGATTTGACGCCGTGGTGCATTTTGCGGCCGTGCCGCGAATCCTCATCAAACCCGACAACGAGACTTTTAGGGTAAATACGGTGGGTACCTACAATGTGATAGAGGCAGCTGTAAAGTTGGGCATCAAAAAGATCATCATTGCCTCGTCGGAGACCACCTACGGCATCTGTTTTGCGGATGGCGTCACCGACCCCAAAGTGCTGCCATTGGAGGAAGATTATGACGTGGACCCGATGGACAGTTATGGTTTGTCGAAGGTAGTGAACGAAAAAACGGCACGGAGCTTTCAACTACGCTCGGGCTTTGATATATATGCCTTGCGTATCGGCAATGTGATAGAGCCGCATGAATACGCCGAACTGTTTCCGCATTATTTCAGAAATCCTGAAGTCCGTCGCCGCAATGCGTTCTGTTATATCGATGCCCGTGATTTGGGGCAGATAGTGGATCTTTGCTTGAAGAAAGACGGCTTGGGTTATCAGGTTTTTAATGCGGGTAACGACCACAATGGTGCGGTATTGAACAACAAGGAATTGCTCGAAAGGTTTTTCCCGAATGTACCTCTCAGCCGAGAACTTGACGAAACCGAGGCCTTATTCTCCAACCGCAAAATCCGCGAAATGTTGGGCTTTAAGGAGCAGCACAATTGGCGGAGGTATGTGGAGTGGGAGGATTAGTGTATTAGTTATTGGTTGATTTGTTATTGGTGTATTAGTTACTGGTTGATTGGTTATTGGTAAATCGGCCACTGAGCACAATGAAATTCAGATGATAATCTGAATGAAATTGCGATCGATAGATCTCGAAGTGGGTCACTGTTTAAGCTATTCCACAAAGGCACACAAAAAATGCTCAAAGTTTCACAAAGTGCTTGGTTGTTATAAAAAAACATTGGGTTTCAAAAGTCTAAACATAGTGTATGTCTTAGTGAACCTTTGTGTCTCCTTGGTGAAACTTTGTGGAATAATTGAATCACAATTTGCTAATTAGCACACTGCCTCATTATCACATTGCCTTTTTAACCACAGAGGGCACAGAGTTTTAGACAGAGGTTCCCAGCGTTCTTTGTGAACCTTTGTGTCTCCTTGGTGAACCTTTGTGGAATAATTGAATCACAATTTGCTAATTAGCATACTGCCTCATTATCACATTGCATTTTTTAAC
>NZ_RJUD01000107.1 GCF_024343675.1 Lacihabitans sp. CS3-21
AGTGATATAAAAAAGACCTTGAAAAAAATGTCAAATGTTTATGATAAGACAATCCGATGTAAAGAAATCGACCCAGATGGGGTCATATGCTTATAAAAAACCAACAGAATAGTCAGTATTCGACCCCGAAGGAGTCATATGTTTATATAAATCCAACAAATTAGTCAGTATTCGACCCCGAAGGGGTCACATGTTTATAGAAATCCATCACAATAGTCAGTATTCGACCCTGTAGGGGTCGTACATTAACATCAAAATTCTCTTTTTATAAAAATTAAATTCCTTCGGAATGGGAATCGACAAAGTGATATAAAAAAGACCTTGAAAAAAATGTCAAATGTTTATGATAAGACAATCCAATGTAAAGAATTCGACCCCGAAGGGGTCATATGTTTATAAAAATCCACCAGAATAGTCAGTAATCGACCCTGTAGGGGTCGTACATTCACATCAAAATTCTCTTTTTATAAAAATCAAATTCCTTCGGAATTAAAAAGAACAAAACAAAAACCTTGAAAGGGTCACATCAGTCTGCATATACTCACTCGCATAAAAATTGCAATCCTTACAATTATAATGGATTTACAAATTCATCATTTCTATTATGGAAACATCAAATTGTTTATTTTAACCACCAAAATCTTACACCGAACAAAAATAAATAAATGAAATCACGCAATTCTACAAATAGATTTCGGAAATTGACAATAGCTTACTATTTTTGTCAAGCAATTGGGGTCTTTGCCCAAAATTAAATTATTTATAAGCCAAAAATGAGAGAAATTCAATTTAGAGATGCTGTAAAGGAAGCGATGTCAGAAGAAATGCGTCGTGATGAAACAATATTCTTAATGGGTGAAGAAGTAGCTGAATACAATGGAGCCTACAAAGCCAGTCAAGGAATGTTGGATGAATTTGGACCCAAAAGAGTTATCGACACGCCAATTGCTGAACTAGGTTTTGCTGGTATAGGTGTTGGTGCTGCTATCAATGGTTGTCGTCCGATTATTGAATTCATGACTTTCAACTTTTCACTTGTTGCTATAGATCAGATTATCAACAGTGCAGCCAAAATAATGGCCATGTCTGCTGGTCAATATTCTTGCCCAATCGTGTTTAGGGGTCCAACTGGTAATGCTGGACAATTAGGAGCTCAACACTCTCAAAACTTCGAAAATTGGTTTGCCAATACGCCAGGTCTTAAAGTTGTGGTACCATCTAGCCCATATGAATGTAAAGGACTTTTGAAAGCATCTATTCGTGACAATGACCCCGTTATTTTCATGGAGTCTGAACAAATGTATGGTGACAAAGGAATGATTCCAGATGGCGAATATATATTGCCAATTGGGAAAGCCAACATAATTCAGGAAGGAAAAGATGTTACGATTGTATCGTTTGGAAAAATGATTCCTAGAGTGGTTTTACCAGCAATCGAGCAACTTGCCAAAGATGGAATCAGTGTTGAATTGATAGACCTTAGAACAGTAAGACCTATTGATTATCAAACAGTTGTAGATTCTGTAAAGAAAACCAACAGATGTGTAGTTGTAGAAGAAGCTTGGCCATTGGCTGCTATTTCATCAGAAATAACTTATCATTTGCAGCGATATGCTTTTGACCATTTGGATGCTCCGGTTATCAGAGTTAACAACATGGATATTCCTTTACACTACGCTCCTACGCTAATTGAGGCTACTTTGCCAAACGTGGCTAGGACGATTGACGCTGTAAAAAAGGTTTTATACAAAAAATAATATTTACGATAAATACTATAAAAAAAGGAGCATTCGCTCCTTTTTTTTATTTTAGTGGATTAAAAATCAAATCCCTGTAATCTTCCATTGATTTTTTAATGACTTCTCCAGCTCCTTGTTTACCATATTCATATGCTATTTCGCAATGTTGAGGTTCTCCTGGCAGATTTTTGTAGGTTAGAAAATAATGCTTTAGCTTTTCAATAACACCACCAGGCAATTCAGAAATATCGTTAAAGTTGCCGTAAATCTGGTCGCCTGTTAATACTGCTATTATCTTATCGTCGGCCTCACCTTTGTCAATAAAACAAAATCCGCCAATTGGCTTAGCTTGTAATAATATATCGCCATGAGGTATATGATGCGACGATAACACACAAATATCTAAAGGATCCCCATCACCCACTTTAATGCTTGTTGCACCCTTTTCTCTTGCAAACTCTGCCACTTTATCACCACAATAGGTCTGCGGAATAAATCCATACAAAGCTGGAACGATATTAGA
>NZ_RJUD01000108.1 GCF_024343675.1 Lacihabitans sp. CS3-21
AAGCATTTTTCGAGTTTTCTGCATTTCTTTGTAAACCAAAGAAAATCATTGATGAAAAAATTATTAATTCTACTTGCGAGTGTCTCGCTGTTATTCTCTTGTAAAAGCAAACCTGAGCTAAAAACTGGTCTTTGGCGAGCTGAAGTGCCTACTATTGCTGGCGTTTTGCCATTTCATATTCAAGTAGAAAAAAACCGAGCCTTTGCTATAAATGCAGATGAAAAATTGGCATTTGATACTTTATATTTTGAAAATGACTCCTTGCATTTGAAGATGGAACTCTTTGATGCTGAAATAATTGCAAAAGTGGAAGGAGAAACCATGAATGGGATATTTCGTAAAAAAATGGCCAATTTAGACAACAGAGAAGGAGCTTTTACGGCAAAGTTTGGACAAGAATTTAGATTTGAGAATGGCAAATCGAACGCATCTTTGGCAAATAAATATTCAATAATTTTTGATGATGGAAAAAGTACCTATGAAGCAGTGGGTATTTTCGAACAAAAAGATAATAAAGTAAAAGGTACATTTCTCACTACAACTGGAGACTATCGCTACCTGGATGGAAACGTGGTAGGTGATAGTCTGAAACTGACTTGTTTTGATGGAAATCATACATTTTTGTTCACTGCTAAAATAATTGGAGATAGCCTAACGGGAGGCACATTTTGCTATAGTTTGAAAGGAACAGAAAAATGGTCGGGTATAAAAAATGACCAAGCAGCTTTGCCAGATGCCAACAGCCTGACTTACTTAAAACCGGGTTTCACAAGTATAGACTTCAGTTTTCCTGACGAAACTGGTAAAAAGATTTCTATCAAAGATGAGCGATACAAAAACAGCGTTACCATAGTCCAAATATTAGGCTCGTGGTGTCCAAACTGTATGGATGAGACCCGTTTCTTGGCCGATTTCAAAAAGAAAAATCCTTCAGTCGAAATAATTGGACTAGCTTTCGAAAAATCCTTGGAGCCTGCTTTTGTAAATCCTAAAATACAAAGACTTAAAACAAGATTTGGCGTTACTTATCCCATACTCTTAGCTGGCAAAAACGACAAAGCCGACGCTTCAGACAAACTGCCGATGTTGAACAAAATCATCAGTTTCCCTACTACCATCATTATTGACAAAAAGGGTGTTGTCCGCCAAATACATACAGGCTTTAGCGGCCCAGGTACTGGCGAATATTATAATAAGTTTGTGGAAGAGTTTACAAGGTTTGTGGAGAAGTTGGAGAAGGAGTCTTAATTCACACAAGTTTCATTCGCACCAATCTGTGCCTGAAAATAGTTCCCGACTCCTCTTGCCTCGAAGCCTGGATTTAAGGTAATACTGTTTGGTGCTTTGAAATCTATGGCTCCTCCGGGTGCTTGGATTTTGGCATCGCTAGTTATGGTCTGTATCGCTCCTCCGGTGTAAGTCGGGGAGTCTATGGTACCTGTGATAGTGCTGTTATTGACTTGCGAAGGCATATTGCCCAAAAACTCATACGCTCCTATGTCAGCTATGTTTTCGAAATTTCTACGTTTAAGGTCTAAATCTAAAGGGCTGATGCCTGTGTTGGTGCCAGCATTGATGGCAAGGCTACACCATTTAAGGCGATAATCTCCTCCATCAGTCACTACCGAAAAAAGCACAGGGTTTCTAAAATGTGGTACCACGATAGTACCATTTAAATTATTTAAACCGCCAGTAACACTTTGCACCAAACTATTTGAAATAAGATTGGTTACAGCTCCATTTGATAATATATAATTATTATTATAAAATAGAATCGTATTGCTAAGGTTGTTAGTTATTGAACCCCCGAAACCTGTAGAGCTATTAATTCCGTAATTACCATTGGCTGCAATGGTACAATTTACTAGTCTCAATTGATTGCTTAGATTAAATGTAAATTGTGCTTGCAGAATTCCATCGAACATATTGTTGCTTATCAGGCTATTGGTAATTTCAGCATTGGAATCGACTAGTTGGATTCCAGAAGTGCCGTTTCCGCTTATTTTAGTATTACGAATAAAAGGCGTTGAGTTATTTATTGCTATAGCTCCAAAAGTATTGTTGGATAGTGGAGAACCGTTATCGACTATTCTCAAATTTTTTAAAATGGCATTACTGTTTTGAATTCGCAATCCATGGTCAGAACCACCTTTAATTGTAAATCCATCAAGAACTACATTATTTGCGTCAATCTTTACTACTATCTGAGAATTTGTATTGCGAGTTGCATCAAAATTGAAAGGCGTATCGTTGTCAGTTAAATCGCCCGAAAGTACACTGCTATTTGTGGTATGAATCAAGGCCATATTTCTATAATTTATGCTCTTCTCTGTAGAACTAAAACCACCATATACTTTTAATCCTTTTGGAAAATTATGCGATAGGGTAGTCGAAGTTTGGTGAGGTTTGTAGGTTCCTCTGGCCACATGCATTTCAAATAATAGGTCATCACAGGTATAGGCAGTGGGCAATAAGGCCAAACCATCGGCGATATTCTTAAAGGCACTTGGCCATGTGTAGCCAATTGGACCTGGACTTAAACCAAACGCATCTACATATATAATTTGACCATTTACAAAATTGGAAACATCTCCAACATTAGCAAAATTGCTCAAAGTGCCAGAGTTCGTATTATTATTTACTAGGCTATTTACCTTGGTAATGAGTATGGAATTATTGCCATGAGGCACGCCTTCACTAAAGTTGTAGGCAGCTTGCAGATTGGCTGTATTAGGGGTTTTACAAAATCTTTCTTCGTTACTCTCGGTGTTTGTTTTTCCGACCGACCAAATCCTGACCTCATCTATTTCACCTTTGAAATGATTTATATTTCCCCGACTGCCAATGTATAACAAAGAATTATTTTGGGTTTGATTGGTATTATCGCTTATGCTGCCGTCAGAAACTCCGTCGACACGCAGCTGAAGAACCCCGGCCCTCCTAATAAATGCTATATGATGCCATTTGCCATCTTTGATAGAAATACCCGAGGTTATGCTTGGGTTGTTGGTGCCGTCATACCGAGCAACCTTTATTTTACCAACGTTTCCAGCATTTTGATTATCAATGTGTTCGTTGAGGTAGCGAATAACAAACGGATAACTGTTACTAGTTCCATCCCATTTTTCCAATATATCATTATCAGTATTAGTTAAGTTGGCCTGATTTTCAGTTGATGAAACTCTTACCCAGCAAGTTACCGTAAAATCTTGTCCAGAAGTAAAATTGCCTACTGTTGATGGAATTTCTACGTGGTCATTAATGCCATCAAAATCGAGGGCTACGTTTTGTGGTGTATCGTCCCCAATCATGATATTGTCTAATGTAGTGAAACGACCAATATTAGAAGGAGCAGCAAAAATTACAGCAGTTAAGTATTCGTTGGGGTTATTTACCTTAAATCCTACAGAAGCGTTTATTGCCGAATAAGTTAAGTTTACATTGCTAACATTACCCAAATTTGATACAGCTATAATATTTATGGAAACGCCATCCTGAGGAATGCCATTTCCATCTTCAGGGCGAACAAAAGCCCTCATTTTTCTTACGTTACTACCTTTAAATGCTAATGTGATGGATTGACCGGAGGCATTGCTTGTTAATCTACCGAAATTGCCCACTAGCCCTAAAGGTGAGGACGCCACAAAAGTGAAGTCATTATTAGGCGAAGGCCCAGACCTTACATAAGGATTCGGTAAAAGGGTTACAGCCGTTGGGAAGTCAAGTTCGGTATAAGAAAAACCACCCAAAGCGTAAAAATCCTGCATGGTAGCCGAGGTGTAAGAAGTTATCTGGCCTTTGGCTATTATTGAGAATGTTAATATGAAAACAAAAACTAAATTCTTCGTCATGGCTATTTTGAAGTTTGTTACTTTTATATCTTAGAGAAAATTTAATTGTTCACACACCCCACATTGGGTAATATTTTAGCCTCAAAAAACTGCCCCAGTCCTTTGGCTTCGAAGCCGGGATTTAGCGTAATAGAATTAGGAGCTCGAAAAATTATAGTCCCGCCAGGTGCCCAAATTTTATTTGCCGAAATAATGTGCGTAGAGCTCATACCCACACCGTATGGAACATCCAAAGTGTTGGTGCCAAAATCTATCGTTGGATCGTTTGTTGGTGCATTGCCCAAATATTCAAATGCTCCTATGTCTGGATTTGGGCCAAAAAAACGAGGGTTACTTCCGAGGTCTTTGCCAGGAAGAGGGTAAATGTTGCCCGCATCTATTAGCTTTGAGCACCATTTGAGTCGGTAGTCACCTAACACCGTAGGAGCGGAGTTATGAGCCAAGGGGTTCTCAAAATTAGGATTTACCGTGGTTCCATCCAAGTTACCATTAGCTGCAGGATTGAGGTTTTGCACTAAACTATATTTAAGGGTCGGTGAACCATTGTTGGAGGCATGCCTTATTCCACTTACTGAATTACCATAAATTACTGAATTACTGAATTCAGGATTTGTGGTTGACCCATCTTCGTCGAAGCCCAACCCAACGTTGTTTACGATATTGCAATTGTAAAATTCAGGATTTGATACAGCGGAGAAACCATCGGCCCTGTTGTAAATAGTAGATGGAAAAGAGGAACCAGAGGCATGATTTCCTGAAAACATGCAATTATAAAACTTGGAAACATGTATAGCATTATCTGTCCTTATCCACAACGCACTAATTTTAAAGGTGGATTTATTGCCGCTTAAAGTACAGTTTTCATACAATGCATCGACATTGTTGGTAAGTACGCCACCCGTTGGACCAAAATTGCCCACTATCCTTAGGTTTTTAAAAGTGGGACTTGAAGAAAAGGCGGTGATGCCACCCGCCCCAAAGCCAGAATTCCCTGATACATCATAGTATCCACCTGATATTTCAAAGCCATCGATAAGTACATTGCTGTCATTTAGAAGTTTTACCACCGTATAGCTATTGTCCGCTTTGTTGATGCCGAAATTCATCGGGCTGTCGTCGTTGTTTGAATCACCACTCAGTACACTCAAATTGTCCGTATGTATTTTCGATGGATCACGGTCCAAAATACTGGTTTCACCACCTGCAAAGCCGCCAAAAAGCTTCATGCCAGCGGGTATCTCAAAGGCATTGCCCCTATCTGATGTAGAAGAGCCTGGCCTATATACACCATTGGCTACCCATACTTCGGCCAGGTCGTTGCAGGTGCTGGTATATTCGCTTAGTAAAGCGGGTAGATTTGGATAGGCAGTTTCCCATTTTTTACCATCTTGATTTTCTACTGTTATGCTGGCGTCAATATACCTTATTTGTCCAACTACAAAATTTGAAGTGCTTCCTGATTTTGCAAAACTAGAAATAGTGCCGGGCAAAGCTTCATTTGCACTATTTTTAACCATACCTATACTGGTATTATTTCCTGCAGGTTCTCCTTGGTCAAAACTCAAAAATGCTTGTAAATTCGTATTTTGAGGGTTTTTACAATACATTTCATTTAATATTTCGGAACCTGTTTTGGCTTTAGCCCACACCCTAAATTCGTCTATTTTTCCTTTAAAAAAATTATAGGTTTGTGCTCCTCCTCCTAAGAAGATCGACGAATTATTTTGGGTACTGGTGTTGCTAAGGTCTGAAATTCCTCCACGAAAATAGCCGTCTATATAAATTTTGAATTCGGCACTTCCCCTTACAAAGGCTATATGATGCCAAAGGCCGTCTTTCATATTTTGTTCGGTAAATGTAAAACTTGTGGTATTACTACCGTCTTTTCTCGAAATTTTAATGGCCCCAGGGTTGGTAGTATTGCCCAATTGGATCAAAAACGGATAAGGTTGGTTAGCGATGAACTTATCCACTATATCGCTGTAGGGCTCATTATGAAGTTGTTCCCCAGCTTGCATCCAAAACTCTACCGTGAACTCGTCGTTGAAGTTGAAATTGCCTATTGAATTGGGTAGATATACATTATCGTTGATTCCGTCAAAATCAAGTGCCAGATTGTGGTCATAGCTTTCAGCCAATACCAAATTATCTAATGTTACGTAGTTGCCAGTACTGGCTTTAGTGATTAACACTTGAATAATGTATTCGTTTTCAGAAAAGGTTTTGAGGCCAATAAATCGATTAGTTTCGTTGGCCACCATCTGCACAAACCTGCCTTGACTCGTAAAGGCAGCAACGAAAACATCACCACCTACCGCTTGACCTGTCAAATCACTTACAAAGCAATCGGCGGCAAACATACGTACATTGGGTGTCTTAATTTCGATTAAAATTTGATCATTTGTTCCTAGGGTTGACATCGCATTACCATCATTGTAAATGCCAGTGGCAGCACTAGCCACATATACAAAAGGGTTGTTGGGGTTTGGCCCTTTTCTTACATAAGGAATTTGTTGTAATCCGCCTGTAAAATCCTTATCAGTGAATGCATATTTTTTCAAATTGAAAAAGTCCATCTTCGTGGCCTCTTCAAATATCTCCACACCGCCCAATTGTCCGCGAACTTCACCTGTTGGAAAGTTGACCGTTTTTATCGATAAATAGAGTTTGTTTTCAAGTAAATCTAAGACGTTTTGGGATGAAAGAACAATAATACCCGTAATTGGGTTTATCGTTGGTGTTATTGTGAATATACCCGGACCAGTTCGTCCCTCTGCTCCTTCCTGTATGAGCGAAATATTTACTGCAGAACTGAGTCCGTTATAAACTATCGTATAAGAAAATTGACCTGTTACATCGTCTAAAACACCAAATATCTGGCCAGTTCCTACCGAGTTGTTGGCTGGTACTTCTTTGCTTCCGCTGAGTTGGCTCGAAACAAAGTAATACTTGGCTTCTGTAGATTGAATTGTGGCAATAAAAACAATTAGAAGGAATATTTTTTTCATTTTTTGGGTTAATAAAAAGTATGAATTTTATACAATTGAATTTCTTAAAACATCATCGGATACAAATCCCTTATCTTATTGACCCTCCTCCGTGCTATATTTATCTCGTCTCCATTTTGTAGGATTACTGAGTAGGTGTTGTCCACGCAAAGTGTTTTTTTAATAAACGCCACATTAATCAATTTCGAACGATTAACTTTAATGAAATCCATATCTTCAAAAAGAGCTTCATAAACTTTAATATTGTAGCCCGAAACCATACTTCGGCCATCTTTGAGAAAGAATAAGGTATAGTTTATAGAGGACTCAAGGTAACATATACTTTCTTGGCTCAGATTTTTTAGTATTTTGGGTGTTTTCATAGCATCATTGTTATCCAACAAAATTCTTTATAAATATTATCTAAAAAAATCACCCTACAAGGTGAATTTTATTTTTCTTACTGCTTGATTATCACCTGACAGGGTGATAGGTTTTCAATTGTATTCTTTCTATTTTTGTATAAAAGAAAGCCATGGAAAAGACCAGAATAAGTTTAATAGAAGACAATAAAGTCATCAGAGAAAATGTGTCGAAGTTTATCGGATTCCATGAGGAATTTGAGCTTTCTATGATACACAGCTCTGTAGAATCTTTTCTGTTAGATTTTGAGGCTAATCCAAAGCGAACTACCGATATATTATTGTTAGACATAGGTTTACCGGGTATTTCTGGCTTAGATGCCCTTCCCATTTTATTAGAAAAAATGCCTTCGTTGAATATTATCATTCTTTCAAATTATGAAGAAGAAGACATCATTTTAAAAGCTCTTTGTTCGGGTGCATGTTCGTATGTTTCCAAAAAAGCCAGTCTTTCAGAAATAGTGGAGGCCATCAGGATTGTGGTCAAAGGAGGTTCTTACATGTCTCCCACCATCGCCCGTGAAATCATCAATCATCTGATGGGTGGCAGGGTAAGTAAGGCTACCATCTTGTCAGATAGGCAAAAAGAGATTCTACAGAAACTGGTTGATGGTAAAAGTTATCAGGCTATTTCAGAGGATTTATTTATATCCATAGAGACCGTGAGATCGCATATAAAAAAAATGTATAAAGTATTGCATGTCAACAACAAAACGGAGGCGATTACAAAATATATGAAAGGACATATTGGCTAAAATTTACCTAAAAACAACTTGCTGAAAATTGAAGAAAATATTTAAACTTAGAAATTCAAAATTGCTTTTAGTAATTGTCTTTGGCCAACTACTTTTTTCGTGTACGCAAAAACAAAAATCTACCGATGCTACTGCAGGTTTAAAAATAATGCCTGCCAATGGCCGTGTGATTTCTTTGGACACCATGCCAATGCCTGAAATTACTCCTTTAGGCAAAACAGAAAACGTTCCAGTTGGTAAACCTTCTGAAACGCTAATGACCAATCTTACAAGACCTATTAACTGGAAAACCGTAAAAGCTGGACAACCCACAGTTTATATCATTGGACAGGATTCAGTTTTAAAACCAACGATCCGCCCAGCCGTCCATAAACCTACACTCGCTGGAGCACCCAAAATCAATCTAGCCAAAGAACCTCATAGCCTAGATTACAACCCATTTAATCTGTTGATATATGGCATGAATGAGGGTCTAATCGAAAGTCAAGTTCACAACTTATTTCAAGACAAGAAAGGGAATATCTGGTTGGGAAGTTTCAATGGAATATCTAAGTTCAATGGTCATACTTTCGAAAATTACAGCCGAAAAGAAGGGTTGGTAGACAATTTCTTTCTTTGTGGTCTTGAAGATCACGCCGGCAATATTTGGCTGGGTTTTAGAGATGGCCTTACTAAATTTGATGGGAAATATTTTACAAACTATACAACCAAGGAAGGCCTTAGTAGCAATGTAATTGAATCTATCATTGAAGATAAAAATGGGAATATTTGGTTAGGTACCTCAGGTGGAGGTGCTTGTATGTTAGATAAAGAACGCAAAACATTCAGTCATTTTGGTCTCAAACAAGGTTTATCATCCAATATTTTATGCATGGTTGTGGACAAAAGGGGTAATATCTGGTTTGGCACCCAAGAGCATGGCCTTTTTAAGTACGATACAAAAAGCTTCTCTAAATATGGATATTACGAAGGTTTAACTTACGTGACAGTTAATGACCTCAAGATGGATAGGGAAGGGCATCTCTGGTTGTCTATGTGGACTGGAGTTAGTCGGTTTGACGGAACCCATTTTCATCACTATACAGGAGAATTGTTAGGCTACGCAAGTAAAATGGCTATTGATAAAAACAATTCTGTTTGGTTTGGCGGGCAGCCCGGAGGTTATTATCATATTGACAAAGACAGAATGTCCATTTCCTCTATTTCTCAGTCACAAGGATTGCCTGATACCCAAGCATGGGCAAGTATCACAGATAAAAACAATAACCTTTGGTTCGGAACAGACAATGGCTTGATTAAGTACACAAAATTGGTAAAAAACCTTAGCCAAAAGGACGGTTTGGTAGGTTTTCAAATTAGCTCAGTAATTGCCGACCACCAAAAAAATATTTGGGTGGGTGCCTATGATGGAGGAGTTTCAAAAATGGATTTCAGTCAAAAAAGAATCACAAACTATACTGTAAAAGAGGGATTAAGCAATGAAAATATAATTAGTATTTTAGAGGATAGAGATGATAATATTTGGTTTGGGACGGTTTATTCCAATATGTTTAGGTTAAATAAAGACAGAAAAACTTTTACTCACTTTAGAGAAAGTGGCTCTTATGTGGTCTGTATTTTTGAGGATAGTGGCGGCAATATTTGGTACAGTTCTAGAGAGAAAGGGGAGGTAATTAAAATAAACAAAAGAGATAATTCGAGAATCCATTTCTCACCCAAACAAGGTCTTCCACATAGTCAAGTGGTCCGGATTTGGCAAGATAGTGGGGGTAATATGTGGTTTTGTACTTTTAATGGCGTTGCTCGGCTGGATACTGGTGAAAGATATCTGACCAATTTTACTGAAAAAGAAGGCTTTAAATTTGGTGTAGTTGAAAGTATCGTTGAGGATAAACACGGTAATTTTTGGTTTAGTACCTTGGCTGAGGGCATCACCTACTTGAATCTAAAGAATAAAACATTTATAAATTTTACCGAAAAAGATGGACTGAGTAACAACACAGCTTTTGGTATATTAAAAGATAAAAAAGGCAACATTTGGTTTAATACACGACAAGGTTTAAGCAAACTTACGGCAGAATCTGTAGAACTATTAGCCTCCAAGAAACCGCTTTCTAAATTGCCGATTTTTCGAAATTACACTTCGGAGCAAGGCTATTTGGGCTTTGGAGCAGGGAGGTTTGATATTTTGGAAGATTCTTTGGGTAAAATTTGGCTGCCTATGGTGGACAGATTGACTATTTTTGACCCGTACCAAGAATCCTTAGAAATCGAGAAACCAACAGTAGAAATTACCAAAATCAAGCTTTTTAATGAAATCATCAATTGGCAAAAAGACACTTCCTACATTTTAAAGAATGGATTTACTGTTGGTCAGTTCGATTTTGAAGAATTATCAAAATGGAATTCCTTACCCTTGGGACTTAGATTGGCCCACAATCATAACTATCTAAGTATAGAGTTTGCAGGCATCAATGTAAATACGCCTTCCAAACTGAGTTATCAATATATGTTGGAAGGCTTGGATAAAACCTGGGGCGTTCCGTCTAGCCATTCTGAGGCCATTTATGGAAACCTTCCCGATGGCGATTATATTTTCAAAGTTAAAGCCAGCAATGGCGGAGGCAATTGGAGCGAGGCAGTTTCTTATAAATTCAAAATCGAACCTCCAATTTGGAAAACTTGGTGGGCTTATTTATTGTATTTGTTTATAATTGGAGCTTTGATTTATTGGCTCATTCAAATCAGAGTGGAACAGGGCCTAAAACGAATAAAATCTTTAGAAATCATACGAACAAAAATTTCTTCTGATTTGCATGATGATGTGGGTTCTATTTTATCTGGCTTGGCCATGCAATCTCAGATGTTGGCCTTCAATGCCAAGGATCAACTGAAAGACCATCTTTTGGAACTTAGCCAGATGAGCCAAGATGCTATGGAACGCATGCGAGACACCGTTTGGGCCATAGATTCTAGAAAAGACAAATACGAAAATTTGGTGGATAAAATGAGGGAGTTTGCTGAGAAGAGCTTTCATCTTAAACAGATAAATCATGTTTTCAAAACCGAAATAGATGACTCCAAGCGTTTTATTAACCCTGAAAAACGTCAAAATATTTATTTGATTTTCAAAGAAGCTGTTACTAACATTTGCAAACATTCTAACGCCACACAGGTAGAAATTTATTTCAAGCAAGAAAAAAGCAATTTTCACTTGAAAATTAGCGACAACGGCACATTTAAGTCAACTGGGAAATCTGAAGGTACTGGGCTGAGCAACATGAAGATGCGAGCTAAGAATATTGGATTTAATCTGAAAGTCGAAACCAAAGAGGGCTTCACTATTATGTTAGATAAGTACATAAAGTAGGTTTTATCTTTTAAAAAGCAGTAATATTTTTTTTGAAACTATATACCTCTTATTGGCCCAATTTATACGGATTGGAACTAAGGTCATTGTCAATCCTTGCCATTATAATACGTGGCAGCCAACTGTTGGTTTAAGTTATGTTCCAATCTCCGTGAGAATCATCCAAAGTAAATCAAATTTTTAAATAAAAAATAATAGTATGCTTGCATAACAATATTTTATTTTATTACTTTGCAAACAGTATGCTTGCATACTATTCTTTTGACCTTTAAATAACATTACAGACATGTCAATCGTAGCAGAAAAAGAAGCACTAAAAGGAGGAGAGTTTTTGATTAAAGACTCTACCGCTGATCAGATATTCATCCGTGAAGAATTTAACGAGGAGCAGCAAATGATTGCTGATACTTGTAGAGATTTTTTGAAAACTGAAATCTGGCCTATTTTAGATGAAATAGACTATGCCAAATCTCCTGACCTTATATCTTCATTGATGGATAAAGCCGGTGAATTGGGTCTTTTAGGCACAGCTGTTCCTGAAGAATACGGTGGCTTTGGTATGAACTTCAACACTTCTATGCTAGTAGCAGAGGTTTTGGGTGCAGGTCATTCCTTTTCTGTTGCTCAATCTGCCCACACTGGTATCGGTACTTTGCCTATTTTATATTATGGAAACGAGGAACAAAAACTAAAATATCTTCCAAATTTGGCCTCAGGTGTTTGGAAAGCAGCTTACTGCTTGACAGAGCCAGATTTTGGCTCAGATGCCAACGGTGGAAAATCAAAAGCAGAACTTACTGCTGATGGAAAACACTATAAAATCAATGGCACAAAAATGTGGATCACCAACGGTGGTTTTGCCGATATATTTATCGTTTTTGCCAAAATCGGAGAAGATAAAAATCTAACCGCCTTCATAGTAGAGAAGGGTTTTGGGGGTATCACGATGAACGAGCCTGAGAAAAAACTCGGTATCAAAGGTTCTGACACCCGCCAAGTATTTTTTAATGACTGTTTGGTGCCTATAGAAAATATGCTTTCTAACCGTGAAAACGGATTTAAGATTGCGGTAAATATCTTGAACATCGGCCGTATCAAATTGGGTATTGCCGCAGTAGGAGGTTCTAAAGGTGTTTTAAACCACGCTATTAATTACGCCAACGAGCGTAAGCAATTTGGTATTTCTATAGGTAGATTCGGAGCAATCAAACATAAGTTGGGTCAAATGGCCACTAAGATTTGGGTGAGCGAGTCGGCTAGTTATAGAGCAGGTCAAAATATTGACGACCTTATCGCTACATTTATTGAAGGTGGAATGAATGATGCTGAAGCAAAATTGAAAGCCTTAGAACAATATGCCATAGAATGTGCAATTCTTAAAGTACATGGGTCTGAGGTATTAGACTATGTGACAGACGAAGGATTGCAAGTTTATGGTGGCATGGGTTATTCTGCAGATGCTCCAATGGAAAGAGCTTACAGAGATTCTAGAATCAATAGGATATTTGAGGGTACCAACGAAATCAACCGTATGTTGATATTGGACATGTACCTCAAAAGAGCCATGAAAGGCGAATTGGATTTGTTAGGACCAGCTACAGCTGTGGGCAAAGAAATTCTTTCTATTCCAGATTTTAGCTCAAATGACGATGATGTGATGTTTGCTGCGGAGAAGAAAGTAATCAAAAACATGAAAAAAGCGGCATTGATGATTGCAGGGGCGGCAGTTCAGAAATTTATGATGAAACTTTCGCATGAGCAAGAAATATTGATGAATGTGGCCGATATGATAACAGAAGTTTATGCTGCTGAATCGGCTTTATTGAGAGTTGAAAAACTCATTGGAATGAAAGGCGAGGAAGCGGTTTCGCTTCAGAAAGATATGGCCTTGGTGTATTTACAAGATGCCGTGATGAAATGCAATCAAGCTGGCCGTGAAGCCATTCAATCTTTTGCCGAAGGCGATGAGCTAAGAGTAATGCTCATGGGCTTGAAACGCTTTACAAAAATAGACCCATTGAACACAAGAGATGCAAGAAGAAGAGTCGCAGATGCACTTTTAGCTGAAAACAAGTATATATTTTAAATCGTCTAATGTTGGAACATGGATAGTGGCTAAGCGGAGCCAGATTCGGTGTCTGAGGGAAGCTAGATCCGGTGGCTGAGTGGAACCATATCCGGTGGCCGAGAGGAACCAGATCCGGTGGCTGAGTGGAACCATATCCGGTGGCCGAGAGGAACCAGATCCGGTGGCCGAGAGGAACCAGATCCGGTGGCTGAGCGGAGCCGAAGCCACAGATGCTCCACGCATTAGAATTCAAATATTTTGGCTTAGAATCAACAATTAAAAACCAATAAACCAGCCTTATATTATTTAGGGCTGGTTTTTTATTTGTGCTTTGAATCTTCACTTCGGCTCCGCTCAGTGAACGGAGCCAAAGTACTTTGTCGCTTTAGAATACGCTTTTCACTTCGACTCCGCTCAGTGAACCTAGCCGAAGTGCTTTGTCGCTTTGGAATACGCTTTTCACTTCGGCTCCGCTCAGTGAACGTAGCCGAATTGCTTTGTCGCTTTAGAATACGCTTTTCACTTCGACTCCGCTCAGTGAACGCAGCCGAAGTGCTTTGTCGCTTTAGTATACTCTTTTCACTTCGACTCCGCTCAGTGAACGTAGCCGAAAAGCAAGCTTAACGTAGCTCAACCCAGTGTCTAATCAAAGCTCAACCCGGTGGCTGAGCGGAGCCGATTCACGCTACTTCTTCAATAATCGTAATCTTCTGTATTTTATCTCCTTGACGAATCAAATCTACCACCTCAAGACCTTCCACCACTTTTCCAAAACAAGTATGGTTTCTGTCTAAATGCTGGGTATTGGTTCTGTTGTGACAGATAAAGAACTGTGAACCTCCCGTGTTTCTACCTCTGTGGGCCATCGATAACACGCCTTTGTCGTGGTATTGCAATTCTCCTGTCAATTCGCATGGAATGGAGTATCCTGGGCCGCCGCCACCTGTACCATCAGGATCGCCTCCTTGTACCATAAAGTTTGGAATAACTCTGTGGAAAATCAAACCATCGTAGAATCCTTTTTTAGATAAATCTATAAAGTTCTGTACTGCAATAGGGGCATCGGTATCATAAAATTCGATCAACATCGTACCCTTGTCTGTTATCATTTCTGCTTTACGCATAGTATATTTTATTTAGTTTTGTGCAAAAGTAATTCTTAAAATTGGATTCCCACATTTAAGGCTACTTCAAAAACAAGAATAAAAGCCCAAAATATTTCTTATATTTGGTTGAATATTATTTTCCATCATTAATCATCCAAAACCAAAATGGAACTCAACCTGAAAATCTCAAAGTGGGCCTCCAAAAATATAGTTTTAAGCGTTGGTTTAATTATTCTTTTTCAGTTTCTCCAAATTTTCTTAGGCATAAAAATAGGTAGGGGATGGTTTCCATCTATCTCCAGTGATGAACTCACTATAGTTTGTATTTTGATTTTTTCCATAATTATTACTTTGCAAAAGCGATTTAGTCTTTTGTACAACAATTTGGACAAAATACACAAATTTGGACCGATGCTGCGATATAATGTGTTAGTTTTTCTCAGCACTTTTGTCCTTAGTTTAGCATTTGGAGCTCACCTCAACAGCTTAGAAAATCCAGCTAGAAATATCCAGCTTTCTGCTACCGAGCACCACAAAAATATAGACTCAACCACCCATTTTTTAATTCAAAAAGCACTTGAAAAACAAAAAGTGAATGCTGAAATTCAAACCGAAACCACCAAAGACACAGGCAAGCGAGTGGTCTATTTTCTTTTATTTTTGTTGAGCTTGATACTCACTTATTTTATAGCAGTCATGGCCTGTAGTTTGGCCTGTTCTGGTTATGGTGTGGTGGCCATTTTGGTGTTATTGCTTGGCCAAGGCGTATTGGGTTCGGGTATTTATTTCTTATTAAAGATTTTTAGAAAGGGTTTCATTAAAAAATGGAAACAGCTGGACATAAAAGAAAAGAAAAAAGAAAGAAAAAGGTATTGGCTCACCCTCCTTATAAGCAGCTTAGCTTTTTGGTTATTCATACTTTTGGGTAATTTGTTGGGATAATTCACTAATTTTGGACAAATTATAAGAACAATACTTAGAAATGTCTATTAAAGAGGATTTGCAAATTGTGATATGTGGTTTGGGATATGTTGGACTACCACTAGCAGTTGAATTTGGAAAAAAATATCCCACGATTGGTTTTGATATAAACAAGCAACGAATTGCGGAATTAAACAAAGGTCTAGATAAAACACTTGAGCAAACTCCTGATGAAATCCAAAGTGCCAAACTTTTAAGTTTTACTTCCGATATCAAGAATTTTGAGTTGCTTCCATTTTCAACAGTATTTATTGTTACGGTTCCTACGCCCATTGATGCCTATAAAAAACCCGATTTAAAGCCATTAATTTCGGTTTCAATGACCATCGGGGAAGTTCTTAAAAAAGGAGATGTAGTTATTTATGAAAGCACGGTTTACCCTGGCTGCACAGAAGACGATTGCGTACCTGTTTTAGAAAAACACAGTGGACTGAAATTTAACCAAGATTTTTTCTGTGGTTATTCTCCTGAAAGAATCAATCCAGGGGATAAAAAAAACACGCTGACCAAAATCCTAAAAATCACTTCTGGCTCTACACCTGCAATCGGGGAATTTGTCAATGATTTGTATGGGAGTATCATAGAAGCAGGTACTTATCAAGCCCCTTCTATCAAGGTGGCGGAGGCGGCCAAACTCATCGAAAACTGTCAAAGAGATGTCAATATTTCTTTTGTGAATGAGCTGGCCCTTATTTTCGAGAAAATGAATTTAGATACGACTGAGGTGCTCAAAGCCGCGGGTACCAAATGGAATTTCCTCAAGTTTCAGCCAGGCCTTGTAGGTGGGCATTGCATTGGAGTTGATCCCTACTATATGCTCTACAAATCGGAGCAACTGGGTTATTATCCTGCTCTGATTGGTTCTGGAAGGCGTATCAATGACAACATGGGTGTTTTTGTTGCCAACAAAGTGGTGAAATTGATGATCAGCAAAGGCATCAACGTGAAGGATTCCAAAGCATTGATTTTGGGCTTTACCTTCAAAGAAAACTGTCCAGATATCCGCAATACCAAAGTGATAGACATCTATAAAGAGCTTAAAGACTTCGGGATTAAAACTGACCTCTACGATCCTTGGGCCGACAACGAAGAAGTGCAACATGAGTATGGTATTGGTCTTACACCCGTATTGAATCAAAAGTACGATTTGATTATCCACGCCGTCAACCACCAAGCTTTCGAAACGCTTAATATCGCAGATTTTGCTGCTGAGAGTCATGTGTTATTTGATGTCAAAAGCACGCTGGATAAGTCTTTGGTGGATGCTAGGTTGTAGCCTTTTTCTTAAACACATAGGCACATAGAGATTATAGATTTTTTACTTTGTTTTTTTAACATCAAATGTATTGCGATATATAGATTCCTTAAATTGAGAAACTATTTTTACCACAGAGTGCTCAGAGTTATGCACGGAGGGGCACTGAGTATTTGAATCCTTGTGTCTTTTGTGGAATAGCAGGCTATCTTAATGCATCACCATTGAGGAAGTTTTTAACATTAAGTTTATTAAAAGCATTTAGATATTTTGATTCCTGAATGCCCTTAATTCTCTTAATGTTAAACATTTGAGGCTATTTTTTTTAACATGAAGTGCATTAAGATATTAAGAACATTCAGATTTTTGATGCACTTAAATTCTTGATGTTTAATTATTGAGGGACTATTTTTACCACAGAGAATTAAGAGTTTTGCATGGAGTGACACTGAGTATTTGAACCTTTGTATCTTTTTGTGGAATAGCTGGCTATCTTAATGCATCACCATTGAGGAAGTTTTTAACATTAAGTTTATTAAAAGCATTTAG
>NZ_RJUD01000109.1 GCF_024343675.1 Lacihabitans sp. CS3-21
ATATTCACAGTGTTACCAACCAATGCACCGAATACTACAGTAGCGGTGGATGATTATGTTGTAACAAGAAAAGATACACCAGTAAGCGGAAGTGTTAAAACAAATGACGGCGACCCTCAAGGCAATACACAAACCGTAACATCGGGTACAACCAATGTACCAGGAGCAGGAAGTTTGGTATTGAATTCGGATGGTTCGTATATATTCACTCCAGCTACAGGTTTTGTGGGTACGGTAGCAATACCATACACTACATGTGATAATGGAACACCTCAAGCATGTGCAACGGCAACATTAAATATAAATGTAATGCCACCAGTATGTCCAAAACCAGTATTGAGTGTACAAAACATCGTATGTAATGGTACAGGCACAGGATATACAGTAACATTTAGCAGCAATGCAACTGTTACAGCAATTGGAACAGCAGGATCTAATTTACCAATAAGCGGAAACAGCTTAACAGTTCCATCAGGCAATGTAACTTTAACATCAACGACAAGTTGTGGTGAGGCAACCTCATTGGTAGTAACTGCACCAGTTTGTCCAGCAACACCACAATGTACACAGGTGGCAAGCCTAAGTGTAGGTAGTGCAATATGTACAGGTAACGGTACTTATTCAGTAAGTTTCACTGCGTTAAATGGTACAATAACAAGCACAACAACAGTAGGAGGAACATTAGCTGCAGGTACAGTATCAAGTAATTCAGTAATAAATATACTAGTAGGGACCAATGCAGTGTTGACTTTAACACCAACTTCAGCAGCATGTAGTGGACAAATTGTAACAGTAACCTCTCCAGCCTCATGTGAAACCCCAAGTTGTACAGATGGAAGTGTAGGTATCAGTTATAGTACCGTATGTAACAACGATGGAACATACAATATCAACTACACCACTTCTGTTGCAAATACAACTGTAACACCAGCTAATTTGTCAAACCTGACAGGTCCAGTAACATTGACAGTAACAAAACCCTTTGCTATCTGTACACCACAAACAGTGATAGTAACGCCACCGGTATGTATTGCTTGTTTGACACCAACTTCGGTAAGTGCAAGCCCAGCTACTATATGTGCAGGTGCAAGCAGTACTTTAACAGCCACTTGTTCTACTGGTACATTGACATGGTACACTGATGCTGGATTAACAGGCACAGCTTTAACAAGTAATGTTGTAAGCCCAACGGTAACAACAAAATATTATGCAGCTTGCGTAACAGGGACATGTAAAAGTGTTGCTTCGCTAGTCACTGTAACAGTAACAAGTACACCATCTACACCGACTGAACTGGCTGCAAGTCCAAGTAATATTTGTTCTGGTACAAGTACAACCTTGACAGCCACTTGTTTTACAGGTACATTGACATGGTACACGGATGCTGGATTAACAGGCACAGCATTAACAAGTAATGTTGTAAGCCCAACGGTAACAACAACATATTATGCAGCTTGCGTAACAGGGACATGTAAAAGTGTTGCTTCTCTAGTCACTGTAACAGTAACAAATACACCCGCTGCACCGACTGCAGTGGCTGCAAGTCCAAGCAATATTTGTTCTGGTACAAGTACAACCTTGACAGCCACTTGTTCTACAGGTACATTGACATGGTACACGGATGCAGGATTAACAGACACAGCCTTAACAAGTAATGTAGTAAGCCCAATGGTAACAACAACATATCATGCAGCTTGCGTAACTGGAGCATGTAAAAGTGTTGCTTCTCCAGTCACTGTAACGGTAACACCTACACCCATTGCACCAACTGCAGCGGCTGCAAGTCCAAGCAGTATTTGTTCTGGTACAAATACAACCTTGACAGCCACTTGTTCAACTGGAACATTGACATGGTATACGGATGCTTCATTAACCACAATATCAGGTACCATTGTAAATCCATCGTCTACCAAAATTTATTTTGCAACTTGTAAGACAAATGGATGTGAAAGTAAAGCAACAGAAGTAACCGTTTTTGTAAGCAATTGCATTTCTTCTTTAAAATTAGTTAAAAATCAAACGGCGATCACTGGTCAAGCTGTAGGATCAACTATTGTATATAGTTTGGTTGTAACCAACACTGGAGCAACTACACTAACGAATGTAACAGTATCTGATGCGAATGCAACGATTACTGGAACAAATCCAATAGCAAGCCTTGCTCCAGCAGCGAGTGTAACGTTGACAGCAGTTCATACAATCACGCAATCCGATTTGAATATGGGAAAAGTATTGAACACAGCAAATGTAAGTGGTACAACACCAACTGGTGGAAGTGCAACAGATGTGTCAGATACGGGTACAGACCCAACTGGAACGACCATATTAAATGCCGAATCTGTGGATGGGCCAGACATGGACACTGATCCCACAAATGATCCTACGGAGACTATATTAATACCTATTGCAGTGAATGATTTATTAACTGCACCTGCTGGAACTACAAGTACGGTAAATGTTTTATCAAACGATAATTTCTTACCTGGTGTAAATACAACTTTGATTGGACTTCCAGGTGGA
This sequence comes from Lacihabitans sp. CS3-21, assembly GCF_024343675.1. Classification (GTDB taxonomy): domain Bacteria; phylum Bacteroidota; class Bacteroidia; order Cytophagales; family Spirosomataceae; genus Leadbetterella. Next base: position 2,521 of record NZ_RJUD01000109.1, read on the forward strand.
ACTGCTACAGGTACAGTAATATTCGATCCATTAACTGGTATAATGTCCTATAAGCCAGCAGTTGGAGAATCAGGAATAGTGACACAAAGGTATAAAGTGTGTAATACTACGCCTGATCCTGACCAATGTGCTGAAGCTGTGGTAACTATAACTGTTACAGATGTTGTGGCAAAATTAATTTTAAAGGTATTGTTACAGGGTGCATTATTACCAACTTCATCCTCAGGAGGTCCAATAATGAACGGCATTATGAGAGACGATTTGAGAACAGCATCACCAAGTCAAATACCGAACCTTGAGCCTTACGCTGGATTAGCTAACGCCAGATTTACGCATGTAGGCGGTGGTGGCGAAACAATTAGTGCAGGCGTATTGTCGGCCAGTAGCAATGATGCCATTGTGGATTGGGTATTTGTAGAGTTAAGAGACAAAAACAATCCAGCTACGGTATTGAAAACGAGGTCGGCCTTGGTTCAAAGGGATGGAGATGTAGTAGAATCTACGGATGGTATTTCGCCATTGACCTTCACTGGAGCAGTAGGCGAAAGCTATTATGTAAGCGTGAAGCATAGAAACCATTTAGGAGCAATGACTGCAGGTGCTGTAGCGATGACCGCAACGGGAACCTTAGTTGATTTTACCACAATGACTGCCGCACAGACCTACAATCTACCGGGCTACGATGGATTTGAGCAAGTGGACGTAAATGGTAAAATGGCTCTATGGGCTGGTAATTCAAATGCTGACAATAAGGTTAAGTATGTGGGTGTAGATAATGATCAAATACCAGTGTTTAGCCAGGCTGTAAACTATGTTACCAACACAACCCAGCAATACAATTTTGATTTTGCAACGCCAGTGTATTTGGGAGGTGATATAAACATGGATGCCAAAGTGAAGTACAGAGGACCAAACAACGATGCATCGTTTATCTTCTTTAATGTGATAACGAAATATGCAGGATTAAACACAGGGGCTTTGTATAACTACGATTTATTTATAGAACAACTTCCTTAATTAGTCAGGAAAATAACAAGGGTTGAGCCTTCGGGCTCACCCTTTTATTAAAATTTAAAACATTAAAAAAACAATTGAAATGAAAAAGTTTGTAATTATTCTTTCTTTATTGGTTTCTTCTTTTTGGGCTTCCGCTCAAGGTACTATTCAGCTCACTTTAAGATGGAATTTGAACTTAAATAGATATGAAGTGTATGCTAAGCCAAGTTTTACCCAAAATAATTTTCCATGGGGACCGTCTCAGATTTCCCCGGTATTACCCAGTGCAGCACCTAACGCCAACTTGGTAATAACCAGTTTTGCCGCTGGATCGTGGGCTGACAATTCAAAAGTATATGCACCAAGCGTTCAACCAAATAATGACTTTCACGGTGTTGAATCTAGCGGCGGGCCAATCAATTTGGTTGCAAATACAGAAACACTGATCTTCTCCTTTGTTTTTGCTGATGGCATTTGTAGAGATGGACTAAGGTTATTTGTGAATTCCTCAGATCCTCAATCCAGTGCAGCAGGAATGAATGGCGGAGACTTTAGGAATTCCATTTCAAATGCTAACCTACAAGATGTTTACATTTCAAATTATGCCAATACAGGAACCACTTGTAATGTGTGCAATGTGACAGCACCAGAATTGTCAAAAAATTAAGTTTGGTAAACCTAAACACTACCATAATGCTAAATAAATTAAAAGATAAAATTAAGATTATAATAATACTGGGGTTGATTTTTGCAATGCCAAGCCTTAAAGCTCAAAGTACAGACACAGACGGAGATGGGATAAGTGATGCTTTAGACTTATGTCCTGGCACAGCCAGTGGAACACAGGTAAACTTGCATGGTTGTCCTGTAAGCCTAACCAATTGCGATTACAATACATCGAGTTTCACGGTAGTATCTACACTAGCACCAGCGGGTGTGCAAACCAGGTATGTATTGGCTGATGCATTAGATGGTAAAATCGTTCAAATATCAAATACCCCTACTTTTTCTAATTTGGTTGGAAGCAAAACCTACATGGTTTTGGCATATAGCTATGAAGATAATGGGACATTGGTTAATCTAAATACTGGTAATTTAATAAATCAAGTTAACTCTTCGTGTGGAGATTGGTCAAAAGCTTTATCTGTAAAAGTTTGTGCTCCTTTTATTAGTAATGGAGTATGTGATTATACAACTTCAAGTTTCACTTTGAACACTACGGCTCCTCCATCTGGGGCAACTACAAAATATCTTTTGATAAACCAATCTGGAACAATTGTCAAACTTTCAGACTCGCCAACCTTTACAGGTAATTCAGGTACCAACACATTCAACGCATATTCAATAAGTTATACTGGGATTGTCAATGGTTTAAGTTTAGGCTCTAATATTTCAGGTGTTACTGGCCCATGTTTAGACTGGTCTTCACCATTAAGTGTAAAAGTTTGTGTATGTAATCCAGTGTGTATACCAGTCTCAATAGCACGAATAAAATAAAAAAAAATATGAAAAATATACTATTTGTTATTACCATTTTATTTTTGACAGCATTCGGAGCAAATGCTCAAAAAAAGTTAAATCTTTTAATAAAATATGACGCAAACTTCGAAAGGTATGAGGTTTTTGCAATTCCCAATTTTTCTCAGAAAAGTTTTACTTGGGGACCATCACAAATTTCTGTGGTACTTCCATCAAGCGTTTTGGTTGATAAAATTCAAGTTAGAAATGTAGATGGAGGAACGTGGGAGGATAATTCTGTAGTAATAGCTCCAGAGGTGAACCCCAAGGTTTCTTTTCACGGAATTTCTTCGGGAGGAGATAAGGTTGATCTCGTTGAAAAGTATGAATCACTTTTGTTTTATTTTACACTTCCCAAGGGTATTTCAGCTGCTATGGTTAGGTTATTTGACAACCAAAATGATCCAAAATCAAATGCCAAAGGAATGTTAGGGGGTGATTTTAGAAATACCATCGTAGATATTACAGGCGAAGAGAGATTTTCTCAGGTTCAGGTTTTTCAAGAATCTAAAATAGTAGAGCCTGCCTTAATTCCTGCTGAATTTCAAGCCTCTATTTACCCAAATGTAGTGAGAGACAATAATTTTAGTGTAAGTCTAGAAGGAATTAGTGAAAAAGACGGAGATGTTCTTATGATACTCACTGACCTGAATGGCAAAGAAATTTCACGTCATAAAATGGGTAAATCCAATATTGAGAAGCAAAAATTTACAATTCCTAAGGTTTATAATGGTAACACACTTCTAGCACGTTTCATTACGGCCAAAGGCACAGCCACCCAAAGAATTATTTCTGATAATTGAAATAAAAGTCAATTCGATTTTTAAAAAGACCCTTTAAATAATACAGGGACTTAATTCTGTAATTAACATTTAAACACATTTTTGGATGAAATCATTTTCTACTCCAAAGTTAATAGCTATTTACCTAGTTATATTCCTACTATTTTTTAAGGCTGAAAGCATTTTTGCAACTAAATCAACTAAAATAGTAGATTATGTAGATTTATCTATAAGCTCAACTTCTAATTTATCAAAACTTGCTGTTGGAAGTGCAGTTACTTACACGGTAAAGTTAACCAATGAAGGTGGTACAGCGGCTACCAACGTGGTGGTTCAAAGTTCTTTGCCATCTAATTTTACACTCTCAAACTCTGGAATAAATACCACTACAGGTACTTTTTCGATTAGTGGTAATCAAGTGAACTGGAATTTGGGAAATATTCCTGCTAGTTTTTCAGAATATACAATAACTTTAAAGGGTATTGTAACAGGGGAGGGTGTGCAAACACTAAAATCTGAGGTTTTTAGCTTAACGGAGACAGATGTTGATAGTAATCCAAATAATTCTAGTATCGCTGAGGATGATATAACATTTTCTTGTGTATCAATTCCTTACAGATATTGTTCGGGTCAAGAAATAGAAATTCTAGTCAGTGCACCTTCTGGTTTTACTAATTATCAGTGGTTTAAAAACGGTCAGGCAATTAATAATGCCTCCGGCATGATGTACACCATTACTAGTACTGGAACTTATTCCTTTACTGCTATTAATCCGATTTTAGGAAACACTTGTCCGCAAGAATTGTGTTGTCCTATAGTAGTCGAAAACAATCTGCCATTTACATTTCAGACAAATAATTTAAATCCAACCTGTAATCAAAACAACGGTTCTATTTCCGTGATAGGAAATAATCCATACAATTACAATATTAATGGAGGGGCTTTTTCAGCAAATACCATTTTTTTAAATTTAATAGCAGGAACTTATGTTATTTCTGCCAAAGATTCAAAAGGTTGTTTATCAAATCAAACCATCAATTTAACTTCATCAGGCAGTCCTGCTGTGGCAGGTGTGGTGATTACCCAACCCGTTTGTGGACAAGCCAATGGCTCCTTGAGAGTAGAAACCATTGGAGGTTCTGGTCCATTCACCTATAGCATAGATGGTACTAATTATGTAAATTCAAATATTTTTGGAAATTTAACAGAAGGATCCTACACGTTTTACGTGAAAGATAATTCAGGTTGTGTAACACCCCTTTTAATTAGTTTACAAAACGGACCTTCTGGAGTTGCACTAAGCGGAAATATCGTTTGTGATAATCTTGGTAATAGTACAGTAACATTAAACGCCTCTGGAGGCCTTAGTCCATATCTTTATAGTGATGGATCTGGATTTTATTCAAGCAATATTTTCACAAAAACTAACGGCACGTACGTGTTTGATGTAAGAGACTCTAGGGGCTGCGTTTCCTCTATTACCAGTGTTGTAAACTGCCAAGTGGCTTGTCCAAATACAGTTTATAAATATTGCAAAGGTGAGCCTATAGAAATAAGAGCAGAGATACAAGCAGGTTACACTAACTATCAATGGTATAATAATGGACAACCCATTCCTGGAGCAAACCAACAAATTTATACCATTACTACAACTGGTGTATTTACGTATTCTGCAAGTTCATTAGAGCAGGGGTCAAATTGCAACTTTGTTCAGTGTTGCTCTATAACTGTTGAAAGATATCCCGAAATAGTTTTTACTGCTTCGCTTACTCAGCCTGATTGTAATGGATCTGGCAAAGGAGCTATTTCAGTTTTTGCTAGCTCAGGCAATCAGCCATTCTCTTACAGTTTAAATAGTGGTATCTACCAAAATTCAGGCTCTTTCATAAATTTGAGTCAAGGAAATTATACAGTTAATGTAAAGGATGCAAATGGTTGTGTTGCGTTTTTAGAAAATCAAATTATTCAAAGTGGAACAGCACCAAACGCTCCAACGATTACTGCAGAAATTACGAATATTTGTGGCACACAAAAAGCCACATTAACAGCAACAGGTTGTGCAGGCACAGTAACATGGACACACAATGGCAGTACGCAAAACCCAATCCAAGTAGGAGCGGGTACATACTCAGCAACGTGTACTAACAGCTGTGGAACGAGCATTAGCTCAAACAGTATACAAATTCAAAGTG
>NZ_RJUD01000110.1 GCF_024343675.1 Lacihabitans sp. CS3-21
ATGAAATGGCTTGGCCGAGGGTGGGAAATAATAGGTAGAGTTGGGACCCATTTCGTGGAAATCGGCATGAAGGTGCGGCATCCATGAATTATAAAACTTGATACGTTGCTGTGTTTCTTTTTGTGTTTGCCAAGCAATGTCTCTGTTAAGGTCAAACAAATAGTGGTTAAATCTCCCACCCGGCCAAGGCTCATGGTGCTCTACTGAGGCGGCATGCAAATCGGGCTTTTTGCCCAAATAGCGGTTGTACCACTGGCTGTAACGGTCAAATCCGTCGGGATTTACGCAGGGATCTATCAAAATCAAGGTATTTTTCAATACTTTCTTGGCCAAATCCGAGGTACCGTTGGCCATTTCGTAAATCACTTTCACTGAAGTTTCGGCATTTACCGATTCGTTGCCATGTACGTTATACGACAAATAGGCAATCGTCGGAATATTTTTATTGCCAGCTCCAGCCATGAGGCCAATGTTTTGGAGGTTGGACTTACGAATCTGCTCGATGTTTTGGATATTTTCTTTGGATCCAATGGCCACAATCATCTGTGGACGACCTTCGGTGGTGAATCCCAAAGGAAAAATCTTCACATTTTCGGGTTTGTTGGCCGCCACATATTCGGCATAGCCTATCAACTGGTGGTGAAAATGAAACTTGGAGCCGGTGGCATTTCCGAAGTATTCTTCGGGCGATTTGAGCGTTTGGGCTATAATAGCATGTGAAACAAAAAACAGAAAAAGTGCAAGTTTGTTGATATTGAGCATTCGAGATAAATGGTTAGGGTTCAAAAATAATCATAAAGGATGGTTAAGCAAAAAAATGCCACTCAAATCGCCAAAATAAAGCGATTTGCTGAGAAAATGAGTAAAATCAGCATTTTATTTACCTTTTCTGATAATTCATTGAATTATTAAAAGAATTTCAACAAAAACAGAAATATTTAAAATCAACACTTGTGTAATTAAAATAAAGCTTATACTTTTGCACCACGATAACGGAAACGGTATCGGTCATTTAGAAAAAATGATGTTTTTTAAACGCCAATTTCGATAAATGGGACCAGTCGGCCCTATCGTCTAGCGGTTAGGACACGTCCCTTTCACGGATGAAACCGGGGTTCGATTCCCCGTAGGGTCACAAAGTTGTGAAGTGAAAATTTAGAAGCCTTGGTAGAAATACCGAGGCTTTTTCTTTGGTGTAAAATCTAAAAATGCATACGTCCCTTTCATGGATTAAAACGGTGATGCGGCATTCCGACGGTGCGACGTTTCGCCTGGGATGCAAGTCCAATCAATTCCCCGTAGGCAGAGGTGATATTGTAGCCTCCAGAGTTGTGAAGTGAAAATTAAGAAGCCTTGGTAGAAATACCGAGGCTTTTTCTTTTACAAAAAATCTAAAAATGGACACGTCAATTTCACGGATGAAACTGGGCGGTGCGACGTTTCGCTTCGATTCCCCGTAGGGTCACAGAGTTGTGAAGTGAAAATTAAGAAGCCTCAAATGCAAATTTGGGGCTTTTTTTGTGCGAAATTTTTGAAACTAAACACGTCCATTTCGGGAATGATACTGGTGATGCGGCATTCCGAAGGTGTGAAGTTTCGCCTGGGATGCCAGTCCAATCGATTCCCCGTAGGCAGAGGCGATATTGTAGCCTCCAAAGATGTGAAGTGAAAATTAAGAAGCCTCAAATGCAAATTTGGGGCTTTTTTTTGTGCACAAATTTCTGAGATCTCGACTGTCAGGTCGAGCGTAGTCGAGACCCCGCTTTCATTATAAAAAAAACCTAAATTACTCTAAAAACCTTCATTTTGAATTCAAAATACTTCAATTAGTTAATAAATTCTTCAGGTCACGAAACAACAAACCTTCGAAAATATTTAAATTACCCAAAAGCAGCCAGATAATAAAATATTCATGACCCACATTCAGAAAAAAATATCTCATATATTTGACTCAGTAAACAATATAAGTACCTTCTATGAAATACCTCAGTATATTAGTTTAATAGAAAACATTCGGCTAGCTACCTCAATTTATCTGTTTATATAAGATTTAGCAGTTTTACTAAAATCATGACCGAGCAAGACATATTTTATTTGCGATCCGAAGACAAAATTGAATTTATTCGAATTGATAACTCATATGTTTTTTTTGATGGTGTAGTTTCATTTTTAGCTGGAGTTTGTTCAACTAATTTGCTAATGGACTCTTACCTTACTGAAGCCATAGCATATAAAGAGGGACACTATTTGTTTTTTGAAGGACGAACTAAGGCCACAAACAAGATATACTATTTTTTTCCGTATGATATTTACAAATATTTAATGGACAATAGATGGCCTCAAAGTATAAACATACATTTCAAAGAAAAAACCTTTCCCGACCAAGAAGAAATTAATGGAGGATTAGACGGATTCGCAAAGGTTTTTTTATCACTAGGACAAGCGACATATATTCAATATTGGGAATCAACAAAAGATAAAGTAATTAAAGTATTCGGTACAGATCCGACAAAATGGAATACTATTTTTACATTTGGCTGGTTAGTACGCAATGCATTGGCACATAATTTCAAAGTTACAGTTAATAACCCAAAGATAGATAATATAACATGGAAAGGATTAAGCTTAGGTTATTCAAAAAATGGAATTGATATTTCTGAACAAATAATGTTCATCGAATTAATAATTTTAATGAAAGATATTGAAGATGAGCTCATAAGTTACTGCCTCAAAGATTAATTTTATATTATTTTAACTTTAGCTTAGTTTGATTTTTTGTAGTTTCTAATGCTCATTGCAATAAATTTTTATCCAAAGGCTTTACACCCTTTGATTACTGCTCAACTAACAAAAATAAAAACCTTTAAATGGCCAAGAATAAAAACTAGATACCATGTCGATTCATTTTGTAAAAGACAAATATTA
>NZ_RJUD01000111.1 GCF_024343675.1 Lacihabitans sp. CS3-21
TCCATGAATAAGTAAAGCCGCCGTTACCGTCTGCTGCTACTACGGTCGCTGTTCCGTTTTTCTCACCGAAACAAGCTACTGGGGTGGCAGTCGCTGAGGCTGTCAATTTAGCTGTTTGAATGATTGAAGTGGTTGCCGTTACTGTACAGTTCTTAGCGTCTTTTACGGTTACTGTATATGTCCCTGCTCCTAATCCTGTTGCTGTTGCTCCAGTTTGTACTGGAATTGTGCTCCATGAATAAGTAAAGCCGCCGTTACCGTCTGCTGCTACTACGGTCGCTGTTCCGTTTTTCTCACCGAAACAAGCTACTGGGGTGGCAGTCGCTGAGGCTGTCAATTTAGCTGTTTGAATGATTGAAGTGGTTGCCGTTACAATACAATTGTTTAGCATTGCAGTGACAGTATATGTACCATTATTCGACGGTAAGGCATCAACTAAAACAGTTGGGCCAGTTGCAGAATAATTATTTGGCCCAGACCAAGAGTAAGAGGTTGCATTTCCTACAGCTGTTAGGGTAATTTTATCTCCAAAACAAACAGGTCCATTATTTGAGGCTACTACATTTGGCTTCTCTTTCATGGTAACTAAAGCTGGGTCTGAATCATCTTCATCAGTTGCTTTTATTCCATCATTCGGAGTTCCTGTACCATTTCCATCAACAAAATCATCTGCATCCGAACTTACCAAACCTCCGGCATCATTAGATGAAATATTATCTGGTTTACTATCAATATCCAAAAGGTTTAAAGCATTTGTAGCATTATTACTAATTTCCGCTCTGTTTACCAAGGGCCCTGTTAAAGCTGAAGGTAAAACATTCAATACTAATTCGATTGAAGTATTTGCACCTGGCAAGATAGGACCTGGGATGTTAAATTTAGGATTTCCAGAAACTAATGACCATCCTAGACTTTGCGAAGTATTAAGGCTCATCCCTGTTGGGATATAATCAGTAACATCAATATTAGACGCTTTTAGTGTACCCTGATTAAATACAGTTATTACGTATTTAACCACATCCTCACAACCAACTTGGGAGGCTTGGCCAGCTTTTAATTTCTTATTTAAAGCTAAGTCAAAAATCTGTTTAATTTTAACTTCAGCTGGATCGTGATCATCTTCGTCTCCTCCAGTTTTACCATTACCATTGATATCGTCATCTGTAACAAATTTATCATTATCAATATCATCAGGTGTACTATCAATATCCACAAGTGGATTTCCATTATTGTCATTATCAGACGTTTTCGAAATCTCTGCTTTATTTAATAAGGTAGTTCCTTCAAAATCTGAATTGACTTTCAAATTTATATCAACCGAAATTGATCCACCGGCCGAAATTGGACCAGAAATAATTTTGGTTGCTTTATTTAAACCTGCTGCTGTCCAAGATAAATCATTTAGAGTCATACCTGATGGTATATAATCTGTAATTTCTATTCCATTTGCAGGGATGGTACCTTGATTTGATACAGTTATAGTAAATATAACATTATCACCTGGCTTAATATCTCCGGTACTTTTTAATTTCTTAACCAAAGCCAAGTCATATTTCTGCACCGTGATCTGAGCTGGGTCAGCATCGTCTTCATCGTCCGTGCCATTGCCATCCAATTTATCGTCAGTTGGGCTTCCTGGTACACCACCCGCATCGTTCCCTACCGTCTGATCTGGTCTGCTGTCTATATCTACTAAGGCTACGCCATTGTTGTCTCTATCTGCTGTGGCACTGATCTCTGCTCTGTTTACCAAAGTGCTGCCTTGCTGACCTGCTGACACTTTCAATACTACTGTAATGTCTGTGCTTGCTCCTACTGCCAATGGACCTGCTATCGTTTTGGTAGCTTGGTTTGTTCCTACTGCAGTCCAAGTTGCATCGTTCAATGTCATTCCTGTTGGAATGTAATCCGTCACTTGGATTCCTGTTGCAGGAATTGTTCCTTGGTTGACTACCGTAATCGTAAAGCTTACATTATCACCTTCTTTGATAACTTGTGTCGGCGTAGTCATTCTCTTAACCAAAGCCAAGT
>NZ_RJUD01000112.1 GCF_024343675.1 Lacihabitans sp. CS3-21
AATGTACGACCCCTACAGGGTCGAATACTGACTAATTTGTTGGATTTATATAAACATATGACTCCTTCGGGGTCGAATACTGACTATTCTGTTGGTTTTTTATAAGCATATGACCCCTTCGGGGTCGAATTCTTTACATTGGATTGTTTTATCATAAACATTTGACACTTTTTTCAAGGTCTTTTTTATATCACTTTGTCGATTCCCATTCCGAAGGAATTTAATTTTTATAAAAAGAGAATTTTGATGTAAATGTACGACCCCTTCGGGGTCGAATACTGACTATTCTGTTGGTTTTCTATAAACATACGACCCCTTCGGGGTCGAATACTGACTAATTTGTTGGATTTATATAAACATATGACTCCTTCGGGGTCGAATTCTTTACATTGGATTGTTTTATCATAAACATTTGACACTTTTTTCAAGGTCTTTTTTATATCACTTTGTCGATTCCCATTCCGAAGGAATTTAATTTTTATAAAAAGAGAATTTTGATGTAAATGTACGACCCCTTCGGGGTCGAATACTGACTATTGTGATGGATTTCTATAAACATGTGACCCCTTCGGGGTCGAATTCTTTACATTGGATTGTTTTATCATAAACATTTGACACTTTTTTCAAGGTCTTTTTTATATCACTTTGTCGATTCCCATTCCGAAGGAATTTAATTTTTATAAAAAGAGAATTTTGATGTAAATGTACGACCCCTTCGGGGTCGAATACTGACTATTCTGTTGGTTTTCTATAAACATATGACCCCTTCGGGGTCGAATTCTTTTCATTGGATTGCTTGATTATAAAAATTTTACATTTATGGATTGAATGTTTCTATTCGGATTACTTTTTTACAAGCCAGTGAACCCAAGACGGTTCTATTTTGGTTTTGAATACTGTGGTTTTTGATTATTAGTTCATTTTGTTTGGATCATTTTCAAGCCAATCGAACAAATATTCATCTTTGTATTCTATTTGAAATTTATTTAAGAACGTTTTATATTCATCCTTGAATCTTATTTTTTTATGATGTTCTTTTTGGTTTTGAATGTAGGCTATTACATTATCTAATGCCGAATGGCCATAAGAAAATGCACCAAAACCTTCTTGCCATTGAAATTTAGTTGCTGTAAACTTTTTTTCGTTGATAAACTCATTGGAAGATTTTTTGATTTCTCGTACTAAATCAGATAAATTACAGGAGGGCTTCATTCCAATAAATATATGAATGTGATCGGGTATTCCATTTATAGCGAGCAATTTTTGACCTTTGTTTTTGATAATCCCAGCTATATATTTATACAACTCTTCTTCCCAAATTGACTGAATTAAGCTTTCTCTGCCTTTTACAGCAAAAACTAATTGAATATAGATTTGTGAAAATGTTCCTGCCATTTTTTTTAAAAGTTGGTATGATTTATAAATTTCTACTTTTCAAATTTAATACTTAGTTGTGTATCCCATTATATTTAATCAGACCTTTTTTTAGGTCTAGCCAGCCATTAAATTTATTTATGAAGTTTCATAAATAAAGCATTTTCCAAAAATAAAAACGAAGATAAATTACTTTTCTTTTGTGTTCAATTTATATTTTTCAGGTTTTGATAATGTTCTGACTATTCTATTTCTTGCTTCCAAATCAAGTTTTACGGTTTCTCCGTACCATTGAACACCTCCCTCAAAATTATCCTTCACGCTGGCATATAATTCTTCCATAAGTTCAGTGTGCGTGAGTTCGCATCCATCCAAAATGTTGAGAATGTTTTCTTTGATAAATTCATATTTTTTCAAAGATATTTTCTTGTTGGTTTTACCAGGCTGCGGGTGCAATGTCTGAATCTGCTCGTCTTTCATTTATTTTGAGTTGAATTTTTTCCTTTAAATTCCTCATACTTTATCTCGTCCAAATAAATTATTCCCCAAGTGTGCCCATCCAGATCTTCGATGGTTCTCACTTGCATAAATCCCTCATCTATCATGGGTGTTGGTTCAGTTCCTCCGGAATTTAAACCATTTTCAATAATGTCATTTAAGCTATCTAGACTATCAACTGGAAGTGTAAACGAAGAAGTAATATTATTTTTAGAGTCAACGAATTTCTTTTTACCATGAGAATTGAAAAATTCTTTTGACTGAAGCATCACATAAATATGTTCGCTCCATACCATACATTTCTGATTTTCACCTGAAAACAAGGCGTTGTTGGTGAATCCCAACCGTGCGTAAAATTTCATCGATTTATCCAAATCTTCAACTGGTAAGTTGATAAAAATCTTTTTCATTAAAAATAACAATTCTTTAAATTCTGGTCAATATATTGAATTAATGGAGCTTTTAATAATTTTTTAATAGTAAACGATCATTTCAGCTTTTCTCAACTAGAAAGCAATATTTTAATGCTTTACCCCATTACGATGCAATTCCAAATGCTCTTTTAACAAATCCTTTCCGTAATCATTGCCATTGGGAGTTCGGACTACCGTATGGATATGATATTTCACTGGACCAGGTCGTGGTTTGTCTCTGTCCCACACAGCCACAGGAATCTGGTGGTCAAATTCTATCAAAATCACAGGACTATGGATTCTATAATAGTATAAATCGTCCACTCCATCGGTTTGTACCCAACTAAAATAGGTTTCATTTAGATGTTTTTTCACCTCAGCCATTTTTAAATTTGCATGGCCTTCTTTCATATTTCCTACGTATTCTTTTATCAAATCCAACAATACATCTAATTGCTTTTGATTTAATTCTTTGGCTGAAATGCCTTGTTTGGGTAAAATTTCATTATCACGAAATGCTTCGGTACGGTTAAAATCTTGGTCTAAATTATGCCAAACAGTAGCCTTTTGTTTTTGTTTTGCATCAAGTGAATTGAAAAAAGCCATACCTTTTCGTTCCTCAGCCTCATAAGTGCGAAGGCCTTTATTGGGTCCTTCGGGAATATAATTGGGTTCGGAGCCCATAAAAGTAGGCGTCATCACTATTTGGTCACCCAGGATGAAGTAATTGATAATGAGGTGATGGCCATCAAATTGAAATCCCCAAGGCTCGCTTATGGAAGGCGTTCCCATAAAAGTAAACCAATACTTCTCGCCACCCAAAAGTTTGTTTGTAGGCGTTATGTAAGCCAAATATGTTTCCATGGCCATCACATCTTTAGATTTTTTGAGGCCTTTTGGACTAAGACTGACTTCCAAAATTTTAAAAGCCAATTCCTTTTGAGTAGGACTAAGTTCTTCCAAGCCAATACCGGTTCTTTTATAAAACTCAATATTATGCCATTTCCGCCATTCATCTGAGTCTATTGGAAATGAGCATTTTGCTTTTTGCTCCGAAGAAAGTGAGTTAAGGAAGTCTTCAACAGCAATTTTTGTGGGTAAAGTCGATTGACCGGTTGGTTGAATTGGAAATAAACCAGGCTGCTTTTTTCCGTCAAAAGTGATTCCAAAATAAGGTTTAGCCAATACTGCGGCCTCCTCAGGTGTATTGGTTTGACTGGCAAGCATTTGTTGAAAAGGTTTTACTTTTCCTTCGAGACCATCCAAATACCCCCAAAGATCCGTTTGAATTTTTGGCGAAATATCCTTAATTATTATTTCCCTCCGAATATCTGTTCTGTTTTTATCATTTCGGAAAGTGTATTTTAATTTTTTATATAAAAGTGAGTCAGGTATCGATAAAATTGCCGAATAAAAACCATTGGAGTCCATGGTCATTACTGTTTTTGTGGTAGCATTAAAGTTTATCCAAGGCCTAACAGGGCCTATAATAGAAACTGAGCCTGGATTTTCTAATTCAGTGATTTTTAGTTTGAAAGTTATTTTATTGTCAGTGCTAATTTGTTGCGTAAAACCAAAATTTGCCCAGAGGCAAAAGGCAAGTAAAAAGGTTGTTTTTTTCATTTTAAAATTTTAATTACTTCATAAAGCATATCCAGATAATTTGAAATATTTCAAGGCTCCCAATCTACCCACTTTGGCCTTTTATAGGGATGAGTAAAAAAGTGCAGTACTTTTTTGTTAAATTCATCTTTGTATCGGTGTACTGTACCATGCCCCGACTCAGGGAAAATCCATAGGTAAGCCTGTGGAATGTTTTCAAAAATCTGTAGGGTATGTGCGGGTTTTATCACATCAAAATCGCCACCCATTACCAACACTGGGCATTTAATTTTATGCAAATCTGTTAGTGGAATATGTGGTTCTATTTCCATCATGTGCAGTAATTTTATGGTGTTTTTGGTGGCAGCATCTTGATTGGCAGCACGCAATTTTGCTAAATCGGCCGAAATGGCTTTAATGCCATCCGCACTTATGGCTGAGGTACCCGGTACCAAATTGGCACCTGTTATGGCTAATTTTTTCACCTTTTCAGGGTGGCGAATAGCGAGCAACAAGCCATTTATGCCGCCATCGCTCCAGCCAATTACATAAGCGGAATCTATTTTTAGATGCGTGAGCAAAGCATCAAAATCATCGGCCATCATTTCATAATTAAGCACATCACTGCTATCTTGAGACTTTCCTTGAGCTCGGCTATCTACGGCTATTACTTTGTAGGTTTTAGAAAAATAGGGAATCTGGTATCGCCAATCTCGAATAGAACCACCATTTCCGTGAATCAATAATAGTGGTTTACCTTGGCCATAGGTTTCATAATATAAATTAATGCCTCTAATACTGGCATATTTACCAACTTTTGGATTATTACCGTAGGCGATTCGGTTAATTGAAGGTGTGTTTTGAGCGAATATTTTGCCAACTAAAATAAATACGGCGAAGGTGAAAAGGAAAAAGTTTTTCATTGATTTAAAAGAGTTAAAACATATTCAATATGATTATTCAATCGATTTAATTATCAGACGCAAAGCCTCTGCTATTTTGCTATCGTCGATCCACCTGAAAACCACCACCAAATCATGCTCTTTATCAATGATGATATAATTACCGCCAAAACCAGCAGCATAATATACTTTTGGTGAAATTCCTTTCCAATTTTGATTTGCATTTAACCACCACATATAACCGTAATTATTATTTGCAAAAGAGGGTTGCTGAACTTCATTGATCCATTTTTCAGACAATAGCTGTTGGTTTTTCCATTTGCCATTTCTTAAAAATAATAAGCCAAATCTTGCATGATCTAAGGTATTGATAAAAATTCCACCACCATGATGCCCGCCTCCACTAACTGATTGCATCATAAGTCCATCCATATTTTCAAAAGAATTGTCATAACCAAACCATCGCCATGTAGTAGAAGCTCCGATTGGATCCATAATTTTATCCTTTAGTATAATAGGCAATGGTTTCCGCCAAATTTGTAACAGCGAGTATGAAAGCAGATTTACACGCACATCGTTATATTCGAAATTAGTCCCTGGTTCAAAATATTTGCGGTTTTTCCAATCATCAATATGCCCTTCTTTTGGCGGCCTGTCGGCCCAATCATTCAAACCAAACAAGCTTCCTGACCAATCTGAGGATTGGGTTAATAAATGTTGCCAAGTAATTTTTGAATTATGTTCCCCTTCAAATTTACCATCCCACACATATTGGTTTACGCTTTCATTTACATTTTTTATTAATCCTTGGTCAACAGCCAGGCCTGCAATGGTTGAAAGATAACTTTTTGTGACACTAAAGGTCATGTCTACTCGATTTATGTCACCCCATTCTGCTACTATGTAACCGTTTTTGATTACAAGACCCGCTGGACCTCCTCGCTCTTTCATTGGCCCTAAAATTTTATAGTCAGGCTCCCTTGAAAAGGCTTTCAAATTGGCTATTCTTAGATCTTTTTCAACCTTATTTTCACTATTCAATGCAAAAGCTATGGCACTGTCAAGTGTTTTTTTATTCATCTTCAGTTCTTCAGGTTTCTTTGTTTGCCAATCAGAATCCGGATAATAGGGCTGTTGTGCCCTCATTGCTGTTGCTTGAATTATGAACAGAATAAAAAGTGTTTTTTTCATTGCTAAGTCTGAGCTTGATTAAAAATAGAATAAATTCAAAGTGGTTATATTTTGCAAAACTCATAGATAACTCAACCACCATTTTTCAGGATGAGAAGTTTTATATTTATCGTACCATTTACATAGTGGATAGGTAAGTGCAACAACGCTCAACCAAACAAAATAGACAGTTAATAAATTATATCCATAGCCCTTCAAAGTTGGTAACTCAAGTATCCAATCAGGTAAAACCAACAATAGCCATCCAAAACCAGAAAGATTGGCAAAAACAGCGGCAAGTAAATGAATGATATAAAGGTGGAAAATATAATAGAAGAAAGGAACACGACCGAAAGTGCTGAAAAATGAAACAATCTTTCCTTTTAGATGCTCGGAGTTACCTAAAAACAAAAACATGGGCCCCATGGTAATCAGTAGGTATGACAAGGATGGCGGGTATTTGGTAAGTTTAAAAAAAGACATAATGGTTTTGTCTGGGTTATTGTAGCTTGTCCAAAGAACTTGATCTCCGTAGATATTAGTAAATCTCAATATAAAAAAAAGAAGAATTCCAGAAAGACCGATTACAGTGAAGGTCATTTTTCTTTTTTGAGCATCAAAAGATTTGTCATAAAATGTGCCGAAACCATAGCCAAGAGCCATTACTGCAAACCAAGGGACAATGGGGAAGTCAATGTAAAACTTGAACCCACTTGGAAATTTTATAATTTCTTGTTGATGAATATTGGCCCATAAAAAATTTCCTGGTATATGAATGCCATCAAGCAGATTATGACCCAAAATAACTAAGCAACAAATAGTTATGAGCAAATTTCTTGGGAGATAAATCAATCCAGCCAATATGATCATAGCTATACCCAGCATGGCTATTACTGCAAAGCCATTCATTCTAAATTGAAAATCAAATTGCCATGCAAAAGTTACGATAGAGAGTTCCATAAATATCAACCAAAAGCCTCGCTTAATTAAAAACTTAGAAAGCTCTGGTTTTGATTTTCTTTTGCCAATCATATAAGCAGAAACGCCAGACAAAAAGCAAAAAGTGGGAGCACAATAGTGCGTAATAAATCTCGTAAAAAATGTTGGTAGATTTGACAGCAATGGATCTGATGGATTAAAAATATAGGAGGAACTGTGAAAATAGTCTCGTACATGATCCAGAGCCATGATTACCATTACTAAGCCTTTTAACAGGTCTAAAGATTCTATTCTCGTTTTTGAGCTTGCTGTCATTTTATTTTATTTTACCTGTATAAAAATTAGAAAGTATTATTGAAAGCTACCGCTTAAACGGCTGCATTTTCCAATAAGTCAAACTTCTCCAAAGCCATTCTAATGGACCAAAAAGGAAGTATTTTAACCAAATAGGGCTGACTACCAATTGGAAAATCCAAATAGCAAAGACCACAAAGTAGATTTGATAATATTCCAGTTCGCCAAAGAAATTGAATCCATACCCAAAGAAAAACAAAGTACAAATGACTGAATGTGAGATGTAATTGGTAAAAGCCATACGGCCAACAGCCACCAGTCGGCCAAAAAGTTTTTTGGCATAACCCGATTTATATATTAAAATCAAGGATGCAGCATGTGCCATAACCAAAAGAATGCGTTGGAAAGGATAAATCAAATTGACCCAATTGATAGGGACTTGCTCCAGACGAGCGAGGTTGGCTTCTAAGGTCGAAAAGTGATGAAATGCATAGTAATTTGAATAAATAACCAATGGTAAGCCTAAGCCATAGCCAATTATTATGACCTTCCAATAATCTTTGTTTGTCCAAGTCCCAGTTAAAAAGCCCCACTTGAAAAGTGCTAAACCCAAGAGCATCAAGGCCAAACTATCCAAAGCCCAAAGCGGAAGTTGCTCTGTTTGAAATTGAAAGGCGATTGGACGTAAATGATTGGCGATGGCGGTGTAATTGGATTTCATGGTTTTTGTGTTGGCCTCGGCATCTTCTCTGCTTGGAATCATCGTTTTTTCCAATTCTCGCCAAGTAGTCATGGCTTTGGTTTGAGCATTGGTAAGTGTTTGATTGGAGGCTTGTACTTTTACGGCCTCCACGTAGGCTATTCGCTTGGCCCTTATTTCTTGATAATGCAGGGTGTTGGCGGTAAAATCAAAAACCGCTACCAATGGAATTGCCCACACCAAATATTTTGGTGGCACGTTCCTAAACAAATAAACCACCATTCCACAAACCCCATATAAGTAAAGTACATCGCCAATCCACAAGATCAAATGGGCGTGGATCAGTCCGAACAAAACGAGCCAAAACATACGACGATAAAATAAGGCGTGAGCATTTACGCCTTTTTTAGATTTGTTGGCGATAAACAATAAAATTCCAGCTCCGAAGACCATACCAAACATGGCCCTCATTTTGCCTTCAAATAGTACACTCACCAATTGAAAAACCCAAAAATTAATATTACTTGGGTCATTGCTGAATTTTTCAAAAAAGTAATCAGGCATAGAAAAGCCCGGGATATTCATCAATAAAATACCTAAAAGTGCCACCCCGCGTAGCATATCGATGGTCGTAATGCGGCTTGAATCCTCCACAGGAGTAGCTATTCCTTTTGGATTGATATCTTCTTCTTTCATATTATTTATAGGGTTTAGGGTTTAAAACAAGGATTAATTTTCTCTTCGCATAGGCTGCATTTTCCAATATGTCAAACTTCGCCATACCCATTCTAATGGACCAAAACGAAAGTATTTTAACCAAATAGGGCTGATAATCAACTGGAAAGCCCAAATGCTGATAACGATATAGTACAACTCATATCGTTGTAATTTTCCGTACATAGAAAAGCCATAGCCCAAGAAAATGATATTACAGATGATGGAGTGCGTGATGTAATTGGTGAATGCCATTTGACCGACTGCTGCCAATGATTTTTGTAAAAAGGGTAGAATTCCCGATTTTACAAATAGCATGATCAGGGCAATATGACCACAAGTGGTGGGGATTCTGCCCAAATGATAGGTCATAAATGATTTGTATATCGATAAAATGGAAAAGTTGTTGGTGGTAATGAGTGATCCTTCATAATAATTGACAGAGATGCCAATAGCATAGCCAATCAATGCCATTAACCAATAAAACTGATTGGACTTAGCTGCTTTCAGAATACCCAATTTAAAAAATGCCATCCCGAAAAGCATCATCGCTAAAGTATCCCAAAAATTGTAACGATAAAGAAAAACAGTTTGTGCCATTACATTATCGGGGGCTTTGTGCATCACAATTCTCCAATATCCTTTACTTCTGGCCGCCATTTCATCTTTCAGTTGTGCGGGTGTTATTTTGTTTTCTTTGATTTTATCTTCCCATTTAGCTATAACTTTGGTATCCTCTTTGGTCAATTTTAATCCTTTATTTTTTTTTGCAGTAGCTGAGGTTGCCTGATCAAAGGTCTTTTTGGTAAGAAAATAATCTTTCACTTCTAAACCCGTGGCTATTACCATAATAACCGTAAAGATGATGATCAGTTGCTTGGGCAATAGATGCCTAAAACTAAAAGCAAACATACCTACGATGCCATAAGCATACAATATTTCTCCGTCCCACAGCAACAGATAACAATGGATAACACCGAATAGCACCATCCACAGTAATCGACGGAAAAAGAGGTCGGTTACGGCTGTGCCATTCATATTCTCTGGCTTACGGGCTGTAAATAGTAGGATTCCTGCTCCAAAAAGCATCGAAAACATACCCCGCATAGTGCCTTCAAAAAACAAGGTATTCATCCACCAAACGTTGAGGTTCCAGCCAGTGGCTCCGCCATTGTTCGTAGCGTCAAAATAGGCTTTGTAAAGTCCAAAGCCAGTAATGTTCATCAATAAAATACCAAAAAGAGCAATTCCTCTGATGATGTCCATCGCGTTAATTCGCTCAGTTTGGTGGGTAGGGTTTAGGATTTCTTGGGTTTTCATATTATAGGGTTTAATTAGGTTTTATTTTAAAGCGGGAGGTAAATCTTAAGGCTTATATGCAACCATCACTTACCAAATAATACTAGAAATTTGGTTTTTGAAATAGCAAGCAGTGGGAGAGGGAATTTCATGATCCGAATCTGGAAAATCCCATTTAAAATTCGGGTTATGAGACGTTTATAAAAAGGATAACATTATTGAACTTGCCAAATTTAACCATTAGTTTTTGATAATTTTATTTAAGTTGAAGTTTTCTATTTAGAGGTAAAGAAAAAGAATTGTATAATAATTTTGAACAATAATTAAAGGGAAGTTTTTGATGGAGGTAACAAAATGAGCAAGTCTATAGGTAATTGCTTCAACAATTAATCTATTTAAAATGCAGACCATTTTTTTATAAAGTATTTTAAAAACTGCCTATGGTTCCTATTGTGGAAATTTGATCAGAGAGATAAATTCAAACCATAAAAGTAATCATTGAATTGAAAATCGGTGTATTAATAAGATGACCTGTAGTTGATCAATAAGTGTATCAATATGGCGAGAATGCAAATGGGGACTCTATGAATACTTTATTGGCCGAATAAATGTGGAAGGTTGTACTTTCAACAAATCAGCAACAATCGACTAGTTTTTTCTTCTGGAGCACGGTGTACGCATGGGAGTACTTGACTTTCAGGGTGATCAATCGCTAGCCTCCATAAATGACCAATCCCTAAGCTTATGGGTAGGGAGTCGGATTTGGACTGATAGTGCAAATCATAGAAATTTTCACTGAGATAAGTTTCAAAATCGCCCTCAGGACCGTCGAATTGTTTTTTGAGCTCCTCACGAATTTCAGGAACATGAATTTTTTGAATGGCTTGTGCATTTGGCAAGATTTCGCTTGGCTCGCCATAATAAGTACAAAGAAAAGTAGCAGACGGTATGGGCGATCGGTCTACATGAAATGAATACACATCCGTGGGAAAAAAAGAATCCGCCTCGTCTCTTTCATAGTATTTTATCACATTGAGTAGGGGATCTGCTCCATATTCGGCCAATAGTTTCCAATCATTCAATAGAATTTCACGGGCCAGCTGCCCTTGTTCAGTCAATTCTAGCTCCAGAAGCTCTTCTTCTCCAAATACCGTTATATTATCGTTGGTTTCTATCTTTTTTACAATTTCGAAAAAATCACCGACCAATTCACGCGACCAACAAATGGCATTTGTCTCACCCTGAAATGGGGTGTTAACAAGGTCCTGAAAGTTTGTCACACGGTGGATTTGGTGTGCAGCTTGAGATATTTCCATATCAAAGTAAAATAATTTAGGGAGGTGTCAGCCCCAAAGTTAAGCCTGAAAACTTGAATATTTCACTTATGGATAAGCTATCTGAGTTAATTGATGCGACTTTAAAACTTTATTACTTTTAAAGCGTCAGGCAATGTTTGCATTATATGCTCAAAGTTATGGGCAAAAATCATCGATTAGCATACGCATAGCAGTGCTTTTGGCCTATTAATCTCCACCATGGGCAATATATTTGGAGCAAGTGAAGCGGTAGGAGTGACAAATAAACTTCTAAAGTGGTGATATTAAAATGTAAGCAGCCTGAAAATCCTTATAGCAAGTGCATAAGAAGTTATTTTGGGGTCGGGAAAAGTTTCCAGGGGGTCGGCAAACGTTGTCAGGGGGTCGGGAAAAGTTTTCAGGGGGTCGGAAAATGTTGTCGGGGGGTCGGGAAAAGTTTTCAAGGGGTCGGACAATGTTGTCAGGGGGTCGGATAATTTTGTCGGGGGGTCGGGAAAAGTTTTCAGGGGGTCGGGAAATGTTGTCGTGGGGGCGGGAAAAGTTTTCAGGGGGTCGGACAAAGTTCTCAGGGGGTAGGGAAAAGTTGTAGGGGGGGGCGGATAATGTTCTCAGAGCATTTTCAAACATCCTAGCAAGTGCTTACAAAATTAGCGGGGGGGGAGGAAATGTTGTAGGGGGGCGGATAAAGTACAATTCTTTTGGCAACTGCCTAAATTATTGAAATCAATAATCAACCCTTTGGCATAATGCTTTTCAGAAAGAAGTACGTTTTCTAATGTTTTGAAAGGCTGAGCGTTAAGCTATCCATTATTTTCTAACCATTTTAATCTTCTAGTGTCTGGAATATGTTTTATTTCAAATTCTTCAAACACCGCATCAAACCCGTTTCCGTCAGGTGAAGCGGCTGTCATGCCTACCATAACGGGTACATTGTCAGGGAAATATGCCAACCGCATCATTGTATAAGTTTCATCATCAAATGAATAGAAGATTTCAACGGAATCTAATTTCCGAACCGCTTTTAGCCACAAAGATTTGGGATGATTTTGTAATTCAATAATACTCCAATCACTTTTTTCATTGGTAACAACCGCACTAATATTGATTTTGTCATTTACAAATTCTACACCTGTTTTTATCCAAGTCTTTTCGTCAATTCGCAACATTAAGCCCATCTGGTCATATCTTGCTTTATAATCTCCCGTTATTTTTACTTTAACTTCAAATTCACCACCTAATGTTTCAAAGAAGAACGGTCCGTCATCCACAATAAACCCATAATGCGTTATTCGCCAAAAGTCTGTTTTGGGGGTTACAAACATTGAAAGTCTATTATTCTCAAAATTCCATTTTTTAGGCTGGTTAAACCATTGCATAATATTCATTCTAATATTTATTTATTATTGAATGTGGTTTTTTAAAATTGGCACCAAACGCTCAGGACTTTATGCAGTTGAGGAAATAAAATTCCCTCTGCTAAGCCTTAGTACAAATGTATATTAAAGTTACTTATGTTCAATCACTTCCCCCAACCCTGCTTGACACAAGGACATGTTGGCGGTAGTGCTTTTATTTGTCGTCCTTGTAAAATTTTAAGTTTTTGGTCGTCAAGTCAAGCTTTACGATACCACTTCTAATGCCTAAAAAAACATTCTTTTCGTCAATAATAGCAATAGAGTTTGGATATAAACTTAACCAAAATGTGTTATTAAAAATTAGTTCTTTTTTGAAATTATCAACTACATAAAAACGTCTGTGTGTTGCTATAAAAATTTTGTCGTCATAAATTGAATATGCTTCTGGTGCGTCTTCAAATTTAAGAATTTCTTTGTATTCAAATTTGTCTTTCGTAACGTCAAGTTCATATAATGCTCCTTCACTTAAACTCAAATGAGCAATACCTTCAATAAAATAAGTTTTTCCTCTATATTTAAATATGAATTTAATATTTCCTTTTTTTATTTCTATTTTCTCTTTTTTAGTGTCGTCGGGTATGAAAGTTAAAGTCCCACCCCATTCTCCTCTGTCCACCCCCAAAAGTGTTCCTGTTCCAATTTTAAGTTCTACTCTATTTTTTTCCTTTACTTTTTTGATTTTCAGTTGCCCATTTTTTACTTCAACACCAAATTCATTTCGAGAATTATTTAATAAATACCATTCTGAACTTCCAACTTTTGGTGGTTTTGTTTCTACAAAAT
Organism: Lacihabitans sp. CS3-21; assembly: GCF_024343675.1. Taxonomy (GTDB): domain Bacteria; phylum Bacteroidota; class Bacteroidia; order Cytophagales; family Spirosomataceae; genus Leadbetterella. Next base: position 13,420 of record NZ_RJUD01000112.1, read on the forward strand.
TAGTGGGTATATTTATTTTAGTCTGTCCGTAGCCAAACAAACAAAATAAAGAAAATATAAAAATTATCAAAGTTCGTTTTGCCGTCATATGTGTCTTCTTACCATTTCCGCCAAAGTTTTAGAGCTTGGCCAAGGTGGGGTTTAGAAAGTACGAAAGTTCAAATTTAGTACAAAAGCTAATAGAAACCACAAATATTCAGACTAGTACTAAATCACCACTTTTGCTAAATCCATGTTTGGTTCAGTTTTTGTTTTCGTTCAGCAATTCTCTTGTTTCCAAGAAGCTGTCAAACGGGATTTCTTTTTTTATTTTGTCTGATATAACTTTATTTTCAATTAGGACTTCAATTATTCCGTTTCTATGAATTCCACAGTTCATTTTATTGTATAAAATTTCAAGAGGTTCTTTACACTCAGTTGTTTTGTTTGCTTTGTAGATTTCTGTATAAATTCCTGCTAGATTTTCAATAATATGTTCATCATTGAATTTGTTTGCTATGTCGCATAATATTCTAAAATCTCCTTTTGAGTAGTTTGAAATTAAAATTTCTAAATAGTCAAAAGGTCGTTTGGATTTTTGGATTTTGTCTAATGCGAATTGTCTAATTTCTTCACTCTTTAAATGCTGTAAAGCATAAATTGCAAATTCATTAATTCTATTTTTGGTATTCTTTTTTTGTTTTGCAAGTTTCAAAATAAATTCACTTTGAAAAGGAAATTTATAGTCATAGAAAATGTATAATAGTTTCTCAAAGTTTGACTTATTTTTCTCTTTTAATAGTTGTGTGGCTATTTCTAAAATTTCATTTTCTGTTAGATTTTTCTGTCTTCGTAATGATAGAAATCTACTATTAATTATTTCTTCAATAATACTATTAAATTCAATTTTTTCTTGTTTATGTTTCTTATGTTCGTTTTTAGTTTTAGTAATTGTGTCAAGGTAAAGTTTAATGAACGAATTTTTTTTAGAAGCTTTTTCAAGTTCTTCTTTTACTTTTAATTCTTTGTTTTCTTCTTGAAAATGCCTGATAATACTATCATCTTGCCAGTCTTCTGGATTTTGCTCAATGTGTCTGCCAAATTTTTCAGCTATAAATAGTAGTCCTTTTAATCCGTCAAGTTCTAAAATTTCAGAATAACCAACCCAGTCAGAGCCTTCAATAGGTTCATTTAAAAACCTGTTGTAAATTGCTTGTCTAGCTTCATTGTCGCCTTGTTGAGCATAAAGTTTTGTAAGGTCAAATAAATGTGTCAAACTCCAAGTGTCATTTTTTTCTGTTGCTAAGCCTTTTAAAATAGCTTTTCTTATTTTGTCTTTTTGCTTTACAATAGAAATTATATCAAAGATATATTTTCCACGACTACCTTCACTCTGACCATCGTAAGCAAAAATGTTTAATGCCCCTTTAATTATTTGAGTTGAAAAATCAATGTTAGGATTGTCTCTAACTATTAAATATGCTTCACCCGTCCCACGTTTCAATGAGTTCAAAAATAGTCGTTTTATGTCAGTGGTGTCGGTTTTCATAAAATGGCAGCTAACGTTCAAGGCTTTTGTCAGGAGGGTAAATAAAATTCCTTCTGCTCAGCCTTGGTACAAATGTATAATAAAGTTATTAATGTTAAATCACTTCCGCCAGCCACACTTGCCACATGGACGTGTAAGTGGCTGCCGTTTTTCGTCCAGTGATGCGTCCACCAAGAAAAATATAATGATTAAAAAATGTTAAATAATAGTCTTTTTAATCGTTGAAATGCTGATTCCTTTTTTTTCAGCAGAGTCTCTATAAGAGACCCTGCGAGCTGGCTTTAGAAATGATTTTGGTATTTGGGTAAAGTTCAGAGTCCCCTAATGGGAGACTCTGAACGGACGAATTCGCTCTTAGTGGTCAAACGTGACAACCACAGGGACGTGGTCGCTATATTTTATCCAATCGTCATACCCACCAATCTCAACCGAACTTACTTTGTCCAGCAAGTCTTTTGATACAAAACAGTAGTCAATATGATAAGGCTTGTCTTTGTGGCGATACATAAAAAGTGTTGGATGTGCTTCTTTGCCTTGTGTCTGATTGTTATGAGAATGATAAGTGCTAAATATTCCTTTGTCTTCCAACTGCTTTACGACACTTGAATGATTACTCAAGCGATGTTTTTTGTAGTCCCAAATCGTGTTGCTATTAAAGTCACCAGCAAGAATTATCCTTTTGTCAGAAAGCAAGTGGTCATAATGCGTAATTGCTTTCCAAACCTGAGTAATATAATGTCCGTCCTTATCTGCAGGATTGTTTGCCCAAATTGCAAATAATGTAAAGTCAAACTTTCCGCCTGTTACAGCAATCGGTATGATCATTTTAAACGCTTCGTTGTGGTTGTCAAGAACCTTGAAACTGTAGTCGCTGTATGAAAATATTGCAAGTCCTTTGTGTTGGTTTTTCCCAAACCATAAAGTGTCTGTTGATTTTGGTGTGTCAACAGAAAATAATAATTTGTCGGGATGTTCACACTCAGGAACAATTAAAATATCTGGTTTATGTCTTAGAATCAAGTCTGCCTTTTTCCTAAAGGCCATATTACAGTTCCAAGTTATGATTTTCATTTAGCGTAATATATTTTTAGGGGGCACAACGAACAGGGCTTTGCGATGTTGGGGAATTTGAAAAACGTCAGCCCAGAACTGAAGCCCAATTGAAAAACTGCTTATTAAGATAACAACAGAAAGTCAAATTGAAAAACGTCTGCCCGAACAAATGCCAAATAGAATTACAAATGCTCATTGTTACTCCGTCCGCCCCAATATTGCAAAACCTCATGTTATCGGCTGCCCTTCTTTCGTTTCGTCTATTTTTTCGTTATTAAATTGTATGCCGAAAATTGACCACTTCCCTTTACAAGTGTAGCTAAGTAAAAAAACAGACACATGAAGCACTAAATTACTTCTTTTTTACCTCAAATATTCCTTTATCTGCATAAATGGTCGCTTCTTTTAGCTTATTTTCCAGTTCTTTTATTTTTTCTATATCGCCCTTTTTTGAATATATCTTCAATAATTCAAAATAAACCATTGCCGATTTTGGGAATCTTTTGAGCAAATCATTGTATTTTTCAATAGCCTTTTCAAATTTTCCCGATTTTTCATACATATAGGCAATACTATAAGCTACAGGTCGGGCATAAAGAGGTGGCTCACCATAACCCAAATCCATTTCATTTTTCTCAGCCTTTTCCAACAATTTCTCAGCCTCCGCAAAGTTGCTTTGATGACTGGCTATGCAGCCCTGCAACTCCAAACTGGCGATGTTTAAAGTATTTTGATACCCAAAAGAAAAACGGTCAAAACTTTGGTTTAAGTTACCGTTTTTTCCTGTTTGCTTTTCATTTCGCCATAAAAGTGCATCTAAATTGTTAGAAAATTGTATAGCATCAGTTACATTGTTTTTTTCAAGTGCGGCCATGCCTTTGGAAAATAATGTCAAGCAATTTTTATATTCCATACTGGCAAAGCTATAAACGGAATCCTTATTCGTTACTTTTTCCAATTGGTCTACAGCCTCTGCCCAATTGCCAAAAGCCATTTCCATTTTGGCGGGTGCTATTGTACCTTGGTTAAAAAAATAACCGTCATAGGTTTTCACTCTGGCTTTGTCTGTTTTCAAGTTTTTTAGCTTTTCAGCATAAAAAAGGGCCTCATTGTGTCTGCCATCATGCACACAATTGTTGATTAAGTAGTTGATATTGTGGTAATAATTCCAATTATCTACTTCCTCAATGCCCTCGTTTTTCATGTAAGCCGAATCCACTTTTACGGAAGCGACAAAGGCTTTGTAGGCCCGATTGTAATCGCCTATTCGGTTGTAAATATGCCCAGGCATGTGGACAATATGCCCCGACTTAGGTCCAAGTGATGTCAAAATGTCGGCACTTGCCAATGCCCGTTCTGGACAACAATGCTCCATGACATGAATCCAATAATGATGAAAAGCATGGTCATTTGGAGTAATGCGTTGCACATCTTTGAGCAAAAACTCGCTGTACATTTGACCTTCATTAGGGTTCATACTGGTATCAAAACCACTCATTTTGCCCAAGGCCAAAAACAATTTCGCATCAATGTCTTCGGGGAATTTGTGGATAATAACTTCATACTTTTTAAATATTTCTGGATAAGCTTTTTCTTTAAGCGAATCGCCCAAAAGTGCTATTTCAGCATACAGTTTCTCGTGTTGATTGGCGGATTTAACCAATTTTTTCAACTGCGTTACGGCATTTTTTTTATGACTTGTCAATACGCTGTCTTCGTCGGGGCCGGGCATTTGAAGCAAGCCCCAATAAGGCATAATTGCCGTCGAATCGTGCTTAATGGCTTCTTTGAAAGCCCGATAGGCTTCGAAATCCCAAAAATCGTGTAGCAGGTTCAGTCCTTGATTGAAATAGGTTTGTGTTTTTTCAGATTTGGTCACAATCTTCATTTTCGATTGCCCAATGCCTGTCATCAATTTGGGTGCTGGTAAATTGTGGATATAAAAGTTTTGTTTTCGTGATGCTTGCATATGGGCAAGGTGGTTATGACTACTTGTTGTTTCAGTGTCGTCAACGTGATGGTCGTGTTGTGCAAAAACGAGGTTTGTCAAAAGACAAAAAGCTGATAATAAAATTATTTTTTTCATTTTACAAATACTGATTTTTAATTTTAATGAGACTTGCGTTAGGGTTGTCGCTAACTCATAAATAAACGCAAAAATTGCAGTAGTTTTTGAATTGCTTTGTGTTATATCTTAAAACTGTTGCATTTTGTCGTTCGTACTTATTTTTTTAATCTTATAAAAATAGTAAAAGAAATCAATTTAATCATCAATACTAAGCCCAGGATTATTTTAATGTTGTTTATAGTGGATATTGAATAGATAAACGTAATTTAAAGCTCAAAAACGCGAATATTGAACGCAATTTACCGGAATTTGAAACTGAAATCACCTTTCGAAATGCCAACACCATAGGAATTTTTGAATGAAGGGATAATTAGATATGGTCCCCAAGGTTTTACTTATCATTAAATTATTAATTTTACCCATATTTAATTTAGCTTTTTTTTAAGTATTATCCTTAATTTACATTTTCAGAGCATTTATCAACCTATCAATGAAAATAAAGTATATAAAATTTACTTGGCTCCAAATAATCGCTTGGTTAGTAATTTTTTTCTTGCCTTACCTCAATATCATATTTGAGCCTGAACGACTGAATAATTTCAATTATGTGTTTTTCCTGATTCCATTTACGTTCACTGTCACTTTGTTTTTCCTTTTCTATTTTAATTTGTTTGTGCTGGCCCCAAGCTTTATTATCGACAAAAACATGGTATATTTTGTGGTTGTGGCATTGGGATTGGTATTGTTTTTATATATTAATCACTTTGTTTACATTAAACTAAGTGCATTCGCCACTGTTGAAGAAACCTCAAAAACAAAAGAAACTATTGACAAACGCTGGGAGATTTTTCCCCGCTATATTTTCCCGAGTATTTTTTACATTCTTACCTTATTGGTAAGCAATATTCATTTTTTGTTAAACGAAAGAAGAAACGAAAACGAAGAGAAACAAAAAATGCAGATAGAGAAAATTGCCACCGAACTGAGTATGCTTAAACTACAAATTAGCCCTCATTTCCTGTTTAATACCCTCAACAATATTCGTTGGATGGTCAGAAAACAAATGGGCCAAACTGAAGAGGTGGTCATGAAACTATCGGAGATTTTGCGATATATCATCTATGAAGTAGGAGAGACCAAAGTGGCCATCCAACAAGAAGTAGAACACCTCAAAAACTACATTGAGTTGCAGAGTTTGAGATTGCCAGTTCCAGGTGTTGTGGACTTTAAGGTATCTCCAAGTATCGGAAGTCAGAAAATAGAACCCCTGCTATTTATTCATTTTGTAGAAAATGCCTTTAAATACGGAATTGATAGTAAAACCCCGCCGGAGATTGAATTTGAATTGAGTAACTCTGGGAATCAATTGATATTTAATTCGAAAAACAAGATTCTGAATCCTACCAATAGCATTGAAAATACAGGAATCGGTCTGTCCAACATCAAAAGGCGACTTGAACTCCTCTATGCCAACAAACACAGTCTTGAAACAGGTGTGCATGAAGGCTATTATGTGGTAAAACTTATCTTGACCCTAGATGAAAATTAAATGTATCCTGATTGACGACGAACCATTTGCCTTAGATATTCTGGAAGATGATTTGCTGGCTTTTGAACAGATCGAAGTTTTGGCGAAGTTTAATGGAGCCGAAGATGTGATAAAATACCTCCAAAACCACCAAGTTGATTTGATGTTTTCTGACATTCAGATGCCAGGTTTGTTAGGAACGCAATTGGTTAGAACGCTTGAAAATCCCCCTTTGGTGATATTTACAACAGCCTATCACCAGTTTGCGGTGGAGGGATTTGAACTCAATGCAGTCGATTACCTAATGAAACCGATCAGAAAAGAACGCTTAGCAGAGGCATTGAAAAAAGTAGCAAATCTACTCGGCCTCAGACAAAAGGCCGAAGCAGAGACGAGTAATAATTACATTTTATTGAACGTCGAGTATAAAAAAGTAAAGCTTCTTTTCGACGAAATTTTATATATAGAAGGACTGAAAGATTATGTAAAAATTTATCTTGAAAATAGGGTACATCCTTTATTAACAAGAAGCAATTTAAGAGGTATGGAAAATAAACTTCCCGAAGAGTTTTTCTTGAGAATACATAACTCTTTTATAGTTAACAAAAGTAAAATTACAGGCTTTAACCACTCCAAATTGGATATAGGCAAAACTGAACTTCCCATTGGTAAAACTTATGTAGATATAATCAGGCAGGAATTGGGTTAGGTTTTTTTAGAGAACTTCATTTTAATTATAGTTTTTTGGAAATGCTTGCTGCAATTGCTTCTAAAAAAACAGAAGGGGTTTAAAAACGACACCCTTAGCAAAATGTTTAAGGTTATATCTTCTTCTAAGATTTCTGTAAATATACTTTGATTTAATCCACATCGGCCGCCTTCTTAATTTTTAATGCTGTTTTTGATTCGAAAAACGCTTTCCAAATTTTCAACAATATACAGTTTGTGTGCATTGATATACACTTCCATTTTTCGGTTTGGATAGCTGCAAACCCTACTATTACCTTTGACCCAATTCAAAAACGCTTGTATAAATGATTGATAATCAAAAGCATTTTAATAATCGTTGAAGAATAAAACATCAAAAGAAATAATATTAAAAAAAATGAAAAAGTTAGTTACGTTAATTGTATTGAGTTTTTGGGCATTGGTTGGTTATGCCCAATTTCCGAGTGCTGGAGGTAAAATGCCCAACATGAATTTGGGGCATATTTTCGGAAAGTTGATTGATTCGGAAGGGAAGCCTGTGGAATTTGCAACGGTGGTGGTAATGAAGTCAAGCCTCGACAGTGTCACCAAACAAACCAAAGATATTATGGTTAAGGCTCAGACTACTGGAGCCAATGGAGAGTTTGATATCAAAGATTTGCCAGTGATGGGACCTCTAAAACTTAAAGTTAGCTCAGTAGGTTTTAAAGATCTCAACGTGCCAATAAGTTTTGCTCCGCCAAAAATGGAAGGAATGACTGCACCAAAGCCTGGTCAAATGCCTGACCCGGCCATGATGGCAAAAATAATGGCAGCATTTGAGAAAGACTTGGGGAATGTAAAAGTTGAGAATGACAGTAAAGTATTGGACGCCGTGACCGTAACCGCTACCAAAGCTCTGCTTGAAATGGATATAGACAAGAAAACTTTCAACGTAGAGAAAAACATTGTAACCGCTGGAGGTACCGCAATTGACGTAATGAGAAACATTCCAACACTGCAAGTAGATATTGATGGCAATGTGAAGCTCCGCAATGCTGCTCCAACATTGTTTATTGATGGCAGACCTACGACTTTGTCTTTGGACCAAATACCTGCAGATGTTATCGAAAAAGTGGAGGTAATCACCAATCCTTCAGCTAAATATGATGCTTCTGGAAGTATGGCGGGCATTTTGAACATTGTCCTGAAAAAGAACAAACAAAGTGGATACAATGGCATGGTGAATGCAGGTGTTGACCGTTTAGGAGGAAGTAATTTCATGGGGAATTTTAACCTCAGACAAAATAAGTTCAATCTGTCTTTGATGGCCATGAATATGCGTATGAGAAACAATACCGAGGGAAATAGTGAGCGTTCGAGCGATATTGTGGGTATTTCTACCACTACAAATCAGGATATTGAAAGTAAAACCAAAGGTATGATGAGCTTCAGTAGATTGGCTTTTGATTATTATGCAACCAAAAAGACATCATTCTCTATCGCAGGTATTTTGGGGGGTGGTAAGTTTAGCCCTACCGAAGACATATTGATTACCAATACCGTGGGAGGCGTGAGTAGTTTGAGCAACAGAATCTCTGAAAATGAACGTCAGTTTAAGCCTAAAGGGTTGCAATTGGGATTCAAACATGATTTTGATAAAGCGGGAGAGGAATTGACAATGGATTTTAACTTCTTCGGTGGTACAAACAGCGGCAATGCTATTTATAATACCAATTATTTGACAGAAAACAATCAGATAACTGGAACACAAATCCAAAAGAATATAAGCAATGGCTCTAACCAATTCATAACTTTCCAGACGGACTATGTGAAGCCATTAAAAAACAATGGTAGTTTTGAAACTGGTGTGAGAGCACAAATAAACAGTTTGAGCAATATCAACGACAACACATTGAAGCCAGTAGGTTCAGATATTTATAACAATGTGACTTCTGCCTCTACCAATTATGAAAGCAAAAACAGCGTGTATGCAGCTTACATTTCTGTAAGCGGAAAGGTGGGTAGTTTGTTTTCTTATAAAACAGGATTGAGGGCTGAAAGCTCTGCTTATGACGGAAAATTATTGAATACGGGAGATAAATTTTCAAACAGTTATCCTTTGAGTTTATTTCCTTCTATATTCTTGAGCAAAGATTTAACAAAAACAGATCAATTGCAATTGAGTGTAACACGCAGAGTAAATCGACCTAACTTTTTCCAAATTATCCCATTTGTAGACTACAGCGATAGTTTGAATATCACGAGAGGAAATGCCGACTTGGTGCCAGAGTTTACTACATCGGGAGAAATATCTTATAGCAAATCAAAAGGTACCGCTACTTTCTTGACATCGGTTTACTACAAACATACCAATAATTTGATTACGAGGTATTTGAATCAAGAAACCAATCCAATTACTGGTAAAATAGACTTGATAAATACTTACATAAACGCCAATTCTAGCGATAATTATGGTGTGGAGTTTACCTACACCAACAAGATTATGAAATGGTGGGATTTTACATCTAATGTCAATTTCTACAATTCAAGAATCAATACAGAGAACATTGTGAATAGCAACGCTCAAGATGCCCTTTGGACGGCTTTTGGAAAAATAAACAACAGTTTCAATCTAAAAAACAAATGGGTGATACAGCTTTCGGGCGATTATCAAGGAAAAACCAACATGCCAGTTTCTCAAGCTCAAGGTTTTGGACCTCCGATGAGCCAAGCTCAAAGTTCTTCACAAGGTTATATAAAACCCTTCTATGGAGTTGATTTAGCCATAAAGAAAAGTTTCTTGAAAAACGATGTGGCATCTTTGACACTTTCTGCCAATGACATCTTCGGAACCAGAGGCAATACACAAGTGTCAGCTGGTGATGGCTTTAGCCAGTCTTATTACCGACTTACAAACCCTCAAATGGTAAAATTGAATTTCTCATTCAGGTTTGGTCAGATGGACGCCAATTTGTTTAAGAAAAATAACAATTCAACGTCAATGGAAGGGATGCAAATGCAATAATATCAAAGAAATCTGGGGGACTTTTGATGTATATAGCGTAAAACCAAATCAGTGCAGCATTTTGTTGTACTGATTTTTTTTGTTTGGAATATTGATAAAAGTAAAACTAAAGAAACTAGCGGATTTACTATAGTGTCGTGATTTGTAAGTATGCTTAACGGTAAAACCAAAGCAGTTTTTTCTGGGCCTTCTTTTCTTTTTGATTCTAAAAGTTCGCTGATCCCCTAATAAAAGTGCATGAATTAATCATTAAAAAACCATCCACAATATCAAAGTGGATGGTTCAAGGAAATTATTAAAATTAAACTTAATGTTTTTTTTATTTATACAAAAAGCATTATCAAAGTTAGGATAATCCCTCCAAGTGTAAAATAAATTCCTTTTTTGAATACTTTGGTTCCTGGCAAAAACATCCAAAATGAGGAAATTACAAAAAATAAAAGGGATGCACCAAAAAACAAGTTTAAATAAAACAGCGGGTCATTGCTGGTAGCTTTGTGCATATGCTCCATTTTGTCCAGTATAAATGGCAACTCTTTTTTCTCTGCTTTCAAGGCTCCCGTTTGGACGTTGTACTGTCCGCCTTTAAAGAATATAATTCCATTTTCTTCTTTTTCCACATTTACCTTCATCTTTAAAATGGGGCCAAGTTGCTCGGCTTTAAGGTTCGGTTCAACCGTTTTTTCTATTTTTACGACATTCTTAAGGAAATCGGTATTTCTAAAGACCATTATCATGCCGCTGATGGCATAAACAGCCATAATGCCTGCAAGAAAAAAGCCCAAATACCGATGATAAGTCCGCATGGATTGATTGAGTTGGTTTGGTTTTGCCATGTTTTTATTTTTATGGTGATTGTTATAAATTTTGAACGGCTAAAATAGTGGATTCTATCTTTAATTTTGTAAAGAGAAATAAAAAATTCAATTACACAAACATAATTTTATTTCTATCAGCTCTATCAAATCCCAAATTAGTCACTAAATTAATTCCTGGGCATTGATTCATATTTCACCACAGCTTTTATAATCTGTCTGTTAATTGCAACTCCTTTTCATCTGCAGTGAAATAAACATTACATGAATTTTGGCTGACTGCCATTTGCTGACAAATTATCTATTAAACAACCCAATGATGCATAATTTCATTGGTATTTTTTAAGCCTTTTATTCAGAATCTTTCTGAATTATAATTTATTTTCTTCTCTGGAAGCATTTCATTCATACAAACGTAGATAAAATCGAAAAGAACTATTTACACCTATTGAGAAAATGATTTCGGTAAAATGACCAGTGCATTGCACCTTTTATTATTGAACTTATAGCCAGGTATTTAGGGGTTTTTAAGTCCTTTTCAGTTGTATTTTAGAGGATTTTATTTTAACACAAAAAATAGAAATTTAAAAGCAGAAATTGCACGCCACTGATTGCTGTCCTAATCATTTTAGCTATGATAATTAAAAAAGTTATAAATTTCATTGCCCAACTCACCTCTACAAGAGCCGCCGGATTGTATTTATTATTGTTTGCCATTGCTATAGGTGTGGCTACTTTTATCGAAAACGACTTTGGCACCAGTTCTGCCCAAGCGGTAGTTTTCAGAAGTTGGTGGTTTGAGCTATTGTTATTGCTGTTTTGCATCACCATCATCATGAATGTTTGGAGATTTAAGTTGATAAAACAAAAGAAATGGGCATCTGTGCTTTTTCATTTTTCCATTGTTCTTATTCTTATAGGTTCAGCCGTTACCCGATATTACGGTACAGAAGGCATGATGCACATTAGGGAAGGCGAAACCTCCAATCAGTATCTTTCAGCCGAGCCTTTTATCAAGTTTCATGTACACCAAGGAGGCAAATCTTACGCTTTTGATGAGCCTGTGTATTTTTCAAGTTTAGGAAGCAATTCTTTCGAAAATTCCTATCAGATTGGCAACGCTCTCATAGAGGTAAATTTAGATGAGTTTATACCCAATCCATCCGAAACTTTATCGCCTGATCCAAACGGAATTCCCATTTTAAAAGTGGTTTTTGGCGGTATGGGTGGAAGGGAAGAATATATGGTTCGTCAAGGTGATCGAGTAAATATAAATGGTGTCAATTTTAATTTTTCGGAAGAATATATTCCAGATGCCTTCAATATAACTTTTAATGGTGACAGCCTTTCATTTTTAACACAAGAAAATGTGAATCAGCGTGTTATGGCAACTCAACAAGTAGATGATCTGACTGGTGGCGTAGCACATACGCTTAAACTACGGTCATTGTACACCTTACAAAATGCAAGTTTTGTTTTTGGTGATTTTATGCCAAAAGCAAAAGCACAAATAGCGGCTGGAAAACCTAAGATTACAAACGAAAGTACAGTAGGATTAAATCTTAAGGTAGCTGTAAACGGCAAAACTCAGAATACGATGGTTTCAGGACAAAAAGGTGATGTAGGCCAACCCAAATCTTTGATATTTGGCGAAACCGAAATAGAAATAAGCTATGGTTCCAAAATAGAAGAACTTCCATTTTCATTGACTTGCCGCGATTTTATATTAGAAAAATATCCTGGAACTGAGAATCCGTCGTCTTATGCCAGTGAGGTTACATTGATAGATGCGGCAAATGCTGTAATCAGAGAACAAAGGATTTATATGAACAATATCTTGGATTATGGTGGCTTTCGCTTTTTCCAGTCCTCGTTTGATCAAGACGAACTCGGCACTTATTTGAGTGTAAATCATGACTTTTGGGGTACTTGGATTTCTTATATCGGTTATATTTTACTAACAGTTGGCTTATTGATGACATTTTTCGATAAAAAGAGCAGATTTTCCTATCTATTGAAAAAACTAGATGAAAGTCATGCCAAGGGTATCGGGGTATTTCTTTTTATAGCAAGCTTGTTATCTGGAAATATGGCTATGGCTAATCCAACCCATCCAATATCAAAGGAACATGCTGCGTCTTTTGGCCGATTAATGGTGCAAGACCACAATGGAAGGATAAAACCAGTCAATACCTACACAGGAGAATTGCTCAGAAAAGTGTCGAGAACAGAATCGCTTTTAGACCAAAACGCTGATCAAATAGTGCTTTCTATGATGTTGAACCCTTCTCTATGGGAAAAAGCCAGTATCATACAAGTGCCTAACCATCCTGACATCAGGAAGATACTGGGTACAGAAGAGAAATTGGTGAGCTATTCTTCATTTTTTGGACCTGACGGCACGTATAAATTTCAGGAACAAATCAGAGCTGCACAGGCCATGATTCCGAAAGAGCAAGGCGTATTTGAAAAGGCAGTTATAAAACTAGATGAGAAAGTCAATATTGTAAACATGATATTCTCAGGCAGTATTTTGAGGTTTTTTCCACAAAAAAACGATTCTACCAATACATGGATAACTCCAGCCGAAATTCTGCATGAACATGGTGCTGGGATTGATAATTCCGAACTCAAAACCTTGTTTCTAAACTATTTACAGGCATTAAGCGATGGGCTAAATTCTAATGATTATAAACCTGCAGATGCTGCTTTAGCACAGATTAGCACCTATCAGAAAATCAACGGCGGTTCCATTTTGCCCTCCGAAGCGAAACTTAAAGCTGAATTGTTTCTAAATAAGTTGGATGTCTTTAATCGTCTAAAAGGCTATTACGGAATTCTTTGTCTGGTATTTACGGGCGTGTTTTTATTTACAACCATTAAACGTAAGTCGAACAAAATCAATTGGTTGAAATACGCACTTATAGGAATGTTATTTGGTTTTATTTTCCATACTTTGGGCTTAGGCCTGAGATGGTACGTGTCTGGCAGAGCACCTTGGAGCAATGGCTACGAGTCGATGATTTATATTGGCTGGACCACCATGTTGGCCGGCACGTTATTCTCTAGAAAATCATTGGGTGGATTGGCGGCTACTGCTACTTTGGCGGCTACCATTTTGTTTGTGGCGAGCATGAGCTGGCTCGATCCAGAAATTACCCCGCTCGTTCCTGTTTTAAAATCCTATTGGTTGACCATTCACGTTTCGCTGGAGGCTGGAAGTTATGGCTTTTTGTTGCTTGGTGCCGTACTAGGTATGTTAAATTTGGTTTTGATGATATTTATAAAAGAAAGCAACAAAGAAAATATACTTAGAGCCATAAAGGAGTTGACCATCATCAGTGAGATTACGCTTTTGGGAGGTTTGGCCATGATAAGCATCGGTACTTATTTGGGTGGTGTTTGGGCCAACGAATCATGGGGAAGATACTGGGGATGGGATGCTAAAGAGACGTGGGCATTGGTGACAATTTTGGTCTATGCGTTCATTTTGCACATGCGGTTTATACCCAAATTACAAGGCGTCTTTGCTTTCAACTTTGCCTCATTGTTCGGTTTTGCGACGGTTATCATGACTTATTTGGGCGTAAATTATTACTTATCTGGTTTGCATTCTTATGCTGCTGGTGATCCTGTTCCGATTCCTCCAGCAGTTTATTATACCACCCTTTCACTGATAGTCTTAAGTATTTTGGCTTTTAGAAATTTCAAAAAAGTCAACAAGTAATTTTAAAAAAAAACAGTCATTTATGACCAAAACAGCTCATAGAGTTTATTTAGGCACCATGTCTCTCATTGTGATATTGGTTACTATCTATTTGATTTACAAAGGATTACCTTATTATAATACCACCGTTGAAGAGCGTTTTTATCACCCAGACCACAAATCATTGAAACCTAGTGGCCCACTCGGACATGGAATGGGAATCGTAGGTACTTTGATGATGATGATAGGCGTTTTTGGCTATCAAGCCCGCAAATACATGAGGGCACTTTCAAGAGTTTGGGTGCTAAAACATTGGTTAGAGTTTCATATTTTTTTGTGTACGCTTGGACCCATTTTGGTATTGTTTCATACTTCTTTCAAGTTTGGTGGATTGGTTTCTATTAGTTTTTGGAGCATGGTGGCTGTAGTAGCAAGCGGCGTAGTGGGTAGATTTATTTACCTCCAAATACCCAGGACCATACAGGGCCGAGAGCTAAGTCTTAATGAAATCAGGGGAATGCAGTCGGATTTGACAGACAAACTCCACGGCGAACTAAGTGCTGAAAAGATGACTGAAATACTGACCATGACCAAGCGTCAGGGTGAGGCCAAAGGCATGATAGCTCAATATTTAGCGGATTGGAAACTTAAAAATTCTATTAAAAGTCAACTTAAGAATTCTGGTTTGAGACACAAAAGACTAAAAAATGTGATGGCCTTGGTGGATAGTGAACTGAATATGAATAGAAAAATAGAACGTTTGCAAGTTATGCAAAAGCTGTTTAACTATTGGCATGTAATTCACTTACCATTTGCCATTATCATGTTGGTTATCATGCTAATACATGTAGGCGTTACGATTGCTTTTGGATATAAATGGGTGTTTTGATATGGAAATGTTAATAGAAGAAATATCGATTTACGGAGGCGGCCTTTTGCTTTGTGCTTTGGTCATGTATGTTTATGTAAGAACCAAGTCGAAAAAGTCGAAAATTGTTGAGAAAAAGATAGAAAAGGCTAAAGAAGAAGGTATTCACGAGCCGGTATCTTTGTATCCTTTTATCGACCCAAACATTTGTATTGGCGGAGCGGCTTGTGTTTCGGCCTGTCCTGAAAAAGACATCATTGGCATAGTAAATGGCAAAGGCGAACTCATCAATGCTTCCAATTGTGTGGGTCATGGAGCTTGTTTTCATGCCTGTCCCGTAGAAGCCATTTCATTGAAAATTGGTACTGAAAAAAGAGGGGTGGATTTGCCTCATGTCAACCAAAACTTCGAAACTAACATCAAAGGAATTTTTATTGCTGGAGAATTGGGTGGCATGGGATTGATAAAAAACAGCGTTGAACAAGGCAAACAGGCTATTTTGAATATCAACCAACAGCTTGATAAACAACATAAAGCCGAATTTGATGTCATCATAGTCGGTGCTGGTCCTGCAGGAATCTCGGCATCACTGCAAGCCAAGAAAATGGGATTGAAATTCAAGACCCTTGAACAGGACTCTTTGGGAGGTACGGTTTACAATTTCCCAAGAGCAAAAGTTGTCATGACTTCGCCAATGGATTTGCCGGGTTATGGAAAAGTGAAATTGTTTGAAACGAGTAAAACTGAACTTTTGGAGCTTTGGCAGAAAGTAATTAGTGAAAATCAAATTGTGATTCAGGAAAACACAAAAGTAGAAGAGATAAAAAAGGACGGAAACAGCTTTAAAGTTGTCACTAACCATGGAGAGGAATTTGAAGGAAACAAAGTATTGTTGGCCATTGGCAGAAGAGGAAGTCCGAGAAAACTAAATACGGATGGGGAAGAAAAAGAAAAAGTAGCATACCGACTTTTAGAACCCGAGCTAATTTCTGGCAAAAATGTTTTGGTGGTTGGAGGTGGTGATTCTGCCATAGAAAACGCCCTATTATTGGCTTCAGAAAATAATGTCACCTTATCATACCGAAGTGAAAATTTTAATAGACTTAAGCCTAAGAATCTTTCAAAAATAAAGGATGCGATAGAGCAGGATTTGGTCAAAGTAGAGTTTAATACTGCGGTAGCTCATATTGAGGAAAGTGAGGTAGTTTTGGTTAGAGATAATATCTCTTTCAGGATCCCAAATGACCTTGTTTACATATTTGCAGGAGGAGAACTTCCAACGCAATTCCTTAAAAAATCGGGGATTGAAATTACGCAAAGGTTTGGATACACCATAAAATCTCATGCCAGCTGATGATTAGACACTTAAACAAGGCTTTGTACGCTTTACAGAGATACTGTTTCGCACTTTTGAGCGAAGCTAAAGGCTTGTTTTTGTGTTCTTTAAAAATAGTTTTGGGTATGTTTTTATTGCTTTTTTTAAACCAAAATACTCTTGCTCAGCTTTCTCCGGGTAAATTATCAAAGGCACATTCCAAACTAGAGGGAATGTCGAATTGTACGCAATGCCACACCATTGGTGATAAAGTTTCAAACCAAAAATGCTTGGCTTGCCACAAAGAACTCAATGCCAGAGTTTCCAAAAACAAAGGTTTTCACGTGTCTGCACAGGTAAAAGGAAAGGATTGTATTACCTGCCACAGCGACCACCATGGGCTCAACTTTGAAGCCGTTAGATTTGACAAAAAGACTTTCAATCACAACCTAACGGGTTATGAATTGAAAGGTGGCCACAAATCAAAAATTAAGAATTGTAACGAATGCCACAAGGCCGAAAACATTGTGTTGGCTTCTGCCAAAAACAAACCAAACACATTTTTGGGTTTAGATACCAAATGTGCCACATGTCATGAGGATTATCACCAAAAGACACTTTCGAACGATTGTGCCTCTTGTCATGATTTCAATGACTTCAAAAAAGCACCACTATTTAATCACGAGAAGTCTGATTTTCCCCTTTTGGGAGCTCATAAAAAAGAAGATTGTAATGCTTGTCACAAAGAAGAACTTCGGAATGGCAAAAAGTTTGTAAAATACACTGGTTTGGGTTTTACTAATTGTACGAGTTGCCATAAAGACGTGCATAAAGGCGAGTATGGATCTAACTGTAAAACTTGCCACAACGAAGAGTCTTTTACCAGAATTAGCCCAAATAGAAATTTTAACCATACGCTAACTGGCTATACATTAGAAGGTAAGCACCGAGAAGTTAATTGTAAAAAATGCCACGACAACAGCCTCGGCAATTTCAAAGAATTTGAAAAAAAGAAAAATATTGATTGCCTCACCTGCCACAAGGATGTGCATGACGGGAAGCTCGGAAACGACTGTAAATCTTGTCATAATCAAAATTCTTTTTTGCTGAAAAATAAAACATTTACGGGCAAGTTTGACCATAACAAAACCGACTATCCACTGGAAGGTAAACACCAAACAGTGGATTGTAAAACTTGTCATAAAAAAGACTTTACTGATCCAATTGTGCATAACAAATGCATGAGTTGTCACACTGACAAACACAATGGAGACTTTGAAAGTAAAAAAGATAAGTATAATGATTGTGCAACTTGTCATACGGTAGATGGCTACAGTCCTTCACTTTTTACGGTAGAGCAGCACAACAATAGTGAATTTAAGCTTGAGGGTGCCCATGTGGCTCAGCCTTGTTTCTCTTGCCATTTAAAAGATAAAAAATGGATATTCAATAAAATGAATACCGAATGTGTGGCCTGCCATGATGACATCCATGTGGATATTATTGACACCAAATATTATGTAAAACAATCGTGTAGTTCGTGTCATGTGGCTGATAATTGGCACAAAATAAACTTTGATCACGGTACTACCAAGTACGCCTTGAAAGGTGGTCATTTAAAAGCCTCGTGTGGAAAATGCCATTTGCAAAAAGCAGCAGGTATTCTAAAACAAACATTTAAAGGGTTAACTCAAAAGTGTGCAGATTGCCACAAAGACGTTCATGGAGGGCAATTTGCCAAGAATGGAGTAACAGACTGTGCTACGTGCCATGGCATAGAAGCTTGGGATTCGAATAGCTTCAACCACGACAATACCAAGTACAAATTAGATGGTGAACACAAAAACGTAGCTTGTGCCAAGTGCCATAAAGCTACTATGAGAGATAATAAAAGTATTAAACTATTTAAAATTGAAAAGTACAAATGTATAGACTGTCATTTAAAATAGCTTTATTAGTGATGATTGCGTTTGGCCTTCAGGCCCAATCACCACATGGAAAGGGTTTCAAGATGGATTGTGCAAAATGTCACGATTCTGGTAGCTGGACTTTCAGTGAAAAAAGCAAGTTTGAGCACTCATCAACAGGCTTTACACTAGAAGGTCAGCACAAAAATATTGATTGCAATGCTTGCCATACCAAATTAGACTTCAAAAGTACTTCCTCAAATTGTGTATCTTGTCACAGCGATATGCACAATCAAACCGTGGGTACCGATTGTGCCAGGTGCCATTCTACACAATCTTGGATTGTAGAAAACATCAGTGGGATGCATGATCAGACCTCTTTTCCATTAGTGGGTGTTCACAAATCCGTCGATTGTAGGCAATGTCACCAATCCGAAACCAACGTAAGGTTTAATCCTACAGGCCAGACATGTATTGATTGTCATACCAAAGATTTTAAATCGACTAAAAATCCCGACCACGTAAAACTTAATGTTTCAACCGATTGTGCTACTTGTCACTCTACAACCATAACGGAATGGAAAAGTAGCACTTTTCCAGATCACGACAGTTTTTATCCACTTTCTGGAGCTCATGCGGCCATTGCCAAAGATTGTGAAAAATGTCATATAGCGGGTAACTATAACAATACACCTACCGAATGTGTAGGTTGTCACAATACAGATTTTGTAAAAACCGCGAACCCCAACCATTCAAAGCTCAATCTTTCAACCGATTGTGCTTCTTGTCATACTACTGCACCGGGATGGGCACCTGCAACATTTCCGGTTCATGATGAATTTTATCCTTTGACAGGAGCCCATAAAGTAGTAGCAAATAATTGTGCTGAATGCCATAAATCAGGCAATTACTCGTCTACTCCAAATGATTGTAATTCCTGTCATAATGCCGATTATAAGGCTTCTATTAATCCAAATCACAATACTTTAAATCTTTCTACAGATTGTGCGACTTGCCATACCACCAATACTGGATGGTCTCCTGCACAGTTTACTGCCCATGACCAGTTTTATCCATTAACTGGAGCACATAGAAATTTGAGTTGTAATGAATGCCACAAAGGTGGAAACTATAATGATACGCCTAAGGATTGTAATGCATGCCATAAAGATGCATTTACTGCATCCAAAGATCCTAATCATACGGCAATGGGATTTTCAACAGACTGTTCATCCTGTCATTCCACAGCACCTGGATGGTCGCCATCAACTTTTAATCACAATACGTTTTATCCTTTAACAGGTGCACATGAAACTATCAAGAACGACTGCAATAAATGTCATTCGGGTGCTAATTATAAAAATCCTTCAACTGATTGTAATTCTTGCCATAGTGCCGCATATGCCAGCACTAAGAATCCAAGTCATGTTACTTTTGGATTATCGACAGATTGTGCTTCGTGTCACACTACCAATCCTGGTTGGAGACCTTCGACATTTGATCATTCTAAGTTTTATCCATTGACTGGAGCTCATGCAACAATAGCCTCAGAATGTGTTAAATGCCACGCAAATGGGGTTAGCAATACCTCATCTGAATGTGTATCATGTCATGCGGCGGCTTATAATTCTGCCAAAGACCCAAACCATGCTTTGATGGGAATGTCAAAGGATTGTGCGTCTTGTCATACTACCAATCCAGGCTGGTCACCTTCAATGTTTGATCACAATAAGTTTTTCCCATTAACTGGAGGCCATTCCGCCATAGCCAGAGATTGTAATAAGTGTCATAATGGAGCCAATTATAAAAATCCGCCTAGTGACTGTAATGCATGCCACAATGGAGCTTATAAATCTGCGGCAAATCCAAATCATGCGGCATTGGGTTTATCGACAGATTGTGCGACTTGTCATACCACTAATCCAGGTTGGAAGCCATCCAGTTTCAATCACAACAATTATTATCCATTAACAGGTGCTCATGCCAACATAGCCAATGATTGTATAAAATGCCATGCCAATGGAGTGGCCAATACACCAACGGATTGCAATGCCTGCCACAATGGAGCCTATAAAGCAACCAAAAATCCTGACCATGCAGCACTGAGTATTTCAACAGATTGTGCTTCTTGTCATACTACTAACCCTGGTTGGCGACCATCTACCTTTAATCATGGTCAGTATTATCCGCTTACAGGAGCACATGCCAATATTGCCAATAATTGTACCCAATGCCATAAGAATGGAGTGAGTAATACCCCAACCGATTGTAATGGTTGCCATAACAATGCTTACAAGTCTGCGGCAAATCCAAACCATGCTGTCTTAGGTCTATCAACAGATTGTGCATCGTGCCATACTACCAATCCTGGTTGGAGGCCAACTAGTTTTAACCATAACAATTATTATCAGCTGACTGGAGCACATGCCAACATAGCCAATAACTGCGTACAATGCCACTCCAGTGGAGTAAATAATACCTCTACAGACTGTAATTCTTGTCATAATGGAGCATACCAAGCTGCTAAAAATCCAAACCATGCAGGCTCAGGATTTTCAACTGATTGTGCCTCTTGTCACAGTACCAATCCAGGCTGGCGGCCATCCACGTTTAACCACAATAACATTTATCCATTAACGGGTGCACATGCCAATATTGCAAGTAATTGTACACAATGCCATGTGGGAGGAAACTTCAATAATACCCCAACAGATTGCAATTCATGTCATAGTGGAGCTTACAATGGTGCAAGTAATCCAAACCACTCCGCATCAGGTTTTTCAAGAGATTGTGCTTCTTGTCATACCACCAATCCAGGTTGGCGGCCATCGACATTTAATCACAATAATTTTTATCCATTAACGGGAGCTCATGCCAATATTGCTAGCAATTGTACGCAATGTCATATAGGAGGAAACTTTAATAATACACCTACAGATTGTAATTCGTGCCACAGTGGGGCTTACAATTCGGCTAGTAATCCAAATCACTCCTCATCAGGTTTTTCAAGAGATTGTGCATCGTGTCATACCACCAATCCGGGTTGGCGACCTTCGACATTTAACCACAATAATTTCTATCCATTGGTAGGTGCCCATGCCAATATTTCAAATAACTGTACCCAATGTCATGCTGGAGGGAATTTCAATAATACACCAAATCAATGCATAGGCTGTCATCAAAAGAATTATGATGGGGCAAGTCCAAACCACCGAAATTCTGGCTTTTCGACCAATTGTTTAGAATGTCACAGCCAGAACGCTTGGAAACCTGCCACTTTTAACCACGACGCTCAGTATTTTCCAATTTATAGCGGTGAACACAAAGGCGAATGGAACAGTTGTACCGATTGCCATACGACTGCGGGAAACTTCGGTATTTTTAGTTGCTTTAAGTGCCATGGCCAATCAAAGATGGACAAGGAACACAAAGGCGTAAATGGATATAATTACAACAGCAACTCGTGCTTGGCATGTCATCCAAAAGGAAAAAGCTAAAACCATGAAAAAAATATCATTCCTATTATGCTTCATGGTATTGAGTATTGCCAATCTATTTTCTCAAGAAAAAAAAATGGTATTGGGTGAAGTGACTTTTGCAAATTTCAAGAATGTATATGTAAAGCTCGAGAACAACAGCCATGTAAGCTCGGGAGATACACTCTTAATTTTAGTAAAAACAGATTGGAAAAAAGCATTGGTGGTTATTACAGTTTCTTCTAAATCGATTTTAACCACTAATTTTTCTCAAGAAAAAGTTATAATAGGAACCAAAGTAGGTTACTATCCAAAGGATGTGAAAGAAAAACCCGCTATCAAAGTTCCAGAAAAAATAATTTCTAAAGACTTAGTTGAGGAGGAAAAACCCAAAGTTGCCATATTGCCTATAGCCCAATCTTATAATGGTAGAATAACGGTTTCGACCAACGGGAGCATGGAGAAGTCAGAGAATAATTACAATAGGATAAGAACTTCCATGAATTTTGATGTAAAAAATATCAATGGAGGTAAATTTTCTTTTGAAAATTACATCAATTATAACCGCCGATTTGGTGTAGCGGATTCACTTCAGAATTTTAAAGAAGATTTTAAGGTGTATTCGTTATCAACTACTTATGAACATACTAACAAAACCAGTTTTTCTTTTGGTAGAAAAATGAATTTTAGAATAGCCAACATGGGTGCCATTGATGGTTTGCAGGTAGAACATAGGTACAAATCAATTTTTATGGGTGGATTTGGTGGTTCGCGACCAGATGTTTTGAATTATGGGCTCAATTTATCTTTGATGCAATTTGGAGCATATTTGGCCAATGAAAAGGAAAAAGGCAAAGGAATGCTTCAAACTAGTTTAGCATTTGCGGAGCAGCAATACCATGGAAAAACAGACCGGAGATTTGTGTATTTTCAACATTCCAATTCTGTTTTAGGTAATTTTAGCTTGTTTTATTCCATAGAATTGGATCTTTATCAGAATATTGATAGCGTAAAGTCTAACCGAATTAACCTCACTAGTACTTATTTATCTCTTCGTTATAAGCCGACAAAGAAATTAAGTTTATCTTCTTCTTATGACAACAGACGCAATGTGATTTATTATGAAACGTATCGATCTTATTTAGAACAAATCTTAAACCAAGAAACTAGGCAAGGCATTCGTTTGCAAATGAATTATAATCCTTCAAAATATGTAAGTTTCAATTTATCAGGCTTTTATAGATATCAAGAAAGTAAACCACAGCCTACAAAAAACTATGTGGCCAATGTGTTTTTCTCTCAAATTCCGGGAGTGAAGTCATCGTTAAATCTTAACTTTAACAATATGAAGACCTATTATTTTTCTGGAAACATAATTGGAGCGAGGGTAAACAAAGATTTATTTAAAGGCAAAGTTTACACAGAGTTTAGTTACCGAAAAGTGGACTATGACTTTTTCAATGCCGAGCAACCCAATCTTAAACAGGATGTTTTAGGCGTTTCGCTCAATATTTATGGTAAAAAACGCAGCTCTATAATGCTGAACTATGAAGGCACGTTTGAGCCGAACAGCAGCTATAACAGATACTATATTACACTTTCTCAAAGATTTAAAAGCAAAAATTAATAATGTATTGATTTCTAAACAATTATAAAAAAATGAAATATCTAAAAATAACGGCTTTGGCCTTGGCAGTGGCCATGAGTGCATGTAAATCGAAGCCAAAAATAATAGTAGAGGAGACTACAGAAAAAAATGATATGTCTGCTTCAAGTGCTAATGTATCAACAACTGGCTTAGCTGCTACTGGAAGCGATATGCACCAAGTTACCGCATTAGAAATTCTTGAGGCAGAA
This sequence comes from Lacihabitans sp. CS3-21, assembly GCF_024343675.1. Classification (GTDB taxonomy): domain Bacteria; phylum Bacteroidota; class Bacteroidia; order Cytophagales; family Spirosomataceae; genus Leadbetterella. Next base: position 37,256 of record NZ_RJUD01000112.1, read on the forward strand.
CGATATACTTATCTCAAAGTTAAAGAAGGTGTCAATACTTTTTGGATTGCAACAAGTAAATTTGACGCAAAGATAGGTAACGAATATTTTTATAGGGGTGGATTGCTCAAGACTGATTTTGAGAGTGTTGAGCATAAAAAAGTCTTTGATAAGATTTATTTGGTCTCTGAAATTATCGATGCAGCTGCCCATCCAGGAAGCAATGGTGGCATGGTAAATACTCCTCCATCCGATATGAATTTTAAAGAATCCAAAAACGTAACTGGTGCTATAAAATTGAGCGAATTGATTACTCAAAAAGCCAAATACAATGGAAAGCAAGTAACAGTGTCGGGAGAAATCGTAAAAGCCAACTATGGAATTATGGGTAAAAACTGGTACCATTTGCAAGATGGTACTAAAAACGGTGGTAAAATCTGTGATTTCACGATTACTTCTGCAGAGAATTTACCTTTAGGAGCCAATGTAGGTTTTGAAGGTAAGTTGGTTCTCAACAAAGACTTTGGGTCAGGCTACAAATACGACATATTGATGGAAGATGCAAAACTGAAATAAATAGTGTTTCTAAATCAAAACACCCCGAAATTTTAAATTTTCGGGGTGTTTTTTATATAATTGTTGAAATTAATCTTTTTTTTGAATGCCTTTTTTATTTTAGTTTCAAAAATAACCCGCCGTTTAAGGATAAAACACCGCCAGCTTTTTGAAATTCTATTTCTCTAAAATTATAAGTGAGTGTTGGGTTGAACTGGAATATATACCTGTTTCTTCGGTATTGCAGACCTGTACCCAAAGTCATATTGTGAAAAATCTCTTTGCTACTTTTGGTTTGAAGCTTTTGATATATTTCCTCGCCTTGAACGTTGTATTCGACATTCAGCGACTGATAGTTTTTTATGTCCAAATGTGTGCCGTAATTAAACATCAGGTCCAAATTTTGCTTTAATGGGACATAATAATTTATTTTTAAAGGCAATTCTAAAATAGTCGTTTTGATATAAATTTCATCCACATCCTCCTTAGAATTTAGCTGGGATCCATAAGTAAGCATAAAATCTCTTCCTGTCTTTAAATTAAAGTCCTTTGTTCCATTGTATTCCTTTTCTGGATTGTTATTTATCTGAATTCCAAGGCTTAGGCTCAAAGCTCTTGAAAGGAAATATTCATAAACCGACCCAAATATAAAACTGTTTTGAGAGCTGTAACCCGTTAATAAACCTAACCTAGATTCTATTTTTGGAAGTTCAAAACGTTTTTTCTTTGATGGAATGGTTTCTTCTGCAATGGCCTTTCTTTCAGGAATCAACAAAGTATCTAATTTTTCGTCTTGCTTTTCTACCAAAGCTGTATTCTCTTCAATGGACTTCAGTACTTTTTGATTGGTGTTTTCTATATTTTTTACCAACTCTTCCAATTTCTCGTTATCGGTTGAAGTTTTGGAGGTCTCTTTCACTTGCTTGTCATCAAGTTGAGATAAATAAACCTTCATGTTGCTCAGCAATTCCTCCACCTTGTTTTCAAGGGAAGCTATTTTATTTTCGTTTTGCTTGTCAGAATTTTTCGTTTGATTGTAAATGGTTTTAACAATATATACTGTGTCTTTTTGGTAAATAGTTTGGGTTTGGTTTATTGGTTCTTTTATTTCACCAACCATGGTGTTTAAATACTCCACATCTTTTCTGACGGCGTTATTTTGAACCAAAGAATACCACAGCAATATCGTAGCCAAACTTGCGTAGGTTGGCCAGCCATATTTTTTTAGGAATACCCTCCACCATGATTTTTCGACATTAGGCTCTATCTTAGACCATAGATTTCCACTTACGGGTTTATCTATTTGGTCAAGTTTCTCTTTAATTTTTTTATTAAATAAATCTTGTTTCATAGGGTGTTATTTAAGTTCTTGTCGATTTATATATTCATTTATCCAGCCTTGTAATCTACTTTTTGCCTTGCTCAAGTTGCCTCTTACTCCGCTTTCTGTAAGACCTAGCAATATAGCAATTTCACTATTTTCGTAACCTTCTATTACCGAGAGTGAGAAGACTGTTCTGTAAACAGGCGAAAGTTTTCTAACAAATTCTAATATCTCTTCTACGGAAAGTAGATCTAATCGGTTGGGATTAAAATCCACATTTTCGTACTTTTCTAAATCTGTAAATTCTATCTTCGAGTGGTTTTTTCTGAAATAGTCAATAGCCGAATTGACCATAACCTTATGAAACCAACCTCCAAATTCATACTGGTCGTTATATTTTTCAATATTTTTGAACACCTTCAAAAAACCGTCCATGACGATTTCTTCTGTTTCCATGTCATTGGAAGCATATTTTGAGCAAATACGCATGGCCTTGCTCGAGTAAGTATCAAAAAGTAGTCTTTGAGAAGAGGAGGAACCCTTCCTGCAACCCTCTATCAATTCTTTTAAATTTAAGGCCTTGTTATTTTTTTTAAATAGCACAGGTTATACCGGGATTTGGTTTTATGGTTGCTAAAGGTAATAAATTCAATCAATATTTGCTATGGCTTTAATTTTATAGCTGCAACCTCAAATACTACTACGTGTTTTTGATGTATCTGATTCCTGTGAATTTTTAAAAAGTAAATTTTTGTTTTAAATAATGGCTTTAAATAATGTAGAATTGGTTGAATATATTCAAACTTATCTTCGTAATAAATTCGCCTGAGGGTAGCTTTGATTGAAATATTTTTAATCACTATTTCAAGTCCAAGCCCTATTCCATCTATTATTTCATTGAAATTTTCAAATATAAAAATCCCGTTAAACCAGCAATTAAAGAAGATATTAAAATGACAAATTTGGCATGGTTGATAATGGTAGGATCACTGAAAGCCAATAAGGTGATGAATATGGACATCGTGAAACCGATACCTCCTAAAAAACCAGCACCTATGATGGATTTCCAATTGAGGTCGGCGGGTAGTTTGCAGATCCCCAAAGAAACGGCCGCAAAGCTTAACAAAAAAATACCCAGAGGCTTACCCACAATCAAGCCCAGAGCTATGCCGATGCTGTAGTTTTGCACCAATATATCTGACACATTGTCGCCAATGGGCAGAGCCGTGTTAGCCAATGCGAACACGGGCAGAATAAAAAAGGCTACGGGTTTGTGTAGGAAGTGTTGTAAAATATAAGAGGTAGATTTTTCATTTCCATTACCAAAGGGTCTCGCGAATGCCAGTAAAACGCCCGTAATGGTGGCATGAACGCCAGAGTTTAGCATAAAATACCACATGGCTATTCCTCCCAGTAAATAAGGAATAAGATTTCTAATTTTTAGTCGGTTAAGGATTATCAAAACGGCGAATATACCCAGTGCCGCAAATAGGTTTGTCCAAAGGATGGTTTTGGTATAAAAAATAGCAATGATGATGATGGCTCCCAAATCATCTATAACGGCCAAGGCCGTTAAAAATATTTTTAAAGACAGGGGTACTTTGTTTCCCAAAAGAGATAAAATACCCAGAGCGAAAGCAATATCGGTGGCCATAGGTATGCCTGCTCCAGATTGGCCAATGGTGCCGAATGTGAGCAATAAAAAAATACCTGCTGGAAAAATCATGCCTCCTAAGGCTCCAAAAATGGGTAACATAGCATCTTTGATGTTGGATAATTCTCCCAAATATATTTCTCGCTCCAACTCTAAACCTATCAACAAAAAGAAGATGGTCATCAGGCCATCATTTATCCAATGGCCAAGGCTGTGGTTGGCAAATTGAAAATGCCAAAATTCTTGATAAGAATTTGCAAAAGAAGAATTGGCCAATATCAATGAAATAAGCGTGCAAAATATGAGTATTAAACCTCCTGCTTTTTCACTCTCAAAAAAATCTTTAAATAGTTTAGTGGCTACATTCATGTTGGTTGGCTATTTATTTTATTGATTAAAATAGACTTTGATAAAGAAACTATCCTATGATGAGTTCGGTTGCTGATTCCAAATTTGAGAAAATAAACTGCTTTTCAATTCCAGCTAATCAAAAAACTCAACTTCATAATTAGCTCAAATTTAGCTCAAATTTTGAAGGAATGAACTTAAGTTATTGATTTCTTAAAACAAAAAAACGCTCATCCTGTAATTTACAAGTGAGCGTTTACATAACGTCTATTAATGGCTCGTTAGTTCGGCAGTCGGCCTTTTAGCAATCCGTAGGTCCAAGTGCCAGCAACAGCACTCAATAGTGTGGCTATTACCACCACATATCCGCTACCGATTTGGGCGAAAATTGGCCCAGGGCAAGCTCCTGTGATGGCCCAGCCCAATCCAAAAATCAATCCACCATAAACCTGACCCTTTTGGGATTTTTTAGGGTGAAATTCTACTTTTTCACCAGAAACTGTTTTAATATTGAATTTTTTGATCAAAAAAACTGAAATCATTCCCACCACAACTGCACTTCCAATCACTCCATACATGTGAAAACTCTGCAGACGAAACATCTCCTGAATGCGAAACCATGAAATGATTTCTGCTTTTACGAAAACAATCCCAAACAGAATACCTACGACCAAGTATTTAATATTATCGGTCCAGCTTTCGGCTTTTTTCATATCGTTTGGAGCTTCACATACAAATGGCTCCGCCAGGTTTATGCTATTTTTAGGCTTTATTTCTTTTAAATTATTCATTACTTAGTTTTTTTGAGTGTTTTAAAATAATCTGAAAATTATGGGCATCAATAAGTGGGTCATAGCAAATCCACCAACCATAAAGCAACAAGTAGCAATGAGAGATGGGATTTGTAAGTTAGATAGTCCCATGATGGCATGGCCAGAAGTGCAACCACCTGCATAACGGGTTCCAAAACCTACCAAAAAACCGCCAAGAATAAAGAATATGAAGCCTTTTGCCGTGAATAAGGTTTCAAGTGAGAATAAATCAGCTGGCATAAGACCTGAGAAATCTTGAATACCCAAGGCCTTAAGGTCAGCAATGGTGGCATTTGAAAGGACAAAAGTGTTTGGGTTTTCAAGGAAATTTGTAGCTAGAATTCCTCCAACGAATACCCCTAAAACGAATACAAGATTCCAAATTTCTTTTTTCCAATCGTACTTAAAAAAAGGTATGTTGGCAGGAATACAGGCCGCACATACATGTCGCAACGATGATGAGATTCCGAATGATTTGTTGCCTATCAATAGGAGGGTGGGTACGGTAAGGCCGATCAGTGGTCCAGCCACATACCAAGGCCAAGGTTTGAGAATAGCTTCAAAAAATTGTTCCATTTGATTTTAATTTTAGTAATGATAATTAATGATTAAGTTTAAATGCGTCATATTTACTTTATTGAATATGAAGCGATCATTTTGGTAAGTTTCTCCTATTTCATCTTTTCTGACCACCAGAAGCAAGGCATTGAGTCCTTTCAGGTATTTGTCGAATTGATAGGTGATTCCTAAGTTCACTTGAGAATAAGTAGGCATGCCGTACTTGTTTAGAGCGAAGTTTTTTACATCAGGAAGTTGAAAATAACCTCCACTGAGTTCGAGTTTAATGTGTTTTTCAGGTTTAAAATAGGTGTTTACTGTGATGGCTGTTAAATCTCCAAAACCCTCGTTTCTCTCTCTGGGCAAAAATGTGTAAAAAGTCTCTCGGCCCCATTCTCTGGGCATCAGGTATCGGCCTTTGGCGGTAATTCTGGTTCCGTTTAAGTACCAATCAAATCTTGTGGCTTGTTGCCCAACACGACCAGAAAACACGTTTGAGCCGCTGTTTTTTTGAGCATAAGCTTTGGTTGGGTCTTCATTTCCACCGTTTCCGATGGTGTTTTGCTGAATAATTTGCCCACCCAAGAACCAGTTTTTATTTCCGATAGTTTTAGATTTCCACTCTATTTTGGACATACGTGTATTTAGTATGTTTTCTACATAAGTGTTCCAAAACTGTAGAGACCAATGGTTTTTTTGAAAGTTTAAACCAACGATTCCTATTCCTTCTGATTCTATATGGCCTTTGTAGGCAGAAGGTTTTCCATCAATACCCACGCCGACCGGATAAATTCCGATACTTTCTCCTGTTTCAAACCATCTTACGGTAGACCTGGGGGAAATTCTCCAAATGTATTCGGCGTGTAGGTTGAGGTATTTCCATTCTTTTAATTCTAAAACAGCTGCCTCTACCAAGGTGGGCCTCATTCTACCGTCCTGAGGATTAATAAAGGGGGTCAAAGGTATTTGTCTACCTACCGTCAGATTTGATTTTTTGCCTAAATGTGACTTTACAAATAGTTCCTCCAATCTATCTAAATCTTCATGATCATTGGGCCTTTCGATATCAAAAAGTCCAACTTCATATCGGTTTTGGAAATTCGTTTTTTCATCTACTTTTTCTAAGTCAGAAGATTTAAGATTAAACATAAAAAATCCGCTAAGTCCAACTTCAAAATGTTTAAAAAACATAGGAGTTTGGTACCCAATGCCCGCACCAATGCCCCATGCATGATAATCGCTCAAAACTCCTTCATTTACCGTGGCCGACATGTAGGATCTGGCATGACCATAAAATCTGCCTTTTTTGAAAAAGTGATTCAAAGTGTTGGTGTCTTTTTCTACTTCGTGGTGTGCATGTATGCCTTGAGCAATAGTGCCAATGTTAAAAAATGACCAAACAACATAAAAAAATATGATTCTTCTCATAATCTGATTCCAACTGGATGCAAAAGTATAGGCCAGAACAGGCTATTTTCGTGATAAATGTTACATTAGGAGTTATTCACTTACAATTAATTCCGAAGTTTTTTCTTATAAAAAACAAAGCTGTATTTCAACCTTTTTTTTGGTCAAATACAGCCTCGAATGTTTGATGATGTTGTTTAATAATTGCTACACAAATTGATAATCGATCCCCGATACTTGGCTTAATAGCTCTTGTGGAGCGTCCAAAATCTTCGCGTCTTGTCTAAGTGTGGGCGTTACTGGAGAGAATTTTTGTAAATATTCTTTCATCATGCTATGCAGTGTGTAAGACGTTATTTTACTTTCTTTTACCCCCTTCATTCTACAAAGCATGTCTTCAGGATCGCCGTCTCGGTCACATGCACACAGAGCGTAGGTTTTGTTTAAATCTAAAGGTTGATTGCCAACGGTGACTTTTTGTACCCTTTGTCCAACCCTTTCAAAAGCTTTAAACTCCACTTGCATGCCTTTAAATCGAATTAACCAGCCTCCAAAACGCTTAGAGGCATCTTGGGCAAATACATTTTGAAGTTCTTTTTCAAGCCAATCCATTATTTGCTGACCAGTAGCTTTGGCTGTTTTAATGGTGGCATCTACCGGAAGCATATCATACAAGTATCCTTCTGTAATAGCCACTTTTCCGTCTGGCCCAAAAGTTCTAGGAGGACAAAACCTGAATCCATTTGAAAGAACTATATCGGCATTGACTTTCCATTTGAGAGCATCCACAATCAGGGTGTCTATGGTATTCTCTACCACAAAGTTTCTGTAAAGGGGTACCGTACTATAACCTATTACCCGATCAATTTCTGCTTTATAAGGCTTTTCTAATTCATTTACGAGATTTACAATCTCTTTTTTTGCTGGATATTTTTTAGGATCAACTTCTATAAGTTGATAGTTTTCATTTACAATTTTTCCATTTTCCACTTTAAGGTCTAATCTCCCTATAAAAGATCCAAATGCACCAGGTTCTACTATTTTGGTGTATTCCGCCAGAATGGGTTTTCGTACTCGCTCGTGCGTATCGGCTCCAAAAATATAATCTACGCCTTTGCAGTCTGGGTGATTTCCAAGTGCTATTTGTTGAGAAAGGCCCAAATGGGAAAGTATAATCACAAAATCACACTGTTCTTGCTCTTTGAGAATGTTGATATACGTTTTCAGATTTTCCTCAGGCTTGGTATAAATAATACCTTTGCTGTAAAGGGGCGACTGACGAAGTGGCACCATAGGATCAGTGTAGCCTAAAAAGCCGATTTTTACACCTAATTTATGAAAGATTTGATAAGGTTGAAATATCAATTCTCCCCGCTTTCCTTCACCCAAATCATGGTACATGTTGGCACAAACTTTAGGTGCCAAAAGCCCCCCTAAAAGTTTTTGCATGTTTTTTTTATTATAAACTACCTCCCAGTTGCCAGGCAAATACACATCATAGTTAAGTGCATTTAAAAGAGGAACAAACGCCTGTCCGGTGGTCTTTACTGAGAGCAAACTTCCTTGAAACATATCACCGGTATCCATGGTAATGGTGTTTTCAGGGTTTTCTTTTTTCAAAACATCCAATGCAGTAGCCATGTGTGCATAGCCTCCCGTTTTTCGAAAAGTCAGTTTGTTTTTCTCCCAAAACAATTCATCATGGCTGTGTAACTGGCAATGCACATCTGTGGTCTGCAAAAAGGTAATAGTACCCGTTTTGGCCATACCCATATTTTGGTCTTCCGAAGAATTGGCTTCTTTTTTGGCCATTAATGCTGTTGGAGTGCTAGCGGCAGCAGTTGCCAACAGTCCTGATTGTAAGAATTTTCTTCTTGATTGCATTTTTTAATATTTATTATTTAGCTATGATGTTCGGCTTATTGAAAAATCTTGTTCATATTTTTTTGGTTAAAACAAGAATCATTTATTTGATTTCTTGTGGGCTTCTTTCCAATCTTTTATGGGTTTATATGGGCCGTATTTATGTTGTTTTTCACTGAAAGGATCAGCATATGGGCCAAATGGGTGATCAAAAGGCTTGCCTGCTATATTTGGCCAATCTTTGCTCAAGTCTTTGCTGGGTCTAGGTTGTGAGTTTACAAACGCTCCCAAATCCCAAGCTTCTTCATCGGTTAGTTGGGGTTTTTCATAATTTACACCCAATGGCATATTGTATTTTACATATCCAGCGAAATTAGAAATTCTATACAATCCAGCACCTTGATTATAACTATTTTTGCCCCAAAGTGGCGGATAAGTATAATTTTTTCCATCTTCTGCCCTTATTCCTTCCCCATTGGCTTGATGACATGATTGGCACTTTGCCTCATAAACAATTCGACCTTTTTCCGCATCACTAGGTCTTTTAAGACTTTTTATTTTAAAAATGCCAGCCCCTTTAGGCGTTGTTTTTGGTGAAACATCAGATCCTAGCCACTTTATATAGGCTAATATAGCCTTCATTTCTCGGCTATTCGAATCGAGTGCTTTGCCATTTAGACTTCTCTCAAAACAGTCATTAACGCGTTTTACTTGATTTTCTATTGCTCCTGATCGTTCTCTAAATTTTGGATAGTTGGCCTCTACAGCAAAATAGTTGTTTCCCCATGGTTGAGTTCCAGCATTTATATGGCAGTTTTGACAGTTCATTCCGTTAGAAATTTGAGTTATACTGCCTTGTGGACCTAAATATTCTGAAGTATGAGAAATCAATTCTTTGCCATATTGAATTAGTTTCTTCTCTTCTGGTTCTAATTTCATCATTCTCCATTCAGCTGGGGCAGTCCATAGACCTACAAAATTGGTATCGATTTTTGTTGCTTGTTTTTCAGGAGAAGAAGCTTCATTAGTTTGTAAATTTGTAAAACCAATTAGCTTTATAAAAGCCACACCCAAAAGCAGAAAAGACGTCATTATCAACAATCCGCTAATGATTTTCAGGTTTCTGCTTAATTTTTTGACTGATTTGTTTAATTGTATTTCGGACATTGGCTAGATTGAATCTAAGAATTTGAAATACAAAAATATGAGCCAAGTCATGTTTTATTTGTAACATTTGTTACTTACGAAGAATTAATTGTAGTAATCTAATAATTCTTTGAATTGGGGCTAGTCAGGTTTTTATTAATTTGAATTAAAAATGGTAGAATGTTAATAGGGGAAAGGTTAAAATCATTTAAATTATACGAAAATCAAGCTCATGGATTAAACAAAAAGCCAACAAATTCAAATTTGTTGGCTTTTATTGAATTAATTATAAAAGTGTGGTAGGACAAACGTATTCTGTTACTGGCACCTCAGTTTTTGAAATTGCCGTAAACCCGCCTTTTACATCCACAAAATCGCTCCAACCTCTTTGTTTTAGAATAGATGCTGCAATCATACTCCGGTATCCACCAGCACAATGCAAAATGAAAGGCTGATCTTTTGGAATTTCCGATAAATGCTCATTAATAACATTTAAGGGGATATTTACAGCATTGATAACATGCTCAGAGCCATATTCGGATTTTTTTCTAACATCAATCACCAATACATTTTCGGTTTTTATTCGCTCAGCAAAGGTCTCAGCCGAGATTCTGTCTACCGTTTCGAAGTCCTTTCCGCTTGCTTTCCAAGCTTGAAAACCGCCTTTTAAGAAACCGATGGCATGGTCGTATCCAACTCTGGCTAGTCTGGTTATGGTTTCTTCCTCTTTGCCAGGGTCAGTTACTAGCAATATTTCTTGTTTGATGTCTGGAATTAGTTCACCAACCCACATAGCAAAGTTGCTGTCTAGGCCAATATTTATGCTATTTGGAATAAATCCTGCTGAAAACGAATCTGTTTGGCGACTATCTAATATCAGGGCTCCAGTTTCGTTAGCCACCAATTCGAACGCTTCAACAGACAAAGCTTTTTCAGCTCTTTCCATAATTTCGTCCATGCTTTCATAACCTTTGATATTCATCAAAACATTTTTAGGGAAATAAGCTGGGGGAGGAGTCAAGCCTGTTAAAACAGCTTTAATAAACTCTTCTTTAGACATATCTGGCATTAAAGCGTAATTGAAACGTTTTTGATTTCCGAGTGTATCGGTGGTTTCTTTACTCATCATTTTGCCACAGGCACTGCCTGCACCATGATTGGGATAAACTATCAAATCGTCAGAAAGCGGCATTATTTTGTTTCGTAAAGATTCGAAAAGATGTCCAGCAAGTTTTTCTTCAGTTAAATCAGCTATAACATGTTGTGCTAAATCTGGCCTACCTACATCTCCAATAAACAAGGTGTCGCCCGTAATTATGCCATGTTCCTTTCCTGTTTCGTCTATTACCAAATATGTGGTGGATTCCATGGTATGGCCTGGTGTATGGATGGCTTTTACTTGAATATTCCCAATTTGAAATATTTGTCCATCTTTTGCTATGGTGGCCTCAAATGCAGGCTTTGCAGTAGGTCCATAAACTATGGTAGCTCCAGTTTTTTTTGCCATGTCGAGGTGACCACTTACAAAATCCGCATGAAAGTGCGTTTCAAAGACATATTTAATCTTTGCATTATCTTTTTTTGCTCGGGCTATGTATGGATCTACTTCGCGAAGTGGATCAAAAATTGCGGCCTCACCGTTGCTTTCAAGGTAATATGCTGCATGTGCTAAACAGCCTGTATATATTTGTTCGAGTTTCATTTTAAATTATATTTTAGTATTCTTTTTTAATATTTATTGATGAGAAAAATCTCAAATCAAGGGCATTTGTTAGAGCAGCTTTTTTTCATTTTAATCGAATAGTTTATCATTTATAATTCAAAGTTCCATAAATCTATCTTCAAAAAATATGACGAACATCAAGATAGAAAATTTGTGAAATTAAAAATCCGAAAAATGCTAAGCTACTGTAAGTGAATTTGATAAAAGATGATTTCTTTAAACTTACCCAATTCATTAAAAAGCCTAAATGCGTAATATTTATTTTGAAAAAAGGATAGCTATGCTGCTGTGAAGGGAAAATTTGTTCAATCTCAAATGATTCATTTATAGATTAAGCAATAGATAGATTGGTTTAAAAAAAAATGCGTACCTTATTTTTTAAAAATAAAGTACGCATCCATTGTTGTATTCTACTTCAAACTTATTAGTATGAGTTCATGGGTAATTTAACAAACTGCTTCTTCCATTATATTTGTTACTACTGGGTTGCCTTGGTTTACCCAATCCATATAACTTCCAGAATAATTTTTCACATTTTTGTAACCATGTTTTAATAACAACGAATAGGCAATAGCCGCTCTGTCGCCACTTTGGCAATGGATTACGATTTGCTTGTCTCTATTGATTTTATCAAGATTTTGCAGGATTGTTCCAACAAAAATATTCTCTACGCCTTCAATATGGCCACTGTTGTATTCTGCAACTCCTCTAATATCAATCACTTGCGTATTTTCTCTGTCGAGATAGCTTTTGAATTCATCTATTTCAATGATATCACTTTTTTGTAAATCTATTCCCAAAGAATTTACATCTGAAACATATCCAATGACATTATCCAAGCCAATTCTCATCAATTTTCTCGTCAAATCTTCGATTTGGGCTTCGCTTGCCACCAACATAAACGATTCCTGATAATCAACAAACCAGCCCATCCAAGTTGCGAATGCATTGTTGCCTTGAATATTTATACTTTCAGGAACAAAACCAGCAGCAAAATCCACCTTGTTTCTAGCATCTATAAGCTTTATACCTTTTGCCATAGCATCTTTTACCTCCATACCCGTTAATTTCTTTTGGGTTGGTACTTCTGTCAATAATGGCCTATCTACTTTGTTGAGGTGTTTCATCATTGCAAAATATTTTGGTGGCTCAGGTTGATCGGCCAATAGATATTTTACAAATCCATCTTGATTATTCTCATAATGAAAAGCCCAGTTTCTTATTTTTTCATAGCCAACTGTAGAGCTAGGAACCGCCCCAAGGGCTTTACCACAAGCCGATCCAGCTCCATGACCTGGCCATACTTGTAGGTGGTCAGGAAGTGCCTCAAACTTCTGAATCGAGCCATACATCTGAATTGCTCCTGCCTCTTTTGTACCGATTATGCCAGCGGCTTTTTCTAGTAGATCTGGGCGACCGATATCTCCCACAAAAACAAAGTCTCCAGTAAATAGCATTACAGGTTCCATACTAGCAGGTTGGTCAGTCAATAGAAAACTTATGCTTTCAGGCGTATGACCTGGTGTATGTATTACTTGAAATGTTAGATTCCCAACGGTTATCACACTTCCATCTTTTAAGCCAGTGTGCTTAAATTCATATTGCCAGCCTTCTCCGCCTTCGTCTGAAAGAAACATTTCTGCTCCAGTAACTGCAGCCAATTCTCTGGACCCGGATAGAAAATCTGCGTGAATGTGCGTCTCTGTCACATGGGTGATTTTCATGTTGTTTGCTTTTGCGATTTCTAGATAAGTATCGATATCTCTTTTTGGATCGATTACCAAAGCAACGCCGGCTTTTTGACAACCAATAAAGTAACTCGCTTGAGCTAAACTTTTATCGTAAACGTGTTGAAAGAACATTTTTTATTTGATTTAAAGATTTGAAATTGATTTATTAAATTTTTGAACTCATTGAATTTCTAAACAGCATGAAAAAACACTTCTTTGGTTATGATATAGATTCCCATCACCAAGACAAACCAACCGAAGGCTTTTTTAAGTTTTTCTCCTGGAATAAATTTGGAAATATAAGAACCTGCAAATATTCCTAGAATTGATAAAGCAGTGAAAGGAAGCAAAAATGCCCAGTCGACCGATAAATTGGAGAGGTCTCCCAAGAAGCCAATCAATGATTTGGCTGCTATGATTAAGAGCGATGTGCCTACGGCCATTTTCATGGGTAAACGAGCAAAAAGTACGAGTGCTGGTATGATTAAAAATCCGCCACCAGCTCCAACAATACCAGTCAGAACGCCAACTAATCCACCTTCAAGGGCTATCATCAGGTAATTGAACTTCAATTCTGCATTGGGGTTTTCTTTCTTTTCTTTATTAGATTTTATCATAGAATAAGAAGCCGCCAACATAATTAAGGCGAAGAAAACCATAATTCCGACGTTTTTTGAAACCTCAAATCCAGGTAAACTTAAAAAGGGGTCTGGAATAGCTGGAACTAGAAATCTTCGTGTCAAGAAAACAGTGGTGAAAGACGGAATGGCGAAAACTAAGGCTGCTTGATAATTCACGAGTCCTTTACGCATAAAACTAAATGAGCCAACCAATGAAGTGGTTCCAACCACAAAAAGGGAATAAGCGGTTGAAATCACTGGGCTGATGTGCAGCAAATATACCATTACTGGTAAAGTAAGGATACTTCCTCCACCACCTATTAAGCCCAAACTGATACCAATCATTATCGATGCTCCAAAACCTATTATTTCTACTGAATTCATTTGTATTGTTTTTGATTATTGACAATGCAAAAGTATCCCGCTTGAAAAAGAGTTTTCGTGATAATTGTTACTTACCCTTCGAGTTTTATGATTTTAGTCAGGTTTATGTGCTTTATATTTTCAAATTAAATAGGATAAAAATGGATCAGGCTAAAAAAAAATGTTATTTCTCTGAAAATAGTATACTTTTTTAAATAACATTGTACCAAGGATAATGGCCAAATAGTTGTTTGCTTTTTTAATTGCTGATTCAATGAAAAATATATTCTTCAGTCTCTTTTTTATCCTAATAGGTTTTAATTTATCCAATTCTCAAGTTCTTGGTAAATCTACTCAGAACGATTTTTTTAATAATTATAAAGGAAAGGAGGGGAAATGTTTTGCACATGGTCAATAAAAAAGGAGTTACATTTCTGTAACTCCTTTATTTTTAAGTGGACTCACCTGGGATCGAACTGAAACGTTGTACCGAAGGCACCTACTGTCCCGATAGCTATATGGAGAGTCATTTACTCTATTTTGTTTCTTCAAAAATTTTGACAATCAATTCAGGGTATTTTTTCAAATTGAATATATACTTTGAACTTTTCATTGACTTTATTTTTCTTTCTAATCAGATAGCATGCGGGTAAGATTGAGTCGGGAATTTTAAAAATAATTCCCAATCTTCAGCTGCGGATGTAAAATGTTTTTCAGAGTAAAAGTGGGTATTATGCTTGTCAATTCTTAAAAGCAGAGACTCCTGACAAGCTCCAATATAAAACCGATTTAATGTTTTGGAGAAAGGTATGTGTGTGCAAATATTCATAAATAAAAAAAGATTGCCAATGATGACAATCTTTTGTGGGCCCACCTGGGATCGAACCAGGCACCTACTGATTATGAGTCAGTTGCTCTAACCGAATGAGCTATAGGCCCTTTGTTTTCTTTGAAATAGATTAACCGTTTCTCTGAAAAGCAGTGCAAAGGTACGGGTTTTGTAGTAAAAGGCAAATGTTTTATTGAAAAAATGAGATTAAAATAAACTCCTATTTTGTATCTAGCTTAATATTAAATGTTTATTCAGAAAAAAATCTCCTTAACTTTTTATTAACCTCATAAATTTTTCAATTGTCTATATTTGCAATGTGAATTTTCATTTGCACGATCCTTGATAATGATTAAAAGTATTTTTACCATTTTTCTAGTAACCATACTGTTTTTTGAGAGTTTGCTCCCCAAAAATAGTTTGTTAGATCAGTCTGCAAAAATGGGAGAACTTTATTCACATTTCCAGATTCATAAGAAAACTGGTAGTTCGTTGAAGGATTTTTTATGGATGCATTATGCTTCAAATTCCAAGCATAAATCACAACCTGAGCATCAAAAACTTCCCACCATACAGAGTCAAATTTCAAATTATTACAACCTGCCAACTTCAGAATATACCTGTAATTTTGAATCAACCTCTTCGATTTCAGGTCAAGAGGCCCAAAATTTCAAGTACAAAAATCTATACAGATTTGACTATTTGAATGCTTTATTGAATCCTCCAAAGTCTGCTTAAGTTCTAAATTTCTTAATATTTATCATTCCATTCTTTTGTTTTTCAAGAGAGAGAATAATCAATTTATTTAAAACTTAAAATTTCAATTATCATGAATCAGGCTCATTATCATTTAGTATTGAATCATTTACCTATAATATTCCCCTTGGTAGGTGTTATTTTATTACTCGTAAGCATATTTTTCAAGTCAGAAGCAGTAAAAAGGTCGGCATATTTAATTTTTATTATTGGAGCTCTCAGTGCAATTCCAACTTTTTCAACAGGCGAAGGAGCAGAGGAAACAGTAGAAAATATCGCAGGAGTTAGTGAACGTCTCATTCACACGCATGAAGAAATGGCGGAGATTTTTGCCACTTTGGCCTATATTTTAGGCGGTTTATCGCTTCTGGGTATCTTTTTTAGCCTAAAAGCGGTGAAGTTTTCCAATATTTTTAGCTATTTGGTTTTACTTTTTTCATTGGTGGTAATGTTTTATGCAAAACAAGTTGGAACCACAGGAGGAGAAATCAGACATACAGAAATAAGGTCGGGATCTGCAGCTTTGATACAAGATGGAAAAAACATCGAAGGAAAAGATTCTGAGGAAAAAGATGAGGATTGATTCATAGACTCTCGGTTTATTATTCTATTGGATTTTGAGAAAAAAGAGTAATTTTGTATCGATGTTAAAGAAAGCTTCCATATTTGTTGTTGCGGCAGTGATTTTCTTCGAAAGTCTCTTACCTAACGGTTTGGGTATTTCGCAGGTTTCTCGCATTGGCGAACTTTATCACCATTATCTGGAGCACAAACAAAAAGGGGTTAGCCTTAATACCTTTTTATGGATGCATTATTCGTCAGATTCGGGTCATAAAACCAACAAGGAGCACAAAAATCTTCCTTCTTTCGAGTCGCAGATATCTTTTTTAGCATTCGTTTCTCCAGTTCAGCCAATTTTAGAGTCTGGTTATAAAGAAAGTATGGTATTCTACGAAGTTTTCAACTCTCTAGAGTATTCAAATCTTTACCAATTCCAATACTTAAAGTCTCTTCTAAACCCGCCCCAGTTGGGTTAATTACTTATAGTTATCAGGAAATTCCTTCCGAAGCTTGTACTGTCATGAAAATTTTCATGAAAGCTGATTCATGGCATTCGTCCTGATGATATTCTATTTCAAATTATTATTATTACCTCGTCAATTTTAAAAATTGGCCAATTAAAAGCATAATACATCATGTTTGATAAACTCGTCAAATATAGTATCCATAACAAACTTGTGGTGGGTATTGCGGTGTCGCTCAGTATGTTGGCAGGCTTGTTTTCACTAAAAAGCCTACCCATCGATGCTGTGCCAGACATCACCAACAACCAAGTGGTTGTGCTTACTTTAGCTCCAACATTGGCAGCTCAAGAAGTTGAACAATACATTACTGCACCGTTGGAGATGCAGTTTGTAAATATTCAAAATTTAGATGACATAAGATCTGTTTCAAGGCAGGGTTTGTCAGTGATAACTCTCGTATTTTCTGACGAAGTTAACATTCATTTAGCCAGACAGTTGACATCAGATCAAATCAAAATGGCGGCTGATAAAATCCCAAAACAATTTGGGACACCCGAGCTCGCCCCCATCACAACAGGTTTGGGTGAAATTTACCAGTACACTTTAGAAGTAAGTCCAGGTTTCGAAAAAAAGTTTGACCTTACCACACAAAGAACTATTCAGGATTGGATTGTAAAAAAACAATTGGCCGGGATTGATGGAGTTACTGAGATAAGCAGTTTCGGTGGATTTGTGAAGCAGTATGAAATTTCGATTATCCCCGAAAAATTGCTTCAAATGGGGGTTAGTCTCAAAGAAGTTTATGATGCTGTAAGTGCAAATAACACCAATACAGGAGGAAGTTACATCGAAAAATTTGACCAAACTTACTTTATTCGAGGAGAAGGAACCTCAAGTTCACTCGAAGATTTGGGTAAAATTGTAATTAAAACTACTAACGGAGTACCTATTCTTGTTAATAATGTCGCTAAAATGCAGTTTGGCCATGCCAAGCGTTTTGGAGCTATGACCAAAAATGGCAAAGGAGAGGCAGTAGGTGGAATTGTATTGATGCTGAAAGGTGCTGATTCAGAAAAAACAATAAAGGAAGTTAAAGTAAGGATAGAAAAGATTAACAAAAGCTTGCCTCCCGGTTTAAAAGCAGTTCCTTTTATTGATAGAACCAAACTCATTGATAAATCAATAAAAACAGTAAGGAATAACCTTATTGAGGGTGGTTTGATTGTGGTTTTTGTATTGGTTTTGTTGATGGGAAGTATTAAAGCAGGTTTAATTGTGGCCTCAGTGATTCCTATCACAATGATCATAACTTTCGGATTAATGCAAGTTTTTGGTATTTCTGCCAATTTAATGAGTTTAGGAGCCATAGACTTTGGTCTCCTGGTCGATTGCTCAGTAATTGTGGTGGAAAGTGTGCTATATAATATTCACTCAAACAAAAAATATCATGTAGATAAAATTGAGCACTCTGTTTTCAACGATTTGGTTTACAAATCTTCAACAAAAGTATTGTCAGCAGCACTTTTTGGGGGTATTATCATTTTGATTGTTTACCTTCCAATTCTTTCATTGGGTGGAATTGAGGGTAAAATGTTCAATCCAATGGCTATGACAGTTAGTTTGGCCTTGGTAGTAGCTATTTTGTTGTCTTTGACCTATGTGCCGGCGGTTACATCGGTACTTTTGAGCAGAGAGGGAAACAAGGAATTTAAACTTTCCCAGAAGATTATTGATAAAATGTTTAATTCGTATTCACCTGTATTTCAGTATGCATTAAAACACCACACCAAAGTCTTGACAGTGGCCATTGTTATGTTTCTGATAAGTTTGGTGATATTCATGAGAATGGGCGGTGAGTTTATTCCTACCCTCGACGAGGGCGATTTGGCGGTTGATTTTCAAACCCCTCAGGGCTCTTCTCTCAACACCACCATTGAAGCTACCACGAAAGCACAACAAGCTCTGATGGCGGAATTTCCTGAAATTCAGCAGATTGTGGGTAGGATAGGAGCCTCAGAAGTTCCTACTGACCCTATGCCACCAGAGGCTTCTGACCTTATGATAAACATGAAAGACCACTCAGAATGGACCAGTGCGAATTCTACCCAAGAAATGGTTGAGAAAATGGCAGCAGTTTTGGAGGAAAAAGTACCAGGTAATTCAGCAGAATTTACCCAACCGATAGAGATGCGTTTCAATGAAATGATTGCCGGATCGAAGTCTGAATTTGCCATAAAAATATTTGGTAATGATTTGGAAGTGTTAAACAAAAAAGCCAAATCTGTCGAAAAAATCCTTCAGAAAATAGCAGGTACAAGAACGGTGAAAGTTGAAAGAATAAGTGGCAGGCCCCAAATAAACGTAAAATACAACAAACAGAAATTGGCGGAATTTGGACTAAACATAGACGAGCTAAACTTTATTTTAAAGACTTCTTTTGCCGGAGAAACCGCAGGCGTTCTTTTTGAAAATGAAAAAAGGTTTGATGTGGTGGTAAGATTTGAAAAGCAAGCAGCGGATGATTTAGAACATATCAAAAACCTCCAAATCAAGACAGAAACGGGCTCATTGATAAAGTTTGAAAATGTGGCTGAGATAGGCTATCAGAATGCCCCTTCCCAGATTTCCAGAGAAAAATCAAATAGAAGAATCATTATAGGCGTAGACATAGCCGACCGCGATGTGGAAAGTTATGCGGAGGAGGTTGCTCAAAAACTCGAATCAAAAGTAAGTCTCCCTTCTGGATATTATTTTGAATATGGTGGCTCTTTTGAAAATCTAAAAAGGGCAAAAGAACGATTGATTTTGGCAGTTCCTGCAGCTATGGTACTCATTTTCTTTTTGCTGTATTTTTCTTTGGGCTCCTTCCTGCAAGCCGGCTTGGTATTTAGTGCTATTCCGTTTTCAGCTATTGGGGGTGTGTTTGCTTTGTTAATTAGAGGTATGCCATTTAGTATTTCAGCCGGAGTTGGATTTATAGCTTTGTTTGGTGTGGCGGTGTTAAATGGATTGGTGCTTATTAGTTATTTTAATCAATCTGATGAAAAAGACCTGATGAAACGAATCATCGAAGGTGTTTCTGTTAGGTTTAGGCCGGTAATTGTTACAGCTTTTGTGGCTTCTTTGGGATTTTTGCCTATGGCCATTTCTACTTCAGCAGGAGCAGAAGTACAAAAACCTTTGGCCACAGTAGTTATAGGTGGATTGATTACTTCAACCATTCTCACCTTGGTGGTTTTGCCTATTATTTATATGATTTTCATGAAAAAAGTAGAAAACAAATGATAAAACAAACAATAATCTTTTGTCTGCTGAGCATTAATTGGGCCATTGCACAAAAACTTGACTTGGCACAGTTGACCAAACTTGGTATAGACCAAAATAGAGATTTGGCATTGGCTCTAAATCGCGTTGAACTACAGAAAGCTTTAATAAATACAGCTTTTGAAATGCCAAAGACAAAAATGGATTTGCAAGTAGGAAATATTCAAACTCCCTTTGTAACTGACTACACTTTTGGAATTGTTCAGAATACCGAACTCCCAAAGGTTTATAAACTGAGAAAAACATATAATGAGACACTTGTAAAACTTGGTGAGTCTCATTTTGAAATTCTAAAAAATGAATATGGATTCAGTGTCGCCAATATTTATTATGAACTACTTTTTCTTCAGCACACAACAGAGGCTTTGCTGATTGAAAATAATAAGATCAAAGAAATTGAAAAAGTGTACAAAAGAAGGCAAGAAGAAGGCGAAACGGATGGATCTGAGGCAGCAAATATGCATTTGAGAATATTAGAAAATGAGATGAAAATTAGTAGGATTACCTACCAAAAGAATGATCTTGAAGGTAGGCTTAAGTTGCTTTTAAATAGTCAAATTGTGCCTGAATTGAGTTTTCTTCCAGCCCAACCTTTATTGAAAAATGATGTTTTGAAAAATGCTAGACTGACGTATCAGAACTACTTAATCGAAAGTTCGCAAATTGCAACTGGAAATGAACAAAATAGATTATTGCCAAGCATCAATTTGGGTGTGATGAATCAAAGTATGTTGGGCAGTTGGAGGCAATTCATAGGGGTGGTGGGAGTTGAAATTCCGCTTTTTTCAAAGGCTCAAAAAGCTAAAGTTGCAGCATCGAAAATTTCAACTAGAATTCAGGAATCAGAGTTTGAAAAAGTTAAATTTCAGCTAGAAAGTGAGATTATCTCTCTTCAAAAGAACCTGCAATCTACCGATGCCTCCATAGCCTTGATTAAGGATAGTTTACTGCCTGAATCTGAAAGGATTATGCAAACGGTCATGAAAAAATATTTGGCTGGCCAAATAGATTATATTGATTGGTATTTGGTTTATAATCAAAATTTAAATTACAAAATGGAGCTTTTAAGTTTGGAAAAAACAAGAAATATTGCCATATCTAACATTAAATATCTTATAGGAAATGAATAAAATAATAATAATTAATGCGGTTTGCATGTCTCTTTTGATATCATGCAAAAGTGAAATCAAAACAGAGGAAGTAGCTCAAAAACCAATTGACAATGCCATTGTTTTTACTACTACACAATACAAAAACCTGAAAATAGAAATTGGTGGTGCGGAAGAAAAAATCATGGATATCAACATAGAGGCCAATGGTTTGGTCGATGTTCCTCCTGATCAAATGTTTGCGATAAACTACCCTTTGTCAGGGGTGATTTCGAATATCAACCACAACCTTTTGCCAGGTAAATATTTAAAGAAAGGGGAAGCCTTGGGGCAAATTCAGAGTATGGAACTTCTCCAAATCCAAGAAGATTATTTGAACGAAACTACAAAAGGAGAATTGATGGTTCAGGACTTTGAGCGTCAAAAGTCCTTGATTGCAGATGATGCAACATCAAAACGTAAATTTCAAGAAACGGATAATGCCTTGAAAATTAACAGAATAAAAATAAAAAGTCTCTCTGAAAAGTTGAAATTGTTAGGAATTAATCCTGGTTCATTGACAAGTGCGAATATTTCTGCAAAGCATACTTTGCACGCAGCTCAAAATGGCTATGTGAAAAGTGTCAACGTAACCAATGGCAGTAGCTTTACCAGTAATGAAAAGCTTTTTGAGCTTATTAGTACTCAACATATGCACATTGAACTTAAGGTTTTTGGTGATGATATGCAGTTGGTCAAAGAAGGTCAAGAGGTTGATTTTACCAATACGGAAGGAAAAAGTACGGTTGGAAAAGTTTATTTAATTGATAAAACGGTAGATACTGAACAAAAATCCTTGAACCTTCATGTGCACATAGAAAATGAAGCTTTTGAACAATCTTTAAGACCGGGACAATATATTTCTGGAAGAATAAATGTAAAGAACTCTAAAGTATTGGCTCTTCCTGAGTCTGCTATTTTGGCAAATTCTGATGGATCATTTATTTTTAGAATGAAAGAAGAGAAATCACAAGTAAAGTTTGAAAAAATTGAAGTAAAAACTGGAAGAATTGCACATGGCTTTATTGAAATTATAGAACCAAGCGATTTGTCAGGAAAAATCGTTACCAGAGGCGTCAATTTTGTAGAAAATGGTGCAAGCGAAGAATAGAATTGTGATTTTATTTTAGCTTTTTTTGAAGTCATTCATTAGGCTCAATGTGTATCAACACATGTCCAAGTTGCGGTATTTCAGTACGAAGGGTATCTTTGAGGTCATGAGCTATATCATGACCTCTTTTTACAGTTATTTGGGCATCAACCATAGCGTGTAAGTCTACGTGATATTTCATGCCGGATTTTCTGATAAAGCATTTTTCGGTACCCACCACACCTTCAACAGTTTGTGAAACTTGTTTTATTTCCTCTAAAAGGTCATCATAAACGTGCTCGTCCATAATTTCACTTAGAGCAGGGCGGAAAATCAAATAGCAGTTGTAGAGTATAAAACCTGATGCAAAAAGTGCTGCCCAATCATCGGCAGTTTCATAGCCTTTGCCCATAAAGATTGCTATTGAAATCCCAATAAAAGCCGCCACCGAGGTAATTGCATCGCTCCTGTGGTGCCAAGCGTCGGCTTTAAGCGAGCTGCTATTGGTTTCCTTGCTTTTTTTTAGCACTAACCTATAGGATATTTCTTTCCAAAGAATAATTGCACCCAAAACATATAGCGTCCATGATTTGGGCAAATCATGGGGAGTTTGTATATTTTTTATACTTTCATGAGCAATTATTGTGGCTGAAAAAATCAAAAATCCAACTACCAAAAAAGTTATGAGAGGTTCAATTCTTCCATGTCCGTAAGGATGATTTTTATCCGCAGGTCTGCTTGCATATTTTAATCCAAATAATACCAAAAGAGAACCAAAAATGTCCGTAGTAGACTCGATAGCATCTGCAATTAGTGCATAAGAATTTCCCAAAAAACCTGCCAATCCTTTAATTATTGCTAAAGAAAGATTGCCGAAAATACTAAAATAGGTGGCATTTATGGCCTTTTGTTCGTTGGTCATTTGTTATATATAAACACTTGTGTTGGCGTATTTTTTATGATTGCAAATTTAAAAATATTAAGTAGGAGGAAGCAGAATTCCAGTGGATTTATTTCTTTTTTAGGCTAATCACAATAACCCCATTGGCTCCTCTTGCACCATAAATGCCCGTACTAGCAGCATCTTTCAAAACCGAAACAGAAGAAATATCGTTTGGATTTACCATTTGATAAATACCAGAAAAGTTGCTATTCATAACTGTATTGTCAATTACGAAAAGGGGCTCACTCCCAGTAACAGGTGAAAAGGTATTTACTCCTCTTATGGATATTTGAGCACTGGCCCCATCGCCTTTGACATATACACCCGCCACTCTTCTTAGGTAGTTGTCAAGGGAAATGTTATTACCCAAATCTTTGATTTCGTCTGCCGATCCAGTGTAAGACTTCGAGTTTTGAGAGCTATATCCATCGCTAATTACTTTGGTATCTTTCTTAATGTAACTTTTACCAAATTGCTCATTAGGGGTGTTTATACACCCAAAAGTTGTTGAGATCAAAAGTATAACGGTCGCAATTCTATTCATGGTATTCTATTTTTATACAAATTACTCAAACATTTTGGTAGTTTTTTGTTTTGGTCGCTTTTTTATGAAATCCAAAAAACATTTTCATAAATGGGAAAACCTTAGAAATAAATCCTATTTTTACCAATAAAAAAACTCAAATGACTTTCAAATACTTCAATTTTTCCATCAGTACATTTGTTTACACTTCTTTAGTTGGCATGATGATGGTTTCTTGCGGTGGTGGCGAAACCAGCTATAGTTTAACCAAAAAAGAAACTGAAAAGAAAGAAGATTTTAGCGATAAAGATACCTACAGTGCTGAAAGCGAGGCTGATGTAATGGCTTGGGTGAAAGAAAAACCAGCATATATTGGTGGTAAAAAAGAAATGTATAATTTCATCAAAAATAATTTAATCATACCCGAAGAAGCTAAAAAAGCCAAAGTTTCAGGGATGGTTTTTGTGAGATTTATTGTTGAGAAAGATGGTAAAATTACAAATCCTAAAATTATAAAAGGACTTGGACATGGATGCGAAGACGCCGCAAAGAATGTAATAATGAGCATGCCCGACTGGAAACCAGGGATGCATGAAGGTAAACCAGTAAGAGTTTATCACAGCTTACCTATCGCTTTTTCAAGCAAGTGATATGAAATCATGCCATGACCGCAAGCATATCTAAGATTTGTTCTCCAAGATGTGGCGACGGCCCTTCAAATTTTATTAATTTTTTTGCAATATCAGGTTTTATGCCTTTTGTGAAGATTCGCCAAGCAACGTCTCTAGGAATTAAAGTCTTACAAATCGGTTTTTTAGACACTTCTTGGGTTAAAATCCATTTTTCGTTTAGATAAACTAAAAACCAGGACCCGGAATGTTCTATATGAAATTCTAAAAAATCGCCATTTTCTGATTGAGTATTTCTGTAATGATACGGTAAAGCCCGCATCGAAGTCTCTAAATAAGGCTGATAAAGTTCAAATGTATATAATGGCTCTGTTGCCCCAATTGCCCATCGGATTTGCTGTTGATGATGCCATTTTTCTGTATATTCTCTTGCTATGTGAAACCAATTTTTAGATTCACTTTCTCCTGCCCAAGCTACTGAAAACTTGCTTGTATCTTCAAGATTTAAACTTTTCAAAAATAAAATATATTCTTTTCCGCTACTTTCAAGCAGGTCTATCAGTACCTTTGGACTCAATCGATTCATGGATTTTACCCAATCTTCATTTAATTTATTCAAGTAGGCCAATAAATCCGCATAGGAATCAATTTCTCCAGGCTTTTCACCAAAATACCCATCTCTAAGCATAGATAATGCCCTCAGATTTCCGTCCAATAAGTGTGCAGCTAGGTCTTTAACTCGCCATTTTGGTGCTAGAGTGGGCAAATCCCAATCATTTTCTTTTAGTGATTTAAGAACATCAATAAGCAAGTCATCTAATCGAGTAAATAATTCTATGGTTGCTATTTTTGGAAGGTTTGAAGACATAGTTTTATGAAACAAATCATACAAAAATATTCATATCGTCAAAATATATTCTAAGAACCATAAATTTCAAGAAGCTTTGTTTGTCTTTCAATGGCGTCTTTAAATTCATCCTTCATTTGGCCAATGAGTTCGTTAACAGGTAGAACATCATGGATTGTCGCCACACCCTGACCAGCAGACCAAAGCGTTTTCCATGCTTTGGTTTCAGCTTGTGCCGCATCTAATTCTTTGCCAAAATCTATTTTGGCTTTGTTATCCCAAAGCTCTTTGGTTATTCCATTATTTTCAAGGCTTTTTTGCATAAAATTGGCACTTACCCCTGAGATAGCAGCTGTGTAAACGATATCACTTGCACCACTTTTTACAATCATTTCTTTGTAGTCATCTGAAGCGTTGGCTTCTGTGGTATTTATAAATCTTGTACCCATGTAAGCTAAGTCAGCACCCATTTGCATGGCCGAAGCAACGTCTTGGCCATTACTAAGACATCCAGACAATAGAATCGTTTTTTTGTAAAAACTCCTAATTTCAGTAATAAAAGGAACAGGGTTTAGCGTGCCAGCGTGTCCACCGGCTCCAGCCGAAACCAATATCAGACCATCCACTCCAGCTTCAGCCGCTTTTTCGGCATGACGTTTTTTTATAACATCATGGAAAACCAAACCGCCATAAGAATGTACTGCATCAACTACTTGAGAAACAGCCCCTAGTGAGGTAATAATTAGGGGTATTTTGTGTTTTACAACGATTTGCATATCAGCCATCACCCTTGGATTGGTTTGATGAACAATGATATTTACACCAAAGGGAGCTGGTTTTTTGCCTGTTTCTTTCTCGAATTTTTCAAGTTCGGTTTTAATTTCAATAACCCATTCTTCAAAACCTTCGGTTGTACGTTGGTTCAATGCCGGGAATGTTCCAACGATTCCATTTTTGCAACATTCTATCACTAATTTAGGGTTAGAAATCAGAAACATTGGTGCTACCACCACAGGTAGCGAAAGGTTTTGAAAAGGGTTCATTTTTTAGTTTTTATTTATGTTGATATTATATTTATTTGAACTGTTCTATCACCTGAAATATTTTTATTAACCAATTAACCAATTAACCAATTAACTTTTAGGTCTCATTAAGCCTTCTTGTACTACACTCGCTACCAAGATACCTTCTTTATTGAAAATATTTCCTCTAGTAAAGCCTCTTGCATTGGAAGCACTTGGGCTATCCATTGCATAAAGTAGCCAATCGTCAATTTTGAAATCTCTATGAAACCACATACCGTGGTCTAGGCTCGCCATAAACAAGTCTTTGTTGGGCAATGGTCCTTTGGTATGTGGCAATGTGGCTGTTGTAAGTAAATTATAATCAGATACATACGTTAGAAGTCGCTGGTGAATATTCAAATCACCCTCAAATGAGGTATTTGCCTTGAACCAAAAATTACGAAAAGGCAGCTTGGTCTTAAAATCTAGCAAGTTTATTTGCTCCACCATTCTAAACTCAAATGGCCGTTCTTGAATCACCTGAAAAATATGATCTGGCACAAAGAGTTTGAATTTTTTTACCGTGTCCATGTCGGATGGAAGGTTTTCTGGCCCTGCCACTTTAGGCATATCTATTTGATGATCATAGCCATTTTGTTTTTTTTGAAAAGATATCGACATAAAAAAAATAGCGATACCATTTTGCTTGGCTACTACTCTTCGAGTGCTGAAACTCCCGCCATCTCTTATTTTTTCTACTTCAAAAACAATAGGAATATTTATATCACCAGCCAAAAGAAAATAAGCATGCATGGAGTGTGCCACGCGTTCAGGATCAACAGTTTGCTGAGCTGCACTAAGCGATTGAGCTAAAACTTGCCCACCAAAGACTCTTTTCCAGGGTGCGAGATAGTTTTGACCTAAAAAAACTGATTCGCTCAACTTTTCAAGTTTCAACAAATCAATTAATTCATGTATATTATTCATTTATGGTTTCTTGTTTGAAGAATACAATTTTAGGCTTTTTTTAAGAAAAATGCTAAGATTGTATAGAATATTTCAAAGCTGCTTAGCTTAATTAACCCCAGAAAATCTTGGGTTAACGATACTATTATTTACAGAGCCAAAAGTATAATTCAAACCAAAAGAAGTTAAATAAGAGAAAGTGGTAGCCAATTGTCGACCTCCCAGAAGTACGTCTGCCGTATCCCCGCTTTGTTTGGCAAGCGAAATTTGATTATTTATCTGCGAGCCATTTCCATAAAATCTTAAAGACAATCCTTGTGCAACTCTTAAAGAGAGATCTATTTCAAGGCTAAGGCGATATCGCTCTAGATTATTAAGGTATTGATAACCACTTAATTCTGCACTAAAATTTCCCCAGTTTTCGGTAAATCCTAAAATGCCAGTCAATTGTTGGTAGGGTAGGGTTTCGGCAATTTTGTCAAAAATGGTGAGTTCAATGTAATCAAAATCTCTAACTCCTGCCTGGTAAATCCACCTAAGTTGTTTTCTGTTGAAGTCTTGAACAGGAAAAACGGAATACTCCAAGGCTGGTGCGACGCTTTTAGAGAATTTAATATTTTGATAGACTGAGTGATAGCCTTTTACAAAGCCTCCAAGTGACCAATGGTTATTAAAAGCGGCCACAAATAGTGAATTGAATCCATAGTCATTTACTTTTACTGAGGTAGTTACGGAGTCAACAGTAACTGTATTAGTTCTTTGATTATAGTATGAATTGAAACTAAATTTTGATTTTTCGGTAGTTCTTCCGCCTCTGAAGTTTCCATCAAAAGATACATTTGATCGGTTGCTTTCACCACTGAAACGGCCATTTCCGCCCACTCCGAAGATCCAATTGTTCCATTTGTCTTTCTTCGGCTCTGTTTTCTGTCCTGGAGTTTTGTTAAAACTTACCTTAACCATGTCAGCTGTTTCGATGTTTTTGAGATATCCGAGCAATCCCAAGCTTACTGAATTGAGCAGTTTTTTACGAATTATATCGTCGGTGGCATCCTGTCTAGAAGCAAACCTTACAGTGTCAATTTGGGTTCTGAATGTATTTTGGCCTTCAAAAAATATTTGATAGTTAGCTCCTCCGGATGCATTTGAATTGGCAGTTATCATTACCAATACGTCTGCCGCGGCTTGATCTCTCACAAAATTAAACATCTGCAGCTCTGTTTTTAGGTAGTCCACATAACATTTTGCTTTCTGGCAGTTAAAAAAAACATTGAGATTTGAATTCTGTCCGTATGATAAAAACGGCAAAATGATCAACAGGATAAGTTTGTTGATTTTCTGAAGCATGTTTATTGGGTTTTATAAATGATCACAAATTTAATGGAAAATCAGGTATAATAATAAAAGTAAATAAATAAGAAAAGCTCTCCGAAAATCAGAGAGCTTTAATCTAACCCCTAAAATAAACCACTATAATATATTCAAGAATATAAATTCTTTGAACCTAAACATACAACGTTTTTTGTGTCGATTTTGTTGCTATTTCGCCAAAATTTTTCATTAACAATCGTTAACAAAGGCCTTGTGTAAACCTTTGAAATGGTTTTCACTCTAACATACAAATTTAGGAAACTAACAAAATATTTGAGATTATGAAAAAGACAATGGCGTTAATCGGGGTTTTGAGCTTGGTGGCAGTAGGTGCTTTTGCTCAATATGGAAGAGGGTATGATGATAATACCTATTCGTCACGCAGTCGCAACTACGATGAAAGATTCGACAAAAAAGGTGGATTTGAAGACAAGTGGGGGTACGATCGTGACTATAATGTGGTGCGTGGAAACAAAGCCATGATGATAGATTCGTATCAAAGACAAGCCAAAATGCGAATAAATGATGGTATACGTAAAGGATTGATTACAAGATCGGAAGCCAATAGATTGATGCGGTATTACGATAACATTGAGCGTAAAGAGAATCGTTTTATGAGAAATGGTCGTATATCAAGAAGCGAGGCAAGAGAGTTGGATAATGACTTAGATAATCTTAACAGAATGATTAGCAGGGAGAAACGCGATTTTGAGAGAAATAGAAATAGCAGAAGATTTTAGTGGAGTAATAGTTTTTTCAAATAGAATGGTCGACTTTTTTTAGTCGACCCATTTTTTATTGTAAGTTTTCTCCTAATTATAGGTACTGAGATTCGATCATATCTCTTTTATGTCGAAATGTCTCCACTGCCCAACCTCTAGATTCTCGAGCTTTAAATTACCGATTCTGGTTCTTTTAAGATGGGTTACTTCGTAGCCCAGTTTATAACACATTCGCCTAATTTGCCGATTTAATCCTTGAATCAAAGTTATTTTAAAGCAATTATCATCTATGAAATCTAGCTGGCAAGCAAGCGTAGTTTTACCCATTATTTTTATACCATTGGCCATGCTAGTTAAAAAAGTATTATCAATTGGTTTGTCAACAACAACCATATATTCTTTCTCAGTTTTATGCTCATTCCGCAATATTTTATCATATATCCGCCCATCGTCAGTTAATATTAACAAGCCTTCAGAAGCCTTATCTAATCTCCCGACAGGGAACAACCCTTCAAAAGGCAAAATGCTCCATAAATTATCTGGAATTTCGCTATTTAATGTAGTTTCTATTCCTCTAGGCTTGTAAAAGGCTAAATACTTAAAGTTTTTTGAAGATTGCAAAATTTCGTTTTCATACCTTATTTCAAATTCAGGTTCAATTAGAATATTGGCTGATGTAGATACCCCATTAATAAATATTTTCCTGTTATAAAGCAATTTTTGAGCCTCAGTATTGGATATTTGAAGCTTTTTTACCAGAAAATATTGAAGTTTATTTCTAAAACTCAAAGTTTTAATTTTTATTCAAATATAGCAATCGCATTTTATGTCCATATGGCATTGGTTTGTTTTCTGAAATTAAATGGCGTCTTTTATTATAAATTTGGAATAGACGCTATTAAATGTTTTGAAAAAATATTAAAAATTACACCAAATTATTCACCAATGCCTTTGAAATGGCCTCAGTTGCTGAATTCACGTGTAATTTTTTATAAATATTCTTCAAATGGAAATTTACGGTTGGGAAGCTTACTCCTAAGTCAGCTGCGATCATTTTGTAGCTAAGTCCTTTCACCAAAAGTTCTAAGACGTTCTTTTCACCAGTAGTTAATTCAGCAAAATCAGTCACTTTGGTATTTTGATTTTGAAACATCGTAAGTACTTTTCTAGCTATGGAAGGTGTCATGGGAGATCCACCTTGATAAGTGTCAATAATTGCATTTATGTATTTTTCTGGACTGGAATCTTTTAATATGTAACCGCTTGCTCCAGAGCATATGGCTGCAAAAATCTTTTCATTGTCTTCAAAAACAGTTTGCATGCATATTTGAATTTGTGGATATTGCCTTTTTACAAGTTGTACTGCTTCTATGCCGGATATACCAGGCATTTGAATATCCATCAATAATACCTCTGGTTTGTCTTTTCTAGTGTTTTCTAGAATTTCTTTGGCGTTTGGATAAGCATTCACCAACAGCAAATCAGAGCTGCTTCTGACAGTTTCTATCAATAGCTCCCTTATTTCACTTTGGTCTTCATAAATATTTACTCTTATCATGGTTAGATTTTTTACAAAGTTCGATGATTCTAATTTGAGTTTATACTACTAATGTTAGTAGTTAGGGAGTTTTAAAATTATTTCTGTGCCAACCGCTGAATTTATTTCTAATGTACCATTTATTTTTTTTGATCTAGCCTTCATGTTCGAAATACCATTACTCAGCTCCATCATGGAGGGTTCTATACCTTTGCCATTATCTTTTAGGGAGAGCACTTTGCCTTCAGTTGATTTCCTTATTTCAAACATTATGGTGTCTGCTTCGGAGTATTTTGCTGCGTTATTCATGGCTTCTTTAAAAATCAGAAATACGTCCCGTCGATAGGCAGGAATAATACTTTTGGAGTCAAAACCTTCTGCTATTAAGGCTCTGAATTCAATGTTTTTTGTTTCGAAAATATCTTTTCCGAAATTCACAATACGCTCTAACCATTCTTCTTCTGAGTCGTTCTTGGGATTAAGTTCATAGACAGCTTCTCTCACTTTCCCAAGAATCTCTCTTGATTTTTGTGAAATCCGTTCAAAGCGTTCCTGAAGTTCAGTATTTGGAGAATCCAGCTTTCGTTTGCTTAACTCCGCATACATGGTGAGGCTACTCAAGGATGCCGCAAGGTCGTCATGCAAATTTCCCGAAATTTGATTTCTAAGCATCTGTTGCCTTTCTTTTTCTAGCTGGTTTTGTCTGAATTTATAACCCAAAGCCACTGAAAATAGGATGATTTCCAACATTGAACCAGCCATGATGATTTTTTCTTGATATAATGGTTCGATTAAAGCGAGATTTTGAAGTCCAACTATAAGCGTGGCTATTACTAGAAAAAAAGTGGCCAATCCATAATAATAAATAATGACCCGTTTTTTTAGAATATAATCTACAGTAATAAGCATAAATATGGCTGAAAACAAGACACCTTGCCCAATAGCCAGATAGTTGAACCAATATCTGAAATAGAAGAATGATATTGCCGTGGTTATTAAACTACCGAAAATGAGCGAGTTTTTGATTCTCTGCCAATTAGTTTTATAATTTTTTGAGAGATCTAAAAAGGAGTCTGTAAACTGAATTAAAAATATATTTGAGATAAAGAGAAAGACAAAATAGGCGATTTCATTGAACCAACTATTGGACCAGATATATTGAAAACCAAATCCGTAGAGGCTAAGCTGAAAAGCCCCAAAGAGTAATATATAGATCGAATAATAGATATAAACTACCTCTTTTATCGTAATCCACAAGAAAATATTGTAAAGTGAAATGAGAATAATAAATCCCATATATATGCCCCAAATGAGTTTGTTTGTACTGAGTTGTTCCAGTAGTTCATTTTCTTCCCAAAACATAATTGGGAATTTCAAATCCCGTGTTCCACTGGCCTTAATGAAAATCTCATAGTCTTGATTTTCAATCATATCTAGTTTAAAAATGGGATTTGGAGAACGTACATCATATTTAAATATGGGTATTTTATCGCCTGATTTTTTGTATAGTATCAGTTGGTTACGCTCGTATAGCCAGACCTCCATTTCAGATAGTCTTGAATTTCCAACCTCTAAAAACCAAGCTTTATTGGTTTTATTTTTAAATGTGAACCTTGTCCAAACTTGGTAGGGTGTATAGCTAAAATTTGGAATTTTGCCTTTAAAGATTTGGAATTTTGAATCAAATGTGGAGTTGTTGGGTAGGGGTTTTGAATATAACTGTTCCGTATCTAAAAAATATGAAATTTGATTCGGCCTGAGTTGACTTATTTCATCAGTAAGTACATTGGTGTTTTTTTTGCCAACAATACTTATTTCTTTCGGATTGAAATGATTAAGGCCATTTACTCCTCCAAAAAACATTTTTCCAGTAGTGGAATCTTTATAAGAACCATATCCATTAAACTCAAACCCTTGAAGCCCGTCATTCATGCTAAAAGAATGAATTTTACTCGTTTTAGGATCTAGCTTTACAATGCCTTTATTCGTACTTAGCCAAAGCTGTTTTTCGTCGTCTATTTCAATACTGTATATAAATTCGTTGGGCAAGCCGTCCTCTCTTTTTATCCATTTTTTTGTGCCAGTTTTGGGGTTATATTCCAAAAGTCCGTTTGAAGTGCCTACCCAAACTTTGTCATTCAATTTTAATAAGGAAGTAGGTATGCCCGAGTTGATTAAGTTTTTTACAGTAAATGTTTTAAAGTTATCCACTGATTGTGCTTCAAATAAGCCCTCATTGTATACACCAACCAATACTTTTGTATCCGAAATAAATTTTATCAAAGAAATTCGACTATCAGATAACAAATTACAGATGGCAGTCTTTTTGTTTTTTTTGTTTAGCCTAAAAATTCCATTTTCAGTCCCAATCCATAGTTCATCTTTAAATTCTTCAAGTACTCTTATGAATTTGTTGGCCATTTTGCTTTCCGGTTCCGATACTGGCTTAAATTTATTTTTATCAAAATAGGCTAGGCCTTCAGAAGTACCAAGCCAAATGGTGCCTGATTTATCTTTATGAATGTATCGGATGGTATTAGAGGGGATAATTTTAGAATTTAAATTATAAAAACCATCAATTATACTGAAATTGTTGGCATTGACCCTCCAAACACCCGACTGTTGGGTACCAAGCCAAAGCGTATTTTTATCTTTTAAGACGCTCCTTATAGAGAAATTCTGCATACTTTCCGGCAGTTTTCCCTCCAGATTTAGTTTGTATGTTCCAAAATTTCCTGGCAAAATTTGGATTTTGTCCACTCCGTAAGGGTCAGTATTGACCCAAACAATCCCATCGTTATCTACATAAACGTGGCTAATTTCGTCGTTGTGGAGTTTTGAGTTTGAAAAGCTTCCTTTATTTGATAATTGTTCAAAAGTTTCGTTTTGTGTGTTGAAAAACAACAAGCCATTTTTTTCAGTGCCTAACCAAAGATTTCCATCTTTATCGGTTGAAAGGTCAAATACCACCCCGATAGGTTTTTTTTGATCGAAAAACATCCATTTTTTGATGCCAAAGGTCTTGGTATTAAACCGAATAAATCCATCGAAAGTGCCTATCCAGATGTTGTCTTTTTGAATATGAATTTTTACAATTTCTTCGTTTTTTCCAACCAGATTATTTTTGTTTTTCGAAAAGAAATAAGCTATTTTTTTTGTTTTAAGACTGTATTTCATCAAGCCTTGGTCGCCATGAATCCATATATTCTGGCCTGCATCGTTTTGTGTAGTATTTACATTGCTGAAATAATTCGTTTTGAAGCTTTTCTCTAAAACTAATATTTGTTGTTTTTTGGTGTTGAAATTATAGTTTATCAATCCTACGCCACCTAACCAAAGCTTGAGTTCATTACCTGAAACGCTGATCGGAAAGACCTCATTTTTAGTGATTTTTCCATTCTGATCCCTAAAATATACTTTTTTGAATTGTTCTGTTTCACTGTCAAATATATTTAAAGAGTTTTCGGTGCCTACCAGTAAGCCATTGACTTTATAACCTATGATTTTTTTTATGTCAATGCCATCAATGCTGAAAGGGTCTTTTTTTGAAGGCCTATAAACTTTCATCGTTTTGCCATTCCAAAAATTTAATCCATCCATTGTACCAAACCACATGTTTCCATTGGAGTCTTTGTACATAGAATACACCGATCCTTGGGATAAACCGTTTTCTGCTCCTAAATGCTCAATTCTATATTTGAGCTTTTGGCCAAACGTTTGAAAGGAGAAAATTACTAAAATAAACAGAATTATAGTTCTCATTAATTGGCTAAGGTAGAAAAGGTTCTGCCACTTTGGCAGAAATAAGGCGAATGGTTTAATTATTGATAACAAATCTAAGAAATTTTAATGTAGAAGTATGAAAAAGGATAAGCAAGAAGTAGAAGAAATTAAATCAAACGACGAAATCCAAGTAAACAACGAGGCAGAAGAGCAAATGGAAACAAGCTCTGAACCAATCACCGAAACTCAAAAACTTGAAGCAGAAGTTGCCGAAGCCAAAGATAAATACATTAGATTATATTCAGAGTTTGAAAACTTTAGAAGAAGAACTGCCAAAGAAAAGATTGATACCATCATGAATGCCACTGAAGGTCTCATGAAGGAGCTTATTCCGGTAATGGATGATTTTGAAAGGGCTCAAAAATCAATGGAAACCAGTGAGGATTTAAAGGCTATCAAAGAAGGTATTGATTTGATTTTCCATAAATTTCAAAAGACATTGGCCAGTAAGGGTCTAAAACCCATGGAATCTAAAGATCAAACATTTGATGTAGAATTGCACGAGTGCATAACGCAATTTGCAGCTGGCGAAGACAAAAAAGGTACTGTAATTGATGAGATTGAAAAAGGTTATTATCTTAATGATAAGGTGATTAGATATGCTAAAGTTGTGGTGGGTAGTTGATTAATGAGTGATTGGTAATTCGTTTTTGGTAGTCCCGATAGCTATCGGGAGGTTATTCGTCAATTAGGGTTGTAGAATCTTGTTGTAAGAATTTGAAATCGATTCACGATCCAATAAAAATTTATTTAAACGATAAATCTGTTCTTAAAAAAATATAGAAATTAAAAGTTAGCTGAAATTTCAAGTTGAAACAATTAAAAAAGCTAACAGAATAGAGCTAAAAAATATGGCAAAAAAGGATTATTATGATTTACTTGGCGTTGACAAAAATGTCAGTGCAGACGAACTAAAAAAGGCTTACCGAAAACTCGCTATTAAATATCACCCTGATAAAAATCCAGGCGATAAAGAGGCAGAAGAGAAGTTTAAGGAAATAGCCGAAGCTTATGGCGTTTTGTCAGATACTGACAAAAAGGCAAGATATGACAGATTCGGTCACGAAGGTGTGGGTGGAGCCAGTGGCTTTGGTGGTCAAGGCGGTGTAAACATGGAAGACATTTTTAGCCAATTTGGTGATATTTTCGGTGATGGAAGTCCATTCGGAAGTTTTTTTGGTGGCGGCGGACGCTCCGGTGGAGGTAGAAAAGCCGTTAGGAAAGGCTCGGATTTGAGAATTAAACTCAAACTGAACGTGGAAGAAATAGCCAATGGCGTTGAGAAGAAAATTAAAGTCAAGCGTTATGTTTCTTGTAAAGTTTGTTCAGGAAACGGCTCAAAACATGGTACTTCGCTACAAACTTGTGGTACTTGTCAAGGTTCGGGTCAAATAAGACGCGTACAGCAAACCATGTTAGGCCAAATGGTAACAACCAATACCTGTCATACTTGTAATGGTGAAGGAAAAGTGGTCTTGGATAGGTGTGAGGCTTGTTTTGGAGAAGGTAGAGTGTTGGAAGAAGACATGATTTCAATCAAAATTCCAGCAGGAGTAGCAGAAGGAATGCAGCTCTCCATGTCAGGCAAGGGCAATGTGCCAGCTAGGGGCGGAGTAGCAGGAGATTTGTTGATTCAAATAGAAGAAGAAGAACATCTGCAACTCAAAAGAGATGGAAACAACATCATTTATGATCTTCCATTAAATTTTGTAGATGCAGTATTGGGAAAAGAGGTTGAAATCCCAGTAGTTGGAGGCCGTGTGAAAATTCAGATTAAACCCGGAACACAAGCTGGAGAGGTTTTGAGACTAAAGGGTAAAGGCTTTAAAGATATCAATGGCTATGGTACTGGTGATCAGCTGATATACGTAAATATTTATACACCCAAAGTTGTGAGTTCAGAAGAAAAAGTTCTTCTCGAAAAGCTTAGAGACTCTCCGAATTTCCAACCAAAAGCTAGTGGGGAAGGTAAGAGCATTTTTGATAAAATGAAAGATTTCTTCAAATAAGCACACTGCATTATTAAATAAAAAACTCTGATTTTTAGGCAAATATGCCAAAATCAGAGTTTTTTTATTTTATTTTCTTTGGATAATCTACCCAATTAAAAACTTTCCAATTTAGTAACTTTCCAATTTACAATCTTTCTAACTTCCCAACTCTACCACCTTTCCCACGGATATTTCTTCTTGGTTTTCTTTGAGCCTTTTGGGCTTAGAATCGCATCTGGAGCGGATTCTCCTTTCTTTTTGTCCCAAAAGAAATGTATCCTTGGTGGCACTAAATACCTTCCAGAATACACACCAGCTACCACGTCGTCGTGTTGATGTTCCATTCTAACATGGCAAGTATTCATTGGGCAGCGAGGTGCCCAGCATGAGCTCACAGCCAACAAAATAAATATCATTAGTAAATTTTTCATAAAGGTACTACTATTCTAATTCCGGCGGTTTTACTAAAAAACAAGCCCTTTGTGCCGGGCTGCCTCAATGTTTTATTGCTCAAAAATCCAAAGTGTAAAGGAACAATTTCCAACTCATCTGGATCGGTTGCTTCCTCTATGCTTGTATATTTTCCCATTCCTAAGCCTGCATAAGCATCCAAAAATAAATGCTTGTGCAAATGGATATGCTTGCCAAATTTGAAATTGATGGTTTGTGTTTTTTCAGTGTAAGGTACTAAGTCAAATTTTGCATAAGATGGAAGCTGAACTCCACCAATGCCAGTGGCCATTTCTACAGTTCTATCATATTTGCCTTGCACATATTCTACAGCATAGTATCTTCCAAATGGTTTTTTGTCTAACCCAGCAAATGGAAACCAGTCCGAAAAATACATTTTTATCTCACCTCTATACTCGGTATTGATGTTTTCAGCTTGATTTTTCTTTACATATTTATTTAAATTCTGAGAGCCTTTCCCTTTTCCATAATCGAAACTAAAACTGAACTTACCAAACGGAGGAGCCAATTCGGCACCGTATTGAATCGTATTGTTATAACCTAACATAGAAGTGGGGTTAAAACGCAATAAAAGAAACGGGACGTGGGTAAACTGAACAGGTTTTTTATTGAAAAGTGGCTTAGTTTCAATGTTATACAGCTGAGCCATCGCATTGATAAACAATAGATTGAAAGCTAATATTTTAAAAAAAGTCTTCATCAAATCTCGTTTATTTTTTCCAATTTATTGTTTGCATTGTAGCTTAATTGAACCATACCTTTGGTCGTTTTTACCAATATTCTACTTAGGCTTGGTACCACCCTAATGAATTGACCAGTAGGTACTGAAAACTCAGTTACTTTTGACAATTCAGATCCATTCTTAATTTCAAAAACACCTAAAACCCCACCTGCTTCCAACATGAAAATCTTTCTATTCATTACTTTTAGGTCTATAATTGATTCGGAAAGATATTGATTGATATAAACCAACTCTGTAAATTTATTAATCTTAAAAAGCGAATATTTAGATGCTATACCTGGTTGACAAACTGTTTTTCCTTGAGAAACTACCACAAAACTATCTACAAGTGCCATTTGGTCACAAGTACTAAAGGCATAGTTTTTTAACTGAACAGTTTTGTTCGTTTTGGTAAAATAGGCTTTTAATCCTGTTTTGCTTAGAAGTAAAAGCGAATCCGAACTTCCAGCAATTCTCTCAATATCCAAAGAATCTGCAGTGAATTTATTCAAATTTAGATTAGAAACAGAACTATTATTTAGAAATTGCATTTCATTTTTTTTCAAAAACACGTTCTGATTGTTTGTAGTCTCATTGAAAAAGTTCTGTTCAGTATTACTTCCCAAAATTCGCAAAGAACCAATTTCTTCTATTTTTGAGCAAGATATTAGGCAGAAACAAACCAATATTATCAAATGTCTCATTTTATCGGTAGCAATTTAGTTTTTTATCAATTACTTTTTTCTCCCATTCCACCACAAAATCTACTGAGTCAGGACATTCAAAATACACATTACGTTCGATGGGATAATTTGGAAAGCTAAACAAATTTGATTTTCTATTTATCAAACCAAAATTTGCTTTGTTTGCTGCAAAAGCTTCTGTTACTTGAGAAGCGTTTCCTATTAGATTTAAGCCGGAAATTTTAAATGAAATTAAATCATTCCCGTTGTCACAAATGATAAACCCGTCTTTTACTGTGAATTTTCTCAAGGCTGGAATCTTTATAAACAGCAATGGTTCTGGTTTTACATCTTTAGGGTTTTTAAAAATATGCATTCCTTTTGCGTAATCTGCTACATATAAGTACTTTTCATCTACGTACATATCTGAGATTTGATCAATTGGAATTGGTTTTTCAACTATAAAATTACTCAAGTCCGATTCGCTGAGTGAAGTCTTTATAAAATAACCTTCGTTTGCATAGCTTGGATCGTTTTCTTGAAAGCTTTCAAATTTTTGGCAGGATGAAATACCAATTAAAAGAATGAAAAGCAGGAGTATTTTATACATCAAAGGGTTTTTTTCTATTTGTGAAATAATAATTCAATAAACGTTCCAAACTTGAAACTTGGTATAAAAAACAAAAAAAATCCTGTCAGAATTTAATTCTAACAGGATTTTTCTAACCTTTAACTCAGTTTGAAATCTAAAATCAACTAAGTTGTTTTAAATCATTTAAGCCTAACCAATCAACCAGCTAAATTCGAACATGGAGCGGATCCAAAATGCCGAAGTGTGGCCACTGAGCGAAGCCGAAGTGTGGCCACTGAGCAAAGCCGAAGTGTGGCCACTGAGCAAAGCCGAAGTGTGGCCACTGAGCGAAGCCGAAGTGCGGTCACTGAGCGAAGCCGAAGTGCGGTCACTGAGCGAAGCCGAAGTGCTATTTTTTATTCCCGTAAGCGTAATAATACTTCATGGCTTTATCCATATTTTTTTCAAGCTCTGCAATTCTAGTAGCGTCTGTTGGGTGCGTTGAAAGCAATTTTGGTGGCTTTTGAGAGTTTTTAGCAGCATCGGCCATTCTTTGCCAAAAAGCCACAGCTTCTTTTGGCTGATATCCAGCCATGGCCATAAAAATTAAACCAATTTTGTCAGCTTCAGATTCTTGCTTTCTGCTGTTTGGAAGAACTCCACCAAGATTAGTCCCAATACCCAAAACTTGTCCGGCAATTTCCATAACCCTTTGGTCGCCCGTATAAATACCTGCTGCTGCAGCTCCAACTTGAGTAACTCCTTGTGCAACCATTGCACGGCTCATCCTTTCTCTGCCATGTTCGGCTATAGCGTGGGCTACTTCATGACCCATTACTACCGCAATACCGTCCTCGGATTTACAAATAGGCAAAATTCCAGTGTAAAAAACCACCTTTCCACCTGGCATGCACCATGCGTTCAGTTCCTTGTTTTCTACAGTTCTAAATTCCCAGCTGTAGCCATCTAGCATGTGACCTAGATTTTGTTGAATGAGATAATCCTCTGCTGCTTTTTTAATTCTTTCTCCAACCCTTTCTACCATTTTAGCATCAGATTTGTTGGATGGAACTTGCTTAACGGTATCCAAAAAACCCTTGTACTGCTGAAAACTCATGGCCATCATTTGGTCACTTGACACTAAACCTACCATTTGTTTTCTACCAGTTAAAGGCACACGTTGACAAGCCCATACAAAGGATATTAAAACCACTAAACCAATTATTACACGATAGTTCTTTTTCATTATTATGAAGGATTTTATTGTTTAAAAGATAATAACGCTAAATTACTTGATAGATTTGGTTGCTTAGACGTATTTTTGCAAAAAAGAAATTCAATTTTTATGAAAATTTTAGCCGTAGGCCGCAATTACGTTGAACACATCGCTGAACTCAACAATGAAAAACCTGATCAACCCGTAATTTTTTCAAAACCTGAGACGGCCCTTTTGAAAAACAATGAACCTTTTTATTATCCTGCATTTTCTCAAGATATCCATCATGAAGTAGAGATTGTACTGAAAGTTTCGAAAATGGGAAAAAATATTGAAGAGAAATTTGCCCATAAATATTATGATGAAATAGGTCTTGGAATAGATTTTACGGCAAGAGATATCCAATCAAAATTGAAAGTGAAAGGTTTGCCATGGGACTTGGCCAAAGGCTTTAATGATTCAGCCCCAGTCTCTGATTTTGTATCGAAAGAGGGTTTTGATATGCAAAATATCAACTTTTCTTTGGATATTAACGGAGAAAGAAAACAAACGGGCAATACCAGCATGATGCTTTATTCGTTTGATTATTTGATTAGTTTTATTTCGCAGTATTTCACGCTAAAAACTGGAGATTTAATATTTACTGGTACACCAGCAGGGGTTTCACCGGTCAAAATTGGAGATAGATTAGTGGGTAAGATTGAAGAGAGTGTGATGTTTGATTTTGAAATAAAATAAATGAAGTTTTTGAAGTTTGGTGTTTTCTTTGTTTTAATACACTTTTCTCTTTCCGCACAGCAGAAGTTTCCTCAAGGATACTTTATTATGCCCATTGCTCCTGGACAAATTACCTCCTTATCGGGTTGCTTTGGAGATATTCGAACAAACCATTTTCATGCGGGATTAGATGTCAGAACAGGCGGTGTTGAAGGCAAAAATGTGCATGCCGCGGCTGAAGGATATATTTCTCGCATTAAAATCCAAAACGGTGGCTATGGAAATGCCCTTTATGTTACCCATCCAAATGGTTTAACCACTTTGTATGCCCATCTAAAAGTTTTCAACGACACATTACAGAAATATCTGGTCAGCCAGCAATATCAACAGAAAACTTGGGAAATAGACATTACACTGAATCCGAACCAGTTTTTGGTCAAAAAAGGTGATATTATTGCACTTTCAGGAAATACTGGTGGTTCCGCTGGTCCGCATTTGCATTTCGAGATTCGTGATGCAGAAGAAAACGTCTTAGATCCCTCTCAGTTTGGTTTTGCCGAGTTGAAAGATAACGTTCAGCCTATTATACAGCAGATTTCACTCAAATGTATGTCTGCAGATGCTAGGATTAATGGGAAGTTTGGAATTTTTAACTTTTCTGTAGTAAAAGGTAAAGACGGTTTATACAGAATTCCTCAAAAAATTTCCGCAAAAGGCACATTGGGATTGGAAGTTTTGACCTACGATAGAGCAAATAATAGCCCTTTTCGTCAAGGAGTTAACCAAATAAATTTGGTGGTAAACGATAAAGCAGTATATAATTTTAGGCTTGACAAAATGGCCTTTGACAACAAATTGGACATGAACATTCATGCCAATTATGAGAAAATGACCAAATCGGGTCAGAAAATACACAAATGTTATGTAGAGGAAGGCAATACATTTGACTTCTATAAAACTAATGATTTGGCTGGTAAATTTAGGATAGAAAGTGATACCAATTTGGTAGAATTGAGGGTAAACGATGCCTTTGCAAATACTGTTTTTGCCGAATTCCAGATTTTTATGGAAAAAGAAAGAAACTCCGCCATCATTTCATCTGCGAAAATTAAAACCGAGGTTTTGGATAATTTCTTGAAAATTGATGTCTCGGATCCAAATAATGAGTTTAATGGTTTAGAATTGCTAAGAGGAAATTCGATCACACAAGTGCCTTTTGATGAGATACTTGGACAAACTAAAATCAAGGTTTTAGATCTCAAGTTGGGCTTTCCTGAATCCATTTCGCTTAATGGAATACCTATCGTGCTACCCGTTAACACTGCGATAAAAAAATCGAATCCAATTTTTATTAAAGATAACCTACAAGCAAACTTCAAAGATGTGCTATATGATGATGCATTTGTTAATATCACCGTGAATGATTCAGAGCTAAATCTTCATGATGATGTCATACCAATCAAAGGTTATGCGGATATTGTTTGGCAAAAAAATACACTTCCAGCTTATCCTGACAAATACAAAGCATATTTGAAGGCAGGAAAGATGAAATTTTTAGGTGGTGATTGGCAAGGTTCTACTTTGAGTTTTAAAACCAGAGAATTCGGGAAAATCCTGACGCTTTATGATCTTGATGCACCGGCAATTTCACCAAAAGCATTAACA
The DNA here is from genome assembly GCF_024343675.1 of Lacihabitans sp. CS3-21. GTDB lineage: Bacteria > Bacteroidota > Bacteroidia > Cytophagales > Spirosomataceae > Leadbetterella. The sequence continues at coordinate 79,870 of NZ_RJUD01000112.1, forward strand.
AAGGAAAGCCTTAAGTTCAGAATATCGGATAGTTTGTCGGGCATTAAAACTATAGCATGTTTTGTAAACGACGAATGGGTTTTGATGAACTTCGAATACAAAAATGGCATGATTTGGTCGGAAAAATTAGATTCTTCAAAACCTTTTCTAGGCAAAGTGGTTTTAAAAATAACCGACAATTGCGATAATGTGGGTACTTTTGAAACAGAAATAACAGAAAAATGAAATTAGAAATAGGCCAAAAAGCTCCTAACTTCGAAACCATAAACCAAGATGGAAATACGGTAAAATTGAGTGATTTTGCCGGAAAAAAGATAGTTATTTATTTCTATCCGAAAGACAACACGCCCACTTGTACCACCCAAGCTTGTAACCTAAGAGACAATTATTCAGCACTACAAGCCAAAGGTTATACGGTTTTAGGTGTAAGTATAGATACGGCTAAATCTCATAAAAAATTCCAAACTAAGTTTGAACTTCCATTTGATCTTTTGGATGATTCTTCTATGAAAATGGTGAATGATTATGGTGTTTGGGCTGAGAAGATGATGTACGGAAAAACGTACATGGGCACCCTCAGAACTACTTTCTTAATAGACGAAAAGGGAATTATCATTGACATTATAGAAAAAGTAGAATCCAAAAGACATTCGGAGCAAATAGCTCCTTAATATCTGAAACTAAAAGGATTTTGTATTTCTCGGCCTCGAGATTTCATAAAATCCGAAACCGTTATCCTTTGTCCAAAACAGCCATTAATTATGGTGACCTTTTCATTATCAAAATCGGCACTGGCAAGCATTTCTTCAGCTAAAGTTCTGTTTTTGTTCAAAAGAGCCAAAAAAGCATAACACCGCACACAGGCGTTTGGGTACCGACACAAAACTATCAACTCTTCGTTTTTGCAATTTTCTAACAGGCTTTTGTAAGCTTGATATTCTTCGGATATAATCCCATTGATGCCCTTGGTATAACCTGAAACCACATTTGCATTCACTATTATGGCCACCAATGAATCAATTTTTACAGATTGTGCAAACGTATAGTTAGTCATTAAAACCAAGATAAACAGAGCTCGCTTCATGTAGTTTTTTCACTAAAGTCGATGCCGACAAATAAATGTTGCATAAAACCATCCTTTTTGAATTCATTTAAACCCTTGCTTATCACTCTTTTTGGTTTATTAAGGTTGACAAATTTTGTTTTAAATAATTTTACGTGTAATTTTGACACTTATTATAAATATTTGCTATTCTTACAACAATTATAGGCTTAGCAGCAATATTTTAATAAATTTGTGAAGATTATTAACAAAATTCTAATTCTTAAATGCAAACCCCAGAAATCAAGGACATTGCCACCCAAGTAAGACGCGACATCGTACGCATGGTGCATGGTTGTAAGTCCGGCCACCCAGGTGGGTCATTAGGCTGCACGGATATCGTAGTAGCACTATATTTCCAACAGATGAAAATCAATAATCGCAAAGGTAAAGGCGGCTATATTTCATTTAAAATGGACGGAATCGATGAGGATTTATTCTTCCTCTCAAACGGCCATACTTCGCCTTTGTTTTATTCGGTTTTAGCTAGAAGAGGATATTTTGGAATAGAAGAGTTAAGTACTTTTCGTAAATTGAATTCAAGACTTCAAGGTCATCCAACCACGCACGAAGGTCTTCCAGGCATCAGAGTTGCCTCTGGATCTTTAGGTCAAGGTATGTCAGTAGGTATTGGAGCCGCAATGGCCAAAAAACTGAATGGTGACAAAAATCTAGTTTACGTTTTGATGGGTGACGGTGAGCAACAAGAAGGCCAAGTGTGGGAAGCCGCACAGTTTGCACCACATCACAAAGTGGATAATTTGGTAGGTATAATTGACTTGAACGGTCAGCAAATAGACGGTTCTACGGAGCAAGTAATGTCAAACCGCGACTTGAAAGCCAAATACAAAGCTTTTGGATGGAACGTTATGGAAATCAAAGAAGGCAATAACATTGAAGCTTGTATTGCTGGACTTAGAAAAGCCAAAAGATTGACAGGAAAAGGACAACCAGTGATGATATTGCTTTACACAGAAATGGGTGCTGGCGTAGATTTCATGATGGGAAGCCACAAATGGCATGGCATAGCTCCAAACGACGAGCAGTTGGCCGCAGCATTGGCTCAGTTACCTTCAACTTTAGCTGATTATTGATTTTTTTTTAGGCATCAAGGCAAAAGGCAATAAGGCATAAATAGATTTGATGACTGAGCGGAGTCGAAGGTAAAAACTCTAAAATATTTCATAAGATATTGAAAATAAAAAGCTTAAATATTAAAAATTTCAAATCCATCGTTGATATCACCATCAACGGACCCAACCCATTTACGGTGTTTGTTGGGCCAAATGGAAGTGGAAAATCTAATATTTTTGAGGCTTTGGAGTTTGCTAATTTGATGACAGATGAAACAGACTACGACAAAAAAACTAAAATTGAAGGACAATTTGGAGATTGTGAGTCTTTTTTAAATGTCAATAATGAAATTCCATTTTTAAGTATTGGCTATGAATTTGATAAAGAGGTTGTTTTGTTTTCTTGGAGAAAAAAAAATAAAGAGACTGATGAACAATTGAAGCATTTAAGAGATGAGGCAATTTTGAATAAGTCCAAGTATCTTGAAATGTTTAGAATTCTATTTAAAGATGATGAAAGGTTCGAAAATGACCCTTCTTTTGCAGAAGTACCTTTTGATTTTTTAATAAATAGATACGACAAATTATTGTCTTCTAAGGTTGGAAGCTACAGCTTTACTATTCCAGTTCACAAAGACAAGTTAGCTGATAAGGAAGAATTATATTCTACTGAAAACTTTAACTTGGATAATAGTGAATTCTATAATGAAATTGGGACATTATTGCAAAACTCCAATTATAGTCAGTTCTTCGATTCGTTCTCTAGGATTTTCCTCAATAGTAGAATAAAAGATAGAAGTAACTTTAAGAGATTCTTGAAAAATGATGGTTCAAATCTAGAAAAAGCAATATCTTTCCTTTTAAAAAATGAGGTTAAGAGAGAAGAATTATTAGATTGGTTGAGATTATTTATTCCAGAATTTGAAGATCTTAAATATTCTAAAAATGAAATTAGTGGAAAAAATGGCTTGCAAATTTTTGAAAAGAAATCAAATATTCCATTTAATACTTCTTTGATTTCTGATGGGACATTCAATATCTTAGCAATGCTAACAGCAGTTCTCCAATCTGATGAACCTCAATTTCTGTGCATCGAAGAACCTGAGAATGGATTGCATCCAAAGGTAGTTAAGGAATTGGTTAATCTATTCAGAGATGCTTGTGAGGAATACGGACATTATATTTGGATTAATACACACTCCCAAACTTTGGTATCCAAACTTAAGCCTCATGAAGTAATTTTGGTGGATAAAGTTGATGGTGAAACAAGAATAAAACAATTAAAAGATTTCAATTTACATGGCTTCGAAATGGACGAGGCTTGGCTAAGTAATGCTTTGGGAGGAGGTATTCCATGGTAAAACTCGGAATCATCTGCGAGGGAGAATCAGAGACAATAGTTTTGAAAAGTGAACCTTTTATTTCCTTTTTGAGAGAATTATCTATTGAACTTATTGCTGTGCAAGAAACTGGATCCAAAAATCAATTCTTTGGTGGTAGGTTTGAGAAACACAAAGCCACTATTAAAGATAAAGGAGCAGAAGTTGTTTTGGCTTTATTTGATTTAGACAAAGATGAATGTCCTTCAAAGTTGAAAGAAAGTTCGGATTTGACAGAAAACGAAATTGGAGTAATTGCAATAAACGAATTTGAATCGTGGTATTTGGCAGATAATTTTGCTTTGAGTAAATTATTAGAAAAAAAAATTAATGTCGATTTTCCTGAAAGTTATGATGAGCCTATAAAAGAAATTGTTCGACTAAATGACGATAAAAGTTTCGGTAAAAGTAAACCTCGTCTAGCCCAAAAAATGCTCAAAAACGGTTTCTCAATCGAAAATGCAGCAAACCATCCAAATTGTGACAGTGCAAAATATTTTATTAAAAAATTAAAATCATTATCTAATTAGTAATTTAATACGATGAAAAAATATACATTTACAGAATCAAAAGATACCCGCTCGGGTTTTGGCGATGCCATGACTGAGCTGGGTGAGAGCCACCCCAATGTAGTGGCTTTGTGTGCCGATTTAGTAGGTTCACTCAAAATTGCTCCATTTATCAAAAATCACCCTGAGCGTTTTATCCAAACAGGTATTGCTGAGGCAAACATGATGGGTATAGCGGCGGGTTTGACCATAGGCGGTAAAATTCCTTATGCTACCACCTTTGCCAACTTCGGTTCGGGTAGAGTTTACGACCAAATCCGTCAGTCGATAGCTTATTCTGACAAAAACGTTAAAATTGCGGTTTCTCACGCTGGTCTTACACTTGGTGAAGACGGTGCAACACACCAAATATTGGAAGACCTCGCCATGATGCGTGCTATGCCAAACATGACCGTGATAAACCCATGCGATTATAACCAAACCAAAGCTGCTACCAAAGCCGTTGCTGACTTTGAAGGTCCGGTTTATTTGCGTTTTGGTCGTCCTGTAGTGCCAGTTTTCACACCGGCTGACCAGAAATTCGAAATCGGTAAGGCTTGGATGGTGAACGAAGGAAAAGACGTAACGATCATAGCCACAGGTCATTTGGTATGGGAAGCCATAAAAGCTGGAGAAGTTTTGGCTGAACAAGGAATTGATGCCGAAATTATTAACATACATACTATCAAGCCTTTGGATACCGCTGCTATTTTGAAATCTGTAAAGAAAACAAAATGTGTAGTAACTTGTGAAGAACACCAAGCTAATGGTGGTTTAGGCGATGCCGTTGCTCAAACATTGGCCAAAGAATTCTTGGCTCCTCAAGAATATATTGCTGTGAATGATTCATTCGGTGAGTCGGGTACTCCTGAGCAATTGATGGTTAAATATGGTTTGGATTCTAAAAATATCATTGAAGCTGTAAAAAAAGTTATTGCTAGAAAATAATTATTAAACCTTTTGAGTCTTGGAGTGTCTAAAGGTCACTCCAAGACTTTTTTTATTTTTATGAAAGACGAAGAAATTATTCAGCTCCTTGAAAATCCTGAAAACCATGAAAAGGCTTTCAGAGGCATTTTGAAGGCATACAAAGAGAAATTGTACTATCACGTGCGTAAAATCGTAATCGACCACGATGATGCCGATGATGTAACGCAGGAATCTTTCATAAAAATTTGGCGAAATCTGGATAAGTTCAGAGGTGATTCTAAATTGTACACTTGGTTGTATAGAATAGCCACCAATGAAGCATTGACTTTTCTACAAAAGAAGAAAAAAGATCAAGGAATATCCATTGACGACAACGAAGGCTTGGTTTCTCATCTAGAATCTTCCAAAAGTGACACATATATGGATGGAGAAGAGATAGAAATTAAACTTCAAAAGGCACTTCTGCAACTGACTGACAAACAAAGAGTTGTTTTTAATCTAAAGTATTTTGAGGAACTCAAATACGAGGAAATAGCCGAAATAACTGAAACCAGTGTAGGTGGTTTAAAAGCTACTTATCACTTTGCAGTGAAAAAAATCGAGGAATTTCTTACCAAGAACTAAACCTTTTGACAGAATAAATGTCAAAGAGACAAGAAAAAGTTTTTATGAATATCGAAGAAAGCAAAATAAAATCACCGTTTACAGTTGCTGAAGGTTACTTTGGGAAATTGGAGGAGAATATTCTTGCAGAGGTAAGTATTCAGAGAATGAAATCTCTCCAAAAAATAGCTACACCAAAAGGATATTTTGATAAACTTGAAAATGAAATTTTATCTCTTTCAAAAATAGATAAATTACAAAATATCAAGTCATTATCTACGCCAGAAAGATATATCGAAGATTTGGAGTCTCAAATAATTTCTCAAGTCCATATTGAAAAGCTTAAGGATCAAGCTAAACCTGAAGTTCCAGAAGCTTATTTTGACGAAATGGAAGATTTGATTTTTTCTAAAGTCAAAATTGAAAAACTAAAGGATTTAAAGGGAAATAAAACAACAAAAGGCTATTTTGAGGACTTAGAAAGTCAGATTTTAGCCAAAGTTAAAATCGAAAGTTTAACGAAAGAAATACAATTAAGCACGCCTTCAGGCTATTTTAACCAACTTGAGGAAAACATTCTAAGCAAAACGGTTGAAACCAAGAAAGCCAAATTTATAGTTGTCAGAAACAAATGGGTATATTTTAGAAATGCCGCAGCTGTTTTATTGATTGGAGCTTTTTCTGTTTTGGTTTACAATCAACAAAAAACCAAAGATGAGTTTGCAGAAATCAGCTCAGAAGAAATGATAGCCTATTTGGCCGAGGAAAATTTGACAGATGCAGATTTGAGCACTTTGGTGACCGAAACAACTCCAATTCACGAAAATGTAGAATTGACGGAGCAAGAAATAGAAAAGTATTTGAAAGAAAATGACATTTAAGATGAAAAACATATTTTTATACATATTACTCATAATCAGTACTATATCCTTTGGACAACGCCCTGGTGGAAATCCTCCGGGCGGGGAACGTATCAGAGCGATGAAAGTGGGCATGATTACCAACGAACTGAAACTTACCGAAAGTCAGGCAGAGAAATTTTGGCCCATTTATAACAATTACTCAGAGGAGAAAAACGAAATTCATCAGGAAATTAGAAGGCTTTCTAAAAGACCTGGCGAGGATTTGTCCAATAATGAGTTGATGAAAAGGCAAGATAAAATTTTGGAATTGCAACAGGATGAATTGAATATAACTAAAAAATATAGAGATAACTTTCTAAGAGTAATTTCGGCTCAACAATATTCGAGTTTGATGGCTGCTGAGAGAAAATTTAACCAGATGCTTTTGGATAAACTCAAAGAAAGAAAAGGATTGGACTAATTTATCCCCTTCATTATTTACAAAGATAGCATCCACATTTTGGGTGCTTTTTGCATTCAAGGCAATAGCCATTAGATTTTTAATCGGTAATTCGAAGCATTTGTTTTAATTTGTATAAAAAATCATTCTCTGGAAGACTTCAATTTAAAAATATTACAGCAAGCAGCACAAATAACCAAACCACTGGGAAAAATTGAACCTAGGGAATTTGTATTAAAAAATCAATTGAAACTTGACGCCAATATGCTTAAATTGGTGGTTAATCAGGCCGTTTTCAATCAAACAATTGGCTCAAAAGTTTCTGAATGGGATAAAGAAAAAGCCTTGATAGCCCCTCCAAAAATCTCCTTGGAGCAATGTTCGTCCCAATCTACTGCCCAGTATAAAGCCGATTTGCTGAATGGTGACATCGGCGTGGATCTTACTGGTGGTTTGGGTGTAGACAGTTATTTTTTCTCCAAAAAGTTTAAAGATTTCACCCACAATGAGATCAACCCAAATCTAAGCAATGTTGTAAAACACAATTTTGACCTATTGGGCATAAAGAATGTGAAATTTACTAATGTGGAGGCCGAGAAGTTTGAGTTAGAAGCTTCAACCGATTTTGTTTATTTGGATCCAGCAAGAAGAGATGCTGTAAATCGTAAAATGGTGAGTCTAAAAGATTGTTTGCCTAATTTGCTGGAAATAAAAGACTTAATACTTGCCAAAGCTAAAATTTTGATGGTGAAATATTCGCCGATGTTAGATATTAAAGATAGTATTTTGTTACTAAAAACCGTAGACGATGTCTTAATATTGTCTGAGAAAAATGAGGTGAAAGAATTGGTTTTTATCCTAAAGAAAGAACCTAATTCTGAGCCTTTAATCACTTGTGTTAATTTACTAAGTGGTCAAGACGCTTTTGCCTTTCATTATTCACAGGAGAGCCAAGTAAATTTGGCATTTAGAGAACCTGAGGGCTTTCTTTATGAACCCAATGCCAGTATAATGAAAGCAGGAGCATTTAAGTCAATCGCTGAAGCTTATCAGGTTTCCAAAATTGCTGCGAATAGTCATTTATATACATCAATTGAATGTATTTTTGACTTTCCGGGTAGGATATTTAAGATAGAACACGTAATTGATTTTGATAAAAAACAAATAAAGAAATTTTTGAAATCAGACAAAGCAAATGTTGCAGTACGAAATTTCCCCTATTCAACAGAGGAAATAAAAAAGCAATTGGGCTTGAAAGATGGGGGAGACCAGTATATTTTCTTTAGCGAAAACCATAAAAAGAAGAAAATAGTGTTAATATGTAATAAAATTCAAAATACTTTAAAATGAAAAATCTACTAATCTTATTCTTATTTATTGGAAATATTACCGTTTCAGCACAAATACACAAAGGGCAGAACCTCTATCATGGTAGCCATGAACACGCTTATTTTCTTTTTTCTAATCAAGTAGAGAAAGATTTGGAGGATGATTTGACTGTGTATTTTCAAGGCTTGGGCAAAGTTTCTAATCCTGAGAAACGCGTGGTTCGTCTTGAAAAATTAAAAAACAACGAAATTTCAAATGATTTAGAAGCCATTGATGTGGTTTTTGAGAGCAATAAGAAGTTTCAGAAATTGAGTTTCTTTTTTATAGACAAAGATTCCGACGTTCTTTCGGCCTTTCAAATCAATGACAGATATGCATTAGAACTGGTAGAAGGATTTCAAAAATTCACTTTGAAAAACTTAGAAATGAAATTGGCCAAAGAAAATATAAAATATGCAGAAGCTAATTTGGCTGATGCCAAAAAGGATCAGTCAAAAATAGAAAAATCGCTGGAAAGTAATTTAAAAGATCAAGAAAAGTTAGGCAAAAAGCTGGATGCTACGCCTGAAATGCTAACGAAGGCACTTTCAGAAAAAGAAGAAATTGTGGGTGAATTGTACAGTGAAAAAGAAGCTGAAGTTGACACAAAAACCAAGGAGGATTTAGAAAAAGCCTCAACCAAAAAAGAAAAAGAAATACTCAAAATACAAAAAGAAAAGGAAAAGGCTGAAACGAAGTTGAGCAAAAAGGAATCCGAATTTGATGTATTAAAAGATAATTTATTCAAGGCCAAAGCTTTAGTGAGATCTTTTGAGGCTATTTTAAAAGATGCTACAGAAGTATTGGCGGATTTGAAGTAGGACCATTTTGAGAGGTTTTTGTAAGTAAATTCCCTTTTTGCGTTAATTATTTCAATTTAAAATCATAATTTGACAAAAAAATGAAATTTTATAATGACCAAAACTGAGATTTTTGAAAGATTAGAAACCAATCACAATCAGTTTATTAGCTATTTGGATAGTTTGAATGAATCAGATTTTGAATATGCTTTTTCTGATAAATGGTCTGCTGGTCAACAGCTCAAACATATTGTATTGTCTGTAAAACCATTGGCTCAAGGCTTTCTTTTACCTAGATTTTTGCTAAAAATCATCTTTGGTAAAGCCAATAGACCTTCCAAAACTTACGAGGGCTTGGTGTTAAAGTACGATGAGAAAATAAATTTGGGCGGCCGAGCTTCTGCTGCTTTTTTGCCTAAAGCGGTAAGTTTTTCTGAGAAAGATAAGCTCTATCGCACATTGAGAAATTACCTAAAGTCTATCAAAAATAGTTTAGATAATTATACAGAAGATGATTTTGATTTGATGATCCTACCTCACCCACTTTTAGGAAAAATCACCGTTAGGGAAATGTTGTATTTTACCGCCCACCATGTATTTCACCACCAAGAGTTAATTAAACTATATTTATCTAAAAAGGCATGAGGTCTAAGGAGTTTGAAACTTATTTAGACCATTACCGAATGGTGTGTCCAGAAATTACCGAAGAGGAATTGTCCTATGTTTCAGATGCCTTGAGTATTTCTGTTTATAAATCCAAAGATTTTTACCTCAGCGAAGGCCAAGTACAAAACAGTATAGGTTTTTTGATTTCGGGCTTGATACGGGCCTTTTATGTCGACGACAAAGGCAGTGAAATTACCACTTGGTTTTCAAAAGAAAATGAATACGTGACCGATTACCCCGCCTATATTCGACAAAACCCAGCAAAATTTCACTTTCAGTGTATTGAGCCATCAGTGGTGGTAAATCTGCCTTATACAGATATGCAAGCGGGTTATCGCAAATTTAAGAATTTAGAATTATATGGCCGTTTGGTAGCCGAAGAGGTGGTAGTTTTGTTACAGTCCAGAATTGAAAGCTTTTTATTCCAAAATGCCGAACAACGCTATTTGGATTTTATGAGCCGTAATCCAACCTTATTTAACCGAATTTCTTTGACAGATTTGTCATCTTATTTAGGCGTGGAACGCCAATCCTTAAGTAGAATTAGAAAATCTTTGACACAAAAATGATTTTGTCACATTTGTGACATGTATATTCTATAAACACTGTTCATTTTTGCATCATCAAACAAAAATAATTTTATGAAAAAGTATCTTATTACATGGTTTATTTTCACTAGCTCATGGGTGATTGGAGCAGATCAGCCCCAAGTAGTGGTGAATGTTAGCAACATCAAGCAATTAAAAGGCAACATCCGGGTGGCTTTTTACAAAAAGGGGAGTGCATTTCCGAAAGAAGGCTCTATCTCTTATGCCAAGGAAATCAAAGTTTCAAAATTGGGTGAAATGAGCCTTAGTTTTATGGATATTCCTTATGGTGAATATGCCATTGCGGTTTTCCAAGACAAGAATCTGAACCAAAAGATAGACAAAAACCTGGTGGGCTACCCAACTGAACCTTTTGGCTTTTCTAAAAACTTCAAACCTAAGTTTTCAGAACCTGAATTCAGCGATTGTAACATCATGATTTCACCTACAAACAATACCTTCACCATTAAACTGATAGATTAATATGGATGCTGCTTCAATTTTTTCTTTGGGAAACTCCTGTATACTACTTGGCTGGATATTGTTGATATTTTTACCGAATTGGAAATACACGCAGGCCAGTATTTTGAATGGTCTAATTGTATTGTATGCAGTGGTTTATACCTATTTGATTCTGAAAGACATCGGAGATTTCCGTGCAGACAGTTTCAGCTCATTGGCCAATGTAAAAGCCCTGTTTCAAAACGACAATGCCGTAGCCGCTGGTTGGTTTCATTACTTGGCTTTCGACTTGTTTGTAGGAGCTTACATTGTACGTAAAAGCATTGCTTTGGGTATCACCAGAGTATTTTACACCTTGGCTTTGCCTTTTACATTTATGTTTGGTCCTATGGGCTATTTGATATTTTTTATCATAAAGTCACTTAAAACCAAGTCTTTAAAGGCGTAATTCTTTAATTTTTTTAAGCTCTTTTATGCAAATTATTGAATTTGAGAGCTATCCTATTGTCAAATTTAATCTATTAATCACCATGAATTTTTATAAAGAAATAGTTCGTAGAAATGCCTTAATGGCGAATATGGGTACGTTTTTCCTGATTTTAGCAGCAGTGTTAGGACTTTATGCCACTGTAAATACCACCCAAGTATTGGGTATCAACTCCATGATAAAACCCATAAAATTTGCCTTGAGCACATGGATTTATGCTTGGTCCATGGCCTATTTGTTGTTTTTTGTTGAAAAACAAAAGAACGTAAGGCTATATACTTATCTGGCTGTTGCGACCATGTTATACGAAAATGGGGTAATTACCTTTCAGGCTTTTAGGGGCAAGCTCTCTCATTTTAATCAAACGGAGATTGTGGGTGGCATTCTTTATGCTCTGATGGGTATCATGATTGTCTGGTTGACCACCGCTACCTTGGTTTTGACCATTCGTTTTATAAGACAAAAGGCCTACATCATCAGTGATTCCTTTGCTTTGTCTATTCAAATTGGGCTCCTTATGTTTGTGATATTCAGCTTTTTTGGTGGTTACATGAGCGGCATAAACTCACACAATGTGGGTGGTGAAATAGGAGCGAAGGGGCTCCCATTGCTCAACTGGAGTACTTTGTTTGGCGACCTACGGGTAGCACATTTTTTTGGTGTACATGCTTTGCAGTTGATTCCAATTCTCGGATATTTTGTTTCTCAAAATATAGCAAACCAGGCAAAAGCAAAGCAGCGAGTATGGGTGTTTTCTCTTATATACTTTCTTTTTGTGGTATTCACTATGGTTCAGGCCTTAGCTGGAAAGCCATTTATAGCATAACATAAAATGCGTTCTTGGTCGTTTTGACCAAGAACCTTCATTTTTTATAGACTTTCTACATATTTCTTGAAATTGTCAAGAATCGCCTGCCAGCCTTCTTTTTGCAATTCCACCGAATTTTCGGTTTCTGCCACAAATATTTCCTTTAGGTGAGTGCCAGAACCCTTTGCTTCAAAGAAGATGTCTACTGTTCTACCATCTTCCATGGCATAACTAATTTTTTGATTTTCAATAACTTCACCATAAGTGCCAATAAAATCAAATCCAAAACTCCCGTCTTTGGCTTCCATTCTATTGTTGAATTGCCCACCTACCCTTAGGTCAATGGATGCTTTCGGTGTATGCCAGTCATCTGAGGCGGCGTTCCATTTTACAACATGTTCTGGTGTATTAAAACACGCCCAAACAAGTTCAACTGAAGCATTTATATCCACATCAACTGTTATTTTTGTAATTTCTGGTGATTCCATTTTTGTGATTTTTAATTTTAAAATTGATTTCACAAAGTTAAAAGAAGAAATTGTAAACGAAAGTGTATAAAAAAGACATTTGAGCGGCGTTTTACGACAAGGGTTTTTTTAATATATTTGGGATATGAAAAAAGTTGCCATTTTAGTCTTGGAAAGTTCAGTGATGCAAGCCATTGCTGATCCACAATATTGTTTTAGTGCAGTAAATCAATTCTTGGGTTATTCCGGAAAGCCCCTCCTTTTCGATATAAAGTTGGTAGGCCTCAGAAAAGAAGTTAAATTGAACGATGGGAAATATTCGGTTCATGCCGACCTATTGATTTCAGATATTCAAATATATGATTTGGTGATCATTCCTGCTCTATTTGGTGATTTGAATGCTGCCCTTGAAGCCAATGAAGATTTTTTGCCTTGGATAATACAACAAAGACAACAAGGAGCAGAAATTGCTTCTTTGTGTTTGGGAGCATTTTTGTTGGCTTCCACGGGCCTAATCGATGGAAAGAAATGTTCGACTCACTGGGGCTTTGTCAATGAATTCAGACGCAAATTTCCCTTTGTTGAAGTTCAAGATGGCAGTATAGTTACAGAGGAAAATGGGATTTATTCCAGCGGTGGGGCTACGTCCTACTGGAATTTACTTTTGCTTTTGGTAGAGAAATATACCGATAGAGAAACTGCGATACTGGCTTCAAAATACTTTGCCATAGACATCGACAGAAGCAATCAGTCGGCTTTTATGATGTTTCAAGGCCAAAAAGAGCACAACGATTTAGAGATTCAAAAGGCCCAGAACTACATTGAACAAAGCATAGATGGCAAATTGACGGTAGATGAATTGGCCGATTTGGTGGCTTTGGGCAGAAGGAGTTTTGAAAGGCGATTTAAAGCTGCCACCAACAATTCGGTTTTGGAATATATTCAACGCGTAAAAATAGAAACAGCCAAAAGGAGTTTTGAAAATAGCCGTAAAAATATCAATGAAGTCATGATGGACGTGGGATATTCTGATAACAAGGCATTTAGGACGACTTTTAAGAAAATAACGGGTCTTACGCCAATAGAATACCGCAATAAGTATCGTAAAATGGCCTAGCATTCCTACTAATATTAGTAGGTTTTCACTACTAAAACAGGGTATAATTTTGTGAGGTAAAAAAATGTTACCCATGAGAAAACCCTTCATCGTATTTCTATTCCTATTACCCGCTCTCGGATTCGGTCAATATTCCTTTTTGATGGATATACCCAAAATAGATGGCGAATCTACCGTGAATATTGATACCCGGGTATCCTTAACGAAAAAGCCCAAAGCTAAAAATACCAAAATATCTTCCTTTTCTTTTTCTTCTTCAAAAGCCATTTATTTAGGTAGCAGTGGTATTAAGAAAGATTTTAAGGCTGCTGATTTTCAGCCTATTGAGATAGAATTGCCCATAGATAAGTCTATAACCGAATGGCACGAAAGAATATTTAGGGGTAGTACATTGCCCACCTTAGACCTTTTTATGGATAAAAACGGCACGCCGCTTACTGAGGTACTCCATATTAAACTTTTTAATGTCAGTGTAAAACAATTATCCTATGGCCATTCTTTAAACACACCAGAATATATACTGACATTAAATTATGATAAAATTATATATGCCGTGAGTAAAATCAACACAAGCGGTGCCTTGATTGGCGTCAACCAAACCTGCTTTGATATTAAAAATGGAACGACTTGTACCGATACTTTCTAATTAAATTACAATAATCAACATGAAAGCTTTTATTCCCTTCCTTATAGTGGCTCTGAATTTAACAGCAAAAGCCCAAGTAACTGACACTTACATCAGTTTTATAAATCCAAGCATCTTAGGTCCAAAATCACTGTCAGATGGCAAAACGGGTTTGATTGAAGTATTAGGTGTTCAATATGATTTTCAGTCCAATAACAAAAAAGTTTTACCAGGATCCATAAAATTATTGATAGATGAAGACAGTATGACGCCCGAAATTTGGAGTACTTTTTTTACATCTAATGTGCCTATCAACATGAATATATTCCAATATAGAACGGATGTAAAAATTTACATGACCATAAAAATTCGAAATGCTTTTATCAATGCCATCAGATTCAGAGCCAATGAATCCGAAGGTGGTAAGCATGAAATTGATATTTGGTTAAATCAGTTTGCATTTGAATATAAAACTTATGGAGCCTCAGGTTTGGTGGTTTCTACGCATACTTCCGGTTGGGATTTTGTAAACAATTTACCTTTTAACTTTTAAAAAAATGAAAAATTCAATATGGTTGCTTCTGTTTTTTTGTCAGATAAAGGCCTATGCACAATTTGTTCAACTTGAAAAAGATAAGGTCTTGACGCCCAAAATCGGAATTGGCACCAGCAATCCTTTGAAACCTTTACATTTGAACGGTTCGGCCTTATTCACCAGCGATGAGCCTCTGGAAAATATCCTGATTGGCACCAGCGAAAGCATTGATGCCAAGTTGGTGGTTTACAGCCGAAACTTTGGAAATGGCGTAATCATAGATGCCTTGAGCACCCCAGGCGGTTATGGACTTCTGGTAAAAGGCTCTGCCCATATAGCGGGCAATCTCTCCAAAGCAGGTGGTACATTCAAGATTGACCACCCACAAGATCCTTTGAACAAGTTTCTCTCACACAGTTTTGTGGAAAGTCCGGAGATGATCAACATTTACAGTGGAAACATCACCACCGATGCCCATGGCATAGCCCAAGTATCGCTTCCTGCCTATTTTGAGGCATTAAATGCCGACTTTAGATACCAACTGACGGTGATTGGTGTATTTGCTCAGGCAATCGTATCAAAGAAAATCAAGGAAAATACCTTCGAAATAAAAACTTCTACGCCCCATACAGAAGTCTCTTGGCAGGTAACTGGCACAAGAAAAGACGAATGGGCTCTACAAAATCCAATAAAGGTGGAGGAAGAAAAACCGATGACCGAAAAAGGGAAATTGTTGAATAATTAAATAATTCTAAGGAAAACCACCTAGCATATATTTACGAGCCGAAATAGCAGATTTTCTTAAAAAATCTGCTATTTCTATTTTCGGACCTTCAAAAACCTCATCCAATCTTACTGTATTTATGACATCATGACCTACTAACATTAGTAGTACCGCCGCACAATAATAGAAATTAGCTTTGTGATGAACAAAAAACTAAGCTATGAGAAAATTATTCATTTTATTCTTGTTGTTAAATTCCTATCTCGTCAATGCTCAAGTTGAAATGCGGTCCGACTCGGCTATTATCAAATCTAAACTCAGAATCAAAAACCACAGTGAAGGCTTAGGTAAGGTATTGACTTCTGATGCAGATGGTAATGCAATATGGCAGAATCCTTCAGGAGGACTTTGGACGCAAGCTTTAGGCTTTATCGAGAATACCAATTCAAATGGATTTTGGTCGAGATACGCTTCGCCATTGCCCATTGGTGCTAATAATACTACTTATCCACCTACTTCACCAACGACAGGCAATGGCACCAGAATGGCGTGGATTCCATCAAGAAGTGCCTTTCAAGGAGGTACTTTTAACCTCCCAGATGGCTCGGTCAGGTTTGTATCTGACAACATTGGTCTTTTTAGTTTTTGTTATGGCCTAAACTCCGAGTCGAGGTCAAGAGGGGGAATAGCGATGGGCGAAGGAGCTATTGCGGACGGCACAAACAACACGATAGCTTTTGGTGAATCTGTGCAAGTAGCTGGAATAAGAAACTTTGGAGGGGGATTCTCCAATACCATTGGAGACGGGTCAAGCAATACCATTCTAATAGGTGAAAATTCAAATGCTTCAGCTGGCCAGTACAATCATGGCTTAGGTTGGGGATTAGAAATGAGTGGTTTTGGAACTTCGAATTTTGGAGCTTTTAATACGCCCATAGCAGGTTCAAACACCGCTTGGGTATCCACCGACCCCCTTTTTGTAATAGGCAATGGCTCGAGCAATGCCCTGCGTTCCAATGCCATAGTCATTCAAAAAAACGGCGTGGTAAATATTGGAACAAGTCCCAATGTATCTACTACCTATCGACTTAGGGTAAGTGGAAGTATGAGTGCCACCAGTACCGTTCAAGCCAATAACCTCAGGGCCACCAACTTGGCAGGAGTAGGCTCGAGGGACGTGTGCACCGATGAAAATGGAAATCTTATAGCATGCGGAAGCAGTTCCTTAGGTCCACACAATGTATCTGCCATGGGATTTCAACCGCATACCCTCTCAGCCCTTGCGGCATCCAACTTCCAGCGGGATGTGGTCAACGGCTTGGTTTCGTTTGTGAACAATACCAAACAAACCGAAGCATTTTTATATGCACCCGTGGAGCTACCTGATGGATATACCGTAAACGAGATGGCATTTCATTATAAACAAAGTGCTGGAGGAACCATGACGGTGTATTTCAAAAAAGTGGCAAAACAAAATGCAGGCCCAGCAACAAGTATTATTTCTGTAAGCTCTACGCCGGGAGCCAACGTGCTGGAGACCTTTGGAAGTCCGAGCAACACAGAAGTGATTGACAATGGGCAATATTACTATTTTTTATATGTAGAAGCCGGAACGGTTTGGCTAGGCAATGCCATGGCCCTGAGAGGTGTAATATTTTATCCTGAAAAACAGAAATAGAACCAATAGCATGAAAACAATAAGAAAAAAACTCACCAAAGACTTTACAGAAAGTATTTCTCCCTTCACCTCGGTACATGTGGGCTCAAGATTAGAATTTTTTCCGACCGAAATCGTCATGATTGAAGCGGATGTCAGCTATTCTTTTCTCTATCTCAAAAACGGGCAAAGGATCATCGTCAGCACCAATATCCAAAAGCTCGAGGAACGTTTTCTGCCATTTATGAACATGGTAAGGGTTCATCGGTCGTATATGATCAATACACAATTTTTAAAACACATTGATGGGGTCAATGCCATCTTAGTCAATGACATACAGTGTATTATTTCTCGGAGAAAGAGAATTGATTTGTTTAATGCCATGCAGATTATTAATTAAGATCTCGAAAAATATCCCCCTCAGTCAAGCACGAAATCGCCGGTTTCACTGTTGACAGACCCCCTGGCAAGCACGAAATCGCCGATTTCAACATGGTTGGACCCTCGGTCAAGCACGAAATCGTCGATTTCAACATTGACGGACCCCCAGAAAAGCACAAAATCGTCGATTTCAACATTGTCGGACCCTCGGTCAAGCACGAATTTGTCGATTTCAACATTGACGGACCCCCTGGCGAGCACGAAATCGTCGATTTTAATGTTGACGGACCCCCTGAAAAGCACGAAATCGTCGATTTCAATGTTGACTGACCCCCTGTGAAGCACAAAATCGTCGATTTCAACATTGACGCCCCCCTGAAAAGCACGAAATCGCAGATTTCAACATGGTCGGACACAAGGAGCCGTTTTCTGAGAGTTTGGAGTTTCTAATTGATGTAATCTATTGTAAAGAAATCTACCATTTAATAAATATCTTTGTTATTTTTTCAGTTTTTGTCCTTCTTGAGTTTATTACTTAGCTTTATTATAGTTTTTAGGCCGCCCAGCCTGCATATTGATATTTCGAAACCTTCAATAAATGCTAATTCAGGGATATTTAGATGAAAATCAATTAATTGAAAATACATAAAAGCATGCGAGCACGATGGATGTTTATGCAATGGCATAAATTTATGCTGTTGGTAAGTCCTATTTAATAAACAGCATCTCAGAAGCCTCGTAAATCATTTTAATATGACATTTGCCTTATTGCCCATTTTAGACACAATGATAGACCTCTATCAGAAACCCAGAACTTATGAAAGGTTTCAGGAGTTTTTGTTTTCACTTCAAGGTGACACTCAAGGCGATTTGGTATTGCCAATTATGGGATTTAACCCCATGGCAAAAGAACATATCCTTGAAAAGCTTTATGAACTTAAAGCTTTAGAAATTGAACCCATAATGGATCAAACTTTGAGTGAGCTAAACAAAAAACTAAAATCAGAACATACAGACCAAAATTTTAAAGTGGCGTTCAATCTTTTAGACGATTTAAAAGGTTCTTGGACAAACCGTTTCATAAGCGACTACGACAATAAATTCAAAATTGGGGGACTCATCAATAGAAATTTTTGTACGCCACTCTTTTGGGCAAGTGAAGATTATTCAATTGAAAAAATCAAAATTAGAACATTGGAATCGGCTTATAGAGCTTTGTATTGGCAGACCAAGCGAAATCCGACTACGCTGAAAGAACATGTGGAGCAGGAAAAATTTATTGGAAAAGAAGTTGGTTTTAATAAGCATATAGCGGATGGCGAGTACATGCAATTAGAGGAGTTCTATAAAAAAAATCAGCATCAAGATAACTTTAATCTAATTTTTAATTTTTTCTATGGCAACGAGGCTTCAAAGTCTTTGGCGTTTGCAAGCTTTGGTCTTAATTCAAAAGCTACAGGCCATGATTATTGTTACAAGTGAGCATTTAAGTGAGAGGCGTATTTGAAACTACCACGCTGCACGAAGGATATTTCCTTCGTGCAAGTGAAATGCAACCAGGTAGCTATTTGAATCAACCGCTGAAATCACTATTTAAAAAAAGCTCCACCATATCACGCTTCTTCAAGTTCTGAATGGGCATATATAAGCCAGATGTCTTTAATCCACAAAGGTTTGATCAACTTTCATGAATTATAAATTTTCAGAAATGCTATTTGCCTTTGCTTTTGTCGGTTTGAAAAACCTCCTTTGGCTTAGGCATTGCGAAGATGTCGATAAACCTAATTTCTCCAAAAGCTTAAGACCACCTACTTTCTTTATTGTACTTCGATTTATATTCTAAAGGCGACCTGCCAGTCACACGACTAAAAACATCCCTGAAAGCTTTGGCGTCGTTATATCCCACTTCATACATTATTTCATTGACCGTTTTTCGAGTGGTTTCAAACATTTTTTTTGCAGCCTCAGTTTTTACTCTCTGCAAATAATCAAGCGGTGTAAAACCGGTTGCTTTTATAAATCTACGGTCAAAATTTCTTCTACCAATGTTTAAATCAAACGACAACTTTTCGAAAGAAATTTTATCTTTATAATTTTCCTCTAAGATTTTTTGAGCCATCAATATGGCTTCATCGTTATGTTTTTTATGTCCGTTGAATATGGAAAATTCTGCTTGTAAATTTCTGTCTAAATCTATTTGAAAATATTTTGCACAATGAATGGCTATTTGTCGGTCATAAAATTTTTCGACCAAATACATCAACAAATGCAAAAACGAATAGGCCCCACCATTGGTGTAAATTCCATTTTCGTCCGTAATTAATTGGTCAGTTTGTAAGTTTACATTAGGAAACAATTCTCTAAAATTTTCGGACAAAGCCCAATGCGTAGAACAAGTTTTCCCATCGAGGATTCCAGAAGAAGCCAGCATAAAACTACCAGCACACATACTGGCAATCTCTGCTCCTTGCTTGTAGTGTTTCGCTACCCAATCGATTAGCAGTTTATTGTTTTTGGAGGCCGTATCATAACTGCGAATTAAGGACGCAGGAATGAGAATAAGATCCGTTCTATCAATTTCGCTGATGGCAACCTGATGCTTTATAGAAATTAGGTTGTTATTTAAAAAATCGCTTTTGGTCGCACCTACCAACTCAATTTTGAAAATGGCTTTTTCGTCCTTTCTCGCCAAATAATTGTTTGCTTCGCTAAAAACTTGGTTCGCACCTACAATACAAGCAATCGTACTCATATTGGTTTGCTCGTCAGGAACTAGAATACTTAAATGTTTCATTCTCCGCTTTTTCGACAAAGTTAAGTAAATACTTTGTCCAAATCAACCCTTCATAATGTCCATATAGCACTGCCTAAAAATGCATTTTGGACATTAGCTTTGTAAAATAAAATCAAAAACATGATAAGAACAGAATTGTTTGTGAAAATGGTCATTGACAGATGGAATGGTTCCATTCTAAATTTAAACAATCACTTAAATACCTTGACTGATGAGCAATTGGCAAAAGAAATTAACATAGGAAAAAACAGCGGAAGGTATCTATTGGGACACCTAATTGCCGTACATGATGAAATGCTCATACTGTTGGATATGGGCGAAAAGTTATTTCCTGAATTGTTAGAACCTTTTATAAAACAAGCCGATAAAGCGGCCACTCAATCCCCATCAGTTGCTGAATTGAGAGAAATGTGGGAAAAACAAAATGCTCATTTACAAGCAAAATTTGAAAAAATGGAACCTGAAGAATGGTTTGAAAAACACACAGCTGTTTCTGAAGAAAATTTTGCAAAAGAGCCTCAACGCAACAAGCTCAACATCATCATTACTAGAACTTCTCATTTACAATATCATTCAGGACAAATTGTATTACTCAATTAAAAAAATAGCCATGGCAAATCAAAGTTTCCAATTCAGTTTAAGCACCTCAAAAAATACAAATCAAGTATTTGCTCATTTAGTGAATCCAAATAATTGGTGGATAGGTTTATTTGGCGAAACAATAGAAGGAAAAAGCGAAAGCATTAACGATGAATTTTCTTTCAGTGCTGGTGATGGTGTACATTATTCCAATCAAAAATTAATTGAACTTGTTACCAATAAAAGAATAGTTTGGTTGGTAACCGATAGCAATTTATCCTTCTTAAAAAGTACCAATGAATGGGCAGGAACAAAAATCTGTTTCGACCTTGAAATAGTTGACGGCAAAACCAAAATAACATTTACACACGATGGCCTGATTCCACAAATAGAATGTTATGGTGGTTGCTCAAGTGCATGGACGCAGTATCTACAAAATCTTCAAGAACATCTCCAATGAAATATTTAATTCAAATTATTTTAATCTCAACCTTGCTTTCTTGCAAGGGAAGAATAACAACATCAAATCAAAGTAAAAAAATGAGCAACCCATCCAATAAAAATTACACCACTACCATTACGGTTAATAAAGACATTTCAAGTGCTTTTAACGGCATTAAAAATTTTAGAGCTTGGTGGTCTGAGGAAATCGTAGGAAATACGGACAAAGTTGGAGAAACATTCTTTTATCATTATAAAGATGTGCATCTGTGCAAAATCAAACTTATTGAAATGGTTGCTGATAAAAAATTGGTTTATCAGGTGATAGACAATGAATTTAATTTTACGAAAGACAAAACAGAATGGATTAATACCCAACTGATTTTTGATTTATCAACCCAAGCCGGTAAAACCCAAATTGTTTTTACACACGAGGGTTTAGTGCCAGAATATGAATGTTACAATGTTTGTAACGATGCCTGGACAAGCTATATACAAGGAAGTTTGAAAGATTTTATTGAAATTGGCAAAGGAAAACCCAATGGAAAAGAAGGTGGATTGAATGCAGAATTGGTTGAAAAATGGGGCTTGCCAAATAAATAAAACAAAGAACCTCCAGCAGAAGGAGAGTTGAAGTGCAAAATTCTACTTCTATTTAACTTTTGTACATTAGCCATGCTGTTGTGCCTCGAAATTATCAAATATTCAGTAGTCTCGTTTGAGTACTTTTTTGTTGGATTGAAAATCCTCCTTATCTTGCTCACACATAATGAAAATGTCGAAAAGCTGATGCTTTTTCTGACGATTCAACAACGACTGAAAAAATGATTAAAAAGAAAACATTTTCATCTAAACTTTTTAGTAGTTGGAAAAAACTTGGACCAGGTCTGGTGACAGGTGCAAGCGACGATGATCCATCTGGAATTGCCACTTATTCTCAAGCAGGTGCAGCATTTGGACTTGCCACCTTATGGACCGCCATTATTGCTTTTCCGCTTATGGCGGCTATTCAGCAGATGTGTGCCAGAATAGGCTTGGTAACCTCACAAGGTTTGACGGGAACACTAAAAAAACACTATCCAAGACCGATTCTATACCTCATGCTATTGTTTAGCTTTCCTGCCATCGTAATGAATATTGGTGCTGACATTGCAGGCATGGGTGCTGTGGGAAATCTGCTATTTCCCGCTATTGATGCCAATTATTTCAGCGTTCTCTTCACCATTATTCTTCTTGGTTTAATCATCTACCTGCCTTACCAAAAAATCGCAGCAGTTCTAAAATATTTGTGCATTGTAATGTTGGTTTATTTTATTGTTCCGTTTTTGTATAAACAAGATTTTAGCGAAATTCTGAAAGCCACATTTATTCCAACCATAAAATTTGACAAAGATTTTATTGCCATTATAGTAGGCATACTTGGCACAACTATCTCACCTTATCTTTTCTTTTGGCAAGCATCCGTAGAGGTTGAAGAGATGAAAAACAAAAGGAAACATTTGATTGTAAATAAAAAGATCATTCATGAGATAAACCAAGATGTAGACTTTGGAATGACAGTTTCAGGATTTGTTATGTATTTTATAATTCTTACCACTGGAACTGTTTTGTTTAAAGGCGGTATCCACCAAATTGACACCGTAGAACAGGCGGCAATGGCCCTAAAACCTTTGGCTGGAAATCTTGCTTATCTGCTTTTTGCCATCGGAGTAATTGGAACAGGACTTATTGCAATTCCGGTATTGAGTGGTTCAATTTCTTATATCATAACCGAAACCTTTGGTTGGGAACAAGGCCTTGATAAAAAATTTCATGAAGCCAAAGCATTTTATATCATTATTGCTATTTCGTTGCTACTGGGATTATCATTAAACTACATAGGCATTACGCCAATTCAATCTTTGATTTATACAGCCATTTTATATGGACTAACAGCTCCTGTCCTAATTGCCATCATCTTACATATATCTAACAACAAAAAAATAATGGGAGATAATGTGAATGGAAGACTCACAAATATGCTGGGCTTTGCGGCTTTAATTATCATGACAGTTGCTGCTGTAGCTTTAATCTATCTACAATTTTCAGAAAAATAGAGGTTTTTTTTAAAATAATAACCCGCTCCACTAAGGATATTTCCTTCGTTCGGGTGAAATGCGTCTCGATCGGGATCACCCGCAGAAAATAGTAACTTCTAAATGCTATTCCATATATTCTGAAATGGCGTGTTGGAACCAGATGCTTTAGGATTTATCTTACCCAAGACATTCAAGCGTATTCTAGAATTATTGATTTTTAGAGAGTTCACACAGAGTAGCCTTAATTCAGATTGAAAATCTGGTGATAATGATTTTTGAAAATCGCTTCAACATCAGAAGGATATCGAAGCGATACTAGACGACGAATAGTCTAACTTTGAAATCAAAAAGATAACGAAACAAGGACTTCGCATCAAGAAAATGCTACTTCCCACTTATCGTTTTCTTCCAATCCCAATCGGCTTTGGCGGCGGTATTGCGTTTTGATAAATCGGCCAGGTCTGCTTTGATTTTTGATTTATCCAGCCAATGGCCATTTACAAAAACCCCCGCGATTTTTTTGGTGTTATTAATATTTTCGAGTGGATTTGCTTCCAATAAAATTAAATCGGCCTTTTTGCCAGTTTCAACAGTACCGACTATGCTTTCGATACCCAGCCAGGTAGCGGCTTGTTTGGTGGCGGCATTTAAGGCTTCTTCATTGCTTAAGCCCGCTTTTACCAACAGTTCGAGTTCGTCGTGCATGGCAAAGCCGAAAACTACCCCTGAGGTGCTGGCATCTGTTCCAGCAACGATGGGTACACCAAGGGCTTTGCATTCTTTAACCAATAGATTATTGAATTTTACATAATTTTCAAATTTTACTATGGTGGCTGAATCTGACATTTTATTGTATCTATTGGCAGTGAGCCATTTACTTTGTGAGAGAGGATGCATATACTGAAGGCTTGGTAAGGCTTTGAGTTGGTCCAAAGATCTAACTTGACTTGCTATCCATTCTATGGTGGTAAATGTAGGGCAAAGCCATGTGCCGTTTGCTTTCAACAATTTGGCAAATCGCTGTGCGTCTTCTAAAGTATAATTCTCTGTGTGTTTTGTCAATTCTTCGGCATGGGCTACCATGCCAAAATTTGGTACAAATGCCTCTTGCAAGTGTCCCTGAAAAGCATCTGGAATATGCCCGATGGATTTGAGGCTATGTTTGGCTGCTTCGTCGACGATGGCTTTAAAAGTTTCTATATTGAGATCGGAATATAATTTGATAAATTCATATCCTTCCGCCTTTGCACTACGAACCGCCTGGCGGCCTTCTTCTGCAGTATTTGCTCTTCTACCTTGTCCTTTTCCACCATCTATCATGGCTGCCAATGCCATTCTAGAACCAATTACTTGGCCTTTTGCAATCTCGTTTCTTTGACCGAAATGCTCTGGTCTTGAGCCAAGGTCAAATAAAGTGGTAACGCCATTTGAATTATGGAGCGTCATGAAATCTTGAAGGTCAAAAAAGACTGTGGCACCCTGAGTTGGGAGTTTAGGACCAAATGGCCCAGCATCTGTAGGTACATGCACGTGCATATCTATGAGTCCGGGCATTAGCCATTTTCCAGTTCCATCAATAATTTTGGCTTCATTCGGAATGGGACCATTTATGGAGGCTATTCTATCATTTATAATAACCAATGAAGCATTTTGTAAAACAGAATTGCTTAAATTCATAGAGATTATGTTTACATTCTTGATGACATAAACCTCTTGAATTATTGTTCTCTTTAGTAAATTTGGCTTCTGTGCGAATAAATTTGAATATATAATAGTAAAAAGGAATAGGTTGATGATGGAGTAGAATATTTTTTTCATAGTGTTATTTAATATGATAATTGTAAAATTATTATAAATATAAATCCAGATCTCCAAAATGCTCGGTTCTTCGACAGATATTCTTTCGCTCTTCGCCATGTTCCGATAGGGCATGTCGAAACTAGATAATTTAGGATTTGTAATCTGTAATTGCCGCGAATAAATTACATTATACAATTTTTATTAATTATGGAAGTGCAAGCTTTTTTTGGATTGAAAATCCTCCCTAACTTGCTAAACCATTGAGAAGAAAAAGAAGAGTTAATAACCTAAAAAAAACTTTAAACCCCTAAGCAATGACCAATAATCCCTTCTTAAAAGTAGAAATAACCATCAATAAACCTGTGGACTTGGTTTGGGAATGTTGGACCAATCCTGCGGATATCATGCTTTGGAACGTTCCCTTTCCAAACTGGCACTCGCCCAAAGTGGAGAATAATCTGAGAGCAGGCGGTTTGTTTTCTTTTCGTATGGAAGCCATCGATGGCAGCGAAGGATTTGACCACACCGGAAAATATGATAAAGTCATTAAAAATCAGCTGATTGAATACACGCTTTCAGACAATAGAAAGTCAAGAATTGAATTTGTAGCTAACGGCAATACCACTAGCCTAACCGAAACATTTGAACCCGAAAAAGAAACGCCCATCGACCTTCAAAGAGACTTTTGTGAATCTGTTTTGCTAAATTTCAAGCAACATGTGGAGTCAAAATTATTATAAAACTTTAGTCCTTTGTAAGATATTGAAGCGTTTTGAAAATCGGCCTAAAACCTTAAAAAATACAAACCATGAATAAACTCGCATCCTTCCTAATATTTTGCCTTATTACAAGTGCGGTGTTGGCTCAACAACCCGTTCCCATCAAACCCAGAATTTTGGTCAGTACTGATATCGGTGGTTCGGATCCCGACGATAATCAATCCATGGCACATTTGCTCATGTACAGCGAGCTGTTTGAGATGGAAGGGCTGGTTTCTTCGCCTTCTTATGGCAGTGGGAGTAAGCAAGAAATTTTGAGAATGATCGATTTATACGAGCAGGACTTACCCCAATTGCAGAAACACAAAAAAGGCTTTCCGACACCCAACTATTTACGCTCCATCAGCAAACAGGGCCGAAAAGGAAACGCACCTTTCGTGGGTTATACCACGGCCACAGAAGGCTCCAATTGGATTATTAAATGTGCCAAAATGAAAAGCACGCAACCGATTTGGGTGTTGGCTTGGGGTGGTTTGGAGGATTTAGCACAGGCTTTGCACGACGCACCCGAAATTCAAAGTAAAATCAGGGTGTATTGGATTGGAGGGCCCAACAAAAAATGGAGTGCAAACAGCTACGCTTATATTGCTGAGAATTTTCCAAATCTGTGGTTTATCGAAGTCAATTCGTCTTATTACGGTTTCTTTTCAGATAACCATGCCATAGACAGCGTGAAAAGTTCGGATTATTACGGCAAATACATAAAAGGAGCGGGGCAATTGGGAAAGGATTTTAAAAGCTATTATAACGGCGAAGTGAAAATGGGCGATACGCCCTCACTGCTGTATATGATGGACGGCGACCCCCATCAACCGAGTCGTGAAAGTTGGGGTGGAAGTTTTGACCAAATAAGACATAGTTCAAGAGTGGTATT
Organism: Lacihabitans sp. CS3-21; assembly: GCF_024343675.1. Taxonomy (GTDB): domain Bacteria; phylum Bacteroidota; class Bacteroidia; order Cytophagales; family Spirosomataceae; genus Leadbetterella. The sequence goes on from NZ_RJUD01000112.1 coordinate 106,836, forward strand.
TAATCGCATCACCGATATCAAGGATACGGTTGCTTTTTGTGCGGTGGTGGAGTTTCATTTCAAAGGTCCTGAAATCAACATTCCGGCAGATTCTGTGTGTTTTTGGATGGAAACACCCTATAAAAATACCACACAAAAATGGGCAGGCTATTATTTGGGCAAGGGACAGTATGCCATCAAATATGCTCCCAAACAAGCCGAAGTTTTAAGTTATAAGTTCACTTCCGACATTCCGAATTTCCCAAAACAAGAAGGAAAATTGGTGGTAGAAAATCTTTGGCCGGGCAAAACTCAAGCTACGGATTATAAATTGGGGTCGAATTGGTACTCAGACAAATCAGACCCACAACTTTATGATGGAAAAATACAAGGTGGACGCACGATATCTAAATGGCGAACAAGTGTAGGCTTAGATTGGGCAAAACGTTGGGAATGGCTCAAATAGCCGTGTGGGGACATAGGTACCTACTTTACTTCCAGGTAAAAGTTATTTGAAGAAAATTCTTTTTGATTGGATAAAATAGGGTTTTCAAATGGGGTTTAAATATTCAAATCATGGAGTCTTCTACCCTTGGCATAATGGCTTCTGGAAGGTCGGTATTGGCCCTGGAATTAAATACACCATCGATGGTTCTGAAATCCATCAAATCTTGGTCATAGGGTTTACAAAGGGCCATCATTTCATCGAGGCTGAGCTCTGGAGACAGCCATGCATCTCGGTGACGATCGTCGAGTATCACAGGCATGCGTTGGCCTTCATTGTGCACCCGCTTCATTTGGTCATTGGCCTCGGTGGTCAATATCGCAAAAGTGCCCTTTCCTTGATAAACGGAGTAAATGCCGCCCAAGGTAAGCGGTTCGTTTTCAAAGTTTCTAATGTAATAACTCTGAGATGGTTTTTTAGGGTCCACCACATGCGGTTCAAAGAAACCATCTACCACTACCAAACAACGGTTCTGCCAGTAATTGCGGTAGCTAGATTTCTGTAAGAGGTCCTCGCTTCGGGCGTTTAAAGTGTTGGTTTTGAAAGCTTTTGGGTCTAATACATGTTCGGGAATCAGTTTCCACCTAAAAAACCTGAGGTTATCAGGATCGGCAATCGGAACCACGGCCACCAAAGGTTGGTCAAAGCCATTGAGGTGATATCTCGGCTTAAATTGACCATCTTTATAGTTGACTTTCAATTGTTTGCTGAGCTTACGTGCCAAATTCTTAGGTTCTGTAATTTGCGAAACATGGTAACACATACCCTTCAGTCGTTTATTGGCAAATTTACCGAAATCTGCTCGAAATTGCCAAATCCAAAGGTTCAAAAAAACAGCCCATATAAAAGTTTTGATTTTGGATGAATTTGCATGTTTTGGAAGGCTTATAATTTTAAGAAGCTTTGTATTTCAACCTTATTAATTTCTGCAGACCACTTTTAAAATGCTTTAATACCTTTTTGGAATTTATTTACCACATGGAAAACCTTTAAATGGTCATTAAATATATATAGCCTTAAGACTTATAAATTTCGAAAATCAAGGTTTAGTATTTCAAAAATCTAAACGCAATTTTTATTACTTTTGGATTTTGTGTTTGGATTACCTGGTCTTTTTTTATTTAGCTTAAATATTTCATTTTTTTTAAAATAATGCTATGTTTCTTGATATTCTCGAAAAATCAAAAAGTGAAAAAAAATTAGTCGAACTTAATTGCTATGGCGTTGCTGAGGGCTTTTATTGCGGCTATGTGTTGGAGTATACAGAAGGGTTTGTCATTGTGCAGCATTTTACCAAGTTTGGCATCTATGACGGTATTCTAATGATAAGCCTGGCAGATATCAAGTTTATTGAATCAGATACAGCCTATTTGAAAGGTATAGAATTGCTTATAAACAACCAAAGCATTTTTCTCAACCAAACCTTCAAGTTAAAAGGCAAAAATGGAGGGACGTTTACGCAATTGTTTGAGAGTTTTATTGGTAACAAAGACTACCTTATCAAGTTTGAACTTTCCGACGAAGACCTATATTTTGGCTTCATTGCTTGGTGCGATGATGATTATTTTTCAATCACCAACATTGATTCAGACGGCTCGGTGATGGGTAAGGCGACTTTCAAATTTGAAGATTTGAAAATGTATGCGGTTGACGACTTAGAATGTAGGAAAAGAAAAATGCTTTACGATACCTTTATGGATCGTGGATGATCATACTATGCTCAATAATTTTGGAAATATACTCACCGCATTTGATTAATTTGAGTTAATCAGTATCAATGTTCAGCTGATAAAGTTCTTATCAGTTTTTTATTAAATTGTAGAAATTTTGATAAAACATAAAAAACATGTCAGAAATTAAAGATTATTCAGAATTGACACGCGAGGAGTTGATGATGGAACAAAAGAAGATAAAAAGACAGCAATTATATGCTGCTGGAATCATCGGATTTTTCATCGGCGTGATAGTTTATGGCTTTTTGAGAAATGGTTTTGGTTGGGTTTATATCTCTATATCTTTGTTTATGATATATTTAACCAACAAGAATTCAATGCGTTACAAACAAAAACTTGAGCAAATTAAAGCCGAAATTGAAAATAAAAAAGGTGTTTAAATTTTAGAATCGACTTCATCTTTTTCAGGATTTATCATCTGATAAGCAAGTTTACGAAGTTTTAGACACAAGAAGCTCTTGTTACCTACTAACATTAGTAGTACCGCCGCAAATGAGTAAGAAGTAGTTTTGAGCAAATAAAACTTGCTATGAAAAAACTTCTACCGCTGCTGCTTATTTGCAATTTGCTTCATATTTCGATTTTTGCACAAGTACCCACAAATGATAACTGCTCGGGAGCAATTGGACTGACGGTTAATAGTGACAATCTCTGTGCTGTGACCTTAACTGGCACTACTGTGGGTGCTACCCAAAGTCAAGCCGGTTGTAATTTCACCTCTGCAGATGACGATGTTTGGTATAAATTCACCGCAACGGCTACTTCACATAAAATACAGGTAGCTTCCAACTCAGGTTCACTTCAAAACCCAGTTTTTGAAGTTTTTTCTGGCAGCTGTGGTAGTCTAAGTTCCTTAGGCTGTGTAAATAACCAAACCTTCACTTATGATACTGAAAGAACAATTCTGACAAGCCTAACGGTTGGTAATGAATATTTTATTAGGGTTTATAGCAGTGGGAGTTCTTCACTTTTGAGGGGAACATTTACCATTTGTGTGGCCTTGACCGTTCCACCGGCCAATGACAATTGTGCAGGAGCTTTAGGTTTACTCGTTAACCAAAATCAAACTTGTACCTTAACCAATGCAGGAACTTCCGAAGAAGCCACATTAAGCATGGCTGGGTGTTATTCTGGAAGTCAGGCCGACGACGACGTTTGGTATGAATTTACCGCTACCAGCCCGGTTCATAAAATCACTCTGACACCTGGAACTATAAAGTTTCCAATTTTGGAGCTGTTTTCGGGCACTTGCGGGAGCCTGACTTCCTTGTACTGCAAACCTGACTTTATCAATAATTTCACCATTGGAGATTTAACGATTGGCCAAAAATACTACCTCAGAGTGTATTCCTATAATGCAGGTTTTGGCCCCTCAGGTACTTTTACCATATGTATTAACGAAGGCACGGGTATGCCAGCAAACGATGGATGTTCAGGAGCCATCGCTCTAACGGCCAATAATGCCAGTTGCGAAGTTCTTACTTCTGGTACTTTAGTAAACGCTACCGGCCCTCTGACGAGTTCATGTGTAAGCGAGCCTATCAGAAACGATGTTTGGTATAAGTTCACGGCCACCAATGCCGAAATGATTCTAAAGCTATTGAATACCACCTTTTCAAGTGCTCAAATGGAGCTTTTTAGTGGAAGCTGCGGAACCCCAACCTCTTTGGCCTGTTCGATAACCAGCGAAAATTTTTTAAGTTACACCAATTTTACTATCGGTCAAGAATATTACCTAAGAGTTTGGGACAGATATGGCAGTGCTGGTACTTTTGATTTGTGCTTGTCTACAACCTTAACAAATGATAAATCTGACGCAGCCGTTTCGGTGGCGTTAAATAGTAATTTTACTTGTACCCTAAAAACAACTGGCGACAACTCGCTGGCATTGAGCAATGAAACATCCAACAGTAGCTGTTCAGCCATAAAAGATGGTGTTTGGTACAAATTCTTGGCCAATAACGATAGTTTGACCATCGAACTCACTGCTTTGACAATAGGTGCTGAGTCGAATTTTGAGCTTTTTCACAAGCAAGGCAGTAGTTTAGTATTTCAAGAAGTCCAACAACGCAAACTTTTCAAAACCAATTTTGTGATTGGAGACGAATACTATATTTTGGTTTATACATGTAACAGTTATCCACCAAGCAGAGGGACATTTGAACTTTGTGTCCGTAATTTTCCGCCGCCACCTGCCAACGATCGTTGCGTAAATGCTCTTCCTCTCAGTGTAAATCCTAATCTGAGTTGTAGCCTAAGTACTTCCGGCAGCACTACCAATGCCCTGCCGGGTGATTATGCCAATTGCTCTGGCGAGGTGGATGATGATGTTTGGTACAGTTTTGTCGCAACTCAAGCTAAACATACCATTTCCGTAAACCCTGGAACCTTACAAGATGCTGTTTTTCAGGTATATGAGGGTACTTGTGAAACTTTGAATGATTTAGCATGTGTTAATAATACCTCAGGTCAAGATACTGAAATGGGTAAAGTGGCAGATTTGGTGGTGGGCAATACTTATTTCGTTCGGGTGTTTTCGTCAAATGTTGGTTCTGGCCAAGGTACTTTTAATATCTGTGTCAATTTGCCCATACCCAATGAAGACTGTGAAGGTGCCATCACCCTCACGCCAGGAGCCACGTGTTCGCCTGTAAGCGGAACCTCTGCTGGCGTGACTACAGATAGGTACGACAATTGCGATTTCTATAAATTTGGTGTTTACTATAAATTCACTGCGGCTGGTACTTCTCAAATAATCAGATTAACCAGAGGTACAATTCAAAATGTATATATAGACCTCTTACAAAATAATTGTGGAGATATAGATAGAATAGGCTCTTGTGGTAGCCCAAGCAATGCTGCGGTGGTTGAAAAGGTGGTTACTGGTCTCAATGTAGGCACCGACTATTTGATTTGGGTAAATACGGAAGATATTGCTGAAGAAGGCTCTTTCGATATTTGTGTTTTGAATACCGTGCCACCTACCAACGACGAATGTACCACAGCAACTACCCTAACGGTGAATGCTGGCAATGTGCCTGTCTTGAAAACCGCAGGAACGACACAGTTTGCCACACAAAGTCTCACAGGATGCAGCGGCAATGCCGACGACGACGTTTGGTACAGTTTTACGGCAAGTCAGACCAGTCATCGTGTTTTTTTGCAAAAGTTAAACATTTATGAAAACATCATCCTCGAAATATTCAATGGCTCATGTGGCAGTTTGGTTTCTAAACAATGTATCTCTTCTGGTTTTGACGATACCAAAAACTCCTCGACATTATTGACCAATCTCACCGTTGGTGAAACTTATTTTGTGCGGGTTTATTATCAAGGCACGGTTCCTGGCTCTTTTTCAATAGCCATCACCTCTGCTCCGGTAAACGATAACTGTGCGTCCGCCATCACATTGAATCCATCTACCTCAGACAATTTTAGTAATGCGGTGGCAGGAAGTAGCTTTGATGCCACATTATCGTCCAATAATTATTTTGGAAATACCCTCTCGGATGATGACGTTTGGTACCAGTTTACCGCTACGCAAAAGGTTCATAAAATAAAACTCAAAGGCTGGAAATCAAATTTGGGGGTCATAGAGGTTTTTAAAGGAACTTGCGGAGCACCCCAATACTTAAACTGTTCGCCTTCTTTTGCACCACAGTGCAACGCGGGTTCCATGTCTTTGGACACTTTAATTCTGACGCTTGATACCTTTATTCCAGGTCAAACTTACATTTTTAGGGTATATAGTGCCCACCTCACCTTAAACCAATCGCTCTTTGATGTGGCAGTTACATCGCCTTACGTTTTGCCTATTGACGATTGCGAAGGGGCATTAAATATTCCTGTGGCCGCCACTCCAAGCTGTATCACTCCGACCATTGTAAACACCAAAGGATTCAGTACTATATCTGGTCAGTCTGGAGGTTGTAACAATGGTGCTGAAGGTGTTGGAACACCAGAAAAAGACATCTTTCTTAAATTTACAGCCACAGCTACACAGCATAAAATTAACCTTACTTTGGGGCAAGGTGGGTCTTTGCTTTACCAAGTTTATTCAGGCACCTGTGGTTCATTGGTATCAATGGGCTGTTCAGCAGATTTTGATTCAGTATCTTATGTAGGCAACCTCGCCGTTGGCCAAACCTATTTCATCAGGGTCTTGATGTATTATACCAACATAGAAACCCTCAAAGTATGTATTTCTACACCTGTATTTGCCTCCAACGACGAATGTGCAGGTGCTATTGCGGTAGTTCCGACGGGTGATGCCGGCACTTGCTCCATCACTTCGGGCAATTTGTCGAACAGTTCCCAAACCCAATTCAACGAGTGTAATTTAAGTGGAAACGGTGATCTAAAAATCATGCGGGATGTTTGGTATAAGTTTGTGGCCAATTCTACCAGTCATCGGATTTGGTTTTCGAATGTTTCTATTTTAAAATCTAATTTCAGCGGGCCAATTCCAAAGTATCTCAAATTTGAAGTGTTCAGTGGTACTTGCAACGCTAAAACCTTTTTGGGCTGTTCTGGTGCTATCAGTTCTCAGGAAGAAAAGGTCTTTAATAACCTTACGATCGGCGAAACCTACTTTATCCGAGTTTCGTCTTATGAGCCTGAATCTGTTGATTTTCAGTTTTGTATAAAAAATATCTCCCCGCCCGCCAATGATGTTTGTGCTACGGCCACCAATTTGACGGTTTTTAATAACTGGGCCAGCCAAAATTATACAAAAGGAAATACTTTGGATGCCAATCAAACTACAGGTACAAATACCTGCGGACAAGCCAACAGTTTTGATGTTTGGTATAAATTCACAGCTACCAATACAACGCATAAAATAGCTTTCAGAACCAACAATGTTCTGAAAGCCATCACTGGCCTCACGCTGGCAGTTTACAGTGGCTCTTGCACTACTCCAGTGCATATTACCTGCAAAACTGGCGATTTTACAAGTCTTTCAGAAGAATTTATGAATGTAGTGGGCTTAACCATCGGACAAGAATATTTTGTAAAAGTATATGCTTCACAAGCTTTGGTTGATCACCAGGGTGGATTCGAACTGCAGGTGCTCAACCCCACCGTACCCACCAATGACCAGTGCAGTTCACCCATTAACCTCAATATTCAGAGTTCGTCTCAAAGCTTTACCAGTGTCATCACCGAAACCATCCTAAGTACCCTGAGTGCCGAACCTGTGGCTTGCACAGTAACTGGCACTGCCGACGACGACGTATGGTATAGCTTTACCCCAAGTCAAAATTCGGTGAGACTAATACTCTCGGCCAATTTCGTCAATCCCGTATATGTTTTATACACAGGTACTTGTGGAGCACTTACAAGTGTGGTTTGTGGTTCGGCTGGTGCTACGGTTTATTCATTAAACAAAATATTGACCAATCTTACCCCCAATACGCCGTATTTGTTACGGGTGTATAGCTCGTCCAATGTCTTGAGAGGAAGGGTTTTTGTGGCCCTCACGAGCGATACCTCGCCTCCTGTAAACGACCTTTGTGCTGATGCCCTCACCCTTGTGCCATCTGCCGATAACACGCCTATTTTTACCGAAGGAACAACCGTAAACGCTAAAAACGACAATACCGTTTGTTTTGCGGGCAATGAGGTCTGGTTTAAGTTTGTGGCCACCGCTACTACCCATCGAATTGTCTATGACGGATATCTCAAAGACCCGGCCATCATTATGTTTTCGGGTACTTGCGGAAGCCTGGCATTTGTTCCATCTACTTGTTTTGGAGGGATTCATAATGTGTCATTTACAAAATCTGGTTTGACCATTGGCACCACCTATTTTCTGAAAATAGCCGCTCAGGCTGATGTAAATACACACCAAGGGATATTCAAAATTGCCGTTATTACGCCTTCCGTACCGGTGAATGACAATTGTGCCAATGCACTTACCCTCAACGTAAATGGTTCTGGACAATTTTTCTCTACCAATTTGGCTACCAATGAGTTCGCTAGCTTGGGGTGTGGTTCTAACAATGATAAGAATGTATGGTTTAAGTTCACGGCCACCAGTGCCAAAATGGGTGTGGAGGTTGAAAACCTCAATACCGATGCCTTAATTGGCCTTTATAAAGGCATTTGTCCTTCGCCGAGTTTGGTAAAATGCTCTTATAATAGCAATCAAAGTGAATTTAAGAATAATGCATTGCTATTCGATAACTTGATTGTTGGAGATGAATATCTGATAGCAGTAGCCACCAAAACCGCGGGCTCAGTGCTTGAATACAAAATCAAATTATACGAAACTCTAGAAGTAAGCGAAAATACACTTTATGGCAATACTTGCTTTACGGCCAATTTGGTTACAAATCCATCATTTGAAGACCCTCAAACTTGCCCGACAAGCTTTGTACCCACACCTTCATCGCCTGGGCAATGGTTGAGCCCCAATCTGGGTTGGACCATACCTACAAGTGGCTCATCAGATTATTTCAACACCTGTGCCGAATACCAGGCTACCATAGAAACGCCTCGAAACACCACATTTGGAATTCAAACACCACGAAATGGCCAAGGTTTTGCGGGTTTGTTTGCAGGTGGAACAGAATATCGTGAGTACCTGCATACAGCTTTGGCATCGCCTATGCAAATTGGTAAAAGGTATCTGTTGAGTATGTATGTCAGCAGGTCTGATTATTATGCTGTAGCTACAAATAATCTCGGTTTTGGCTTAAATGTTAGCCAAAAAGTGGATTTTGCCAGCGATACCCTACAGGTAGAGAAAATGATACTTCCAAGCTCTAATGTGGTCATTCATGAAAAAGACAATTGGGTAAACATAGTGGCAGAAATAACGGCCGACCAAGCTTACCAACATTTGTATTTGGGGAATTTTCGAAGTCAAGCCAACACCATCAGCCAGGCAGCCACCGACATTAGCGGCGGAACAAGCGGAGGTTATGGTGGGCAGTCGGCATCCAGCAATGCATATTATTTCATAGACGATGTTTTTGTAGGCGAAATAGCCAATACCATCGCCTGCGGAGCCAATAACTGCAACAGTACTATTGTGCTAAGCAGCCCAACGGACGACATTTCTGGTGGCACTGCCAACAAAAAAACCAACCTAGAGCTAAAAGCCAACATCACCATACAAGGCAACGCCAATGTGCTGTTCCAGTCCAACAAATCCATCCTGATGGATGCCACCCAAGGTGTTTTTGAGGTGAAAAACGGGGTGGTATTTGAGGCGAAGATTGGTGGGTGTGTGAATTGAGGTTTTTGTTTTCTTTATAATTGACCACCAGAGACTTTTGTTTTTGGTGGTTTTTTTGTTGATTTTAATTTCGGAATGAAAGTTTCAATATTTTGTGTAGACATTTAGAATGTCGGAGAAGAAATGATAAAAAGTAGAATATGCTGTTTTAAAGTAATTACATTAATTTAATCACTTAAAAAAAACATCTGTCAATTTATCTTAAGGAATTAATTATTTTTAGCCCCAAAAACAATCTAGAATGAAACTAACTAAATTAATCTACTTTTACTTATTTATTATTTCAGTCAATGGTTATTCGCAAAATTCAGAAATTGGTAAATCATTTATTAACGCTTTGTTTGTAGTAAAAAACACCCAAAAAGCTTATGCTTTTTTTGATGATAACATAAAAACTAAAATTTCTGAATTACAATTAAAAGAAACCGCAGAAAAATTAGAAACTCAGTTAGGCCAATTTAAATCAATAATCGAAACTAATAATGAAAAAGAAACTTGTTTCTATTATTCTGATTTCGAAAAAATGAAATTAGACTTAAAAATATCATTTAACGAAAATAATAAAATTACAGGTTTTTTCATTATTCCCCACAAAGAATTCCATAGAGAAAATTCACTCGGGAAAGACCTTAGTATCAAAAGTAATAATATTGAATTGAAAGGAACTCTTTTAGTTCCTGAAAAAGAAAATTTAAAGAAACTCCTCATATTTGTTCACGGTTCAGGCCCGAATGATAGAGATGAAACTGTTTTTGAAAACAAACCATTTAAAAACATTGCTGAGAATCTTTATTTTAAAGGTATTTCAACATATCGATTTGATAAAAGAACATTATCAAATCCAGAAAGTTTTAATGATAAAAGTAGCATTGATGACGAAGTAACTAACGATATTTTAAATATTGTATCATATTTCAAAAACAAAATTGAATTTTCAGATTATCAAATAATTGTTTTAGGACATAGTTTAGGAGCATATTTATTACCTAGAATTGCAAATAAATCAAATAATATTTCTAAAATAGTACTTCTTGCCGGTAATTCTCGCCCATTGTCTACGCTAATAGCTGAGCAATATGATTATTTATATAAATTAACTCCTACCGAACAATTAAAACAAGCATCGCAAATAATAAAGGAGCAAATCAAAGTATTAAACTCAAAATCCTTTAATTTAAATACTCAAAAAGAAAAATTACCTTTCAACTTGTCTGCTTTTTATTGGAAATCTGTTTTAGATTATAATCCAACAAAAGAAATAAAAAAGGTTAAAATACCAATTTTAATTCTTCAGGGAGAAAGAGATTATCAAGTAAGTATGAAAGATTTTGACCTTTGGAAAGCAAGTTTAAAAAATAATAAAAGTGCAACATTTATTAGTTATCCAAAACTAAACCACTTGTTTATTACTGGCGATAATCCATCAAATCCCAAAGAGTATGAATTAAAAGGGCAAGTGGATGAAAAAGTAATTAATGACATTATAAAATTCATTATTCAATAATTAAAACTGGCTGTAAAAAGAATACTAATAAACATCACCTAAGTAAATGATAATCAATTACTAAGACAAAATCCAGTTTTCTCCACAAAAACAAACCCAAAACCACCTATATTTACCTAACAAACCATTTGACTTAAAACCCTTTTAGACCCTTGAATATGAAAAAACTGAGTTTACTTTTTATTCTGATATGCTTTGCTGTTGTTGATTTGGTCGCCCAAATACCTATTAACAAGGCATTGAATGATTTTTTTGAGGCAAAATTTGAGGAACAGATTCAGCTGAGTCCTTTCAATGCCACCAACATTGGCGACAACCGATTCAACAACCAATTGGCCATAGAGTGTACGGATAGTTATCGGGCTAAATTGAAGGAAATAGCCAGCTGAACAAAGGTTGGCTCTTTCGTTAGGGCGAAAAGCGGGTTTTACCCTTGAAAAAAATATTTAAATGGAGTTCACATCAACTACTGATGGCAGACAAAAAGAATTATAAACCAATGCAAATTAACCAAAACAAAAAACACGTTACCATAATCTTCTTAGCATTATTCCTCTTAACAAAGGTTTGTTATTCCCAGATAAAGCACGAAACAAAAGCCAAATATGTGGGTGGGGCTAACAGTGCTTTGCCTGGGTTAAATATAGGCATTGTGCTGGGCAGGGTAGATACATCGTATTATATGCGTTGCCAATTGTACATACCTGCCATGCAATACAGCGAGATATACCTGTCCAGAAAAAGTAATCTATCGTTTGTGCTCAAAAGCGGTAAAAGTGTGGATTTGAGCCTCGAAAAGATTCGTACCTCCATAGAGAGTTACCGAGAAATGAACGATTTTATGATTCAGCGTTCACAAGACGGATACATCACTAAACTGATTATTCCGGTGGCTCGGCAACAACTCCTGGAAATAGCCGCAGAACCACTTGAAATGATAACTTTGCCCTACTTTAAAAATCCAACCAAGTCCGAGGAACTAGTATTTTCAAGACCCCCATTTTTTAAAAGCCGAAGTTTTATTCAAGATGAAATTTATCATATTTTGGCAAGGTAAGATTTTTGTCAATCCTGAGTCTACATTCAGGTGACTTTGGACTATGCAAGGAAGCCAAACAGGTAAAAAGACCCCCGTGCAGAACCTCCTCACTCACATGGATTAAATTCTCTACAATTTTGTTATTTGATGAGATAATGATTGTGGATGTTTGGTATTAAACTAGACGGAGTTTATTCAATATTCACCTTATTTAATTGCATCGATAAGTCTTTTTGAACTCATAATTCACAGTCCCGTTCGAATCATTATAACCTACAACTCTAGTCTCATTTCCATATTCATCGTATTCATATTCTAGCATTTTTAGTAAGGTATTGTTAGGGCCAAGTGAGAACTGATATTTAATGTTTGATTTGAGTTTTTGATTATCATGATAGGTGAATTCTTCCAAGAGATTGTAAACCAAAGAATTATAAGAAATGGTTTTGTTTTTTAATAGTTTGTTTTCGTAATAAGTGCTTTTAATGACATAGGTGAATTTTCCATTTTTAAAGTTTCTCTCAAAAACTAATCGGCCGTTTTCATAAATATAGTCGGTAGAATAGCCATCTTGGTTTGAATATTTAATGATTTGCCCACTATCGTTATATTCATACTTATTGATAATTTGGCTATCTGGATGTTTGGCGGTCGTTTCAATTAAAAGATTTTTTGAATTGTATAAATTAATGATTACTATTTTCACGATTCCATTTTCTATACTTTCAGATTTGATAACCTGGCCTTTCTCATTATATGAAGTAAATAATTTAGACAAAGTAGAAAAACTGTCACTAAAAACTAGAGAAATTTGATTTCCCTTTTCATCATATTCATAGATAGTTTGAGACCCAGGAGCCACTTTGGTATGTTTACTAATTTTTCCATTTAAATGATATTCAAAGGTGCTAGTTTCAAATATTGTAGATTCATTTTTAACTACAAATTTAACGAGCTGAGATTTTGAATTATATGTATTTTCATAATTTCTAATATTGACAGACCCATTGGCATTGAGAAAAGTAAGCTTTGAAATATTATTCAATTTGTCATATTCGTATTTTATTAAACCTTTACCATTCCCGACTAGTCGTTCTTCAGACATAAGTAAACATAACTTATTCTCTGAAATTGGCTCAGGATTATCGCTTGGCTTACAAGAGAGAATTAAACCTAAAAAAAGCAAGAAATGTGGAAGTTTCATGATATTTTAAAAATTTAACAAATATAGATTGCATCCATTTCATAGCAAAACCTTTCAAATGATTAAACTTTGATTTAAGAACCAATTGTACAAGGTTATTTCCTTCGTGCAGGTGAAAAGTAGGTTTTATCGGAAGGAATTTCAGAAAATCCTGATTTCCAACACAAAAAACCACAAAAAGTGGCAAAGAAACTTAATCTTAATCATTACCTTTATTTTAATAGAAAATCTTTGAAATAATTGAAACCATTTCTTGAAAAAACTTAAATTGATTTAAAGTCTTTTTTAATTTATCATTCCAGAAAATGGAGATTCAATTATTTGAAAAAGATTCCTGATTTTGCCGAATATTACTCAAATACCATGAATAAAACATTCTCATTTTTGCTATTTTTATTTATTTCAACCTTTGCTTTTGCTCAAAAGAATAAACCGAATATCATTGTTATTTATGCGGATGATTTGGGCTACGGTGATGTTTCTGCGTATAAAAAAGGGACATTGTCAACTCCAAACATAGATAAATTGGCCAATGGTGGCATCCGATTTACGAATGGATATTCGACTTCTGCCACCTGCACGCCCAGCCGATTGGCTTTGCTCACGGGCAATTATCCCTGGAAAAACGACAAAGCAAAGGTTTTGCCCGGCGATGCTCCTTTGTTGATTGATACCTCCTTGATAACCGTACCCAAAATGTTGAAAAAGTCAGGTTATCAGACTGCAGTAGTCGGAAAATGGCATTTGGGAATTGGTAAAGGTGCAATCGACTGGAACAAGGAACTTTCGTTTAGTCCAAATGATGTTGGTTTTGATTATTCGTATATCATGGCAGCTACCACGGACAGAGTGCCGACGGTTTATATTGAAAACAGAAAAGTGGTTGGAATTGAAGAAAGCGACCCGATTTTCGTGAATTATGATAAAAACTTTTCGGGCGAACCCACTGCATTAACCAATCCTGAACTCATGACGCGTCAGAAGTGGCATCATGGGCATAATTACAGTGTACATTTTGGCATTCCCCGAATAGGCTATCAAAAAGGAGGTAAAACGGCACTTTGGAACGATGAAGAAATGTCGGATGTATTTCTCGAAAAATCCTTGAATTTTATCGAAAACAATAAAAAACAGCCATTTTTTCTTTTCTATGCATTACATCAGCCCCATGTACCTCGTACGCCTCACCCGCGTTTTGCCGGTAAATCGGGTATGGGGCCTCGTGGCGATGTCATTCTCGAAGCTGATTGGTGCGTGGGCGAAATCTTAAAAAAATTAGAAGCCGAAGGCATCGATAAAAATACCTTGATTATCTTTTCAAGCGACAACGGGCCAGTTTTGAATGATGGTTATTATGATGAGGCAGTCGAAAAATTAGGAAATCATACACCCGCCGGTGGGCTACGTGGCGGAAAATACAGCTTGTACGAGGCCGGAACAAGGGTTCCATTTTTGGCCTATTGGAAAGGTACTATCAAGCCACAAGTTTCGGATGCTATGGTTTGTCAGATGGATTTTTTAAGTTCATTTGCGGCATTGGTGGGTCAACAAGTGCCATTAACAGATAGTCAGAACTTGCTAAATGCATTTTTGGGGAAAACAAAAAAAGGAAGGAGCAATTTGGTTATCGAATCTTCAACAAGACTGGCGTTTCGGAGTGGAGATTGGGTGATGATTCCGCCTTACAAAGGTGCGGCGGTTGCCAAAGAAGTAAATGTAGAATTGGGTAATTCGATTGATTATCAATTGTATAATCTAAAATCTGACCTTGGCGAAAAGAACAATTTAGCTAAATCTAATCCCAAAAAAGTGGAACAAATGGTCAATGATATGAAGCAAATTGTGGGTGATAAATACAATTTCAATGCACATCCATTGGAATTAAAGTAAATAACTAAAGTTTAGGAGGAAAAAAAACGTTCATTGCAAAGGACATACAAAACTACACTTAATTTTAAATGCTAATTTTCAAGGAGTTAAATTTTTCGATTTGAATACTAATTTTTCCTAATATTTTTTGTGTAGTCCGTTGAAAAATTTCGTTACCACAATTTTTTTTGAATGATAAGTGCCAAAAAAGAAATTTTTCAGAGGATCATTACACAAAAAGTGTTTTTTTTGATTCTTTTTTCGAACGGTGCGACGACTCGCAAAAAAAGAATGCCCGCCTGGCAAGGCACGCAAAGTATATAAATGTTAGATATATTTTAACCCGAAACTTTAGTAGATAACTCTCTGATTTGAATAATAAAACCTAATCTGTTTATAATGAAGAAAATTTTAGTATTCACCGCTATCGGATTATTGGTGCTTGGTCAAATATCTTTCAAGAAACCTGATATTCAGCCCAATGTGATTCTATTTTTTATAGACGACATGGGTGCCATGGACTTGGGTTGCTATGGCAATGTATTTAACCAAACGCCAAATATTGATAAATTGGCTCAAAATGGTGTTAAGTTTAGCAATGCTTATTCGGCCTGCACGGTTTGCTCTCCTTCAAGGGCTGCCCTCATGACAGGGAAATATCCTGCTAGATTGCATATCACTGATTGGATAGCGGGACATGTCAAAAAGAATCCAAAGTTATTGATCCCGGATTGGCAACAATTTTTGCCTCAATCTGAAAAAACAACGGCAGAATACTTAAAAGAAAAAGGCTATTCTACCTGGCATATCGGTAAATGGCACTTGGGCGAAGGCGAACAATATTACCCTAAAAATCAGGGTTTTGATTTAAATATTGGTGGTTCAAACTGGGGACATCCTAAAAAAGGTTTTTTTGCACCTTATCAAATGCCCAATCTCGAGGAGGGCCCAAAGGGCGAGTATCTTACAGACAGATTAGCCAACGAAGCTATCAAACTTATAGAAAATCATGACGCAAGCAAGCCTTTTTATCTCAATTATTGGGATTATGCGGTGCATACGCCTGTGCAGGCTAAAGCTGAGAAAATAGAAAAATACAAAAAGCAAGTCACCACACCCGACAAGCAGAAAAATCCTACTTATGCGGCCATGATAGAAAGTTTGGATGAAAACATCGGCAGAATAATGGAGACCTTGGACAAGAAGAAATTGCTCGAAAACACCCTCATCATATTTGCTGCAGATAATGGTACTTTGATGGGTACGGCTTCAAGCAAGCCATTGAGAGAGGGAAAAGGCTGGTGTTATGAAGGCGGAACTCGCACTCCGCTTTTAATGTTTTGGAAAGGAAAAATAGAAGGCGGTAAAGTAATTGACGAACCCACCATCACCATGGATTTGATGCTCACAATTTTGGATTTTACGCATACCAAGCCAATAGGAAAATTAGATGGGAAATCATTAAAACCAGTTCTTTTCGATAACAAAAACTACCACAGACCACTCTTTTGGCACTATCCGCACTATCATGAAGGTAACAATCCATACAGTGCAGTGCGATTAGGCGATTGGAAATTGATTGAATTTTTCGAAGATAACAAAATAGAATTGTACAACTTAAAGGATGATATTGGCGAAACGGAAAATTTGGTTGCCAGCCATTCAAAAAAAGCCGAAGAGCTTCAAAAACTATTACACAAATGGAGAAAATCTGTTAATGCTCAAGTGCCAAGTCCCAATCCTGATTATATTTCGATTGGTAAATAGCAGAAATAATCTATTTGTCAACCAGTTTATGATTAGCAAATAATTTTTATTCGTTGATAGTTTCTCATTATGGGCTTTGGACTAGGAGAGGGAGCCAAAAAACTTAAGCAGTGTCCTTACTGAGACGCTGTTGGGGTGAGAAAATTCATTTGATTGAAACCATTTCCAAAATCTCATTTATCCTTTTTTCTTTTGTGATGGAGGTTTTGGCACTCATTATTCCATACAGCATAAATTTCTGTTTTGATTTACTTAAAGCTTGAAACTTTTGCTTTGTACCGTCATTTTTGGTAAAAGCCAATTCTAGTTCTTCAGGTATTTCGAGGGCGTCAATACTGTCGAGGATGATCCATGAACCATTTTGCTTGGCTATTTCTATACATTTGATGCCTGCTTGCGTCATTTTTTTGTTGGCCAAAAGGCTTTCAACTTTGTCTTTATTGACTTGGCTCCAGGTACTTTTTGGCTTTCGTTTGCAGTAATATTGTTTGTATGAATGTTCATCGACGCTTACAGCTTTGCTATCAATCCAACCAAAACATAAAGCTTCGTCAACAGCATCGGTCCAAGCAACTGATGGCTTGCCTGCATTTTTTTTGTAATGAATAAGCCAAACAGCATCTTGATGGACATGGTTTTTCTCTAACCATTCACGCCAATGCTGTTTGGTTTCTGGATAAAAATGTTCTATTTCTCGTTTGGTCATTTCTTAGGTATTGCCTGCAAAATTAAGCAAGAAACTAAAATTCCTATCATATGAAAACCACCAACCACTAAACCATAAGACCTTGGGTGTGGGATGTTTGGGTTGATGGCGATATCAAAAGTATTGGCTACCAAAAAGCCCAAACCTATGATTAATGCAAATTCAATAGCTGCTTTATTGGTGTTGATATTGAGTAGTACCATCATTAAGGCCGTAGTAATTATGGTAGGTAGAATAGTGAGAGGTGGACCATAAAAGTAAATAGGGTCTAGATTAGCGGGCATTAAACCCAATTTGCCTAATGAGTTAGCGTATTGGTTTGGAAAAAGTATGGTGAACCAAAGCCAACCTAAAAATGAGTAAAATAGCAAAGAAATGAAAACACCCAACCAACTGATTTTTGAAATTTTTTGTAGCATATTTTTTTGATTTAATTAATGATGCCACAAAGAAAATGTGAGCTCAGGACAACCTTATGTCAGGGGTATTTAATGCTCATGATATTTTTCAAAAAATTCTTGAAGGGTCATTTTGTGAGGGGTAAATTTTTCTCGTTGAATTTGCAATTGCTGAATTCTATCCAAGCGGAAATAGCGAAATTCTTTTCGTAAATAACAAAAACCTACCAATAACCAGCCTTCTGTAATGTGTAATAAAGCAAAAGGCTCGACAGTTCGTTTACTTTCTTTATTCTCTGCATTGATGTAATCAAATTTCACGAGTAAAAAATTAGTAAGTGCAATTTGCAAGGAAGATAAAATTTGACTCTTTATTTCAAAGTTATCAAGTTTTCTGAATTTTGTTCTTAATGAAAGCAAGTTAGCTTTATCTTTCTCTGATTGTCTTAAAACAGCCTTTACCTTATCGATGGCTTCGGCATAATCTTTAATCAATGAGCTGTCTCTGCTCTTTAAAACCAGTTGTTCGGCCAATATTAGGGCATTGGCCTGTGCTTCAGAAAACATTACGGGAGGAATTTTGTAGCCTTCCATGAGGCAATAGCCTTTGCCGTCTTCGGTTATGATGGGCACACCGCTTTGTTCCAAGGCTCTAATGTCGCGGTAAATGGTCCTCACACTCACTCCGAATTTCTCGGCCAAATAAGTGGCTGTGATCAACCTCTTGGATTGCAATGATGTAAGTATGGCCACAAGTCTAGAAAGGCGTTTGGTGTCCTTGTCCTGCATTTGATTTTATTTCTTTTATACAAAAATAAAAGATACAAATGACAAGGGTATGTCAGGAGTCTTTAGAATAAATTTGGTATTGTTTGTTGGGGTTGATATTTAAAAATTAATATTCCTTGATTCAACCATTGGAGGATGATTATGAGTAAAAACACTAAATTTTTTGTGTAGTTGTAATTCGGCATTAATTTGCTTTTGACTTTATGTCTAATCGAAGGACAATCTTATTATAAATTCACAAGAATGTGAAATTTTCAATTTCAATTATTATTTTAATTTATGAAATAGCATACTATTAGAAAGCAGTTTTCAGATAAAGTGGTTCGCTATATTGAATGTGCATATTCCTACAGAATACCCTTAAACAAGAAACGAATACAAGAAATAGATGCTTTGCTCATAACAAAAGTAAATGAAGAACTAAATAAAATTGAAAACAAATCAAGCATACTGATTTGGAATTAATTTTTTCAACAAAGGAGTAAATGTAAGTGGTGCATCTTAAAAAAATAGTGCAAGATATGATTAACATACCTTACACTATTTCTCTTTTCTAAATCGCTTAAAGAACCTATCTATTTAAAGCAAAATTCCTAATCCATACGATTTATTGCATAATTAAATCTAACCTAAGCCCTAAACCTACTCCCAAACCGCCCCATAATTGGCTTCCCAAAGCTTTTTGTTCAGCTCTGGTAATCGCTCGTTCTTAATTTTAAGGCCTTTTTCTTTAAAACTTTGCCATTGTGGGTCCATTTGGGCTCTCAAATCTATTGAGGGCTGATTCAAGCGATACCAGTCGTTCTCGGTTTGGTTGATGAGATAGAGATAGTCTGAGGTGAATTTATTCGGAAAGTTCTCTACGTCATCATAGGCTTTTGACTTACGCTGCACCAAGGCTTCGTCCCAAGCTTTGAGGTCTTTTATCAATGAATCTACAGCAGCAATCAATTTTGAATCAGCAGACTTTTTGGTAAGCGTGCTCTTTAATTTGCTCAATTGTAGTTGTTTTTTATACAACTCATTGATCATCTCATGCATATCTTTGATGTTGGTGTGCATTTGAGCCATGGTTTTTAAATAGTCTGCTTTTTCGATATTTGTGTCTTTCAAATCAGGATGCGAAAGCAATTCTGCTTGGGTTTTTAGGGTGTCTTTGTCGATGATCAATTGTATTTGATACTTGCCTTCAGCCAATTTGTACCCTCGGTAGCTTCCTTCGATATACACGTCTGGTATGCCAGGTAAGTTATTTGTACGCATATCCCACACAAACCTGTTTAAGCCCTTGTTTTTTGGAAGTTTGGGCTCAGCACTTGGACCTCCATCGTATTTTTTAAAGTCAGGATTGGCCTCTGAGCTTAAGGTTCTTAGGTTTTTGCCATTGCTATCAAGTATGTTTAGGCTAATTTTCTTTACCGAATCTGTTTTTGATACATAATAGTTCAAAACCAAACCCGTGGCAGGGTTGATACCCGCACTTTGACCTTCGCCCTTAAAGTCTATTATGGCCTGATTCATCACGCTGCCACTAGCAGTAATCCATTGGTTTTGAGGTGAAAATAGCTTGTGTTTTTTGGGAGTTTCTTTCAGCAACTGTCTCAGCAAATTCAGGTCATCCAATATCCAAATCGACCTTCCTGAAGTACCCGCTATTAAGGCATTTTTATGAATCTTCAAGTCTGTTATTGGGCACACAGGCAGATTTAATTGGAAGGTTTTCCAGTTTCCACCGCCGTCGGTCGAGTAATAAAGGGCATTTTCTGTGCCTGCAAATAGCAAGTCTTTCTGAACATTATCTTCTCTAATAACCCTAGAAATGCTATTTTCGGGCAAACCATTGTTGATTTTTATCCAAGTTTTACCATAGTCTGTCGATTTGTAAAAGCCAGGTTTATGGTCGTTGAATTTGTATCTGTTGGTGGCAATATATACCGTTGATTTGCTATGGGGCGAAACTTCGATGGCATTTATTTGGCATTCTTCTAAGCCTGCAGGTGTTACATTTTTCCATGTTTTGCCATTGTCTGTGGTCACTTGTACCAAGCCATCGTCGCTACCTGTGTAAATTACGCCTTTTTCTAGGGCAGATTCGGCGATGTAAGTGAGCGTTCCGTAGTTTTCTGCACCTACGGCTTCGTTGGTAAAAGGTACTCCGGCTTTTCCTTGCTTAGCCTTTTCGTTTCTGGTCAAATCTGGTGAGGCTTCACGCCATGTTTTGCCTAGGTCACTGGTTTCAAGAAGCATTTGTGAGCCATGGTAAAACACCTTGGGGTCATGAATACTACAAATGATAGGGGCATTCCAATTAAATCGGTATTTCATGTCTTTGGCGTCTTTGCCCAAATATTGTATTGGGGCTGCCATTACATTTACAGAACTTTTATTTCTAGTGTCTAATACCTCGATTGTACCTTGATAACTGCCACCCAAAACATATCTTGGATTGTTTGGATCAAAAGCCAAAAAGGCACTTTCGCCACCTGCAGAATATTCCCAGTCTTTGCGTTCGATACTGCTTCCGCTGATATTCCATGAAGGTATTTTGACAGAGGTATTGTCTTGCTGGCCTACATAAATGTTATACGGAAGCAAGTTGTCGGTATTTATTCTATAGACTTGTGCCGTGGCCATATCTTGGTGCGACCAGCTACTGCCGCCATTGAAGCTAACCGCTGCACCGCCATCGTCAGCTATAATCATGTTTTTGCTGTTTTTTGGATTGATCCACAAATCATGGTAGTCGCCATGCGTACCCGACATGTTGGACCAGGTAACACCGCCGTCGGTGCTATTCAAAGCTGGAGCACTCATGATATACACATTTAGGTCATTGTTGGGGTCAACAAATAGCTCGATATAGTACCAAGACCTTTGAATCAGTCTGTGGTCGCCACTTACCAGAGACCATTTTTTACCACCATTCATAGATACATACAGGCCTCCTTCATTTTTCTCCCAGTCAGCTTCTAAAAGTGCATACACTTTTTGAGGGTTTGATGGACACATGGCTATGGCAGTTTTGCCCAATAATTTTGGCAATCCTTCTGTTAATTTCACCCAAGTGTCGCCGCCATCAGTAGATTTATAAAACCCGCTTCCAGGTCCGCCACTTTTTACTTCCCAAGGTTTACGACCGTGGTCCCACATGGCAGCATAAATGATCCGTGGATTGGTAGGGTCGAGAGACAATTCGCTACAGCCTGTGGTTTCATTGATATACAAGGTTTTAGTCCAGTTTTTTCCGCCATCGGTGCTTTTAAATATGCCACGCTCGGCCGATGGTCCATGAAGAGGCCCTTGTGCACCCACCAAAAGAATGTCTTCATTTTTTGGATGTATTACAATTCTAGATATGTGTTGGGTTTTTATTAGGCCCATGTTTTTCCAAGTTTGTCCTGCGTCGGTGCTTTTATACACGCCATCGCCAAAACTCGTCATCACACCTCTTGGTGCGTGTTCGCCCATGCCCACATATACCACATTGGCGTCATTTTCAGCTACAGCAACGGCCCCAACAGTACCCGTTTTAAAATAGCCATCTGACACATTCTTCCATTGATGGCCTGCATCGTTGGTTTTCCAAAGTCCACCACCGGTTGTACCCATATAATAGGTTTGAGGGTCATTAACTACGCCAGTGGCACACACTGAGCGACCACCTCTAAACGGGCCTATATTTCTAAATTTTAGATTATTAAACAAGGAGCTATCCTTTTGGAAATCTGGAAAAGATTGGGAAAATGCAGAAAGGGAGAAGAAAAAAAATAGGATAGAGGCGAGTTTTTTCATAAAATTTAAAATGGTCTTTTTGTTTTTGAAATGTTTATGGTTAGTCAGGTTAATGGTCAAACTTCTGAATTGAAGCTATTGAATGGATAAAAATAGTTAAATATTTTTAGGTTATTGATATTTTTATGCTTGTCTTTTTTAGAACTATTATTGTATTTATATAAGACACGTATTTAATTTTAATTTCTGTTTACAAGTTTAGTGAAAAAGTCTTAGAAAGAAGAATATTAGTATAGTAAGTGAGGCGATCAATATTGATTCTGAGAAGTTGAGATTGTTCAGACCAAAATTTAAGGTCAGCTTGGAACTTCTGACTTTGCGGCTTCTAAATTGGCAAAATGACAGAAAATGGGTTTCGTAGAAAAAAGATAAAAATTTGAACCAGAAAATTTATAAAATAATATTCAACATTCGCTTCTTGATTTTACTAATTTTCCTATTAATGAAAGGGTAAGTTCTATTTTTGGATAAACCCAAGTTTAACAATAAATCACCCTGAACATAGGAACTTGCAGAACTTAACTTTTGAAGAAAGATTTTGATTTCAAAGATATCTTTAATTATTTGATAATATGAATTCTTTTTATCCTCTTGGTATTTCGACATGTAATCATCTAACTTTGAAGAAGAAAAACTGTTAATATTTAAATCCTCTATTTCAGACAAAATAAGCAAAAGAGCAAATAAATTTCTTTCGATTATTACTCTCTCTTTATAACCAAATTTAAATTTTTCTTGAAAAGATGCTTTTATGGCATCCTCAAGGTTATCAAATATTATTAGAATTTTGTTTTTCAATGTATTCCTTAATTTTTAAAAGTGTAGCATAAATATCATTTTTAAAGTTTTGATTAAATTTTAAACTTGACTTTAGGTTTTCAATACCCCTTTCGTATTTTAATTTATCTCTCAACATGGACTCATAAACTGCTAAACTTATTGGTATCCCATCTATTTGATTTAGAGTTACTAAAAAACAATCTATTCTTCCAAACCTTGGCAGATTCGCTTTATGACTAACAAGAATCGATGCATTTCTTAACAGAGTAAAATAAATACTTATATCAAATATTGGAATATTTCCTATTCTGTTTTGAGATTCAGTAATGTTGTTGAAAATATCAATAATATACTCAATTTCTCTTAAGTGATTATTGAAATTTTTTAGTCTATTGAACTTTTTATGCAAATAGTTGTCTCCATAAAGAACTCTGCCTTCAAGCTTTAAGTGCCATAAAAATAAAGAACCATAATCTAACATTTTATCTAATGATGATTCCTTATAGATTGCAATTGAGTCCGTATTTTCTATAATTTCGCTGTTATTTGTTAGGTTCTTTATTTCAAGAAGAGTTGTATCTGATTCATTATATTTATCATCTATAATTGCACATAAGTCAATATCAGAGTTAATATCATTTTCTTTTTTTGCAGCAGAACCAAATAGAACTATGCTTTTTATAATATTTGAAGTCATTCTATTTTGATATTTTTCGATAAAAAGTCGCTGAAAGCAATCCCATGTACAATATACCTGTAAAACTAATCAATGTTAAGAAAATTTCACCTTTGGTATCTGTCGGTTTGAAAGCTATATTAGAAAAGTTTACAGAAGTTGCAAAAGACAACCTTAGGGCATCAAAGAAGTTTATAGGTTGAGGCACCTCTTGAGAATTGTTTGAAAATTTTATTTGTAATAAAGTCATTAATAAACTGTAAACCAACAATATTACTGTGTAAGAAATTAATAAATTTTTAACTTTGTGGCCATATCCCCAAACAAAAATTTCAAATCTTAATAGACAAAGTTTTAGGACTGCAATGATACGATCGAATGTCTGAAAATTCATTTTATAGTAATCTGAATCACTTATGATAATTGAATTTAGGTTACCAATCTCTGCCTTTATTTCAATATCTAAAAACTTATCAGATTCATTCTGAATCCCCAAGTTTTGAAAATTTACTTTTAAATTTGTGGCTAACTTTTTCTTTAAATTTGATTCTGGTGGTAGAGAATTGATAATCTCATTTACTGGAATAATACAGTTTTGAAAACGGCAATGCCGAATATTACAATTAATTAGCTTTATATTGTCGAAGTTACAGTTGACAAAAAATGTACCTGTAAAGTCTACGTTCTCAAAGGTTACTTCTCTAGCATATAAGTTGTCATATTTGCAATGCTTAAATGTACAATTAAGAAACTTCAAATTTAAGAAACTAATATTTTCAAAGGTTGCGAAATGCAGTTTTTTATCAGAAATTAATTTCTTTTGATTTCTATTTGAGTGGAGCATGCTCTGGTCTCGGAATACGAAATTATGTGGTGAGCTTTCCTCTTCCTGATTAGTAAAAAAAACAGTAATATCGTTGTCCATTCCTTAATTAATAAAATTTGAAAAACAAGTATCTTGTTACAAAAATATCCGAATAATTTTTCATTACCTAAATAATACTTAAGCAAAATTTGCAGGCCTTGTTTAAGTCGAATATTTAATTAACTATAAGATCAAATTCGACCAAAATCATATTTGATTTCGCAGGAAAATGCGAGTTTTAACATCATTATTTTGTGGCAATATTTTTCAATTAAAATAATATTTTTGAAAGCCATAATTTTTATCAAATCTGCAATAGCTACTTCATGAATTATGTCCTTTTGGTAGGATATCGTAGAAGTCAATAAATATCTTAAATGTGTTTTTTTTGAGAGCTAATTCCTTAATTTTAGTTTTTTATCTTTGAATGATAATTTTATCCCAATCCTTGAAGATTATGAAACTTTTCTATTTTCTGTTTTTTATCTGTAATCTTTTTACAAGCCACTATACCTTTATCCCATTAAGTATTAAACAATCGCCAAAAGCCAACCACAAAACCAAAACAGTAAAATACAGTGATTTTGGAGCAAAGGGCGATGGTAAAACAGATGATATCGAAGCCATATTGGCAGCTCACGCCTATGCAAATGAGCATAATCTCAAAGTAAAAGCCGATGAAGGGGCTACATATTATATTGGAGGTAAAGACCGTACAGCTATCATTCAAACAGATACTGATTTTGGCAATGCGAGTTTTATTATTGATGATTCAAATGTGGAAAACAGAACAAGTTCGGTCTTTTTGGTAAGTTCTAAAATGAAAGCCGAGAAAATTGAAGGTATTTCATCTTTAAAACGAAACCAGACCAAAATTGCAGTTAATCTAACGCAAAGAAGCCTTATATCCGTAACGAATACTAAGGTGAAACACTATATTCGTTTTGGGCTAAACCAGAATAATGGCAGCGACCAAACAGATATTTTCTTAGTTGATAAAAACGGATATGTTGATCAATCTGCTCCAATTATTTGGGATTTTGACCAAATTACGGATGTAACTGCATTACCTATAGACGAAAATAGATTGACCATAACAGGAGGGAGGTTTAAAACGATTGCCAATAAAGAACCATCTAAATACAATTATTATAGTCGAAATTTGGCTATAAAACGTTCCAATGTTGTCGTTTCTCGCTTACATCATGAAGTTGTAGATGAAAGAGATCAAGGTGCTCCTTATGGCGGTTTTATACACATTAGCGAATGTTGTTTTGTAAAAGTTGAAAATTGCATTTTAACGGGTCACAAAACCTACGAAACCATCGGCAATGCCGGGAAGCCTGTGTCTATGGGTTCTTATGACCTCTTGGTAAACAGAGCTTTAAATGTTTCTTTTATTAATTGTACCCAAACCAACGACATCGACGACCGTAAATATTGGGGAATATTAGGCTCGAATTTCTGTAAAAACCTATTGTATGATGGCTGTAAACTTTCTCGATTTGACGCTCATCAGGGAGTTGCCAATGCAACCATACGAAATTCAACATTGGGTCACATGGGCATTAATGCCATAGGAAGTGGTATTTTTTTGGTAGAAAACACCATCATAAGAGGAGGGAGTATCGTGAATTTAAGAAATGATTACGGCAGTTCTTGGGACGGAGACTTAATTATCCGTAATTGTCTTTTTGTCCCACGTGAAAATACCCAGGAAAAAGTTCAACTCATTGCTGGATACAATTCTGGCTCACATGATTTTGGATATCCCTGCACCATGCCGACTAAAATATGGATAGAAAACCTCAAAATTGATGACGCTAAACTATCCGCATCCTATCCAGGACCCGCCATTTTTATGGATTTTAATCCAGAAATGAAGGATGATAGCTATTTAGAAAAATTCCATTATCAAATTACCAAAGAGGTTCTTCTCAAGAATGTAAATGCCTCAAGTGGTAAAGCTATTCGCTTAAGTGATAATGCCTATATGTTTAGAAATGTAAAAGTAACAGAGAATTAATAATTCTTCAGGCTATGAAAGTCCACTTTTGAAACTTTACAAATACAAAAGATGAAGATACTTGAAATTAAAGAAACCGTTTCTAAACCTGCTGTTATAGTCGGACGAACGTTTCTTAATCGGAGTTCTTGCGAAAATTCTTTTGGGCGTAAACACCAAACATTGGGCAAATTCAATAATTGAAATACTTCGAATTCGAAAAGCCTCAAATCCTAATTTTCACAAGCAATTCAACATCCACCAGTTCTAGGAAAGGCATAAATGGCTTTTCCTGAAACGTACAGATTATATATTTTGTCCTCTATTGAAGGCGAAATGAGTGTCCAATTCTTTCCTTTATCTGCAGATTTGTAAATACCTTTTGGGTGACCTACAAATAGGTAATCATCCACTTGTAAAACGTTTGCGATTAAATCGTGGGGAGGAAGACCAGCATCAATAGCTTGCCAGGTTTTTCCTGCATCGTAGCTGGTTCTTACTCGTCGAGTTTTTGATGTGGTGTTGTAGCTAATGGCCGCAAATCCGCCCTTAATAATCGCCACATCTATTCCTACGCCACCTTCGCTAATAACCGTTTTCCAGGTTTGGCCATCGTCTGTAGAGCGAATAATGCCTTTTTGACTCGTTGCCACCAACACGCCATTTGACTCCACCATTTTTATTGACCAGCCATCAATCACTTGTTTCCATGTTTTTCCACCATCAATGGATCTATACAATCCACTATCAGAGCCTATTAGAAAGGTGTTTTTTTGTGTCTCGAAAATGGTTCTTAGCATGCTTCGCCCAAAGTTTGAAAATGAAGGCGACCAACCATTTGTTTTGGAATCAAATTTCGAAATTTTTCCGTCGTATGTAACAGCATACATTCCAGATTTGCAAACCGACACTGAACCAAGCTTGTCTACAGCATATTCTTTTTTCCAGCCTGGTGACAATACATTTGCATTTCTATGATACATCGCTTTTTCAGAGTAGTAAAAAAGGCCATTATTATTTACAAAAAACTCTGTATTCTCTAGATTTGCCGGCAAGCCATTGCTAATGTCTTGCCAAGTGTTACCATAATCAACCGATTGGATAATTACGTTTTTTACATCCTTTGCAGTTGTTTTTAGAAAAGTTGGATCTTCTCCAGGGAAATTTATTCCGAAGAAAAGAAAAACTAAATATTGAAAAATGATTAGGAAAGATACCTTGACCGTGTTCATTACAAAATTGGTTTCGTGAAATAATGGGATAA
Source organism: Lacihabitans sp. CS3-21 (assembly GCF_024343675.1). Taxonomy (GTDB): domain Bacteria; phylum Bacteroidota; class Bacteroidia; order Cytophagales; family Spirosomataceae; genus Leadbetterella. The sequence goes on from NZ_RJUD01000112.1 coordinate 134,954, forward strand.
AAGTATGCTTATTTATTTTGGGACATTTGCTTATTTTGTAAAAAAATGTAAAGCAATTGTAAATTCTTATAGGTAATTCGCCGTACTACTGATCTATTTAGGATAAAAATACTAAAACACAAGCTGGAAAACAAGTGAAAAATAGTCATTCAAATCAGTATTTCGAAGACTCCATTTCATTTCCCAGTCAAGGAATCGATCATAATTTATAGATTTCAATTAAACCTTTTGGCTAAATTATTGTCGAAGCTTTATGAGAAAGCCAAATTGAAAATTTATGAAAGTCCAGATTCTTACTTTACTACTTTTAATTCCATTTTTTTCTTGTGAAAAACCCGAAGATGATTCAGAACCAACACCACCAGGCGAAATGTATTTTCCCGCCAAATCAGGCAATGCTTGGGAAACCACCTCATTGGCAAGCTTAGGATGGAACGAAAATGCAGTAAAGCCTTTGAAAGATTTTCTGGTAGAGAAAAACTCTAAGTCGTTTATGATTTTGGTAAATGGTAGAATCGTGATGGAGGAGTATTTTAATGGACATACTGCAAGCACCTCTTGGGCTTGGAATAGTGCAGGTAAAACCTTGGTTTCAGCTACAACAGGAATAGCTCAACAAGAAGGATTGTTGAACATCAACGACAAAGCATCGCAATATTTAGGAACAGGTTGGACCAATGAGCCTTTAGAAAAAGAAAATTTAATTACCACCAGACATTTGTTGACTATGACGACCGGTCTTAATGACGAAAATCAATTGGTCATTAAATCAAACCTCAATTATGTGGCAGATGCTGGTAAACGATGGGCTTATGGGAATGTTTTTCAGAAATTAATGGACGTGGTGTCTGAAAGTAGCGACCAAAGTTTTGAATCGTATTTCGAAGCCAAACTCAAAAATAAAATAGGGATGGAAGGTAAATGGAATATGGGACTTATTTTTAAGCTGTACCAAAGCAATACCCGCAGTATGGCGAGGTTTGGCCTATTGGCCCTCAACAATGGTAAATGGAAAGATGAGCAAATTTTGAATGAATCGTTTTTCAAAGAAAGTGTAAATTCTTCACAAAATATCAATCCATCTTATGGCTATTTGTGGTGGCTAAATGGAAAAAACAATTATATGGTGCCGAGCTCTCAAACGGTGTTTCCGGGCATGTTGGTTTCGAATGCTCCATCAGATATGTATGCGGCTATGGGTGCCGAAGACCAGCGGATTTATGTAATTCCGAGCAAGAAGATGGTGATAATCAGAATGGGCAATGCCGCCGATAAAGCAAATCCATATTTTGCAGTTTCTGGCTTCGATAAGGCTCTTTGGGATAAAATTAATGCGGTCATAAAGTAATTTTTGGATTAACTTCATAGGCAAACTACTATTGGGTAGCCTTTTAGATAGCAATTAATTTCAATATACTATTTTACAGATTTCCAACCAATTTAAAGTAAGATAGCTAAATTTTATATTTGATTGTATTTAATCAAATTTGAAACCGGTGAAATATTGGGTTTACTTAATATTTTAGCCTCTTTTAACAAAAAAATCATCTAGAGTTTTATCTCCAACAATAAAAATGTTTATTTTGGTCTTTCATAATATTTCTACAAAAGGCCTCAATGAATTCTAATCCTAAAAGCAGAAATTTAACTGCATTGTTTTTAATTTCAATTTACTTCTTTTCTGGTTTTGCAGCTCTGGTTTATCAGGTTATTTGGCAACGTTGGCTTGCTTTTTTTACTGGCATCAGCTCGGTCAATATCAGTTTGATTGTATCTGCTTTTATGGCTGGTTTAGGGATAGGTTACTTGGCAGGAGGCTATCTGTCTGACAGGCTTCAGCAAGGAAAACACGTATTTTATTTCTTTTTGGCCGAAATAGGTATTGGAATCTTTGCTTTTTTTAGCAAAAGCATTTTTTATGATTGGCTATTTGTGGAAAATAGTAGTTTTCAGCTTGGTTCGATATACTTGTACATGATTTTGTTTTTGTTACTTTTGGTTCCAACTTTTTTGATGGGCGTATCGCTACCCTTGCTATCCAAGGCTTTCAAGAACATCGGAAATCAAGGTAACTTTATAAGCTTATTGTATTTTACCAATACGCTTGGAGCTGCTATCGGTACTTTTATTACTTCTTTCTACTTAATACCCAATATGGGTTTTGAAAAAGCTATTTATGTAGCTGCAGGTTTGAATTTCTTCTGTGGGCTCTCAGTTTTGCTTTTTAATTACCTAGTTAAAAGAGAAGCAAGCAAGCAAGATGAAAAAGCACCATTGACAGATAAATTGTACGAAGAAGAGTTAAATGTGCCTTTCAAATTTTGGTTAATTCAGTATTTTATTTCTGGTTTCACCGCTATTTCATTAGAAATCATTTGGTTTAGAATGATAGATGTAATGATGAAGTCTTACGCGGTTACGTTTTCTATTATTCTCACCATTTATTTGGGCTCAATGGCCATAGGTACTTGGTTAGGCGTGATATTCAATAAGAAATACAAGAAAGGAAAACTCAAAACTTTTTTATGGATTCAAATCACATTATATTCCTATGTGGCAGTGAGTATAGCTTTGCTTTATTTTTCTGTGGAAAATATTGGTTTTCTTGAGCCATTAAGAGGTTATTTTGAAGGATATGAGGAAATACCAAGTTTTAAGTTGCGGTTAATAACCATGCTTATCATTCCAATTTTTTTGATGTCCATTCCCACTTTTATTATGGGTTTTAGTTTCAGTGTTTCGCAGAATATCATCCAAAACGACTTTTCTTTGGTGGGGAAAAAACTTGGCACTTTACAATTTATTAATATCGCTGGCTCAACCGCTGGTGCATGGTTTGCTTCCTTGATAGGTTTCGAAATACTGGGAACCTCCTTAACTTTAAAGTTACTTCTACTTACGGGTTTTATCTATATAGCCATACTTGGTTATCAACAGTACTTAAGCAAAATAAATGCAGCTTTGATGAGCTTTGTATTGCTAGTTTTGGTGTTTTTAGTTCCAGAAAAACAAGATTTTTGGAGGGTGGTTTCTGGTGTAAATGAGGAGACTGATTTTATTTTTAGTGAAGATAAAACGGCTTTGTCTTCCATAAAAATTGGGGAGGAAAATTCCACAGTTTTTATAAATGGCCTTGGTCAAAGTCATTTTCCAATGAAGACGGACTATTTTCATATCATGTTAGGTGCAGTACCAGCATTTTTGCATCCTAATCCTGAGCGAATAGGAATAATTGGTTTGGGTTCTGCTGGAACACTCTATGGTGCTTCAGGCAGAGCAAGTACCACAGAATTGGTTTGTTGGGAAGTTATCAAGAGTCAGCCAAGTGTACTTTTTGAATATGTAAAGAGAACCCAGGATAGTTCGGCTTATTTTATTTTAAATGATAAAAGACTGGCCTTAAAGTTAGAGGATGGCAGAAAGGAAATTCAAAGCTCCAGCCAGAAATATGATGTTTTGGAAGCGGATGCTCTCCGGCCCAGATCGTCCTACGCTGGAAATCTCTATTCAGTGGAATATTTTAGTCTTTTAAAATCAAAACTAAAACCCAAAGGTTATGCTGTAACATGGGCACCAACTGAAAGAATCAAAAGGAGTTTTAGGGTAGTTTTTCCTTATGTTTATGAAATCCAAGAATCGCTCTATTTAGGTTCTGATTCGCCCATTAATTTTGACAGAAAAGTTATTTTAAATAGATTTGATGAGCCTTTTTCTGAGGCGTTTTATAAAAGAGCCGATATAGATGCCAAGGCCATTATGAATAATTTCCTGAATACTTTGAAAATCATTCAAGAAGGAAAATTGCTTGATAATAAAGATATTAACACAGATATGTGGCCCAAAGATGAGTATCAGGTAAAATAATCGACAGGTCAAATATTATTAACGACCAATTTGACCATACTTTGTCTTTCTTTGAGAATTTGGTTAATTTGAATGCAGATTTTTAAATAAAGTAAAATTAACTTTCTAATGCTCCACCTAATTTGGGGTTTACTAAATCTTGGCCTCCTGATTTATTTTTTAATTGCCTGCTTTAAATTTGTTAAAGTTGCTAGAAATCACATAGGCGGTTTTGGTAGTGTAGTTTTTGTATTTGGACTCTTGTCTTTTGTTGGTGGATCCAAGTCAGAGGGTAATGCAGCTAAGTTATATCAAATAAAAACATTCAATTTTGCCATCAAAGATAGTTTAGAGCAGAATTCAGTTAAGTTTGCTCATTTTATACTTGAAGATCAGATAGTTACAAAATACGATTTGGCCCTTAATTATGGCAAAATACCCCATTCTGAAATCAATACGCCGATAAGTGCATATTCTGGTACAACGGGTTTGGTGATAGGTACTCATTGGAAACCAATAAAAATCAGTGTTTTAAAAACCAGTGATAAAGACACATTTAAATATTTGGTTTATGGAATTTTAGAATGGAAATTGTTGGGTGTTAGGCTTTATACGCAATCTAAAATATATGAGGGAGTTAAACTTTGGAAATAAGTTTTATTGCAAACTTTCAATTTTCAAGAAATTAATCTTAGATTGACTTTTTATATATCAATTCATGAAAACCAAACTTATCTTTATCATAGCAATTATTGCTTACAGCTTTACTTCATTTTCCCAAAATCCTAAAGAGGGATATGCTATCGGCAAGAGAATATTAGATTTAATAAATCAAAACAAGGCAACTGAATTGGCTAAATTGGTGAATTATCCGCTTCAAAGGCCTAGCCCTATTCCTGATATACAAAATGAAAAAGAATTTGTGGCTTATTTTCCTACACTTTTTGATGCAAAATTTAAGAAAATCATTCCAAAGTTTTCTCAAAAAGAGGTAATGGCTAGAAACGGTATGTTTGGAATGGTGGGTGAGGTTTTTACTGGCGAAATATGGTATGATGAATCAGGAATTTATAGTGTTAACTACAATTCGGATAGAGAAATGGCTCTTGAAAAAGCTCTGAATGATAAAACTAAGGCTACGATTCATCCCTCTTTAAAAGACTTTGAAAGCAATATCGTGATGTTGAAATCGAAGAATTTGGAGCTTAGGATTGATTATACAAAAGATGCTAAATGTCGTTATGCTTCTTGGAGTAAGGGGAAACCCATAAGCCAAAAGCCAGATTTGGTACTATTTGGTAATCAAGAAATCAGTGATGCTCATCCTCCATTTCCTTTCTATGTTTTTAAGAATAAAAACTGGAAATACATCGTAACAGAGGAGTTTGAATGCGAAGATTGCGATATTCTGGATAGAATGCTGATTTTGGAAGAGAATGGAGTAGAGAAAAGTAGAATTTTGATGCGAATAACAAAGTAAGAAAGGCTTTTCTTCTTAAAAATAGGAATGCCATTTGACATTCCTATTTCATCACCATTATTAAAAAAATCAATGTGCCTCCAGCCAGTTTTTACCCACACCAATTCCTGTCTCAATTTTTACTTTCATCGGTATGGCATTTACCATGAAGTAATCCACTTTTTCTTTTAAATAATCAATTTCCGAAATGTGAGCATCAAATACCAATTCGTCATGCACTTGCAATATCATCTTTGATTTGAGCTTTTCAGCTTTCATAAAATCATGAATATTTATCATGGCCACTTTAATCATGTCTGCAGCAGAGCCTTGTATGGGAGCATTTATGGCATTTCTTTCCGCAAAACCTCGATTGGTTTGGTTTCTAGAATTGATATCTCTCAAATATCGCCTTCTGCCTAAAATAGTCTCTACGTATTCAGTTTCTCTGGCTTTATTTACACATTCATCCATAAAGGTCTTTACGTTTGGAAACTGTGTGAAATATGCATCAATGATGTCTTTTGCTTCGCCTCTTGGAATACCCAATCTTTGAGCTAAACCAAAAGCTGAAATTCCGTAGATTATACCAAAGTTCACCATTTTGGCTTTTCTACGCATGTCAGAATTTACCGCATCTAAAGCTACCCCAAATACTTTTGCAGCCGTAGTAGAGTGAATATCAATGCCCTGATTAAACGCTTCCACCATGCTAGCGTCCTCACTAAAGGCCGCCATTATACGCAATTCTATTTGCGAATAATCCGCAGAAAGTATCAAATGCTCTGTGTCACGAGGAATAAATGCCTTTCGGATTTCACGTCCTCTCTCCGTTCTGATAGGAATATTTTGCAAGTTAGGATTCGTCGAGCTTAAACGTCCTGTAGCCGTAACTGCCTGATTATATGAAGTGTGTATTCTTCCTGTTTTCTTAGAAATCAATTGTGGAAGTGCTTCTACATAGGTACTTTTAAGTTTGCTTAATTCTCTAAAATCCAATATTTTCTTTACGATTTGGTGCTCGGCTTCATAGTTGCTTAGGACGTCTTCGCCTGTAGCATATTGGCCTGTTGGCGTTTTCTTTGGCTTATCGTCAATTTTCATCTGCTCAAATAGAATCTCTCCCAGTTGCTTTGGCGACCCCACGTTGAACTCCATTCCAGCTATTTCGAAAATCTCCGATTGGGTTTTTACCAAATCCTTTTGAAGTGTGTCAGAAAGATCTTGAAGAGCTTGAACGTCTAATTTTACACCTTCACGCTCCATACTACTTAAAACACTCACCAGTGGCACTTCTACCTCATAAAGCAGCTTTTCTTGATTGGTTTTTTTGAGTTCTTTGTCTAAAATAGTTTTGAGTTGTAGCGTAATATCTGCGTCTTCAGCAGCATATTCTTTGATGGCTTCCAATGGAACATCCCGCATATTTCCTTGTTTTTTGCCTTTGGCTCCAATTAGCGTTTCTATACTTACAGGTTCATAATTAAGGTAATTCATCGCCAAGTAGTCCATGCCGTGTCTTTGTTCCGGTTCAACTATATAGTGAGCCAACATCGTATCATATAATTCTCCTTTGAGTTCTATGCCGTAATTGCTCAATATCGTTAAGTCGTACTTCAAATTTTGAGCAATTTTCATGATTTTCTCATTCTCAAAAACTCGCCTAAATTCTTCTAATACGGCTTTTGCTTCTTCAAATCGAGGTGGACAAGGTACATAATAAGCTTCTTTGGCTCTGTAAGCAAACGAAAGCCCAACGATTTCGGCATCTACTGCATCAACGTCTGTGGTTTCGGTATCGAAGCATATTTCGTCTTGAGCCATCAAATATTCTATCAATTCGGCTCTTTGCTCTTTGCCTTCTATCAAATAATAATCGTGAACAACTGAATTGATGGTGTCTTTTTCTTTCAGTTCTTTCGGTTCTTCTTCTTCCTCTGTGTTACCAAATAGTGAGATTTGGTTGGTTTCCACCTTTACTTTGGTTTTGGGCTCTGGTTTGTTGATGTCCTGATTGGTTCCATCAGATTTGATTAATCGAGTTTTTAAAGTTCTAAATTCCAATTCATCTAGTAAAGCCGAAAGTTCCTCTGTATTGGGCTCACACATTTTTAGGTCTTCTTCATCAAATTCTACTGGGACATTGATTTCTATTCGAGCCAAATGTTTCGACATTATTGCACTTTCTCTTCCTGCCCTAATTTTTTCACCTATTTTGTTTGAGATTTTTTCAACATTTTCTAAAATCCCTTCGATGGTATCATATTCTTGAAGCAATTTCACTGCGGTCTTTTCGCCTACTCCCGGTATTCCAGGTATATTATCTACTTTGTCGCCCATCAAACCTAGCATGTCTATCACCTGGTCTATTCGGCTGATTTCCCACTTAGCCAATATCTCAGGTATGCCCATAATTTCTATGCCATTGCCTAAAAATGCAGGTTTGTATAAGAATATGTGTTCATCAACCAACTGGCCATAGTCTTTATCTGGGGTGTACATAAACACATCAAATTCCTCTTTTGGAGCTTTCTTGGCCAAAGTTCCTATCACGTCATCTGCCTCAAAGCCATCTAATTCAATCAATGGGATATTCATAGCTTTTACCAGCCTTTTTACCAAAGGAATTGCTGTGGTGATGTCTTCAGGTTGAGCTTCTCTATTGGCCTTATATTCAGGGAAATCCACATGACGAAAGGTAGGGGCCTTCGTGTCAAAACAAACGGCAAAGTGTGTTGGTTTTTCTTTTTTTATAACCTCCAGCATGGTGTTTGTAAACCCAAAAACCGCACTTGTATTTACTCCAGTTGAAGTAATTCTAGGATTTTTGATAAATGCGAAATGGGCTCTGTAAATCAAAGCCATGGCATCGAGTAAAAACAATTTTTTAGAACGCATGAGAACTTTTTATGAGATAATGATTAAATTCGGCTTTAAATAAAAAATCAAAATACGGAAATTTTGAACAAGGATAAAATCTATTTTGCAATATTACTATTTTTTGTTGCAAAATTAAGCTTCGGACAAGCACCAGTCCGTCGAGAATTTCAGACAGGAAATACCACACAATTGATTTTGAGTGAAACAGCTTTGCCTAGCAAAAATTATGACTTCAGCACCTCTGATTTACAAGTGAAATGGCATTTGTTGATTTTAGATTTGATAGAACAAACGACAGGTTATACACCTTTGGTGGCCGCTCGTTCGCTTGCATATATTGACTTAGCAGCTTATGAATCTATTTTGCCAGCTTATTCAAAACGAGCATCACTTTCAGGCCAACTTCAAGGATTCGAAAAGCCCAGAGAGTTTGAAATAGATACGACAGATTTTATAAAAGAAATTGCCTTAAACAATGCTCTTTTTGCAACCGTTGACAAGTTCTTTGTAGCAGCTCCATATATTTGGATGGAACGTATAACCGCATTAAAAGATTCTGTGGATGCAAAATTTTCTGTAAATCAATCGAAATTGGCCATTATTAAGTCTAAAAATTACGGTGTTTCTGTTGCCGAAATGGTGATAAAATATGCAGATAAAGATGGCGGTAAAGATGCTTTATTTAGAAGCTATGATTTAAACTATCGACTGCCTTCTTGTGAGTCTTGCTTTGAAATAAACAGGGTAGCAGATTTGGAAAATACAGGCCCTTTGCATCCCAAATGGGGAAAAAACAGAACTTTTTTGGAAGAAAATCAAACTGATTTTGACATAAAGCCAGATTTCGAATATTCCAAATACAAGGATTCTCGATTTTACAAGGATGCCATGGAGGTTTACAATGCCTCAAAAGAGGTTATTGCAGGTTCCGATAAAATGAACATTGCCAACTTTTGGGATGATGCGGCTACTTTTACTTATACGGCTGTGGGACATTCGGTATCAATTTTAACCCAACTACTAAGAGCACATCCTGTTTCAATAGATTCTTCTGCAAAATTGTATGTTTCACTCACTTTGGGACTTAACGATGCCATGATAGCTGCTTGGAAGTCGAAATACAAACATAATTTGATTCGTCCTGGGGCATACATTAAAAAATATATTGATTCCAAATGGGAACCCGCCATACTTACTCCTCCCTTTCCTGAGTTCCCTTCGGGCCATTCGGTTCAGTCAGCTACTATGGCAACCATTTTAACCAAAATGCTGGGTGATAAGGTCAGTTTTACGGATTATTCCAAATATTGGGTAGGGGAGCCTAAAAAGTTCAACAGTTTTTGGGAGTCGGCCAACGAAACCAGTATTTCAAGGCTTTACGGCGGCATACATTTCAGAGAAGCTCTCACCAAAGGTCAAGAAATGGGCAAAAAAGTAGGGGAAAACGTATTGAAATTGAAGTTTGAGAAGGAGTAATTTTCCTGAAATACTTTTTTGTGCCTCGCTAATTTCTTTTCTCTCCTAATGCTTTTAAAATAGTTATAAAAAAGCTATTTTCGTATTCAAATCTATTTTCGCAAATTAGATTTGGATTTATTCAACCTATAAATACTTTTTGATGCTTTTTAAATGCCCAAAATATATCTTTGGATATGCTCTCTTTGTATTTTTTTTTACTACTAATCAGGCCTTAGCTCAAGAAATCGCCCAAGTAGAAGGCGGATTTGATTTTTTACAATTTATCGGTCGGTTTCATATCGTAATTGTACACTTTCCGATTGCTATATTGCTTCTGGCAAGTCTTCTAGAAATATTATCCTTCAAAAATTTCAATTCAAAATACCGGCCTGCCATAAATATATCCGTAATTATTGGTGGTATTTCGGCTATATTTTCCGCTATATTCGGCTATATTTTAGCACAAAATGAAGAAGTCACGGGTCAAACTTTGGATTTGCATCAGTGGGGCGGAATAGCTACCGCTGTTTTAAGTACTATAACCCCATTTATACTTTGGTTAATTCTGAAAAAAGGCCAATCCACTAAAATATCTCTTTACAGATGGTCTCTTTTCGCTGCTTCTTTGGGTGTAGTTTTTACGGGACACTTTGGAGGCTCTTTGACCCACGGAGATGATTATTTTAGTTTTTCTAATAATAAGGAGGCGACGCCAAAAAGTGGCTTTTTAACTTTAAATGCTGATTCAGATAGCCTTTCTAAAGAAAATCAAATAAAACTCATTGGTGAAGTGAGGGCGATTTTTGCCCATAATTGTTACAAATGTCATAGTTCTAACAAGCAAGAGGGCAAATTGCGGCTCGACCAAAAAGAATTCGTTTTTTCTGGTGGCAAACATGGAAAAATAATAGAGCCTGGCAATCCTGAAAAAAGCGAATTGTCACGAAGGATTTCTTTACCTCGAAATCACAAAGAAGCCATGCCAACGAAAGGTAAGGCCTTGAATGCTGATGAAATAGAATTGATAAATTTCTGGATAAAAAAAGGTGCTCCCTGGCCAGATGGTTCATTGCAACCCATGCTATTTAAGGTTGCCAAAATGGAACCCCGAAAACCCAATTTGCCAACCCCAACCGGCGATTTGAAAAATCCAATTGATTTGTGGGTGAATGAATATTTTAAACAAAACGAAATAGATTGGAAACCTAAAGTAAATGACCGTACTTTTTTGAGAAGGACATATTTGGATATTGTTGGACTTTTGCCCACCGCTTCCCAGATTATTGCTTTTGCCAAAGATCAAAATCCTGACAAAAGATCTGCTTTGATTAAGCAACTTTTAGCACAAGAGGAGGAATATACGCAACATTGGTTGACTTTTTGGAACGATGCACTCAGAAACGATTACACCGGTCCCGGATATATCACCAACGGAAGATTCAATATTACAGATTGGCTTTACACGTCTATAAAGCAAAATAAACCCTATGACCAGTTTGCAAAGGAATTGCTCTCGCCGAAAGAGCCTTCTAAAGGCTTTGTGGAGGGTATTCAATGGCGAGGAACCATCAATGCCAGTCAAAGGGTAGAAATGCAAGCCGCTCAGAATGTGGGACAGGTAATTTTGGGATTAAACCTTAAGTGTGCCTCGTGCCATGATAGTTTCATAAGCGACTGGAAATTAGAGGATGCCTATGCTTTTGCCAATATTTTTGCGGAGGAAAGATTGGAAATAAACCGCTGCGACAAACCAACTGGCAAATTTGCTGACACAAGACTGCTGTGGCAAAATTTGGGAAATATAGATTCTACAACTTCGAAGGCGAAAAAAATGGAACAAATGGCCAACCTTTTGGTGCAACCAGCAAATGGCCGAATATACAGAACAATCGTAAATCGTATCTGGAAGCAAATGATGGGAAGGGGAATTATAGAATCGCCTGACGAAATGGACAATGAGCCATGGTCGCAAGATTTGTTGGATTGGTTGGCCTCAGACTTCGCAGAAAAGAAATATGACATCAAAGAGCTGATTTATCTAATTGCAAGTTCGAAAATTTATCAAACAGCATCCGAAAGTGTAAAAAGCACCAATTTGCTTTATGACAATAATTATAGGTTCAAAGGAATGACTCGAAGAAGACTTTCAGCAGAACAGTTTTCTGATGCAGTCAGCCAAATCATAACGCCGATTTTTACTATAAAAGACATGAAATATTCGGGAACGAAGTCTAACCCTATTAAACCTGCATTTGCAAGGGCCTCTTTGGTGGCTAACAATGCTTTTTTGACCGCTTTGGGTAGGCCAAATAGGGAAGTCGTATCCACAAGCAGAGATAGCCAAGCCAGCCTTCTGCAAGCATTGGAGTTGACCAATGGAGAAAGATTAACGAATGTTTTGGCAAGAGGAGCGAAATATTGGAAGGCTCAGTTTAAAACTAGGGATGTAATTATTAGGGTTTTATTCAGTAAAGCATTGGGCAGGCTTCCTAACAAATCGGAAATGAAAGCCGCTCAATCTGCCATGGACGAAAATCCAAGTATTGAACAGATTCAAGACTTGTTTTGGGCAGTTTTGCTTTTACCTGAGTTTCAACTTATTTATTGACAAAAATGAATTCTTTTTCTTAGCGTCCTAGCGGTGAAAAAATATGAAAAATAACAGAAGAGATTTCCTTAAACAAAGTGCGGCCACTATCGCCACAATGGCTGTGGGTAGCCCAATTAGTCAATTGTTGACATCTTGTGGAGTAAAAAACACAGAGAATGCAACAGCAGACTCGGTAATTGTGCTTTTTATGGCAGGAGGAATGGCTCACACCGAAACTTTTGACCCAAAAAAGTATACGCCTTTCAGTAAAGGAATGAAATCTGACAGTGTTTTGAGTACTTTTAAGGCTGTTCCAACTGCATTAGATGGCGTTAGTTTTTCGGAAGGTTTGGAATCTATCGGTAAGGTTTTAAATAAAGGGACAGTAATTCGCTCTTATGTAGCTGCAGATTTGGGACATATTTTGCATACCCGACACCAATACAATTGGCATACTTGCTATGAGCCGCCTCAATCGGTTGTGGTGCCGCATTTGGGTTCTTGGATTGCCAAGGAATTAGGGCCAAAAAATGAAGTAATTCCTCCATTTATAAACATAGGTCAGAGGTTTGACGTCGGAGAAGGTGAAGAACTCAAAGCTTTTCACAGTGCAGGTTTTTTAGGAAGTGAATTCGGACCATTTATGATACCTGACCCCACAAAAGGACTCGATAGCGTGCGTCCGCCTGTGGGAATGTCACTCAAGCGATTCGAAAGTCGAAATCAATTATATGAAAAACTCGTGAATGAATCTGCCATGGGCGAGTTTGGGAGTGATTATCAAAAAGAATCCTTGAAACGCTCGATGGAACAGGCTTATATTTTACTTAATTCTCCTGAAGCCAAAGCATTTGATTTGAGCCAAGAACCCAAAGAAAAATATGATGTTTACAATACAGGAAAATTTGGCTTGGGTTGTTTAATGGCTAAGCGATTAGTAGACCAAGGAGCCAGATACATCACTGTAACTACTGAATATGTGCCATTCGAAGGTTGGGATACGCACGAAAATGGTCATACCAGATTGGTCGACATGAAAAAAATGATAGATGCTCCCATTGCTCAATTAATTAAAGATTTGGATGAAAGCGGTAGATTGGATAGAACTCTAGTGATTGTAGCGAGTGAATTTAGCCGAGATATGCTCATGGAAGGTCGACCTGACTTGCGTGTTTTGGATCAAGTAGAGCAACCCGATGTAATTGAAGATATCAAAAACTATGGTATGCACCGCCACTTTACTGATGGATGCTCCATGTTGATGTTTGGAGGTGGTATAAAAAAAGGAAGTGTTTTTGGCAAAACAGCCGATGAAAGACCCTGTAAAACGGTGGAAAAACCCATAAAAATAGCCGAAGTACACCAAACAATTTACCATGCTTTAGGAATAGCTCCCGACACCAATTATGAAATAGAAAAAAGACCCTTTTATACTACGCCAGACGGAAAAGGGAAAGTAGAGATGGATTTGTTGGAGAAAAAAGTTCAGGGTGTGTCGTAAAAATGTTTTTGTAAAAGAATATTTTTTCATTTCGAAATCATTTTAATCACCAATATTTTTGGTCTCCTTTTTCGGAAAATTATAGTTGCCTTTTTGGATGTGAATTTTCCGATTGAATATTTCTTAAGTTGTTGGCGATTTTCAAAAAGGATTTCTGACTTTGACTTGAAATTATGATTTATTTGCTTCTTCATCGTCTTCTCATCATAACTAAATGATAGTGATATATTATAATTAAAAGTTATATCATAATAAAATCTATCTATTTGTCTTATGTTTAGTTTCTGTTGATATTTGTATGAGTTTTTTGTAAAATATCACTTAAGTCATTTTTTTATCAAAATCAATGTGATTACTTAGTGTGTGTTTTAATAAATGCTCTGTTTTAATTTTAAAATAATTATTTAATAATGGAAAATTATACTTCCTCAGACTCTAATGGTGCAGGCAAATGCCCATTTAACCACGGTGCTGTAAATCAGAGTGCAGGTGGTGGTACCAGAAATCAAGACTGGTGGCCAAATCAATTGAATTTGGGCATACTTCGTCAGCATTCTTCATTATCTGATCCTATGGATCCAGGTTTTAATTATGCCGATGAATTCAAATCATTGGATTTTGCAGCATTGAAGCAAGAAATCTATGCCCTCATGACCAATTCACAAGATTGGTGGCCAGCAGATTACGGCCATTATGGTCCGTTTTTTATTCGTATGGCTTGGCACAGTGCAGGTACTTACCGTATTGCTGATGGCCGTGGAGGTGCAGGAGCTGGTGGACAGCGTTTCGCTCCACTAAATAGCTGGCCAGACAACGGCAACTTAGACAAAGCTCGTCAGTTATTGTGGCCAATCAAACAAAAATATGGTAGAAAAATCTCTTGGGCTGATTTGATGATATTGGCTGGAAACTGTGCTTTGGAATCTATGGGCTTCAAAACTTTTGGTTTTGGTGGAGGCCGTGCGGATGTTTGGGAGCCAGAAGAAGATATTTATTGGGGTTCGGAAGGTGAATGGTTGGCTGACAAGCGTTACTCTGGTGATCGTGAATTGGAAAATCCATTGGCAGCAGTTCAAATGGGACTTATTTATGTAAATCCTGAAGGTCCTAACGGAAACCCAGACCCAATTGCTGCGGCAAAAGATATTCGTGAAACTTTTGGTCGTATGGCGATGAACGACGAAGAAACAGTGGCTTTGATAGCCGGTGGTCATACATTTGGTAAAGCTCACGGTGCAGCAGATCCAGGTCAATATGTAGGTGCTGAGCCAGCTGGTGCAGCTATAGAAGAGCAAGGTTTGGGTTGGAAAAACTCATTCGGAACTGGAAATGGCGAATATACCATAACGAGCGGATTAGAAGGAGCTTGGACAAGCAGTCCAACCAAATGGGATAATAATTACTTCTGGAACCTTTTTGCATTTGATTGGGAACTTACAAAGAGCCCTGCAGGAGCACACCAATGGATACCAAAGCACGGAATGGCTGCTGATACAGTTCCTGATGCTCACAATCCAGAAAAACGTCATGCTCCTATCATGTTTACAACGGATATGTCGTTAAAATTGGATCCTATTTATGGACCTATTTCAAAGCGTTTTCATGACAATCCAGACCAGTTTGCCGATGCTTTTGCTCGTGCATGGTTTAAATTAACACACCGTGATATGGGCCCAAAGGTGCGTTATGTTGGGCCTGAAGTTCCAGCTGAAGACTTAATTTGGCAAGATCCAGTACCAGCGGTTACGCATAAACTAATCGACGATGCTGATGTGGCTGCTTTGAAAGGTAAAATATTGGCTTCGGGACTTTCTGTTTCAGAATTGGTTTCAACCGCTTGGGCTTCGGCATCCACTTTCCGTGGGTCTGACAAACGTGGTGGTGCCAATGGTGCTCGTGTCCGCTTGGCTCCTCAGAAATATTGGGCAGTGAATAATCCTGTTCAGTTGTCGAAAGTTTTGGATGTTTTAGAAGGTATTCAAGCTGAATTTAATGCAACGACTCCCGATGGAAAGGCAGTTTCAATAGCAGATTTGATTGTTTTAGGTGGTTCAGCTGCTATAGAGCAAGCTGCCAAAAATGCAGGTCAGGAAATCATTGTTCCATTTACTGCTGGTAGAACAGATGCTTCACAAGAACAAACTGACGTTGAATCATTTGGTGTTTTGGAGCCTTTGGCTGATGGATTTAGAAATTACAGAAAAGGATTTTATACTACCCCTGAAGAGAAAATGTTGTTAGACAAAGCTCAATTGTTGACTTTGACAGCACCAGAAATGACAGTTTTGGTAGGTGGTATGCGTGTTTTGGATACCAATTTTGATAAATCCAAGCATGGGGTATTCACAAACACACCTGAGGCATTGACCAACGATTTCTTTGTAAACCTGTTGGATATCAGTACTTCATGGAAAGCTACCTCTGCTCATGCAGATATGTTTGAAGGCCGCAACCGCACCACTGGAGAATTGGTAGGCTCAGCGACTCGTGCTGATCTTATCTTTGGCTCAAACTCTGAGTTAAGAGCTATCGCGGAGGTTTATGGTTGTTCAGATTCGCAATCGAAATTCTTGAAGGATTTTGTTGCTGCTTGGACCAAAGTCATGAACTTGGATAGATTTGATTTAGTATAAATTTTAAGATTTATATGTTTCATTAGGTGGCTTGATTTTCAGGCCACCTTTTTTTGTTTTAAGTAAATAGTATTCAGTTTGATTTTTGGATTTGATTGGAAAATTTAGATGTTTCATTTGAAGGAAATTTGAGGTGTTAAACTATTAAATTTTCCTTAAATTTTCAGTTAATAAGTTTAAGTATTTCAGATATTGCATTAAATAATAGAAGATTATAATTTATTGATTTTCAGTAAATTGTATTATATTTACGTAACATTAAAAATAGCTTAAAAGCCATCGTCAATTACTTCTCGATATTTTGCAGCGTGTTTTTCTTCATCTTTAGTGCTTAGATTTGCGTAAATATTTTTTCAAAACAGCAAGAAAAAATCCGAGTTAACCCACGAGATTGTTTTTTTGAAAACGGAAAGGTATTTACCCTAAAAGTAGCTTTTTATTTAAATCATTCAAACAAATTAAAATCATGAAAAAACTATTTTTGTTAATACCTGCGTTTGTAGTTGCGGCAAGTTGTACAAGTCCGAAATCTGAAGTAAATACCCCAGCAGTAGAGAATGCTGCGGTAGAAACTGTTGTGGATTCTACAAGTATCAAAGAATCAGAGAAAGTTGCAGATTCAAAAACTACGGAAGATGAGAATAAAGGTGCGGCAGTATCATCTGGAACTACTAACACCACAAATACAAGTTCTGTAGAATCAAAGCCAGCAAAAAAGAAGTGGTCGAATAAGAAAAAAGGTGCCATTATTGGTGCTACTTCAGGAGCAGTAGTTGGTGCAGTTGTTTCGAAAAAAAGAGTTAAAGGTGCAGTGATTGGAGGAGCAGTTGGTGCTGGAGTAGGATTAGGTGCTGGTGCTATTTTGGACAAAAAAGAGAACTAAAATAGTGTAATATTATTTTCATTATTATGTAAAAAGGCTCTTTGGAACATTTTCGAAGAGCCTTTTTTAGTCTTTCAATCCGGCAAAATCTTCACCATAATATCTTTTACAAACACTTTACTTTTTGGATCGTGTGCTTGAATGGCAAACGTTCCACTGCTTAGTTTTCTGCCTTTGGATTGGTCAATATTATCAGGTTCGGTATAATCTACCACCACTTGGTCGTTAATTTTGGTGATGATGCGTTTGCCCTGAACTAGGATGGTTTCGGTGTACCACTCATTGTCTTTTACATAAGTTTCTTTTACATCTTTGATGTCATATAGGCTTGCGGTACGCTTCCAATCGGTATGTGAATTGTTTACTTGAACTTCATAACCTTTTGATGGCCAACTCTTTTCTTGATATTTGGTATGGAAATACAGCCCGGAATTTGAGCCTGGCATAGTCATTACTTTGGCCTTAAATTCAAAATTTTTGAAATCATGGTTTCCCACTGAGCCATCATAAAACAAATGCCCAACGGGTCCATTTACCACGATTGCACCATCTTCTACTTTAAATGACGCAGCATTTTCTCCAACTTTCCAGCCATTTAAGGTTTTTCCATCAAATAGCGAGACCCATTTAGGTTTTTTTGCCAGAAAGCCCATAGAAACTGTTAGTAGGACGGCCAATGTGGCCATTGAGATAGTTTTTTTCATTTTTGTATTTTTTTGGTTGAAATAAATTTGAAGGTAATATACTTAAATAGACTATTTGATGATTGAAATTTTAAATATATAAATTCAATGATGGATAATCTTGACAATAATATAAAGAACTGTTCGAGAAACCATACTTTTACTTGGTAAGAAAACTAATTTCTTTTCATTACACTATTATAATATTCTTTTAAAGTATTTTGCTTCATATAACCACCATCAAGTACATTTTTAGCGGAAGCATTTACATCTGACCAACTCAATGTAGATTGTGGTTTGATGCCTAAAACATTTTGATATAAATAATTTACTTGAATGGGTAGGATTCTGCTAGGTAAACTACTCCCAAACTCACCCACGTATCCAATGGGAGATGAAAAGAGCACTCTCCAATTGATATTTTTTAAAGATAATTTTTGAAATTGGTCGGAATCGTCGACCAAAATAGGTGGGATCAGCTCCGCTGAATGACTCAACATCCGCATTAATCCACCTAACATCAATAATGCTTTTGAAATTAAAACCGCGTTTTCTTTCCCTAAATATTGAATTGTTGAATAAGAAAGCCCAAAGGTTATTAAACTGGTCAAAATAAAAAACAAGCCAAATTTTTTATCCCCAATGTAGTAGGACTGTAAAAATATAACCGAAAAAGCAAGCAGAACGAAACTCCAGTGCCAGCTTTGAAATATAATAAACCACAATACCACTTCAATGATGATAGTAGAATGGGTAAGTTTGGTCAACCAGGTGGTATGCAAAAGAGCATAACCAATTGATTGATAGTCGAGATCTACATTTGTTTGAGGCTTAAAAACGTTGTGTAAGGGTAAGTACTTGCCAACTATACGGTCTGGTATTGTATTACAAATGATATAAAGAACAATCATGGCAGTAATGGTATAAATCCAAATTTGGTTTATCAAGGGCTCGTAATTTGAAAGCCAGTCAAATATTTCCATAAGTTTGAAGTTTATTTTAGTTTTAGGGCCGAATTTTTAGAATCTGAGAGCTTCTCATGGGTATTTACTCCTCCATTTTTAAAAAAATTTATGATGCTTTCGAATTGTTTTATAAGGTATTGGGGCATTACCATGTTCATGAAAGTAGCTGGGAAGCTTCCACCTTGATTTTCTCTATCTATCAAAACCAATTGACTACTTCCATCTTTATTGGCTTCAAAAAGATGCCCTCCCCACCAATCTATCCTTTTAAAATCTTTTGGAACCGGCATTTCATCAAGAATGATGGATTTAAAACTTGTTTGCCAAGTAGTTTCATCAATTTTTCTAGACCATTGAATATAAAGTAGGTCGCGTTTGGAAATAAACGGAATGCCTGGATTAAATTGTTGATAGATAATCTGTACATTTTCTTCAAGTTCTTTAACCAAAAAACCTCCAGTATATTCAGCAGTCCAGTAATGATGATAGTCAATCATTTTATTGACAAAAACGTCATGCACTTCAGAATGGGCTGCTTTAATTTTCGGAATTCTCCACCTAAAAAGGTCATTTTTATCATCTGGAAAGGATCTTTGCCAAATATTTATTCCATTTTTCTGGGTTCTTTCCCTCCAACCTTCGTCAGATTGCATCAGTGATAAGTCTTGGTCCAACCACTTTTCTTTATTTAACTCCCAATCCTGAAGGGTAATCATTATATTTTTTTTATTTATGAATAAAAATGCAGGATAACAACATATTCTAAAAGAAATATATTTTAGTTCAAAAAGCAAATTTTGCTATTATAATCTTCTGATTTTTTGGAATATAGCTAATTTCAATTTGCCAACTCATTTAAGTTCTTTACAATTTTGAAAAGGCGAGGGAATGGTGGAAAATGATTAATTTATGACAACTCCTTTTTCCATATCTTAACCAATTTGCATTACTTTATAACCCAAAATTTCTAGGATTTTCTATTTGAAAATTATTCCTTATTTTTTTCGATTTCACATAAAATCGTTGCATATGGGGAAAGCTTTTTAGCCAATTTTTTGGTAGCAATAATTATAATGGTAAGGTCGTTTTCTTTATTAGAAAATATTAAATTCGGAACTTTTTTTTACAAATACAAATCAACAATTTATCCTAATTCAGAAGTATTCTTAAAATAAAAGGATGGTGGAAAAGGGCATTATAAACATTCAAAACTCGATGGCCTTGGGCCGATAAATACTGAATTGCGTGTTTTCTTGCCTTTCCTGAACTCCTTTGAACACTAATCGCATAGTTTATTTTATCTAAAAGTATTATTTAGAAAGAATAATTATCAGTTTCAATTTTTTTAAATAAAAATAAAGCCCCAGTCACTTAGGGCTTTTGTAAATATAATTTGTGAAATCAGTCAGATCTGTGTCATCCCTGTCCCAAAACACGCACCTCTTCAATAATTCAAAGCAGGACTCAACCATCTTTCAGCTTCTTCAATCGCTATTCCTCGTTTTTTGGTATAGTCTTCTACTTGGTCTTTTTCTATTTTTCCTAGTCCAAAATACTTGGATTGTGGGTGAGAATAGTAGAAACCACTAACAGCTGAGGCTGGCCACATCGCTAAGCTTTCAGTCAAGGTTACTCCAATGGCGTTTTCTACGTCCAAAAGTTTGAATAAATCGTTTTTCAAGGTATGGTCAGGGCACGCAGGATAACCTGGTGCTGGCCTGATGCCTTGGTATTTTTCCTTTATAATTTCCTCATTGTTAAGGGTTTCTGCATTGGCATAGCCCCAAAGGTCAGTCCTGACTTTTTTATGTAAAAGCTCTGTGAAGGCTTCTGCAAATCTATCGGCCAAGACTTTGAGCATAATTGAATTGTAATCATCATGATTGGCTTCAAAAGCTTTAGCACGTTCGTCTGCTCCAAAAATTCCTACTGCAAATCCACCAAAATAGTCAGTTTTGCCTGCCGAAACAGGAGCTATAAAGTCTGCCAGCGAGATATTAGGTATGCCATCACCTTTTTTGCCTTGTTGTCTAAGATGTTGGAATTTCGCCAAGGTTTTCTCGGTGTCAACAGTATAAACCGTATGATCATGAGCCAAATTTGAACAAGAACTGGTGTGTCCTTCGTCGTTTTTCTCAAATCCATAAATGATTTGCGTGTCGTCATTTTCAACATTGCTCGGCCAAAAACCTACTACGCCGTTAGCAGTCAGCCATTTTTCAGAAATAATTTGTTTCAGCATTACTTGAGCATCGTCGTAAAGTTTTTGTGCCTCTACGCCGACAACCGTATCGCTTAAGATTTTTGGATAATGTCCATGCAGATCCCACGATTGGAAGAAAGGTGTCCAGTCGATAAATTCAGCTATTTCTTTCAAACTATATTTCTCAAAAGTTTTTATGCCTAAAAACTTCGGTTTTGTGATTTGCGTAGCTTCCCAGTCTATTTTCAACTTATTCTGGCGTGCCTCCGAAATTCTGATATAAGCTTTTGCCGTTTGGCGACTTTCATAATCAACTCTAAAACGTTGATAGTCAGCTTTAACTTCTTGGACATAATTTTCTGAAAGTTCTTTGCTCAATAAATTACTCACCACGGGTACCGACTTAGAGGCATCCAAAACATGAACAACTGGCCCAGAGTAAAAAGGATCTATTTTGACAGCAGTATGAACTCTTGAAGTCGTAGCTCCACCAATTAAAAGCGGCATTTTCATGCCTCTTTTTTCCATTTCTTTAGCCATATACACCATTTCGTCGAGCGAAGGCGTAATCAATCCACTCAAACCGATGGCATCCACATGGTGTTCAATGGCCGCAGCTAAGATTTTTTCTGCCGGCACCATTACCCCGATGTCTATGATTTCGTAGTTATTACAAGCTAAAACTACACCTACAATATTTTTTCCGATATCGTGAACGTCGCCCTTCACGGTTGCGAGTAATACTTTGCCATTGTTAGTACTCAAATCACCACTTTTCAGTTTTTCCGCTTCCAGAGCAGGTAGGAGGTAGGCAACCGCCTTTTTCATTACCCTAGCGGATTTTACTACTTGTGGCAAGAACATTTTTCCAGAGCCAAAAAGGTCACCCACTACGTTCATACCATCCATCAATGGGCCTTCAATTATGTGCAATGGTACAGGATATTTATCCAAAGACTCCTGCATATCCTCGTCGATAAATTCTATAATTCCTTTCACCAAAGCGTGTTCAATCCGCTTTTCGAGTGGATAGCTTCTCCACTCTTGGGCTACGGTTTCGGTTTCTTTACTGCTACCTTTTAGGCTTTCAGCTATGTCTAACAATCGTTCGGTTGCGTCTTCTTTTCTATTCAAAAGTACGTCTTCAACTGCTTCCAAAAGGTCTTTCGGAATGTCGTCGTACACTTCTAGCATACTCGGATTTACGATCCCCATGTCCATTCCTGCCTGTGTGGCATGGTACAAAAATGCCGAATGAATGGCTTCACGCACTTTGTCGTTTCCTCTAAATGAGAACGACACATTACTCACACCTCCACTCACATGGGCGTATGGCAAGTTTTCTTTCACCCATTTTGTACCTTCAAAAAACGATATAGCATTGATTTTGTGTTCTTCTATACCTGTGGCTACTGGGAATATATTCAAGTCAAAAATGATGTCTTGTGGTGGAAACTTAACTTTATTCACCAAGACATCATAAGAACGCTTAGCAATTTCTATTCTTCTGGCCGTAGTGTCCGCTTGACCATCTTCATCAAAAGCCATCACGATAACTGCCGCACCAAATTTCCTCACAATATTTGCTTGGCGAATAAATTCTTCCTCTCCAGCTTTTAGAGATATGGAATTTACAACGCCTTTTCCCTGCACACATTTTAAACCAGCTTCAATGATTTCCCATTTCGAAGAGTCAACCATAATTGGAACCTTCGAAATTTCAGGTTCAGAGGCTATTAAATTCAAGAACGTTGTCATTGACTCAATTCCATCTAACATACCTTCGTCCATGTTGATGTCAATCACGTTTGCTCCCCCTTCTACCTGGTCTTGTGCAACAGAAAGGGCTTCTTCAAACTGACGATTTTTAATTAAACGCAAGAATTTCTTCGAACCCGTTACGTTGGTTCTTTCCCCTACATTTACAAAACCTAATTCCTTTGTCAAAGTCATCGGTTCCAGACCGCTCAATCTTAGTTGTGGTTCGATAGTTTTGGGTTGCCTAGGAGCAAATTCACTGGCAATTTTGGCAAATTCTCTGATGTGGTCAGGTGTTGTACCGCAGCACCCACCTAAAATATTTATATAGCCTTCCTCCAAAAACTCACGAACTTGCTCGGCCATATAGGCAGGAGATTCGTCATATTGTCCCATTTCGTTGGGTAAACCTGCATTTGGATAAACACTCACCATACAATCAGCCACTCTCGAAAGTTCAGCCAAATATGGTTTCATGGCTCTCGCTCCCAAGGCACAATTGAGGCCGATTGACATCAGATTTCCGTGAGATACCGAGTTGTAAAATGCCTCTGAAGTTTGGCCAGTAAGTGTTCTTCCTGATTGATCGGTAATAGTCCCTGACACCATTATCGGCATTTCGAAAGATGGATCTTTTTCTTTTCTTTCATCAATAACTTCTGTGGCAGCATAAATGGCAGCCTTGCAGTTGAGTGTATCGGTTACGGTTTCTATCAAAAGCAAATCTACACCACCGTCAATTAAGGCATTTACTTGCTCTTTGAAAGCTACCAAAAGTTCGTCAAAAGTGATGGCTCTAAATCCAGGATTGTTTACATCAGGCGAAAGCGAGGCCATTTTGGTGGTTGGTCCCATTGAGCCTGCCACAAATCTTGGTTTAGCTGGATTGGCTTTGATATATTCGTCAGCTGCAATGCGAGCTAACTTGGCTCCTTCATAGTTGATTTCATATACCAAATCTTCCATGTGGTAGTCGGCCATGGCAACGGTTGTTCCACTGAATGTATTGGTTTCTAGTATGTCTGCCCCAGCGTTTAAGTATTCTTTGTGAATAGCCAAAATGACATCTGGACGAGTAATAGAGAGCAAATCGTTGTTACCTTTTATGTCGTGCGGAAAGTCCTTGAATCGCTCGCCTCTATAATCTGCGTCGTCTAATTTATATCTTTGAATCATGGTACCCATTGCACCATCTAAAACCAATATCCTATCTTTTAAAACTTCAGTTATCTTAATCATGTAGCCTTTCTCTAAATTTTTGTTCAAAATTAATAAATAAAAGATAAAAAAATAAGTGATATTGTATAAATATAGATAAATTATCTATAAATGCTATTTTTTGTGAATACTTTATCTAAATTTGCCTTTCAAATCTCTGATTATGATAAAACTAGACGAAACCGACAAAGACATTTTGAGGTATTTACAACAAGATGCCAAGCTGACCACCAAAGAATTGGCAAGTAGATTGAATCTCTCTCCTACACCGGTTTATGAACGAATTAGGAGGCTTGAAGATCAAGGTGTTATAAAAAAATACGTTGCATTGGTTGATCGAGAGAAGGTAGGTCGCGATTTGATGGTGCTGTGCAATATACGTTTGAAAGAACACGCTCAAGAGGCAGGTGCGAAGTTCGTAAAAGCCATTGTTGGCATGTCAGAGGTAGTAGAGTGTCTGAATATTTCGGGCGATTATGATTTTTTGATAAAAGTTGTAGTGAGCGATATGCGTGAATATCAGTCGTTTATCATGAACAAATTGGCTTCTTTAGAAAATATCGGTTCTACACAAAGTATTTTTGTAATGGGAGAGATAAAGAATGAGACTGCTTTTGAGCCTGAGTAAATAATTTGAAGGATTGAATGAACGAATATCTCAATGCTGGATATTTTTTTACACGAATGCACGAATTGTTCATTTTTTTTTTGATTGAATGCTCGAATCATTAAATGTTTGAAACTATTGTCTATACAATCGCTAATTTTAAATATTTCAAACAGCAAATGAGCTTAAATCAGTGATATTTTAATATCCATGTCACCAGAGTTCTATTTCAAGTTAAAATTTATTATTATTGTTTCAGAATTTAAAACCTGACCATGAAGTTTAACCTGATTTTGATTTCCTCGCTTTTGATTTTAGCTTTGGTCGTAGTTCCTATTTTTACATTTTATTTTGATACCCAACACCCTTTGTCGGTTTTTCAAACCAACACCTTACATTTTTTGGTTAAGCTAATGCTTGGTTTGTCTATTTTCGTTTTTATTGTGGGTGAAATCACTAAAAACAATAGCCAAGTAGATAAACTTTGGAGCATTTTGCCTGCTATTTATGTTTGGATTGTGGCTTATGCCTCTGATTTCAATTCCAGAAATGTTTTAATGGCTATTTTGGCTACAATTTGGGCAGCTAGACTAACTTACAATTTTAATAGAAGAGGTGGGTATTCATGGAAATTTTGGGAAGGAGAAGAGGATTACCGCTGGGAAGTTTTGAGGCAAAATCCTGTTTTTAAAAGTAAAATTGCATGGAAGTTATTCCATCTCCTTTTTATTTGTGTGTACCAAATGGCTTTGATTTTGCTATTTACATTACCAAGTATGGTAGCATGGCAAGGTGAAAACCCGATAGGACTTTTTGACGTGATTCTAACTGGATTGTTTCTGTTTTTTGTGATTTTTGAAACAGTTGCTGACCAACAACAATGGAATTACCAAACTGTAAAATATGCCAAAAAAGCTGCAAAAGAACCGCTGGAAGGCGATTATGCTAAAGGTTTCGTGGATAAAGGACTTTGGAGTAAAATGCGTCACCCAAATTATTTTGCTGAGCAATCTATCTGGCTAGTTTTTTATTTGTTTAGTGTATCCGCAGATGGTCGCTGGCTCAACTGGTCAGTAATGGGTATCATACTTTTACTTTTACTTTTCCAAGGAAGTGCAGATTTTAGTGAGAAAATATCAGCTGAAAAGTATCCTGCTTATAAAGATTACATAAAAAGAGTGCCAAGGTTTTTGCCGAAAATTTGGAGATAAAATCTTATTTGAAGTGATATTTCCCATTTTCATAAATTTCAACTTCCGGCAAATCCTTTTCATTTTCAAAATGTAAAAATCCAGGTTGAATACTCTTCCAAAATATATAATTATTGTCATATTTTCTTGCCTCTAGATTTTTTTCTGACATCTCAAATGGGAAAATATGTACTTCAATTTTCTCTTGTCCACAATTTCGTGCTTGAACTGCCAAAGCATAAACTTCCTTGATTTTGTCATCGGTTAATGGTACACATCCTACTGTAACATCCGATCCATGAATAAAAATATCGCTCCCAGGCTTTTCTTTTCCTAAGATTTTGTCTGATTCGTTTGGGTAATTGATGCCCAAGGAAAGATAATAGCTACTTAATGGGTTAAATCTATCGATATAATAAAATCCTTCGGGTACTTGGAAATCGCCTTCTGCACGTTTTGGACCGAGAATACCAGATGAGCGTGCTATTTGATAAGTTTTCAGTAATTCAAATTTTGATCTGGTATTTTTGCTTATCCAAATTTCTGTTTTTTGTTCTTCCTTAAAAACTCGGATAAATATCCTGAAATTTTTAGCATTAAAACCTTTACTTTTTATCAAATGCTCCAATTCCGGCCATTTGTTCTCAAAGGCATCTTTTACTCGCTCAAAATTGAGTTGTTTTTGTTTAAATGATTGTGAAAACACAGTGATGGCACCAAAGTTCAAGATTAAAAAGATTAGGATTCTCATACACAAAGATCAAATTTCTTTTTTACGAAAAGTACAATAAAAACAAATTTAAGGAAAATGAAAATTCAGTTTACCTTCATTTTTTAGATAAATACCTCAAAATATTTGCTTTCTGTTTTTAATTACTTAATTTTAAATGTCTTATAACCTTAATGCTACCCCATGGAAAGAATTAAAAATGTTCATCATCTCCTTTCGCCAAGCCTTTCTTTCGCTATTTATTCCATTAAAGATTTCGTTGTTAGCCATTGCTATCCATATTGATGCTAAATTGATAAGCATTAATTCAGGAATTGTATTCTTGTTTCGCCATATTCTTTGATCAAAAAAAGGTTATTGCAAAAAAAACTCAGGACTTTTTATCTATTTAACCTCTTGCTATGAAACGAATATTTATTATTCTTATTTTTATAAATAGCCTAACATTCGGACAAAGTATTGACCTTAAAAAGGGTTTGGTGCTACATTACCCTGTCTTGAGTAATTCTCTGAATGATTTTAGCAATCAAAAAAATGATGCGATACTAAACGGAGAGCCAATTTTTTCAAAAGATAGGTTCGGGAATGATAATGGAGCAGTCAAATTAACTGGTTCTAAAGTGGATTTTTCGGCAAAAAATGTGGAGTTGCTAAGTTCCTTAAAAACAAAAAGAGCCATTAGTATTTCTGCCTGGGTATACATAGAAGATTGGGGAAATGCTGGCATATTTCCAATTTTCTCGAAGTCATACAATTTTTCGAAAGACGGTTTTTTTCTTTGGCTAAACCCAAATGGATTTGAGTTAAAAGATGGCGTTGGGGCTTTGTCTTATGAATTTGAGATAAAAACAAAAAAATGGTATCATATCGTGGCCAATTTTGCCTACAAAAATGATGACGAAATTGAATGGGGCTTCTATTTAAACGAATTGGGTTCAATGTCTGTCATACAAAAAATGGGCAATCCTAGTACAGATGATGTGGAGCTTTATTTTGGCAAAATTAAAAGGATAAAAGATGAATTGCCCGAAGTGGTTTATGCCAATGGTTTGTTTGACGAAATCAGAATTTATGATAGGTTGCTCGATAAAAGAGAAATCAAAGCTTTGTTTGAAGAGGAAGATAATTCTGAAAATTTATTGAAATTATCACAAAAACGAAACGAAATTGTGGTTTCGACAACAAACCAGACTAATCAGCAAGCAAAAATAGATAAACCATTGATTGAAAGGACCTCAGAAATTGTAAACGTAGAAAGTCCAACCAAAGAAAATGGGCTTAAGCCAAATCCGGAAATCAATAAATTGGGAAAGTATTATGCCTTGATTATTAGCAATAATGATTATCAAGATCCAAAAATTGCAAAATTAGACAAACCCATTGAGGATGGTGCTAAACTATATGAAACACTGATTACACATTATGTTTTTGAAAAAGAAAACGTTAAATTTCTCAAAGACGCCACTTATGAGCAGATGATTGAGGTGTTTGATTACTTTACCAATATTATTAAACCTCAGGATAATTTTTTGGTTTTTTATGCTGGGCATGGTCATTGGGAAGAAGCCAGGAAGTTGGGTTATTGGCTGCCAGTCGATGCCAAAGAAAAAAATAAAGCCCAGTGGCTTTCCAATAGTTTAATCAAAGATTATATGAGAACGATCGATTCCAAACACACGCTTCTGATAGCGGATGCTTGTTTCAGTGGCAGTATTTTCAAAACTCGAGCGGCTTTTCAAGATGCATCAATGGCCATAAATAAGCTTTATGAATTGCCAAGTAGGAAGGCCATGACCAGTGGGACATTGAAAACCGTACCTGATGAAAGTATGTTTTTGAAATATTTGGTAAAAAAACTGCTTGAAAATCAAGATGATTATATGTCTTCAGACGACCTGTTTTCACGGTTTAGATTGGCTGTAACCAACAATTCACCCACCACGCCTCAATACGGCGTAATACAAGAATCTGGAGATGAAGGCGGTGAGTTTATTTTTGTAAAAAGGAAATGATTATTTTACATAAATCATCAATGAATAAATTATTATTATTTTGTTTTTTGATATCCTCATCCCACTTCGCACAGACGCCCAAAATACATCTCTTGATAGCCAGCGATGTTAAAGACGCCAAATATGGTGTACTTACCTATGGGAAAATAGAAAAATTGAATCAACTGTTTAATCAAGTAAGTAAGTCGCTTAATTATTCTGTAAAAAGCAAATATTGGTTTGAGGAAAACTATAATGCGGATGCTGTAAAAAGATATTTAAAAGACAGTTTACTAAAAATTGGATCAAACGATATTCTGGTTTTTTATTATCTAGGCAGAGGGGAAAATGGCTTAAGTAACGCTACAACTGAGCTTCAATTTAGAAATCCAAAAGAAAATTTGAGTGTCACAGCGGTGGATGCCTTGTTAAAAAATAAAGGAAGACTTGCGATGGTAATTGCCGATTGTTATGAACCTTTTCCGAAATCTAGAACTGCTTTTTTAGGTAATACAAACACAGAGACTAAACCTGAAAAGGAAACCATTCAGACGGATGAATTAGATTCTTTAGAAGTTTTATCAAGAAAAAGGCATTTATCCAAAATTTCTGAGAATGAATTTATAAATTATCAACTAATCAAAGATAGTTTAAATAAATTTATGGACCATATCGTCCTTAAAAGTCAATCAGAGGCGTTTTTTAGTTCAAAATTGCTGATGATGCTTAAACGATTATCTGAATATCCGATGGTTGGATTTCCTGAAAATAGAAAATCATTGCAAAGAAAATTTGACATTTTGCCAGACTTATCGCTCAAGTATATTTCCAACCGTGATTTTTCTTCAGTGATAGACAGTTTATACAAAAAGAAAACTTTGTTAGATTTCCATGACCCCTTGCACATCTACCTCGATACGCTCATCAGAATTCCACTTTATGATACTGAGGAAAGACCTACAACCACAACCGAACGTTTTAACGATTACATAGTCAGGAAAGTATTCTTTTCAAACTGTGGAAATACGGTGGTTTCTAACAGAAAGGACAATTCTTCACCTCACATGGATTATACCAACAGTTTTTATAAGAATTTGTCGGATTTGATGAATCTTACTGACACAAAGTCTATCAATAAACTAGAAATCGCAGATCTGTTAAAACCTCCCAAAGCTGAGCCAATAATTACAATTTCTGACAAAAAATGTCCAATGGTCTCAGAAAAAGAGCTATTTTATATACCAAAAGTTATCTTTTCGGGTCGAGAGATAGAATCGAAGTTTAAAGCCTATTATATCACAGTAGATTTATTATTAAAGAAAAAATTGAAAGATGAAATTTTGGATTTGTTTGTAGAAAATGCTAAAATTACTATCCAAGAAAAGAATGGAAAAATGATGAGTTTGGATTTAGCGAAGTATTTGGATGTGAGTAATGTGTCAAACTTGGTAATTCCAGTTCAGAGAATAGAAAGAATTAAGAATTTCAGTAAAATTAAAACCATTCTTATCGTAGAATCATAATATGAAATAGTATTGGGTAAGATTTAAAAATACATTTCTTTTGGATTAAATACTGGGATTTTAGAGGCTTGGAATAAAGAATTATCGCATGAAAACTAAAATTGTATTCTTTTTTTTGATGACTATTTCGGCTTTTGCACAACGCCCTAAAATGCATTTAATTATTGCCGCTGATGTGGAAGACAATGCTTACACAGTCAGAAATTTTTCGAAAGAAGAAAAAATCAAAAACATGTTTAGCTTGGTTTCTGCCGAATTAGGTTTTAACCTTGAACCCAAATATCTGCATACCTATAATTATGGTTTCAGTGCTAAAGGCGTGTTGGATACTTTGAGCAAGTTAAAAATTTTGACGACTGACGACATAGTTATTTTTTATTATTTGGGGAGAGGTTATTATCACGACCAAAATACAAAAGTTCCACTTTTGGAGTTTCAAGACACAAAAAAAATGCTGTCTTTCGACCAAATAAGGAAAAAACTAGTTCCATTAAAAGCTCGACTGTCCCTTATAATTGCTGATTGTGACGAGAGCTTTTCTTTGCTTAATCCAGGTGTATTACCACATTCTATCATTAAAACAAGTCAGGCAATACCTATTCCTGAAGTTTTTGAAAAGGCAATTTATGCTGCATCAAACGCTGACTTTTCGAATAATTACATCACAGAAGATGCCAAAGACGAAGTTTCGAAGCCTTTAATTATTTCCGAAGATTCCATTTATGCGGAGAAATGTTTATTAGAACTTGATCAATTGTTGACCAATAAAAAAAAACTCAAAGCTGACTTTGATGAGTTAAGACATATTTCGTTGTTGAATGACATAATTTCAGCTTATTTACAGGTTTCTTATCCCGAAACTTTAAATATTGATAGAAAAGTAGATTTAGATTCACTGATGAATCTGGAGAAAAGTTTTTATCGAACTAAAGTAATTTCTTATGAAGATTATAGACTTCTGGTAGATTCTTTGTTTAGACAGCGAGCTGTACTTGATTTCAAAAGTCCTATAAATGTGGCTATCAGAAAGCTATTTGAGTACGAAAAGAAAGTTTTAGTACCATCCTCTTGGCGATTTGAAGATCCTGAAAAATTAAAGTATTTCTTTAATACTATGGATGATTTGAGTCTAAAAATGAGTAAAATAAACTTTGATAAGCCACTTAATAGGAGCGAAGAACACACAAAAGCACTCTTTGCAAGATTAGACACTTATAAATCTTCGGGTTTTCCGGATGGGAGTAAATATTCTTCTGATAATCGAAAGAATCTTTTTAATGGTTTACCAAAAATAACCAATGTGAATTACAAAACTATTGATTTTAAATCATCTGATTATCAGGTGGTTATAGATAGCTTATTTTTGAAGAAGCGTATAAAGGTTGAAAATGACCCCTTAAGTTTACTTTTAGATAGTCTCATTGAGTTTGCAGATCGCCCAATCATTTACCCAATTGAGTTTTTGACACAGAGCGAAGTATTTAAATATTATGATGACTTAGACAAATTAGAGCTATTCGTAACTCAACCGATAAAAAGCTTAGAAGATTCTATCCAAAAAATCAGACTAAAATACTTTTTAAATAGATTGAATGAGTTTCCAAAGATTGGATTTCCTGATAAGAATATCAATTTGGCTATAGTGACTTCCCTTCAAAAAAAGAACAACATCGATAACCTTACGGATTATCTTTTTGTTCAAAATCAGCTTTTTGAACTTCGACACCCACTTCATCTCAAGTTAGACAGTATTATAGATAATTCACTAAGTACCCATACTTTGAAATTGAAAAAAAGTGAATGGAATTATTATTTGAATAGTATAAAAACATTAGATGCTTTAATCCATTCAAATATGCCTCTGGAGACAATTGAACCGTTAAAAGTTGCTTTAGATAGGATAAAACAATATCCAGAAAGTGGTTTTCCGGATTCAACGGAACAATATAAATTTCAAATAGATGCCATTCCAAAGATGACCTACTATTCCTTTTCAGACACTCCATTTGAAGTGAGAATACGAACAAGAAATCAATTTTATGACAAAATTATAGACAGCCTTTATATAACAAAACAAATACATGACTATTCTTCACCCTTGTATTTAAAGATAAATGAATATCTATTCGGTGATTTGCCTAGATGGTACATCCCGTCTCAATCCATGACTATCAAGCCATCAACCAAAGGGGCCGTTATAATGCAGTTGTTTTTATCTGAGTGTGGAATCGTTGAAATAGCTAATGGACACACAGTGCCTTTAAATAAGAATCAATATTTGGGAAATTATACGGACTTTTTAACGAAGTACTTTAACGAGATCATAAACAATCAATTTCTGAATGATATCGGAAAATTAAGCTTATCAAGCCTGTTTTTACCTATTGATGATAAATTTATTCATTATTTTAAAAGGTCTGTTCCAACCAAATGTGAGGTAGTAAGCTCTACTTCCGAATTTTTCTTGCCAGATTTTAAAAAAATACCTACCGAAAGTAAAGTGAACGAACTTTTCTTAGAATACGTAAAAACAAATAGTCGTTCCAGAAAAAAGGCTTTAAAATCAGAAATTACAGATTATTTCGAAAAGAAAGCTCTTTTGAAAGTGAAATCATTGAAACCAATGGGAAATAATGCAGTTGGTTCAGTTAATATTCCAATCAAAGATTATTTTGAGAAATTGGATAATAGTACCCCTAAAGTTGACAGTGTTGGCGTTCGACAAGGTTCAATTAAAAGAAACAAGAATTTTTCGAAGATAACCTCTATGATGGTGGTTGAAAATTAGTGCGATATGAAAATAGTTTATTTGTTTGTCGTTTTTATTTCACTCGAAGCTTTTGGACAAGGCTGGAAAAGTGATTCGCTTTTGTCGGCAAAAGTGCCCCAGAAACCGCAGAATCACGCATCGTCTTATAAAAACCTACCCAAATTCGTAGACTTGTCGAAGTACGTTCCCTCAGTAATAGACCAAGAAAACTTTGATACTTGTATTCCTGTTGCGTCTACGTATTATTTAAGAACGATGCTAGAAGCAATCAGACTAAACATTACCAATAAGAGAGGTTTCCGTAAAATTGATGCTTTAAGATACTCTCCGTCCTATATTTATGCACTTATAAGGAGAGATACCGAGAAAAAAGATTGTAAAACCTACACTTTCATAGAAGATGCCATGGAGGCTCTAAAAACCAAAGGAGCTGTGAAGTATGCAGAACTCGAATATCCAAACTGCAATCCTGATCTATCAAAATTTAAACCCGATCAAAGTTCACAAATACTAGATTATGTACGATTGTTTAGTTTAATAGATGATGGCAACAAAGTGAATGCTACCAAAAAATCATTGTCCGAAAATCTTCCTCTAGTGGTAGGTTTACAAGTAAATGTAACCTTGAAAAAGCTTGGCCGCTTAGGATGGATTTGGCATAAAATCAAAGAATTCTTTGGTTTTGAAGACGAAGAATTTGCTCTATGGAAACCTGACGATGCAAATTTGATTGAAGGTCATGGTGTGTGTGTTGTGGGTTACGACGATAAGAAGTTTAACAATCAAGGAGCCTTTAAAATAGTGAATAGCAGAGGTCCCCGCTGGGGTGATGATGGGTATTTTTGGATATTATACAGTGATTATGAGCGATTGGCCAAGCAGGCTTATCAGGCTATTATGCCAAAGATTGCAAAAGATGAAATTAAGTTTTCGGGGGAAGTCTCTTACCTCACAGATAATTTTGGCTCTGCCGAAGACTTGTTTAGTGCAGAAAATGAAGCCGAGGTTTTGAAAAACTATAATCTTGATGCCAGCAATATTTTAACAGCCTACAACTTCAAAGAACCGATTAAACACAATTCTCATTTCAGGTTTTTTGTAAAAACGGAAAATGATTTCTACATCTATATCTTGGATGAAAACAAAGATTTTGACGAAGTGAATTTGGTATTTCCTCAAGAATTTGAAAATTTCGATTTTTATAAGTTGTCCAAAAACAACAAATATATTTTTCCGTTAGAGAACAATTGGAGTTTGGGTGGACCGAAGGGAAAAGAGAAGGTTGCTTTTTTGTTTTCGCAGCATCAACTTGAAATAACTCAATATCAAAATGAATTGAACAAGCTTAAAAATCTATCTTTTGATGAGAAAATCAAGAAGGTTTTTGCAAAGGAATTGATTAGTTCAGAATTCATAGATTATGACGGTAGAGACCCTAAGAAAATGAAGTTTTATGTAACCAAAAAATATAAGTCAGGCACAATTGTGCCTTTAATCTTTAGCTATGATCATATATAGAACAAAAGACACCCAATTGGATGTCTTTTATTTAGAGTAATTTTTCCTTTTTGGATTTTGTCTTTTTTCAGTTTTTCAACTGAATTTTTAAAGTCTTTTTCACAAATAACAAAAGTTCTATTTGTTGGAATTATTCATGAATTTTCCTCCTAAAAATCCCAAAACTGCACCAACAACCAGTCCAATAATAAGGAACATTAGCCATTCGTTGTCATCACCCGAAGCTCCGCCTCTTCCAGTTGGGCCCTGGGCAAATGAAACTAAACTACTATTTAAAAGAATAAAAGCTAAAGAGAAGTACTTACAAAATGGTTTCATAATAGTTTTGATTAAGGTAAAAAGATATATAAAGATAGTAATTTTATTTGATTTAAATATACTGTTAAACAGGGAATTGGATAATGAAAACGGTGCCTTTTTCAGGCTCTGTTTCTATGTCGATAGATCCGTTGTGGCCGTTAACGATTATCTCCCTGCTCAATGAAAGTCCCAAGCCAGTTCCATAGCCAGAGGGTTTTGTAGTGAAAAATGGCTGAAATACTTTTTCTTTTATTTCATTGGGTATGCCATTGCCATTGTCTTCAATCCGAACTTCAACAATCCCATTTTTTTCATTTGGTC
This sequence comes from Lacihabitans sp. CS3-21, assembly GCF_024343675.1. Taxonomy (GTDB): domain Bacteria; phylum Bacteroidota; class Bacteroidia; order Cytophagales; family Spirosomataceae; genus Leadbetterella. The sequence continues at coordinate 169,978 of NZ_RJUD01000112.1, forward strand.
TCCATTTAGAAATTACCCTCACTTTCGGTTTATAATCAGGCTCTTTACTTTCTTTTCTCTTGGTGTTTACTGCATAGAATGCGTTATTGATAATATTTAAAAATACCCTGCCGATATCTCCGCTCATACCTTTGATTAATGGCAAGTTGTCTTCAAAGTTTACTTCAAAATCGGCATTGAATGTATGGTCTTTTGCTCTCATTCCATGATACGACAAATGCAAGTATTCATCTGCTATTTTATTGATATCCACCTCACTAGTTTCAGATTTGCTTGCTCTTGAGTGTTCAAGCATGTTTTTTACAATACTACTGGCCCGATTGCCGTGCGAATTTATCTTTTGTTGGTTGGTGATTAACTCATTCAGGAGTTCGTTTACATTTCCTTGTTCTTTAAGATGAGATTGTTTTATAAAGACTTCTAGTTCCTCAAGGAGCTCAATACTCAATTCTGAGAAATTATTTACAAAATTCAACGGATTCTGAATTTCATGGGCAATTCCTGCCGTTAACTCGCCCAAAGAAGCAAGTTTTTCTTGAAGTACCAATTGTTTTTGGGTAAGCTTTAGCTTTTCAAGTGAAGCATTCAATTCAACTTTTTGATTTTCGATTTCTTTTTTCTGTGCGGTTAATTTTTTATGAGCCTTGGTTTTATTTTTATTTACAAAGAACAAGGCAACAGAGATTATTAGAAAAATGCCCAATACGGAACCCGTTAATCCGATTATCTGCTTATTTCTGAATTCTTTTTTTGCAAATTCTAGGTCCTTATTCAGTATGCTCTCTCGATAAGTTAGTTTTTGAATTTGCAGATTTTTATCAAAATTGTAAAGCTGTCCTTTCGCAATTGCAGCTTTTTTAAAATATTCAAGCGATAGTTTTAGATTAGTATTCTCAACCAATTCTGAAAGCAGTCCGTAAGAATCTGAAATGAGTTCTAAATTTGAAGTTTGTTTGGCAATTGAATTTGACCTTTCAGCAAAATAAAGGGCAGAGTCAATTTTACCGAGGCTTTGGTAGCTTTTGGCCAACATAAAATTGCTCAGCGAAAGAAATCGTTGATTATTAGATTTTTCTGAAAATTGCTTACTTTTCCAGAAATATTTTAAGGCTTCTGTGTGGTTATTTTTTTTTGAATATATATTCCCTAAATTATAAAGGAGAATATCAATTTCTTGACTTTTGTTCTTTACGCCTAAATCGTAAGATTTTTTTAAGTAAACCTGGGCGGAATCAAATAGTTTAAGGGGTACATATTCAGCTCCGATGTTCATCAAAGCCAAATTATAGAGGTTTTGATTGTTTATTTTTTTCGATATTCGCAAAGCTTCTTGATAATATTCTATGGCTTTTCTATGGTCTAACTGTTCTCCATAAATAATTCCTAGGTTAATATTAGCCCTGGCCAATCCCTCCTCATCATTAATCTCCTTGGCCAATGCCAATGCTTCAAATAATATTACCAAGCCTTTTTGGTGGTTTCCCATTCTACTTTGAATAGCCCCAATTCTATTTAGGCATCGACTTTTTCCTTTTTCAAAGTTTATTTTTTCAGCCAATTCTAGGCCTTGATTCGCATATTTCAGAGCATTTTCAAGGTCCGAATTCCATAAGTTTTTTGATATTTGTTCAAGTAAAATGACTTTACTGGTGTCTTCCATTTTTTTTGAAAGAACTATTTTCAAACTGTCTTCCAAATTTCCAACTTCTCCAAAAGCCTTATAAAAGCCAAAGAATAGTATCAAATAAAATACTTTAATATTTATTTTCATGGTGTATTTAGGGAGAAATCCTAAACAAATATAAGTAAAAATTGACTAAATTCATCAATTATAGAAGGGTGCTCTTGTTTTACGTGAATTTACTTTCCATCCTGATAATTTATTTTAACCTTGTTTTTTAAACTTTTTTTTCTGCCAAATCGTTTTAGATTTGTTATGAAGCAAATGGCAAAGAAAATATTTACAATATTTATGGTGCTTACCGTTATGGTTAGTTCCCATGCTTTTGCTTATTACGAACACATCTGCTTGATTACCAAGCAAAAAACACTTTCGTTTGAACCCAAAACTTGTTCAGGCAAGTATGTGATAACGGAAGAAAGTAAATCTCCAGAATTAAAAAGAGCTTCTTGCTGTGAATTAAGTATTAAAGTCCAAAAGGTTGATAACGCTCAGCAAAATCATCTTTTAGCTCCGGTTTTCGTACCATTTGAAGTACATTTTCAGCATCCAAGTTTTGTTTTTTCTTCGATAATTCTTGAAGAGAAAAATTCCAAAGTTTTTATTTCAGGAAATTCATCTCCTCCAAAGAAAAGACTTTTCATTCTCTTCGACCAATTTCTGATTTGAGATATAATCTATTCCCATTGGGGAAAGGTTAAATTATTGTTTTATTAGACAGTCAAATCATGAAAAAATTATTTATTTTATTATTGTTTTCAGTTTCTGGCTTTTCTCAAGTTATAGAAGGAAAAGTTACAGACAAGAATCAGCAAATATTACCTGGTGTAATAGTTTTTTGGAAAAATAATCCCAATTTAGCAGTTTTCACTAATGAAATGGGTAACTTTAAAATTAATAAAACTCTAGAAGATAAGCTGCTCATTTTTAAATTCTTAGGCTACAAAACAGATTCTATTCTTTTGACAAATACTGATTATTTTACTAAAATACTACAAGAAGATAATCAAGATTTGGAGGGCGTGGTGGTTAAAGGTAATGCTACGCTAATCGATAAACTTTCTCCAATTCATACTGAAATTATTACCACCAAAACACTTGCAAAAGCCGCATGTTGCAATTTATCGGAGAGCTTTGAAACCAATGCCTCGGTAAGTGTAAGTTATGCAGATGCAGTAACAGGATCAAAACAAATTCAGCTTTTAGGACTTTCGGGTACTTATGTGCAGACCAATATCGAAAATATACCTAACATAAGGGGATTGGCCTCTACCTTTGGCTTTAATTATGTACCAGGCACTTGGGTACAGTCTATTGATGTTGGAAAAGGAGTGGGTTCGGTGGTAAATGGCTACGAAAACATGATTGGAGCTTTAAATGTGGAATTAAAGAAACCTGAAGCTTCTGAAAGAATGCTACTCAATATGTATTTCAATAATTTTGGAAGGTCAGAGGCTAATTTCAATCTTTCAAAAAAAATTAACAAAAAATGGGCAGTGGGTTTACTCAGTCATGGCTCATTTTTGAAAACTAAAATTGATAATAATGGAGATGGTTTTTTAGATTTACCGAAATATGATCAGGTAAATTTTCTTAACCGCTGGAAGTACACTTCTGAAAGATTTGTGGCCCAGTTTGGACTTAAATATTTGAAAGAGAATAGATTAGGAGGCCAGGCAGACTTTGTGGCCAGAGAAACCACGCCAACGATTTATGGCTTTACCAACCATACCACAAGAGTGGAGTTTTTCTCAAAAACAGCCATTCTGTTTCCAGAAAAGCCATATAGAGGCTTAGGCTTAATTGTAAATGCGTCTACACACGCCTCAGATTCGTATTTTGGATTTAAACCTTATTTAGCCAATCAAAAAACCATTTATACCAACCTGATATATCAAGATATTATTGGAAGCACCAACCATACTTACAAGGCTGGTTTGAGTTTTTTGAATGACAATTATGATGAAAACTATGGGGCAATTGGGTTGCAAAGGAATGAATTGGTACCTGGAGCTTTTTTTGAATATGCTTACAATCATCTGGATAGAACAAATTTGCTCATAGGCCTTAGAGAGGATTTTCATAATCTTTATGGCAACCAGTTTTCGCCAAGAATACACTTCAAACAAGAGTTTGGTCAAAATCAAACGCTCAGATTATCAGCTGGCCGTGGATTTAGAGTACCTAATCCTTTAGCCGAATATTTTGGAAATTTGGTAAGTAGCAGGGCAGTGAGAATTTTAGAGCCACTTTATCCTGAAGTTTCTTGGACGTTTGGATCGAGTTACATGATAAACATCAAGAAATTTAGTATTTCTGGTGAATATTATTTTACAAATTTTGAAAACCAAATGATTGCAGATTTGGAACATGCTGAATATTTGTATTTCTATAATTCTGAGGGAAAATCAAATGGACAAAGTGCCTTGATTGAGTTGAACTATGGTCCAGTAAAAAACTGGGAGATAAAACTCGCTTATAGATATGTAGAAATAAAACAGACAATGGGTAAGCCACAAGGAGAAAAAGTTGTTTTAGACAAGATGTTTTTACCCAAAGAGAGAATCCTACTAAACATTGGGTATGCATTTCCTTATGACAAATGGAAAATTGACGGAACGCTCCAATGGAACGGAAAGCGAAGAATTGCAGACATGGAAGCATCAGCAGACCATTTGTCCTATTATGCTATGCCTTCCAAGATGGCACCGAGTTATGTAAATATTAATGGACAAATATCAAGAAATTTTCCAAGGTTTGAATATTATTTAGGAGGGGAAAATATCACAGGTTTTAAACAAAAAGACCCAATTTATAAAGCTCAGCATCCTTTTAGCACGCATTTTGATGCAGGAATGGCTTGGGGACCTGTGGTAGGAGCTACTGTTTATACAGGATTCAGATATAAATTATTATAAAAGATCAAAAACAATAAATTTAAAAACAAACAAATAAAATGAAAAAAATCTTAACAGTATTGGTAACTATTTTGGCCATTAGTTTTGGCTCAAACGCCCAAAGTGTAGCTAGAACAGAAGTCGTGAAATTTAAGACTTCTGCCAAATGCGGTATGTGCAAGGCAAGAATTGAAGGTGATATGGGAAAAACAAAAGGTGTACAAAAAGTAAATCTTGATTTGAGTGATAAAACAGTAAGCATAGTTTATAACCCAAAAAAAACCAATGTTTCGGCATTAAAAGCGTCGATTTCAAAGATTGGATATGATGCTGATGAAGTAATCGCCAATCAAAAATCACACGATGCACTGCCAGATTGTTGTCAGAAAGACGCAGCCGCTCATTTGGATTAATTGCTAGAAAACTAAGGTTTAATTGAAAACTGTTTTAAATTTGGGCTTTTAAATCAGGCTTATTTTATTATAATTATTTATATGAGAGTTGAATTAAATAGAGTAGATGAAGCTTTTCACTTCGAAGCCACTGGAGCTTCAGGTATTGCTGTAAATATAGATGCAGGTGAAAATATAGGCGGCCATAATGCTGGTGCAAGGCCTATGGAATTGCTGTTGATGGGTTTGGGAGGTTGTACCTCAATAGATCTTATACTGATACTTAAAAAGCAAAGACAGCCTCTAGAGGACTTGAAATTGGTGATAGAAGGCGAACGAGTGAAAATTGAAGGAACGGAAATGTCTCCTTTCCGCAAAATCAACATCCATTTTATCTTCAAAGGCAATTTGGATAAAAATAAGGTTGAAAAAGCGATTGCTCTTTCAATGGAAAAATATTGCTCTGCTACAGCACAATTGGCTTCTTCTTCTGAAATTACACATTCTTTTGAAATAAATGCTTAGTTTGGCACGGCGTTTGAAATATACCTAGTATCAATCAAAATAACACTAGGAAATATGAAAAAGTCAATAGCATTATTCGCAGTTTTAGTAGGGATTTCAATGTCGTCATTTGCTTTGGATTCACCTTTGAATAGAGAAAGAAAGAAATTAAAAAAGTCGAAGTCATCTGCTTGTTGCACTGAAATGGCCAAACAAGAATGTAAAACGGTTTGTACCAAAGAGGAGCAGCAATCTTGTATGAAAAAATAATATTCATTTAGATTTTTATTGTTAGAAACGGGCTTCGCTTAGGTGAAGCCTTTTTTTTGTTTATTTTTGTGTGGAATTCAGAAAAAACTCTCCAATGAAGCAATACCAAGACCTACTCAAGCATGTTTTAGAAAACGGAACAGAGAAAACAGATCGTACTGGTACGGGTACCATTAGCGTTTTTGGCTACCAAATGAGATTTAATCTCAATGAAGGATTTCCACTGGTAACGACAAAGAAAATTCACTTAAAATCCGTGATTCATGAGTTACTATGGTTTATCAAAGGCGAAACCAATATACAGTATCTGAAAGAAAATGGCGTAAAAATATGGGATGAATGGGCGAGTGAAAGTGGTGATTTGGGACCGGTTTATGGAAAGCAATGGCGATCTTGGGATAGTAAAAATGGAGAGATTGACCAGCTCAAAGAAGTCCTGAAACAATTGAAAAATAGTCCTGATTCAAGAAGAATTATTGTTTCAGCTTGGAATGTAGGTGAACTTTCAGAGATGGCTTTGATGCCTTGTCATGCTTTTTTTCAGTTCTATGTGGCTGATAATAAACTATCTTGTCAGCTTTACCAACGTTCAGCCGATGTATTTTTGGGTGTTCCGTTCAACATTGCTTCCTATGCATTGTTAACGATGATGATTGCACAAGAATGTGAACTTGGTTTGGGAGATTTCGTATGGACAGGAGGCGATACGCATATTTATTCCAATCATTTAGAGCAAGTAAATTTACAATTAAGTAGAACCCCAAAGACTTTGCCTGTTATGAAACTCAATCCTGATGTTAAGTCAGTTTTTGATTTTAAATATGAAGATTTTACCCTTGAAAATTACGATCCATATCCATTAATAAAAGCTCCTGTGGCAGTTTAAATTATTGTTTTTTTATCCAAGAAGCATCTGTACATTTGGCTGTAAGTTGGCAAATACTTTTTCTTAATCTCGGATGAATAAAATCTGGGTTAAGTTCGTTCAAAGGTTCTAAAACAAAATTCCTTTTTTCTAGAAAAGGATGAGGAATGGTTAAATTATCAGTCGTAATTAGGTAGTTTTCATAAAAAATTATATCGATATCAATAATTCGACTTTCCCATTTTTTATCGCGAATTCTTCCCAGTCGTGATTCGATTGCTAGTAATTTTGTTATCACATCTAAAGGGAAATATGGCGTTGAAACTTCTGCAACGATATTGAAATAATGGTCTTGGCTTACAATACCCCAAGCTTCAGTTTCATAAATACTAGAGATTCTTAAAACTTCGCCAACATCTTTTTTAATTTCTTGTAAGGCAAGTTCGAGGTTAGCTTGTTTTTTACCAAGGTTTGAACCTAAACTTAAATAGCAAATGTGCATTTTATGCCACTGAATGGTTATATGAATTCACCAGTGAAGCCATTTCAAACAAGAAATTGGGGTTTTCCTCAATTGCATTTCCCACTACGATGATATCTGCACCTGCAGCTAAAGCTTTAGAAGCTTTTTGAAGAGAATTAATTCCGCCACCTACAATCAAAGGCGTATCGGTATGTTTTTTTACTGCTTGTATAATAGACTCACTAACAGGTATTTGAGCTCCCGAGCCAGAATCTAAATAAATAAGTTTTAATCCAAGCATTTCACCAGCCACCGCAGTAGCTACTGCTATTTCTGGTTTATCATTGGGTAAAGGAGCAGTGTTACTAATATATGATGCAGTGGTAGGTTTGCCACCATCTACCAAAATATAGCCAGTTGATAAAATTTCTAATTTACTTCTTTTTAGAATTGGAGCAGAGACCACATGCTGACCGATTAAAAATTCAGGATTGCGACCAGAAATTAGAGATAAATACAAAATACCGTCTGCTTTATTATTTATATGTAAGCCGTTGCCTGGAAATATTATTTTGGGTACAAAAGTCTTTTCTTGAAGTTGTAGTAGCAAAGTATCCATAAAATCAGTGCCGATGATAGTGCCACCCACAAATATATAATCGACTGTTGCTGAATTTATTGCGTCAATTTTTTCTTGTAAAATATCGAGGTTAAGTTTATCTGGATCTAACAAAACTGCAAAAGATTTCTTTCCATTGCTGCAGTTTTCGTACATGCTATTTAGTATCATCTTCATTTTGATTCATTTGTTCAATAATACCCAGAATTTTATCTTTTGCCAAAGTCAAAAGCACTGAAGTGACCATTCCAGTAAGTGCATTTCCTAAAAAAGATGAACCTTCTTCTTCGATTTTTTCATCTTCTTTTTCATCTGAGCTAGTAAAAAGTCTAGAGAAAGCATAAGCTGCCACTACAATGCCACCAATGATTAGTGCATTTTTCCCTTTGTCTTTGTAATCACCTAGCTGGCTTTCTATGGCCTTTGAAGTCGAGTGAATTACATTTTCAAGTTGGCTTTTCTTCTGTTCTCTCTTGTCCATTTTTTTAATTCATTTGAAAAAACAATGCTAAAATAGTCTTTTTGGTTCAAATATGGAGGGTTATGATCTAAAAATTAAAAAACAGGCCTAATTTTATTTTTTATAAATTAAGCCTTGCCCGTCCATTGCCAACTGTCCCGACTCAAAGTGAAATTTTAATATTTTAGATATCAACGAGTTGTCTTCTCCAATCAACTGGTTTTCAAGATTTGATGGGGTGGTTGGAAGCAAACTTAATATTTTTGAGGTGATCTCTTGGGTCTTTTCACTTACTAAACCCAACTTTTTCATTTTTAAACAAACATCACATATCCCACAGGTTTTTGAAGTATTTTCATCAAAATAATCTTGAATCAGCAACATCCTACACTTGGCAGTTTGTTCAGTATAAACCCTTACCGATCGCAAGGCTTTTTTCTCATTGATTTTCCTACTTTCTATCTCCTTATGATTAATAGAAAGGTTGTCAGCATCTTGCCTTGGCGTAAGAAATCCCAGCTGTGGAACAGATTTTTGAGGGCTATAATCTATAATTTGATGTTTATCGAGAAGGTCAAGATTTTGTAAAACCTCATTAAATGAAGCATTATAAGTATTCCCAATCTCTTGTTCTGAAACGTTAATGTAGTTGGCATAAATTTCGCCGCCGTATATCCTAAGTAGCGTCTTACAGAATAATTCTACAGAAGGATTTCTGATTTGAAAGTTATAAAAATCATTAGGATTAGCGATAATCTTTAACTTTGATGGATTAAAATAGGCGTCACTCAAATAGATTAATCCCTGACTTTCAAGAAGTTTCAGAGCATAATGCGTAAGCCTTACATTCAGTCCAAAAGTAGCTGCAAAGTTTTGAATCTCAAAATCGAAACTTTCAAAAACCTCACTTTCAAAAGCCAATTTATAATAATTGCACAAACATTGATAAACCTTTGAAAGAAAAACAGATTCAGGATATTTAATATCTAAATTGATTTCGAGGTTTTCGATGTCATTTATATTATAAAGAGAAACCGCATACGCTTTTTGATTATCTCTTCCAGCTCTTCCTGACTCTTGGTAATAAGCTTCCAGGTTTTCGCACAAATCCACATGAACCACACATCTAACGTCTGGCTTGTCTATACCCATACCAAAGGCATTCGTAGAAACCATCACCCTGGTTATATTATTTATCCAATCTTCTTGCTTTTTATTTCGCTCTTTTAAGCTCAATCCTGCATGGTAGTAATCCGACGAAATACCATTTGCCTTTAGAAACTTTGAAAATTCAACTGTTCTATTCCTAGTTTTGGCATATACTATAGCCGTCCCTTCCACTTTTTTAAGGATTTGCAAAAGCTTTGTTTCCTTTTGGTCAGTCTCAATTACGGAGTAGGAAAGATTATTTCTAGCAAAACTTTGGACGAAAATGTTGGGCTTTTTTAAGCCTAATTTATCAATGATGTCATTTCTGACCTTTTCAGTAGCAGTTGCCGTCAGGGCAATGGTGCTTACAGCGGGAATGAGTTTTTTGAATTCATCTATTTGTAAATACGAAGGTCGAAAGTCATAACCCCATTTAGAGATACAATGGGCCTCATCTATGGCCAGTAGTCCAACATGCATATAATGGATTCTAGCTTGGAAATTCTTGGCTTTTAGCCTTTCAGGAGACACATACAGGAATTTTAATTTTCCATCTACTGCATCATCCAATATAGCCTCAATTTCAGAAAATTTCATACCTGAATAGATAGCCTCAGAAGCAATGTTTCGTTCTTTCAATTGCCTTACTTGATCTTTCATGAGTGCAATCAGCGGCGAAACAACAATGCAAATGCCGTCAACTATCATACCTGGAACTTGAAAACAAATAGATTTCCCCCCACCAGTTGGCAGCAAAGCCAAGGTATCGTTTTTTGCTAAAACACTGTTGATAATTTCCTTCTGTAATGGTCTAAAATCGTCGTAGCCCCAATATTTTTTTAATATTTCTTCAGGAAGAAGCATACTTTTGAATAAGAAATTGCGTATTTCATGTAAAGCTATTGATTATTTTGCTTTTTCGAACCAATGGCCTTGTTTTTTGATTTATATTTACAAACTGACCGAGGAAAAATTTAATTTATACTATGAAAAAACTTGTACTTTTAGGGCTGTGTTTAGTTAGTTATTCATTAGCCTTTTCACAACAAAAATATAATCTCAAAATCGAACACAACAAAGGGCAAGAAGTAATTTGTCCTGCGAGTTTTGTGGATAGGCCTTCTTTTGTCGATATGCCAGAAGAAGTTAAAGCCAAGTTTTCTAACAAGAAAGCAAGAACGGAAGGCGGTCAAGCTGCCACCTTCGTAGTGAATTATATAGGATTTCCTGAGAATGCCAAAGCAGCTTTTCAAAGGGCAATTGATATTTGGGCTGAGCTATTGGTTTCAAATGTTCCTATCAGAGTTACTGCTTATTGGGAAGATTTAGGAGATAACGTTCTTGGTGCAGCAAATACCAATGATTATTACAGAAACTTCCCTGGTGCTCGTGAAGTGAATACCTATTATCCTTTGGCATTGGCTGAAAAACTTGCCGGTAGAGAGTTGAATTCCATCAACGAAGACGATATTTATTGCAGGTTTAATAGTAAAATTCCTTGGTATTATGGTACTGCCCCAAATGTTCCAATTGGGACTTTTGACTTTACATCTATAGTTTTACACGAATTGGGTCATGGCCTAGGATTCGTTTCCTCTATGAGAGTTTCGGGTCAGCAAGGTTTTTATGGATTTGGAACTAAATTTAATGCCATTTATGATAAATTTCTTTTAACAGGAGAAGGTAAAAAACTAACAGATACTTTGACGTTTAAAAATCCCTCGAATGTTTTAAGAAATGCTTTGGTTAGTGAAGATATATTTTTTTCTGGACCAAATACACAAACGGATGTTAAAGAAAACAAAGCTTTGATTTATGCCCCTAATCCATGGGAGGGTGGCTCGAGTATTTCTCATTTGGACGATGATAAATATGGAAATGGTGGCATAAACTCTTTGATGACACCCACGGCAAGTTTAAGAGAGAAAAATCTAAACCCTGGGCCATTGGTTATGAAGATGTTTCAAGATATGGGTTGGAAGAGCACCTCTATAGTTCATGACCCGCTGAAAAATAGAGCCTTAGCTAGTACAATAAGATTTGAAGCTAAAATATTGTCTGATACTACTTTAGTGCCAAATTCTGCAAAATTGGTTTATTTGTTGAATGAGGCTGCCTCCAATCAAGCTAAAACTGTTGAATTGCAAAAAGATCCTGTGAGTGGAATGTATTTTGCCAACGTAAGTTTACCAGCAAATACAACTAAAGTAGAATATTATTTCGAAACCAAAGATAATTTTGGATTGACTACTACCAGCCCAGGAAATGGTGGACTGGAAGCTTCTAATTTTATTTACAGCTTTGAGATAGGCTCAAAAGATGTTTCTGGGCCAGGAATTGAACATTATGCTCCAGATATTTTACTTTCTACCTCACCAGTCAGTATTTTAGCCAATGTCATTGATGATTTTCAAGAAGGGATAGATACCGTTTATATCTTGTATACGGTGAATGCCATAAAAGCACCTCTAAAGCCCTTGAAGAAGTATAAACCAGGCATTGATAACCCAGTTTTCTCACAAGGAAGAGCAGACGACAATGCATATTTAGCAGAGAATGTCATTAAAGATTTGAAAGTTGGGGATAAGGTTAGATACCAAATAGTTGCTAAAGATAAGTCTGGTAATCAAACAATTTTGCCAACAAATTATAGTGGAACAAATCAAAACGATAAGCCCAGTGAAGGATTCTATAACTTTACAGTAACCACCTTAAAGAACGCTACAGCAACTGAATATGTGACAGATTTTGAAACTAACAATGACGATTTTGCCCTTTTGGGTTTCAATATTGATCAGGCCGAAGGTTTTACCTCAAAGGCATTAAATACAGCTCATCCATATATAAATGGTTTGGGCTTGTTAGATCCAACAGATGGTGGAATTTACATGCCATTTGACAAAAGTGATATAGCTATGCTCAGAATTCCTATTGAACTAAAGTCAAATAACGCTACTATAACATTTGATGAAGTGGCTCTCGTAGAACCCGGCGATGTTGGCTCCACTTTTGGTGACCAAGATTTTTACGACTATGTTGTCGTTGAGGGTTCTTTGGATGGAAGTTTTTGGTTTCCTTTAGAAGATGGATATGACAGTAGAGCCAATACCACTTGGAACAATGCCTTTAATAGCAGTTTTTCATCTGGTACAGCACCAAATTCTACTGGCAAAGCGACTCCAGCGATGATAAAACGCAGAACTGTGCAAATTTACGGATCAGATTTTACCTCAGATTTTGCTGGCGAAAACCTCCTAATTAGATTTAGAATGTTTGCCGACCAATGGACTACAGGTTGGGGCTGGACAATAGATAACCTCTATATTCAAAAAGATATTCCAGTAATTTTAGCAAATGAGTCAACTTCAGTACCCGGATTGAAGATTTTTCCAAATCCAACGGAAGAAAAATTGAAAATTAACCTTGAAGTAGGAGAGAGCCAAAACGTTAAACTTGAAGTTTTTTCGTTGAGAGGCAATAAAGTTATGGACGAAATGGTGCCATCGGATGGCAATATGCTGAACTATGAAATAGCTATAGGTAATTTATCTCCAGGTACTTACATGTTGAAGCTTACAGAGAAAAGAGGATCAGTAGTAAAGAAATTCGTTAAGAAATAAATTTTTAAGTTTAAAAAAGGGGTGCATTCAGCTTTGAATGCACCCCTTTTTTGTTTAAGAATGGAGAAAGCTATGAGCCCAATGATTTCTCTTCTTGTGGGTTAGGGTATAGCTTGAAATATATTTCTTCTTAAGCGTAGGTAAGTGTTTGTTATATATATGCGTAACAATTCGGTTACGCAATGCAATTTAGAGGAAAATTATTTAATGATGATTTTAAAGTCTGACAATAAGCCAGTTAGGTTATCTGAAGCAAATAAGGCTTTGGTCATTCTGTTTGTGGAAGGATTTATTCTAAAATTATGTGCTGTTCTAAAATCAGCTTTTTCAAGGTTACTGTTTTCAAAAATCGCCCCTGCCAAATTGGAATTCTTAAAAACTGCCTCAGTAAGATTAGTTTCTACAAAGTCAGTTTCTTCGATTGTACAATTCTCAAAGCTGGTCTTTTTGAGATTTAGTTTATAAAACGATGAATGGTTTAGAATACATGATTTGAAGTTTACCTCAAATAAAAAAGTGTTACAGTGGGCAAACTGAAGTCCTAGTGCCTTACAATTCACAAAACTCACATCCTTAAAAGCACAATTGCTAATATTGGCATTACTGAGGTTACAATTGGTAAAAGTGCATTCGGAGAATACAAAATCTCTAAAATTTGCTTGCGAGAAATCACAATCTATAAATTGGCAAAAATCATATTCCGCTTTGGTTAATGGAGATTCATTTGGTTTTAACTTTTCAAATCGCTCATTTTCAATGCTTTTCAACATAATTTTATAGGGGGAGGCTAACTAATTCCAATAAATTTTTTATTTTGAAATCTGCTATTGTATATTCTTCAAAATCGTAAAAATGATCATCTGGTACCGCTACAACTGTTGCTCCAGAAGCTTTTGCTCCCCGCACGCCATTGATAGAATCTTCGAGGATCAAACAGTTTTCAATAGGGCAGCCCAATTTTTTTGCAACTGCCAAATAAACATCTGGATGCGGTTTGTTATTTTTCTCTAAAGTTGCAGAGTGATAAAAGTCAAAATATTCTTTTATTTCAAGCTTTTCCAAGACAATTTGGATAAGTTCCAAAGGCGATGCAGAAGCCAAACCAATTTTTAAACCCTTGTTTTTGAAAAATATCAGCGTTTCTATAACCCCAGGCATTGCTGTAGCATTTTCCTTTATCATTGAAAAGACCTTTTCAAAAAGCATCTTTTCCAACTCTTGTTTGGATTTGCCCTCCCATGGGGAAATTTCATACCAGTAGTCGAAAACTGCTGAGGTGGGTATGCCGGTGGTTTTTAAGCAGTCTTCTGTAGTCAAAGTGATTCCAACAGTTTTAAAAACCTCTTTTTCGGCTTCTTGCCAGATGGGTTCTGAATTGACCAGTAGGCCATCCATGTCATATATAACACCTTGAAATTTATCGTATGAAATCATGACTCAATTATTTCTGAATAATTTTGTTTTTCGTAGAGGTCACGGTACATTCCTGCAGAGTTAAGAAGTTCCTCATGCGTCCCTTGTTCTACTATTCTTCCTTCGTCCAAGACAATAATTTTATCAGCTAATCGGGCATTGGAAACACGATGAGAGATTAAGAAAGTAGTTTTATCTTTCATAATCTCTTTCAGATTGTTCAATATGGCATTTTCAGTGTTGGTGTCAACGGCCGAAAGGCAATCGTCTAACACCAAAATTTTCGGGTTTCTGATAATAGCCCTAGCTATTGAAATTCGCTGTTTTTGTCCTCCAGATAAAGTGATACCCCTTTCCCCGATTTTGGTTTCAAATCCTTCTTCAAAATCCATGATGTTGTCGTAAATCACAGCCATTCGGGCCGATTCATGTATTTGTTCATCAGAGATTCCATTTATGCCAAATTGAATATTGTTTTTTATCGTTTCAGAAAAAAGAAAAACATCTTGTGGAACATAGGCCATTTGATTTCTAAAATGAGAAATGTTAAGTGCTTGAATATTAGTGCCATCAAAGAGGATATTTCCATCATTGACATCATACATTCTCAACAATAAATTGGCAATTGTACTTTTACCTGACCCTGTAGAGCCAATTATTGCAATGGATTCACCTTCATTTATTTCAAAACTTATATTTTTCAAAGCTTCAATGCCCGTGTCAGGGTAATTGAATGATACGTTTTGGAAACTTATTCTGCCTTTTAGTTCTGTTTTTTTGTTTTCTGTGGAAACAATATCTGTCTTTATTTTCAAGAATTCATTTATCCTCTTTTGTGAAGCGGCAGCCCTTTGGATTTGTCCAGAGGTCCATCCAAGTGCTGTTAAAGGCCATGTAAGCATAAATACATACATAATGAATTCTGTAATGTTCCCAGCGGTAATTTTACCCGCAATAATCTCCTGTCCTCCTACATAAACACAAATAACCGTGCTCATGCCTATCAAAAATGAAATGGCTGGAGAGAACAAAGCATCCACTTTGGTCAAACTCAGTGATTCCCTTCTGTAATTCTCACTTTCAGCGGTGAAGGTCTCCACAAACTTGTCTTCTTTTGCGAAAGATTTGATTATTCTTATTCCAGAAAATGCCTCCTGAACAAAAGTAGAGAGATTTGATAAGCTTTTTTGAATCTTTTCTGACTTCTTGTTGATAATACTACTTACAAAAAATATACTCAATGAAAGAATTGGCATAGGTATTAAAACATACCAAGTGAGGCGGGAATTGACGGAAAACATATAAGAAAGTATCAAGAAAACCAAAATAACCATGTTGATGAGGTACATCAATGACGGCCCAATGTACATTCTGACTTTAGATACATCCTCCGAAATGCGAGCCAT
The DNA here is from genome assembly GCF_024343675.1 of Lacihabitans sp. CS3-21. Taxonomy (GTDB): domain Bacteria; phylum Bacteroidota; class Bacteroidia; order Cytophagales; family Spirosomataceae; genus Leadbetterella. The sequence continues at coordinate 185,717 of NZ_RJUD01000112.1, forward strand.
TAAGTCTCCAGTGCTATTTTTCTTATAAAATGACAGTGGGAGTGTTTGATAATGAGCATAAATCTCATTCTTGAGGTCATACTCTATGTGTCGAGACATTACAATCAGTGTCTGGCGAACTGCAAATAGGAAAATACCTTTAAGAATGGCCATGGCCAAAATAAGGATTCCAAATACCGCAATACTAAAAGTGATGATTTTGTAGGAACTGATTTGCAAAGAAGAATTTTCAAACAAAAAATACAAGTCAATGTTGGATTTCACCATTTCTAAGGCGTGTCTGACTACTTGAGCAGGAACAATACCAAAAAGGTTAGAAATTAGCGTAAAAACAATTCCCCAAAAAAGATATAATTTGTATTTGTAAAAGTATTTATTGAGATAGGCTAATTCTTTCATTAAGTTTTTTTCAAACTATTGCAGTTGTTTTCTGCAACTTTATGTTTTTTTTATAGCAAATTACCAAAAAATCAGACTTATTTCACGCTTCCGATGATTTTATGATAATAAGCTTCGTATTGTTGAACAATAACTGTCATATCAAATTGTTTAGCTCTTTCTAAAGCGTTCTTTTTGAAAGTGGGTAGATTTTCATCTTCCAATACAAACAAAGCATTTTTTACCATATCGTCTATGTCACCCACATTGCTCAGAAAACCCGTGACACCATGAATGTTCAGCTCGGCCAATCCACCAGTATTACTTGAAATCACTGGTACTTCACAAGCCATAGCTTCCAAAGCAGCTAATCCAAAGCTTTCTTTTTCAGAAGGCATAAAAAATAGATCAGCCACGGACAATACTTCTTCTATAGCTTCTAATTTACCTATAAAACGAATATCATCGCTTAGTCCAAGGTCTCGGCTTAGCAATTCCATATTTTGTCTTTCTTCACCGTCACCTACCATTAATAGTTTACTTGGCACGTGTTTTCTTATTTTAGCAAAGGCTTTGATGATGTCGTCAATTCTCTTTACTTTTCTAAAATTGGAGGCATGAACCAACAGTTTTTCGTTATTTGGGCAGATAAAACGTTTAAAATGCTCTTTTTCTTGTTTGTAAAAACGATTTAAATCAACAAAATTATATATGACTTCTATATCTTTATTTACTTTGAAAGCAGACTCGGTATCGATTTTTAAATCTCTGGAAACAGCTGTAACCCCATCAGATTCGTTGATGCTAAATGTTACCACAGGACTCAATGCTGGATCACGACCAACTATGGAGATATCTGTACCGTGAAGGGTAGTTACAACTGGTATATTCAAGCCTTCGCTTTTAAGAATTTGCTTAGCCAAATAAGCTGATGTTGCATGCGGAATAGCGTAATGTACGTGTAATAAATCTAGATTTGCATGTTTTACCACATCCACCATTCTACCAGCCAAGGCTGACTCATATGGAGGATATTGAAACAATGGATAGGAAGATATATTAACCTCGTGGTAAAATATGTTTTCATTGAAAAAGTCTAATCTTATCGGCTGTGAGTAAGTGATAAAATGTACTTCATGACCTTTTTGTGCTAATGCTTTTCCTAATTCTGTTGCTACAACTCCACTTCCTCCAAAAGTTGGATAACATACAATTCCAATTCTCATTCTTAATTTTTTGCGTATTAAATAGGTAACAATAAAAAGCGACTAAATAATTCCCCATTTAGGTTTTAGACCCAATGGCCATTTTATCAAATGCTTTTTTATCTAAGGTTTTCTTGATATTTTTGAGCACCAAAGAGAACGCATATCAAATCTTTCCTTAAACTTATTCGTTGGAACAACCTGCTCATTATTGCTTTTTCGCAATATTTGGTTAGGTATTTCTTGATTGAAAATGCTACTATTTCAATTTGGTTAGACTGGAGATTTGCAATTTTGGTTTTATCCACGGTTTTTATAGCGGCTGGAGGATATATCATCAATGATTATTTTGATGTAAAAATAGACCAAATAAATAAACCCAATGAAGTGTTTGTCGGAAGGATTATCAAGCGGAGATATGCTTTGCTCACACATCAAATATTTAGCGGAATTGGCGTTTTGATGGCACTTTTATTGGGTTGGAGAATATTATTAATAAATGTGTTTTCAGTGAGTATTTTATGGTTTTATGCATCCATATTCAAGAAAAAACCATTTTCAGGAAATTTGATTGTTGCCTTATTAACGGCTTTGTCTATTAGCGAAATTGCTCTTTACTATGAGCCAAATCGCATAATTATCCATGTATATGCACTTTTTGCATTTTTCATTAATCTAGTACGAGAGATTATTAAAGACTTGGAGGATATGAAAGGCGATGCTGCACATGGGTCCAAAACTCTTCCAATTTATTTTGGAATAAGGAAAACCAAACAGATTATTTACCTATTGTTGATATTATTTGTTACTGCTGTGGTAATTTTAATTAATAAACTAGGCAACTTAAACTTGTGGATTTGTTTCGGAATTTTGGGAATACTTTTGATGCTAATGGTCTATAAATTAATTTTGGCTGATAGGAAAAGTCATTTTGGACAATTGAGCCAAATTTGTAAAATAATTATGCTTTTAGGTGTTGCTAGTATTGTTTTTGTGTAAATATAATATGATAAAAATTGCCATTTTTGCCTCAGGATCTGGATCAAATGCCGAAAGAATAGTTGAGTTTTTTAATGCAAAAGATGAGATTGAGGTTTCTTTAATTTTGACCAATAATCCGACAGCAGGTGTTATAGAAAGGGCCCAAAGGCTGAATATCCCTGTAGTAATTTTCAACAAAAAAGTTTTCTCAAAAACAGATAAGATTGTTGAAATGCTCCAACTGCAAAGTATAGATTGGGTTATTTTGGCAGGCTTTCTTTGGCTAGTGCCTAAAAATTTAATTAAAGCCTTCGAAAATAGAATAATCAATATCCACCCAGCATTGTTGCCAAAATATGGCGGGAAAGGAATGTGGGGGCATCATGTGCACGAGGCGGTTGTGGCTAATAAAGAAGTTGAAACTGGGATTACCATTCACTATGTTAACGAAAACTATGATGAGGGTAAAATAATATTTCAAGCGAAATGTGCTATTACAGAAACTGATTCAGCCGAAGAGGTGGCACAGAAAATACATCTGCTTGAATATCAATACTTTCCTGAAATTATCCACAAAGAAATATTAGCGGCTAAAAATTCTGTTATCGATTGAAAATCTTCCTGGGCCTGTGATAAATATCGCAAGGTAAATGACCAAAAACGTGAGTGCGTGTTCCTTAACAGAAATAGGGTCTGCTGAATGAACGATAAAGCCAGCTACGGCCATGGTGAACATCAACATCAATAAAGCTGGACGGGTCATGATCCCAAATATAACCATCAAAGATCCGAAAAATTCAGATAAAACGGCTAAAAACAAAGAGATAGGCTCTCCAATGCCTATTGGATCAGCAAAAGACCAATCGCCCGAGATAAATTTTACGAGTTTTTCCCAACCATAGGTCAGCATAAACAGAGAGGGAAAAACCCTTAGAATTAGAACTGCAAAATCAATCGAAATAGGTATGTGGAATCTTTTCCTTGTCATGATTACTTTACTTCTTCGTAGTCAACATACTGACCGCCAGTTTCATTTGGACGGTCATTTCTGTTAGGTTTGTAATCTACTTTTATTTCACCTTCCGGACGTATAGGTGCAGTAGGTTGTTGATATTTTTTTTGTTCTTTAACTATTTGTCTTCCAACTATAAGCCAAAACAAAAATCTTCGTAAGGGTGCAACAAACACCAACAATAGCAATATTAAAAATATGAACTTAAACATTCTCTTATTTGATTCTTTTAAATAAAACGAATAGAAATCGTTATTGATTCAAAATTATTAAATTTTTACTATTCTTAATCCTAAAGCTTCTAATTATTTTGCAAGTTCAAGCAATTGACCAAGAGTATCTGGATTACTCGGCCTTTTGGCGTCTTGACTAACTATTTTGCCAGTTTTGTCAATAATCATATAGCGAGGTATGGTACGAATCATATATTGCTGTGATACTTTGGCCGACCATTCAGGGCTTACCCAGCCATTTACAAAATCGCCTAAGTCATTAGATTCTATTCCGTTTTTCCATTTTTCCTCTGTATCATCAATGGAAATATAAAGAAAGACTATTTTCTTTTTGTCGGCTTCTGATAAACCTTCATGCATGGTTTTTGAATGTGGGAACTCAGCTTTGCATGGGCCACACCAGCTTGCCCAAAAATCTACATAAACTACTTTGCCAACATATTTGCTAAAATCGAATTGTTTTCCTTCTAAATCGTTAAATTGAACAGCAGATTTTTTGGCAGATTTTGCATCTTCTTCTTTTTTTTGAGCTACGGCAATTGCCTCTATCGCTATAACCTCATTTATAAACTTACTTTCAAAAATATACCTCACATCATTATTTTTGATATTTTTTGCTATGTTTCGTGTGGTTCTTACCGCCAAATTTTTTTTGTTATTGATCAATAACTGAGCCAAGGCATAATCCAAAATATCCCCGCTAAAGGTCTTTGAAGCATATTCGGCTTTGTCGTTGATTGATTGCAATTGGTTGGCATATTTAACGAAATCCTTTTCTTCAGAATTTTTATAAGTGAGGTAATTCATCAATAAACTTCTAAATGTTCTTACATGAATAAGATTTTGATCTTTAAAAAAGTCAGCTTTGAGACCAGAAATGACAACAGAAGGTAAAGAAATTACTCTTTTCAATTGTTGGTCTTGGTTTCCTCTTTCAATGGGATAAGCAAAAATCAAATGCCAATAGTTGTATTTAATTTCTTTTTCCAAATGGTCCGCAAGGAATTTAGATGCTTTAGAATTTTTCAAAAAATCCAATTGAGCTTTTCTTTGATCATACAAATCCATCTCCAATTGGTCGATATTGGCTGTCAACAGAAGTTCATATTGTACTTTTTTATTAAAATTAGCACCAAATTTTTTATCAAATTCTTTTATAAAATATTGATTATCAGGTTGTGATAATTCCAATTTCAATGAGTCATATTTGACATATTTAAAGGAGGTGTATACATCATTGCTGTCGGCCATGAGCCAATCAGGATGTTGTGCAAAAGCATTGAAACTTATAAAAAGAAGAACAATAATTTTTTTCATTAAAACGAACATAGTTTACTATCTATTAACAAATTTTGTTCCTAATTATTGGAATTTAAAACAATTTATTGGGAAATTGAATAGTTCTAAAGGTTTTTTGCCATTCCGATAATTAGTTGAAATGAAAATTAAAAAGCCTGAGGACTATTTATCCCCAGGCTCAAATATTAAAATTCTGTGCTAATCAATATAATTTGTATTCATATAATTAAACCACCACATTCACAATACGCTTCGGCACCACAATGATTTTTTTCAATTCTTTGCCTTCCATCCATTTGATAACCTGCTCGTTGGCCAATACCTGCCTCTCGATATCTTCTTTCGGCATGTCTGCTGGGAAGTTTATATTTACCCTCACTTTTCCATTGATTTGGATAGGATATTCAAAACTGTCCTCCACTAAATAAGCTGGATTAAATGTTGGGAAAGTGGTTTTGGTGATACTCTCTTTCTCTCCAATTTGCTCCCAAAGTTCTTCTGCAATATGTGGAGCATAAGGAGAAATCGTTATCAATAAATCCTTCAAAATAGCCAATTTGTGGCATTTTAGGTCAGTCAATTCGTTCACACAAATCATAAATGAGCTCACAGAAGTATTGAAAGAGAAATTCTCCACATCTTCGGCTACTTTTTTGATGGTTTTGTGCAAAGATTTAAGTTCGTCTTTGGTAGGCTCTTCGTCTTTGAAAATCGGATTTCCGTTTTGATCGAAAAACAAACGCCAGAATTTCCTTAAGAATCTATATGTTCCTTCAATTCCACGCGTATCCCAAGGTTTAGACTCTGTCAAAGGCCCCAAAAACATCTCATACAAACGCAAAGTGTCAGCTCCGTATCTTTCTACCAAAGTATCAGGATTCACCACATTGAACTTGGATTTTGACATTTTTTCAACCTCAGAACCGCAAATATATTTGCTGTCCTCTAGGATGAATTGTGGGTCATCGCCAATATCGTTTCTGGTAGTTTTGAATTTTTCCAAATCCAAAACGTCCGCCTCAACGATGTTTACATCCACATGAAGTTTTACAGTTTCGTATTGATCTTTCAATCCAAATGACACAAAAGTCGGTTTTTCGGCATCTTTAACTCTGTAAACAAAGTTACTACGGCCCTGAATCATCCCCTGATTGATCAATTTTTTAGCAAATTCCTCTTGTTGTACATAGCCCAAATCTTTCAAAACTTTGTTCCAGAAACGGCTATACAAAAGGTGACCAGTGGCGTGTTCGGTTCCGCCCAAATACAGGTCAATGTCTTGCCAATAATCCAAAGCTTCTTTTGAGGCAAAATCGGTGTCGTTGTTGGCATCCATGTAGCGGTACCAATACCAGCTACTTCCTGCCCAACCCGGCATGGTGCTCATTTCTAATGGATAAGCTTCGCTTGAACCTTCTGGAGTGTAAGTCCAATCTTTGGCTCTTCCTAGTGGCGGTTCGCCTGTTTCGGTCGGTTGATATTTATCGATTTCAGGCAAAATCAATGGCAAATCCTTTTTATCTACCAAATGAGGCACAAGCGTTCCCTCTGCATTCGGTTTGAAATAAACAGGAACTGGCTCTCCCCAATAACGTTGACGAGCAAAAACGGCATCACGCAAACGGTAATTTATCTTTCCTCTACCAATTTTATTTTCTTCCAAATAAGCCACCAATTTGGCAGTGGCTTCTTTGTAATTCAGGCCATTAATCATGCCCGAATTGATATATTTTCCTTCTTTAGTGGCATCTGCTTGTGTTTCGATGTCTGCTTGAGCGTCCAAAATCGGGATGATAGGCAAGCTGAAATGCGTTGCAAAGTTCCAGTCACGTTGATCGCCTGATGGTACGCCCATTACGGCACCAGTTCCGTAGCCCGCCAAAACGTAATCGGCAATCCAAATCGGCACCCGCTCGCCATTGAATGGATTGATGCAGTACGTACCCGTAAATGCACCCGAAACTTTCTTGACATCAGACATACGGTCCAATTCAGAGCGTTTTTGTGTTTCTAGGATGTATTCTTCAATGCTTCCTTTTTGCTCGGAAGTGGTCAAATCGGCCACCCATTCGTGTTCTGGAGCCAAAACAAGGAACGAAACGCCATAAATGGTGTCAATTCTGGTCGTGAAAACTTCAATTTTTTTGTCCGAATTTTCTACCTCGAATTTCACTGAAGCTCCGTTGGATTTTCCAATCCAGTTGCGTTGCTGGTCTTTCAAAGATTCCGACCAGTCGATGGTATCCAAACCAGAAATCAATCTGTCGCAATAAGCCGTGATACGCATCATCCACTGACTCATTTTTTTCTGAATCACCGGATAACCACCACGCTCCGAAACACCGTCTTTTACTTCGTCGTTAGACAATACCATGCCCAATTCTGGACAGAAATTGACCACAGACTCTGCCAAATAGGTCAAACGGTAGTTTAACGAGACCTCATATTGTTTTTCTTTCGACCAAGAATTCCATTCTTCGGCTGTAAACTCTGGCAATTCTTCGTCGCAAACAGCTTTCGCTGCGTTTGAGCCGCCTTTGGCAAACAAATCGTACAAAGTAGCCACATTTTCGGCTTTGTCAGACTCTTTGTTGTACCAAGCATTAAACAATTCCATGAAAATCCACTGCGTCCATTTGTAGTAAGCAGGGTCAGAAGTACGGACTTCACGTGACCAATCGTAGCAAAAACCGATGTTTTTTAACTGGCCAATATAAGTTGCGATGTTTTTCTCTGTCGTAATGGCTGGATGTTGCCCAGTTTGGATGGCATACTGCTCGGCAGGCAAACCAAATGAGTCAAAACCCATGGGGTGCAAAACATTGAAGCCCTGGAGTTTTTTGTATCTGCTATAAATGTCAGAGGCGATATATCCGAGCGGATGACCCACATGCAAACCTGCCCCAGACGGATACGGAAACATATCCAGCACGTAGCATTTAGGTTTTGTGGTGTCTATTTCAACTTTGTTGGTGTGGTTGTTTTCCCAATATTGTTGCCATTTTTTTTCTATCTCTCGGTGTCTGTACTCTGCCATTGCGTTTTTTAAATCAAATTTTCCGCAAAATTAGCGATTTTTGGTGGAAAATCGATAAATAGCTTTCACTTATGGTCTAGTTTCGCAGATTGACTACCTAAGGAGTTAATTTTTCCCAGCTGTGCTCAGTCTTCTGACTCAGCACGAGTTTATTTCGGCCTACAGACCTATAATATTAATCAATATTATTCCAAAAGTCATTTTCAACATTTGAACTCCGCTGTGCTTAGTCTTCTGACTTAGCACGAGTGTATTTCGGTTTTCAGACCGATTATTTGCCCCGTAAATGATAAGTCCTTATTATAAATTTGTATCTCCTCTAGTTTATTTTCCAAACTTAGTCAAGCTATTTGGTCAATCTATTTAGTTCAAAAGTTGATATACTTTGCCTCAAAACTGGTTTCCAGATGTTCCGATAATTCTTTGAAATCCAATCAGATGTTTTTATATTTGTTAAAAAACAACAAGAAAATGACCGTAAAAATACCAGCGAATGCAATAAAAGCAGAAATTGAGGCGGTGTTCAAAAATCTTCAAAAAGATAAAAAAACTTTAAAACCGCAAGATTTTATTGGTAAATTTCCTTTTAAAGGGGATAGCCTAAAATTTCAAGAAGATTTGAGATAATGAATGAAAGGGCGATAATTTTAGATACCAACACACTTATTAATTTCCTAAGAGGGGAAAGATTAGAATTAGAATTAACCGAAAATAAAGATATCTACATTTCGGAAATAACTGAAATGGAAATCCAGTGCAACTCTAATTTTACCAAAAGCCAAAGAAAGGAACTTTAACTATTTCTATCGACTCTTTTTATTATTCGAATAAATGAAGAAATCCGAGAATTTGCAATAAAAATTAGATTATCAACCAAAATGAAGCTGATGGACTCTATTATTGCAGCAACTGCCCAAATTTCTAATATCCCATTAATAACCTGTGACGCAAAATTTGATTTAGTTAAAACTGCTCAAATAATTTTGCTCCCAACTATTGATAAGCGAAATAGCTGATTTTTAGTTTGTTACTACTAATATAACTGACACCAAAAACCTTCACCTCCCCCCAGCCGCACAATGCTCCTTCAAATATTTAGTATATAGCGTAGAAAGATGTAATGTGGTGCCTTCGCCTTCGTAAATGCCATGGCTTCGGTTGGGGTAGGGCATAAACTGGAACTGCTTGTTGTATTTTATCATTTCGTTTATCAGCAATTCGGCATTTTGGTAATGCACATTGTCGTCACCTGTTCCATGTATGTACAGCAGATTTCCTCTAAAATTCTTTACAAAATGCATTGGAGATCCATTTACAAAATCTTCTTTGTTCTCCTGCGGTAGGCCCATGTATCTTTCTTGGTAAATGTTGTCGTAGGTGAGTTGGTTGGCCACAGCGGCTATCGAAATGCCCGTTTTGTAAATTTCAGGGTACTGGAAAAGACAGTTTAAAGTAGCAGATCCGCCACCACTCCAGCCCCAAATGGCTACGCGAGAAGTGTCAATGAAATCGTATTTTTTGAACATCGCCAAAGCTCCCATGGCTTGGTCTCTGATGTTGACTATGCCTACTTTTCTGTAAATCGATTTTCTCCAATCTCTACCTTTGGGTGCTGGAGTACCTCTGCCATCCAGAGCCGCATAGATATAGCCATCAGCTGCCATATCTCCTGTGTAAAGTCTGTTTCTATCCACTCCATAAACGTCCGTTACCACCACTCCTGCAGGCTCGGAATAAACATAAAACACGATGGGATATTTCTTTTTTGGATCAAAATTCTGAGGTTTTGCGATAAAACCGTCCATGGTGGTGCCATCTGTGGTGGTTACTTGAAAAAACTCCACATCCTTTTTTTGAGGTTTTTGATTGGTCAAAATAGACTTGGCTTCATCTATCGGTTTTCCAGAAGGTAAAGCGATTATTTCTGATACTCTTGGCGTGAAATAATTGGAAAAATTATGAAAGGCATATTTTCCATTGTCCGAAATCCTGTAATTGTGCGTTCCGCTGAGTTCAGCTGGGCTAACTTTTTCGGCTTTGTTTACTTGGCTGATTTTTGTTCTGTAAAGATACGATTGAGTGGCATTTTCGGGTGAAGCCATGAAGTAGATAAAATCATTTGCGATATCCACGTTCAGGATTTTCTGGATGTCATATTTTCCTTCGGTTAGCAAAGTTTCATTTTTCCCATCTCTCGAAACCTTATAAATGTGCCTCCAGCCATCTTTTTCACTTACCCAAATAAAAGATTTGCCGTTTTCTACCCAATCCCAACCTTCAATATTTCCATAGCTCCAGCTGTTTCTTACATCTATCCAAGCGGCGTCTTTTTCTTGGTAAAATGTCCTAGATACACCTGTTTTGGCGTTGCAATACATCAATTTGCTTTCATTTTGTTTTCGGTTGAGCTGTTGAATAATCAGCTCATCAGCATTGTTGGCCCATTCCATTCTTGGAATATAATGTTGCTGCGGATCGCCCGGCACGTTCATCCAAATCGTTTTTTTGGTAGCAATATTGACCACACCGACTTTACAAGCCGATGGACTTTCGCCTACTTTTGGATATTCTACGGGTATGTTTTTAGCATAAATTTCATCGGTATTGTTGATCATCAAAAAATCCTTGATTTTGGTGGCATCTATCTGCCAATAAGCGATGCTTTTGCTGTCTGGACTCCATCTGAATCCATCTCGGCAGTCGAACTCTTCCTCATAAGCCCAGTCAAAAGTGCCATTGATTATTTTGCCTTTGGTTTGCGTGAGTGGGCTTATTTTTTGTGTTTTAAGGTCTTCTATGTACAAGTTTCTTTCGCTCACATAAGCTGCCATTTGGCCGTTGGGTGACAGCTTGGCAAACATCAGTGAAGAAGCAGGTCGTGCTTTTCCCAACTGCGTTATAGCCTTTGTTTTAAGGTCCAAAATCCAATAATCACCTCTGGTTTCTTGTCTCCAAACTCTCTGGGTATTGGTAAAAATCAAAATTTTGTTTCCGTCTTCCGAAAAAGCAAAGCTTTTGGGTTCAATTGGGCTATTCGAATTTTTGGGAGTTAGGTTAGCTTTATCTACAAAAGTCGATTTTTTATTTTCAGGTAAAGCATATTTTTGAATCTCGCCCGATTCAATCATAAAATAGTCGTTTTCCTGCCAAACGACATTCTGAGCTTTTAGGTTTAAGGAAAAAAGGAGGAAAAAGTTAAAGAGTAATTTGAAAATCTTCATCATAGGTTTGGTCTTGGCATATTTTGATTGGAAAAATTAAGCATTTTTTTGGAGATAATATTATCATCCGAGAAAAAAATGAAATGATTATTTTAGAAATATGGCAAATTAAACTCCTGAATTAATCTATTTATTATGGTCATAGTCTGATTAAGGCAAATAAGAGCTCTCATTGTTAATCGAAATAATGAATTAAAAAACATGCTAAATTTCCATCAAAGGTTATTTTTATTTAGATTTAAATCTTAAAGTTTTCAACCCAATATAAATGATGAAGAAAATAATAATTTTCCTGATTGGAATCCAAGCTTCCTTCGCCCAAAGCCCCATTATCAAATCCGAATTTATTTACGAAAATGCTCCTTTCCCTTCTTGCCATGCATCTACGTTGGCCGAAACCCCTTCTGGAATAGTTGCAGCATGGTTTGGCGGAACAGCAGAAAGAGACCCAGATGTGGGTATTTGGGTGAGTAGAATAGAAAATGGCAAATGGACTGCACCAGTTGAAGTAGCCAATGGGGTGGAAAGCCCGAAGAAAAGATATCCGACTTGGAATCCCGTTTTGTTTCAAATGCCTGGAGCGGAATTGATATTGTTTTATAAAGTGGGCCCGAGTCCATCTACTTGGTGGGGAATGATAAAAAGGTCTTTTGATGGAGGAAAGACTTGGTCGGCAGCTGAAAAACTGCCTGATGGAATCTATGGGCCGATAAAAAACAAACCTGAGCTTTTGAGCGATGGTACTTTACTATGTCCCACAAGTTCTGAGGATAATGGCTGGCGGGTACATTTTGAAATGACCAAAGATGCAGGCAAAACTTGGACAAAAACTGCTGCCATAAATGATGGTAAAGAGTTTTCGGCTATCCAACCGAGCATTTTGTTTACAGAAGACGGCCAACTGCAGATCCTGTGTAGAAGTAAGAATAGCTATATTCTAGAAGCTTTTTCAAAAGATAATGGAAAGACTTGGTCGTCATTGAAGCCCATTTCATTGCCAAATCCAAATTCGGGAACAGATGCAGTTACCCTTAAAGATGGCCGACAATTGTTGGTTTACAATCATGTTGGCAAAAGTGAAGAACTGTGGGGCGGAAAACGGTCTCCATTAAATGTTGCGATTTCAGATGATGGGAAAGAATGGAAACCGTTTGTGGTTTTAGAAAATGAGCCTAAAATGGAATTTTCATATCCAGCAGTGATTCAAACGTCAGATGGCAAAGTGCATATAACTTACACTTGGAAACGAAAGAAAGTGAGATATGTGGTGCTGGATGTGAAATGACGGCACTTCGGCTCCGCTCAGTGTCCGAAGAGATACGCGACTTCGTTGTTTGAGCGGAGTCGATGACAAAAACGGCACTTCGGCTCCGCTCAGTGTCCTAAGAGATACGCGACTTCGTTGTCTGAGCGGAGTCGAAGACAAAAACGTCACTTCGGCTCCGCTCAGTGACCGTGGCGACATTTGATTCTGTTGTCTGAGCGGAGTCGAAGACAAAAACGTCACTTCGGCTCCGCTCAGTGACCGTGGCGACATTTGATTCTGTTGTCTGAGCGGAGTCGAAGACAAAAACGTCACTTCGGCTCCGCTCAGTGACCGTGGCGACATTTGATTCTGTTGTCTGAGCGGAGTCGAAGACAAAAACGTCACTTCGGCTCCGCTCAGTGACCGTGGCGACATTTGATTCTGTTGTCTGAGCGGAGTCGAAGACAAAAACGGCACTTCGCCTCCGCTCAGTGTCCAATGCGTTGTCTTAGCGATGGCCATTGAGCTTGCCGAAATGAGTCGAAGACAAACCCAAATTTAATATTCAACCCTATAAAAATAAAAAATGGCCCTCTTAGACATTTCCATAATTGTACTTTATCTGCTTGCCATGGTGGGTATTGGTGTATATTTTTCTAGAAAAAACAAGAGTACAGCTCAATTTACCACAGCCTCCAGCACCATTCCAGGTTGGGCGATTGGTATGAGTTTTTACGCTACTTTTTTAAGTGCAATAACTTTTTTGGGCGATCCTGGAAAATCATTCGGAAGCAACTGGAATCCCTTCGTATTTAGTATTTCAATGCCTTTTGCGGCTTATTTCTCTTCCAAGTTTTTCGTAAGTTTTTATCGAAATTCTGGTGAAATCAGTGCATATACACATCTCGAAAAACGTTTTGGGTCTTGGGCAAGAAGTTATGTCATGCTCTGTTTTATCCTTACACAATTGGCAAGAATGGGAACCATTTTTTATGCAATTGCCATCGCTATCAATGCTTTGACAGGTTTTGAAATACCTTTGATTATCGTTTTTTCGGGTGTTTGTGTGATTGTTTATACCGTTTTTGGAGGGATGGAAGCAGTTATTTGGACGGAAGTGGTACAAGCCGTTCTGAAAACTATGGGAGCGTTACTTATTTTAGGAATAATTTTGTATGCCATTGATATTCAAACAATTGTAAATGAGGGACTTGCAAAAGACAAATTTAGCCTAGGTTCCTTTAAGCCAGATTTTACTCAAAGTTCGTTTTGGGTGGTTTTTGTGTATGGATTTTTTATAAACTTGGTTAATTTCGGAGTGGATCAAAACTACATTCAACGCTACCACACTGCTCAAAATACCAAAGACGCACAGAAAAGCATTTGGCAATGTGTGATTTATTATGTGCCAGTTTCGTTCTTGTTTTTCTTCGTAGGTACTGCTTTGTTTGTTTATTATCAGCACTTTCCTGAGCAAATTCAAAGTTTGAAAGAATTGGTTTCTATCGAAAAAAGTATAGCATTTACTGATTTACAACCAGCAGATTATGGTGACAGAGTTTTGCCTCATTTTATCAAAACCAAAATCCCGACGGGTCTTTTGGGATTGTTGATGGCGGCTTTACTTTCAGCAGCCATGAGTACCATGAGCAGCAGTATGAACAGCTCGGCCACAGTTTTTTTGAAGGATTTTTACACACGATATTTCCATAAAAACTTAAATGATTTACAGCAACTCAAAGTTTTAAGAATTGCTACAGTTTGTTTTGGTTTGCTGGGAATCAGTTTCGGAATAGCCATGATAGGAGCCAAAAGTATTTTAGATATTTGGTGGAAACTCTCTGGAATATTCGCAGGAGGCATGTTGGGTATATTTTTGCTGGGTTTTTTGGTGAAAAATGCTGGAAAGGTGGCCGCTATTGGAGGAACTTTGGTAGGAGTGGTCGTAATCGCTTATTTATCCCTTCAAACCTATTTGCCAGAAAGCTTCAAAACCAATTTGGAACCTAAAATGACTGTAGCATTTGGCACGTTAACGATTGTTGGAGTTGGCTGGTTGATTACCA
>NZ_RJUD01000113.1 GCF_024343675.1 Lacihabitans sp. CS3-21
ATCCAACTGAAGTTGAGGCTCTGCGGCTGGGTAGGCCCCAGCTGGGCATTGTTTGTGGGTTGGTTGAGCAAGGGTGGGTAATTGAGTGCCAGGTTCATTCTGAAACTGGCCGTGTTGGATACCTGCCTGTCGCGGTACAGCTCAAAGGCTCGTACTTCCCACTCGTAAGGTCCTGGCGGCAAGCCTACTCCAGTAAACAAGTCGGCCAGCTCTATGCCTTGTGTTTCGAGGTTGGCAGGGCTAAAATTGTCGCTCAGCTCGAGGCCAGAAAGCGTCTGGGGCCGTCCCGGGCTAAGCGTAATGGGTTGGGCCGTAAAAAAATCTCCAGGATTTTCAATGACAAGGCCCGGCCCTTTGAGGCGTATCTGTAGCACCACATCGAGGGTGGGTTTGGTGTTGTCTCTCAACAACAACGTCACCTTAAAACGCTGTGGACTATTCTGGTAGTCGTAGAAACGGTTGGCATAAGGTGGAATAATGCTTATGCGGCAGTCTACAGGGTATTGTTGTGCGGTAGCGGTAAGGCTGGTGAAGAAAAGGGAAAAGCATAGCCGAATCATCGAACTGCTCCAGACCATTCTCCTTTGAAAGGACGGAATTTTTAGAATTTCTTTTTTAAGAAAATCAAAAAGTGGTTTTAGCATTTTCATTTTTTAGTGGGTAAAGTGGTGGTGAAAACTGCTGAAATCTGCGAACGGCTGTAGATCAGGCCATTTCAAGTGTGTTCCAATTGTGTTACTCATATGCTTTATATAGTTGGTGTTCGAATTCTAAATTGTGTATTTCTTTATCTGTAAGGTATTTTCCGTGATTTAGCCTGTCAGTAAAAATAGTTTTGGGGAGTGAAATCGTGAAGTATCCAATAACTTTTCACAGAGTTTTGTTGGTTCAACTATCACCCAAATTAAAACTGCTAATTTTTCTAATTTTCTTTTCAAAGGATGCTTAATCCAAATCAACCTATACAGTGAACTTTTCGAATTGTTAATTTTGTCTCCAATGAAAATGCTCCCTACTTCAATTTCGCAGGTATTGTTGGTAGAAAAGACAGACTGATTGAATTTGATGATAATTTCACTTATTCTTTTGGTTAGCGTTGCGGGTGAAATATATGGCAATCTAGAAGCACCCATTAGGTATGCCCCTTTCCCGATAGTTTTCGGGATTAATGGAACTAAATTTAGGTTATTCTCTTGCTTATAAGCTTTATATGAATAGAATTCTACTTTTATGGAGTTCCATTTCTTGAAAAAATAGGATTGCTTAAGCCTAAAAAATTTACCATATTTCATCATGTAGATTTCCCATTTATGGTAAATTCTGTCTTCACCAATAGAATTGGAACTTAACCATGCTAATGTTGTCATGGTGATTCATTTAAGGATTTTGATTGAATCTCATTAAGACGCAACACCTTTCAAAAAATCACATTTTTTTACAAAAAAATAGGTATTTGTTGTAGGATTGGGGTTAGCAACTCTTTTGATATACTATCTAAAAACCTCCAAAACCAAAAAATCCAGCCAAAGCTGGATTTTCCGAATATAAAAAATTAAATAAGTTTACGAATGAATCGCCCTATTCTCGGTAGCTGCCAAACATGCTTCTTTCATGGCTTCTAGGTAGGTCGGGTGAGCGTGAGAAATTCTGGAGATATCTTCTGCTGAGGCTCTGAACTCCATGGCCGTAACGGCTTCGCCAATCATGTCGGCCGCTCTTGCTCCTATCATGTGAACACCCAAGATTTCGTCTGTATTTTTATCGGCCAAAACTTTTACTAAACCGTCCACATCTCCGCTGGCAGTGGCTCTGCCCAAGGCTTTGAAGGGGAACGAACCTGCTTTATATGCAACGCCAGCTTGTTTCAATTCTTCCTCAGTTTTACCCACCGCCGCTACTTCTGGCCAAGTGTACACCACGCCAGGAATAAGATTATAGTTTACATGAGGCTTTTGTCCAGCAATGGTTTCGGCTACAAATACACCTTCTTCCTCCGCTTTATGGGCCAACATGGCCCCTCTAATGACATCTCCAATTGCGTAAATGTTTGGAACATTCGTTTGTAAGGTATGATCGTCCACCAATACCTTGCCCCTGTCTGTTGCCACACCTACGGCTTCTAAGTTTAGGTTATCGATGTAAGGTCTTCTGCCAATACTTACCAAACAATAATCTCCTAAAATCTCAACTTTTTTGCCGTCTTTGTCTTCAGCCGTAATTTTAACCTCTTTGCCCAGATTTTCAATCAAACTCACTTTGGTATTGAAATAAAAATCTGCTCCAAGTTTCTTGATAGATTTCTGCAATTCCTTGCCCATGGTTTTGTCCATAGTAGGTATCATGCCATCTGCAAACTCCACAAAAGTTACTTTTGAACCCAATCTAGCATAAACCGAACCCAACTCAGCACCAATTACACCTGCACCAATTACCACCAAATGCTTAGGCAGTTCATGTAGTTTCAAGGCTTCGGTAGAAGTGATGATTCTGGTTTTGTCATAATTCATGAAAGGCAAAATGGTAGGCTTAGAACCTGTAGCAATGATGATGTTTTTGCCAGTAATTTGTTCTTCAGAACCATCTTCTTTGGCAATTTTTATGGTGTTTTTGTCCACAAAAGAACCAAAACCATTTTTTACATCAATCTTATTTTTTTTCATCAAATAAGTGATACCATCGTTCATTTTCTTCACCACGCCGCCTTTTCTTTCAATCATTTTCGAAAGATCGGCCTTAACTTTGCCTGTAGTGATACCGTGTTCTTCAAAGTGATTTACAGCATTGTAATAATGCTCCGAAGAGTCAAGCAGGGCTTTGGAAGGAATACAGCCTACGTTGAGACAGGTTCCGCCCATGGCGTTATATTTTTCAATAATGGCAGTTTTGAATCCCAACTGCGAGCATCTAATGGCAGCCACATATCCTCCTGGGCCTGATCCGATTACTACTACGTCGTATTGCATATTATAATATTTTTTTAGTCCTTGTTGAATACAATTTATATTCTTTGTGTCGGCTGCCGCCTGGGCCTTCATTTTTTTTCAAAAAAAAACGAAGCAAAAAAAACTGCACCGCGGCGGCGGACCGTCCAGCAAACTCACACACTCAAAATTCTGTAATCATTTAAGTTAAATTTAAAAATTCTCCTAAGTAGAATTTTGATTGTGTTCAAACAATGCTGGCTGTTATAAGGAACAATTTGAATAAATTTAAACTATTATAACTTAATATATTCACGAAAAAGGCATCACGAAGATGCCTATTCATTATTTTACACCTGAAGAAGCATTCTCATTGGATCTTCTAGCAATTGTTTTACTCTTACCAAAAATCCTACAGAATCTTTGCCGTCAATCGTACGGTGGTCATAAGATAGAGCCACATACATGATTGGTCTGATTTCAACCGAACCATTGATTGCTACTGGACGCTCAACGATGTTGTGCATACCCAATATTGCCGATTGCGGAGCATTGATAATGGGCGTAGAAAGCATAGAACCAAATATTCCACCATTGGTAATGGTAAAAGTTCCTCCAGTCATTTCGTCTACTGTCAACTTATTGTCTCTGGCTTTCAAGGCCAATCTCATAACATCACTCTCTATTTGAGCAAAAGACATTTTTTCAGCATTTCGTATAACAGGCACTACCAAACCTCTTGGGGCAGAAACCGCTATAGAAATATCTGTAAATTCATTGAAAACTATTTCTTCACCATCTATGAAGGCATTTACAGCAGGAAATTCTAACAAGGCGATTGAACAAGCCTTTGTAAAGAATGACATAAAGCCAAGTCCCACCCCGTGCGTATCTTTGAATTTATCTTTGTATTGTTTTCTGAGATCCATGATTGGCTTCATATCCACTTCGTTGAAAGTAGTCAGCATAGCCGTTTCGTTTTTCACCGCTACCAATCTTCTGGCGATGGTTTTGCGAAGCGAACTCATTTTCTCTCTTCTGGTGCCTCTTTCCGCTTTCGGAGCACTCTCCGCCACTTCTGCTTTTGCTACTGGAGCTAGTGCAGCTGCCACTGGAGCTGGTGTTGCTTTTAAGGCATCGTCTTTGGTAATTCTACCTCCAACTCCCGAACCTTGTACTTGCTCAGCTGATAGTCCTTTTTCAGACATTACTTTGGCGGCCGCTGGTGACGGATGCCCTTCTGCATAAGTTCCTCCAACTGGGGCCACTGCCGCAGGAGTATTACTTGCATTGGCCGCTGGTGCAGGAGCAGGCGTCGACACGGATCCTCCAAGGCTAACAGCTGCCAAAACACCTCCAATCGGAACTACGCTTCCTTCCTCTGCTTTTATCGTTAGCACCCCTGCAAAAGGTGATGGTAGTTCGAAAGTAGCTTTGTCTGATTCTAACTCACATATAATCTCATCCAAACCTACGGTGTCACCTGTCTTTTTCAACCAACTTGCAATAGTCACCTCTGTGATAGACTCGCCAACCGTTGGTACTTTTATATCCAAGGTTTCGGTTTTTTGTTCAAACACAGGCAAAACAGTTTCTGCAACCACCGGAGCTGCCTCTAAGGGAGTTGGCTCTGGCGTTGTAACACCTGCACTTTGTGGCTCAATGGAGCAAATTGCCGCACCTATTTGGAGAGTTTCTCCTTCTTTACCTATAATTCTGAGGATTCCGTCTGCTTCGGCTGGGAGTTCGAAAGTCGCCTTGTCTGACTCTAACTCGCAAATCACCTCATCCATTTTCACAAAATCACCATCTTTTTTTACCCAAGCAGCGATTGTAACTTCTGTTACGGATTCGCCCACTGAAGGCACTTTCATGTCAATAGCCATAATTAATTCAATTGGAATGCTTTTTCTAAAATTTTACTTTGAATATCATTGTGATTTTTAGTGTATCCAGTAGCTGGAGAAGCACTTAGTTTTCTAGAAATCACGTCGTCTATACCACCAGGGAATTCTCTGATAATAAATGACCAATATCCCATATTTAATGGTTCTTCTTGAACCCACACTTTTTCTGCGTTTGGATATTTGGCAAGCTCATTCTCGATTTGTGTTTTCGGGAATGGATACAGCTGCTCTACTCTCACTATCGCAATATCTTCTCTGTTTTCGTCAAGTTTTCTTTTTTGTAAATCATAGAAAACCTTTCCACTACACAGCAACACTCTTCTTACTTTATTAGGTTCCTTGGTATCGTCAGGAATAACTTCTTTGAAACTTGTGTTTTCAAGAAACTCACTCATTTCAGATATGGCCATTGGGTGTCTCAACATTGACTTAGGAGACATGTGAACACATGGCTTACGGAAAGGAAGCGAAACTTGCCTCCTCAACATGTGGAAAAAGTTGGCTGGAGAAGTACAATTACAAACATAAATATTGTATTCGGCAGCTAACTGAAGGAATCTTTCAGGACGGGCATTTGAGTGTTCTGGACCTTGACCTTCATAGCCATGAGGCAGAAGCAAAACCAGACCGTTCATCGAATTCCATTTAGATTCGGCAGCAACCAAAAATTGATCTATCATGATTTGAGCTCCATTGGCAAAGTCACCAAACTGGGCTTCCCAGATAACCAAGGCACTCGGATTTGCTAGAGCATAGCCATACTCAAAACCCATAACAGCATATTCAGACAAGAACGAATTGTAAATTTCGAATTTACCTTGATCAGGACTGATGTTGGCTAGGTTGTTATACTTTCTATAGGTTTTTATATCATGTAGAATCGCATGTCTGTGCGAAAAAGTACCTCTTTGCACATCCTGACCGGTCATACGCACCCAGTTGCCTTGCTGTAACAAGGACCCAAAAGCCATTAATTCTGCGGCTGCCCAGTTGAATGGCTTTTTACCTGCAAAAATATCCTTACGCTCTTCTAATACTTTCTCAATTTGTTTGATTGGTGTAAAGCCCTCAGGTACTGTGGAAAGGACATTACCAACTTGTTCCAATAATTCTTTGGAGATACCAGTTTTTGGCGAAGCTTCAAAGTCCTCAACTGTTGACCTTCTCAATTTCGCCCAATCTCTCTCAAGCTTGGGTAGCTGATAAGGCAATTGGTTTTGTTTTACTTTAGATAGGATATCTTGAAGATTATCGTCGAATTGAGCTTTTATCTTCTTAGCATCCTCTTCGTTTATGGTTCCGTCGGCTTTTAGCTTGTCAATGTATATCTCTCTTGGCGTTTGATGCTTGCTGATAAGTTCATACATTCCTGGCTGCGTAAAACGGGGTTCGTCAGCTTCGTTGTGGCCATGCTTACGATAACAAATCATGTCCACAAAAACATCCTTGTTGAACTCTTTTCTGAACTCCAAAGCCAATTCCATGGCATAAACAACCGCTTCTGGGTCATCCCCATTTACGTGGAAAATAGGTGTGTCCAACATTTTAGCTACATCTGAACAATATAGCGTGGAACGAGCATCTGCATTATCAGTTGTGAAACCAATTTGGTTATTGATAATGAAATGTATGGCTCCACCTACATAATAACCCGGCAAATTAGACATTTGAGCTATTTCATACACAATGCCTTGACCTGCCAGGGATGCATCTCCGTGAATAATAATAGGGAGGATTTTGTCATAAATATCTGCAAACTCATTTGGCTTAAGGCCCTGACTTTCAAAGTGAGCATCTGCTCTTGCTCTCGCATATCCTAGAACAACAGGGTCAACGGTTTCTAAATGTGATGGATTGGCCATGAGCTTCATAGAAACTCTTTTTCCACCAGGCGTTTCAATTTGGCTTGAATAACCCATGTGGTATTTAACATCACCGTCACTGAACTCTAAAGTCGGGACATTTTCTTCAAACTCATTAAAAACCTGATCATAAGGCTTCTGCATGATGTTTGTTAATACGTTCAAACGTCCACGGTGAGCCATTCCAATGACCACTTCCTCTACGCCGAGTTCGGCTCCTTTTAGGATGGCGGCATCCAAACCAGCAATAGCAGACTCACCACCTTCTAAAGAAAATCTCTTTTTTCCTAAAAACTTGGTATGAAGAAAGTTTTCGAAGGCAACGGCTTGATTTATTTTTTTTAGAATTCTCTTTTTCTGATCAAAAGATGGGTTGTATGTCAAATACTCCTTTTCTATTTTTGTTCTGAACCAATTCTTTATTTTACTGTCTCTAATAAATAGATATTCAAAACCTATTTTACCACCATAAATGGTTCTTAGCGAAGTTTCAATTTCTCTTAATGTAGCTGGTCTTCCAAAAACCTCCACGCCTGCTTCAAAAACAGTATCTAAATCTTTTTCAGACAAATGGAAAAATGACAAATCTAGATTAGCATTGTATTTTCTGACAGAATAGAGTGGGTCAATTTTGGACATCATGTGACCGCGAGATCTGTATCCACGAATCAAGTGAACGACTTCACGTTCCTTAAAAATCCTTTCTTTCTCTGAGTCAGTAGATCCAACACTTGCTGATGGTTGTCCATTTGTTCCCCATGCCTTTGAAAACTCAAATCCTTTAAAGAAATTCTGCCAGCTTACGTCAACAGATTCGGGATTTTGAAGATATTGTTGGTAAAGCGATTCTATTGCAGCCACATCGCCATTAGCTATATATGAAAACTGATCCATTATTATTTAGTGTACTCTTAAAGCGTTGTTTAATTAGAAAAAAACCTGTGATTTCGTAATAGTTAAACGATAATAAAAATATTTTTATGCGAACTAAATATTTTTATTTTTAATAAGCAAAAATTTGTGTTTTTTTTATAAAAAATGTCTTAATTATTTCAATTTATTGAACTTTTTAAAGAAAAAACCCAAAAATCAGGGCTTTTTTTTGAATTTTTATTTAGATATGTAGCTAAATGTAAAATTAATCATTTAAAACTTACCAAAAAACCAGCTATCTCCCCCTGTATCATCATTATTATATTTGAGCATAAACTGAAAAACACCGCCTAGAGCCAAATTTGGAGCATTGGGAGAATCCATCCTAGTTGGATTGGAATCATACGAAAGAGCGAATGACATAGTTCTTGTGACTTTATACTCTACGAAAGGAATTAGTGTTGGCTTCGATGAGCCATTTACATAAAGCCTATTGGCTCTGTATGATAATCCCAAACCTAATCGACTATTAAAAGTACCTTTGAGGTTCAAATCATAACTCTCTCGTTTGGTTTGAAAATCGTGGTAATACAAAACATTGGCATTCAAACCTATGATGGATTCTGTATCATAAATGTATCCTATGTTTACAAAAAGCGGCTTCTGTTCGCCTATTTTTCTAGAAGAAATAAGCATAGGGTTTGATACGCCTAAAAAAGCACCTTTATAACTCCCCAATACCCCTAGTCCACTGTGGGGCAAAACTCTTTGTGACAAATTAGCAGCTAACAAATTGGGCTGAATAAATATACCTCCGTTGGCTCCAAATTTGAGTTTAAGTTCGCCTAATTCGATGCCTTTGGCATAACTAAAGCCTAAACCTGTACTGATAATGTTGCCTGAATTGTTTCTATATCCTTGAAAAGCCAAACCACTTTTATTGTATAACTGACCGTCTAAAACGAGAATTTGGTTCACCTCATTTAGTCGTATGGATCCATTAAATTGATTACCCAATATACCTTTAAGTGTAAAAGGACTATTTTCGCCTGCCAAAGCTGGGTTGATAGCTAGGTAGTTTAGGTGGTATTGATTTACAATTCCTATTTGAGGAAATGCAAGTTTCGCAAAAAAGAAAAAGAAAAATAGTAAATGAGATCTTTTCATTGTGTTGTTTATTTTTCAAAAAAAATGACCGTTTATTGCTAAACGGTCAATTTATTAAATCTCGTATTTATATCAATCCATTTGAAGGATTTTAATTTCAGTTCTTCTATTTCTTTGGTGTTCTGCTTCAGAACATTGAACTCCGTCAGCACAATTGTTTACCAACATCGTCTCGCCATAACCTTTATACTCAACTCTAGAACGACTTATTCCTCTTTTGAATAAATAATCAGCTGAAGCTTTTGCTCTTCCTTCTGATAGCTTCTGATTAAAATCTGATGGGCTTCTACTATCGGTATGCGAACCCAACTCGATTTGCATTTTTGGATATTCACGCATTAACTTCACCAATTTATCCAATTCAATCCTTGCATCAGAACGGATGTTACATTTTCCGTAGTCAAAGTAAATATTGTCTATTTCTACTACATCGCCTTTGGTAAACATAAATATGTCTGAACTCACGTTTTCGTTTGTTTTACAATTCAGCTTTTTCAAAGTTTTAGATTTAGACGCCATGCTTTCTTTTTTACCTTCAATGGTGTAATCACAACCTTCAACAGCAGTAAATTGGAAATTACCGTTTTTATCAGATAATGCGGTTACTGTAGAACCGTCACAACCATTTTTCAATGTTACCAAAACGCCCTCTATCGTTTTTTTACTTGATTGTAAAGATACCTTACCTTTGATTATACAAGTTTTGGTACCTTTTTCACCATTTGGTAAACTTCCATTCGGGTTTTTACTATTGATCCCAGTCGGGTCTGCATCGGAGGTTAGATTTGTATCAGGCTTAATAGAGGTCACATTTTCTGTAGAATCTACAAGCTTTGGCCTTTCTAAAGGAATCTCCAATCTGGATGGTTCGTTGTCACACTCGTCGGTTGAATAACTAACTGTATTGTTGCTGTAACCTTCACGCTTGGTCTTGAAACCATAATCGTGTTCCACTGCTATGTTGTCAATTGCAATCAACCCTTCCGAATTGGTTACCAATTCTATGTTGTTACCACCTTCATCGGTGTAGTTAATGGTGGCATTGTCAAGAGGCATTTTTGTATCCGCATCATAAACTGCAATTAACAATTCACATCCTTCTTTGATTTCACATTCTCTGTCAAACTTGTAAATATCGTCATCATTTCCTCCTCTCTTGCGGTTGGAGCTAAAATATCCACTTTGTCTAAGTCCGTCAGTTATGATACCAAAGTCATCTTTGCTTGAATTTATTGGAGCACCCAAGTTGATAACTCTTCCTTTTTGGGTAACACCATCTAACTGTGTAAAGAATATATCCAATTCACCTAAACCAGGGAGACCTTCTGATGAGAAATAGAGATTACCTTTCTCGTCAACATAAGGAAACATCTCATTTCCTTTTGTGTTTATATTGGCCCCTAAGTTTACAGGAGCTGACCAGTTAACCCCATCGTAACGGGTTACATAAATATCTGTACCTCCAAAACCACCTGGCATGTCAGAGGCAAAAAATAATAATTTTTCATCAGGTGAAAGTGCAGGGTGACCCGTTGAGTATTCGTTAGAATTGAAAGGAAGTTCAGCAATATTGCCCCAACTATCTTTTTTGGCTTCACCCATGTAAAGTTTCAACTTAATGATTCCGTCAGAACTTTTCTTGGCTACCCCGCTAGATGAGGTATTATTTCTAGTAAAAATAACTTTAGAGCCATCTTTAAAAAATGCAGCTGGACCCTCATGATATTTTGAGTTTATAGAACCTCCCATTCTGTCACTTTCAGTTATAGGTTTGTCGGCGTATCCGTATCCTTGAGAGATATTTTTACCGCCATAGCTACCAATGGTACGGGAATCGTTGGCGGTAGGCATGGTATATTCATCAGAACCTACGCTACCTGTAGCAGCTGCTTTGGCTTTTTTTGAATTGGTACCCCCACCTCCTAAACCTGCCTCAGTAGCAGAAAGGTAAGCTATATCCTCCAGATGATATAAATCTAGGAATGGCGTATTGTTCCAAGTAAATACTCTTCTTACACCAGAGGTATTTCTTCTATTTGAAACGAAGATTAATCCATTTTGATAGTTTGTTGGGCTAAAATCGGCCGCATTTGTATTGATTGACAAATAATCTACCTTATAACAAGCCGCATTTTTTGATAAAACACTCACATCGTTATAGAGCTTAGAAAAACCTTTAGCTCTTGTATCGTTGTCCACGATAGAAAGATACTTTTGGTACTGCTCTTGAGATTCCTTGTATTTAGCATTACTTGCCAATGCTTGTGCATAGTCCATTAAGATTTTTGCTTTGTCACCCGTAAAGTCAGTTGAAGAACCAACTAAGTCATGTAGAACTCTTTCGGCATTTACAGCATCTTTTACTTTAAGGTAACTCTCGGCAAGGTTTCTCATGGCTGAGAATTTTTCACCCTCGGAAATACCTTTTTTCTTTAGAGCTTGCTCATAGGCATCAATGGCTTTAATATAACTCAGGTTTTCAAAATGGTGATCCCCGGTTTTTATGAGTGCATTTTGACCAATGGCCATATAGGACATCAGCACAGCACATGCCAATAGCGTAATTTTTCTTTTAATCCTGACAAACATAATTTTATTATTTTATATAGAGGGCTTCCTTATTAGAAATACCTTGGAGTGAGAATTTTAGATTTTCCGTAACCAAACTCATATCTTAGCAACCATTCGTGCGTAGGGGTACCAGTCAATTTGTTATATAACGGCGAATTTCCAGCATCTTTAGAATTCAACCTATTGTTGTTATAGTCATAGGCATAACCGAGTCGCAGTTGTGGAGTAAGCTGTAGTTCAAACATACCTACAATTGCATCTATGTTGTCTTGGCCTGAAAGAACAGTCTGAGATTTTCTTCCTGAAAT
This sequence comes from Lacihabitans sp. CS3-21, assembly GCF_024343675.1. Lineage (GTDB taxonomy): Bacteria > Bacteroidota > Bacteroidia > Cytophagales > Spirosomataceae > Leadbetterella. The sequence goes on from NZ_RJUD01000113.1 coordinate 11,610, forward strand.
ACCAAAAGAAATTTTGTCTTTGTACCAGAAATTAATATTTCCATCTATACCTAGCGGCGAACCAGCAGCATATCTTAACATGGTAGAAGGCTTGATTTTAAAATTCCCTTTACCAACTACAAACCCCATCATAGCAAAATAATGCCTTTTGATTTTTCCGATACTATTTGCTATATCTGGAGTAATCCTTTGCTCTATGATTTGCGGTACGGAGAAACCAAAATAGGATTTATCATTACTTACAAATAATCCCAATCCGGCATTAAACATGAAACGACTCCTATCATCCTCAAAAATATAGTCAGTAACACCTATCGGAACCTGCGACAATGCCAAGCTGACATTGGTAACCGTAGGTTGAAGTCCAAGTGACATAGTAGTCTTGGCTCCTACTTTAAACCTGTATGCATACGCAAGATTTAAACCTGTATTATTAGCAACTCCCAAGGCATCATTGTAAGCTACCAAGCCAATACCCATTTTCTCGTTTTTAATGGGCATATCCAAAGAGAATGAATGCGTGGTTGGAGAGCCAGGAATGTTCCTTTCAAGCCATTGGTATCGGCCAAGGGCAGTGAGACTTAGGACATCCCTACTACCAGCATAAGCAGGATTTATGGCCAAGGTGTTGAACATGTATTGTGAATACATGACTTCCTGTTGAGCATAAATTTTTGTGGATACTATAAGGCATAACATGGCAATTATTATAGCCCTATTCCTTACAAAGTGTAAATGTTTCATTGTCTGATTATTTATAATTTTTTTCCTGATTTTTGTTTTCTTTTAATGCAACCCAAAGAGATTGACACTCAACAGATTAGCAAAAATATAAAATAATTTAGTTTTTGAAATGAATGGAGAAAAAAATATTTCTCCATTCTTTAATCTTATCGTTTAATTGTAATAAAATTCACATATGGTTTACCTCCAAACAACCTCGGATTTGTACTTGATACCACGTAATAATAAGTGCCATCTGGAACATATTTATCTTTTTCAAGTCTAACCCCTGTGTTTGAACTTCCATCCCATCCATTTGGCTCATTAGAGTCCACATCTTGTGGGAATTCTTTAAAGTAATTTTCAGACCCAAATACCAAATGACCCCATCTGTTGTAAATGAAAATCGAAATATTATCGTCTTCTGTCAGATTTACTGTATTGTCTTTGTCTTTTATGACTAATACATCATTTAACCCATCTCCATTTGGAGATACACCACCATAAACAATCACATTTACCGCAGTGGTATCCGCAACTCCTGGCCCAATGGTGATACCAGTAGGCTCACTATCGTTTCCTGGATTTCCATCATTGTTTTTGTCTGGAACCAATCCATCTGTAGATTTATCAGAGACAAGAACAGTATCAGAAAGTGCTGTACCATTGACGGTGTTCAGATAGGTCTGTGCTTCAAGATCATTATTCATAACCTTCACTTTAAAAGTGATTGTGTCTGATGCACCAGCTGGCAGTTTACTTTGAGACGCTACCAACAAGGTCTTAACAGTATCGCCATCAAAGCTGGTATTTATTTTCAATGTACTGCTATCACTAAGCGTAGGCACTCCGATTAAAACATATTGGGTCTTATTACTGAACACATCATCCAAATCATCTGTCAATTGAACACTATCTAACGCAATGGCACCAAAGTTTTTAACTATCACTTTGTAGGTCAATAAGTAACTACCATCTGCACTACCAAGCGTATCCACAGATTTTGCGATTCCGAGCGGAGTTATAGGTGTTAGATCAAGTAAACCTGTAAAGTCAATAACTGTTGGGTCTGAATCATCAGATGGGTCACCAGATAAGTTTGTATCAGGATTAGTACCATCTGCTGAAGGGTCAGACGTAGAACCATCTGTAAAGTAACCAATTCCAAGAGCTATATTTTCATATCTCAATGTATCTGCTTGGCTCATATCAACTCTCACTACCATACCAATTGTTTTGGTAGTATTGAGCGGCAATGAACTCAATGAATCAGCCAATACATTGGTTAATTCTCCCTTACCAGTATAGTTGGCATTCGCTACCAAACCAGACTCTGGGTCTTTGATATAAACCGAGTCAATAATTACTTTGTCGCCGAAAGTATAAGCTAAGTTGTCTTGCAATTGAACTTTTGAGAATGGCACAATACCATAGTTTTTCATTACAAAACTAAATTCGATATCGAAAACCTTAGTTCTATTGGCAACTTTGGTAATTCCAACTAGTTTCTTAGCCAAACCTATCAATTCGTCAGGGATGTTATCGTTGAAATTCAATATGGTTGGATTTGAGCCTGCTGGAGCAGGATTAATTCCGTCATTTGAAACATCGGAAACAATTTGGCCACTTGGACTAGTAGTTTTTACTGTAACATTGTTTCTGAATGGGCCATTGTTACTATTTAACTTCACGTTGATTGTCCATTTCAAAGTATCAATTTTTCCTGGAATCATACTGCTAGAAGTTGATTTTAACAAACAAGTGTTTGTTACACCATTGAAGCTAGTATCGACTGCTAAGGTACTTCCAACACTTGTGAATGGTTTCACAACTACCTTTACTTCTGTTGGCGAAGAGAAAGTATTGCTAAGTGTATCACAAATTGATATATTGTTCAGGGTTAAATTACCACAGTTTTGTACAATCGCTTGATAGGTTACATTATAGGTACCATCGCTAAGTTTAGTTTTGTTTACAGTAGTAAGAGCGACCCCAACACAAGCAGTGATCTCCGACCCTTGGTTTTCTGTGCTAAAAATCAATTGCGTAGGTACACTTCCTGGTGCATCTGGATTTATACCTGAGTTTGAAATATCAGTCACAGTTGAAGTTGTCCCATTTGATAAATTTCCAATTCCAGAAGCAATTGCCTGATCTTGGAATTCTTTCTTATCTCCGGTAACCAAGTTCATAATAAATATGATGGTGTCTTGTTTTCCAATAGGCAAATTACTACTTGGTAACGTGAGTCTTGGATCAGAACTTCCATTAAATGCTGGATTTGAGGTCAAAGTGCTTGTCAAATTTAGTCCAGGTGTACCTACCATTGTAAATGAAGCAGGATCTCCGAAATATTTCGATAAAGTGTCAGTAACTATCACATTGTTCAAATCGACAGAGCCACTATTTTTAACGATTGCTTGGAAGGTAACATTGTAACTTCCATTGCCTTGTTTTACGGTATCTTTTACCGATAATACTATAGCTATACTAGGAGATTTAAACAACCTTACCACTGTAGGATCTGCTAAAGCTTTTACCACAACGCTTCCATCATTAGACACATCAGAAACTGTCTGATTGATACCAAATGCAGTCTTTCCTACTGCTTTCGCTATTGTATTGGTAGAATAAGGTCCTTCTGTACCCATAGGCAGCAAGTTTATGATAAAGATTACAGTATCTGTTTTGCCTGTAGGTAATTTACTTGTTATCCTGTTTAATACGGCTGTATTGGTAGATCCATTGAATCCGTCGTTTCCAACTAAGGTGCTTCCAACATTAGTTGTAGGTTTTTGAACCATAGTAAATTGAGTTGGACTTGGGAACATAGCACTTAGATTTTCCTCCAATTCTAATGAATCCAAAGCCACATTGCCACAATTTTTGATCAATGCCGTAAATTTAATATTGTAGCTACCATTGGTTTGTCTTATAGTATCTGCTTTGAAAGCTGTAGATACGCAAGTTTCTTGACAAGTAGTACACTCAATTGTAAACTCATCCATGTTGTTGATGATTACTGGGTCTGTTTGATCTGCAGAAATCTTTTTAACAACATTGCTAATAATACCTGCTTTTGTTAGTTCAGTAGCATAAGTATATGTTTTGGTTTCTCCAACTGCCAAGGCAGGTATTGTTACTTTCAAATTTGAGCCTTCAGTTAGCAATCCAGGAGTTCCGCCAAGAATCATCAAACCTTCTGGCACTTCATTAAGTACCACCACATTGGTTGCATTTGAAGGTCCATTATTTTTAATTTGGATGGTATATATCACGGTATCACCAATTGTCACATTTGTTTTATTACCTGATATAGTTACCTGAATATCAGCCACAGCTTGTGTAGTATCACAATTATTAGCTGTTACAACTACAGCGGCAGAATTTACAGAACGACATCCACCTGCATTTATATATTGAACTGTATAGGTGCCTGAAGTCTTAACCTTTATACTACTAGTGGTTGCTCCAGTACTCCATAGATGCGTGTAAAGCCCACTAGTACTTGCTGTTAGCGTTACCGAGTCTCCAAGGCAAATGGTTGGGGTTTTGCTGGTGGTTATAGTAGGAATTTCGATTATAGAAGTTCCTGAAACTGTAACAGTTATAGTATCTACAGCGGCACAAGTACCTGTGCCACAAGTAGCTGTATACATGGTAGTTATAGCTGGTGTTACGGTTATTGCGGTCGAAGTCGCACCTGTGTTCCAAAGCAAGCCGTTGGTACAATTTGTGGCTGTTAGAACAACCGATGCATTTGCACAAACTGTATCCTTGGATGCTGTCACTACTGGCAGTGTTTTGCTATTGACAGTAATCTCTTGACTTGTTGACCGTATACAACTTCCAGTTCCACAAGAGGCCGTATAAGTTGTATTTGCTATAGGACTTACTGTAATAGATGCGGTTGTTGCTCCAGTGCTCCAAGTCAAAGTACCTAAACAACCTGAGGCTGTCAGCGTGGTGCTTTGTCCTGAACAAATGAATGCATTTGTAGTAGTGATAACTGGTACTTCAGCTGGAGCTACAGTTATGTTAACGCTTGCGGTGCCTGAGCACGAGGCCGTTCCACATGTTACAGAATAAGTTGTAGAATTAGCTGGAGTAACATTAATTGTATTGCCTGTTTGACCTGTGTTCCATGTAACGCTTGAAGTACAGTTTGTAACGGTTAGTACCACAGGTGTACCAGCACAAACAGAACTAGAAGATGCTGTAAGTGTTGGAGCTTGAATTGTTCCAACATTAATTACTTTAGAGGCTACACCAACACATCCTTCTACTGTACAAGTTGCAGAGTATGAAGTTTGCACTGATGGAGAAACGGTTATAGAAACTGTTGAATCTCCCGTACTCCACCTTAAAGTACCTGTACAACCAGTCGCTGTAAGAGTGGTATTTCCACCTCCACAAACAGTTTCAGAAGTAGCAGATATTGTCGGAGTTTGTGTTTTTACAGTAATCAAGACTGGTGTAGAAGCAGGACTTACACAACTATTGATTGTACAAGTAGCTGAATATGTAGTATTTACAACTGGTCGTACTACCATTATATTTCCTGTTGATCCATTCGACCAATTGACTATTCCTGAACAATTATGAGCTGTAAATACCAAACTATCACCTGCACATATTCTTTCTGCTCCACAAGTTACGATTGGCGGAGCTGAGTTAATAACTACATTGATGGCTATTGAAGCATATCCGCTACAACCTGTGCCAGTTGCACATGTGGCAGTGTATGACACTGACGTAATTGGACTAACTTCTAAAGTATTTCCTGTACCCAAGGTTACTGCAGTATTTGAGGTAAGTGACCATGTTATTGTTCCAGTACAATTAGTTGCAGATAATGTGATAGGCGTATTTGCACAAATATTATTGCTTGAAGATGTGATAGTTGGAGTCATACCTAAACCACCTACGTTAACAGCCTTTTGTGCTGTTGCTGCACAAGTACCTGTTCCACAAGTTACCGAATAGGTAGTTGTTGCGGTAGGCGTTACCGATATAGAAAGTGTCGTACCTCCATTTGACCAAAGTATTCCACCAGTGCAATTACTTACTGTTAAAGTAACTGGCTCTCCACCACATGTATTATCTTTTGAAGCCAAAATTGATGGGGTTTGTGAAGTTCCAACATTTATCACCAATGGAGAAGATACTGAGCTAACACATGAGCCAACCGAACAAGTTGCCGTATAATTTGTCGTTGTAAGAGGCGAAACTGTTATGCTCGAACCTGTTTGACCCGTTGACCAAGTAACTACTCCAGTACAAAGTGCTGCTGATAAGGTAGTACTTTGTCCTGAACAAATGTTAGCATTTGTAACGGATAATTGAGGAGCAACTGGACTTCCAGTGATAGTCACCGCAACTAAATTTGAAGCATTACTAACACAAGTAAGTACACTACAAGTGGCGGTATAATTGGTTACAGAGGCAGTAGGACTAACCACTATAGACGAACCCAACATTCCGTTAGACCATGTTACCGTTCCTGAACATCCTGAAGCTGTTAAGGTAACTGAACCACCAGCACAAACTGTGGTAGATGAAGTAGCAACCAAAGGTGGGGCCACAGAACTTACTATAATTTGGACATTATTTGAATTTGGACTAAAACATGTTCCTACTTGACAACGAGCATTGTAAGTAGTAGTTATAGTAGGATTGACTGTGATGATATTTCCAGTCATGCCATTCGACCAAACAACTATACCGTTGCAACCAATTGCTGATATGGATACATTCTCTCCTGGGCAAATATAAGGATTGGCACAAGAAATCAATGGAGTAGTTGGATTACATGGCTGCTGAACCGTAATAGTATAGGTATCGTCATCATCCTCATCTCCTCCATTATTTGGAGTTGAGTCAGGATCTAGTTGATCTGATTTCGTAACCTCTGCTCTATTCAAAATACTTCCAGAGCCAGTTACTGTAGCTGTGATATAGAACTCCTCCGATGAATTAGCCAAAATTGTAGCAAAACTTGCTGTTACTGTATTTCCAAGCACCAAGTTTTGGTCAGCTCCTGTTGCAGAAACCAATGTCAATCCAGACGGTAATATATCTTTTATTTCTACATTAGTGGCAGCAATAGGACCTAAATTAGAGATTCTCACGGTGTAAATTACATTGTCACCTACAGAAGGGGTCGAATTATTTACCAATTTTTGCAAACTTAAATCTGCAGTTGGATTAGGTATAGTTACAGTCAAAACCTCATCATCATCATCATCTTCATTCAATGTTAATCCATTTCCTGGTGTAGAGTCGCTATCCAATTGATCGGCGGAAGCAACTTCAGCAACATTTATGATGGTTCCTCCAATAATTGCTCTTGCTGTATAGGTTAAATAAACTGTTTGACCTGAAGCAATTGTAGGAATAACTGTCGATAATAGGCCACTTGTATTTGTTAAACTTGAGCTAGAAACAAACTGTAATCCAGAAGGTAATCTGTCTTCTATTCTAACATTTGTTGCTGGATCTGGACCAGCATTGTTTATTTGTAAAGTAAAGACGATGTTATCATTCTGATTTACAGCACGTTTATCAGCCGTTTTCAATAATGACAAATCAATGATTTGAGCACAGTTTTTAGATGTTACAACCAGTACTGCAGGGTTGCTGTAGCAGCCTGCTAATGATTTTTCAAATAAATAATAGGTACCCGCACCAGCAGCCAAAGGGTTTGTTACCAAAGCTGAAGATGAAGAATTTCCAACACGCCATTCAAAAACACCGCCAGAAGAAGTTGTTCCATTAACAATATGACTATTTAAATTAGCCGTTTCTCCAATACACACTTCTACAGATGGATCAGTTACAGGACTCAAAGGTCTTTGATTTACCACCAATGCAATTGGTGTCCGATCAGTTGGACAACCTGGAGATACCGTACTCAACTGAGCATAATATACTGTGGAGGTGGCTGGATAAACCAAATGATTTTGACCGCTGTTGGTCGTAAATACTGCTGAACCTCCAGAAGGCACCAAATACCAATTAATACCTATACCATTAGAAGAAGTTGCAGTTAAATAGGTTGAATCACCTGAACAAATATCGCTGTCTAAAGCGGCGATAGTACTAATGCTTGCACAACTTTGTACATAGAAACCTGCATCAATTGTTTGATTAGATTGACCTGCAACTAAAGAATATGTGCCGGTTTTTCCTGTGGTGGCATTTGCATCACTATCGATGCTATCATTTCCTCCTGAATTTGCCGAACTTGATGTATAGCCAGATGGTCTATCAAAGGCTATAACATAATCTCCAGGTATTAAACCAGTAAAAGAATACTGACCATTTGATGCGGTTGTTGTGTTTGTTATAAATGTCCCGCTTGGACTTTCCAGGGTAACCGTAACCCCATCAATTCCAGGCTCTCCGACATCTTGAATACCATTCTGATTGGTATCTTGCCATACAAAATTACCAACTGAAGCAAAAGCGGTTACCGTAATATCCCCAAAGTCAAAATCATCCTCATCTCCACCAGTTTTACCGTTTTGGTTTATGGCATTATCAACAGAAACTCCATCATTACTTTGATTGTTATCTGGACTTGAGTCAAAATCAACTATTGCCTCACCAACTGGACCTCTTGCTCTGCTAATTTCAGCTGAGTTTCTAATGACTCCTGCGGAAAAACTTGGACTTACTACAAAATCTATGGTTAAAGGCACCATTTGACCAGCAAGAATAACCAAATTAGGATTATTGTAAACAGCCGTAGAACCAACTTGTGTCCAATCTGGATCGGCTAAAACCAAGCCATTTGGGATATAGTCAGTTATTTGAACTTCGGTAGCCATCACGGTACCTTGGTTATATATATCTATTTTATATGTTAAATTTGAACCAGGGTAATATGGACCAGGGTTCAACAAAGTTTTCTGTAATGCTAAGTCATAAACAGCTACCTGACTAATATTTATTGTACTGATATCAAAGTCATCTTCGTCTCCACCAGTCTTGCCATTTCCTGTAATAACATCATCTTGAGATACGCCATCGTTTGTACTGTTGGCATCAGGAGTGGAGTCAAAGTCTGTCAAAATTTGTCCAGCAGGTCCTCTTGCTGAGGAAATCTCAGCAGAATTTGTTATTGACCCTGTAGCAGATGGTGAAACATTAAAGGTGATGCTCAAATTAGTAGTACTTCCGGCTGTCAATAAACTAAACGGGGTTACCAAAGTGGCTATTGAACCCACTTGTGTCCAATTGGCATCTGCCAAAGTTAGTCCTGTGGGTATATAATCTGATATTTGTATATTTGTTGCATTTTGATTTCCCTGATTAATTATCTCAAAATCAAAAGTAATTTGGCCACCAGCGACCACGCTAGAAGCTACAGAGGTTTTTCTCAAAGCTAAATCAAAAACTGGTGGAGGGATTACTGTAATAGTACCAATATCTGAATTGTCACTATCACCACCTGTTTTTCCATTACCGTTTATAGCATTATCTACAACAGTACCATTGTTATTGGGATTGCTGTCCAAATCTGAGTCAATATCTATAACCGCTTGTCCAATAGGTCCCAAAGCGGAAGAAATTTCTGCAGAATTACTAATTGAACCTGTATAACTTGGCGAAATATTAAATGTAATAGTTCGAGTTGCGGAGTCGCTTGGGACTATTGTTGTAATAGGCGTATTTAAAGTAGCCACATTGCCGACTTGCGTCCAGTTAGCATCAGCAAGCGTAAGTCCTGTAGGTATATAATCTGAAATCTGAACATTGGTAGCATTGATATTTCCTTGATTGTAAGCTTTCAAAGTATAAACAACTTGGCCACCAGCCGTTATGGTCGTCGAACTCGGTGTTTTTCTAAAAGCTAAATCGAATATAGGACCTTGTTGCAAAATAATAGGACAACATCCTGTAGCCGAACATTGGGTAAGTGAGGTGGTAAATGTATAACTACCAATACTTCTTATTGTTAATGAATTGTCGGGATTTACAGTTGCTTCAGCCGCACCTGGTCCTATCGGAAGATTGTTTCTAAACCAAGTAATCCCAGTTCCATAGGAAAAGGGAGCTGGAACTTCTACAGTGTATTCATCTCCAGTGTACCACATAATTGGTACAGAGAAACAAGAGGTGGCCATATCATCTTCTGTCAAATCGGCATCACCTGGAACTGAATCAATATCAGTGTCAGGACTCGTTTTTACTTCAGCCAAATTAAAAAATACACCTGAGCTAAGCGTCACACCGTTTATTTCTAACCTAACCGAATCTCCTCCTGCTAAACTTGGGACTGTCCAACTACCCACTCCAGTAGAGGTAATATAGGACCAAGACCCTCGAGTCTGAGTAGTTGAAATCGATCCTAAACCACCAATTGGAATAATATCTTCAACAACTATATTAGTAGCTGTGGTATTTCCTTCATTTACCAAATACACCGTAAACTTTATTGGAGCACCCACAGACGGAGTAGTATTACTTACCGACTGTCTAATAGCCAAGTCAACCTCAGCTCCAAATGCAGCTCCAGTTGAAATAAGAAAAACCACAACAGCCAATAAGTTATATTTATATCTCAAAAATACATTATTGAAAAATGACAATTTTTTTAGTTTTGGAATTTTTCTAAATACCCCTAGCATATATTGAACTAAGAAGCATATTGATTTTTTTAGTGTGAAAAGGTATTTCATTAGTTTAGGAAATAAAGAACTGTAATTTATATTTTTGTGTAATTTGGCTTGTATATCCATCGTATTAATACTACCATGCTCTGCAATTCCAATAGAAGATATATGCCCTTGGGCTGTAATTGAAAAATTATCACTTTCACCCAATAATTCATTAAGCAAGGAAAAATCCAAAATTGAAGTATCCCCATCTTCAACAGTCAGTTGATGGCTTTTTTTGGTAGAAAATGATGTCTTCATTACGTATACTTTTTTCATTCAAGAAAACTAAAATCCTTAAAAAAATAATAATTCTGGAACCGATTAGAGCCAATAAGCCCTACTCATGACTTTAATGTATCCAAAACTATGCCAATTAGAAAAAAATATATACTTATTTGATTGGGTAAAACATCAGATATGCAACATACTGATAATGTGACTCTTGCAGAAATTAAGTTTTAAATAAAAAACTCTACCTTTTAATAATATTTTGGGTAGGTTGTATATAAAAGTGCTATATAGCATAGCTACTAAAACTATGCCAAAGGAATCCAATAAAATTTAGTAAGCGATGCCAAATTGATTTGAAAGTGCTAAAAACGAGAAGGTGATATTTCCCGAAAAACTTAAAAGTCTTTGCCTATGGAAATGTATAATTTTGGTTTTGAAAATGCTTTATCTTCCTTTCCTACTGCATAATCTGCTTTTACGAAAAGGCCTAAAATGGTGGTTCTTAAACCCAATCCCGTACCCATTAGAAAAGGGTTTTTAAAATTGGTGACTTCAGCAAAAAATGGACTGATACCATCTGTACCTATTAGTATGGTATTGAGGCTGTTTTGCCTACTGAAAGGCCCTTTATTTCCATTCCAGGCTGTTCCAATATCATAAAAAGCTACTAATTGAAGACTTCTTAAAAAAGTACTAGACATCGAACTTCTAGGGAAATATTCAGCCAAATGGCCTCTAAGCTCAAAATTGGAAAGTATATAATTGTTGCCAAACAATCTTGCGAAATCGAATCCTCGCAATTGACCTGGGAAATTATAAAATAATATGTCCCTAAAATCACCCGCTGGACCAGGCAAAAGTCCTTGGGCATCATAAATGGTACGATTAACAGTATTTTCAGCCCCACCTAAATAAGAAAATTTAGGTGAATTCCCCATAGACCTACCAAGATTAAATCTACCTGCTAACACCAAGCCTTTGACTAGCTTTTGATAATGTCTAAGGTCAAAGTTTAAGCTTTCAAAATTTTGCTTATTGTCTTTAAAGTTGATATTTTTTTCCACTGAAAACCTACCCTTGGTTCCTAAGTCTATTCCGTTTGAATTGGTTTTGGTGTTGTCATATACCAAATGTGCCCCTCCAGATATGTAAAGATTATTTAAACTTTCTCTTCCTGGTAATTCATAGTCAATGTCAGTTGCTTTCAAAATCGACGGAACAAACTCGAATTTTAAGTTTTCAGAAAACGGATAAATTACACTAACAGAAAACTTCTGAGATACAATTCTACGCGAAAGCAATATAGTTTTGTCTGATTGAGGATAAATTTTAAGGGGCCTAAACAAATAATTATTATCCTCGTCTATCCCTTCAAAATTTATAGACCGCTTCTCAAACTTAAACACATAATCTATCTTTTTAGAAAAATTACCATAAGAAAGTGTATAATCATAATTTTTAAAAAATGGAGCAGAAGGACGCACGTAAGTCTTCAACATAAAAACATTATTCTCTAACAAATCATTGAACATCAACTTATAACCTACACCAAATCTACGTGCGGGGTCTATAAGAATGTCTAGGTCGTTGCCACCAGAAACCAATAAGTTGTTATAAGATTTAACTTGACTGAGTTTAAATGCATCCCCCGATTTTTTCAAGACATCACTTTTGATATCCTCGATTCCTAAATTTGGAACGTCTTCAGTTTTCTTTAAAAGCTTGAATTTTTGAATATTAACTTCATCAAATACGTAATTATCAGTGTCTATCTCCCCACTTTTTAGATTTGAGATGGTATTTCCAACTACCGGTTTTATTTCTTCTTGTTTTGTGAGTTCTTTAAGAGGTTCTTTTAAAACACTACCTTCTAAATAAAATGCACGCCATTCTCTTTGAAACTTGGTGAATGATAATCCCAGCGTACTGGTAATACTAGACTGTTCATTTCGAATAATACGCGTGAGATTTAAAATATTTGATATATTATCCTTACCGTATTTTATGGCTATATAATGCCAAATTGACTGACCAATGAGCTCTGCATCTTTGCCACGCAACTGTGAAAGCTTATGATGCTGATTTTCAGCAATTACAGTTTTAAACTGTTCGTACTTTGATGAATTATCAGATTCTGCTATGTAAGCAGAAATACCGCTAATGTACCAATCTGGCACCATAAGTAACAACTGACTTTGTACAGCTTCTTTCAAACTCCCCCCGTAGAGCATATCATATACAAACAAATTAGCTATTTCTTTTATGAGCTGATTATAAAACAAAGAATCACTCTTTTTATATGGAAGCTGAACCCTAGCCTTTGAAAGATTCAAGATCCCGCCATCCAAATCTAATGGAGCGGTGTTGCCTATATTACTTTGTTTTTGATCTTCTGGCGAGTTATAAATAAAAACTTTCATGACCGAAAAAGGCGTGTAGCCAAGAGTTTCAGTCACTTTTTCGTATTCTTCTTCGGCTTTTTTAGCTGCTTTTTTGGCTAAATCCTCCCCCCCTCTGTAGAAATTAAACTCGAAGTTGTTGCTTTTAATGGTTTTCCAGTCAAATCGTTTTTTTTGAATTTTACTTTTGCCAAACTCCTCCCCTGTCACGCCATAATAACGTTGAGCAAATGATGTAAAACTCAGAAAAACCGACAAAACCCCAGTAAAAAGTAATGTTTTTATAGACTTCATTAGTTTAAGAAAAGGTCAAGAATTCGAACGAAACCAATTTATTATTACGAATATAACGCATAATGCCTCTCAATGTTTGCTTCGGGATTAATATCTTTTTGTTGAAAAATAAAATCCAAGAGTTGTTTTACAAAATACGGTGCCAGAGAAACGCCCTTGGTGCCAAGTCCATTGAAAATATACATGTACTTATAAGCAGGATGTTTTCCCAAAATAGGCCTTCGATCTTTGGTAGATGGCCTCACTCCAGCTTGTTGAGAAGTCACCTCAAATGCTGTTTTGAGTACCTTTTGGACATTGAAGAGTAATTCTTCTTTTCCATTCTCTGTATTTTCAAAATCAAGTTCATGCCAGCTGTAGGTAGCTCCAACTCTCACTTTATCGCCACCAAGCGGCATTATCCATTTCCCTTGATTTACAATTGGTTTTATCTCATAATCTTTGATAGTGCCAAGAAGCGTTTCTCCTTTAACTGGATTGAATGGTAGCCAACTAAAAAATGGATTATTTATGACGTTGAAGCCCTCACAAAAAATTATCTTTTCAGCAAAAATATCTTCATAATAAAAGCCTTCGTTCTCAATTTTCAATCTGATGTGGTCAAACTTTCCTGCGTTAAACGAATCATTAGACTTTAATTTCTCTTTTATTTTGGTCAGCAAAATGGGTACATCTAACCATCCTGCCTTTTCAGTAAACATACCACCCAAATTCGCCTCAAAGTGGGGAGAGAAGGCTGAAGTATCTTCCAAAACTTTTATATAATCTTTTAGTTGATGTTTTTCAATTTGATTCAGAAAGTTTATCTTGCTTTCTTCATTTGCGAAAGGCCTGAACAAACCCGTTTGATGAAAAAAACTAGCCTTAAAATCCAATTCCAAGCCGCGATAATAATCAAATAACAAACCAAAAAGCTCTTCAATTAACCATGTTTTTGCCAAATATTTACCTGTAACGGGATTTACCATTCCACCAGCTACCATGCTCGAAGATTTCATGCTTAGATCTTCAAAAACTAAAATCTTCTGACCATAATTGAGTAACTCATTTGCCAAAAGTGAACCAGCTAAACCGCTTCCTACTATTAAAAAATCGTATTTTTTCAAGCTTTCCATTTTTTAAGCACCACCATGTCTGCCATTAGAATAACTTGGTCTACTTGTTCATCGAGCGTCATAAAAGTGGTATCAATTACCACCGCATCTTCTGCTTTTTTTAATGGGCTTTCAGTTCTTGTGGTATCAATAACATCACGCTTTTTGATGTTTTCGAGTATATCTTCCAAGTCAAGTACTTCTCCTTTTGTCATTAATTCTATCTGTCGGCGATGTGCTCGTATAAATGGATCAGCTGTCATAAAAATCTTCAGTTCTGCGTCAGGAAACACAACAGTTCCAATATCTCTGCCATCCATTACAAAACCTTTTTTCTTACCCATTTTTCGCTGTTGATCTACCATAGCATGTCTCACAGCAGCTATTGCACTTACCTCACTTACTTTGTCTGCCACATAAAGTTTCCGAATTTCATCCTCCACATTTAGTCCATTCAAATAGGTCTGGTTCTGCCCAACTGCATTAATTCTAAACTCAATAGTTATATTATTTAAAGCGGTCTCAACTTCCTTAGAATTTGACAAAGACACATGATTCTGAATAAAATATAGCGTTACCGCTCTATACATCGCCCCAGTATCAATATAACTGTACCCCATGCTGGCAGCTGCCTTTTTGGCAGTGGTGCTTTTTCCGCATGAAGAATATCCGTCGATGGCAATTATTATTTTTGACATATTTTATATTTTTTTGGAAGCTGGTATTTTCTGTTAATCCAGAAATAAAAATAGTGTTTCTTGGTTAATTTTTGCAGGATTAATTGAGTTTTTTATATAATCTTGTTAGATATAAACTCCTTAACGCTTTCAAAAGCTTGAGCATCAAACCATTCGAATTTATCTTTATTTTTAAACCAAGTCATCTGCCTTTTAGCATATCGACGTGTATTTCTTTTGATAAGTTCAACCATTGTGGCATAGTCATATTCACCATCAAAATACCCAAATACCTCTTTATACCCTACTGTTTGGAGTGCGTTTTTAGATCTAAAATTCCTAAGAGCATCCACTTCATTCAATAATCCATCTTCCAACATTTTATCCACCCTCTGATTGATTCGTTCGTAAAGTTCGTTTCTTGGCCGCTCTATTCCTATCTTAATAATTTCATAAAAATGCTCTTTCTGAGTCTTTTTCTTGAAACTTGTGTAGGTTTTCCCGGTACTTAAGCAAACCTCCAAAGCTCTTATTAAACGTTGCGTGTTTTGAATATCTAAGCTCAAATAAGCCTCCGGATCTAAAATTTTTAACTCATTTTGTATTACTTCTTTTTCACCGTTTTCTAGCCTCTTCATTAAATCAGCTCTTAAATCAATGGGTGCTTCTGGCATATCATCCAATCCGTTAACCACTGCGTCAACAAACAATCCAGAGCCTCCTGTCATTATAACTACATTGTTTTTTTTAAAATATTCTTCTAAAAAAACACTCAAGTCTCTCTCAAAATCGCCAGCACTAAACAATTGTTCGATACCCTGAGAATCAATAAAATGGTGTTTAATTCCATTCATTTCCTTCCAGCTAGGTTTGGCCGTACCAATGCTCAGCTCCTTATAAAACTGCCGTGAGTCACAGGAAACTATATCACAAACCAACCATTTTGCGAGTTTTACACACAAATCAGTCTTGCCAACGGCTGTTGGTCCAACAATTATTATTAAAGTAGGCAATTTGGCTTCGATAAGGAATTCTGTAATTTTTGAACAAATTTATGAATATGTTCTTAATTTAGATTTTCAAATCACAAAATACAACATGGAATTTCTTTTATTCATCATAGCTTTGGCTGTTGGAAGCTTGGCTTCATGGCAGGTTTTTAACTGGATATACGGTAAAAAGCTTAAAGACAATACAGAAAGTTTAAGAGTAGAATCCAACGTTTTGCTTGAAAGAATTGAAAAAGTATTTAAAGTAGTATTGGCGGAAGGATATTTCACAGAAATCTATGACCATAATTCCAAAAAGGAGTTTTGGGGACTGTTTAAATCAAGCAACAAAGCATTGGTGGTGGCAAAAGCGAAAGTATCTGTAGGATATGATTTCAGCAAAATGAAGTTTAGTAGAGAGAATTCGGAAAGAAAACTTGTAATTGAAGAGTTTGCTCCCGCCGAGATACTTTCAGTCGATACAGATTATAAATTTTACGATATCAATCAAGGACTTTTGAGCAAATTTAACAACGAGGATTATACCTCTATACTGGCAGAAGCAAAAAAAATGATGCAAGAAAAAGCACAAGAAAGTGATTTGCCCTTAATAGCTGCCAACCAAGTGAAAGTAATGATGAAACAATTAGCCGCCTCTATGAACTGGGAGTTGGAAATAAAAGAGATTGGCGGTAAAAAGACCATTTTGCTCGAAGACCAAGAGATTCTACCAAAAGTACTCGAAAAAGCGTCTTTTAAAGAGATTTGAAATTTGCAAAACTTCTCTATCGTTAAATTTAAAAATCAAATATTCAGGAGAATAAAGACTTTATAAATAAAGCTCAAAAGCATTCAATGCTAAAGATTTTTCGGTCAAAAAATCTTTTATGATTACCTTTGCGACGAATAACCAAAAATATTTATGGCATTAATAGAAGAACTGGAAGATCAAGGAAATGTATTGTTCAGATACAGAAGTTACATCCCCATAGTCTTTTTGGCTTCTGGCTTAGGCGTTTATGCCTACAAAATTTACGATATGAGCTACCCAGGTTTGGGTTTTAACTACTGGCTAATTTGCTTGGCTGTTGGTTTATTGGGGCTGTTGGTGCGAACTTATGCTGTCGGCCATACCCCAAAAAATACTTCAGGAAGAAATACAGCCGAAGGTCAGGTAGCCGATGAACTAAACCAAACTGGCATCTACTCCATCGTAAGGCATCCTTTGTATTTAGGTAATTTCTTGATGTGGTTAGGCGTAGCTATGATAACAGCCGACTTGTGGTATTTGGTGGCATTTACATTTACTTACTGGGTTTACTACGAACGCATTATGTTTGCTGAAGAAGCATTTCTAAGAAGAAAATTCGGTGAGCTTTATCTCACTTGGGCCTCTGATAAACCTGCATTTATACCTAAACTGAAATCTCCAATAAAACCCAAATATCCTTTTTCGATTAAAAAGATTTTGAAAAAAGAGAAAAACGGCGTGGCGGCCATGTTTGGCTTATTTTATATCTTCGAAATTGTGGGTGAATACATCAAATGGGGCGAATACACTTTTAAACCAACTTTTTGGTTTTGGGGCTTTGCAGTCAGCACTGCTGTATATTTGATTCTGAAAGTTATCAAAAGATCTACTAACCTGTTAGAAGAAGAGGGCCGATGAAAGCGAATTGGGATGGCATATTGACCAAGGCTTCTTATCTATATTTGAGTCTTCCATTCCTGATATTTTGTCTTGCATGGCTTAATCTGACCTCTTCTATTGCGTTCTCGAGCATTACACTGGTTTCCATTACTCTTTGTTTAAAAAACGTTCATTCTGATTTCTCTATAAATTATTTGGTAAGCAAAAATCCGAGAGTCATTTGGGTATCACTGCTGATTATTTTGTTCATCATTTTTTTCTCAGGTATTGGACACTATACTTACCAAAATAATGACCACTTGTATCGTGGAGCCTTGTTTGCCGATTTAGTAAAGTATGACTGGCCAGTGATGTATAAAGTTTCGGGTTTCCCTGGGCATTTTCTGGAAGGAAAAACCACTATGATGACTTATTATCTCGGTTTTTATCTTCCCGCAGCAGCTGTTGGCAAAGCTTTTGGTTTAGAATTTGGCAGATTTGCTTTGTTTCTATGGACTTTCATTGGAACAGTTTTGGTGGTTTTCCAAACGGGCAAATACCTCAGAAAATTCAACTACAAACTCCTTTTACTATTTTTTGGCTGGGGAACATTATTTTTTATTGGAGCACTATACAAAAACTCTTTCATAGATATTTATACCGAAAAAGCCAATCCACTTTGGGCGGGGATGATTCTCTATGCTGATAGCAACTTGGGACTTATCTACTGGACTTTTAATCAGTCGCTTACAGCTTGGCTAATATTGCTTTTAATATTCAATAAAGGGCCAAAACAGAACATTATCTTTTTGTATAGCCTCACATTCTTCTTGAGCCCTTTTGCCTTTGTGGGTATGTTTCCGTTTATCATTTTTAGTGTTTGCAAAAACTACGAAGGTACACTTAAATACGATTTATGGAAAAACGTAAAACATTATCTCAGTTTTCAAAATATCATTGGAGCGGCTCTTGTAGTTGGTCTGAATTTTATTTATATCGACTCTAACAAGGCAGGTAAGTTTTTCCAAGTGCTGCACCATAGACCAAAAATACTGATTGTATTTTATCTGCTTTCATGGGCAATTATTGCCTTTTTGATCAGTTCAAAATTCAAAAAAAATGCACTTTATTGGCTGGTTATTATTGTCCTGATTCCTCTTCCATTCTTTCAGCAGGGTTTTGGCATTGATTTCCCTGGAAGACTTTCTATACCTGCATTGTTTTTCTTGATGTTGTTGGTTGGGCAGTTTTTGATTGAAGAAAAATCGGGTTGGAGAAAATGGGCAGTTTTGGCCTATATGGGTGTGAGTGCCATATGGCATATTGGATTTGAGGTGGGCAAACCCATTATCTGGACCTCAGCCGAAAACATCAGTCATAAAACCGACTGGGACGACCAGCTGATGGCCGCAGAAAATCCAAAACTTCAAAAAGTTGGGAAAATACTCAAAGATATCGAAGGCAAAGATATTCTCATTCAAGACCACAAAACCATCGTAAATCCAAACAATAACGTCATCTGGAACTACATGGCCGACATTGAAGGTTCGAGATTTTATCGGTGGTTTGCGAAGAAGAAGTGAAGGTTTGTAAAATTTAATTTATAGCAAAAATTTACTATTTTTAGATTTTAAATATTGAAGTCTATGGACAATCAAGATATTAGGTGGAAACAGCGATTTGAGAACTACAAGCTAGCTCTAGGAAATCTTACTGAAGGCATTGAAATTTCGAAGCCGTCAGATCTTGAAAAATCAGGAATAATACAGATTTTTGAATACACTTTTGAGTTGGCATGGAAAACCATGAAAGACTATCTCAAAGAAGCCGATATAGAAGTAATCTTTCCAAGAGAAGTATTAAAAACTGCCTTTTCTTATGAAATAATAGAAGACGGTGATACTTGGATTGATATGCTTGAAAAAAGAAACCTGATGAGCCATACTTATGATAAAAAAAATGCAGAGCTGGCTTACAGTCTGATAAAAAACGCATATTTTGAAAGGTTAAAAACATTGGAAAAATACTTGTCTGAAAAACTATGAATGCATTTGGAATAAGTAATCGATCCTTTGAATACATCAAGCAAACTTTTGAAAGTTATCCTGAAATAAAAGAAGTCTTGGTTTTTGGAAGCCGAGCAAAAGGAAATTATAGAAATGGCTCCGACATAGATTTGGCTATAAAAGGGTCTGGAAACTGCTTAAAATTGGCCCTAGACATTTCAGGCATTTTGAATGAAAGTCTCCCAATTCCTTACCAAGTGGATGTTTTGAGTTATTATGATTTAGAAAACTCGGATTTAATATCTCATATTGATAGCGTAGGAAAGTCTTTGTTTTGAAAACTTAAGATAGACATACGGTTTAATAAACTTATCTTGAAAAATCTCTCTCATCTAACCAAAGTAAGTTCGACAGAAAGAGAATTTAATCCTTGTCAAATCTGTTCAATCCGTTTGAAATTTATCGATTGTCAATATGTTTTTTGGGTACAAATTATGGCCAAAAAAAACCTCGTTCATGCAATCAAAAACGAGGTTTAATCTTCAAAAAAACATTCTTAATATCTAATAGCCCAAGGGAAATTGTGCATTGCTTCTTGCTGTTTAATATATTCCTCAGTTTCCTTATTTAGAAAATCAATATCTACTTTTTTCCCTTTTAGCTTTTTGGGTAATTTGGGTATTTCTTGTGTAGCCGCCAATGTAATAATGCTGGGTGTATACACGATGGCATCATCGTCAATGTTTATTTCGAGAATCATACCTGGCAAGCCTCCAAATCTCTCTGGGCCTGCCGAAACTGGAATATCTGTGGTAAACCAAGCTACGATGTTTTGTCGTTTCACAGGATCATAAGTGGATGCTTTCATACAAATATACCCGCTCACTTCCTTTATCTCATTCAGGATTTTCCATTTACTAAACTTCAATGAATCCTCCACCACATAGGATTTTCCCAAAGTCTCGTACAATTCCAAAATCTTCCCATTTTCAAAATCTCTGGTAATCACCATCAGGTCATTTCTCCAAGAATATGTGCCATCCTCTGATTGTTCTTCTTGATTTTCAAACGTATAATGGCTTTGTTTCTCATTAAAAGTCAAGACCATTTTTTGTTTATATTCTGTCTCATTTTTCCAAGTCTGGGCCATCCTATCTTTCTGTTCTTTAGACAGATACGTGGCTTTGCTCTGTATTTTCACCCAATCTCTTTTCTTTTCAAACGTAATCTTCCCTGCCGAGTTTTGGGCAAACGTGGCTTGTATAAAACCTAAAAAAAATATCGCAATTATTATCTTTCTCATTTGATTGTTGTTGTTTAGTTTTCCCATCTTGATTTTTTGACACTTGCCGCCACTCCACGCATATTGTAGGTATAAGACACCATAAAATAGCGAGACAATGTTTGTGAAACTGTACTTTGAATAATGTTTTGGAAAGCACTTTGTCTTACCCCTACGTTTTTCTTAAACGCATCGTACAAACTCAATCTAATCTCTGATTTTTTGGCTTTCCCTACCACTTTATAAGTACTGAGGTTCAAAATCGGGAGTTTCTGATCAAATCCTAATTTGGTATTTTTATATTGATTATAATTAAAATCTGCCGTCAAAAACACCGATTTGGGCATTTGCAAAACCATGTTTGCTCTTACCGTATTATTAAAAAACTTTTGATCTTGACTACTGCTTAGTGAATATTTGGCATTGTTAATACCTGTAGAACCTGACAAAAACAATGAAAACCAATCAACTGGAGTAAGGTCTAATCTAGCATTTAGGTTTACATTATTGTTCTTATTTTCGTTCAATTGGTTATTTATGTAAATCAAATTTTTACCCATATTGCTATAGGTACCCACCGATGCCGAGGCTTTGGTTTTCTTTATCGGAAAACCAAAATTCACTGAATAATTAAAATTGTCACCACCAGTTATGTTTTCAGGTGTCAAAGTCGTGATTAAACTGCTATTGATTTGCTGATTATAAATAACTTGATTTTTGTAATAGTTATA
The DNA here is from genome assembly GCF_024343675.1 of Lacihabitans sp. CS3-21. Classification (GTDB taxonomy): domain Bacteria; phylum Bacteroidota; class Bacteroidia; order Cytophagales; family Spirosomataceae; genus Leadbetterella. The sequence goes on from NZ_RJUD01000113.1 coordinate 33,331, forward strand.
ACCTACGTTTGTCCAGATATTGATAAACGAAACAGGGTTGTACATTCCAAAGCCCAAAGAACCACCCTGATTGGTAGTGGGTTTCAAAGAAGGATTACCAACTTTGATAAAAAGTGGATTTGAATTATCAGTGAACGGTTGTAAATCTCGGATTTTAGGTGCTTCCATGCCTACTTCGTAGCTTCCATAAAGATATTTGTTATTTTTAAGGTCAAAATTCACACTGATATTGGGTAGCAAAGCATCATAGGAATTAGAAATTTGACCAATGGTTGGTTTTCCCTGATCATTTGAAAGTATTCCGTCCAACGAAATTCTTTGAGCAGCCATGCCAAAAGCAATATTGAATCCTTTGTTGGAATATCGCAAGGAAGAACCTAATCTGTTATTCGTAATGGTGTTGTCAAAATATCTACTCAGAGAATCAACTCTTGGCTTGGAATCGCTAAATAAATCAAAAACGTCTCTGTCAACCAACTGATTGGTATTTCCAAAATTATAGAAGGTCTCCAAGAAGAATTTCTTACTTAATGGCTCTATAAACAGTACACTCGATTTGATTTCTTCTGTGTTGGTAAATGCCCCAACGTTTTGATTGATATTTGGTATTCTTCCAAAGAGCGGGAAGCTTTCTCCAGTAACTTTAAACTCTTCGATGTTTGATTTCTGAATACCTTCTTGATCGTTATTGTTGACATTGTAAGTGCCAGATAAGGCAAAATTTCTACCTTTTTTCATAAACTTATGACGGTAAATCAAAGCTGTCGAAAGAATAAAATTATCTCCCTCAAAGCCATTCTCAGAGACTTGGTTCCTGAATTTTTCACTACTAGTATTCAAAAACTCTTTAGAACTATTAGATTGTTGCGAACGCGTTCCTACTTTCCCGTTTACGTTCAAAACTAGTGTATTTAATGAATCTATCTGTTTCTCAAACCTAAAACTCAGTCTATGGTTTTCTGAGAAATTACGATTCTGGCTTATCTCATTATTGAAATAATTAGAAGTAGGCAAGAAAGTCTGAGCGTTTACGGTTTGATCAAGGTTTTGAGTTGTTTGATTGAAAAAGTAATTTGAACTCACCTTCGTTTTTTTGGTATCATAGTTATAGTTTATACCACCCGCAAAGTTTTTAGACAATCCTTGACCTGGCCCCCACGAACGTGGCAACTCAAGACCTTCCTCTTCGTTATCATCCCAGTAAATAAACCGCATACCACCTTGGGAAAATCCGAAGTCTGCGTTGTCATTCCAATTATATGATTGGCTACCTCTAAAGTCCTGATAATCATTATTCGACAAACCCGATTGATTGATATTATTGCCAAAACCCACCACATTAAATTGGTTTTTGGAGTCAAATTTATTGTAGTTGGCCTTAGCCATTACACGTTCGTCTGTTCCAGCTCCAATGGTTCCCTTACCGAAACCACCCTTCTTAAATTCCTCTTTCAGTTCAAGATTTACTGTTTTTTCTTTTTTACCGTCATCTATACCCGTCAATTTTGATTGCTCAGATTTATCATTAAAAACCTGCACTTTGGTAATGGCTTCTGCTGGTAAATTTTTAGTAGCTAATTTTGGATCGTCTCCAAAAAATCTCTTACCATCCACAGTCACTTTTTTCACCTCTTCGCCTTGTGCTTTTATATTGCCATCGGCATCAATCTGAACACCCGGCAATTTCCTAAGCAAATCTTCTACAGTTGAGCCAGGCGGTACTTTAAATTTACTGGCGTCGTATTCTACGGTATCTCCTTTGATGTTGATGGGTGCTTTTGCAGTTCTTACTACTACCTCAAAGAGTTCCTTTTGTATGGGTTTTAAAGTTATTTTACCCAAATCTCTATTAAGATTAGCAGCATCAAATTTGATAAGTTCTTGCATAGGCACAAAGCCCAAAAACGTGGCTTTAATCAAATAATCTTGCTTTTTTACATTCTTAAAAATGAAGTTCCCATCGGCATCTGCTCTTACAAAAGTAACCAAAGATGAATCTGATGGAGTTAGTAAAAACACAGAAGTAAAAGAGAGCGGAGCGTTTTCGTTGTCGATAAGAGAGCCTTTGATACTGTAGCCATTCTGGGAAAATACCGTAAATGTGGACAAGGCAAAGAACAATAGTAATAGTCTTAATTTCATAATTAACAGTTTATTAGTGAATATTCGAGTGCAATTTGGATTTGGTTTCTCTTTTATAAAAATGTAAAGCATGTATTTTACAATTTTTAACAGTTTGTTGTCAAAGCATTTGTAAAAATATGATCTCTACGAACGACAAAAAAGATAGTTACAAAACTAAAACATTAGTTTTTATAGAATATTGTATAAGTCTGGAAAATTTTTCAAATCATCTTCCGTATCAATGTCGCTGAGGGTTGGGAGAAAGTTGCAAGCGTAGGAAAATGAATTTATGACCTTCAATGCTTCCTGAGCCACATTTTCATGACTCCAGGACTTATTTAGGAAAATTTGCTGTAGAAAAGTATCTGAATTTATTTTTTTAAAATTGAATCCAATGGCATAATATCCACCATCATGGGAGGCTCCCAAAACCACTTCTGAGTTTTCGAGGTATTCAAATCCTTGGTTAAGGATATCTGTAGTCACCTCATAAATATCACTTCCTACAATTAAGGCTTTGGAATACCCCATTTCTTTGGCTTTCTCAAATGCTGAAAGCATTCTTTGCCCTAAGTCAGGTGATTGAATTTGGAGGTTTTTATTGAAAATGTGGTTTTCCCAAATATCGTTTTTATCTACAAAAGAAGAATAAAACAAAAGTTTATCAGCTGAAACTTCTGAAGATTTGTCGTGGATATTTACCAGAAGTTTCTTAAAAACTTCCAGTGCTTTTTCATTACCAATGGTGGCCGCCAATCGGGTTTTTACTTTTCCGAGTTCAGGGTTTTTTATGAATATGAGGAGAGCTGAGTTCAAGCAGATAAAAGATTAGTTAAATAATACGAACGTAAAAAGCTGTTTACTGTATTTTAATAGGCAAAGATAAATACGCAAAATTAATTGTCTTGGAATAACAATTTTTATTTCTAAATTGAGAGATTCTTTTAACTACTGTTTCCCAATTAGGAACCTGTCACCTTTTAGAGACAAATACTTCATGAATAAAATGAAAAAGTTTCTTGGCACATCTATTACCCTTTTACTGCTCATTTTACAATTTAGTATTTCATATTCTCAAAAAACCATCAAAGGCAAAATTATAGACCATGAAACCAAAGAACCACTGGCCTACGGAACAGTAATTATAAACAATACCACTAAAGCAACTACTTCTGATGAAACCGGAAATTTTATAATCAATGATGTAGGATTGGAAAAGTTTGAGGTGGTGGTCAGATATGTTGGCTATGAATCTTTTACAAAAGAAATAAACCTCCTAGGACAAACTAATGTCGACATTACGATAGAGTTAAAACTCGTGCAAAATCTGATGGGAGACTTCGAGGTTAAATCTCAAAAAGATAAAAACTGGCAAAAACAATATCAGCAATTTCTAAAACTATTTTTCGGCACAAGCGAATTTGCACAAAAATGCAAAATAGAAAATCCATACGAAATTGAATTTGCCAAAACCGAAAATGGTCTTAAAGCAACCTCAAAAGTACCGTTAAACATCACCAACCATGCGTTGGGATACAAATTGATTCTTGACTTAAAGGAATTTCTCTCCAATGGCAGCGACTACCGAATTGTTTCCAATATTTTCTTCATAGAACAAACGCCAACTGACATTAAACAAAAACAATCGTGGGAAACATCCCGAGAAAAGGCCTTCAAATACAGCAGTAAGTTTATATTTCAATCTATTCTTCAGAAGAACTGTTATCAGGAATTTTACGTACCAAAGAAAAATTCGAACGCAGTCCGGGGAAATTACTTCTACTCAGAACTTGATAAATCAATAGAAAAACTAAAGATTGAAAAGATTAAAATTGACACTTTGGCGAATGGAACTTTCAAAATATCTGTGCCAAAAAACCTTGAAATTCATGCAAAAAACCAAAAACCCTATAACAATCCTTATTCTGACATTAGCCATTCAATAAGTTGGCTACAGGCCGAAAATGACTTTATATTGACGGATAAAGATGGAAATGCTTTAAATCCTTACGATATTTTTCCTGCTGGCGACTTAAATTCCCTTAAGATTTCTGGAATACTTCCCTTAGATTTTCGGTCAAAAGAGCAAGCGATTGTCTCTCCAATCAAAAACGAAGAAGTTGTCACATCAAATTCAGCCGAAACGACAGAAAAAATTTCAATACATGCTAACAAGTCGAGATTTTATGCGGGTGAGACCATTTGGTTTAAAATTTATCAGGAATACAAAACAACCGCTGAGCGTAAAAGTGGCGTAGTTTATATCGATTTGTTCAATGAAAAAGGGGAATTGCGAAATTCGAAAATTTTGCGTTCTGAAAATGGATCAAGTTGGGGAGAGTTTAATTTGTCCGACACACTCCAAGCCGGAAAATATGCCTTAAGAGCTTATACCAATCAGATGAGAAGCTCTGGTAAATCTTCAATAGCAGAAATCGAGATTCTCACTAGCAATGAAAGTTTTACGACCAATATAGAAGGCAATTCGGATGAATCTTCGAGCATCCTTGAATTAGAAAAAACAATTTTTAAAAACGGCGAGCATTTGACATTTGGTGTAAACGGTCAGCCTAATGAGTCCTATTCCATTTCGGTTGTTAAGAAAGAATACAGTTCAAAGTCATTTTTTGAAAACGAAACAATCACGCAACACGGAAGAAAAGAGAATATCTTTCCTGTAGAAATTGCGGGAAGAGCTTTTGTTGGTAAAACTACTAAAAAACCGGAAGCCACAGTTTGGAATTTCGGAGCCAACTACAGCAATGTGGAGTTTTTGGAATCTGACAAAAATGAAAAATTTCTTCTACAAAATATTTTTCAAACTGACAGCATAAGCCTTTCATTAAAAGGTTATGACAAGAAAAACAAACCTTTAAGAGATTTAGAGTTAACTGATTTTGGCAGGCCTAATTTTGATTACATTTTCTCAAAATCCATAAAAACTGTTACAGAATATCAAGAAACCGGGATTAAAAACAGTCCCAAATCTTATGATTTTGACCTTGAAAAAATGATATTGCTGGATGAAGTAGAAATAAAGGCTAAAAAATCGGAAAACCCACAACTGCTCAAAGAACGAAAACTTTATGGTAACCCAAACAAAAGTTTTAACACAGAAGAAATAGTCAAAAGTAGTGCACCTAATGTATTGATGACTTTAACGAGCCTTTTACCCAACCTAAAAACTGTTTATGATGTTGAAAAACACACTCTAGATATTAGGTGGAACCGTCCAGGCTTTTTAACTCCACAGAGACCAAGCATTATTGTTGATGGACTTGAAATTCAGAGCCCAACTGATATTCAACATTTAACTTCCTCAGCCATAGCTAAAATTGATATCTATCAAAATGCAGTTACATCTGTACAAGGTGCACAATCTTTGATAGTAATTTATACCAAAACTTACCTAAACGAACCATCAAAAAACATTGCTAAGAAAAAAGACCCAGATGTAAAGACTTTTAAATTCTTGGGCTTTTCAAACCCTAAATCTTTCTATTTGCCCACAAAAAACAAAGATGGGCATCGGATAGGTCAAATAGAACAGAGGTCAACCATCTACTGGAATCCAAATATCGAAACTGGCGAGAATGGAAAAGCTCTTGTTTCATTTGAAGTATTGTCTTTGCCTGGAGAATATGTGATTGAGTTGGTCGGAAAAGATGAAAAAGGAAAAGTTATTTCGGAGAGAAAAATGATAGAAATAAGGTAAATTTCACACCAAAAACACCACCAAGCCTCTAGCTCCATGAGCACCGAGAACCAAAGATTGTTCTATATCAGCTGTTTTGGATGGGCCAGCTAAAAACACACCAAAGCCATAGTCTATTGAGCCAATCTCCTCATAAGCTTGGTGCATGGTGGGTAGAATAGTGGATTTATCGATAATTACGGCCAAATATTGTGATATAAAGGGAGCTACTCGTTGTCCCATTTCTGATTCTGTCAGCCATATTGCTCCATTTTCCGCCACAGCAAACTGCCCTTTGATTATTAAAAACTCAGCGTCTCTGAGCGAATGTGGATCTGCTGTTTGCCAGTCTTTATTCTCCGAAAACTCAGGCAAAGTGGAGATTACTCTGGCATTGATAGGATAATTGGAGATAATGTATTTTTTAATTTCTTCAAAATCAGAAACTTGCAAAACCTTCCCTCCTATTCCTTCCAAAATTTCGGTGAATTTTTCGACCAAGTCATATTTCTCGCTACCCAAAACCGACAAATCAGGCAAAGGCAACAATTCTGGTTGATTCTGTTTTATTTTGGAAAGTATGTTTTCTCTACTGCTCATTTCCTATTCTTTTTGTACCAATCTCTAAAGCTTTCTTCCGGCGGCTCGGGCATTTCACGCTGTTTATACCATGGATTCATGCGGTTATTTACCAAAAATGGCAATTTATCCATCAACATTCTTCCTACTTTTCCTGAAAACTTAAAAATACCTGGATTCGACAAAACAACTGACATCCCTTTCATAGCCAAGGTTTTAGACGTTGGCGAATAACCCTCCTGCACCAAAACTTGTCGCCATTTGTATAATTGTTGATGGATATCGATCTTAACTGGACAAACATTGCTACAAGAACCGCACAAAGTACTTGCAAAAGGCAAATCTGCATTGGCTCGCATATCCAGATTTGGAGCCAAAATAGAGCCAATAGGCCCTGCAACAGCACTGTGATAGCTATGTCCACCACTTCTTCTATACACTGGGCAAGTGTTGAAACAAGCCGCACACCGAATGCATTTCAACGAATTTCTAAAATCTTCCCGCCCCAATTGCGTTGAACGACCATTGTCCACAATTACGATATGCATTTGTTGGCCATTACGAGGTTTCTTAAAATGGCTCGAATAAGTAGTTATAGGCTGTCCTGTAGCACTTCTAGCCAAAAGCCTCAAGAATACGCCGAGGTGTTTTTTCTGCGGAATGATTTTTTCAAAACCCATACTGGCTATATGAATATCAGCCAAATGTGCTCCCATATCGGCATTGCCTTCATTGGTACAAACCACAAATTCTCCAGTTTCTGCAACGGCAAAATTAACACCCGTTAGAGCAATTGGTCGGGTCAAAAACTTATCTCTCAGGTGCTGACGAGCAGCTTCTGTTAGATACTGAGGGTCTTTGTTTCCTTTTTCAGTGCCTAGATGTTTGTGAAACAATTCTCCGATTTCTTCTTTTTTCCAGTGAATACAAGGCATCACGATGTGTGAAGGTGGCTCTTCTGCCAACTGGACAATCCGTTCGCCTAAATCCGTATCGATTACTTCAATGCCTTTTTCTGCCAAAAACTCGTTCATGTGGCATTCTTCTGTTAGCATTGATTTGGATTTTACCATGCCTTTAAAAGTATCATCAGGAATCTCACCTCTGTAATAATCAGAAATGATTCCGAAAACTATCTCATTGTGTTCTTTGGCGTCTGCAGCCCAATGGATTTTTATACCATTATTTGATGCATTTTCTTCAAATTGCAACAAATAATCGTGCATGTTTGAGAGTACATTATTCTTTATTTGAGAAGCTGTTTCACGCAAAAGCTCCCAATCATCTATTTGAAAAGCTGCTTTGTCACGTTTTTGACGAACCATATACAGTGTTTGGTCATGCCAAGTGGTGCGATCAAAATCTTTGTTGAATATTTCTGCTCGTTCACTATGAGTGCCGAGATGTGAGTTGTGAGTTAAGGGTAACGAGTTACTTTTTGTCATAATTTTCTAATATTTATCAACCCTCAAATTCTTGCTTTTTTCAACAAAATTAAAATTTACCAAAACTATTTACTCAGAACTCAGCCCTCTAAACTCGGAACTATCATTGCTTGATTTAAAATTTCTGCAATATGCATTACTTGCATAGCATGCTTTTCTCTACGAATGATGCCATCTAAGTGCATTAAACAAGAGGTATCGCCACCAGTTAATATCTCTGTTCCATTTTTTAGATGATCTGCCAAACGGTCTTGTCCCATTCTTACCGAAACAGCTTCTTCGGCTACACAAAATGTACCTCCGAAACCACAGCATTCGTCTTTTCTGTCCAAAGTAACTAAATCCAAGCCTTTAAGGTTTTTAAGCAATTGCTCTGGTTTTGAAAAAAATGGGGCATTAAGTTCTGACATTTGACTTAAATGTAAACCTCGTTGACCATGGCAACTTTGATGCAAGCCAACTTTATGCTTGAACTCTCCTTCAAGGCTTTCAACTTTTAAAATATCTGTAATAAACTCAATCAATTCATATATTCTTCCTTTCAAAGGAATATGCTCTTTGACATGTAATGTACAACTCCCTGAAGGAGAAACTACATAATCATATTCATCAAAATTGTCCTGAAAAAGTTTGGTACAATCGCCGGTAATATGCTCATAGCCTGAGTTGGCCATAGGTTGTCCACAGCAGGTTTGATTTTGAGGAAAAACTACCTCACAGCCCATTTTTTCAAGTAATTGCAAAGTGGCAATACCTACTTTAGGGTAAAATTGATCGATATAACACGGTATGAATAGGGCTACTTTCATTTAAGTTTTTTTAAAAAACTCTAAAACACTTTTTTTCACAATCCAGTTGCAACAGTCTTTAAGCCACGCTCCCCAATTAAAACATTTCGAACTTTCAAGTCGCGGAAAATACCGATTGGTGAAATTGCTGCTCCAGCTCTCAACCTTGCCTCGGCTACAATTGGTCTCACATCGGTGCGATATGCTGCTTGAATAATTTCTTGGGCTTTCACAACGTCGTTACTTTCACGAGCCGCTTCTAAAGCATCGGCATCTACCAAAAGAGATTGGGAATAAGCTACCATAATAGCTTCAACCGACTGTAACAAATCTTCCAAAGGATCTTTGATATTATGCGATGCATCAATCATCCAACCAAATCCAGAGTTCAATTCAAAAGGGGAATTGTTTGGCTGAGTTCCTTGGGTCAATTCATTGAAAATCAAGAATAATTGATACGGATTAATACTACCAACAGTTAAGTCATCGTCGCCATATTTAGAATCATTGAAGTGGAAACCACCCAATTTCCCTTCCATCATCAGTAAACTCACAATTTGTTCGATGTTGGCATTTGGTAAATGGTGGCCTAAATCAACCAATGTAAAGGCCTTTTCGCCCAATTTTGATGCATACAAATGTGATTGTCCCCAATCACCCACAGTCATAGAATAAAAGTTCGGCTCAAAGGCTTTGTATTCTACAAACATCTTCCAATCTGCAGGAAGGGCAGCGTAAATTTCCTGTAAACTCTCTAATGTATTCTCAAAAGCCTTTCTAAAATTTAATTGGCCAGGAAAACAAGAACCATCTGATAACCAAACCGTTAGAGATTTAGAACCTAAATCTATGCCATGTTTTATAACTTCAATGTTATGGTCTATTGCTTGCTTACGTATGGCTTTGTTGACGTTTTGCAAAGAACCAAATTTGTAGGTCAAAGCTTGATCTGGCTGGTCTTGAAAGGTATTAGAATTGACTGCATCAAAAGCTAAGCCATGCTGAGCCGCAAGAGTTTGAATGTCTTTTGGAGAAGTTGGTATATCCCAAGGAATATGTAAGGAAATAGCTCCAGAAGTTTTATTTAACGTATGCAAAAGTCCAACATCTTCTATTTTTTCTTCCAGACTCCTTGGCTCTCCTCCTCCAGGAAAACGTCCGAAACGTGTTCCTCCAGTTCCTAATGCCCAAGAGGGAATGGCAACTTGAAAATCGATTAGTCTTTGAATTATGTTTTCAACACCTTCTGTTTCGTTTTTTGCGAAATCAAAAAGTGTTTTGTGTTTTGCCAATTGTTTGGCGTTATGGTCATCTATTATATTTTGAGAAATTATCATCTTCTGTTATTTTATTGAACACGGATTAACATGGATTTGACACGGATATTTTTCTGATTTAATTATTATGTTTCTAAACTGGTATGTATTTCAAATAATTATCGTAAACTTTTCTTTTGAATTCTGCCTTTTTCCCAAAATTGAATAGTAAACCAACTTCAATACTTGTTCCTCTTAAATAATTGAGCAATTGTGCTTCATTCTCTTCAAGTAAACATTCAGCTGCTTTTAATTCAATTATTACCAAATTTTCAACAATTAAATCTGCAAAATATTCACCAACTTTATATCCTCGAAACCAAACATCTATTTTTCTTTGAGCTTCTACTTCCAAACCTTCCTCTCTTAATGCCAAAAACATTGCATTTTGATAAACCTTTTCTAAAAAGCCGTACCCAAGTTCATTATAAACTTGATAATAAACTTTAATAATTCTTTTTGTCAAATCGTCATGTTTCATATTTAAATAAGTTTGGGTAGACTTTTCAAAATTGAAACCTGATTAACACAGTTTTGACACTAAAAGACTGATTAAAAATCCAAAAATCAGTGATAATTCTCTATGAAAATCCTAAAAACATCCGTGTCAAATCAGTTAAATCCGTGTTCCAATAATCACCTATAAAAGCCCATGGCTACACCACCATCCACATTAATAGCGTTTCCAGTCGATTTATTGAGTAAACCACCCACCAAAGCAAAACAAGCATTAGCAATATCATCTGGTAAAATAATTTCATTCAACAGTGTCCTTTTTGCATAATATGCTGGCAGTTCCTCCACAGTAATTCCATAGGCTTTGGCACGGCCTTCCGCCCAACCACCTGCCCAAATGTTTGAATCGGAGATAACAGCATCTGGATTTACAGTATTTACTCTGATCTTATCGGCCCCCAATTCAGCAGCCATCAATCTGGTCATATGAGCTTGTGCCGCCTTGGCCGATCCATAGCCGGGATTGTTTGGCCCAGCCACTACTGCATTTTTGGAAACTATATTTACGATATCTCCACCAATGCCTTGCTTACGCATGATTCCTACACCTGCTTGGGACACTATAAATTGACCTTTTACCAAAATATCATACAGTCTATCCCACTCTTCAAGACTATGTTCGGCTATTGATTTTGAAATACTAATTCCTGCGTTATTTACCACAATATCCACTCCTCCAAATCCCAACGCTGCATTTTCGAAAGCCTCAAAAGTAGAATCTTTGTCTGTCACATTTAACAAAGTCGACGCTACAGCATCCTTTCCAAATAATTTTATAAATTCCTCAGAAGCAGCACTTAGCCTTTCTTGGTTAATATCGTTCAAAATAACACAAGCTCCTTCTTCCGCAAATTTCTTTGCAATTGCTTTACCAATACCACCTGCACTACCAGTAATTAAGGCAATTCTACCTGAAAGAGCCTTTGGTTTTGGCATTCTTTGAAGTTTAGCTTCTTCCAACAACCAATATTCTATATCAAAAGCCTCCTGATGAGGTAATGCTGTATACGCTGAAACCGCCTCAGCACCTTTCATTACATTGATAGCGTTTGTATAGTATTCCGAAGCCAAACGAGCCATGGTTTTGTCCTTGGCAAATGTAAACATACCAACTCCTGGGTAAAGTATTACCACTGGATTAGGGTCACGCATGGCTGGCGAATTGGGATGTTTGCAGGCATCATAGTAGGCTTTGTAGCCAGTCCTATATTCTTCAAAAACTAGATCTAAATAGGCTTTATCTTCAATTTTAGCCGGATCTAAAACCAATGGGGCGATTTTAGTGCGTAAAAAGTGGTCGGGACAAGAAGTCCCTAATGGAGCCAATTTTGCCAAATCATTCGAATTTATAAATTCCAAAACTCGGCTATCATCAGTGAAATGGCCCACCATTTTACGCTCAGAAGAACAATATCCTCTTAGCGTTGGAGCTAAGGATGCTGCTTTAGCTTTTCTTTCTACATCTGCTAAACTTTCTATTTTTTGTCCTCCAAAAACTGGTCTAGTTTTACCAAAATTATCCTCTAAATATTGAGCACATTTTTCTATAACTTCCAAAGTGTTGATATAGCTAGAATATGCAGTATCTCCCCAAGTGAATAATCCATGAGAGCCCAACATTATACCTTTGAGTGTGATACCCTTTGCAGCCGCTTCGTTTAAGCATGCTCTTAGTTTTAAACCCAAATCAAAACCTGGCCTTTGCCAACCTACCCAACCAATTTCTCCATTAAATAATTCTTCGGTTATTTTTTTGCCATCTTTGGCTGCTGCAATAGCGATGGCAGCATCAGGATGTAAGTGATCAATATGTTTGAACGGCAAAAATCCGTGTAATGGTGTATCGATTGAAGGAGCTTTCGATGCCAAATCAAAAATACAGTGATTGAAAAGTTCTACCATTTCGTCTTCATGCTGAATTCCACGGTAAACATTTTCTAAATTTAAAAGTCTATCCATATAAAGAGCCGCACATCCAGATTTTTTCAAAGTTCCGATGTCTCCTCCTGAACCTTTGATCCACATTACCTCTGTATCTTGTCCAGTAAGCGGGTCTTTGTCTGTTATTTTAACGGAAGTGTTTCCTCCGCCATAATTGGTCAATCGCAAATCAGCACCAAGAAGATTAGAACGATATATGAATAACGCAACTTCGTCGCCAGCCATTGCCGCAGCTTTGGCGTCGTCCCATAAATAACTTGCGTGTTTGAAACTGTCTTTATTAAATGACATATTTAAATGTATTTTTTTTATAAAATCTAACACAAAAGAATGGTAAAGGTTTGTTTTAACTGTCCTTTACTGTACTGATAAAACGCTATTCTGTCCAAGAATTTTGACCTTTTAGCGGCATACATTCAATATATTCGCCAGGAACAGGATCATACACTAAAACATTCCTGCCAATTTCTTCTGATGTATAAAATCCAAATAATGTCAAGCCCTTGATTATCTTGAAAAAAGTAGGCTTAGGAGCGTCTTTTTCCAAATCAATACCCCACATACTAAGGCCTGAGCGTGGTTTTTCTTTATCCAACTTTTCCAAAAACTCTTTCTTCTGTTCGGCTTTTAACGAAATAAAATCGGTGTTATACTTGGATTTTACCTCGTCTTCAAAAGTCTTTAGTCCTTCAACTAAACTTTCCTGAGAGGCTTCATCCATCGTTTCTTTGACCATTTTGTCTATAAATTGTGGAACCGCCATCTCTTTCGCTCCAGGGGTTTTGGTTTTCGGAAGAATCGTTTCGGCGATCTCGGCAATCAATGCCGCTTGATTGTTTGTAAAAAAAACAGGTTTCCAATCTAGCTGGGCTTGTGTCTGGCAAGATACTAACATCTCTGACATTGAGATTCCTGTAAGGGTTAATCCAAGAGCGGCTGCTGTATTTTTTATATATTGTCTTCTGTTCATTTTTTTGTTTCTTTTGATTATTGAGACCTAAGGACTTGCGTCCTATCTATGCTCGAGACGCCATATATTGCGTCTTTACCTATAGTCTGCGTGCGTTGTATCTTCCAACCATGAGAGGCATTGCATTGCCGCCTCTTCGGCTTGAGACGCAAAGCATTGCATCTTTACTTATACAGACTCATAGGTTGTGCTTGTTGAGTTCATCTACTGCATAGTTTGCCGCACGAGCTGTTAAGGCCATGTAGGTAATCGAAGGATTTACACAGTTTGAGCTTGTCATGCACGCTCCGTCAGTTATAAAAACATTCTTCACATTATGCAATTGATTGTTTCCATTCAGTACCGACGTTTTTGGGTCTCTTCCCATTCTGGCAGTTCCCATCTCATGTACGCCTACGCCCATTCCGCCTGAATTGTCAAACGACCGAATATTTTTGAAACCTGATGCCTCTAACATTTCTACCGCATCCAACTTTATTTGCTTCCGCATTTCTAATTCATTTTTCTTAAACCCAGCATCAAAAACTATCTGAGGCATTCCCCATTTATCGGTTTTTGTAAAGTCTAAATGCATTTTATTTTCATGATAAGGTAAGACCTCTCCAAAACCCATCAATGACATATTCCAACCACCTGGTTTATAAAGTGAGTCTTTAAAATCGGCACCGATACCGACTTCGTCCTCTCCCCTTCCCCAATTGCTCCTACCGGAAGCCCCTTGATAATCGTAACCACGCAAGAAGTTTTTGTTCTGCGTTTGGGCATCTAGATTGACATATTTAGGGATAAAAATACCTACTGGCTTTCTGCCTTTGTAATAATCTTCTTCCATGCCGTCGTAATCACCCATGGCACCTACATGATAGTGGTGGTCCATGATGTTATGCCCCAATTCGCCCGAATCATTGCCCATGCCATTTGGAAAACGTTCTGATTTCGAATTCATCAAAATTTGAGCAGTTGACATGGCCGAAGCGTTTAAGAAAATGATTTTGGCCTTAAATGTATGCTCCTCCATGGTTTCTGCGTCTATTACGACTACCCCAGTGGCTTTTTGAGTTTGATTATCAAAAAGTACTTCTTTTACCACAGAATGGGGACGGATTACAAAATTACCTGTATTGTTGGCAGCAGGTAAAGTGGATGAATTGGCACTAAAATAAGCTCCAAAAGGACAACCTCTTGAGCAGCGATTTCTGTTTTGGCATTTTCCACGTCCTAACTTGAGTTGCTCCTCGGTAGGTTCGGTCAAATGTGCCACTCGACCAGAAGTGACATACCTGCCTTTAAATTTGTTTTGAATTTGTGCCTTGAAATGGTCTTCCAGACAATTTAACGGAAATGGTGGTTGAAATTCTCCATCAGGAAAATGACTCAAGCCCAATTTTTCGCCACTTATACCTACGAATTTTTCTACATAACTATACCAAGGAGCTATGTCTTTATATCTAATGGGCCAATCTATCGCTATGCCTTCACGGGCATTTGCCTCAAAATCATGTTCACTCCAGCGGTAAGTATGTTTTCCCCAAAGCAAACTTCTTCCGCCCGTTTGATGCCCCCGAATCCAGTCGAATGGTTGTGTTTCTTGATAAGGATTCTCTAAGTCATTGGTCCAGAAATGTTTGGTATCTTCACCTACAAAACCGCTTCTGATTTGAATATGGTGCTTCTTCCTATCTTCAGCTGAAAGTGCCCCTCTGTGCTCCTTGTCCCAAGGGTCTTGGTTCATGGTCGGATAATCTTCTAAATGATTAACCATTCGTCCTTTTTCTAATACTAGTGTCTTTAAGCCTTTTTCAGATAATTCTTTGGCCGCCCAGCTGCCGCTCATTCCTGAGCCTACCACTATGGCATCGTAGGTATTTGTTTTATTGAGTTTTGTATTCAGATTGGCCATGAAATATTTTTTGGTTGAACGACTGCGAAATTATGCTTTTGTTTATATAAAACCGACAAAAGCAGAAAAAAAATAAAGAATAAAACTGTGATTAAAGGCTTCAATATTGCATTCTGTTTATAATATTTTAGACAAAATATATTTTTAAATGTCAAATTGAAATTTAGAATAACAAACCAAAAAAATCAAACGTAATGTATTTTAAAGTTCACTAAATATAATTGCTCGATAGATTTTTCAATAAAAACTGAGTGGTCATAACTGACACATGAATAAGCTATCCAGAAAATATTAAAAAACATTTACCAATGAAATTCTCGAAAACACTCTTACTTTTTGCTTTGCTCGGAACCATTTCTTGTAATGAAAATTCATCAATAAATCCTACAGGAGCCATTATTACCACACTGAATTGTTCAAATACCACATTTTCTGCTGCCGCCACGAGCGGTGCTTCTTACACTGGCACCGCAACGGTGCCTTACTCTGGCGGAAACGGAATGACCTATGAAGCAGGCACACCTGTGGCTTCTTCTGGAGTTACAGGTCTTACTGCGGTTTTATCTGCCGGAACCCTTGCATCGGGGAGCGGCTCAGCTTCATTTATAATTACTGGCACACCATCATCATCTGGAAATGCGAGTTTTGAAATAATATTAGGTGGTCAAAGTTGTACTTTAACGCTACCAGTAGCTATTTCAAAATCTAGTATTTTAACTTTGGCTTGCGTTGCCGCACCTGCTAATGGCACAAGTGGAACTGCTTACACCGGAACTGTAACTATGACATACACTGGTGGAAATGGCGGCACTTATGACGTCTCCACAGCCTCTTCAATAGGTGTTGAGGGTTTAACCGCCACTGTAGCATCAGGTACTTTGACAAATGGGAATGGAAACTTGGTTTATACAATTTCAGGAACTCCCACTACGTCTGGCACAGCTATTTTTAATTTGAGCTTAGGAGGACAAACCTGCACAGTTTCGCTTTCAATAGCCGCAACAACTTCAGGAATTATAACGCCCGCCAAAGACACCGTCATGATAAACTACTCAGGAACAAGTGCCGCTATTAGTAACCCATACCAAAGCGATGGAGTGACGGTTACCTTAAGTGGAGCAGATGTAACCGTAAAATCGACCAATATTACCAAAGAAATAGTTTATCTTTTGATTGGAAATACCACTAAAGGCAGTATTAAAATCTACAGCGAATACCGTTACAATATTACCATGAAAGGAGTCAATATTAGCAATAGTTCTGGGCCAGCTATCAATATTCAATCAAGTAAAAAAGGTACTATCAATATAGTTTCAGGAACCACGAACACGTTAGTGGATGGATCAACATATGTCACTAGTACGGAAGACCAAAAAGGAACATTTTTTAGTGAAGGCCAACTAAGTTTTGTAGGATCAGGTACTTTGAATGTAACTGGTAACAACAAACACGCTATTGCAGCGGACGATTATATAGCCATAAGTGAGGCAAACATTGTTGTGAAATCAGCAGTAAAAGATGGAATTCATGCAAATGACTACTTTTTGATGGACAATGGTAGTGTAGATATTAAATCTTCAGGTGATGGAATTGTGGCTGAGGAAGGTTATGTAACTTTGAATGGCGGAAACGTAACAATAAACTGCGTAGATGATGGCATTTCAGCACCTTATGAGGGCACAGATGCAACCATCACACCATATGTATTAATAAAAGGTGGAAAAATTACTGTAAATACAAGTGGCGAAAAAGGAAACGCCATTAAGAGCCAAAGCTATACCAACATAACAACTGGCGATGCGGTAACATTAAATGTTACTGGCAAGGGAGCCAAAGGAATTAAAACGGGTGGTGATTTCACACTTTCCGCTGGTACAGTAAAAATAACAACTACTGGTGCAGCCTATTATAACACCACCGATGCTGATATTGCAACTCCAGCAGGTATTAATTGTGATAAAAATTTATCAATAAAAGGAGGAACGATTACTGTGACTAGTACAGGGGTGGGTGCTAAAGGAATAACAGTTGATGGCACGGCAACTATAAGTGGTGGAACCACCAACATTGCAGCATCAGGATCTAAATTTACATACAGTAGTTCACTTACCAGCG
The DNA here is from genome assembly GCF_024343675.1 of Lacihabitans sp. CS3-21. Lineage (GTDB taxonomy): Bacteria > Bacteroidota > Bacteroidia > Cytophagales > Spirosomataceae > Leadbetterella. Next base: position 50,719 of record NZ_RJUD01000113.1, read on the forward strand.
AAGCCAAAGGCTTCAAAAGTGACGGGGCATTCGTAATGAACAATGGCGACTTAAACATCTCAGCCACAGATGATGGCCTTAAGTCAGGTACTTCTATAACAGTAAATAATGGAAATATCAATATCACAAAATCTTATGAAGGCATGGAGTCCATTTTTATTAACATAAACGGTGGAGTGACTAACCTTACGGCCACTAATGACGGCATAAATACCTCTTATGGTACAGTTTCGGGTGGGACCGAACAAAACGATAACAGTAGTTTAACAGTTAATGGAGGCGTATTGATAGTTACAGGCTCGGATGGAGTAGATGTAAACGGCAACTTCTTCATAAAAGGTGGAACTACTATAGTAAGTGGAAACGAAGGAATAGACATAAACGGTAACTTCATTATTAGTGGAGGAGTAATAATAGCCTCCGGTCCCAACTCCAATATGACCAAATCGATGAGCACCTCTTCTACACAAGTAAGTATGTTTATTAAATCAAGTGCTTCATTAGCTGCTGCTTCACTCATTCATATTGAAGATGCCGCTGGAAAAGACTTGGTAACCTATAAACCGAAAAGTGCAGCCGCAATTTTTCATTTTTCAAGTCCAAGCTTGTCCAAAAATACGGCCTATAAAATATATTATGGCGGTACCTATACTGGTGGAAGTTTTACAGGAAATTCTTCTGGCTGGGGATTATACGCTGGGGGTACGTATTCAAGCTCAGGAGCAACTTTGAAGTCATCACCAACTACTTCGAGTTCAGCTGCTGTGAATGCATTAACTTTTTAATTCTTAGCATTATTTACAAATAAGCATAAGTATTAATCATATTGATTTTAACAAAAAGACTCTTCAAGCTAGCCTAAAGAGTCTTTTCTGCTTTAATTTTTGGAGCAGTATTCGGTTACTTTTTAGAGAGCAATAAAAAGTATGTGCGGATAGACTGATTCAAGTATTAGAAAATTTTTTCTAAGTATTTCCTTGAGAAACTTTATTCTCAAAAGTACTTAATATCTTTCTTTGCAAATAGATTCATCAAACAATGAAATTATTCAAAACACTACTATTTTTCTTCATCACAAGCTCTACTTTTGCTCACCTCGGAAGCATCGTTGGAAAAGTAACCGATGCTCAAACAAAACTACCCATAAGAGGAGCGAATATTAGTCTCGTTGGGCAAAATCGTGGTGTAATTACTGATGAATCTGGTTTTTTTCAAATCAATAATCTTTCTTCAGCTCACTATAAAGTTGAAGTTTCTTTTATGGGTTACATTACTCAAAATCAGATGATTATTGTTAAAGAAGATGAAGCAAGTAACATATCTTTTTCCTTGAAAATTGCTGAGTTTTCGCTCGAAGAAGTAAAAGTTTCGGCCGCAAATCCACAACATCAACAGCTCATTTCGAGTTTGGATATTAAACTCCGAACCATCAATAATTCGCAAGAAGTTTTAAGAATTGTTCCAGGTTTAGTTATTGGTCAGCACGCTGGCGGTGGTAAAGCCGAACAGATTTTCTTACGTGGTTTCGACATCGACCACGGCACCGATATTAATTTAACTGCCGATGGCGTGCCAATCAATATGGTTTCGCATGCACACGGACAAGGTTATGCCGACGCTCATTTTATTATCCCCGAATTGATTGATGGCGTAGATTTTAAAAAGGGCCTTTACGATGCCGAAAAAGGAAATTTTAGCACCGCAGGTTGGGCAAATTTTCGCACAAAAAAAGTTTTAGAACAAAATTTTGCCAAAGTAGAAGTAGGCCAATTTAATACTTACCGTCTGGTAGGTGCTGCTAATATTTTAGGTCAGAAAGTCCAAGAAAAAAACCAAAACGCCTATTTAGCAGGTGAATACAATTATTCGGATGCATATTTTGATGCTCCGCAAGCGTTCAATCGCCTAAATTTAATGGGGAAATATCACGGGCATATTACCAAAAATACAAGTTTAACATTCACCGCATCTACATTTTGGAGTAAATGGAATGCGTCAGGACAAATTCCCGACCGTGCCGTTGAGGCTGGTTTGATAGGTTTTTACGGAGCAATCGACCCAAATGAAGGCGGAACAACCAGCCGAACAAACGCCAATGCTGAATTTCTGACTTTAACCAAAAGAAACCACGTTTGGAAAAACCAAGTTTTTTACTCGAACTATAATTTTGAACTGTTTTCAAACTTTACTTTTTTCTTGGAAGACCCCATCAATGGCGACCAAATTAAGCAAAAAGAAGGCAGAAATTTATGGGGATATAACTCGAATTATTCGATTGCTCACGGTTTAGGCTCAAAACAAGCAACTTTAAATATTGGCGTAAATTACAGACATGATTTAACCAAAGATTCGGAACTTTCACGCACAAGAGATAAAACAACACTACTTGAAAGTATCAAATTGGGCGATGTAAACGAAGCAAACGTAGGTGCGTATATTGATGAAACAATTCAGCTAAGCCCAAGATTGTCGCTCACGGCGGGGCTTCGATTCGACTATTTCAAAAATCAACACCTTGATAAATTACAAAATAATACAATTTTTAAAGCCAATGCTTCCATCGTTTCGCCTAAGTTAAATTTATATTATACCAAGAATAAAAACTTGCAATTTTATCTAAATCTCGGCAAAAGTTTTCATTCAAATGATACCCGTGCAGTTGTCGAGCAAAACGGTTTGGAGATTTTACCGGCCGCTTATGGCTCAGATTTAGGTACAATTTGGAAACCTTTTCCAAAGATGATTATCAACGCCGCTTATTGGTATTTGTGGCTCAATCAAGAGTTTGTGTATGTAGGCGATGCTGGAGTAGTTGAACCTTCTGGACAATCAAAAAGAACAGGTTTTGATGTGTCTATGCGTTATCAGCTATCAAAAAACTTGTTTTTTGATGCAGATGTAAATTATGCAAAACCAAGAGTCATCGGCGAAACTGAAGGCCAAAACTTAATTCCTCTTGCTGTAACATGGACAAGTATTGGGGGCTTAACGCTTAAAAATGACAAAGGTATCAGCGGAAGTTTACGATATCGTTACGTAGGAGATAGACCAGCCAACGAAGACAATAGCATCGTCGCCAAAGGCTATTTCGTAAGTGATGCTTTATTGAATTATTCCAAGAATCGTTACTCAATTGGACTTTCCGTGCAAAATATCTTTAATACAAAATGGAAAGAAACCCAATTTGCTACCGAAAGCCGTTTGCAGAATGAACTAAATTCAGTCGAAGAAATTCATTTCACGCCAGGAACGCCATTCAATGCTAAATTGAGTTTTTGTGTGAGTTTTTGAATTTCGAATGAATAAAAAAAGACTCTTCAGGCTATCTTAAAGAGTCTTTTCTACTTTCACTGAGATATTATCAAATATTCCTCTTCTTCAATTCTTTCACAGCAAAATCAGCCGCTCGGGCTGTTAGTGCCATGTAAGTCAAAGATGGATTGACACATGAAGCTGAGGTCATAGCGGCACCGTCAGTAACAAAAACGTTCGGAACTGAATGCAACTGATTGTTTCCATTTAAAACCGAAGTTTTAGGATCACGGCCCATTCTGGCGGTTCCCATTTCATGGATGGCCATGCCAGGATAAGATTTATTGTCGTAGGAACGAACATTCTTCATTCCTGCTTTTTCAAGCATTTCTTGTGCATCGTTTTGCATATCAATACGCATTTTAGCCTCATTTTCTTTAAACTCAGCATCAAAAACGGCTATAGGCAGTCCCCATTTATCCTTTTCGGTTTTGTGGAGATACATACGGTTTTCGTGATAAGGTAAGCATTCTCCAAAGCCACTTAACCCCATTCTCCATGGACCTGGTTTGGTTAATGATTCTTTCATGTCAGCACCAAATGCCATTGGTTCAGTGCCTTGGTTCCATCCAGCTCTTGATCCGCCACCTTGGTAGCCAAATCCACGCACATAATCGCGTTTGTCGTTACCGATATTTCTATAACGAGGCACATAAATTCCGTTTGCTCTTCTACCTAAGTAATAGTTGTCTTTTCCGCCTTCCCACTCGCCGCTAGCTCCAATTTTAAAGTGATGATCCATCAAATTATGCCCTAATTCGCCCGAATCATTGCCCATTCCATTTGGAAATCTGTTTGAAGTTGAGTTCAACAAAACTGAAGTTGAGCCTAATGTACTACCATTTACAAATACAATTTTGGCAAAAAACTCTATAACCTCTAGCGTATTTGTGTCTATCACCCTTACACCTGTTGCACGGTTTTTATTTTCATCGTACATAATTTCTTTTACAACAGAATCTGGTCTAACGGTTAACCTTCCAGTTTTCATGGCAGCTGGCAAGGTGGCAGATTGTGTACTGAAATATGCACCATAAGGACATCCCAATGAGCATTTGTTGCGATATTGACAGCCCGAACGACCTACACCAGTCTGGGCTTTTTGAGCTTCAGAAAGGTTGGCTACACGACCAATGGTCATTATTCTTCCAGGAAAATGCTCTGCTATTTTTTTCTTCACTTCCTTTTCTACGCAATACATATCCATCGCCGGCAAGAAATCAGAATCTGGCAATTGAGGCAAACCTAATTTTTCACCAGAAATACCAGCAAACTTTTCCACATAAGAATACCAAGGTGCTATGTCTTTGTACCTAATAGGCCAGTCCACCGCTATGCCTTCTTTTAAGTTGGCTTCAAAGTCAATGTCGCTCAATCTGTACGACTGTCTACCCCACATGATAGATTTGCCACCGACGATGTCTGGTCTAAACCAGTCGAAACGCTTCTCTTCTTGGTACATCGAATGCGAGTCATTCATCCAATATTTTTCGGTGTTTTCGTTGTAAGGATAATCTCTTGCTAACTTTGGATGTGATTCTTTCTGGGCAACAGTCAAACGACCATTGTACATGGTATCCCAAGGATTTTTCATGGCATTTTCATAGCCACTGACATGTTCTAGCTGCTTTCCTTTGTCAAGCATCAATACTTTCAATCCTTTCTCTGTAAGTTCTTTAGAAGCCCACCCACCTGAAATACCAGAGCCTATCACGATGGCATCGAACGTTTGAGCCTTTACGGCATCTATATTTAAATTCATGATGTTTTTATATTAAGAATTGAATATTATAATGCCCAGGCTTTTTGACCTTTCTCTAATCTTGTACAGCCATCAAACTTACCTGGAATCGGGTCGTAAGCCAAAGCCTGCGTAGCACCGATTTCTGATGTAAAATAGCCCGTAATAGTAAGGTTTTTCATTTCTCTGAAAAAGTCTTTGTTATAAACAGTGGCATCTTCTATCATTTCGTTTTTTTGTGGCAATGTCAATTCCACAAAACCCTTTCTAAACTTAGATTTGCTGTCATCATCCAACTTTGCTAATCCATCATAAAATTTCTTTTGTTCGGCTTTTGTGTAGCAATCACGCACCACTCTCACAATGAAATTATGAGCTCCAGCTTCTTTAGCACCGGGAGTAGAAGTAGCAGGAATAATAATATCAGCCACCTCAGCCAAAAGTTTTTCTTGCAGATCATCTGCCACCAAACCTGGCTCGGCATTCAGTACTTGTCCCATGGCTCCAGCCATTAGTGGAGCAGCCATTACGCCTCCAAGCATCACGGTAACCCGCTGAATGAGTTCTCTTCTGTTCATATTATAAATTATGTTTTATTCGAAAATTTAAAATCTGAGTATTATCAACAAAGATATTTTATATTTTTTCAAAAAATAACCATAAGATGTTTATTTCATCTACTAAAATTATGGATTGGACTAAAATATGTTTTTTATGATTTCCCCAAAGAGATTTATTCAGGCTTTATGCCAAATTTAGGGGCTAGCAGTTTGGAATATCAAGATTCAAATAGTTTATGTGAAGAATGTCAACTTATTGCTATTCCTCTTGAAAAATGAAAGTGATTTCTTTTATTTTGCAGAATATTAAAATTCCATTTTAAATGAAAACCAAATCCAACTTATTAATAACTTGTTTATTTTTGATCAATTATTCAGCAAATTCCCAATCGTTTTTTGGCCCATTTGATCAGACCCATGATAACTTTAAACCTTTGTATCAACCTTTTCTCGAAGATGGAGAAAAACCTCTAAAATTTTGGTATCATTACATGGTAAGTTATAGCGAAAAAGAAGAACGATACATTCTCCGACTTTTTCATCCAGAAAAACAACTCTTATTATCAGAAACCAGATATCAAGATAAAAAACTTGAAATTAAAGATGGAAAAAGCCTTAGAGTAGTTTATTCGAATCGCAGTTATAGTGTTGGTAATTTTGTTGACAACAACGAGGAAGGAAAATGGGTAAGAATTGATTCGTCTGGAAAACTGAGGTCCTTATATTATTATGCTAAGGGTAAGCTAGAAGGTCCAAGTAAAGATTTTTTCACTACTGGAGAGATTGAGAAAAAAGGATACTACCTGAGTGGAAAAAAGGTCGGGAAGTGGCAAACTTATCATGCCAATGGCAAAATTAAGGAAGAAGAAATATTTGTTGAGGGACTTTCAGAAGGGGAAAACAAATATTATGACAATACTGGCATGTTAGAAGAAACATGGTTTTATGAAAAAGACAAATTAATAAAGAGGGTTAAATCAAACCCAAAAAAACTAGTTTCAGATTCGGAAAATGGCTCAGTCAGTAATGAAATTGCGAAATCTGAGATTTATACCACCGTGGACCATTCTCCTTGCTTTATTGGAACTTCTCAAAGAAAAAATAAAAATTCAATAGATGATGAAGATTGCTCTACAGCCGATTTGTATAGGTTTCTAGGTGAAAATATCAAATATCCTGATTTAGCACAAAAATTAAATGTTTCAGGAAAAGTGTTTACAAAATTTGTAATAGAAAAGGATGGCTCGGTAGGTGAAGTTGAAATTTTGACAGGCTTATGTCAAAGCCTTGAGGAAGAATCTATAAGGGTCTTAAAAATGATGCCCAAATGGAAACCTGGAATACAAGAAGGCAAACCCGTAAGAGTTTATTATAATATGCCAATCGTTTACAAATTAGATTGAGACAAACAAAAAAAGGGAATGATGCATATCCACCATTTCCTTTTTTCAAAAATTGGTTAATTCTCAAAACTTACCCTTCAAATACCCCAAAGCCATGCCGTAGGCCTCTTTAGTTAGATCAATCTCTTTTCACTATCTAAAAAAATACATCACTAAAAACCGTTGAATTTGATAAGACCTATGATTCTTAACCTATAACAATTCCGACAGCAGGTACGATTTTATGAACGTAACGCCTCATCATACTTATCCAAATATGCCTGAAATACCTATTTTTTGGTTCCGACTTGAATAGTCTGTATTGAATAATTGACAAAAAAAATAAAAGTGACTCTCGAATATTTCTCAAAACTATCCCCAAAAATTAAAGAATATCAAATATCTGTTATAACTCAAAACTCAACAAAAAACAATATCAATAAGCTGGGCAATTTAAATTAAAAATTATTCTAGACTCTTCCTTCTTTCGATAGCCTCTCTCACCCTCACTGCACTTTCATAATCTTCTTTTTTTATGAGTTTTTCGAGAAGTCCTTCAAGCTCTTTAATGCTAAATTCTGCATAAGACCCTTTTTTTTCTCGGCCTTTTTCGTCTACTTCAAATGCAGCTGATTCAAAAACCTCACGGCTGATATAAATGGGCTTCGAAAACCTTAAACCCAAGGATATGGCATCAGAGGGACGAGCGTCTATTTCATGGGTGATTTGGTTGGCATCAAGAATGACTAAAGTTGTATAAAAAGTGTTATTTATTATTTTTTCTATGTAAACCTCTTTTACAGTGGCGTTGAGGGACAATAAAATAGACTTGAACAAATCATGACTGAGTGGCCTGCTGGGAAATAATTTTTCCATAAAAATAGCTATCGATTGGGCTTCTGCCTGTCCAATGATTAGTGGAATCCTCTTTTTACTAATAATTTCTTCAAGAACCAAAACATAGTATCCTTTCTGTGATTCGCTCTCCGATAGGCCTATAATATTTACTTCAAATCTATCCTTCATAAGTGGATTTAGTGTTTTTCTTTACAAAATCAATCAAGTGACCAATATCATCAAATGGTGAAATTACCCAACCTTCGGAGGATAATTTATACAAGTCTTTTCGTTCTACCTCCAAAGTAAAGCCGTTTTCTAATTCAAAGACATTGCCCTTTCGTTCCAAAATCTTCAAATCCATCTGACCTAATGCATAGGCCACAAATTCGGTCTCATCGTAGTTTGTTTCCATTTATAAAATAAGGTTTTTATACATAATTATACTTCCAAAAAAAATACATAAAAGCGATGAAACTATACTCAGTGATACCGGAATCCACTTTTTGTTCATGATTTTAGTAGAGAAGGGTATACTAAAAATACCAGCAGCCACCATCATACCTAATATAGACCCTACTCCAAAAATAAGAAGATAGAGTAATCCATCAAAACTACTTTTTGACTGGGTCAGTGCTGTTAAAAGCACCGCTCCACTGCCTGCCAAACCATGCACAGCTCCTATACCGTAGGCCAATTTGTGCGAGCCATCAGGATTGTGTTGATGCTTTTCTTTACTTTTATTAATTTGAAATAGCCTCCAAAAACCTAAGACAACCAACATAAACCCTACAATGGCTTCAAAAAATTCAAAGTCTGATTCATGAATTATAAATCTGCCTAAAATAAAAACTATCCCTACAATCAAGATAATAGAGGTATGCCCTAAGCCCCAAAAAATGCCATCTTTTATAGAAAGCCAAAAATTGTTTCTACGTGTAACTATACTACTTACTGCCACCAAATGATCTGCTTCGAAGGCATGTGCAAATCCAATAGAAGTGGCAAGAATAAAAAGCTCATTCATGCTATAAAATCGTTTAGTTCAAACCTTATAATTCTATGATTGCCCGTATCTGCCAATATTAATTTATTGCCATTGGTACAAATTGAAAAGGGCCAATACAGTTGTCTATCTGTTCCAAAACGTGTTTCGGAGTTTTCGCTGCTGATATTAAATCTTGGATGGCCTATGAGGTTTTCGGCCATTTCTGCATTGGCTGTAGGTACTTTTGGAAACCACAAAATTCGGCTATTTCCCGTATCTGCCACCAGAATTCCATCTTTATAAAAAAACGAATCGTAGGTCCAGCTCAGAGAACAGGGGCTTGGAAAAAGAGCATATTGGTTTTGACCGCAAGCATCAAAATCATTTTGTCCAATCAAAACATCTGCCTTTTCGGTAAATGCATCCTGATGATTGTTCCATATTAATGTTCTATAAAACTGTGTGTCTGTAATAGCCAGATTTCCCTTTTCGTTGATTCTTAGCGAGTAGGGCCAAATGGGGTCATTGTTTTCATAATCGCGGTCATTGAAATCCAGTTTTCCTATGACTTTATCTGCACAAGCGAAATTTGTATGAGGGATTTGTTCAAAATATAGCACTCTTCTATTTCCGGTATCGCAAATCCAAAGCTGTTTTCCATCTGAAAAAACCCCGTAAGGCCAGTTCAAAGTATTTGCTTCAGGTATTTGGCCCAAACCTTTGTGGTTGGTAAGATTGCTTTCAAAATCTGGCTGACCGATAACCGCATCTGCCTCTTGGCCATGATTGGTCGGAAATTCGTTCCAAATCAAGACTCTGTGATTCCATGCGTCCGCAATAATTAATATTTTGCCATCAGACCATATTCCAGAAGGATATTGTAGCGTTGAAGCAGAAGTTTCTTTTCCAGCGTTTCGACCCGTATCCAAAAGTTCAGTTTGGCCCAAAATCACATCGGGAGCTTCAAACTCAGTTTCAGGAAAATTATTCCAAACAAAAACTCTATTTTGACCTGTATCAGAAACTATTAGCTTTTCGCCTACTGACCAAACGCCTCTTGGAGCCAGAAATGGATTTCCTTTATCTCCACGGAACACATCGGAGGTTTTCACCATTGGCGGTAAACCCTCCAGCGAAAGATGAAATGTGGACTCCTTTTTCTCATCGCTTGGAGTAGAATACGGTGATGAGAAATTATCAATATCAATATTCAAATTCATAAACTAACAGATGCGTGGTAGCTGCTCGCCTACCAACATATTCACTACCCTTTTACCACCAATCTTTGAATTCAAAATTACTTGCTTTGGGTGCTCCGCCACTACATTTCCTATGATGCAAGCATCTTCGAAATTTGGAATAGACTTTAATTTATTCAAAATATCTGTAGCTTGGTTTTCGGCAACAATTGCCATAAAAACACCTTCATTGGCTACATATAGTGGATCTAAACCTAGCAACTCGCAAGCTCCTTCTACTTGCTCGAGTATCGGCAAGTAGTTTTGTGTCAGTTCCATTCCTAAATATGTATCTCTTGCCACCTCATTCAACACTGTTGCCACTCCTCCCCTAGTTGGGTCTTTGAGCAGATGTATGGCATCTCCAAATTCATCTAATAATACTTTAACGGCATGGTTTAGATTCTGTGAGTCGCTTTCTAGGGATGTTTCAAATTCTAAACCTTCACGCACCGACATAATGGCCACCCCGTGCGTGGCAATATTACCAGAAACAATTATTTTGTCGCCAACTTTAACGTTCGAAATGTTAATATTCGCTTTGGAATGTACTTGGCCAATTCCAGAGGTATTTATAAAAATCTTATCTCCTTTGCCTTTTTCAACCACCTTTGTATCACCAGTTACAATCTGCACATCTGCTTTTTCGGCGGCATATTTTATGGAGACCAAAATATCCCAAAACTCGGTCATAGTGAGGCCTTCTTCAATAATAAAACTAAGCGAGAGATATTTCGGAATAGCTCCGCACATAGCCAAGTCATTTACAGTTCCATTTATCGCCAATTCGCCAATATTTCCTCCAGGAAAAAAAATGGGAGATATAACATAACTATCTGTAGAAAAAGCCAGTTGACCCTTTAACTCAAAAACTGCACCATCGTGCTTTTGATTTAGCAATGGATTTTCAAGTAATTTAAATACGCCCGTTTCAAGCAATTTATTGGTCAAAATCCCACCTGAACCATGCCCGAGTGTTATCACCTCAAAATCTAGTTGGGGCATCGGGCAGTTCAATTGCATTTTTATTTTATCCATTTTTTTTTAAATAAAAATCTTAATAGTTTGGGTCTATGCCTCAGCAAGATCGCCGGCATTTGAGTAATGATAATAGGCCGCACAGGCACCCTCTGAAGACACCATTGGAGCACCGAGTGGTTTTTCTGGAGAGCATTTTGTACCAAACTGACTACATTCAAATGGCTTTTTAATGCCCTTCAATACGAGGCCAGCTATACAATCTGCACATTCAGGTACTTTTACGATGTTTACATCAAACTTTTTGTTTGCATCATACATGGCCAATTCATCTCTAACCTCCCAACCGCTCAGTGGTATATTTCCAATTCCACGCCATTCTCTATCTTCCACTTCGAATACCTCATTAATTACTTTTATAGCATCGGGGTTACCCTCAGGTCTTACTACTCTGCTATATTGGTTTTCTAATTTTGCTTCTCCTTTTTCAAGCTGACGGACCGTCATCAATATACCTTGAAGTAAATCTACTGGCTCAAAACCCGTTACTACTATCGGTAAATTATATTTTCTTACCAAAGGCTCATATTCTGAAATCCCCATGATGGTGCATACGTGCCCCGCGGCTAAAAAACCTTGAATAAGTGTATCTTCATCGTTCATAACGGCCTCCATAGCAGGTGGCACAAGGACATGTGATGCGAGTATAGAATAGTTTTTTACCCCAGCTCGTCTGGCATGTACCACCGAAAGTGCATTGGCCGGAGCGGTAGTTTCAAATCCTACTGCAAAAAATACCACTTCACGATTTGGGTTTTCTTGAGCAATTTTTACGGCTTCGAGAGGGGAATACAAAATCCTGACATCTGCACCTCTGGCTTTCGACTCCAGAAGGCTGCGTTTAGAACCTGGCACCCTGATCATATCTCCGTAAGAGCAAAGAATTACACCTTTTTCTTCGGCCAAATAAACCGCCTTATCTATCAAATTCAAAGGAGTAACACACACGGGACAGCCTGGACCGTGTACCATTCTAACGTTTTTGGGAATGATATCCAAAATACCGTTTTTAACCAAACTATGGGTTTGTCCACCGCAAACCTCCATGATAGTCCAAGGCTGGGTGGTTATTTTGTGAAGTTCATCAACATACTGTTTTACAACCTCTGAACTTCTATATTCCGACATGTATTTCATAAATATATCTTTTTTAATTTGACTTTAAACCTCTGAAAAAGAAATAATTAAAGTGCACAAGAGCCTCCATCACGCTCAATCTGAGACGACTCAACCAACTCATCCAATTCACCTATTTCTTTTAGGTATTCAAATGTTTTCTTGGCCTCGTCCTCGTCAATTTTGCTAATAGCCACACCCACATGAACAAGCACATAGTCGCCAACTTCAGCATCTGGTAGCATCTCAAGACTGGCCTGTTTGGTGATTCCACCAAAAACTACTTGGGCCATTTTCACCAAGCCATTGTATTGGTATTCAATTGATTTTATTTTTCCTGGAATTGCTAAACACATATTTTAATTTATTGAAGGATGAAAAATCTGACCATATGAAATAGATTCATCATTCGGTGATAAATCTTGATGAAAAAACAAGGTAAATCGACCCTGAAGATGCTCTATTAATAAATCTACTAACAGTGTATTCTGAAAAACACCGCCACTAAAAGTTAAAATCTTTGCGGCATTGTACTCGGCAATTTTGCTTACCATATCTACCAAAGAAATATGAAATTTAGCAGCAACAAAAGCCCTTTCTTTGCCATTTTCTAGGTCATTCACTATACCTAAGACAAGCGTTTGAGTAATATTTAATTCCGTTATTACGGATTGATAAAAATACGATTCATTCCAATCATATCCATGTGTATTGAAAAATCGAAACGCCAAATTTTCTAATAACATAGCGGCTTCACCTTCATAAGTTTGAACATCAATCAATCCCAAAATAGAAGCTACGCCATCAAAAATCCTCCCTACGGAGCAAGTTTTTAAAGTATTGTTAAGGAGAATCTTCCTGAAAAAATCAAATTCTATTTCTGTGAATTTCTCACTTATAATATCCTCATCAATATTCGAATTTTTCAGCAATGACAAAGCCGAAAGTCTAGGTTCTTTGGCCATTTTATCGTTTAAAATCGAATCAAAATATCCAAAATGATTAACTCTCAGAATTTCTTTTTTTTCATAAACAAAAAACTCTCCGCCCCAAATATTGCCATCTATCCCAAGTCCTGTACCATCCCAAACTACTCCCATTATCTTTTCAGGGGTTTCTAAAAGGTCATTCTCTGCTAATACGGCCGTAAAATGTGCTTCATGATGCTGTATAGTTTGAATCGGTATTCTCCATTCCTCTGCTTTAGTCTTTCCAAATTCAGCAGAAAAATAGCCGGGATGTAAGTCCACAATAACTTTATCCACGGGACTCTTTAAATCGTTTTCGGTGTAACAATCAAGAAATCTATTTAAGGTTAGAAGATAGTTTTGTTGGGTTTCGAAATTTTCTAAATCACCCAAATATTGACTCGCATAAACATTATAATTGGTTTTCAGAGCAAACGTACTTTTCATATTGGCACCCATAGCCAATAACATTTGTTCAGAAAAATCAAAATTCTTGACACCAATTTCATGCCCTCTACTGCGACGAATCACCACCTTTTTTTGGTGTTTTTTTGTAAACTTTACAACTGAATCATCCTGAGGCTGAATGATGTCACGGTCATTAATCAGTATAAAATCAGCAAGTGATTTGAGCTCAGAAATCGCTTTTTGATTATCAAAAACTATTGGATTTCCACTAATATTTCCACTAGTGGCCAATAAAGGCAATCCCATTTTATGACTAATCAATGCCAAAAGTGGGGAGTTTGGCATCATAAGCCCTATAGCTTCTATTTTCGGATTGATTTCGCTACAGATATGACTAGTAGGTAATTGATTTAATATAACAATTGGAACCATTGAACTCTCCAAGGCTTCTATTTCTTTTTCAGAAACTATAGCTTCTAGCTTCAGCTTTTCTATATTTTCAACCAATACTGCAAAGGGTTTTGTAGGCCTGTGTTTTCTTTCTCTTAATTTCTGAACAGCAGCGGCTTGAGTAGCATCGGCGAGTAATAAAAAACCACCGATTCCTTTTACGGCCACTATCATTTGGGCTTTTAAAAGGTCTACCACTTTGTCGAGCATTTGCTCTTGCGGAATTTCGATTAGGTTTTCATTATGATCAAACAAACTCATTTTTATGCCACAGCTTTTGCAAGAAATGGTCTGAGCATGGAATCTCACATCTTCAGGATTCGTATATTCTTCATCACAATCTGAACAAAACGCAAAATTGTGCATGGATGTATTTACCCGTTCGAATGGCAAAGCTGTTTGAATGGAATACCTAGGACCACAGACCGCACAGGTGGTAAAAGCATATTCATGCCGTCTATTGTTTTCATCAAAAATCTCCTGTTTGCATGATACACACAAACCGAAGTCTGGTGTAGGACATAAAACCGAAGTTCCTATTTTTTGATTTTCAATGATTTCGAAGTCATCAAACTCTTCATAGTCAGATTCCTTTATCTCAAATTTCAGGATTTTGGATTTCTCAGGTGCATTTTCTAAAACATAATTTAAAAATGATTCACTATTTATTTTTGAAGCATTTAGAACTATGGATACGCCCTCCAAGTCGTTTTTTATATAGCCTTTTAAACTAAACTTTTTGGCTGCTCTATACACAAAAGGCCTGAATCCTACTCCTTGAACAATTCCTTTGATAGTTATCAAAAAATTTGAAATTGAAGTAGAACAAGGTTCCTCTAATGTGAGCGTTAGTTCCATTTTTAGTTTATGGTCTCTAATACAGACTGTTTCTTTTTTTCTACTTTCTGAATCAACCATTCGCACCATTCGTCTATTCCTTCGCCATTAAGACTTGAGATTGTGATTACCTCCAAATCTGGGTTAATATCTCGGGCGTCTTTGGTTACGGCTTCTACCGAAAAAGGCAAATACTGCAATATGTCTGATTTTGAAACCAACATCATTTCGCTGGTGAGAAACATCCTCGGATATTTTTTGGGTTTGTCGTCGCCCTCAGTGCAGGCAATTAAAGTCACCCTAAAGTCTTCGCCCAAATCAAACGCTGCCGGACAAACTAGATTTCCGACATTTTCAATGAATAGTAAATCTACGGCATCTAGTTGCATGAAATCTAAAGCCTGCAGTACCATCTGGGCTTCAATATGACACATGCCGCCAGTGACTATTTGCAAACTGTCTATACCTGCTTCTCTGATTCTGATGGCATCTCGCTCCGTTTCTGGATCACCTACCAAAACCGACATTTTTATTTTGTCTTTTAGTCTTCGGCCGGTTTCTTGCATCAAGGTGGTTTTGCCACTACCCGGCGACGAACAAACATTAATTACCAATATATTTTTTAGCCGGTCTCTGATAGCTTTGGCTACAAAATCGTTGGCTTTTAGTAAATGTAATGTGGTGTTGTCGCACTGAACAGAGCCAGTGGGCATTCTATTTGACTTAGGGGTTGATTGGTCCATCGGTTTATAATTTTTAATCTTCAAATTCAACTTTACTTATGAGCAATTCTTCGCCCTGCACCACATTTCTACTTGGTTTACCGCAGCTACAAATAAATCTGTATTGTTCTACGGGGCTATTTTTTTTACAGTCGTCGCAATAGATGAGTATGGGCAATACTTCAACTTCCAAAGAGGCATTTCTATATTCTGGCTGGTCAGCTTGTACTGCTTCAAATGCATTTTGCATTAAAATGGGCTGAACATTAGATAGAATTCCAGCCTTCAAATAAATCTTTTTTAATTTTTTAAAATCAAGAGGAAACTCATCTTCCAACGTTTTAAAAATATTTCTTACCAAGGAAATCTCATGCATTTGATTCCAGAATTTTTATCTTTTCTACTTTAGACAAATTTATGTATTTAATCTTCCAGATGACAGAATTTTATCTGGTTTAGAAAATTTTTTCTAAATTTAATATATTTTGCAAATGCCTCTCTGCATCTTCGAGCAATTTTGGGTCAAGAGTTAACTTTTGTATATCTTTGGCTAGGCTGGTCATTTCATCAAGCAGAAGTTGGCCATCCGTGGTATCGTTTTGAGTAACGTACAATGCCGCTTCCAAGAAATTTAGGATAGTTAAGGCACGTTCGGTTGGAAAATCTTCAGCTGTTCGGATTTCTAAAGATTTGCGATAATAACCAAGTGCCTTAGCACAATTATCAGATTTTACACCTTCTGGATATTTGGTAAATGCATTGCCATAATTATTACAAATCATCGCAAATTCATATGGATGAGTTTCTCTCGTGAAAAAATCAAGAGCTTGATTGAAAGAGCTGATAGAAACCGCTGCCCAAATACTTTTTTTCTTTACTTCGTCAGGAATTTCGGAATAAATGACACCCAAATGGTGTTGAATTTCGGCGAAGACCTCGGGCGTATCGTATTGATTAAAGACCTTTAAGGCTTGCAAATAAGCATCCATAGCTGGCCTGTAAAATTGAGGGCTGCCGCTTTGAGCCCAAGTAAAAAGTAAAACCCCTTTGTGATATTGGGCGTTGGCTAGAAGTTCAGGAATATTTTCGTTGCTGAGGATATTGATGGCCCTAGAGATATAGCCCAAAGATTCAGAGAAACTATTTTCAAGGTTAGAAACATGTGAAGCATCAATTAACAAAAGGGCGATTTGAATGGTATTCTCTTTCTCTTCGTGATATTTGAGCACTTCCCAAATGGCATTTTTAGTCTTTTCTAATAAGTCTTGGTCATAAGGAACCACCAATTGTTTAATCCAAATGGCATACTGAATACTCAAAAGCTCGAATTTTGCATCTTCAGAAATGTGGTCTTCTAGACTTTTGGCCAAGATTTCATCGGCTAAAACCAGATTGTCACCATCTAGCATCAAAGTAGCATAATGCTTGCCCGTAAAAGCCCTAAACTCTCCATTTGGTGCTAAATCTAAGGCATTTTTATAAAATCCTTCGATTTGGTAAGAGCTAAAATACTTTGAGCAATTTCCGTAATGAGCTAAAACTGCTATATTATGGGCATTTTTATAGGCTTTGGAGATTTCAAAAGGGTTATTTGGGAAATCTTCTGGCAAATCCAGAACTATGTTATTCTGCAATCTGTTGTGCAAATCCATGTCAAACAAAAGATCTGGATTTTTTGCAGCAAAATGATATGCTTTCTCGAAATTGTTTAGGTTTAAATAAACCAAAGCTAATAAGTTCAAATCAGAATATTGGATTTCGTTAGAAAACAAAAACGGCGGATTTTCATCTGACCATTTAATCGGAACTTTAATGATTTGATGCTCTACTATTAAAAAATCTTTATCATCGCTCTGCTCATTCAATAGTTTTGCAAAAACAATTTCATTTAAGTTCGGCTCGGAATCTATCAAAGACTGAATTTTAGCCAAATCGGTCTTATCCGTAAATATAGTAATCATTATAGCAGTTAAGGGTTTTAAACTTTGTTGAAATTTTAAGGTATATTTTTTTAATTCTCCAAGTGAATTTCAATTATTCCGGTATTTTTTATTTGATAATTTAAAATTCGGTCGCTTTCATCGAGATCATTGTCCATCAATAAATCTCTAAGAAATATGGTTTTGTCGCCTTTGGGATTTCTAAGTTTTAAGGCCGTCCAATTGGTCTTGTGTAATTTCGCAAAAAAAGTCTTTGATTGTGCTGCTATAAGTAAAGTATTTCGTTCTGCGTAAAATACCATATTTACTTGTTCTTCATTTCCAAAAAGGTCAGTCACAAGTTCACTTTCAAACAACAAATGACCAGATTTAAGACTTAACATATTACCACTTTTTGAGTTTTAGGTTTTCAGTAATTAAATCTATTACTTTTTGTCCAGCGTTTTTTACATCCTCAGATATTTCTATTTCCAACTTTAGATTATCCACAGCAATCAAATACACTTCAATATCGGTAGGGTAATTTGTAGTTAGTATTTTTTTTGCATAGGAAAGAGCTTGGTCCCATTTCAATCCATGTAGAAACACCATAGGGTCATCTTGGATGGCGGCGTCAATCTCTGAGGCGGGCAGTTTGTACAATGTTCCTGGAGGTTCATTGGTATTGATTACTGCATCTACGATAATAATGCGGTTGTGGCCTTGGAGTTTAAATAGCACTTCAAAAGCAGAAGTACCCATGTCGAAGAGACTGATTTCATCATTTTCATCATCAACATAAGCCCTGAGTTGGTCTATTACAAAACAGCCAATGCCATCGTCGCTTCTGCAAGGGTTTCCAAAACCCATTATAGCCGTTTTATTCATCAAAGTTTAGGTTAAACCAAAAGGTGGATTCTAAAACCAAAATGGCTCAAAAATCCACCTTTCAAAAATTATAATCTTTTTTTTAGAGCTTAAACTTAGCCAATTCTGTACCACTCTTGGCATCATGAGCATGTACTGTACACACCAAACATGAGTCAAAAGAACGGGCTACCATACCTACCTCCACTGGATCATGCGGATCCTCTATTTCAGTTCCCTCCAATGCCGCTTCTATTGGACCTGGATTTCCCTTATCATCATTTGGACCAACATTCCAAGTAGTAGGAGCCATTACTTGGTAATTTTTGATGACACCGTTTTCTATTTCAATCCAGTGAGCCAAAGCACCACGAGCAGCTTCGGTTGCTCCGAAACCTTTTCCATCTCTTTCGGTTGGTTTGATATAAAAATCACCATTCAGGTCAATTTGTCTCAACCACTCATCTATATAATCATATAAACGAGGAGCTTCATGAAGTCTTGCCAATGTTCTGGTAAATACACTTGGGCCTAATTTTTCCATGATATCCAAAAACAACGGATCTTGAATTTGGTGTTTTTCATTAGATGGATTGGCATTCATAATCACTCTTGAAAGTGGACCAGCCTCGGCCGCAAATCCATCATATCTCGGTGCTTTTGACCAGCTATATTTAGAATTAAAATCTGTATTCAATAAATTTTGCGACGGCATTGGTGTCGGAAGCGGTTCGTTCCATGGGTGGGCAGCCTCTACGTCCTTGTACCATGCATGACTTACGTGTTCCTGCACATTGAGGTGATTAAAATCATGGAAATTTTTACCATCAAAAAATCCGCCAGGACTAATTACCGCATGTTGGCGTGTTTCTATTTTAGGATTGTTCCAAAGGTCTTTGTGAATGTAGGTTCCATAAGCTATAAACTTACCGACACCTTGGCCAAACTTGTGTAAGCCAAACTCCATTCCAGCTCTTATGAACAAACCAAGATCTGAATTCTTTTGACTTTCGTTTTCATCCACCCAAGCCAACATGTCTTCCCAAGTTCTTATTTGTCTATATCTTTCTATTGAACAGCCCAAAAAAGTAGTTTCTAACCAATCTTTTCTGAATTGATTCATAATCGCATGAGCTCTTGTGATATCCTTTAAAGTAGGAGCACACATTACGCCACCAGGTACCATATAACTTGAATGGGGCCATTGTCCCCCAAAAATTGCATAGACCTGAACTGGCAATGCACTGGCAGTAACGCCACTCTGGAATGACGTGCCTACATAAGCCGACCAGCGTTTTACCACTTCTGCGTATAGGGGTTGATTTGCAAATTTCTTATTTGCCATGTCTGTTGCAAAGATGGCATAAAACCATCTCGGAATACTCTGAATGGTTTCACAAGCCTGACCTAATGCCCTAAGCAAAAGAGCATTAGGAGTTAATTGCGTTTGCCAAACGGTATCCAATGCTGATGAAGCACAATATAAATGAGAACCTCCACAAATTCCACAAATACGAGGTGTAACTATAAGACCAGACTGTGGGTCCTTGCCTTCCATAATTTTCTCAAAGCCTCTGAACATAGCTGCTTGAGTGTGAGCACGGGTTACTACACCGTCCTCCATATATACTTTTACGTCGAGGTCGCCTTCTACACGACCTACTGGCGATATATTTAATTCTTTTGAAATTGCCATTTCTATGATGTTATAAATTTGGTTAATAGATATGATTAGATTGAACTTTCACTGTGGCTTTTTACAACTCCCACCGCAGTTTCTGCCATATGCATGGTTTTTTCGAAGCCTGCCCTTAAATAATAACCTAGTTTAGAGTTACCCGCGGGTACATCTTGAGGAAGGAATCCAAGGTATTTAAGTGTTTTGAAAACGCTGCCTTTCTGCAAATCGTGGTGAGGAAAACCAGGCTCAGTACAGCCCAAACAAGGGTGATTAGCACGGGTTTTGCTCGACTGACGGTTCCAAAGGATACGATTACAGCTCGCTCTGGTCATTGGCCCTCTACAACCTACTTCATAAAACAAGCATCCATTGCCTCTTTTCCCGAAGGCTCCATCAATTTTGTTGGCAAAGTTTACGACATTGGTACATCCAGTTTGTACAAAATCAGTAAAGAACGTACTTGGCCTGTGGTATTCATCAATTTTTATGTCGCCTATTCTTCCCGTAGAAATAGCAACTAATATTTGAGTGATCCAGTCAGGGTGGGCCGGACAACCTGGTATGTTGATTACTGGCAAACCGCCTTTAGATACAAAGCCCGCTCCCAATATGCCGCCTTTTTCTTTTTTCAGAAACTGCATACCTGTTGATTCTGAAGGGTTAGGTGCTACCGCAGGAATTCCGCCCCAAGTTGCACAGTCGCCAATAGCAACTACAAAACCAGCAACGGCCGAAATTTCTTTCACCCAATCCATCATTGGTCTTTCACAAAAATAGTTCATGGTTCCAGTACCTCCAGGTCCTTGAATAATACTGCCTTCAAATACGAAAATGTCACAGGCAACTTTTCCTGAAATAACATCTTCTAAAACCTGTGTGACTTGATGGCCTATTTCGAGACCAATGGAAGGATGCCATAAGATGTTGACCCCAAAGTCTGTGACTAGATCAACTACAGTAGGCTCTTCGGCGTTCAGAAAAGACATGGTGTTTCCGCTACATGCACCACCTTGTAACCAAAGTACATTTGCCATATTTTATATATTTAATAGGTTGAGATATTAAATTGTATTATTAATAGAACAAATATAATCACTTAAATCAAATTAGAAAATTTTTTCTAATTTTTATTCAAAAATAATTTAGAGCAGATTATTGTCATTTAACACCTTCTGTAGTTCTGGAAAACCTTCATTAGAGATATATGGCAAAATGAGACACCAAATGGCATTTTTGTATCTAAATAGAGATACTATTTTACTTTGCATCTTTTGTTGTGGAATCCAAAATATCAAAGTTAAAAGCACATTATCAGTTACGGTTTGTAGGTTATTTCTATTGATCTCCTTAAAAAATCCAGATTTGGCGTAGAACTCAAGACGTTTTTTGATTTGCAAATCCATTTTATTGATCAAACTATTCCACTCTTCTTTGATCTTTGGTATTTGATGTTCATTTGAGAAAAGGTCCGAAAAATAAAAATGATATTTATCGAAAAAGTCAAAATATGAGCTAATTTGTTTGTCGAAATCCTCTAAACTTGGAGATAACAAATAGTTGCCCAAGATTAAATTGAAATCATCAAACAGCTTTTCGTAAACACTTGAAACAATAAAATCCTTGGTTTTAAAATGATAAGCCAAATTACCAACACTTATACCTATCTCATCTGCAATTTGCTGAAGCCTAACACTGGCAACACCATATTCGTTGAATAATTTGATGGACGCATTTAGTATTTTATTTTTTGTACTGTACATTTTAATTTTCCGAAATTTGGATTCCTTCAAAGTCCACCACCAAAGTGCCTCTTTGGTCTTTAGCAGCCTGCCTACGCATTATTGATGCAATCAAAGTTGCTTTTCGGGGACACGAATATGAAACAATGAACCTTTTAATAAACTTCAAAGGGTTGTTGTGCATTGCAAACAACAATTCTATGTCCCATTGACCAGCCACCTTGGCTAGGTTTTCTATTACAGCTGTTTCTGAAAGCCATTTATCGTCATTGAAAAAACTAAAATCGACCAACTTCCCTTTACTTTCTATAAAATGCAAGTCATTGAGCAAGTCTAATGACATCTCATAAAGCTTAGGGTCAATGATAAATGGAGTTTTCATTTTTCCAATTGATTATTTTACGTAGCAAATAAATTCCCCAAGAAGTATATTCAAGACATAAAAATGAGCAGAACTTGTAACGAATCCAATCTTATATAATTCTAATACAAACTTAAAAAAATATTTAATCTATGCAATTATTTATTTTAAAAAATCCATGTTGCCTATTTGCATAAACTCTGTTTGACCAACCTCAGACAAATAGGGCAAAAACACACTCCAAACTGTATTTATAAAGTCTTTTTCTAAAATCATATCCACTCCCCGGATTCTAGATTGGTAAAGCCATAACTCAATGACCATCCAATACAATTCGGCTAATGCAGTGATTTGATCATTTATTTTACCCTCCTCAAAAACACCTCTTGATACATTGAAAGCGATTAATGTTTCTATCTGTGCAATGTACCACTTTGTATATTCTCTGTATTGTTTTTTTATTTTCGGAAATGATCTAATAATTTCTAAGGTATCTGAATAAAAAAAACTATATTTTTGATACAATCTAAAAGTATCTTTCAGATGGTTATTTATGTTTTCGAACAAAGGAACAAGCCTCAAGTCTGTCAATAAAATCTTTTGCTCCTTTTCTAGATTATAATAAATAGCTTCGAATATGGCCTCCTTGGTTTTGAAGTGATAGGCCAAATTTCCAATACTTAGATTTGCCTCATCAGCAATATATTGTAGTCTCACATTGACATACCCAAATCTATTAAAAAGACCAATGGCACTCTCTAATATTCTTTCTTTAGTTGTCATTGAAGTTATTATTGATTTTTCCCCAAACTTAATTCAAAAAAAACCTTTGATATAGATTTTGAAAAAAAAATACTCCGCCAGCAAAAAAAGGCTCTAGGAGTATTTTAAATTCATCATGGAAAATTAAGAAATGGCCATCAAAACTTACCCTTCAAATACCCCAAAGCCATGCCGTAGGCCTCTTTAGTTAGAGCAGGATCGTGTTTTGGATTGCTTGGATTTGCAAAACCATGCACACCATCAAATATTTTATAATCCAGTTTTTTGCCAGCAGCTTTCATGTTTTCAGCAAATTTCTCGATTACTTCTTTTGAGATTCTTGTTTCTGTGGCGAAAAGGCCCAGTACGTCAGAATTTAGTTTTTTCAATTCGTTTACATCACTCACGGGCATACCATAGTACATCACAGAGCCTACGGTTTGTTTGCCTCCCAAAATAGCCGAGCGAAGCGACCAAGCTCCTCCAAAACACCAACCTACGTTAGCAATCTTAGCTTTTTTGCCTGCAAAAGTCGTTGCACCATTTACGATGGCCACCAAACGAGCATCTTTGGTGCCAGACATCAATTTTCCCGCTTCCTGAGGATTGGAAGTTGACTGTCCGTCGTACATATCAACCGCCAGGACGTTTACATTTTCGCCTAAATCTTTGTAAAAAGTATCAGATTCACGTCTGATGTAGTCGTTGAGTCCCCACCATTCTTGGTAAACAAAAAGCCATTTGTTGGATTTCTTTTTGGCTTTTACCAAATAACCTTTGCCATCTGTTCCATCCGTAGTTTTGAAAGTTACATTTGTTCCTAATCCAGCATATTGAAGTGGAGCTGGTGCAAAATGCAGTGCCTGAAATTCAGGGTCCAGTGCAAACTGACGCATGTCATCACCAGGAAAAGTGTGGCAAATGGTCATCGGTTCGGCCTTTGTATCCAAATCATCAAAAGCTGGAACAAAAAGAACAAACGAAAAAATAATAGGAAGGATAAAGCTCAGTTTAAACATAGTTTTGATAATATTATTAGTTTCTTAAATACGAAAAGTAATTGAAAAAGGTTACCGAAATTTTAGAACAAAAAAACCGTCAATATGTTTCGACGGCTTCTTTTGTTGGTAGTTATTTTATTCGGCTGGTTTTGGCCTTGGTTTCATTTTGAGACTATCAGCAGGATAATGTGCTTTCAAGGAATCCATTTGAGCAGTTGCCCAATTTACTATTGCGTCTCTTTGAGCGTCAGTTAGGTTTGCTTCTTTGTGCAATCCCAAATATGTATAAGACTCCAAAGGCATCTCTTTCTCTTTTACCATTTCTATAGTCTCTTCCAATTTATGGTTTTGAACGGCTATTGGTAATTTTGTAAAAGTAGAGATATTAAAATGTTTCTTCCCATCTACCACATGATCATTTAGAAACCATGCAATGGGTTGAATATTAGCATACCACGGATAAGTTGTCTTGTTTGAGTGACAATCGTTGCAAGCTACTTCAAAAGTCTTTTTGACATCCTCCGGCATATCATATTTAGTCGTGATGGCGTAAGTATTGTCGTCAGAAATGTTCTTTTCTGGTTTTACAAACTGGATAGCAATCAACACGACCGCAAGTCCGATAAAGATTTTCTTAAGCATTGTACTATTTATTTTAGATGATGTATAAAAATTGAATATTAGTTACTTGCTATTTTGACTTTTAAATTACAAAATTTAATCAAAAAAAACATCATTTAATCACCCAAATTTGTCATTTCTTTTGAAACTCCCCCGTTGCTCTAATGGCAATTTCATCACCCACCATAATGTTTTGTAACTTTCCACCTATTCCAAAATCACTTCTTTTGATAGTTCCGGTAGCTTTAATGCCTAGTTGAGGTATTTTGTTGTTTGGGTTTGGATGAGCCATTGGCCCATTCATAGTTACATCCAAAGTAATAGGCTTAGTTACTCCTTTGATCGTAATATTCCCACCCATTTTATATTTATTACCCGATATTTTGGTCAAAGAAGTACTCTTAAAATTTATGGCTGGGAACTTCTCGACATTAAACATATCCTCGCTTTTGAGGTGATTGTCACGCATTTCTAAATCGGTATTGATACTTGCTGATTCTATCGAGATCTCAAAAACAGCATCAGTCAAATCATCTTTGGCAGCTGTAATTTTCCCATCGAATTTTTTAAAATAACCATCTACTTCGGATAAACCGTGGTGTTCGGCTATAAATGTAAACTTCGTATGGCCTTTGTCGATGCTCCATTGGGCAAAGGTTACGGCCGAAACTAGCAAAAAGGCGGATGATAGAATTGTTTTTTTCATTGTTTTAGGTTTATTTAAAATCTTTAAAAGCTATTACACAAAGTTTCACAAAGTAGGCACAAAGTTTCACAAATCGATTACACTTCTTATATAACAACACATTTATTATCAAACACTTACGGTGATTATTTTTAATTTATTCTTTTTATTAGACTGAATAATTTCGTTGGCGATGATTAGTTTATTTCCAATGTTCAACCCGGTAATGTTAGTTGAATTTGCTGAGCCGTCAATCCAAACTATTTCAGAAACTTTACTGTCTGTAATTTTTCTGAAAGCTATCTGAGAAGGATTCTTTTCGTCTTTGTTCTGCTCCCAAAAAAGCACTGAGGCTGTAGGCGTTTTTACCAAATATTGGTTTTTTGCCGATGCATCATCCAACACAAAAAGTCTTTTACCTTCAGTGGTAGCTACTCTAATACCCATTTCATTATCAGTACCCGAAAACCAAGAAACCAAGCCTCCTTTGCCATTGATGGTAGAAACCGCACCACTGTGAGGACAACCGTTTATTTCCCATTTATCATTGAAAACTATCTCGGGTTTAGAGAAGGTTTGTCCGTTGTCTTTAGAAGTCATGCGGGCTATATCCCTGATATTATCATTATTGTCACGGTAAAAAACATTCAAAGCTCCACTTGCATCTATTAAAAAATTGATAGGACAACAGTCACAAACTACTGGATCAATCAATCGCTCAGGCTGAAAAACGCCGTTTTTGGACGTCACCAATCTCAGATCTCTTTCTTCGTGTTTTGTGCTGTTTGCTACATCTTTCAAATAGGCAACGGCAATTTCGTCATTGCTCATAACAATGGCATCAAAAAAACCTCTTACAATGCCTTGCTTAGGGTCTGAGTCCACATTCGCTGGTTTTGTCCAGGTATATCCACCATCTTTTGATTCACAAAAAACAATATTAGACGAACGGCCACCACGACCAGAAGCATTGGGAACACTTTCACCTCTGTTTGTAAATATGGCCACCAATGTTCCGTTTTTCTTACTTAAAACTTTGGCCCTCATCATACGGCTATTACCGATACCATTTCCAGAGAAAATTACCTTTTTATCAGAAAAAGTTTTGCCTTGGTCTTTTGAAAATGCTAAACAGAAAAAAACTAATCCCTGATCGTCTTTCTCTGTCCAAGAAAGCATTACTTCTCCACTTGCTGTTTTGGCTAAAAGTGGCATGCTGTAAGCTTTATTCGGGTCGTTTTCAAAAGGAATATCAGTGGCTGTTTGTGAGGAATACTTCCAAGGAATTGATTTATTAAACGATTTATTTTGAGGTAGGTAAGCACAAACAGTCATCTTTGAATTTTCTGGCTCAGTAGTGGAAAACATCGAAACCAAAAGACCTAGAAAAACCAGTGGAATAGTGAAAATTAAACGTATCATATTTTGTGTTTTTGTTTTAATTTAAATCAATTATTTACCATCGAAAATCAAATATAATAAACAGGAAAAACACAGAATTATTAAATATATAAAGCAGTTGAATTATTCGACAGATGGGGTGGAAAACTAATATAAGTCAAGCCTAGAATAAAGCTAAGTTCAAAAAAATAGCTACTCTATTAAGAATAGCTATTTTCAATCTATCAAAAATGACACATTAATTACATAGAATTTCCAATACCTACCAAGAATATAGAAAGCATCATGATAACTATGCCAATGACAAACGTGCGGAATGCTTTTGCTGAAACGCCTTTCCATTCCTTGAGCCACAGTCCCCAAAGATTGGCTGTAAGAATGATAGTAGCCATATGAAGAATCCATGAACTAGCTCCGTTTCCAAGTTTGCTTTCGCCCATACCATAGAAGAAAAACTGCAAGAACCACATAGTACCTGCAATACCTGAAAACAGAACGTTGTTAGCTATTGGCGTAGTGGTATTGGTATAATCTCTAAAGGTTTTGTTCTTAAAATTGAGGTACATACACCACAAAAAGTTGGTGGTTAGGCCACCCCACATTACGATAATATAGGTGACGTTATTCTGAAAAAGAGGATTGTTTCCTGAAGCCACTGCAGCATCTGCCATAGGTTTGCCTGCTTCAATTCCAAAGTTAAAAAACGAACTTAAAATACCTGAAATAATAGCAATTATGAGACCTTTTACTAAACTGAATTCTTTTACACTAGCCACTTTTTGTTCTTGGGTAAGACTCTTTTCTTTCAAAAGCCCCGCTCTTCCTAAAACTACAATCCCAATTATACAAACCAAAACACCTGTTAATACCACTTGGCCTCCACTGCTATGTAGCATATCAGTAAAAGTAGTTTTGCCATCTGTAGGATTAAAGTCATAATAAATGGCTGGAACCAATGCACCAAAAGCAGAACAAAAGCCCAAAACTACTGAATTACCAAGTGACATGCCCAAATATCGAACACCTAAGCCGTAAGTCAAACCGCCAATACCCCACAACAATCCCATTAAAAAAGTAAAATTTTGAACCGAAGATTCCGTGCCAGAAATTATTTCTACAAAATTTGGAATGGTTAAATAAGCGGCAATTGGAGGAACAATCAGCCAAGAAAATAACCCACCCACTATCCAATAACTTTCCCAAGCCCAGCCCTTAACTTTTTTAAAGGGCATATAAAAACTGCCTGATGAAAAGCCTCCTATAGAGTGAAAAATGATTCCTAGTATTGATTCCATTGTATTTTAGGGTTGTTTTTTATTAATTTACAAATATATACGACTTTTTGAATTTCACTCTCCTTTACTCACCTTTTAGAAATTTATTGATTTCAAAGTTTTTTTCTCGACTTGAAAAGTTATTAGGTGGCATCATTTTTGATGTATTTCTCTGACAAGCACTATAAATAATAGGATTATGAAAAAGATTTATTTCATTCTTATTACGTGCTACCTAATAATTATAAGTTCGAGTGTTTTTTCACAAAACAAAGTAGGCAATTATGTTTGGGAAGATATAAATGCCAATGGTATTCAGGATGAACCCGTTTCATCAGGATTAAACAATGTCCGAGTGGAACTGTATGTTCCAAACTCGTCATTACCAGACCCTACCAACGATGTATTATCTACATTTGTGATTACTGCCAATGATTCTTTAGGAAATCCTGGCTTTTTTGAATTTTCAGGACTGCCTGATTCTGACTATTACTTGGTATTTCGAAACCCAGGTGGAGACTTTCTCGTTTCTCCAAAAAGTAATTCGTCCTCATCAAACTTAATAGATTCTGACGGAACCAATGGCTTAATTGGCTTGGAAAAAGTTGGTATTACTGGTATTTTTCAAGTAGTTAATTCTACCATAGAATATCATCTTGATCAAGGATTCCATCACCCATGTTATACCCCAATAAGTGCTATTGCAAATAGCAATTCCCCAGTATGTTTTAATAGCACACTAATCCTAAGTGGAAGCTCTACAGGAGGTACTACTTTTTCTTGGTCTGGTCCAAATGGGTTTACTTCAAACCTACAAAACCCCTCATTGTCCAATGTAAATTTAACGAATGGTGGAATTTACACCCTTACAGTCACGGATGGTACAGCTTGTAGTGCCACTGCCTCTACATCTGTTACAATATCACCCCAAGTTGAAACACCAATTTTTGGCATTGGGAGTAGCTCTGTAAGATGTCAACCAGGTGGGACTGTAACTTTTTCTGCCTCCGCATCAAATTCTACTGGGATTACTTATTCAATAGATATACCAAGCTTAAATGCTGGAAATTCTATAAATGCCTCTACAGGTGAAGTTACATTCATAGCCAGCTGGAGCGGAACGACAATAATTACAGCTACTGCAGCAGGCTGCAATGGCCCAACAAGTGCTACGCACACCGTTACAATTAATCCTGTTGTGGCATCACCTATATTTAGTTTGGGAACAAACTCAACCAGGTGTCAAGGAGCATCTACTTCAACGTTTGTGGCTACCGCTTCAAATTCTATAAGTATTGCCTACAGCTTAGACGCCATGAGTTTAACAGCAGGAAATAATATAAATTCCACCTCTGGAGCAGTTACTTTTACAGCCGCTTATACAGGGACAGCCATAATAACTGCAACAGCCCAAGGGTGTAATGGACCTACCAGTTCAACTCATACAATTACAATAACTCCAACGGTAGGGACTCCTATATTTGGTGCTGGAACAAGCTCTATTAGGTGTCAAGGAGTTGGAAATATAACTTATACCGCCACTGCATCAAACTCTACGAGTATTTCCTATGCATTAAATCCAGCGAGCTTAACCGCCGGGAATACTATTAATAGCCTCACGGGCGAGGTGAGCTATGCGGCAGGTTGGTCTGGCACTTCTATTATAACTGCTACTGCAACAGGGTGTAATGGACCAAAAACAGCAAATCATACGGTAACCATCACCCCTACTGTTGGTGCCCCCGTTTTCACCGCTGGAATAAGTTCCACAAGATGTCAGGGAGTTGCAACATTCACCTATTCTGCAACTTCCACAAATTCTACTGGATTAAGTTTTGCTTTAGATGCCACTAGTCTTAGTGCAGGAAATACCATAAATTCAAGTACCGGAGCCGTAACTTTTTTAGCTGGATACAGTGGAATTAGTGTAATTACAGCAACTTCAACGGGATGTAATGGACCTAGAACTGGAACCCATACTGTTACCATAACGCCAACTGTTGGCACACCTGTTTTTGCTTTAGGATCTACATCTAGTAGGTGTCAAGGAGCAGGAACTTTAACTTACAGTGCATCTGCAACAAATTCGACTGCAATTACTTACTCCATAAATTTATTGAGTTCTTTGGCAGGAAATACAATAAACGCAAGTACTGGAGCAGTAACTTATGTATCAACATGGGCTGGAACAACAACCATTACCGCTTCGGCGTCTGGTTGTAATGGTCCTGTGAGTGCAAGTCACACGGTAACTATTATTCCCTCAGTAACTACTCCTGTATTTGCTTTGGGAAGTTCTTCAGCACGCTGTCAAGGAGCTGGGAGTACGACTTACAGTGCGACTGCCTCAAATGCTACTGGTTTAACCTATACATTGGATGCCACAAGTACGTTGGCAGGAAATACCATCAATTCAACTACTGGGGAAGTTAGTTTCGCTCCTACTTGGAGTGGAACATCAACTATAACTGCAACAGCTGCGGGCTGTAATGGCCCCAAAAATGCAATGCATACAGTCACGACAACTGCGAGTGTTGGTACTCCTGTGTTCGCATTGGGAAGCACTTCGACCCGATGCCAAGCCAATAGTAGTATTATTTATTCAGCTACTGCCTCTAACAGTTCTGGTATAACTTATTCTTTGGATGCTGCAAGCTTATTAGCAGGAAATACTATAAATGCTTCAAATGGTAGAGTTAGTTATACCAATGGATGGATTGGTGATGCTATTATCACTGCCACTGCTACTGGTTGCAATAGCTCCGCTTCAGCCTCACATATAGCTTCAAGTACAGCATCAGTTGAAACGCCTATTTTTAATTTAGGTGTTAGTTCAGTCAGATGCCAAGGTGCAGAAACCATAATATATTTAGCTACCGCAACAAATTCTACAAGTATTGTTTACTCCCTGAACGCTGCAAGTTTATCAGGTGGAAATACAATTAACTCAGCTACTGGACAAGTAACTTTCACTGCAAGTTGGACTGGGACTTCAACCATAACTGCCACAGCAAATGGCTGTAATGGACCTAAAACTGCAATTCATACGGTAACCATTACACCTACGGTAGGCTCCCCAACATTTGCTTTGGGATTAAACTCTACCCGTTGTCAAAGTGCAGGAAGTACAGTTTATTCTGCAACAGCTACTAACAATACTGGAATCACTTATACATTAGACGCAAATAGTCTAACAGGGGGAAATACAATTAATTCTATTACGGGACAGGTAACATTTGCAAATACATGGTTTGGTGTATCACAAATTACTGCGACAGCCACTGGTTGCAATGGCCCAAAAAGTACAATACATACTGTTACTATTAAACAACCAGTTCAAGCCCCTGTTTTTTCATTAGGAAATAGTTCAGTTCGCTGCCAGAATGCCGGAGGTGTGAATTATTTGGCAACTGCATTGAACTCTACAGGCATTATTTATTCATTAGATGCCACCAGTTTAGGAGCAGGAAACACTATTAATTCTTCGACAGGAACAGTTACATTTACCAATACGTGGACGGGCAATTCAACCGTTACGGCAACCGCCAATGGGTGTTTTGGACCAATTTTAGCCGTACACAGTGTTACGACAACTCCAACTGTAGGTACCCCCGTTTTCGCATTAGGAAATACTTCTAACAGATGTATTGGTGCTGAAAGCATCCTTTATTCTGCTACTGCCTCTAATAATTCAGGTATCACTTATGCTCTGGACAATACAAGTTTGTCGGGTGGGAATACCATAAATTCTACCAATGGTGAGGTTACATTTGCCCCAACTTGGTTTGGAACTTCAACTATAACTGTTACGGCTACAGGGTGTAATGGGCCTAAATCAACCACGCATACAGTAATAACCGCACAAGCTGTGCAGACACCCATTTTTGCTCTTGGGCTAAACTCTGTACGTTGTCAAGGTGCTGGAACTACAAGTTACACAGCCACCGCGGCCAATTCTACTGGTAGAGTTTATAGTTTAGATGCCACCAGCCTAAGCGGTGGAAATAGTATTAACTCGAGCACTGGATCAGTAACATTTTCAGCATCTTGGAGTGGTATTTCCATTGTTACAGTAACGGCTTCAGGTTGTTATGGACCAAGCCAACAAACCCATACAATTACAACCACGCCATCAGTTAGCAGTCCTATTTTTGGAATGGGTTTAACATCTGTAAGATGCCAAGGGGCAGGTACAGTTCAATACTTAGCAACTTCAACAAATCAAACATCATTGACTTATAGTTTAGATGGTTTGAGTATTGCTGGTGGAAATTCAATTGACGCTAACACAGGCTTAGTTACCTATTCAGCAGGCTGGAGCGGTACAACAAAAATAACAGCTGTTGCTACTGGATGTAATGGACCTAAAAGCACCATACATACGGTAACTGTTACACCTACAGTTGGTTTACCAATATTTTCACTGGGTGCTACTTCGGTTAGATGCCAAGGAGCTATAACTACCTTATACGCAGCAACATCAACGAATTCAACCAGTATTAGCTATGCATTAGATGGAGCAAGTTTGACATTTGGTAACAATATCAATACTTCTACAGGTGCTATTACATTTCTTGCTGGATGGACTGGAACATCAACAATTACAGCCACAACAAATGGTTGCAATGGACCTCGTTCGAGTTCTCATTCAATGAGTACAACCTATATATCGGCGGCAAATGACAATGCCATTGGCACACAAGGTTCACCTGTAATTATTGAAGTTTTAAACAATGACCTAGGCGATACAGATCCAACAAAAATAAACATTATAAATCAGCCGAGTAATGGCTTTATTCAGATTGGAACAAACGGAGAAATAACCTATCTTCCAAACGGTAATTTCTATGGAAATGATCAATTTACCTACAGTGTATGCTCGAGTAGTTCATCTGGCTGCTGTTCAGAGGCTACTGTAAATGTCCAAATAGAAGAATCTTTAAATGACCCATGTTCAGAAGCCACCAAAAGTAAAACTTATTATCTTCCTTTCCCTGAAAGTACCAATTTCTTGCGTAAGGCTCTATGGAGTGCAGGTGGTGGAAGTTTTTTGACAGACTCGGTAAGAACTGTAATAAGTATAAAAATACCTTACCCTGGAAACATTATAACTTTTGACCATTGGGAAGATGGCTATGAAAGCGATATAACAATTCCAACTCAAAATTCTACAGAAGTTTGGGGTGATGGAATTTTGAACAATGGAAAGGCTCCAGGGTATCCAACAGATATTATTCCAGCTGGCGGTTATATATTAATTGATAATCATTTTAAGTATAACCCAAGAAATTCTACTGATTTTCACTTTGATGGAAGAGACAAAATTTTAAGTTCTAACGACATAGCAATTTCAAAGATTTCTGGGGACGCTGGTATGTCTACTGGAAGTAACAATTTTGATGTTCAGAATATTAAATCAAATGTTTTTGACTTAAACAGATTCGGAAAGTTTTTTGTCATCCCATTTGGTGAAGATAATACGCTTGGATCTACCGCGGCATTTAAATACACAGGAATTTTTGCTAGAGCTTCAGAAAACAACACAGTTATAAATTTGGACTATGATGCTGATGGCACAGTAGATGTTAGTTCTCCTACCTTAAATGAAGGGGAAGTTTGGTTTTATGACGGAACTTCATCAACACCAGGTACAGCTACAGATATAAATAATGCCAATGACATCAAATCTGGTGCAATCATAACATCAACCAATAACTTTGGCGTGGACGTGGTTTTCGGAAGTCTAGACAATTATGGTACAAGAAATATAGCCTTACTTCCTGGTAATTTTTATGGAGATGTCTATTATTCTCCCGCACATACCACCCTTAGTACTGCTCCAGTTTATGCATTTTTTACCAATAACTTAGCTACCTCAATTACTATTGATTGGTCTTCAGGTACTGGAGCTACAGGTTCATTTGCTTTAGCTGGAAAATCTTATGGATATCTTAACCTAAACCAGTCAGAGGCTTATAAGTTTGCAAGTAGAAATGGAGAAGCATTTACTGCAGTTGCTGTTTTCGATGCTGACGCTGATGGAAGGTCTTTTGACTGGTCATTTAATATGATACCAGAGTCGCGACTATCTACATTTGCAAGTGTAGCTTGGGCACCTGGAAGTAGCAATTTATCAGGTAACTATAACCCAGTTTGGGTAACAGCTCCAACAGCCACTACGCTCTATATAAAATACGACGGTAATTTGGCATCTCAAACAGCCACAATTAGTCCATGCGGAATGCCTTATGATATTGCGGTTCCCATAACGGCTCTGCAATCTTATAAAATCCTTGACCCAGACAACGACCAAACTGGACTTTCTGTTTTCACTTGTGATGGCACAAAAATAGCCGCAATTTGGGGACAAAACCCCAACGGTGCACCTGCGGGTTCTCCTGGAATGGACGTTGGATATGTAATGGAGCCACGTTGTTTGCAACAATTAATTATTGCTAATGACGACATTACTGATACAGAACCGAATACACCAGTGATAATAGCTGTTCAAACCAACGATTATGGGTTTTTATGTACTCCAAATCCAAATTCTATAAGTACGCTTGGATTGTTACAACCTAGCAATGGAAC
The DNA here is from genome assembly GCF_024343675.1 of Lacihabitans sp. CS3-21. Taxonomy (GTDB): domain Bacteria; phylum Bacteroidota; class Bacteroidia; order Cytophagales; family Spirosomataceae; genus Leadbetterella. Next base: position 85,218 of record NZ_RJUD01000113.1, read on the forward strand.
AGTAACCAAAAATGCTGACGGTACCTTAACCTATACACCAAACAATGGTTTCCAAGGAAACGATGAATTTGAATACAGACTTTGCTCGGTAGAATATCCAGGTATTTGTGATGTAGCATTGGTAAAAATAAGAATTTCGACCTGTATAGCTAATTCAAATGAAAATCTTTTCAGAGGAAAAGTTTTCGTTGAATCTTTACCAGATGATGGCACTTACAATGGAGAATCTCCTGCTGTAGGTATAAAAGTGGATTTATATATCGATATAAACTGCAACGGTGTAGTTGATATAGGTGAAGGCATTACCGAATCAACAGTTTCAGATATTTCTGGCAATTATACATTTAGTACCAAAGACGGAAATAATGCAAGAGATGACTTTGACCCGACACCCAGTTACTCTGGAAATGATGGCGGTCTTTTATGGAACAACAACTGGACAGAATCTAGTGACGATGGTGTCATAAATACTGGAGACATAAGAATTATGGCAGACGCATCAGGGTCAAGTAACGCAATCCGTTTGTCAGGTCCTGTGAATGGAATAAATAGAGCACTCACTTTTAACAATACATTGAGTGCTGTTTTGAAATTCAGCTATCGTAGACAAGGTCTAGACAGACAAGGCGAGGGTGTGAATGTACTCATAAATGGTACCACAGTTTTCACATTGAACGATGGATTGGCAGTGGGTACCGATGTCAATTATACCAATGTATATTTACCCATAACGGCCTATGATCCTAATGGAGTAAACACTTTGCAATTTATTACCAATGGCTCGACTTCAACTGACGACTATTTCTGGATTGACAATGTAGAATTAACGTTTTATAAAAACCCACCAGTATGTTACATCGCTAAGGTAAATACCAGCAATACCAATGGGGCATATATACCCGCTGCTTTAAATACCCAAACAGCAAGTTTTGTGGTATTGGGCGTATGTGATAAAGACAATTTCCTCGGTGTTTTACCAAAACTTATTGTTAGTGACGACAATGCATTTACTTCTGTAGATGAAAATGTTGTGATAAATGTTCTACAAAATGACGTAATAGGCAAACCTGACACTAGCAAAGTATCATTTACTGGTGTTACTATATTGCCCTCAAATGGTACGGTAAGTTTAAACTCCAATGGTAGTATAAATTATACGCCTAATCAAGGCTTTACAGGTGCAGATCAGTTTGAATACCGTGTTTGTAGCTCGGAAGACCCACAAATTTGTGATGTAGCTCTGGTTAATGTTACAGTATCTTGTGCTTCGTCCCCATTGATCAACGAGATAAGCGGATCCGTTTATGTCGATAATAACAACAATGGTGTTTTTAGTCTTGGAGAAATTGGTCTTGAAAACTCATCGGTAAATCTTATTTCTGATTTAAATAATAACGGAATCATAGATTTGGGCGAACCAATTATTGACTCCAAAATGACAAACAATAGCGGTTATTATAGTTTTATAATTAACCCAGTTACCAATAGTTTAAATTATCTCGACCAGTTTAATGCCAGTATTACTGCTAATCAAAGTAATGGAACAACCAACTGGACAACCAGCTGGATAAAAATTGGAGATGTTGGAACTTTTGGTCAGAACAACATTCAAATTCTAAGTGGAAATGGCCTTAGGATTCAGTCTGATGCAAATGTAGTAAGTGGTGCATTTAGAAGCTTAAATATCGCTGGGGCTGTCTCTGCAAGTTTATCATTAGATTATAATGAGCAAAACCTCGACCTTCAAGTAAACGATTATGTTGATTTACAGATTGCTAGCTCTTCTAGCCCTTCTAGCTGGACGCTTTTGAAAAGATTTACTGGTGCGGACGGAAATCAAAGTGGTTCTATGACATTTGATATTGGTAGCTATATTTCTCCAACTACAACCATAAGATTTGTAAGTTCGGGAAGTTCTTTGATGATACCTGGAGATTTGGTGTATTTTGACAACATTAGAGTTAATTATTCTCAGCCTGTTGCAAGTCGCTATATTGTTCAGCTTGCTCAACCAATTCCAACGGGTTATACATTGACTAACCCAAGTCCTTCTCCAACCGGATATTATACTGCCTCTTTTACAGGAGCAGGTCAAGGAACATGTGGAAACAATTTTGGATTGGCTGTGTCAGATTTGGAGGTTCTAAAAACAGTAGATATTGCAAATCCTTTTGTGGGAGATACTGTAATATTTAATGTAAAAGCTACCAACTTTGGTCCAACAGATGCTACCAACGTAGTTGTTACAGATATTCTACCCACTGGTTATAATCTAGTTAGCGTTAATTCAACCAAAGGAACATGGGTTGGAGCGAGTTGGAATATTGGAAATATGACCAATGGCGATTCTGAGGATTTATTCATTACTGCCAAAGTTATAGCTCCAGGAGGATATTTAAATACTGCCTCGATATCTGGAGACCAACCAGAGCAGAATTTATCCAATAACCAAAGTAGTGCTGCCCCTGTCCCTGTTCCAATAATTGATTTATCACTCACAAATCAGATAAGCAACCATAGTCCTAATGTGGGTGATGTTGTAACTTTTACGGTTGATTTATCAAATGGCAATCTAAGCCCAGCTACAAATGTTGTAATAAAAACTATTGTTCCAAATGGTTTTAACAATATCATTAATATCAGCAATGGTGGAACATTGTCAGGAAATACAATCACCTGGAATCTAGCCAATGTACCAAACAACAGTAACCTAACGCTAAGCTACCAAACTAATGTAGCTCCATCTTTAGTTGGAACAAATTATACGACAGTGGCTCAAGTTACAGCTGCAACAGAGCAAGATGTAGATAGCACACCAAATAATGGCATTTCAACTGAAGACGACCAATCTAGTACCACCGCTATCCCTTTGATGGCAGATTTGAGATTGACCAACCAAATCAGTAATGTATTACCCACTATTGGTGATGCGGTTACTTTCACAGTGACATTAAACAACGATGGCCCTAACTCAGCTACAGATATAGCCATTAAAAATGTTGTTGCTAATGGATTTGGAACAATTACAAATATCAGCAATGGTGGAGTTCTTGTAGGAAATACCATCACGTGGAACTTAGCTAATCTACCCAATGGTACAAATCAAACATTTACCTACCAAGCTACTGTTTTATCGCCTGGCTCGGGGATAACTTATGCCAACACGGCTCAAGTTTCTGCATCGGATCAGTTTGACCCAGACAGTAGTCCGAACAATAACATAAGTACAGAAGATGACCAAGCCACTGTAACTGCTACACTTCAAGGAGCTGATTTAAGTTTAACCAAACAAATTAGTGACACTACTCCGAATGTAGGAGACATAGTGACTTTTACAATTACCTTACATAATGCGGGACCTGACCAAGCTACGAATGTTGGCATTGAAGATATAATTCCAAATGGCTATGGAAATGTTACAAATATCAATAATTCAGGTATTCTGGTTGGAAATACTATACGCTGGACTGGAATAACCATTGCCAATGGGGCAAATGTGGTTATCACGTATCAAGCAACCGTGAATCCAGCAATTTCTGGAACCAACTATAAAAATGTTGCCCAAATTGTTGCTTCTGATCAATTTGACCCAAACAGCACACCGAACAACGATATACCAACTGAAAACGACCAGGCTGAAGTTACTTCAATTCCAAGAGTTGCCAATTTGAGTTTACTCAAAACAGTCAATAATCCAACGCCTCAGGTTGGAGAAATAGTAACTTTTACAATAGATTTAAATAATACTGGGCCTGATGCAGCGAATAATATTGTAATACGGGATACCATTCAGAATGGATATTCAAATATTACCAATATAAGCAATTCTGGCATTTTAGTTGGTAATATTCTCACTTGGAATATACCTTCATTGGCAAATGGTGATAATTTAACCTTGCGTTATGAGGTTACTGTTCAGTCACCTTTTCCAGGTACATATTTTACAAATATTGCCCAAATAATTGCTTCAGAGGAATTTGACCCAAATAGTATTCCTGACAATGACAATACATTAGAAGACGACCAGTCTCAAGTTACTACCATTCCAAAAGTTTCAAACTTGAGTATTACCAAACAAATAAGCAATTTATATCCTCAAAATGGAGAAATAGTTACTTTCACAGTGACTATAAATAATGCTGGACCAAATGACGGAACAAATATTTCTGTGAAAGACATAGTTCCAAATGGGTATAGTAACATTTCAAACATTTCGGGAGCAGGGATATTGACAGGAAGCGAAATAAATTGGAACATAGACACTTTGGAAAATGGAGCCGATACGGTTTTCACCTACCAAGTACTTGTTGAGCAATCAGGAATTGGCATTAGCCATAAAAATATTGTTGAAATAATTGGAGCAGATCAATTTGACCCAAATAGTATTCCGAATAACCACATTAATTCGGAAGATGACCAAGCTGAAATCACCGCTGTTCCTCAACAAGCTGATTTGAGTTTAATTAAACAAGTTGATAATCTCAATCCAAATCCAGGTGATGTAGTTACTTTTAGCATTACCTTGAGCAATGCTGGACCCAATTTGGCGACAAATATTTTAGTACAAGATTTAATTCCAAATGGGTATTCCAATATTAACAACATTAGCCATTCAGGGACATTTGTTGGAAGCAATTTGGAATGGACAATATTGAATTTAGCCAACGGCTCATCAGTAGTTTTATCCTATCAAGCAACCGTAGAATCACCATCTTCTGGAGTTAATTTTACTAACGTTGCTCAGGTAAAAGCTGTGGATCAATTTGACCCAAATAGTACTCCTGGAAACAATAATGTCACTGAGAATGATCAGTCAGAAGTAACGATTATACCAAATGTAGCCAACCTAAGCTTAGTAAAAACTATCGATAATACTACTCCAAATGTGGAAGATATGGTGACCTTTACGCTTACTTTACACAATGATGGGCCCAATACGGCAACCAACGTAAGCATTGAAGATATTGTTCCAAATGGGTACAGCGGGATTACAGCTATAAGCAATTCTGGAGTTTTGGTGGGTTCAATCATCAACTGGAATAATCTTTCTGTGGCAAATGGCTCTGATTTAATTTTGACTTATCAGGCTTCTGTTAACGCACCCATACTTGGTAGGAGCTTTACAAACATTGCTCAGGTAACTAATTCTGACCAATATGATCCAAATAGTACTCCAAGTAATGATAATTCAAGTGAAGATGACCAAAGCCAGGTTACTGCTGTGCCACGAATAGCCAATTTGAGTTTGACCAAAACAATCAATAATTCCACTCCTTATGTGGGTGATACTGTAACCTTTACCATTACAGTTAATAACGCTGGACCAGATGTGGCTTCGAATATTACCATAGAAGATATTATTCCAAACGGATATGCTAATATTATGAATATCAGCAATGCTGGAATTTTGTTGAACGATACATTAACTTGGAATATGGGAACTATCGCTTCTGGAGGTTCTCAAATATTAACTTATCATGCTACTGTGGTTGCTCCTATTTTTGGCATAAATTACAGAAACGTAGCTCAGGTAAAATATGTGGATGAATACGATCCAAATAGTACGCCAGACAATGACAATCCGGCAGAAGATGACCAAGATGAGGTGTCAGCAATTGTTGATAGTACTGAACCTAATGTAAGTGCAGGCAACGATTTCACCATTACTTGTTTGTTAAATACCTCGGGACAACAAATTGGAGAGCCTACTGAACCTAACCATAGTTACACTTGGAGTCCTTCAGCGGGTTTGAGTTCGGGCAACATCTCGAATCCAATCGCAAATCCAACTGCTACAACGGTTTATGTATTAACCAAAACAAACCTGGCCAATGGCTTTATAGCAGTAGATTCTGTAACTGTTACCGTTGAAACCACGGTCCCAATCGTATCAGCTGGACTTGATTTTACGAAAACTTGTGTTACAAATCCAACCGGTGCACTAATTGGAGAAGTCAATGATATTTCCAGTTCATATTTATGGAGTCCAACAAATGGCTTAACTGAGTCAACTATTTCAAATCCTTTGGCAAATCCGAGCGTCAGCACTACATATATTGTTACAAAAACTCATTTAAACAGTGGTTGTACGGCAATAGATAGTGTGACTGTAACCGTTGATACTGTTCCTCCAACACCTGCAATCTCTGGGACAGACACCTTAACTTGTGCTTTGACAACTGTTACCAGAACTGCATCGGGTGGTGTTTCTTACGCTTGGTCTAACGGACTTGGAAACAATGCAATTGCAAATATTTCAGCTCCTGGAACTTATACAGTAACTATAACTGCTCTAAATGGTTGTACCGCAACTGCCACAACGGTTGTCAATCAAGACGGTTCATTACCAATTATTTCGATTTCTGGAATTGACACCCTTACTTGTGCAGAAACTTCGGTATCATTAACGGCCTCAGGAGGAGTATCATATGTTTGGTCAAATGGCTTAGGAACTAATCCATCGGCAAATATTACAAACCCAGGAATCTATTCAGTTTCAGTTACAGGCTCAAACGGATGCGTTTCTAACCAATCTTTCGAAATTATTCAAAATACTACACTCCCTTTGGTATCCATTGCTGGCATTGACACCATAAGTGTTTTGAAAAGCAATGTTTTAAGAATAGCCAGTGGTGGTAATTCTTATCTGTGGTCAAATGGCTTGGGAACTAATGATTCTGTAAGTATTTCTATGCCAGGCATATACACTGTAATAGCCACCGGAATAAATGGCTGTACTGCTACGGATACTACTGAAGTAATAGAAGTACGATTCGGCTCAATTTCAGGAAAAATATTTGATGATAAAGACTTTAATAATATCCAATCGAGCGGTGATTTGAACTTAGCTAATATTAAAATCTATCTTGTTGATAATTCTAATGTAAAAATTGATTCAACAATTTCTAACGTTTCAGGAGAATATGCCTTTGATAGTTTAGTGAGCGGTGATTACAAAATACAATTTGTTAAACCTAATGGAATGCATGCAAGTTTAAAAGATATTGGCACAGATGATAGCAAGGATTCTGATGCTGACCATATCACTGGATTAACAGATAATATTTTCATAAACAGCTCATTGCCAATCAATAACCCGCAGAGAACTTTCGTTAATAATGATGCAGGATTTGTGAATTATGACTCGGAAATTAATCTCACAAAAAGTGGAGATTTGGTCGGAAATGGTTTTGTAGGCGATATCATTACTTATAGTTTTACAGTGAGAAATAATGGAAATACTACGCTAAGAAATGTGTTTATAATCGACTCTTTAATTTCTGTTAACCCTATTGCCGTGTCGCCCGACTCACTAATCCCTGGACAAACCGGCGTTGCGATAGGTCAATATTTCCTAACTGCAAATGACGTTGCCAGTGGAAAGGTGATGAATTCGGCCATGGTTTATGGTACAGACCCACTTGAGAGTGTAGTTACAGATATTTCTGACAACGTGAATCCTTTCCAACCAGGCCCAAGCGATTCTACCGAGGTAACTTTGCCAAAAGTTGACATTTTATTGTATGTAGAAGCGGCCAGCGAATGCATAAGACAAATTAACGATACGATTATGTATCGAATAATAATTAGAAGAACAGATACATTAAATGTGACGGATATTGTTTCAGTAAAAGATAGTCTTGGTGCACATTTAGCATTTTTGTCAGCATCCGCTACCTCTGGAACGTACAATCCTGCCAGCCATATTTGGTCAAATGTTGACTTGTCAAATAACGACAATGATACGCTCACCATTATGGCGAGAGTTATGACCAATATGGGTGGACAAATGCCACTTACTGCTTGGATTTATTCATCAAACTATAACGACATGGATTCCACTCCAGGAAACAAGAATGTTGCTGAAGATGATTATGGTCAATCATTAGTGGTGGTTCCCATCTCAATTTGTTCAACCAAAAACGAGCATGTTACCCTAACTGCACCGCTTGGGTATTCATCTTATCAATGGCAACTAAATGGCTCAGATTTAATTGGTGGAACTGGGCCAACTTACGCAGCAAATTTACCTGGAAACTATACGGTAATATTAAATGGCGTTCCTTGTTTAGCTGGCAATTGTTGCCCCATAGTTGTACAAGATACCTGTGAATGTAAAACTGAAATTTGCATTCCTTTAAAAATCACGAAAACAAAGTAAACTATAACCCAATAAACGCAGACGTCCCTATTATAGGGGCGTTTTTTTTTGTTTAATATTCTAAAGAACACTAATAATAAGTATATTAGAAATATATCTATTTGATTTTCAAATACTCTTTGAAATATAATGTAGGATAAATAAAAAATAGAATAAGCCCCGAATGAAGATAAATGGAGAGCGTATTTACCAGCAATTCGATTTTACCTGAAAGTTCGATTTTAGGAACCAAATAGATAGAAACAACCGGCAATAAAACTATCAAAATACCCAATAAAACTTTGTGAAAAACATTACTTTTGATACTCAACAAAATTCCAATGGCTGAAAAAACGGGTAACAAAACCTGAGAAATCATTAGGCCAAGCTTAAGGTCCTTCTCGGTAGTCGGAATATTTACAATATTTTTAAAGTAACATACCACAGCATAAGAAACCAAAATACAAGCCACCACACTTACCAATATTTTTTTTGAAAATCCTAAATTAATGGCTTTTTTAGAAACACTAAAAGGCACCAAAACCGTTATTAACAAGGCCAAAAAATCTAAAAACGGCACAAAAAAGAAGAAAAACAACCAATTAGACTGTCCTACTTTTTGATAAAAATATAAAGTAATGTACTTTCTAAAATAAATGCTGGTTATACTCAAAAAACCAAAAAAGCCCAAAGCGTTTAAAACCAAACCAATTTTATTGCTAAAAAGTGGAACGGAATTATTGCCCACCATGGCAATCAGAAGCGAGCCAACCATCCAATAGATTAAAGTCTTAAATAAAAATACAACCAAAATCAAAAATCCCTTTTTTATGGGTAACTCCACATAAAATCTCCACGATTTGTATGCAAAAAACTGGTGATTTATTTCGTAAAAAAGTATAACGATTGCTGCCCAAAAACTCGTTTTTATAAAAGCCAAACCAAAGTCTAAAAATATCCCATTTCCAATATTTTGTTCCAAAAGTCCTTTACCAAAAAAGACTCTCATAAAAGATAAATTTCCTGTAAAACCATTGGCTATTTCAAGGTTTATCAAAGGCAATATCCCCATCAAGATGGGTAGAAAAATGAGCTTGGGGGATTTTTTAAAAACTATAAAAAGAAAAAATGGAATAAAATACAAAACCGTAGAGACCAACAAATTGTCGTAATCGAGTCGAAGTATTGGCGAATTTATAAAAAAAGGTATCGAAGTAAAAATGATAGTCAAAAATGCTAAAAAAGCAGTTTTTATCCTGTCTTCTAATGTGTTTCTAAAAATAAACCAAAAAACCAACCAATCAAAAACATTAAAAGCGGTGTAAAAAGAAGCACTTTGCAAACTTGGCCATAATGCGACATCCTGGGATTTTAACAAATAATCAAAAAGGATATTTTTCAAAAAAACACCCAAAATCAAAGCAAAAAAAGTCTTTAGGCTTAAAAATTTATTTCCTAAACTCATATAATAATTATAAAAAAAGCAAATATACTAGCTAATTTTCAAATACGTTTCAAGTACAATTTTTTCAAAATCTTTGACCTTTCGCTTGCTTTCGAGTTGATCTAATAGAATTTTGGCGGCTCTTGTGCCCATTTCATACGCAGGTTGCACCACAGTAGAAAGTTTCGGAGAAAACAAATGCGATACATTGAGATTGGTAAATCCAAAAAACTCAGTTTCGGCGGAAAGCTCGTTTTTACGGTTTTGATAGGCCTCATAACAATGCAATGCAAGTCGGTCACTACAGGTAAAAAACGCATCGGGATTTTGATAATTCATAATTTCGTTAACCGCAGCTTTGGCCTCCTCAGGATCAAAACCGCAATGTTTAATTAATTGATTATCAACCTCAATACCATGCTTTTCCAATGCTTTTTTGTAACCCTCCAATCGCTCCTTAGTAATTGACAATGTCAAAGGGCTTGTGATATGGGCAATCCGCTTTTTACCTTGCTTTATTAAATATTCAGTGGCTGCAAAAGCTCCCAAAAAATTATCTGCCACCACTTTGTGGAACCCCTCTGAATCTGGTACTCTATCAAAAAACACTACGGCAAAATTACTTTCACTATACTCCAAAATATGCTCAATATCCATTGTTTTGCCGGAAAGCGAAATCAAAATCCCATCCACTCTTCTTTCAAATAAATGTCTAAGATTTTCCTTTTCTCGCTCTAAGGACTCATGACTTTGGCAAATTACCACATGATAACCTCGGCTGTAAGCTTCGTCTTCGATTCCATTGATGGCCTGTGAGAAAAAATTATTGGCAATTTCTGGCACAATTACACCTATGGCTCTGCTCTTGTTGTCTTTTAAACTTAGTGCTATCGGATTGGGCCTGTAATTGACCTTTTTGGCATATTCTGCTACCAATATCTTGGTTTTTTCATTAATTTCGTAACTATCCCTCAATGCTCTCGACACAGTTGAAGTGGAGAGATTTAAAGCTTTTGCTATGTCTTTGAGGGTTACTACTTCCAATTTTAGAATAATTTGAATCGAAAATTACCAAAAAAACATGCACTTTCAAAATATAAGCAACAAGTTCGAATGCCCTCAAAAATTCTTATTTGATCAAATAAAACAAATTGTTCCATGCGTCTTAGCGACTTTGCGGTATTATAAAAATCCTGAAAACGATTGCATAAATTAATGGAAACCAATGTTTGTATTCGAAGATAATCCTTGGTAATCTTACAAAATATTTAGAAAAAAGATGATTAAAATAAGTTTAGAGGGCAAAACTGCATTGGTAACGGGCTGCAACAAAGGAATTGGCAAAGCCATGGCCGAAGGATTGGCCGAAGCTGGGGCTGACATTATTGGAGTTTCGGCCACCATGCCTTCTGAAGGAAGCGAAATTCAGATATTTGTAGAATCTTTGGGTAGGAAATTTTATCCTTTTCAAGCAGATTTTTCAGATAGAAAATCAATCTATTCATTTCTTGAAAAAGCCAAATCAGCCCACACAAAAATCGATATTTTGGTGAACAATGCTGGCACTATTATGCGTAATCCTGCCGCCGAACATTCTGATGAATATTGGGATAGAGTAATGGCCATAAACCTTGATGCTCAATTTATTATTACGAGAGAAATAGGCAAAAAAATGATAGTAAACGGCTCTGGAAAAATTATTTTCACGGCTTCTTTACTTACTTTTCAAGGTGGCATAAACGTGCCTGGATATGCTGCCAGCAAAGGAGCAATCGGCAGTTTAGTAAAGGCTTTTGCCAATGAGTGGGCATCGAAAGGCATAAACGTAAATGGTATAGCCCCTGGATATATTGCAACCGATAACACAGAAGCACTAAGAGCTGACCCCGAACGAAGTGCATCTATTCTTGGGCGAATTCCGTCAGGAAGATGGGGCGAACCTGAAGATTTTAAAGGCCCAACTGTTTTCTTAGCCTCCGAAATGTCTAACTACGTGCAAGGCACTATTTTGACAGTCGATGGCGGTTGGATGGGAAGATGATTCTAATTTGTTAATGGAACAATTATTTAATTTCAAGAAATTGCTTGTTTCACAAATTAACATATCAAATATCATCAAATTGCCCAATTAGCCAATTAACACATTAATAATTAACTCATTAAAAAAAATGAATTCAAGATACGAAAGTAACCCAAGAGAAGTAGAAAGAATGAATACGGCTGAACTGAGAGAAAACTTCTTGGTAGAGTCTTTATTCGCAGATGACGAGATAAAACTCACTTACACGCATTATGACAGATTGGTTTTGGGCGGTATAAAACCCGTTTCTGAAAAACTAGCCTTAGGAACTTATGATGACTTGAAAAGTGAGTTTTTCTTGGAAAGAAGAGAAATAGGAATTATAAATGTAGCTGGCGATGGACAAGTTGAAGCAGACGGCGAGGTGTTTTCGGTCGAAAAACTAAGTTGTCTTTATCTTAGGAAAGGAACAAAACAAGTAACTTTTTCATCCAAAGATGCCGCTAATCCAGCCTGTTTCTTTATCCTTTCAGCACCTGCACACCAAACCTATGCCAATAAACTTTTCACCAAAGAAGACGCATCACCTGTAACCTTAGGAGCACCTGAAACTTCAAATCACCGTACCATATACAAATATATTCACAACGACGGCATCATGAGTTGTCAATTGGTGATGGGTCTTACTGTCCTCAAAACAGGCAGCATCTGGAATACCATGCCACCTCATGTACACAACCGCCGTAGCGAGGTTTATTGCTATTTTGATGTACCTGAAAACCAAGGCGTAATGCACTTTATGGGCAAGCCAGACCAAACCCGCCACATGTGGGTGCAAAATCATCAAGCCATCATTTCGCCTCCTTGGAGTATACATGCAGGTGGTGGATCGGCCAATTATTCGTTTATCTGGGGCATGGCGGGAGAAAACAAGGACTTTACCGATATGGATTTCGTGAACTTGAACGAACTGAGATAATTACAACAAAACCTAACAACACCTCAATGGCAAAAGCATTGGGGTGTTTTGCTTCAAACCCATTATGAAAAAATACCTTTTCCTTTTTAGTCTTTTAGCCTTTGGCTTCAATTTCCCCAATGAAAAAGTAAGAGTATTTATGATTGGCGACTCCACCATGGCCAACAAAAAACCTTATGATGCACCCGAAACTGGCTGGGGACAAGTTTTTCATGAGCTTTTTACCGATGCCGTATTAATTCAAAACCACGCATTGAATGGCAGAAGCTCCAAAAGTTTTAGAAATGAAGGACATTGGGCAAAGGTACATGAACAATTACAAAAAGGCGATTATGTTTTTATACAGTTTGGGCATAACGACCAAAAAATATCAGACACCACCAAATTTGCAGACCCACAAGTAGCCTACAGAGCCAATTTACAAAAATATATAGACGAGATAAAAGCAAAAGGAGCTATTCCCATTCTACTAACTCCCATGGTGAGAAGGAAATTTGACGAAGAACATAAATTTGTCGACCAGCATGGTGAATACCCACAAGTAGCAAAAGAGGTGGCCAAAAAGAACCAAGTGGAACTGATTGACATGCATTCTTTGAGCCAAAAACTTATCGAAAACCAAGGAGAAGAAGCCTCTAAAGATATATTTTTGCATTATGCGGGCGGTATTTTTTCAAAATTCTCCAACGGCATAGTGGACAATACACATCTTTCTCCATATGGTGCAAGGCTAATGGCTTCGCTTGTAGCCGAAGATTTAGTTACGCAATCGCTGCCTCTTAGAAATTGGCTAAAAAAGTCAGTTTATCCCAACACCTTGGAGTACCAATTACCAAAAATAAATATACCAACGTTTAAAAAAGATACATTTGACATAACCAGATATGGAGCAAAAGGCGAAGGCCTTTTTCTAAATACCAAAGCCATCCAACAAGCGGTAGATATCGCAGCTGAAAAAGGTGGCGGTACAGTTTTAATTCCATCAGGATTGTGGATTACAGGCCCCATTTTGCTTAAAAGTAATATCAACTTACACTTAGCAGCAGGAGCAGTTTTACAGTTTAGCGACAACCGCGATGACTATCCAATCGTGGAAACCACTTGGGAAGGAAATACCGCATATCGTTGTCAAGCTCCCATTTGGGGAGTAAACCTCACCAATGTGGCCATCACAGGCCGCGGAACCATGGACGGAGCCGGCCAAGTATGGAAACAAGTAAAAAAATCAAAACTTACAGACACGCAGTGGAAAAACTTAGTAGCATCTGGCGGAGTATTAAACGACAAAAAAGATACTTGGTACCCTACTGAAACCTCAAAATATGGCAATGAAAACATGGGATGGACCAACAAAAAAACTGAGGGAAAAACACTAGAAGATTATAAAAAAATCAGAGATTTCCTTAGACCAAATTTTATAAGTTTGTCGGGTTGTAGAAATGTACTGATCGAAGGCAATACATTTTTAAATTCTCCTGCATGGACCTTACATCCCCTTCTTTGTGAGCACATTACGATACGAAACGTGAACGTGAAAAATCCTTGGTTTGGCCAAAACAATGATGCCCTGGATTTAGAATCATGCTCAAATGGCATCGTTGAAAATAGTACTTTCGACACAGGTGATGATGCCATTTGTATAAAGTCTGGCAGAGACGAAGAAGGTCGTAAACGTGGCAAACCAACTCAAAATATCATTGTAAGAAACAACACCGTTTTCCATGCACATGGGGGTTTTGTGATTGGCAGCGAAATGTCTGGTGGAGTAAAAAACTTGTTTGTAAACAACAACAATTTCCTCGGAACCGACATCGGCCTTCGTTTCAAAACAGCCCGTGGGCGTGGTGGAGTGGTAGAGAAAATTTACATATCTGATATAAATATGAACAATATCCCTGGCGAAGCCATATTATTTGACATGTATTATATGGCCAAAGATCCTGTACCGCTGGATGGTGATGACACTACTTTACCCGAAATCAAAGCCGAAAAACTCGACGAAAGCACGCCCTCATTTAAGTCATTTTTTATTGAAAATGTAAACTGTAAAGGTGCCGAAACCGCCATTATGCTCAGAGGGTTACCTGAAATGAACATCAAAGACATCAGCATCAAAAACTCAAATTTCACTTCTAATAAAGGCTTAATTTGTATCGAGGCCGAGAATATTAGCTTTGAAAATATTGGTATCTTTTCAAAAAACACCACCGTTGGCCAAATTCAAAACAGTAAGAATATTAGTTTTAACCATATCACCTTCTCACCCAAATCCGAAACTTTATTCGAAATTTCAGGCGAAAGAAACCGAAACTTAACGTTGGTTAACACCTTAAAATCGAACCTCAAAGAAGTGACAACATTTAAAGCCAAAGCTGATAAGAAGGTTTTTAGAATGAAGTAGGAAATTAGTTTTTTTAAAACACCCAGTTTCTTTTTTGAAACTGAATGTTTTTTTGTTTGAACGATAATACACCCAAGGATTTTTTCAACTATTTTGAAATTATCTGTATCTTTATTTGCAATTCAACTATAAATAAAAAATGAAATATCATTCATCTAAATACCTTCTTTTATGCATGTTAAGTTTTCAATTATTTGCCCAAACCAAGAAACCTAACATCATTTGGCTTACTACCGAAGATATGTCTTATCATATTGGTGCATTTGGCTGTACAGAAGTTAAAACTCCAAATCTTGATAGATTGGCAACCGAAGGAACGAAATTCATGAATGTATTTTCCACTGCAGGGGTCTGTGCACCAAGTAGGGCGGCATTGGTCACGGGCAAATATCAAACTTCGTTTGGTGCCCACAATATGCGAACTTTTATGGGAAAGGAGTATGAAGAAAAAACTGGATTACCTTCTTATGGAGTTGTTTTACCCGTAGGTTTGAAACCTTACCCGCTGGTATTAAGAGAAAACGGATATTTTACTTCAAACAATTCCAAAGAGGATTACCAATTTACCAATTCAGAAGCGATGTGGGATGAAAGTAATTCGAAGGCCACATGGAGAAATCGCAAAGACAAGAACCAACCCTTCTTTTCAATTTTCAATTTTATGACTACGCACGAATCTCAGGTTTTTGTACGTGAAAAAGAGTCCCTTTTAGTTGACCCAAAAGACGTGATCATTCCGCCTTATTTGCCTGATAACGAAATAGTAAGAAAAGACTTTGCGAGATTCATGACCAACGTGCAGTTAATGGATGCACAAATAGGAGAAATCATAAAACAACTTAAAGAAGACGGTCTTTACGAAAATACCTACATTTTCTTTTTTTCCGACCATGGCGATGGCCTTCCTTTTTGCAAACGAGAATTACTACATAGAGGACTGAAAGTTCCTTTAATTATTAAGTTTCCTGAAGGCAAAAATGCAGGCAAAATGGACAAAAGGCTTATTAGTTTTGTAGACATGGCTCCTACCCTTTTATCCCTTGCCAATATTCCAATACCCAACTTTATAGAAGGACAAGCATTTTTGGGAAAACAAACGCCAAAAAACCAAAGAAAATACATATTTGCAGCCCGCGACCGCATGGACGCTGAATATGAAAGAGTACGGGCCGTTAGCGATGGGCGTTTTGAATACCTTAAAAACTACCAGCCCGAGAAACCATACTATCAAAACATTACGTACAGACTTCAACAAAAAAGCATGATTGAGATATTGCGGTTGAGAGATGCAGGACAACTTAACTCACAACAAATGCATTGGTTCAAACCGAATAAACCCAAAGAGGAACTTTATGATACCGAAAAAGACCCCTATCAGTTTGTAAATCTTGCTGAAAATCCTGAGTATAAAGCCAAATTAGAAGAATTAAGAATTCAGCATCAACTCTGGTTCAAAAAATATGGTGACATGGGCGAAATACCTGAAAAACAAATGCTAAGCCAAATGTGGAATGGCCAAAGCAAACCACCCACCACCGAAAAACCAGAAATGACTTTAAAAAACAATGTTTTAAAAGTAAATTGTCCGACTCCTGGGGCTTTTATAGCCCATCGAAAAAAAGGCCAAACTTCCTGGCAACCTTATATTGGAAAATTAATATTAAACCCGAATGAAAAACTCGAAATTATAGCCAGGCGAATAGGCTATGCTCCGAGCGAAATCATACAGTTTGGGGAATGAATTAAAGCCTCCAATATGACTGTAATTAACTGTAATACAGAATGTTAAACCAAAAAGACCAGTAACTAGTTAAAAGGAATATATTTGTTAAAATGACATTTCTTTTGATTTACTCATAGTTACTTTTTGTAGGTCGAGTGGACTTTTGTCTTTGATAATCATATCGTTTACAGCCAAGAATATTTAATTTTTTCCTACTTTCATACAACCATTGGCCACCCAACGGCACACTTTAGTATAGAACCTTCAGTAACCACAGCACCATGACCGAAAACGAGCTTTCTTTATTGTCATTTATTTCCCCCTAAAAAAAATCAATCTCCTTTATCCCTCACCTCACAAACTCCTCCAAAACAGCATTATACACGGCGGGCTCATTTAGGTATCCGAAATGACCGATATTGCCCAAGTTTATCACTTTGGCTTGTGGATAATTGGCTTTTAGGGCTTCTCTCAGGTTTTTACTTACGAGAGGATCGTTGCTAGTTTCTATGATTTGGAGCGGAATTTTGGAGTCAATTTGGGCCGTGAAAGTATCCACCACACAATAATATCTATTGGTAAAAATCTCTCTTGTGACTTCCGTTCCGAGCAATTCGTTGAGAAAAGCATCGGTAGCAGGATGGTTATTGGCGGCTGGAATTACTTCCTTATTGTATTTGCCTCGTATGGTTTTTATCACCAACCACTCCGGCAGCCATTGCATCACTTTCACCAAGGTTTCGTTTTTTGCCTTGTTTTCGGTGTTTGGAGCAAAAGTATTTCCGAGCGATACTTTTATCATCTTTTCGGGGTGATGAACTGCCAAAAATTGGGCTAAATAGCCTCCCAAAGAACTCCCCACCACCACAACTTTCTGTATTTTTTCTTTCTCCAATATGGCCAATATGCCTTCAGAAAGTTCCTTGAGGCTTTTTACCGATGGATAGCTCAAGCTCAGCACTTTATAGTTTTTACGGAAATGGTTAAGCTGCTGCCACCAAATGTCATACGAACCACCCATGCCATGTAAAAACAAAAGTGTGGTGTCAGACTGCCCTGCTACAAAATAGGTCCAGTTATGATCATTAACGTTCAAGGTCTTAGTAGGTTCTTCTCTGAATAACCGTAAAGACTCGCTCAAGGAATCATCAGCAGGATATTTTTCATCGAATGTAAAGTGTTTTACTGGGAAAAAATATACCCCAATTAAAATAATTATCAGAATCAAAAGAGCTTTTTTCATTTGGATTTGTTTAAAAACGGAGGCAAATTAGTTTGATTTTCTGAGCAAATTCTGAAGAATACCCACCAAAATCATCAATAAAGCTATACCAGCAAATACCCATTTCAAAAGCGTAATGGCGGAGCAATTGACCGCTAAATTATCTATGTTTTCAGGATATGTTTTCAGCATTTTCACAATATGGTAGTTTTCGAGATAGTCAAAAACCAAGATAATAAATGAGAACAAATTCATATATTTAAACCATGGATTGATTTTCCATTTATAAAAAACCAAGCTGAAAATGATGGCAAAAAAGAACATATAAACCACTGGATATAGGCCATCTACTACTGCACAGTTAAAAATATATGCCTCCTTCGCTTCGCCAGTGTACATAGACACAATCTCCTTAACCCGCTCTGGATTGTATCCAAACTGCAAGTCTAAAATTGGAAGATTTTTGTCTTCTTCCGGAACCATCCCTTTAAAAACCTTTGGCAAAAAATACAAATTAAAACATAGGTAAATGATAAAAAACAGTAGCAAAGTTTTCCAATTGGAAATCCGAACGAAGAAATCTGAGATATTTTTCATGGTATAGTTTTAGGTTTATTAAAATTACGCGATTTCATTCAGATTTTTAAATGAAAATCCCTAATTTTCAACATAATACTAAAAAATTTGAAAGATCTCAACAGACGAAACTTCATCAAAATGTCGGCCTTAGGCTCGGCTATTCCGTTTTCACCCGAAACCAACTCACCGATTATAAACGAAAGCCCAATGGCCCACTTTGTTTCTGATGGTCTAAATCTTTCTCCGAGTCAGTATCTCAAAGTACTGAATCAAATCATAGAAACCAAAGGGATAAAGGTCGACAACTATTCTCTTGAAGGTATTGTAGAGGAATTTGAGCAGAAATTTGCGAAGCTGGTTGGAAAAGAAATGGCCATATTTTTGCCCACTGGAACACTCGCCAACCAGCTCGCCATAAGGAAACTATGTGGCGATTCTAAGCGAGCAATCGTACAAAATCAGAGCCATATTTACAATGACTCTGGAGACTGCGTGCAGTCTCTCAGTCAAATAAATTTGGTTCCTTTGGGACACGAAAATGCCAGTTTTTCATTAGAAGATGTTCAAGAATTATTTCAAAAAAACGAAACCAATCGGGTAAAAACTAACATCGGCATG
The DNA here is from genome assembly GCF_024343675.1 of Lacihabitans sp. CS3-21. Classification (GTDB taxonomy): domain Bacteria; phylum Bacteroidota; class Bacteroidia; order Cytophagales; family Spirosomataceae; genus Leadbetterella. Next base: position 104,344 of record NZ_RJUD01000113.1, read on the forward strand.
ATATCGATTGAATCGCCAGTTAGGAGAAAAACTGGTGAGCTTTTTGACTTTGTGGAAATGCAAAAAATCAGTGCATTTGCCAAAGAAAAAAACATAAAAATGCACTTAGACGGTGCAAGGATATTCTTAGCTTCTGCTTACACGGGAATAAAACCCACTGAATATGCCTCGCATTTCGATACGGTTTATGTATCGCTTTATAAATATTTCAATGCTGCCTCAGGGGCAATTTTGGCAGGCCCAAAAAGCGTAATAGAAGGCATGTTCCACACCAGAAGAATGTTTGGGAGCGGTTTACACCAATCTTGGCCCTTTGTGGCAGTTGCAGATTATTTCATGGAAGGCTTTGAAAAAAGGTACACAATTGCTAAATCTATTTCAGACGAATTTATCCAAAAATTAAAAACAGAAGAGAGATTTAAGGTAAATAGAATAGAAAACGGAAGCAACATATTTAATTTAGAGCTATCGGCAATTTCGGCACAAGATTTTTCTCAAAACCTCAAAAAGCAAAATATTTTGGCTAATCCTAAAAACAAAACTAGCCTCAATTTATTGGTAAACGAATCTCTGAATTCTACTTCAGCCAATGAATTATTCACGAAATTCAAAAACGCACTAAAACAATGAAAATCAATTTATTAATCATATTTTTTACATGCATTACAGTACTTTCTTTTGCCCAAAATAGAAACCCAAAAAACAAGGCGGTTTTTCTGGAAGATATCAGTTGGACTACAGCTCAAGAAATTCTGAATGAAAATTCACTCCTGGTTTTACCGCTCGGTGCTGGTTCAAAAGAACATGGCCCTCACCTACCCCTTTCGACTGATTTTTTACAAGCCCAAGCTTTGGCAGATTTGGTGGCTCTTGAAAGAAATGTGGTCATTACGCCCATCATAAACTACGGTTTCTATCCCGCTTTTCTCAAATATCCAGGCTCCACCAGCACTACTTTTGCTACTGCCACTGACATGGTGGTGCAGGTAATCAGAAGTCTAGCGGCTTACGGCCCAAAAAAATTCTATATAATCAATATCGGAGTGAGTACCACTCCTCCTTTGTTGGCCGCTGCAAAAATATTGGCCGAAGATGGCATTTTGATGACTTTCAGCCGCTACGACAAACCGGCTTTCGAAAAGGCTGAGGCGGTTATTAGAACCAAAAGTTACAGTGGACACGCAGACGAAATAGAAACCTCAAACATTTTGAGCATAAGACCTGATTTGGTAGAAATGAAACGAGCAGTCAATGACTCCTCAATGAAAGCCAAAGCAGGTAGCATGACGCCAACACCTATAGAAGGCGGCAATTTAAACACCTCAGGAATAAACGGTTACGCAGCCTTGGGAACAGTGGAAAAGGGCCAAAAAAACATGACATCATTTGCCATAGAACTGATCAAAGAAATAGATATGCTCAAAGATATAGAGCCAATAAAAGGGAAAGATAGGTCTGTGGAATTTAAAGATTATGAAGGTATTTACACCAATGAAAAAGGAGATTTAAAGTTAGAAATCAGTCAAAAAGACAATATCCTCCACTACATTTTGAATGACAGAGATTTGCGAAACTTCTTTCATCTCTACAAAGATGGCACAGACTATTTCAGCTCGATGTATATCAATATACTTTTTATAAGAGACAAAAACGGAAAAGTAGAAAAAGTCTGGTGTAGGAATAGAGGCGAATATGTTTGGTTGGAAAAGAAATAAACGTCGCCATTTCAACTTTGCTCAATCGACAGAACTGCTCACTTTGACTTTGCTCGATGGTCAGGAAAACTCACTTCGGCTTCGCTCAGTGAGCGATGGTGAATTCTGACGCTTCATTTAGTTAAACTCAAATATGAAACAAAACTAAGTGCTATTAAATCAGAAAATGGAAAAATCGAAAATCGAACCAATCGAAAATCGAACTAATCGAAAATCAATCCACCTCCACAATCATCTCAATCTCCACTGCCATATTAGCAGGTAAAGAACCTACTCCAACTGCACTGCGTGCATGTTTTCCTTTATCTCCAAAAACTTCCACCATGAGGTCAGAGAAGCCGTTGATTACTTGTGGTTGTTGGGTAAAGTCTGTCGGACAATTGACCATTCCGAGAACTTTCACAATGCGTTTTACCTTATCTAAGTCACCTATTTCAGCCTTCAGAGCTGCTAAAAGATTGAGTCCAGTATTTCTTGCAGCAGCCTTTCCTTCTTCTAAAGTCAAATCTACACCTACTTTACCTGAAATAAATTTTCCATCCGAAGAGGTTGGTCCTTTTCCTGATAAATAAATCAAATTACCCGTTCTCACTGCATTAACATAAGAAGCAATGGGCGGTTGAACTTTTGGCAAAATAATCTTTAATTCCGCTAGTCGATTTTCAATTTTCTGTGAAAAAACATTTTGGGCTACAAAAATTACTAATAACGTGACGATCAATGGTTTCATAAACTTGCATTTCATTTTCAAAAATCTTAAAATCTAAAAATAGAAATTTTTTTTCAAAATCGCCATTGTTTATGTCACTTTCCAACCTGAAACGCGTCTTAACTCGTAAACAAATTCAATTTATAATGAAAAAACCATTTTCAATTTTAATTACTTCTTTGCTGTTGATTTTCTCAACAAACACATTTGCACAATCAAATATTGAAGGAATTTTAGACAAAGCAATATCATTGGCCGGACAAAAATCTGAAGGTCCACAAATAGCTAGTTTGCTTGGCACTGGCGTTTCTCTTTTAGAAAGAGAAGCCAATACAGGAAATGCCGATATCAAAAATAAACTTTTAGGACAATTAGGTGCTTTGAATGGGCTTATTCCTTTAGCAAACTCAGGTAAATTAGACCTAGGAAGCCTTAGTAAAATTGTAAACACCGTAAAAATGCTGGTTGCAGCTAATAGACTAAAAACAATGCTTTCAGACGGCAAATCGAACCTTTCACAAAATGAAACCAACATTGCAAGAAACCTTAATCTTTTGAAAGCAGGCTCATCTGTGTTGGGCTCAAGTGTTCAAAACCATTTTGGAAAGCTTTTAGCTTCAACTACCAAAAGTGTTGGAAAACTCGACAAAAGTGGCTTATTTGGTAAATTAGCGGCTTCTGCAACGAACAAGAAACTTGAGAAAATAATTAGTCTAGTTACCTCTGCTTTATAAATTAACTTAAACGCAAAAAAAGGTAGTCGGATTCTCGACTACCTTTTTTTTATTTTTGAAAAACTCTCACATAATCCACTTCCATTTTTGCAGGAAAAATATCAGGAGCAACTCCATATTTACCTCCCCAATTACCCCCTACTGCAATGTTCATAATTAAATGAAAACGCTTATCATATGGCCATTCTTGGAAATTCTTTTTAGTATTTTTAAAGCTGAAATATTTTTTCCCGTCATAAAAGAAATCAATATTTTCTTGATCCCATTCTATGCCATAATCATGAAATTCAGTATAGGGTGTCGGTATAAAAAATGACCCGGTTTTGTGCGTACCAATGGAATGATTGAAGGCCTTGGTATGTACTGTTCCATAAACTGTATCTGGCTGATAGCCTACGTGTTCCATAATGTCTATTTCACCACTTTCGGGCCATCCGCCATATTCCCAATCCGTTGGCAACATCCAAATGGCCGGCCATGTACCTTTGCCCTTGGGTAATTTTGCCCGCACTTCTATTTTGCCATTGAGCCAATCGCCTTTTGTTTTTGTGACCATTCTGGCTGAGGTGTATTGTCTGTTTTCTTTGGTTATTTTGTTGGCCGAAATAGTCAAAAAACCATTGTTGACAAATGCAGTTGTGCTGTCTTTTTCGGTATAAAACTGCAGTTCGTTATTTCCCCAACCCGATCCGCCTACATCATAACCCCATTTCTTGTCATCAGGCAAACCTTTGTAATTAAACTCATCCGACCAAACCAATTTCCAGTCTTTCTGAATAGGTGCATTCTTGATTCTTTCAAAAGCCAGTTCGGGCTCATTCGTAGTGATAAAATCAAAATCATTGGCTATCAACCAATCTAAATCCTTGGCATCATTTACGGTCCATGCATTCAAACTTAAACCTAATTTTTTTGATTCGGTAATCCAATCGGGATTTCTTTTAAATACTGAGTAATGATAATCTGCACCATTTATTTTATCAGCTTTAAGTTCAGCGGGCGATTTAGTACCATTCAAATATTGCAAGTGTGCTTTGCTATCCAAACTCCTGATTTTTAATAACATTTCATAATCAAAACTGATATAATCGACGTATTTATCCATTTTCATAGACTTCACCAATTCATACACTTTTTGGGCAACTATTCTCCCTCTTTCAACACTCGAAGCAGGTTTTATTTCACACACTAACCTGGTGTAAGAATTTTTCCCAGCCTTTAGATAATCCTTGAGTGTAGGAATTTTTTCATCATTGCTCAATTTAAAATCCAAAAGCTGTTTGTAAGTTACTTTTTCTATGTTCATTCCATTATATGTTGGGTCATGATTGACCACTAAAACATCATCGGCTGTCATATGAACGTCAAATTCAGAGCCAATACAATTAAGTTGAATGGCATACTTTAGAGAAGCAATCGAGTTTTCAGGTAGATTTTTAGCCTTCCAAGCCCCTCTATGGGCAACCACAGAATTGGGGTTCTTCGAATCAGCTTCGAAAGAGCAAATAATTAATGAAGATAGGAAAAGGATTTTACTAAATAAATTGAATTTCATTGTTGAATAAGGTCGTTTTTTCAAAGTTAAAGAATTATTTTGTCACTTTATTTAAAATAAAGCTTCAATGTCATTTAGTTAAGTACAGATTCTGAACCACATTCCCTCATGAGAGATTGGAGACACATTCGATTATAGGACTTTCAGCCGCAACTGCGAAGTTTTAGAGGTAAAAAAACTTCACTAAACTACTATATATAAAGAATATCAATTCAAAAAACTGGAAGGATGATTTACTTTCTTAAACATTGGCCAAATGGTTGGCTGCACTTCCGCTAGCCTTAATATAAAATACTACATTTATCAATTTTATATTTCAAAAAAAAGTACTTATTTGTGGCGTAAATCATCTATAATGCTCAAAGCCATCATCCTTGACGACGAACAAGCGGGAATTGATATACTCAAATACGACCTAGGGATATTCTGTCCGGAAGTGGAAGTAATAGCGTCCTTTAACGATCCTTTGGAGGCATTCAATTACTTATCTAATTGGAGTTGTGATATACTTTTTCTAGATATTTCCATGCCTGGCTTAAATGGCTTTGATTTCCTAAAAAAATTCAAAGAAATTGACTTCGAGGTAATTTTTGTAACAGCCTACGAAGAGTATGCCCTTAGAGCTTTCGACTTTTATGCCGTAGATTATCTTCTCAAACCTATAGAAACCGAAAAACTAAAACGGGCTATTGATAGAATTAAATCAAAGAAGGAATCTAAGAAAGACTTTGAAAAATTTGAGGCCTTATTTAGAAACCTATCAGGAAAAAGTCAGAAAAACACCACCTTGGCAATTCCTACTTTGGATGGATTCGAAATCATTGATTTGGCTGACTTGGTTTATCTAAAAGCAGAAGGAAACTATACCGAGCTAAAGATGAAAACCAAGAAAATTTTGGTTTCTAAGACCCTCGGGGATTTCGAAAAAGTATTGCCCTTAGAAAGCTTTATAAGAATACATAATTCATTTGTTATCAACTTACAAGAAATAAGAAAATACATAAAGGGGGATGGTGGCATGGTAACGATATCAAATGGCGAGCAGCTACCAGTTTCGAGAATAAACAAACCTAGGTTGTTGGCCATGATCAAGCCACAATTCTGATTTACCATTCCTTAAAAAAGGCCCTGAATGTTTTGAAAAATATTTTTTTCAGTCCAATTTCAAACAAATCTTTCAAATTACTAGAAAATTGAGGCCACGATTTTTCCTTTTGATTTGTCTCTGTTTCGGATATTTTTCCGTGAAAAGCCAATGCTTTGATGTTGCCAAAGGTGGAAATTTCGAAAGTCATATTAAGTGTTATGTAGATAGCAGTGACAAAAAATCTTCAAGCCAGATATTAAATCAGCCATTTAAAAAATACCAACAGGTTCGGTTTCCCAGATTTCTACTGAGCGAATATCTTCATGGATTTTGGTTTAAGTTTTGCTTGGAAAACTCATCTAACCAACCTCAGGATTATGTACTCACCATGGGAGAAGTATATTCTCAGGAATACCATATAAATTCAAGCCAATCTGTGAATTACACTGTGCTTTTGAGCCAAGATAAACGCTTAACTCAAAACGCCTACTACTTTGACCATAAATACCTAAAAATCAATATAAAACCTAAGGAAAAACTAGAGATCTTAGTTAAAGTAAAAGATAAAACTGGACAACAGTTTTTACTTCAACCCAACATAAAGACTGAAGCTCAGGAACATACGGAAAGACTCAAAAATCTCTATGAGGAAAGATTTGCTTTGGCACAAAACCTCATGTTAAAGTCTATACTTGCCTTTGTAATGATTTTTGTATCAATGCAATACTTTTTTACACGATACAAATTTTTACTCTACTATGCCTTATACCTTTTGGGAATGTTGCTCTTTCACCTTTACGGATTCTCATTTTCATCGTACTACGAAACACCGTTTACGGCTATTCCTTTCTTTAAATTTGAGCTTCGACAAAATTTCTATGTGATCATTACGCAGATTTTTTACATGTTGTTTCTTAGAGAATTTTTAGGTGTTTATGAAAAAGGCTCCAGCTTACAAAAAGCAATTTTCAAGTACCAGCATTATCTCTTTCTAATCCTTTTAATTCTTGAAATTCTTTGCTCTGTAGTTTTACAACGACTTGATTTTGAATTAATTATTTCCCTAGTAACGCAATTTATTGTAGTAAGTATAAGTATATATCTACTCATTACAATGTTCACTTCAAAACACCTCAAAGCTCCTTTAGCGATAAGATTGGCGAGTTTGGTGCTATTTGTAGGCGTAATTATAGGCTTTCTAAGTGCTACTTTTGAGTGGGTAAAAACCACGTCTCCACTCCTACAATACTATCCAAACTACTTCTTTAATTTTTGTGTATTGGCCGAGGTATTTTTGTATTCACTCGCCATAGGTCAGTTGTACTTCAAAACTGTTTCAGAGAAAAGTTTTCTCAATCAAAAAATCGCACTCTCAGAACTCAATATGCTTCGGTCGCAAATAAACCCGCATTTTCTTTTCAATAGCCTCAACTCCATAAAGAGCCTAGTAATTAGCGAAAGAAAACATGAAGCAGCGAGTTTTCTAACCGAGTTTTCGGCTTTGATTCGAAACATCCTGCAAAAAAGTAGGGAGCAATTTCTAAATTTAGAGGAAGAATTATCATTTACTGAAAGTTACCTCAAAATAGAGAAAAAGAGATTTGAGGATGGCTTTGAATATGAAATTAATGTACAAAAAAGTCTCTTAGAAAAGCTTGTTCCGGCATTTATTCTTCAGCCTTTTGTGGAAAATAGTATAAAGCATGGTTTTCATGAACTATCTGAAAAAGGAAAAATAAACATTGAAATATCTGAAAAAGAAGAGCATATCCATGTACAAATTACAGACAACGGCATTGGACGAAGCCAATCAGCTAGGATCAAGCTTTCTGAAAACGGACATCAATCCTTTGGCACACAGCTTATCCTGGATCGCCTAAAAATCCTAAACGATATTTATGGTTGGAAAATCGCATTTGAAATCATTGACTTAGAAAAAGGAACCAGAGTAGTGATGACCATTCCGTTTTTTGATTAGTGCGATTTTGGCAGTTATACACTCAAGTACGTTAATTAACTAACCATTCTCTCCAACCAATCATTCTAGATTTCAAATTTCATGCATGTCATTAAAATTTGTAACAAAATAAATGGCTATGAAAACTATTCATGTAGGATCTAGACTTCATATTGCTCCCGAAAGCATCGTGTTCATAAAGGCGGACATTTCATATTCACATATTTTTTTGTCTGATGGCCGTAAAATACTGGTAAGCACCCATCTCATGAAACTCGAACGGCGTTTTGGTGACAAAATGGTACGTGTACACCGAAGTTATTTGGTCAATCCTGAAGCCGACATAAAAATCACAGAAAAAGAATTCACAACGCCATCAGGCCACAAAGGACTGATAAGCAGGAGATTGAAGAAGAATTTAATGTTTTAAATCATGAAAAAACTAATACCATTACTTCTTTTTATAGTTGGAAGTACATTAATTGTCAAAGGTCAATCCTCAGAGCTATCAAACGGAGGAGGCCTGTTAAAATCACCTTACTCTCATTTAGAACTAAGAAATAAAGGTTTACTTATTCAAAGAGATTTCTCGGTTCGGAGTGTTGACCCTAATTCCATTGTTTACACCCTTCTTAATAGCAACACACTAAGTCTTGACGGTAATTTTGGAGGGACCGTCCTCGATCCAGGTGGTAATGGTTCCTACCTCCAGGGAGTTCCATTTTCGGCAAATGCCCTCATCGAACCAGCTATTCTTTCTTCATCATATATTGGTGGGTATCAAATAAGCTTTGATTTAATGGATATCCCTGACCCGGGTGATTCACTAATTATTTATGAATTTGGTCAACCTATCCATATTTTTAGTGGAACAACCACAATTCCAAACAAAATTATTATCCGAAATCCACGTATAGAAATTGCCTTTCGAACTAACAATAACACTCAGGTCGGACAAGGATTCATACTTAAATTCATTCCGATAGATGGCTATACCGAAGAAATCATGGATAATTATTATGGAGGCCCCCACTTCGAATACTCAACCTATAAAGGAAGCATTAGTAGTGGTCTAACAAGTATTTTCAATTATAAAAATCGTGGAGATTTATCCTTTAATCATGGCTGGTTCAATTCCGTATCAGGCTATAATTCATTTACAGTTGGCTCAGAAAACAAAACTACCTCTCAGTATGGCTTCACAATTGGGTTTCGCAATTCGAATTTCGGAAATACATCCTTTGTAGGTGGTTTGATAAATGAAAATAAAGCAACTAATTCATTTACATTTGGAGAAGGATTACAAAATTATTCTTCAAATACAGCCATATTTGGAGCGTACAATGAAGTCATTATTTTTGACCCCGATGATGCACTTTATAATAGAATCCCGTCAAACCCAATTTTTATTGTGGGCACCGGTTCTTCACCCCTCGATAGACGAAATGCATTTGTAGTAAGAAACAATTCAAATGTTGATTTATGGGGATATACAAAACTCGGTCAATTTGCTCCACATATAAAAATGTTTGAAATCACCGGTAATATGCCTGCTGCAAATACAAATGGCACCTACCCTCACGGACTCACAGACGCTAAAATACTATCTATAGCAATTTCTGCTGAGGTAAATAACCAATTTATTCCGCCTAATTATACTGGAAACCCATCACTAGAATTTAACTATTATTGGGCTGCGGGAAATCTGTACATTCTCAATAAAAACTTAAACAGCTCGGGATTGGCGGGTGTACCTTTTAAAGCATTAATCACATATAAAGAATGAAAAAGATACCTTATTTGGTTGCCAGTGTCATACTTATCTCTTGCTCGAAAGAAACAGTTCTAGTAACTGAAACATCGAACTTCAAATTTGCCGAACCCGCTTCTTTGGCCACAGCCCAACAAGCCATTATTACCAATCCAAATCTGGAAGTTGGCTATGTAGCCTCTTATGAAGATAAAAAACTTCAGGTCATAGCCTCTGGCAAGAAAAACACCAAAGGTGAAATGACCAATTTTGAAAAATTAATTTTGGTCAATACCATCAATAATGCTTGGATAAAGTATGACTTCAATACCGATTTCTTACCTTCAAAAGCTGAAACTTCCACTGGTTTTATCATTGAATTTAGCAATTATCTAGGAACAAAATTTGATATATCTGTTAAGAAAAAGTCTGACGGAAAAGAGGTTACTTCCAAAAAAGGTGAGGTGATGTATGAGGGAAACCTCGAATTGGCTCAAAAGGCCAAAGGCTATTTTGAAAATGGCATCGATTACACCAAAAGTGGCCGAGTTCAAGGCATTTTGGCCTGTGATAAAACCATAGGCGGGATTGCCGCTGGAGCATATATTGGGCAAAATATTGCTGGTTGTATCACAGCAGGCGTGGCTCTTTTGGCTGCTCCAGAATTGGGTATTTTGGCGACTTTTACTGCAGGCCGCACCGCTCTGGACGCCTGCAGCGAAACCAAAAAATTGATTGACAATCTACAAAACAATCGCCCTGCTATTCAATGTCCTGAAGCTGGCGGAGCAGAGCAAAGTTGTTTTTCTAATATTGTAAGCGAAACAGGTCAGGCATTGTCGAACTGTGGGCAGACCGTGGCCAATACCTGGCTTACACGCAAGGCATGCGAATGTAACGACGAACTCCAAACTCGAGGTTTACTAGATGGCGTGGGTGGAGGTCAGGGCGACCCACATCTTACCACCCACGATGGTTTTGCATATGATTTTATGGGACATGGCGAGTTTACAGTCGTGCAAAGCACCAACGACAAATTACTGATTCAGGTCCGCCAAGAACCCATGAACAACACTGAGAAAAGAGCCACAATCAACACAGCAATCGCCGTAAGGTTCGATAAAGACGTTGTAAATGTATTCTCAAATCCATTTAGGTTATTGATTAATGGTGAAGTTCAAAACGAGACTTTTGTTTCAAAACGTCTTTCGGATAATACCTTGGTCACAAAAAATGCAGAAGAAATTCGGGTCTTTTCGTCGAATAATGACGAGGTGATGATTAGATATAAATCTCGGATTGATTATTTGGTCTATTTGAATGATGGTCGAAAAGGCAAATTAAAAGGTCTTTTGGGTGACTTTGATGGTAACAGAAACAACGACTTGGTATTATCAGATGGCAAGCCTCTGACCGACCGCTCGTTTAAAGGCTTATACCCCATTTATGCAGACGCCTGGAGAATCAAACAAGCGGAATCCCTATTCACTTATGAAAGTGGCAAAAATTCTTTGAGTTTTACGGATGTCAAATTCCCTTACCAAGAGTTTACTTTTAGTCTAACAGCCATTCAGCAAGCCGAAAGTCGTTGTCGGCAGTCTGGTATCAATCGAGAACCTTATCTGAGCCAGTGCGTTTATGATGTAAGTTTGACAGGCGATATTTCTTTTGCAGAATCGGCCAAATGGAGTCAAAGTCTTACCACCTTTAGCACCTTGCCAATAGCTTCTGACCTCAATTATTTTCAGAACGTGAGGATTGAAGTTGGTTCTCGTCAAAACCAAAGCGACATGAAAAATGTGATTGATTTTGATACCGGAAAGACCTACACTTTTGCTGAATCCAAATCAAATAAAGCCATTGACGGTGTTGCCTATTATGACATCATTCAGAATTCCATCTGCACTTTCGCTTTTCTAAAAACCTGCGGAATTTCGTGCGGAGTTGGTTCATTGAATGATTACCTCAAGTCAATTTCATGGAACATCTGGAACACAGGCATGATTCAGATCTCAAATGGCTCCGACAAAGCCTTTAAACTCAAAATCAACAACCTAGACTTTTACAATGTCCAGAATTCTTCAGGAATCAGTAGTCTCTTGCAGAATAAGCTGAATAAGAATTCAGATTATGAAAATGGCGTAGCTGTAATAGAAGACTTCAGTAAAGGCATTGATAGTCAAAATGTTTTTGCATTCATCACGGCAGATGGTAAACAAGGACTTTTTAGAATCGTAGGTACAGGTATTAATCCAGTTACAAAAATTTCATATTATGATATTGACATTAAAATTCAAAAGTAAACTCATGAAAAGGCTATTATTTTCTATTCCATTTTCATTTTATTCCATGGTTGGATTATCCCAGGTAACCACCCTACCAAACAGCATTGGAATTGGCCAAACCATAAACGCTGCCATTCCACTTCATATCAATAAGCCAGGTGAAGTAGCCAGATTTCAGGGTGCTAGCCCTTATGTAACTTTTTATGATGCTTTGAATTTTAAAGGATATATTCAAGTTATTGGAGATCATTTAGAAATAGGTTCTAAAAACAATCATAACATAGACTTTTATACAAATAACCTTCCTCAATTTAGGATTGATGGAACTTCTGGCCAAATCACCGCTTTTCAAAAAATAAATGCAAATAATGGAATTAGACTTTCAGGCCCTTTACAAGCTGAGAACGAAAGTGTTGGACCTGCGGGAAGTGTTTTAGTTTCTAGAGGCAATGCTACGCCAGCTTGGGAAGAACAAAAGGTAGGTTTTAGGGTCATCAGCCCGATAACTGCACTTCCAAATAATTCAGAAACCGAAATCAGTACTTACCATTTTCCGACATTTAATGATGGCGGTGGATTTAACAACACTACTGGTGTTTTTACAGCACCTTCAAGTGGCGTGTATTTGTTTAATGTAAAATACAAAATAAATCCGACTGAAACCCCTTTAGATGACTTTAAAGCTATGATAAGATTAATAAAAAATTCCTTAGGAAATATGCAATATAATGGTGACTTCAAAACTTTTGACAACTATGCCACTTCAGTAGAGACAAATTTTTTAATTAAATTGGTGCAAAATGATGCTGTTAAATTTTCTTTTTTCCAAGTTTCACCTTATGCTCTTAGTTTGAACGTTGTTGCTGAAGTCTCGGGTTTTAAAGTTTATTAATTTTGTTAGACATTATTAATTTTGAAAATTTCCTTAAAAGCTAAATATTATGCCATTTATTAATTTAATCGTTTTATTGTTTTTGGTTAATGGAGCTCTTGCCCAGTCCTTCACTGCCAAAACAGGCTATCTGTATTTGGGAGAAAAAGAAACGGAACTCAATGGTGGAATGGAAGTTATAACAGGCATTATCAAGAAGAATGATAAAATTGATATTTATGCCCCAACGGGTCGAAAATTTACAGCAACTATCACCAAAATATCGGGTAATAGCAATGAAGAAGTAAACCAAGTAAAAACTGGCGAATACGGCTATTTTGATTTAAAATTTACCGAAAATCCTTCAACAGGAAAGGATTATGTTAACAAAGACTACAAAGTATATCCTGCTGGCTTTAAGACAAATACCGCAGAATTGAAAGCCGATGCAGAAGCCATAATCTCGGCGAGTACGAATTTCAAGTCCACGCTTGATGGAAAAACATGGAATGCAAAAGTGACCTATAAAGGTGCTTCTTTCTGGCGAAAAGGCATTAAAAATTATATAGAAAAACCTTATTTGCAATTACAGTTTGCAAGTGTTCGAGCACCAGATGAAAGATTATTAACAGTTCAGGTTTTTTATCCAAAAGAAACACCTGCAAAATACGCTTCAAAAGACCTAGAAGTAAACTTTAGCGGCTCACCTGATGGAAACAAAGCCAACACCGAAATGTATGGTTTTGTAAACGGAAAAGGAAACACCGATTTCAGTCTAGAAATTACAAAATGGCAAAAAATTTCCTCTACAAAAGCCATCATTTCTGGCAAAGTTTCTGGTGAATTGAAAGAAGTTAAACTACTCGGCACTCCAAAACTTATACACCGTTTCTCTGATGGTGTATTTGAGGATGTTGAGGTGGAGGTTTTTAATGAGGTTTTTGATTTGATGGGGAAGAAGTAAAACAATCATTTACTCTTAGAATCCTTAAAAAAATGTTCATTCCATTCTTCAATTAATTACTCTTTTAGTCCTTAAAAACTCACTTCAATAAATAAACCTGCGTTTCTGCCAAAAGATAAAACCCGAGACCACAATACGCAAGATTGACTTTTTTATTCATAGAGAAGAAGTTGGTCATATTTGGGCTATTTAAGACAGCCTATCCCAAAAAGTATACAACTAATTAATAACAAGGATGATTATGTAAATTTTAACATTTTTAGACAATTTTAGACAAAAATGACATTGATTAATAATTTAACTCCAATGTATTTACCTGAATCTTAAAAAATAATTTATATTTGGGCTTGAAATTCAATCATCAAAATAATGGAAAACAATTTTTCAGAAAAAGAACTAAACCCATTGGCTTCTATTGAAGAGTGGGAAGATGATGTACTAGAGCGTTACCCAGAGCCTTTTGAGAAATCAAAAGAAGAATATCGCAACTACGTAGACTCGGCAAGACAAGACACCGTTAAAGAGTTTTATAGATTAAATCATACTTTTCAGACATACGAATTTGCGAAAAACAAGCAGGAGCATTTCTTAAAGTTTGACAAGAAAGAAATGAGTATTTGGGATGCAGTAGATTTCCTAAATACGCTCATAGACGACTCTGATCCTGACACCAGTATGGATCAGTTGCAGCACTTGCTACAAACGTCGGAAGCTATTCGTCAAGATGGTCACCCTGATTGGTTTGTACTGACTGGCTTTATGCATGATTTGGGCAAAGTTTTGTGTTTGTTTGGTGAGCCGCAATGGGCTGTGGTGGGCGACACCTTCCCTACTGGTTGTAAGCACTCAGATAAAATCGTTTATTCAGAGTTTTTTGCTGAAAACCCAGACTCAAGAGATCCGAGATACAATACGAAATATGGTATTTATGAGCCAAACTGCGGCCTTGATAACGTACAAATGTCATGGGGGCACGACGAGTACATTTATCGTATCATGAAGCCTTATATTCCTGAAGAAGGATTGTACATGTTGCGTTATCATTCGTTTTACTCGCAACACCGCGAACATGCGTACGATCACCTCATGAATGCCCACGACCACGAAATGTTTAAGTGGGTGGACAAATTCAACCCTTATGACTTGTACTCAAAAGTGCCATATCCGCCTAATGTACAAGAGTTAAGGCCTTATTATGAGGATTTGGTGGCCAAATATTTACCAGCTACGTTGAAGTTTTAAAATATGAAAACCTCCTGAGTCTCGGGAGGTTTTTTGTTGCTAAATGCATTATAGAATACTCGAATATTAAGCTGTGATTTGACTAATCAATTGGCTCCCAAAGTTCAATTTTGTTCCCTTCATTATCAAGAATATGGACAAATTTCCCGTAGTCGTAGATTTCCAAATTATCAAGAATTGTTACTCCTTCTTTTTTTAATTCAACAAGTAAACTCTCCAAATTTTCGACACGATAATTCATCATAAAGTCTTTCTTCGAAGGTTCAAAATAATTTGAAGTTTCTTTAAATGGAGTCCATTGCGTTTGAGCTTTTTTTATTCCATCTGAATCTTCAAACCAATCAAAGCTGGCACCATAAGGGTTGGTGGTGAATCCAAGATGTTTTTGATACCACTCAGTAGTCGTTTTCGGGTCCTTACATTTAAAAAATACTCCACCAATACCGGTAACTTTTTTCATACCATTGTTTACTTTTTTATAAATACAAATTTAGTCTTTTAAGAAATCTTCTTTAATCATAAAGAATCTCCTAAAGTTATGCCGATTTGTTGTTTTTTAGAATTAAAGAACTTATAATCGTAACCAATAATCCCACTGGAAAAATCTCAGCGAAAGTAATTCCCGCAAACGAAAACACATTGTCATATAGACCTCTACTTTGTTCAATCTCCTTTATTTTAGCATCAAGTTCTGCTGTTGGTAAATTTAATTTTTGTAATTTCTCTATTTCAGACAAAATATACTTATCAAGAAAATCAGGCATAAAAAAATGGTACTCAATGCCCCAAGCTATTACATACATAAGGCTAGCGATTGCTGAGATAGCAATTCCTATTTTAAAAGCTGTAAAAAAGGTGATTTTTCCATCGGCTACTTTATCACGATAGTTTTTAATGCCAATAAAAACAAAAGAAAAAGCCGCCAACATAGAGACATATCCAATGAGCATACTACCTTCAGCATGCTCTGAATTATACACATAGGCCATTGAACAGACCATGAAGATGGAAACAGCAAGTCCTGCAATAAGTCCGTTTTTAAGAATAATTTTTTGCATATCAATTGGGTTTAAATTTTAGGCAATTTTCTGAATTTTAGTGTTTAACACTTTCATACTTTAGTATGAAATTACGTTTTTCATTCTAAAATTTCTAATTCTTTGGCTCTTATTAAAGCTTGAGTACGGTTTTTCACGTCTAGTTTTACAAAGAGATTGGAGCCATGGGTTTTTATGGTATGGATAGAAAGAAAAAGCTTATCGGCTATTTGTTGATTTGTGAAGCCTTGTGACATCAATTCAAGAACTTCCATTTCTCGTTGACTAAGTCCGAGCTCAGGTATCGCTACCATTTCTTTTCTTGCATTTTCCTTTTCCTGTTTCCTCTGCTGAAAATGGTACATCAGCCATGCTCCCAATACCATAAAAACTATGGATATTATTCCGGCATAAATTTCAAAGAGATGATTGAAAACCACAAAGCGGAGCTCTAACCATTTCAGTAGAAATAGCAAAATGGCCATCGAAACTCCGTAAAGAATGGTTGACTTCACATTAATTTGTTTTGTCAAAAATAGTTAGATTTTTGTTGATTTCTATACTTGTCAATGGCACGCTGATGACGTTGATCCTTCTTAAAGCGAATATCACTGATTTTTTTACTTAACTCGCCAAAACATACTATTTTAAAAACTTTTTCAGTTTTGTTTTTTTAGTATTTCTAATTCCATTGACTACATTTTCGGCATTTAATTTGGCACCAGTTAGGTTGGTGTGAACATTATCTTTTGGAGTGAAATATCGCTTTTTGGTTTCGTTAAATCCCAGTTTATCGTAGAAAACGGCTGACAATTCATGCAAGTCTATGAAATGAGCATGGGTATTTTCAGCGACTTGTTTTGTCCATTTTGGGTAATATTCCTCTTGGCGTTTCACCTTACCATTTTCAAACTTATTGAAAGGCACCTGCGAGCATACAAACACATCTACACCTTTCGCTTTGGCTTCATTTACATATTTGCTCATATACCAACCAAAACTATGCACTACTTCATATTTTTTCGTTATCAAATTATCAATTTCAACAGAATCCAAACCAATTCCCTTTATAGTCCCTCTGGCTCTTATGGTATCGTTTATCGCCCAGTCGTCGTTATGCCCAAACTGTATAATCAAAAAATCTCCCTTCTTCATCTTTTTCAAAATCGGCTCCCAGCGGCCATCTGTCAGGAAAGTTCGGCTGCTTCTGCCGCCTATCGCATGGTTTTCGATATGGATTTTAGTAGAATCAAAATACTGCCCGATGAGGCTTCCCCAGCCCCACATATCATTTTCACCCTTACCTTGACCAGCTTTTACGGTGCTATCGCCGATGAGGTAGAGGGTGGGTTTGGGTTTTGGGGTGAAGCTGAAAAGTGCTAAAATTATTATTAGGTATTTCATTATTTGGTGAGTTGAATTTTCACAATTCATTAATAAAAAACAAAAGTAGAATTTTTCCGCCTCAAATCTAAAGAGATTAAAAATTACTAATTAAGCAAAAATATGACTGATGTTCATAAACATAAATAGGCTCGATTGAAACTAGGGAGGACAAAATGCTCGGTTAGAATATATTTAGAAGAGCTCATCGAAGTCCCTTGTTCCACCTTCTAATATTAATTAAGTCTTTCAGATATAAAATGAGTTCTAGATTTTCAAAAGTAAAGAAACATTATTTATTCTAAATGAATATTTTATTACATAAAAACCAAAGATTTCACCTCACCCTCTCTCCATTCACCAACACATTTTTCAAAGAAAAACCTTTAACAATGCTTTTGTCTATTTCCGCTTTTTTGGTTTTGATGATTAGATTTTTGAAGGCGAAGTTGGAGAGTTTGTCATACTCGGTAATGGCTACGTCAAACATTATATTGCAATCCATGTCTATGTTTTTGAGGCTGATGTGGTCGGAGTAGGATAGCGGCACATCTTTGCGTCCTTTGAGGTCGAAAAACTGCGTCCATGGTTTTACATATATCAAGCTATGGGCTTTGCCTCTCACGTTTTCTACGCTTATGTACTCATACATTTGTGGCGTATCAGGCCGCATTTTGAGCCAGAGTACACGCATGGCTTCGTTGACTGTGCAGTTTCGCATGATGATATTTTTATTGTGTATGGCCTCGCTGCCGCAGGTCAATGCCGCATGACAAAACCCAAATTCACAGTCTTCTATCAAGATATTCGCATTGCCGCCATTGTTGGGGTCGGTGTCGGCATAAGGGCCTTTGCCCCCTTTGAGTGCTATGGCATCGTCGTTTACGGCCATATAGCAGCCCTTTATCAATATATTGGTGCAGGCGTCAAGGTCTATGGCATCGGTACTTGGTGCTTTTATGGGTTCATGAGGCGAAAATATGTGCAAATCCATGATTTTGACATTGTTGCATTTATAATAATGACTCGTCCAAAAGCCCGAATTGTGCAGTTTTACGTCTTGCACTTGTACATTATCACTGTTCCATACAAACACCAGACGTGGTCGAGAGACTTCGAGATTGGTGCAGTTGGGGTTTTCTTTGCGTCGTTGCCAAAATGCCTTCCAATAGTTAAGTCCGTTGCCATCTATTGTACCTTTTCCCGAAATCGTGAAGCCATCCACACCATAAGCATTTACCAAAGCAGGGAAATAATCAATGCTTTGACCTTCCATACGCGAGGGCATTATGGGATAATCAGTTATATTATCTGAGCCTTTAAGTTTTGCATTTTCAGACACATAAAGATGCGTTTTGGGTTTGAAAAATAAAGCTCCAGAAAGAAAAGTACCTGTTGGAATTACCACCACACCGCCTGTTTCAGCAGCTTTATTAATAACGGCCTGTAAGGCAACCGTTTGCACCAAAGTGCTGTCATTTTTTACGCCATGTTCAGTGATTATATACTGTTGTCCAAGGTTTTCGAGTTTTGTTTTGGTAAAATCACTAAACCAAGGAAACATTTTTGAGCCATCTGGAAATCGGTTTTTTTGAGCATTTGCACAAAAAAACAGGACTGTAAAGATTAACGTAAGGATGTTTTTCATTAATAGAAATCAATTGTTATTCAAAAATACAAAATCTGAAACGGATTTCGTGTACTGCGGTTGTGGGTGGTTATACTGAATTTTCACTAGTCAATTAAATATAAAATGAGAAATGAATCAATATCAAGGAAATAAGAATTGGATTTTTAAATCAAGACATAAATTTCAATCTTTGCAATACTATTCAATAATTATGCAAAATACTACTCTAGAATACCCCGAATTATTATCAAAGCTTACTTTGGCTTTTCAATCCAAAGGCCTAGATTTTGAAAAAGCAGACTCTACTGCCAGGATATTGCTGGAAGGTGAATTGCTCGGCCATACGACTCATGGCTTGGCTTTGGTAAAACCTTATTTAGACGAGTTGGAGTCAGGACAAATGGAAAAATCTGGGACCTACGAAGTGATAAATAAAACCGATACCGCAGAAACTTGGAATGGAAGATATTTACCTGGAATTTGGCTTACAGAAAAAGCCATTGAAAAAGCCTCTGAAATAGCCAAAAATATGGGAATCGGAACGGTGGTGATTCAAAAATCGCATCATATTGCATGCTTGGCGGCATTTTTAGAAAAAATAGCTAGACAAAACTTAATGGTCATCATAGCCTGCTCCGATCCTCGAAACAAGACTGTGGCCCCGTTTGGCGGAAAGATTCCTGTGTATTCGCCAAATCCGCTAGCTTTGGGGATTCCGACCGAAACCGACCCCATTCTTATTGATGTTAGCATGTCCACAACAGCAAATGCTGTCGTAAATCGTGCTGCCAAAAACAATGAAAAATTGGGTGGTGAATGGCTTTTACAATCAGATGGAACAGCAACCAACGACCCACAAACCTTTTTTCAAAATCCCCCTTCGTCACTTTTACCTCTTGGGGGTTTGGACTTGGGCTATAAAGGGTTTGCGTTGGGCATAATGATAGAAGCCATGACCAGTGCATTAGGTGGCTTTGGCAGAAGTGATAGTCCAGAACGTTGGGGTGCCTCGGTTTTTGTGCAAGTTATCGACCCCAGCAAATTTTCAGGGGAAAGTTACTTTCTTAAAGAAATGGAATTCTTTAAAAATCAATGTTTGGCAAGTATGCCTCTTAATACCAAAAATCCTGTAAGAATGCCAGGAGAAAAAGGTTTAGAAAGAAAAAAATGGAACCTGGCAAATGGAATTAAAATTAGTGATGAATTGGCAAATTTAATTTCAATTTAAGTTTCTACAATTCACAAAGTATTGATTTTTATATTTTTGTGTAATTTGTGATAATTTAAAATTGGCTTTTTGTACTTTTCTAATAGCCAAAGTTTAAGGGAAATTTAACTGGGTTTCTAAACCTAATAATTCGTGTAAACGTAATTTTGGAAAAACAATCTGAAATTATGAAACAACTAATTATTCTTTTTCTACTTATAAGTTTTTCGACAACCGCTCAATACAAATATGCTTTTGGAGCAAGATTTGACGGTAGTCCCGGCATCACTTTCAAAATCAACAACGGCAAAAAAGCATCCTTAGAAGGACTTTTGAATAGCTTTGGGAATGGAGCCAAAGCAACATTGCTCGCCGAATGGCATCAAAAGGCATTTTCGACAGGGCAATGGAGATGGTACTATGGCGTGGGCGGTCATGCAGGAACGGCAAATCGTTACAGAAACCGTTACTACTATGACAATTATGTGCAGGTCGGTGCTGACGGAATTTTGGGACTTGAACACACTTTCTCCGAAATCCCACTCAACCTCAGTGTAGATTGGAAACCCGAACTCAACTTTTTCAATGACGCAGGTCTATATGTGACTAATCTAGGTTTTTCGGCAAGATTTACTTTGAAGAAGTAAACGAAAATACCGATTTTTTTATACATTGAAAATAGGCATAAAGTGAGAAAACGCTCTATGCCTATAGTTTTTCTGGCGACAATAAAAATCTATGCTCTCTATGTGTCTATTTGTTTAAAATAAAAAATCACTTCTTCAATTGCACCGAACTATCATTTATCTCAAACTTGCTGTTATTCAACAAGTTAATAATCTCTGATGCTGCATAAATGGTAGGTCCATACCCATGTGCAGCGAAAGGACTTACTGGTCGGTGGTAATAAAAAGCTGGGTCAAATCCCATACCTGTTCCCACACAAGTACCTTCCACTTGACCTTTTTCATTGATTTTTGTAGAAACCGCATTCCAGCCTAACATCACCATGGGCGAATAAGCCATTTTATCTATCCAGCCTTTATTTATAGCGTGGGCTATGCAATACGTATAAATGGCGGTGGCCGAAGTTTCCAAATAAGAGTCTTCTTTGTCCAATAATTGATGCCAGAAACCTGATCCTGATTGATATTTTGCTAAACCTCTGATATGATCTTTCAGCATTTTAAGAATAATCGGTCTTCCGGGATGATTTTCGGGCAAAACATCCAAAACCTCAATTTTAGTTAAAATCGCCCAACCGTTAGCTCTTGCCCAATGAAATTGCGGATGCTCAGCCATACCTTGAATCCAGCCATGCATATACACCCCTTTTTCATTATTAAACATCTTACTATGAAACAATTGAATCTGCTTTACGGCTTCGTCGAAATATTTTTTTTCTCCTGTAAACTTACCCATGTTGGCTAATGCAGGAACGCCCATAAACATATCATCAAGCCAAAGTGCATCCGCTTGCGGACGCATTCGAGCCAAAGTTCCATCCTTTAAACGATGCTCTTTTTTCATGATATAATCAATGTGCGTATCTATCAAAAGTTGGGCATCAAGGCTTTCTCCTGCCATTTTTGTTTTCAGAATAGCCGTACACATGGCACCACAATCGTCGAGGGCTTTCGGAGCTATTAATCCTCTCAGTGGGCCGGCAGTTGCCCAGTCGGCATGTTCTTCTGAGGTCTTTTTAAAATACGGTGCTGCATTGGAGATGAATTTAAGTCTATCAATTGAATATTTCTTATACTTATCGTCTCCAGTAGCTTTTGCAGCGGCCAACATGGCAGCATATGTTACGCCCCATTCGTAACTAACAATTCTGTAATCCCCTTTTTTAAGTGCGGTAGTGGAGCTAATTTTCGATAAGTCAGTGATTTCTTCACCAGTTTTGGTGTCCACAAAGGCCGTTGGAGTTACGTTATTTAAATATTCATAAATTCTGTTCAAAGAAGACTTTACATCTTCAACTTTCGGTATCCCATAAGGAACTGGATAATCAGGTTGTAACAAGTGCAGCGGTGTGTTACTATCGTTGGCATTGGTTACGTTGCGTTGAGCAAATACGTTTACAGTTATAAATAAGGCTGTAATTAATAATTTAATTTTCATTTTTTATGTTTTCGAAAAAATTGTTTTGTTCTCTATTGTTCTGAGAAAAATGTTTGACGAATACAAGGTCATTTTAATTTTCTCTATTTTTTCATGCATGGTTATTCGGATTTTACCCTTTCCGGGTTATGAAAACTTAAGGTTTATTAAATCTTTCGTTATCAGTCTTTTTTACTGAATTGAATCTTGTAACTTAGTACTCAAAACTCGGTTCTCGGAACTCAATCATCCCATATAAAACACATCCTTCAAACTTACACTAACAGGCGAATTGTCGGGGTTGGTTTCCATAATATCTGCCATGTATGCCCACCATTTTTTCATGACTTCGGTTTTAGGGAGTTCATCCATTTGGGTTTCGTCTTCCACACTCAAAACCCCAAATAGGCTGAGCGTTTCTTCATCTAAAAAAATGGAATAATCTGAAATACCGTGTTCATGAAGCAAATCGACCAATTCGGGCCAGATTTCATCGTGACGTTTTTTATATTCCTCTACTTTTCCGGGGAAAAGCTTCATTTTGAAGGCAAGTTTTTTCATTCAGGTTTTGTTTTCAAAGGCAATTTAACGGATATAAAGCAATATCCATGTCCTGCACTCCTATGTTTTGGTACAAGAATTTACGGAATCGATTGCGGTAGAAAAATGAAAACAGTGCAGGAGACATACATCCAAAAATAATGGTTAATTTGTGATAGATTTAATGTTAATTGACTTTAGATGAAGAAATCAGAGAATCTAAATAGGGTATTATCTATCAACGAAAAGGACAAAACGCCTAAGTATAAGCAAATTGTAAATGCCATCGTAAATGACATAGAACGCGGTTATTATAAAAAAAATGACCAATTAATGTCCATAACCGAGCTCAGCATTGAACATTTGCTCTCGAGAGATACTGTGGAAAAAGCCTACCGAGAACTTAAAAGATTGGGATTTATTGAGTCGGTTCATGGAAAAGGATATTTTGTTAAGGCCAACAGAGAAAATAAGATGCGGGTCCTGCTGGTTATGAACAAAATGAGTTCATACAAAAAACTGATATACTATGCTTTACTGAAAGGTCTAGGTGAAAACAGCATTGTAGACTTGCAAATCCACAACTATTCAGCAGATTCATTTGAAGATATTATAGATAGAAATTTAGGAAAATACAACTTCTATGTGGTGATGCCACATTTTTTAGAAAGCAAGGAGGTTTACTTGCCAGTTTTAAACAAAATACCAAAGACAGAGTTGCTCCTACTGGATAAATACGTACACGAACTAAAAGATGTACCCACCATTTATCAAGACTTTGAACAAGATATTTTTTCTGCTTTTGAGAAAAACTTATCTAAAATAAAAAATTACAAAAAGCTGTATTTGATATTTCCCGACGACAACAATTATCCAGCCGAAATCATGAAAGGCTTCAGGACTTTTTGTGCGTACAACAACCTCTCAGCCAAAGTTTTCTCATCTGCCGAAGCAGCCTTGGCAGATCATGAAAACAATGTTCTTTATGTGGTTATTGAAGAATACGACCTCGCTGAGCTGATAAAATATGCAAAAAAGAAAGAGCTTGTTTTGGGTAGAGATTTGGGCATAATTTCATTCAATGAAACCACTTTGAAAGAGGTTTTAGACATAACCGTGATCACCACCGACTTTGAGGCCATGGGCCGAAGAGCCGCTGAAGTGGTTTTGCAGAAGATTTTTGTTTCGGAGAAAAATCCGTTTTATTTGATAAACAGAGGGTCGGCTTAGTCTGGTTTCGATTATTCGCTTATTTTTTTGTTTCCTACAAAACACATTTTAGAACTATAGAAACACGGATTTTTCGGATTTGCCACAGATAATAATGGTTAATACTATATAGCTGCACTTCATATTTACTTTGACCTATATGTCAGAATCCGTGTCATATCTGTCCTAATCCGTGTTCCAACTAAACATTACTTACTCAAAACCCACTTAGCTAGGTCTTTAGCAGCCTGGTAGTTTTGATATTCTTTCGGTATCCTTCGTCCGTCTACATATTCATTGTATAACCAGGGATCACCGATGACAAAAACTCGACCTTTACCAAAATTGGTTGCGGACATTATTACATCTCCACCTTCTTCTATAACTGGATAGGCCTTTCCGCTTAGTTGAAGCGTAACCAATTCTTTCACATAAACTTTTTGGGTATTCTTGAAGATTGGGTTGCCGACAGGAATATCCACCAAACCTTGGTGCCATTGGGTGCCTTGTACCATATTGCGGCTTTTTCCTGTAAATGCTATTCCGAAAGACTTCGACAATTCATTGAATTTTGGAATCTCGCAATTGGCTGTATCATTGGCCATTAGCACCAAGGTACCACCTGCGTTTACCCAATTTCTGATATTTTCTATCGAAGTTTTATCCATAAAATTTGGAGCAGTGGTTTCTTTCTTTGTATCCGGGTCAACGATGATATAGACATTTTGCCCTTTCAAATTGATGGCCGTTGGTTTGTCTTTTATTGCAGTAAGCTTAGCCCCATAGTTTTTGAAAACATCTCCCCACCACAAGAATCCCGAATGAAAAGTATCTTCCCAAGTATAATGAAATTGCTCGTTCTGACCATTCCAATCCTTTCTGAATTCTCTATTGAAATAATAATCTAAAGCCACTTTTTTGCCTTTTCCGATATTATTTTCTTCCATAATCTCCATCTCGGTACTCGCAAAAATGAACGGACCTACACCTTTCAAATCGTTTTTACGAAGGGGCTCACTCAAGTAATATTCGTAAGTGCCATCTCTATAGGGGTTTCCACCTAAACCGCCCACCGAAACTGTTTTTTGAAATGCCAAGCCGCCGTCCGCTTCTTTTTCAACAAATTCTTTCAAAATACCTGCATAGCCTTTTTTGGCATTGGTTTTAAAAACAGGACTGATGTAACCTAATCGAGCTGCTTTGGCTAAAGTATAAACAAACATACATGAAGACGATGCTTCCAAATAGTTGCCCTTTTTACCAGCCAAAGCTGTCATTTGATACCAAACACCTGATTTTGGGTCTTGATATTTCGCCAAAACCGGTGCTAATCTTTGTAAATATTTAATAAGCTTGGGTCTTTCGGGATGATTTTCTGGGAAATAATCGAGTACTTCTACCAAAGCCATTCCATACCAACCAATGGCTCTACTCCAAAAATGTGGAGAAAGTCCAGTTTTTTTATCGGCCCATTTTTCGCTTTTAGACTCGTCATAACCATGGTAAATCAATCCTGTTTTTGGGTCAACCATGTATTTCTCGACCATTTCAAATTGTTTAGCGATGTGATTAAAATGCTCAGTATGATTAAATACTTTGGCATATTCCGCAGAAAACGGTTCCGCCATAAAAAGGCCATCCAGCCAAATTTGAAAGGGATAACGTTGTTTATGCCAATAAGCCCCTTCTTTGGTTCTAGGCTGGTTTTCAAGCTGATGCCAAAGCACATCTGCCGCTTTTTTAAATTTATCTTTTCCAGGTTGTGTTTGTTGGTAGAGCATCAGTAAGCCTCTACCTGAATTGATATTATCTAGATTATAATCCTCTGTTTTGTAAGTTTTTATACTGCCATCTTCGGCCACAAAACGGTTCATATCGGCCAAAATATAATCGTAATATTTGGTATCAGCGGTTCTTCGCCATACTTTTTCGATGGCTTTGAGCATCAAACCTTGCTCATAATCCCAAGTCGATTTCACGCGTGGTTTCACAACAATAGAATCAGGATACCAGGCAATAAATGAATCAGCCATCTGTTGTGAATAAGGTTTCTGGGCATTTCCAGATATTGAAAAACAAAAGAACGAAATGTATAAAATGTATTTTTTCATTGTTTATTAATTATCGCCAAGACGCAATGACGCCAAGCTTTATTTTCTAAATTCTTTGTGCTACTCTGTGGTAAACTTTGTGCTTCTCTGTGGTAGAAAACTCTCAAAGAAAATCCTCTCTCAACGGATGAAAAACATCTATCAACTCACCGTCTTCAAGACAAACTGCCCCATGCTCCAAGTCGCTTGGCACAAAATACACATCTCCACCTTTTAGCGTTTTGGTTTTTCCGTCGATGGTTATATCGAATTTCCCACTGGCCACATAACTCGCCTGCGTATGTGGATGACTATGCATAGCACCAATTCCTCCAGCCTCAAAAGCCACTTTTACAACCATCATTTGGTCGTCATAAGCCATCACTTTGCGTTTTATTCCGCCGCCAAGCTCAATCCATTCTACTTCTTTGTCTTCTACTAATGTGTTCATTTAATGGTTTTTAATAAACTTATTATTGCGTCATTGCCTTTCAATGCGTTGGTTGGTAATGGATTTTGAGCATTGAAAACTGTCAAATCTTCCTTTGGCAAAACTGGACTTTTTGTTTCATCTGCCATATTGAGGTCTAAGCCTAAATTTTTAGCTAGAAAATCGTAGGCAGCTTTACGTTTTGAAGGGCCATAATCATGTTTTTCAAGTGGTAAATGTACATTTTCAACATTGCTTTTAGCATCAAAAAATGAATAGATTCTTTGAATATGAGGAAACTCCAAATCAGGAGTAAACTTCGTCCAATCGTCACCATCTGATACCAAGAGCATAGGTTTTGGAGCGAAACAAGCGGCTATTTCAACATTGGTAGTTGCGTGGTCAGGCCTTACATGAATCGGCATTCCACTTTCACAAGTACATCCACCAAAGAAATAATTGGAGACCATCACCACAGGTACTGAAACCGCCACCCGATTATCCAAAGCTGCCAAAATAAAGGTCTGGGTTCCTCCGCCTGACTCACCCGATACCGCAATTTTGGTTTTGTCTACTTCTGGCTGTTGGCTCAAAAAGTCAAGTGATCGAATGCTATTGATAATCTGTATTTTTAGGGCTGGGGCTATTTTATGCTCACATTGCTGCATATCTCCATAACCAATCATGTCATAGGTAAAAACCACTGCCCCCATTCTGGCCATTGTTGCACAACGTTTTTGTGTAGCTTCTCCAAATCTTGGATCTTTCCCATGGCCATGTGGTGCCAGGACCGCGGGTATCTTTCCAGAAACATTGAGTGGTTTATACAGATTCCCAGAAACATAAACTCCTGGAAGACTTTCAAAAAATACATTTTCAATGGTGTATCCATCCATATTTTTTTTTGAATGAATAGTCGCATTTATTTTCTTATTGGGCTTTATGGTTTTTACTTCAGCACCTTCTATTATACCTTTTTTTATAGCTTTTGCTTTTTTTTGCCAATCAGATTTGGAGTTGTATAGTGATGCCAAATGCTCCATTTCTACCTTCGATTGTTCAGGGGTAAAAAACGCACCTTGTCGCAATTGAACTTGAGCAAAAGCAATTTCAAAAGTGAACAAAAAAAACAAAAGTGTTAAATTTCTCATTGCTTTAAGGTTTTTATTAAAAACTTGTCCATAAGATCTATGGTGGGCAAAAACCATTCATCTAACATGCAAAAGGTATGAGGAGCTTTAAAAGTATGAACCTCAGAATAAATGCCGAAAGTATTTAGTTTTTGTATAAAATCTTCTCTCCCAGCATGCATTCGTTCCTGGGAGCTATTGATAAAAAGTATAGGAGGATCTAAAGCCGAAACATGGTTTAATGCACTGGCTTCGTTCCAAAGTTCAGGCTTTTCTGTTTTATTATATCCAAACCAATAGGTTGCTGCTGAGGTATTTCTACTATCATCTCCTTCACCAGATTCTGGATGGATATAGGCCAAAATTCCGTCAATATCTATCACTGAAGCTACTTTTGAACTTATGTTTTTAAACGTTTCGCTTCTGTCATAAAGCGTTTCGTCGTTTGTAGTGCCAATCAAAGCGGCCATTTGTCCACCTGCCGAAAAGCCAGCAAGAGCTATTTTTTCTGCGTTAATTCCCAATGATGCGGCGTTTGCTCTTGTCCATCTGATGGCAGTTTTTGCATCCACCACTGCAGCAGGATAGAGTGCGTGAGTTGAAAGTCTGTAAGAGGGTGTGATTACCACATAACCTTTGGATGCCAATACTTTGGCCATTTCGTGGTGATGGGTTTTATCACCAGATCGCCATCCTCCGCCGTGAATGATGATGAGACAAGGAGCATTTTGTTTGCTTTTAGGAGAAAAAACATCCAACATCAAGTTATTACCGTCTTCTGTGGTGTATTTGATATTTTCTTTAATATTAATATTTTTAAAATCTTTCGCAATCGCTAGTTTGGCATTCGGCGATTGAGAAAGTGCCCATTTTACAGCTTGATAATGAGTAAAAGAAGTGTCTGGTTTGTATGTCAATCCTTTTTTGCTTTGGGCAAAAACCGCATAGAAAGAGCAGAGTAAAAAAAACAAAAAGGCAGTTTTGTTCATTGGAAAAGGGTTGAACACTAAAATTACTCAAATAAAAATAATTTATTCCTTTTTGAATAGCCCGATTTCGAGAAAATTTATGGGAACGATTGCAGTGAAAAGTCTACAAATCAGTAATAATTTCGTTTGGCAATATTTTTTTTAACAAAGGATTTATTTTCTCCTCAATACCCAAAACCTTCCAATCGGTTAAACCTGCGGTTTTTAAGGCCAACATTTCTTTCTTTGCATAAACCTTGAATTTTTTATTCCCAGAATCAAAACTCACGTTCTCATCACCATACATTTGCTTGAAAATATTGGTAGTCATGGTGATTACTTCCTCACCGGGTGCTGGATTTTCGTCAGTTTCTACATATTTGAGTGTCATCACAAACGAATAACCCACTTTGGCATAAGTAACGGTATCAGCCGTTTTCAGTGGCGAAATTTCCAAGATTTTTGAATCCATCAACAGAATTTCGAGGTTCGGGTCATTCATAGACTCATCTAAAGTCTTCACCATCAAATCACGCGGATACAATTCAAAAAACTTGGGATACATATAATCCATCACTCTTTCGGAGTTTTTTGTTTCTACCACTTTAAGGTATTCGCTGAGAGTTTTTCGGAGGTCTGGTTGAGCAAAAACGGAAATTGAAAAGAAGAAAAAGAAGGCGAATGTTAGTTTTTTCATTTTGTGAAATTGTTTTTTTGTCAAAAATAAAAAATTTAACAGAAATAGTTCCATGACAATTTTAAGAATGAA
Organism: Lacihabitans sp. CS3-21; assembly: GCF_024343675.1. GTDB lineage: Bacteria > Bacteroidota > Bacteroidia > Cytophagales > Spirosomataceae > Leadbetterella. Next base: position 133,709 of record NZ_RJUD01000113.1, read on the forward strand.
CCCAAATCAATCTTTTAATGGAAATCACCCTCTCGGAAATTGAATCTTTTTGAAACCAACAGCACCATATCACCGTATATCTTCCTAAATTACTTCGAAAAAAAACTTATATGACAAAAAAGGACATTTTCTTGCACCTTCGCTTTCCTTTTTCATTGTTTTTAATGCCTATCTATTGGCTGGCTATCAGCCAACAAGTAGAATCTGATTTTGTAAAAAATTTCTGGATATTTCTAATATTACACCTTTTGATATATCCCGCATCCAATGCCTTCAATAGCTATTTTGACAAAGACGAGGGCAGTATTGGTGGTCTTAAAAATCCGCCTAAAGTAGATATTAAACTTTGGTATGCTGCCAATGTTTTTGATGGTCTGGGTGTCATATTTGCCATAATTATGGTAGGTACTTGGTTTGGCATTTTGGTGATATTATATATTGCGGTGAGCAGGATGTACAGCCATCCAAAGTCTCGACTGAAAAAATATCCCTTTTTGAGTTGGGCAATTGTGGGCTTATTTCAGGGAGCCTTGGTATTTATGATGGTTTATACTTTTGGCCAAAATTTGACCATAAAAGACTTTTTTGAAGCAACAAATGTATCCAATGCTCCACTTTGGTTAGGCTCCTTATTTTCTGCTTTGATACTTTGGGCGGTTTACCCCATCACACAAGTATATCAGCACGCGGAAGATGCACGAAATGGCGACAGAACCATGAGTATGTTGCTCGGAATAAGAGGCACCTTTATATTTTGCATACTGTTTTTCTCTTTATCTATTATTAGCTCCTACTTTTTCTTGGAAGTCAAGCATTTCCAAAGATTCTTGATCTTCTGTATACCCATTGCCATTTTCATGAATTGGTGGTTTCTGAAAGTTTGGAAAGATGAAAGCATGGCCAACTTTAAATACACGATGATTCTCAACCTAATGGCTTCCGTGTTATTAAATATTTGTTTTCTGACCATGATATTCTAGCAATAAACAATTGCCCATTTTGAGTGTTTGTCTTTTAACCGACAAACCATTTTATTTTAAAATACAATTTTCGAGAAAAACTTTAAATGAGTAATATAACACACATAGGTACTTCGGTACCTTCACACAAAAACGAGCAAACAACCATACAACAGTTTATGCTCAAAATGAACGATGGAAGCTCATCAGACAAACGCAAAATAAGTTTAATGTATGCCCGCTCAGGAATAGAAACTCGCTATTCTGTCATTCCAGATTATAGTTGTGAGGCCTCAGAAAGAACTTTTTTCTCCAAAAACGAAGATTTGGAGCCTTTCCCGAGTATAGAAAAGCGAATGACTAAATACCAAGAAACGGCACTTCCTTTAGCCATGAAAGCGGTTGAAAACACTTTTGGAGGGTCGGAATTGCCCAAAGGAATTACACATTTGATTAGCGTTTCGTGCACTGGAATGTCAGCTCCAGGTTTGGATGTAGAATTGGTACAAGCCCTCAAACTTCCCACAGATATTCACCGCACTTCCGTAAATTTTATGGGTTGTTATGCCGCTATACATGCTCTAAAGCAGGCTAATGCTATTTGTAGAAGCGAAGAAAAAGCAAAGGTTTTAATAGTTTTGGTAGAACTTTGCACGCTTCATTTTCAGAAAGAAAATAAACTTGATTTTATTACTTCTAACCTACTGTTTGGTGATGGAGCAGCATGTTGTTTGGTCGAAAATTCGAACACAGGAATGCAAATGGAAGGTTTTTATTCAAAACTTTTCCTCGAAAGCCAAGAAAGTATGGGTTGGCACATCAGTTCGCATGGATTTTTGATGAGCCTTAAACAAGAAGTACCTACGCTGATAGAAGATAATATTGCGGATTTTGTAGCAACCAGTTTGAGTAGAAATAATATACAGAAAAACGAAATTCAAAATTGGGCGATTCATCCGGGTGGAAGAAAAATATTGGATGTGACAGCCAAGTCTTTGGGAATAGATTCGGATGCGATTTCAGAATCTTATCAGGTTCTAAAAAATTACGGAAATATGTCGTCCTGCACCTTGCTTTTTATTCTTGAAAAAATAAAAAAAGACAAATCTGGCCATACTTTTGTGGCGGGATTTGGCCCAGGCATAACCATGGAAAGCTTAATATTAAATAGTTTATGAAAAAAAGTCACCAAAAAGAATTGCTTGATGCAGACGAAATTCCTGAACCTGATTTAATTCAAAATCTGAAGGAGTTAAAATTCATTAATACTTTTTTGGGTGGCCATGATGTTATAAAAAAAGGATTAAAGAAATTTGGAAAAGAAAGCCATAAAATACTGGAAATCGGCTCAGGGGGCGGGGATAATTTAATGATGCTCAAAAAGCATTTTCCTGAAAATGAATATGCGGGTTTAGACATCAAAGAAGTTTGTATAACCTATAGCGAGTCGTTAGACTCACAGATAAACTGGATAAAAGAGGATTACAAAAAACATCAACCTGATAAGCCTTACGACCTGATATTCAATTCTTTATTTTGTCATCATTTTGATGATGATGCTCTTATCGAAATGTTGATTTGGATGAACAAAAATTCGAATAAAGGCTTTTTTATCGGAGATTTACACAGACACTGGTTGGCATATTATTCCATAAAATTCCTTACAAAACTATTCTCGAAATCTTATCTTGTAAAAAACGATGCACCACTAAGTGTCCAACGGGGATTTACCAAAAAAGAGTGGGTAATTTTACTCAAAAAAGCAGGAATTGAGAATTATAAAATCACTTGGTGTTGGGCGTTTAGGCATTTAATTATGGTAAATAAATGAAGAATCCCCAAACCTTCGATATAGCCATAACAGGCGGCGGATTGGCAGGTTTAAGTTTAGCCATTCTTCAAGCCAAAGCAGGCAAATCAGTCGTTTTGTTTGAGAAAAACTCCTATCCATTTCACCGAGTTTGTGGCGAATATGTCAGTTTGGAATCCTGGAATTTTCTCGAAAGTTTAGAATTGCCATTGAGCCAGATGCAACTTCCGATTATCAAAAACCTTCAAATCACTTCTCCATCAGGTACCTCTATCGAAGCTCCGCTTGACTTGGGCGGATTCGGAATAAGTCGGTATAAACTAGACTTTGAATTGGCTCAAATTGCCAAAAACTTGGGTGTAAAAGTCTTGGAAACCACTAAAGTAATTGACATCAAAAAAACTGAATCTCCGTATGAAGTCATTACCGAAAAAGAAGTTTATCATTGCAAAATGGCTGTTGGCAGTTTTGGTAAAAGATCCAACCTTGATGTGGATTGGAAACGGCCGTTTATAGAGAAAAACAGGACTTCGCTGAACCAATATGTGGGCGTAAAATACCATATTAAAACCGACTTTCACAAAGATAAAATAGCCCTTCACAACTTCTCTGATGGATATTGTGGCATTTCGGCCATTGAAGATGATTCATATTGCCTTTGTTACATGACCACCAAATCCAACCTTAAAAAAAGTGAAAATAGCATAGCTAATATGGAAGAGAAAATCCTTTCCAAAAATCCTTTTTTAGCGAATATTTTTAAAAATTGTGAGAAACTTTGGCCACAACCTGAAGTGATTTCTCAGATAAGTTTTGAGAAAAAAGGTCAATTCGAAAACGAAATTCCGCTTTTGGGCGATGCGTCAGGAATGATAGCTCCGCTTTGCGGAAATGGCATGAGCATGGCATTTCATGGTGCGTATCTTTTGCACAATATGCTTGAATCCGGAGAAAATATTAAAGAAGAATATCCAAAAAAATGGAAGGATAATTTCGCCACAAGGCTGCTAGTCGGAAGAACTGTCCAAAGGCTTTTCGGTAATCCCATTATGACTGACTTGCTAATAAAAGGCATGAAATTAACCCCGAGTTTGTTACAATTGATTATCAAAAACACGCATGGAAAGGACATTTTGGCGATAAATGAATAAATTCAGAATAAAGTAAGCCACCTGACATTCCAAATTCGCTATTCTCCACATCTTTGCAAAAAAACCAACAATGAAAAAATTTCTTTTTTACACGCTTTTCTTTTTTGCCAATTCGGCCATGGCTCAAAATTGGCAACCAACCACTAGTAGTGTGAGTTTTAAAATAAAAATGCTAGGTGTAAATATTGAAGGAACATTAAAAGGCATGAAAACAAGTCTAAAATTTGTTAGTAATGAACCCATATCCCTTTCAGCAACCATAGATGCCAAAAGCGTAAATACTTCTAATAGCCTCAGAGACAAACATCTAAAGGAAAAAGAGGAGTTTTTTCAGCCAGAGCTGTTTCCAGTTATCAGTATGAGCAGTGTTTCTATTCAAAAAACCGCAGATAGCAAATACTCAGGCGTATTTAGGGTAACCATAAAAAACGTTTCCAAAAACCTTAAAATACCTTTTAGCTTTAGTGAAGATGCCGGAAAAGGTATGCTAATTGCAGATTTTACATTAAACAGACAAGATTTCAAATTTGGAGGAGATACTCCGGGCATGGGCGACAACGTTAAAGTGTCCATTTTGCTTAATTTGGCAAAAAACTAATTTCAAATTTGTAGGATGTGAAACTGCTTTTTATTAAAATATTTAGATTTGAATTTTGGCCTTGGAAAGTATTTTACTTTCCATTGTTGCCTTATTATCTGTACTTAAGCCTAAAAAACAGAAGCCTCACATTTCCCTATATCGTAAATACCTCTTTGCGAAATGGTGGTTTTTTCGATGAAAACAAGCAGGAGATTCTCTCTAAGATTCCAGAAGAATTTTTGCCCAAAAGTATATATGTTCAGCCCAATACTGTATTTTTTGAAGTCCTAAAAAAAATAGAAGTAAATAACATAGGTTTTCCGCTCATAGCAAAGCCATTAAATGACCAAAGAGGCAAAGATGTAAGTATTATTTCAGGAGAAACAGAACTACTGCAATATTTTCAAAAAATAGGCAAAGACTTTGTTATTCAGGAGTTTATAACTTACCCAATAGAGCTTGCTATTCTTTATTCACGCATGCCCAATGAGCCAAAAGGTGTTGTGAGTTCCATCACTTTCAAAGAGTTTTTGACTGTAAGTGGCAACGGAAAAGACGATATAGAAACCATTTTGAGAAAAAATCCAAGAGCCGAAATGATTTGGGTGGATTTACAAAAAAACACCAAAACCGACTGGAAAAAAATACTCATAAAAGATGAAACACAGGTTATAGAAAAAATTGGGAACCATTGCAGAGGAACAATTTTCAGAAATGCTACAGAAATAGACAAAGCGAAAACAGCTGAAGTAACGGACAAAATTCTGAAAGAATTTGAAGGTTTCAACTATGGAAGATTCGACCTAAAAGTAAAATCAATTGCAGATTTGTATGAAGGGACAAACATAAAAGTACTCGAACTCAATGGCGTAAATGCCGATGCAGCCCACATTTTTGACCCAAACTACAAACTCCTGAAAGCCTACAAAGATGTTGCATGGCACTGGAAAAGACTGAGTGACATAGCTGGGTATAATTCAGACTTAGGTCATGAACCCTGTTCATTTAAAGCACTATGGAAAAGAATTAAAACAAACTAAAAACATGAATTTGCTTTTCACAAAAATAATTATCTGCTATCTTTTATTTCAAACTACAGTCTCGAAAACCAACTATCTACTAACCGATGGTTTTGTAGCTTCGGGATACGATGTAGTGAGTTATTTTAGCCAAAATCCAAAGCTAGGAAACAATGCCTTTATAGCTGAATACGAGCATGTTAAATTCAAATTTTCGTCTTTAGAAAACCTAAATATTTTCAAAAGCAACCCACTGAAATATATTCCTAAATACGGAGGATGGTGTGCCTACGCCATAGGTCTCAATGGCAGCAAAGTGACTGTTGAACCTAAAAATTATCGTATTTATAACAACGAACTTTTCCTTTTTTACAAAAAAAACCGAAACGATACGCTACAGGATTGGCTAAAAAACGAAAAAGAACTATACCAAAAAGCTGAAATTAATTGGCTAAAAAATAAAAAATAAGGAACAGCACAACCATTTAAAAGATACATACGTATATTTGTTAAGAATGAACTCTAACCTCTAAATCATAACATTTTGTACAGCTCTCAATACTGGTATCTGCAAAACCATTCGCTATTTAAACACCTAAACAACAGCGACTTAAACGAAATATGTTATATCGCAGCCTACAAAACCGTACGAAAAGGAGACATCATTTTTTTTTCAGAAGAAAACAATGGCAGAGTTTTTACACTCAAAAAAGGAAGTCTAAAAATTGTCAAAATTGACGTAGAAGGTAACGAGATTGTTAAAGATATTCTGAAAGTGGGCGATCTGTTTGGCTCACTTGACCTGATAGAATCCAATGAAGATGAATACGCAATTGTATTGTCCGACACCGCCACTTTTTGTAGTTTCAAGACCGCTGACTTTGAAAAATTCATTGAAAACAAACCCGAAGTAGCCGTAAAATACACTAAATGGATAGGTTTTTGGTTTAAAAGACTTGAAAATCGATATTCTAACATCATGTTTAAAGATGTAAAAACCAGACTACTGAACTTCCTAAAAGATATAGCCAAAGACCACCAAACCGACCCAGATGGATATGTCTCGCTTCCTAACTATCTGACACACCAAGACATTGCGAGTTTAATATGCAGCACCCGTCAAACCGTAACATCCTTATTGAATACGCTTAAATCTGAAGGAATAATCACATATTCGAGAAAAGAAATTAAAGTGAAAATTTCAGTTTTGTAACGCTGAAATAACTGGAAAAAGTCTTTTAGCCGACAAACACAATTGAAGAAGCATTATACTTTTGATTCAGTATTTTTCTGAAATAAAACCTATTGAAAATCATGAGAGTTCTAATGCTTTTTGCTTTGATTGCCCTAAGTAGTTGTAACAAATCTACCGAAATAGACCCGGCTGCGACCACTACACCAAACCCGACAGAAAATGGTGTTAATACCACGACAGAAAAGATGACAATGGATTTTTCTGGACAAAAATTACTTTTAGAAGGCAAGTTTGTGAATGGTGCCCATCCGACAAGTGGAACTGCTAAAATCTATGAAGCAAAAGATGGTAAAAGAACGCTGGTTTTTGAAAGTCTAAAATCAGACGCTGGCCCAGACCTCAGAATATATTTAGCTAACGACAAGGCTGTTACAAACTTTGTAGAACTGAGCAACAAAGTGGAAAACGGCAACAAAATGTACGATATTCCTGCTAAAGTTGATCTCAGCAAACAGAAATTTGTACTCATTTGGTGCAAACAATTTTCCGTACTTTTTGGTCACGCTGAACTGAAATAATCAAAATTTTAATCCAAAAAAACATTATGAAAAAATCAATTTCATTGCTATTGCTCTGCCTATTTTTTACAAAAACTTGGTCGCAAAGTCTCGATTTTGCGGTAGCCACTAAAAAAGAATTTGCACCTTCGGCCTCTTTTCAAAAAACGTACGACTTGGGAAAAAAGAAAAACTTTCAACTCGGCTGGGGAATAAGAGCCAACGGTTATTTCAGCGGAGAAAAAGAATATTTAACTGCACCGGCATTGTTGTCATCGGGAAAGCAAAGCTTGGCGGCATTTTTTACCGAATACAATCCCGCAAAAATAGACACCATCAATTTCTCCAAGTCCAGTTTGGTTTCTGTCAATGCTTTAATAATTCTTCAATATTCCTTTAAGAAATCGGCAATTGGTTTCAATATAGATGCCGTGGGATTTACTGTAGGCGGTGCACAAAGTGGAGTTTTCCGAGCAGCAGAATCTCCATCACTAAACAAAACCACCCAAATGGCCTCACCGACTCCAATAAATGTTTTGCTGATTTCTGACAGCGACAGAGGAAGTTTAAACTCTGAGTTATACTTTAAACAAACACTAAAAAACCAAAATGCTTTGAAATTTGGCCTTAGTTTTCAGTTTATGGAATACACTACGAAACAGTTACTTACATACGAAAATGACAGATTTAGACATAAATCTTTGATGCCATTTGTGGCTTATACCATAAACCTTAGAAAAAAATAAGCATGAATAATATGGTAAAATACCACCTGAATATATTTGCTGAAATAGAGAAAATATGCCGTCAATTGTCACACGACAAGTTTGTGGAAAAAATAGAATTACTAAGCGGAAGCTCTATTGGGCAACATATTAGACACATTGTGGAGTTCTACGTTTGTTTATTTTCAGATAAAGACTACGTAAACTACGATGAGCGAGAACGAAACCTATTGATAGAAAACTCGCCATTATATACCCTTGAGGTGTTAGGAATATTAAAAGATAAGGTACAAAATCTGGATTTCGAAAAAAACGTAATCTTTAAACAGTCGCTAAACGATGACAAAGTGTTTTTATCTACAAGCTATGCCCGTGAGCTAATTTATCTTGGTGAACACACCATTCACCATTTTGCTTTGATAAAAATAGGCATAACAGCTCTTTGTCCAGAACTCGACCTAGACCAAAATTTCGGGGTAGCTGACTCCACAATAAAATATCGATCAACCCAAACATCCACAAAATGTGCGTCTTAACTTATGTTCCAGTGGCTGAAAATGGCTTCATAGTAACCTCCAACCGAGACGAGAACATAGCTAGACCAAAAGCAAAACCACCGAAAAAAATAAAAATAAATGGCATAGAAGTATTTTGCCCAGTTGACCCAATATCGAAAGGAACTTGGATAGCAACCTCAACATGTTATACCATGGTGTTGCTGAATGGCGGATATAAAAAACATGAAGTAAAACCGAGTTACAGACAAAGCAGAGGGCAGGTAATATTAGAATTTACCAAATGGAATGACCCTGAAACCTTCCTAAATAACTTTGATTTCAATGGAATGGAACCCTTCACTTTGGTTCTTTTCAAAAATGAAAACAGGCAGAAAATTACAGAAATAAAGTGGTGTTCGGGCGAAAAATACATCACACATTTAAGCGGCGAATTACCTCTAATTTGGTCTTCGGCAACTCTTTACGACCAGCAAGCTATGAACAAAAGACAATCGTGGTTTATGGACCATTTATCAAAAAATCAGATGGAAATTTCAAGCGAAATCATTTTAGATTTTCACAATACTGGAGGAAAACAAGATTTAGAAAATAGTATAAAACTGAAAAGAAAAAACGGAATAGAAACCGTTTGCATTACACAAATAGAAATCTACCCAACCGCTAAATTCCTGTTTTACAACGATTTAGAAAACAACACCAGCAATAGATTTGTAATCTATTGAAAAGAATAACCTACTCAAAAATTTCGATTTTCCTAAAGCAGATATTTATAATTACCTTTGCCCACTAAACTTAAGAGACCGTTTTCTCTCTCAAATAATCGCTTCTTTTGAGCTTAAATACTTTGATAAAATAGAAAGCTGCCCAAATATTAGAAATATAGATGTCGGATAAAGATAAAATAGCGTCTAATATTTCAGGATTTTTCTCAAAATATCCTGCACTTCCCTATGTATTAAAATGGGCATTAATTTCGCTTCTCATCGGTACATTAGCGGGTTCTGCATCCGCTGGATTTCTGATTTCGCTTGATTATGTTACAAATTTACGAGAAGCAAACATTTGGTTGATTTCGCTTTTACCAGTAGCAGGTTTGGCGGTAGGATTAATGTATCAATACTTCGGAAAAGACGTTGAGGCAGGAAACAATCTGTTGATAGACAATATACATGAGCCAAAAGAAACCATCCCACTCAAAATGGCGGTTTTTGTGTATTTAGGAACCATAATTACACATCTTTTTGGTGGTTCGGCTGGTAGAGAAGGTACTGCTCTACAAATGGCGGGTTCATTAAGCGACCAACTCTCTAAACCTCTGAATTTAAGCAAAGAAGACAGAAAAGTCCTAATAATTTCAGCAATTGCGGCAGGTTTTGGTTCGGTATTCGGAACCCCTCTGGCTGGGGCTATCTTTGCTTTGGAGTTTCAGAAAACGGGCAAAATGAGATACAATGCCATTTTTCCAGCATTTTTTGCGGCTATATTGGCTGATTTAGTTACTAGTTTGTGGCAAGCAAAACATACCCATTATAGCATTTCTAATATTCCAGAGTTGGACTTCAAAACACTCCTATACAGTATTTTATCCGGCATTTGTTTCGGAATTTGTGCAGCAGCTTTTAGCAAATCCATACACAAAATTGGGCATTTATTCAGGTCCAAAATCTCATTTCCAGCTTTGCGACCATTTGTTGGTGGAATTATAGTAGCTGTTGCGGTTTGGTTAATTGGCTCTACCAAATATATTGGCTTAGGCATTCCTACTGTTCTTTTATCATTTAACGAAGCCTTACCTTATTATGATTTTGCAATTAAAATGGCTTTAACCATTCTGACTTTAGCGGCTGGTTTTAAAGGTGGTGAAGTTACGCCCTTATTTTTCATTGGAGCCACTTTAGGCAATGCTCTAGCCTACTTCATTCCGCTCCCGCTAGACCTATTGGCTGGTATGGGATTTGTATCTGTTTTTGCAGCTGCTACCAATACTCCTTTGGCCTGCCTTATGTTGGGTATAGAACTTTTTGGAGCAGATTCAGCTATTTACATAGCCGTCGCACTAGTTACAGCTTACCTATCTTCAGGTCATAACAGTATTTACACCAAACAAATAATAGGTAAAACCAAACATAAAAACTATAAACATCAAGAAGGTAAAAGTTTTCAGGAATTGTAAAATTTGAGCTAATTTTAAACTTAAAACTAATAAATTCTTTGTGCAACTTAGTGCAACCTTCGTGTACCTTTGTGCAATAGCTTAGTCACAATTTTCACTAGCGATTTCATCGAAAAAAACCTTTTAAATAATATCTAACACTATAAATATGAAAAAATACGAATACAAAGTAATCAAAACTACTCAAGAAGGCTTTTGGGACCCAAAAGTAAACGATGTAGATCTTACTTCAAAATTAAACGGCTTAGGTCAAGATGGATGGGAATTGGTTTCAGCAGTAGAAACCAATTCTTACCAAGGAAGTACAAAAGAAATAGTCTTGTTTTTCAAAAGAGAAACAACTTTTTAAACCAAATTTTTACAAAAAAAAGAAAAAATGACAGTAGCAGAATTAGTGCAAAAAATCAAAACTCAAGTAGAGAATATTCAGTTTTCAGAAATTATTGAGACAGTGGATGCCCATTACAATTTCACCCCAACGGCCTTTAAAAATGGAGAGACGATAAACGAGGCAAACCAAAACAATGGCTCTTGCAAAGTATTTTCTTTTGCGAAAAAACATTCCCTAACCCAAGAAGAAACACTTGCTTGCTTTGGCGATTATTACAGAAAAGACGTTTTAGAAAACCCAGAAAGCACTGACCATCAAAACATTAGAAATTTCATGAAATTTGGTTGGGATGGGATAGTTTTTGATGGAGAAGCATTGGGGGAGAAAAACTAATTTCTCACTCCTCCAAATTTCTACTTATGGCCAATTCCATTCCACGAATTTCGGCCAAACCTTTGAGTCTTCCTATGGCTGAATAGCCTGGATAGGTAGTTTTTTGTAAATCATCCAGCATTTGGTGGCCGTGGTCAGGTCGCATAGGTATTTGGGCATCGTCTTGCCCAATTCTGCGTTTTTCTTCTTTTATTATCTCAGAAATGACGCCGTACATGTCCACATCACCAGCCAAATGTGCGGCTTCATGAAATACCAAAGTGTCATATTCAGTTTCACGCTTGGTAGTTCGCAAATGCACGAAATGTATTCTATCCCCAAATTTTTGGGCCATTTTCACCAAATCATTGTCGGCTCTTACACCTAACGAACCTGTACAAAACGTTATACCATTGGCTCTTACATCCGAAGCATTCATCAGCATTTCTAAATCTTCTTCCGTACTCACTACTCTAGGCAATCCCAAAAGCGGAAAAGGAGGATCGTCGGGGTGAATACAAAGATTTATACCCAATTCCTGGGCATAAGGAGCTACTTGAGAGACAAAATAATGCAGATTTTCTCTTAATTGGTCCGCTCCTATTTCAGCATAATTATTCAAAAGTCCTTGGAAAGTTTCTAAATGAAAAGCTTCCATAGAACCGGGCAATCCAAGTAAAACTGTATTTTGAAGTTCGGCCTTTTCGGCATCACTCATGGCTTCAAATCTTAGTTTCGCAGCAACTTTCGTTTCCTCAGTGTAGGCATTTTCCGAGCCTGGCCTTTTAAGAATAAATAAATCGAACGCAGCAAAATCTATCCAAACAAATCGTAAAGCTTTGGCCCCATCGGGCATGGTATAGTCTAGTTTGGTACGTGACCAGTCCAATACCGGCATGAAATTATAGCAGACGGTTTTTATTCCGCACTTGGCCAAATTTTGCAATGAAAACTTATAATTCTCAATATATTTTTCTTTCGAAGGAAGTCCTTTTTTGATGTCTTCATGTACGGGCAGACTTTCTACCACCAACCATTTCAACTCAGAAAACTTATGGTTATCTTTTTCGATAATGGCGATTCTTTCTACAATTTGCTCTTCTGTCCAAACATCACCAACAGCTATCTGATGTAGTGCAGAAACTACACCTGAACAGCCGGACTGACGAATATCCATCAAACTTACGGGGTCGTTGGGACCAAACCAACGCATGGTATGTAACATATTTTTAGGTTGAATTTTAAAATATATTTTAAAATCAGGCAATAGTTTTATAAACCAAACGCCAAGCCCAACTCTTCTTTATCGTCAAAATGGCTTTTTATGCCTTTCACATCTTGGTAGGTTTCGTGGCCTTTGCCAGCTACCAAAATAATATCTTTCGAACCAGCCAATTCTGTGGCTTTTTTGATGGCTTCTCGTCTGTCGGTGATTTGCAACACTTTTTTTCTCTGTGTAATACTTACTCCAGCTTGCATATCAGCCAATATATCTTCGGGTTCTTCATTACGCGGATTGTCGGATGTAAGTATTACTATATCTGATAATTCGCAAGCTATCTTTGCCATTAGAGGCCTTTTGCCTTTGTCTCTATTTCCACCACATCCTACCACAGTTATCACTTTCTGATTTCCTTCTCTGAGGTCTTTGATAGTTTCTAAAACATTTTCTAATGCATCGGGCGTATGTGCATAATCAACAATTCCGACACGATGGTCTGTGGCCAAAATTTGCTCAAAACGACCAGGAGGCGGTTTGAGTTCTGATAGAATAGTCAGTACATTTTCAGAATTTTCTCCCAAAAGCATGGCTGTTCCGTAAACCGCTAAAAGATTGTAAGCATTGAAATTACCTATCAATTTGAACCAAACTTCCTGACCGTTTATGTCCATTTGCAGACCAAAAAGCCCACAATCCATCACTTTTCCTTTAAAATTACCTATGTTTTTTAAGGAATATGAATACTTTGTTGCAGCGGTATTTTGCAACATCACTTTGCCGTTTTTATCATCGGCGTTGGTGATGGCAAATGCCGATTTGGGTAACATGTCAAAAAAACCTTTCTTGGCTTTTATGTAATTGTCAAATGTCAAATGAAAATCGAGGTGATCCTGCGTGATATTTGTAAAAATCCCGCCCGCAAAACTCAAGCCCGATATCCTTTGCATTTCCACAGCATGTGAACTCACTTCCATAAATACATAAACGCAGCCTTTTTGCTGCATTATGCTCAACAATTCATTGATTTTCACAGAATCAGGTGTTGTATGCGTAGACGGAATGACTTCATCTTCTACTTGATTTTGTACAGTAGAAAGCATTCCACATTTATAGCCCAATTTCCTAAAAAGATTAAAAAGTAAAGTGGCTATGGAGGTTTTTCCGTTTGTACCTGTTACCCCGACCAATATTAAGCTTTTGGATGGATTTCCGTAAAAATTACAGGCTGCTATACCCATACACTTTGCTGAATTTTCAACCAAAATGTATGTGACATTTTCTACTAAAACCTCGGGAAATCTTTCACATAGAATGGCAGTTGCACCTGAATCTATGGCTTTTTGAATAAAATCATGTCCATCGACTTGCGTACCTGGAATGGCAACAAATAGTGTTTTTGGCTCAATTTTCCTTGAATCAAATTCGATTTTTAATATGTCGATATCTGTAATGCCTGATACGGATTTTAAAGGAATAGTATATAAAAGTTCGCTTAGAAGCATCTGAAAGGAAATTTCTGGTAAATATAATTTAGTAATTTGATTGGAAACCTAGATTTCAATATAAAATTTCTGCAAATCACCACCCAAAATAAAGCAAATGATAAAGTAAAATCTATGTTTTTTTCCAAGCAATAGGTCGAATTCCATTTTTTGGAAAATTTCCAATATTGATTTATTTGTAAAATCTTAATAATCAAACATTTATACTTTTGGCACCATTTTACTTAGTTTTTCAAAGAATAAAAACATAAAATATGTACAAGAAAATTTTACTTTACTCTCTAAGCCTAATAGGAATATCAAGTTGCCTTCCGATTCCCGACAATCTGGTGGAAAGCAGTACCGATGTAACCAGCGAAATTGAAAAAATTAAAGTTCCAGAATCTTTTGATTTTAAAACCTCCAGTGTCACTACCATTAAAATAAAGGTTCTCAATGGTCAGGATAAACCTATGAGCAATATACCTTTTTCAATCGTAACAGAGCCAGATGGAGAAATTTTATTTAAAGCCATTACCAATGCTTCGGGGTATTTTGAAACTCAAAAACAACTTGGCAACCATGTTGAGAAGCTGAGCTTTAAGACTGATTTGATAGGAATTCCTGGAAATATTACCATGAAAATTGAAAACAAAGAAGTATTTTTCACAATTGGAGGAACTAAGCCCACAACTGGTTTAGTAATAGAAGAAGATGAAACTAGAGCCTTGAGAGTTGGCGATTTTACAGGCATAACCGCTTTGCCAACTTTAAAAACCTTAGGAACGTGGAATTCATCGGGTGTTCCTTCCTATCTTTTACCTGTTAATGATAACATTAGTTCTTCATTTTTGTTAGATATCACCACAAGTCTACCTGAAGGTGCCAATCCATTACCGGTCACACATCCAGAATATTTACAAGAAAACAGACCTACAACATTAACTGTAAAAGAGCGTGCGGATGTATGGGTGACGTTCGTTCATGAAGGAGCGGGATATAAAAATACCTTGGGATTTTATACTTTTGATGCTCAAAATCCACCAACCACCACAGATCAGGTCACAAATCCGACCATCATCTTTCCAAACGTTTCATACGCTGGGTCAGGTGGAGGATTGGTATCAGGAAATAAAGTAAAAATTGGCACCTTCGATGCTGGCACTTCCATTGGATTTTTCTTATTATCTAATGCCTATAGTGGAACAACCGTAGGTAGCGGACTTTATCCTTTATTTAGCCATTCAAATCTAAATCCTGAAACCAACTCTGCTATAAAAAGACATTTTATCCTCTTAGATGATTCAAAATCTAATAACATCCTGTTGTCTGTTGAAGATATACGTCGTGACAATTCAGGTTGTGATAATGACTTCAATGATGCCGTTTTTACAGTTAGTTCTAATCCAGTAGTAGCCATCCAAGATCCAAATATTCCGAAAATGGACACCAATGTCGACACTGATGGAGATGGAGCGGGCGACACAAGAGACGAATTTCCGAACGATCCCGAAAGAGCCTTTAGATCATATACCCCATCAAAAACAGCATTTTCTACATTAATATTTGAGGATTTATGGCCTGCAAAAGGCGATTACGACTTCAATGACCTTGTTATAGACTACCAAATAGAGGAAGTATACAATACCCAAAACAAAATTATAGACATCTATCATAGGTCTGTTATCAAAGCCGTTGGAGCATCATTTAAAAATGGGTTTGGATTTCAGCTAAATGCCTCTCCTTCATTGATAAAAAGAGTTACTGGCAGTGTTTTAAGAAATAATATTATAACACTAAATGCCAACGGTACTGAGGCTGGCCAAAACAAAGCTGTAATTATACCTTTTGACAACGTGTTTGACAACATCAAAAGGGTAGGCTCGGAGTATCTTAATACAGTTCAAAATCAACCATACTCAAAGGCAGACACTTTGGTTGTTAAAATTGAACTAAACAATCCACAGACCCAAAGTACTGTTGGAGTAGCTCCTTACAATCAATTTATTTTCACAAATCAAGTACGAGGCCGAGAAGTTCATTTGCAAAACTACCCGCCTACCAGTTTGGCAAACATGAGTTTATTTGGAACTTCTCATGACAAATCAAATCCAGTGACGAATACCTATTACAAAAATTTCAAAAATCTACCATGGGCCATGCAAGTACCTACTAGTTTCGAGTACACCGTCGAGAAACAAGAGATAACAAGTGGCTACTTAAACTTTAGAGCATGGGCCGAAAGTGGAGGGACATTATTCAACGACTGGTATCTACCCAAACCAAATTATAGGAATACATCAAAAATCTTCATTAAATAAATAAAAAACTCTCTGCAAAGCAGAGAGTTTTTTATTTATACCTATTGTCCCGTCTTGAAATAGCCTTAAAAATTAGTAGTAATAAAAACATACAAATGATAACAAGTATGTCCAGCATACACAGAAAGATTACAACTATGCTTTTAAAATAGCCAGTATTCAGGAGGTTGAAAATGGGGAATTGGACATAAAATCAGCAACTCAAAAATATGGGATTCCATCTCATTCCACAGTTACTAGTTGGTTGCGAAAATATGGTAACATTGATTGGTAAAATAAATCAACTCAAAGGATGCCCAAATCAAAAGAATAAAAAATATTAGAATTTGAGCTGTGGGAACTTTTGCTTTTCAAGCAAAAGAAAGAACTTGAAAAGTAAGTTGAGCAAGCTAATAAAAGGCGATATTCTTGGATATGATGATCGATATCTCGGAAAAAGCATTTAAAATTCTAATCAGAAAATAGTATTGACCCAAGCAATCAAATGGAATAAAATTGCACAAAACGAAAACTAGACTAGCTTAACTAGATTGCTTGGCAAAAAGGATTCATAGACCTCCATAATTTTGCTCTGTGGTATGTCTACATCGATTATTTTATGTTTATATGTATGATTTTCTATATTTCTTTGGCCAATTCGGCACGAACGAACGAGAAAGACCTACAACATCACTATTTTCATTAACTGCGTCATCTTTTTTCTCTATTGATAGTCAATGTTTATGTTTTAAATCTTCCTTAATACCTTCTATTCATAGCATCTTCATTTGTTATTTTAGTGTTCTGGGTTATTTATTGGCTAAATGACACAAGTAATGAAGAAATAGATTTTATCGATTAAATTCCAAATCCTTTTTTTGAATCTTAAACCCAAAAAAAAGGTATTTTTTTCCATAAATTACAATATATTCCATTTTTTGGAATTATTCCAATTTAAAATACTGGCAGAGTGCTGATTATCAGACCCTTACAACCTTGGCACAATTTTCCCAACATTCATAGTAACAAAAAACCTTAACATGAAAAAAAGAATAATCATTTATTCAATAGCTACTATTGGATTAACTAGCTGTCTGCCTACTGTAGACAATCTTCCAGAACCAAAGTTGGAAACAACCAGCGGTATTGAAAAAACTAAAGTTCCAGAATCTTTTGATTTTAAAACCTCCAGTGTCACTACCATTAAAATAAAGGTTCTCAATGGTCAGGATAAACCAATGAGCAACATACCTTTTTCAATAGTAGCAGAACCCAATGGAGAAATTTTGTTTAAAGCCATTACCAATGCTGCTGGGTATTTTGAAACACAAAAACAACTTGGCAACCACGTTGAGAAACTGAGTTTTAAGACTGATTTGATAGGAATTCCTGGAAATGTTACCATGAAAATTGAAAACAAGGAAGTATTTTTCACTATCGGTGGTACGAAGCCCGCAACTGGCTTAGTAATAGAAGAGGAAACTAGAGGCATGAGAGTTGGCGATTTTACAGGCGAAACTGAGATGCCAACAATGAAAACCCTAGGAACATGGAATTCTTCGGGCGTTCCTTCCTATCTTTTACCTGTTAATGACAACATTAGTTCGTCTTTTTTATTAGATATCTCAACCAGTCTTCCTGAAGGTGCTAAACCACTGCCATTTACACATCCAGATTATTTAAAAGAAAATAGACCCACGACTTTAACTGTAAAAGAGCGTTCGGATGTTTGGGTGACGTTTGTCCATGAAGGAGCGGGATATAAAAATACAATGGGATTTTATACTTTTGATGCTAAAAACCCTCCAACCACCACAGATGAGATCAAAGAAGCTACCATTATCTTTCCAAACGTCTCTTACGCTGGGTCAGGTGGGGGATTGATCTCGGGAAATAAGGTAAAAATTGGCACCTTTGAGGCTGGCACTTCCATTGGATTTTTCTTATTATATAATGCATATGATGGAAATACGGTAGGTAGCGGTAATTATCCTTTATTTAGCCATTCAAATCTTAACCTCAAGAACAAAGAAATCAACAGACATTTTATCCTCTTAGATGATTCAAAATCTAATAATTTTCTACTTTCTATTGAGGATATTCGCCGTGACAATGAGGGTAGTGATCATGACTTCAATGATGCTGTTTTTACAGTTAATTGTAATCCAGTAGTGTCCATCGAAGATCCAAATATCCCAAAAATGGACATAAATATCGACACCGATGGCGATGGAGCTGGCGACACAAGAGACGAATTCCCGAAGGATCCAGAAAGAGCCTTTAGGTCATTCACGCCATCAAAAAAAGAATTTTCTACATTAATATTTGAGGATTTGTGGCCTTCAAAAGGCGACTACGACTTCAATGACCTTGTTTTAGACTACCAAATTGAGGAAGTATACAATACCCAAAACAAAATTGTAGATATCTATCAAAGGTCTGTCATTAAAGCCGTTGGAGCATCATTTAAAAATGGGTTTGGTTTTCAGTTAAATGCTTCTCCTGACGTGATAAAAAAAGTTACTGGCAGTGTTTTAAAGAATAATATGATAAAACTATATGCCAACGGTACTGAAGCTGGCCAAAGCAAAGCTGTAATTATACCTTTTGACAATGTATTTGATAATATCAAAAGAGTAGGCTCGGAATTTATTAACACTTTACAAAATCAGCCCTATTCAAAAGCAGACACTTTGGTAGTTAAAATTGAACTAAACGGTCCACAGACCCAAAGTACTATTGGAGTAGCTCCTTACAACCCATTCATTTTCACAAACCAGCAGCGAGGCTGGGAAGTTCATTTACAAAACTACCCTCCTACCAGCTTGGCAAAAATGGGTTTATTTGGAACTTCTCATGATAAATCGAATCCGGTGACGAATACCTATTACAAAAATTTCAACAATTTACCATGGGCTATCCAAGTTCCAACGAGTTTCGAGTACATGGAAGAGAAAAAAGAGATAACAAGTGGGTACTTGTACTTTACAGCTTGGGCCGAAAGTGGAGGAACAAAATACAAAGACTGGTATCTACCCAAACCAGATTATAGAAATAAATCAAATATCATTATAAGATAAAAGAATATAAAACTCTCTGCAAAGCAGAGAGTTTTATATTTATATCCATGATCTGTTAGCTATTCAAAATAATTGACAATCATTAGTATCGCTTCTTATCCATCGTATCAGGGCTATTATACTTTTAGACTTAAGCAACTTTCTTATAAAATAATCAATCACATTCTTCACAAAAACCTTAAGGAAGTATTGAAAAATTAATTTGGGGCATTTTGTTTTTAATTTCTCTTTCGAAAGGGGTTTTAATCATTGTGTTTTCATCAAAAAAACCACAATTTTTTAGGAAAAACCCCTCCCCACTCCTACCGCCTGCATAATCCTTTCTATAACCTATTCTAGCTGTTGCATCAGCTGAAAATACAATTTTGTTGATCTCTACCCAACCTTTTTGCTTTTCGAAAGCCCATTGGTTGCCAAAATATGCTTGGCGAGTTAAGTTTCCAGTTTCTGGTGTAAAATTTTCAAGAAAAGAATAGAGACTTTTCAAATAGGTATTTGTTTTGGGTCTATTAAAACTGGCCACAAGCCTCCATTTACCTTCTTCTGGAGCAAAAAAGTAAGCAGAATATGTCGTATGTCCTTCTCCAGCAGGTTCTGCTCCAACCAAAAACTTATAAGTATTTCCAGTTTTCCAATTAAATTTCAAATAGCTTTGGCCTCCTGCTCCTTCGTTGCCAAACTCCCCAGTGTACACATTGTCTCCTTTTTTGAGTAATAATATTTTTTGGTCGTTTGGAACTTTAGTGGGGTCATCTGTAGTAAAGGGACTCCAAATAGAGAACAAGACTCTCCTTTCGGTTTCAGAATTTACCTGCATGCCGAAATATCCCTCCTTAAATCCATTTGCCATGTAATAAGAACCCATCACATCATTCTTTTCAGGAACTGTGATTTCAGAATAAAACCATTCGATATTTTCCAATCCATCGGTGTTATAATTGAGATGAACAGATGGTCCACGTCTTCCCCAATAAAAGTAATTGCCCTCATTGTTTTTCACGAAGGAAGTTTCCAAATTTATACAAGAGCCACTTACCCCTATAGCAGAAATTTCAGCAAAACTAAGGCCTTGTTTATCAATGCCTTTCAATTCAAGTTCAACATAGCCTTGTTTATTTATTTCCCATTCCCCAGCCATGGTTTCAGATTCTCCAGTGAAGTTTATACTTTTGTTAACTCCAGCAATAGAGATTTGAATCTTGCTATTTTTGGCATTTGAAAATAGCGATACTTTCAGATTACCAATTTTATTGACTTTGAAATATACTTTACAAATTTGATCAGCCCTTGTCCAGTTTTCTAAGCCATTTTCGGTTATTTTGGCTCCATTTGTGGCCCAAGCGTTTCCACCGAGGGGAATTATTTGAGGATTGGAATCATGAGAAGTATTAATGATCGCTGACGATTTCTCGCAGGAAATGAAAAGGAGGTAAATACAAAAAGTCGCTATTCTAAACATATTTAAATAGTGAATTATCTTGTTAGGGAATGAAATATAGGCTAAAATTGCATAAAAAATTTCAGACTCATGGCCTCCATATTCACGAAAATAATCAATGGCGAGATTCCTTGCCACAAAATAGCAGAAACAGAAGATTTCTTTGCGTTTTTAGATGTATTCCCATGTGCTCCAGGACATACTTTGGTAGTACCTAAGAAGGAAGTGGACTATCTTTTTGACCTTTCTGATGAGCTATATTTGGGATTGATGGCTTTTGCAAAGTCTTTAGAACCGGCCATAAGAAAGGCTGTTCCTTGCAAAAGAGTGGGTGTGGCAGTTATAGGTTTGGAAGTACCTCATGCACACGTGCATTTAATACCGATGAACAGCATGAATGACATGAATTTCAACTCTAAAATCAAGATTTCGCAAGAGGAATTAGCCGAAATTGCTGGAAAAATCAAAGCCGGATTATAAAGCCTTTTTTAGCAAATCTGGATTTTCCTTCACCTTAAACTCATGCCAATAAACTACGCCAATAAACAGAAAAGTGAGTAGCATGTGATAGGGTATTGATACCCAAAAATTACTGATATGTATTTGAGTATTTGCCAAAATGATTAACCCTGCACCGAGTAGATAAATGGAAATTTCTTTCAATTCATAAGGAATAGGATAATACTTTTGGCCCAAAATATAGCAAGCTACTACCATAAATAATGACGAAATAGTGAACGTAATGGCACACCCCAGGTATCCAAGCCTAGGTATAAGTAGTATGTTGAGAATAATGGTCAAAATCATGGCTCCAATGGTAAGGTAAGTGCCAAATTTAGTCTTATCCACGAGTTTAAACCAAATAGAAGTATTACCATAAACACCTATAAATAAGTTGGCTAAAAGTAAAATGGGCACAATGTAAAGTCCTGAACGATAATTTTCTCCTATTAATAGGCCAATCCAGTCAAGGTTTAGACTTACACCTACCCAAAGAATTATACAGGCTATGGTAAACCATTTGGTGCTGAGTGCTATCAAATTCGGTGAGTTTTTTTCGCCCATTTTTGAGAAAAACAAGGGATCGGCGGCATAACGATACGCCTGAACCACTAGCGTCATAAAAATGGATAATTTATAGACTTGTGAGTAAATACTAAATGCTTGGTCGGGCTCGGGGAAGTCTGGATAGAAACCTATTGGAAGCAACTCCCTGAACATTAGTCGGTCAGCTGTAAGATTGATTGCTCCTGCAAGACCCATAATCATGAGTGGATAAGCATACACCAAAACTCCTTTCAACTTTGGCCAATTTATAGTGAATTTAAAACCCACAAATTCTTTCCATAATAAACCAAGCGTAATCATACTTGCCACATAATTGGCCCAAATGATATAGTCGGGGCCGATATTGACATTGTAAGCAAACGCTGCAAAAGGCTTGAGATTGGGAAGGAATTTGTCTTTGAGAATATTATTGCAAAAAATCAGATAAAAGGCATTGAGGAAAATATTAATGGCAATGTTGGTGATTTTAATCCCGACAAAACGCTTGGCTTTATTTTGAGCCCGAAGTTTTACAAAGGCTATTGCACAAATGGCATCAATGGCGATAATAATGGCCAACATGACAACCAAGCGTTCTTTTCCTTGAAAACGCATGGCATTCACCAAAGGGGTTGCTCCCAAAATCAATCCCAAAGAAAGTACGCCACTGAGAACAATAATAAAACTCAGAATAAGGTTAAAATACTCGGCTTGGTCCTCTTTTTTAGAGCCAAATCTAAAAAAAGCCGTCTCCATACCAAAAGTAAAAAGTATGTTCAGCGGAATCACGTAAGTGTAGAGCTGGGCGTTTTCAGTGAGGAGTTCGGGCTGTACAAAAACACGTGTATGCACAATCACCAGAAGCCAGTTTAGCAGTCGCCCAACGATGCTACTCATTCCATAAAGCACCGTGTCACCTGCTAATTTTTTAACTAAACTCATTTATAAAGATTCAAAATTGTGCCGCAATGTTCCGAATTTTTGGGCAAGAATGCAAAAGAAACCATCACTTTCAATTCTTATGTAACAAATAAAACATTCTGTTTATTAAAAAATTAATACTTTTACGACAAACTTATTCAAACTATTCAATAATGAAAAAAATACTATTTTTGTTTCTATTTTCTATCCTCTCCTTTTCTGTTTCTGCCCAACGCGAATTTTATGAAATGCGGGTCTATACCATGAAATTCGGTAGCCCATCTTCTGGTTTACACAATTACCTCGAAAAGTCGCTACTGCCTGCTTTAAACAGACAAGGTGTAAAAAACATTGGTGCATTTGAAGAGTGGAGCCAAGATAATCCTGCTAAAATTTATTTATTGATACCTTATGAAAGCATGTCTGCTTACGAAAAGGTAACCAAGGCTGTTAGTTCTGATAAAACTTTCGCCGAGAATTCTGCTGATTATAATTTAATAGCACAAGATAAAGTCCCTTTTAGTAGATACGAAACTTCTTTTTTCAATGCTTTTTCTGGAATTCCTCAGCTCGTAAAACCTGAAGTTGGTTCAATGGTATTTGAAGTCCGTACATACGAAGGCTACATAGAAGATGCTTATCAAAGAAAAATAAAAATGTTTAATGAAGGTGAGTTACAGATTTTCAAAGAAACTGGTCTGCATTCGGTAATGTTTGGCGAAAAAATTGCTGGCCCTCAAATGCCTTGCCTCACTTATATGCTTGCCTTCAAAGATTTGGCTGAGCGTGATGCCAACTGGAAGAAATTCTCGGATCACCCAGAATGGAAACGTATCTCAAAACTACCAGAATACGCGAACTCAGTTTCTAATATTTACAGGGTGTTTTTGAAGCCTTTGAAGTATTCACAGTTGTGATAATTTGAAAGTGAGATTAATTACCTCACTTTCAAATCCCTCCCTTCACCTCACTAACTTTACTCACTCCATTTTCATTAAAAGATTCGATGGCGAAATAGTATTTCACACCTACGTTTAGGGCTCGGATTTCTTTTTCAGAAGGTTCGTCGGCCCAAATTTGGTAGGTTTGGTAGAGTTTATCGGGTGCTATACCCCACAAGATGTTATAACCTACTGCTCCTGGTACTTTCTCCCATTTAATGAAGGCGTTGCGTTCGTCTTTGTCACGTTTGGCTTCTAGATTTTTTGGTGTTTCGGGGGCACTACCTCCGCCATTGCCAAAAACTCTAATATCGCTCACGGCCAAATTTGGCATCGGAACATGCACATTCTCAAATTTGATGTATCTCGCCTTTACGGCTTTTGGCAATTCGATATAGGCATTTGGGCGGTCACGTTTTTCGTTAGAATTATCTTCAATTTTTGTCCAATTTTTGCCATCCAAAGAACTATAAATTCTGTATTGAATGAATACTTTTGGGAGAGAAGAATCGTAAATATCTGACTTATAATCCGTATAGTTGATTTGCAAAGCATTCACTGTGCAGGCTTTTTCTAAATCTATGGTCAACCATTCTTTGGCAATGTTGGTATTGGCCACCCAGAAAGTTCTTGGGTTTTCGTCTGTAACCAAATTCGAGCTAAATTTATCCTCTTTTTGAGAAGAAGTCATTGTCGGTTTTTTGTAAGAAAGCAGCATCCAACCCGTAAAAAGCTCGTCTTTATCAGTCAATTTTTTTGTTGGCAATTTGTGCGGAAAATCTGCGAAACGGGTATTGGCAAACATCTGTCCGTCTTTATCAAATGCCGTTGGCACCATCTCTATTCTACGCTCAAAATTCCAGTTTACGGCTATCCATGGTGTACCCATGTTCCAGTAATTTCCATAGTTGTCTTTGAAAGTACATCCATGGCCCATTCCTTGCATAAAGCCGCCAGGTTTGTACGAAATTGGATTGTAAGGTGCATATTTGAACGGCCCGAGCGGGTGGTCACCCACATAAGTACCATTGGCGTATACGTTGTACTCTGTCCCGGGTGCACCATATTGCAAATAATACTTGCCATTGTGTTTGGTCATCCAAGCTCCCTCGGTGAAAGGTGTAATGTCGGATTTATGGTCTTGTCCGAAGCGTTCCCAACCATGATTTACGGGGTCGAGGTATATGAATGGCTTATAGTCCCCTTTATAGGTCAGTTTTTTGTCTTTATCAAGCTGAGCTCCAAACAAGGGGTAGGTATTTGAGGAACCCCAATACATATACCATTCTTTCAGGTCTTCGTCATAAAAAAGAGCAGGATCCCATGGGCCAACGTCTTTAGGGAGTTGAGGTAACCAGCGGTTATAAAATTCCAGTTTGCCAGTTTTGGGTTCTGTGGTATAAAAAATGGGTCTCTGCTGAAAAGTAGATTGAAAAAGAAACAAAGTATCGTCTTTGCTCCATGCAGCTGGAGCACACATATCTTCCATCGGCCAGCGGCTCGGTTTTATATATCGCCAGTCTGAAAGATCTTTGGAATGCCAATAGCCACCCTGGATGGTATGAAAAAGGTAATATTCGCCATTATGATTGATTACCACAGGGTCAGCTCCACTGCGGTAAGATATTTTATCGTTGACCTGTTCCCAATTGTACTGATAGTTGATATCCATGGGATTGCAGTAGGTTTTCTTTTGGGTAGCATTGGCAGCAGGGATGTTAAATTGCGGCAACTGTGCTGTTGCTCCAAGACAAGAAATAAACAGAATAGCTAAGTATTTTTTCATACAAATTGGGTTGAAAAGTATGCTAAAATACAAAATGAAGTTTAATTGTTATACGGCAATAAACTTTAAATGGTTTTTCGGCATTATAATTTTTACTCTGCTTTCAAACTTTTAACAGGATTTGAAAGTGCAGCACGCATGCTGTAATAGGCTATGGTAAGTATGGCTATCAAAAGAACAGTCGTAAAAAATATTACCATCAGGCTGAAATTCAGTCCATTATTGAAAATAAAGATACCGTTGAAGAATATTCCTCCAAAAATACCAATGGGCAAGGCAATCAATCCAGCTATAAGTAATAATTTCAAAAAACTCCATGAAAGTATTTTAACCACTTCCATCACAGATGCACCCAATACTTTTCTTATTCCTATTTCTTTTATGCGTTTTTCAGTAGTGTAAATAACCATTCCTAACAAACCCATCACCGCAATCACCAATATCACCAAACAGGCCATTCCCATCATTTTCATGTCTTCAGCTGGATAATATCTTTCGTACATTTCATCCTCAAACCAACTGAAAGAAACTGATTCATAAGAATTCTGTTTTTTCCAAAGCGTCTCAATAAATGTTTCGAACGCTGCTTGGTCGGTTTTTCCCTCGGTTTGAATAACCAACGACTTAAACATATCGGGATTATATTGAAAAACTAAAGGTTGAATTTCGAACTGATAATTAAAATGGCAAAAGTTTTTTACCACACCAATCACCTGTACTTCAATGTTTTCATTTATAAAAATGGTTTTTCCAAGGGCGTCATTCACGCCACCAAGATGAAGTTTTTCTACTGCTTTTTCATTAATAACCACAAAATTTCCAGCCGAATCAGCACTTGAAAAAGGTAAATTTTGACCTGCTAAAAAAGTTAAGTGCATGTTTTCGATAAAATTATTATCGGTGGCATAGTAGTAAGATGCCTGATTTTCTCCTTGTTTTTGTGCTCTGATACCGAGTTTGGTCGTTTCTCCTCCAAATGGCACGGAAGTATAACCTATTTTTTCTACGTTTTTGTTTTCAGAAATTTCTTGGCTAATCAATTTTAAGTTTTTGTTCGGAATGGCCAAATTGAAGATTCCTTTTCGATTAAAATTCTCATTTTCGGTAGCCATGTATTTAAACT
This sequence comes from Lacihabitans sp. CS3-21, assembly GCF_024343675.1. GTDB lineage: Bacteria > Bacteroidota > Bacteroidia > Cytophagales > Spirosomataceae > Leadbetterella. Next base: position 160,438 of record NZ_RJUD01000113.1, read on the forward strand.
GATTATACATATGGCCAATCTGAAATACAAAACCCAACGTAACAATAAACTGTATAACAATCAGGCTCTTACGAAAATTAATCTTACCAAACGAAGCTGGAGATAGTGAGCCTTTCAGCACTTTTACTGGCTGAAAACTAGACAAAACCCATGCTGGCAAACTTCCTGCTGTAATACCTAAAAACAATGTGAAAAGCCCAAAAAGTACCATGATTATGTATGGATTGTCTACTTTCCAGGTCACCCACTCCACATGAATATATTCTTTCATGAGCAAAAGTATCAGCGTGCCAATGGCCAACGCAAAAAATGCAATAATGACAGCTTCGCAAATAAACTGAAAAACGAGCTGGGACCTAACTGCTCCCATTACTTTTCTGACGCCGACTTCTCGGGAACGATTCAATGATCTGGCCAATGTGAGGTTGGTGTAATTAAAGCCCGCTAAAAGCAAAATCATTAGCGGGATAGAAAAATTGACATAAATATCACTCCAATTTTCTACATAAGGATTATTTTGGAGGTTCTCCTTACTTGGCGAAATGTCAGAAAGTGCTTGTTTCCTAAATTCATTTGCTTTCTTTAAAGTCGCCAAATTCAGATTGGTATTTTTTGCGATTTGAGCAATCGCCACATCCAAAGAAGTCGATTTCACGTTGGGCTTTAACTTCACAAAAGTGTAGCTTTCATATACTCCCCACGCCTTTGAACTCGCTGATTCCTTATTTCTATTTGTGTAGGTAGCCATAGAAACCATTACGTCACTTCTAAACTGCGTTTCTTTCTTGAAAGGCATCAAAACACCCGTTACTTTAAAAGAACCATAAGTAGGATGAGATAGAATCTGCCCGATGGGATTTGAATTTTTATAGAACTTTTCAGCAATTTCATGGCTTATAACTAGGGTGTTAGGCTCTATTGGATATACTCCTTTTTCTAATTTGAAATTAAATATTTTGAAAAAATCAGGTTCGACATATATTTGATTTACACGAAAGCTTTTTAGTCGATTATTGAGTTCCCAGCCAAATTCTCTGATGGTTTTAGTAGCAAATTCTGTACTTGCATAATCATTTCTGAGTTTATCGGCTAATAAAAATGGTGAAGAAGCATAACTGGTTTTTCCACCTTCTTTACTTTGCTCATCGGTTATGATTCTGAAAATCCGCTCGGGGTCTTTGTGGAAATTATCAAACTCAAATGTACTTTGCAAATGCAATAAAGAGAGCAAGGCAAATGGCAGTGCGAGGCCCAAACCAAATATATTGATGAATGAAAAAAGTTTGTTTTTCCACAGATTTCGGAAAGCTATTTTTATGTAGTTTTTTATCATAGTTTTTTGAGAAAAATAAAAGAAAAAGTCTCCAATTCAGTTTTGAAAATATTTTTAGGAGACCTCTTCAATTATAACAAATAGTTTTTTCATAACCCTGTTTTAATAGTTTCAAATGCTGTGCCAATAGTTTAGTGATTTATTTATCAGGTATTTATGAATTTTCATTTCATTTTTTTCGTCCGAAATCGAACACTTTTGTACGCGTGTGGACGAGTTGATTTTTTAATTATCTTTGTTGAGCTATGTTAAACTAATAAAGTTTTAATTATGACAAAAGTCCTCAAAAACTTAATAATTGTTTTTTGGATTTTTCCTTCCATTTGCTTTTGTAGGTCTGTTGCAGATTCATTAGAAATGAAACTAAAGACTTCTCCTCAAAACAAAGCATATATAAAAAATGCTGAAAATTATATTTGGTTTTTAGTAAATCCATTAGACAATGTAAAAAAAGCAGACTCTATCTTGAAAATCGTAAAACCAGTAGCACTAAAAATTGGTGATTTTGAAGGCTATGCTAGATTATGCTGGTATGACGGCATACTTTATCTTCGAGACAGTAAATCTAAAGCTTCTTTAGAATCTCTTGAGCGAGTTGAAAAGTTAATTCATAAACATAATTTATCAAAAAGCCTTCTTCAGAAAGTTTATGCTGGAATTGGAAACAGCTATTACCATGATGGTCTCTTAGACAAAGCTTTAAGTTACTTTATCCGAGCTACTGATTTGACCGAAAAGTATAATTTAACAGAATCAGTTACACAAGCTTATATCGGTATAAGTAATATTTACTTAACTACAGACGTTTCGAAGGCCCTGACAATGAACGATAAGTTATTGAAATATACCTACTTAGATACTGATTTAACTATGAGGTTTTTGGGTGAATTTCAGATTGTTAATCACTTAATAACTGCAAAAAACCTTGACAAAGCATTACACCATTTAAAAAAAGCTGAATTTTTTGCATTAAAGTATTGTAGAAAATCCATAGTAATAAACGCCTGGACAGGCTATGCTCAAATATTTATACTCCAATCCAAGTTTCCTGAAGCTTATGTATATCTGAAAAAATCAAAAGAACTGGCCGAAAAACTAAACATTGATACTAGAAGATCGCAAGTATATGGTGGTTTGGGATATTATTACTTTCTCCAAAAGGACTATTATTTGGCGGAAAACTATTTTTCCAAAAAGTTAGAGATTGATAAGAAAGACAAGTTCGAATATGGTCAATTTGAAGATTATGAAATATTAAGTGAAATTAACTCTCTATCTAAAAACTATCAAAAAGCCCTTGATTATAAAATTAAAGCAAACGCAATTGATGATTCGCTTTTTTCAAAAAAACTTCTAATTAAAATCAACATGCTTGAAAAAGAAAAACAAGATTCAGATATAAAATTGTTAGGGCTGGCTAATAAAAATTCAATTTTCCAAAGAAATGCCATTTTAGTCGGTGGTATTTTACTTTTAATAATTTCCGTCATTTTGGTGATTTCCATAATTAATAGGAATAAATACAAACGCCTTGAAAGTCAACAAAAACTTAGGAATCAAATAGCCGCAGACCTCCACGATGAGATTGGAAGTACTTTGAGTAGTATCTCAATTTTATCAGAATTGGTTGCTCAAGAACGAACAAAGGAACATTTTAAGCCAGATATCATGACCCAAGTAAGCAACGATGCTAGGAATGTGATCGAGAAAATGGATGAAATCATCTGGACCATCAACCCCGACAACGATGAGTTTTATAATCTTGAAACCCGATTAAAATCTTATGCTATTCCACTTTTTGAGTCCAAAGACATAGACTTCAAATTCGACTTTTCTACTAATTTGGAAAATATTAAAATTGATATGTCCAAACGTCGTGATATTTATCTCATTCTGAAGGAAGCAATCAATAATCTTTTGAAATATAGCGAATGTAAAAATGCCCAAATATGTGCTCTTTTAATTGATAATGATTTGATTATGAAGGTTTCAGATGATGGAATTGGATTTGATAAAGAGTCCGAATCCCTTAGAAATGGCCAAAGAAATATGCAAATAAGAGCTGAAAAAATTGGAGCCAGACTATTGGTAAATAGTGTTCTGGAAAAAGGCACTGAGGTTGCTTTGTTTTTACCAATAAAATAGAAAATCATATATTTATACGATTGATTTCTTAGAAAAATAGTATTCACTTTGTCCCAATAAAAAATGAGCCAAAACGTGATAAAAGTAGCATTGTACGAAGACAACTTAACGCTCAGAACCAGTTTGGCTCATTTGCTGCAAAGTTCGGAGGAGTTTGAATTTCTTGGTGCTTATGAATCACCGATTGAAATTCTTCGGAATTGTAAAAATGCCCTTCCTCACGTAATTCTGATGGATGTAGATATGCCACTCATGAATGGCATAGAGGCCACAAAATTGGTAAAAGAGCAATATGAAAATGTCAACATTTTGATTTTGACAGTATTTGAAGACCGCGACAAACTTTTTAGTGCTTTACAAGCTGGTGCTTCTGGTTATTTGCTTAAAAAATCTAAAATCATCGAAATCATTGAGGCTATACATGAAATTTATAACGGTGGCTCACCCATGACACCAGCTATTGCACGAAAGGTTTTGGAGTTTTTTGCACAGCCTAAAGTCGTTAAGAATACAGAAAACAACCTTTCCGAACGAGAACTGGACATTTTGAAATGTCTCGTTGACGGCGACTCTTACAAAATGATAGCTTCTAATTGCTACATTAGCATGGGTACGGTTCGTAGCCACATTAATAATATTTATAAAAAACTTCATGTCAATTCGAAGTCGGAAGCGGTGGTGAAAGCCTTGAAAGACAGGCTGGTATGATTCGAAATTTTTAATTAAGTATATATTAATCAAAAAGATATTTTTTCGCGATAAAATAATATAACCATGAAAAACGATTGGAACGCAGCTCAACGAATCGGTTTTAGATTCATTTCTTTATTTTTTGGGCAAATCATTTTTGTAGATTTTTTTGGAAGGTTTTTACCCTTTGTTGGGCAATTTCTACATTGGTTGGTGCCATTAATTTCCAAAACCTTGGGTATTGTGCCTTATGACATCGTAACGTTCGAAAACGGCAGCGGAGACACTACTTACAATTGGGTTCTTGTATTACTTATATTGATATTGGCAATCGTTGGATCAGTTATTTGGGGAGTATTTTCTACTAGGAATACTAATTATGACCGATTAAATTATTGGTTTATGGTGGCACTGAGGTTTTATGTTGCAAGTGCTTTAATAGACTACGGAATGATAAAAATCTGGAAAATGCAGTTTCCTTATCCAAGCCCTTACAGACTGATGCAAAACTATGGAGAGTCTAGTCCGATGGGTTTAGCCTGGACTTTTTTGGGCTTTTCTAAAGGATACAATATTTTTATGGGCATTGCGGAGCTTTTAGCAGCGTTGTTATTTTGGAGACGGACAGCCACACTTGGGGCTATTATCACCATCATGACCACTGCAAACGTGATGGCTATTAATTATTTCTATGATGTCCCTGTCAAAATTTTCTCGACTACTTTATTTCTGACGACCGCCTATATATTGTTCTTCAATCTAAAAGACCTCATACGGTTCTTTTTTACGCAAAATCCAGTCACTTTAAAAGTCCAGAGAGCCTACAGATTCTCAAATCTATATTTAAATATCGGTCTGCTTTCTGTGAAATATCTTTTTATCTTTTTTTCTCTGGTTGTGATAGCCTATTTGACCAATAGTGCTTATAATCAAGATTTTAATACACCAAAACATGCTCTTTTTGGATATTATGAAAAAAGCTTTTCTAGCAACGACTCCACCAATAGCTGGTCAAAGATAAATTTTGTTTACAACGATTTGCTCAGGGCCTATAATTCCAATGGAACCACCAATACTTTTTCAGTCGAAATAGACAGTCTGAAAAAGCAAATAAAGCTTACCAATGTGGTCTCGAAAGACTCCATATTCCAATTTTCTTACAAAATGCATCAGGACACCCTGCGTTTATCGGAAATGATTAAAAATAAAGAACTGATTTTCTTACGAAAAAACACAAGCAATTCTAGATTGATGACCAGGGGATTTCATTGGATAAACGAGAAACCATATAATTTCTGATTTGACTTGAAGGTAAAAACCATATATTTATTCGATTGACGAGAATGAATGGTTTGCGGAAATTTGTATGTTTTTCAACTAAACTTATTATTTCCATGAAAAAAATCATCATTATTACTCTTTTTGCAATCAATTTTGCATTTGGGCAGTCGATTACGATTTCTCCATCAAGTCCAGAGCATATCAAAATCATAAAAAATGGTACTGCAAGGCTCGACCTTCTCGGAAATGCAACCAGTAATGTTAGCTCTGGAAATTCAGAAATTAATCTTTATAATTTGGGTACTTCTACCGCATTTGGTCCAATTAATGGGCAATCATCAATAAATTTTTTAAATACAGGAAGTAGTACACCATTATTTAAGATTTTTAGTACTAATTCAAATTATATGTTTACTGAAGACTACTTAACGATAAGTAGTGGAGCCAATAATTTTTTAAGGTTTTATACGGATGGGTCAATGTCTTTTGTGAAGTCTAATGTCAATTTTTTTAGTGATGAAAAAATACTTTTTGGGTCTGTAGGATATAACTCGCTAAGAACAAATTTTACTGTAAATTCAAAAATAGGAAATACGCATGCTATTTTTGGAAATGAAGAGCAGGGTGTATCAATCGAAAGTAACTGGCCAGGAATAAGTTTTAATGGATACTATAACGCAGGGCGAAAACCACTTAGTGATGGATATGTAGGGGGTATAAGCATGGACCCAACTACAGGTCTTATTAGAATTTATAATTCCCCCACAAGTGGCACTCAAAATACAAACATTACTCAAATTGATAGGGTATTAATTGACAAAGATGGCGATGTAGGAATCGGAAATAATAATCCAACGGCGTCTTTGCATGTGTCACGTGGTACGGGTGTCAATGGTACTGCTGCATTTAATGGCACAACACATGCTTCTCATTTCAATTATTCTACTTCCGAGCATACATTTATTAGAGGAGGTAAAGATGGAGCTAATGTCTATATCAGTGATTTAGGAACACTCGGAAATGTTGCAATTGGAAACGGAACGCCCACCGAAAAACTTCATGTTTTTGGAAATCTTAGGGTTTCGGGAACCATCTGCAATACTTCAGGGGCAATCACAGCTTGTTCAGATGTTCGTTATAAAAAGAATTTTTCTAAAATTGAAAATCCACTTAGTAAAGTCTTAACTCTTAATGGCTTACATTATGATTGGCGTATAGATGAGTTTAAAGAAAATAATTTTTCAAATAGTCGTCAAATCGGTTTTATAGCTCAAGAATTAGAGGAAATCTTTCCCGAAATGGTCTTTACCGACGAAAAAGGATACAAATCAGTAGATTACGCCAAGCTTACACCAGTGTTGGTGGAGGCCTTGAAAGAACAACAAAAAATGATTGATGATTTAAGAAAGGCCAACGGTGATTTGAAAAATATCAATGACAAACTTGAAAGCCGTTTGGATAAAATTGAATCCCTTTTGAATAAATAAATAACTTTAGCAAGGCAATGAAAAACAAACCCCGCCAAAATCATTTATTGCTCATTGAAAATGCAAAAGACGACGTAATCAAGCTCGAAGCTATTCAGAATTATACCAAGTTTGTTTTTGAAGATGGCAGCTCCAGATTGATGGCTTATACATTAAAAAACTACCAAAATTCTCTGGAATTTCCGTTCGTGAGAGTCAGTAAATCATGTATCGTAAATCTGAACTTCTGTTCTGATTTTTCACCTAAAACAAAAAGAATCTGGATTTCTGATGGTTCAGAAATCCAGATTTCAAGAAGACGATTGCTAGAAGTTTCTAACAATATGGAGCGATATAAATATTTCTAAATCATCACTTTTTTCCCAGTTTCTGCAGCTTTGTAAATAGCATCTAAAACCTTCATATCTTTCCAACCTTCAAGGCCCGAGATATGATCAGGCATAGGTTTATTTTCCAGAATAACTTTGCTGATGGCATCCATTTGGGCAGCTTGCTGGTTTATTTGCGGAAAATCCATTTCTGATTCACGTGTTCGGCCTTTGAATGGGCCATAACTGATGGCAGGGCTCAGTTCAAACGAGCCGTTTTCGGCACTTGCATATAGCCTGTCAATACCCGCAGCAAGCGTTGAAGTAGATGTACAAACTGCTCCACTTGGAAACTCCATTTGCCAAGTAATAGATTCCTCCACTTCTGTAAACAATTCTTTTCGTAGAACTGGCCCAAACTGAGCAGTGACTGCAATGGGCTCTTCGCCTGTGATATACCTACCAGCTTGCACACAATACACGCCAAGATTCATCAACGGTCCGCCACCAGCCAGTTTTTTATTTAATCTCCACTCTCCTTTTTGGCCAGCAAAATATCCCAATGAAGCTTCAACCACTCTAACTTTACCGAAAATCTGTTTCTGCCCCAGTCGCATCATTTCCATGTTATAAGGCTCAAAATGAAGACGATAACCCATGGCCAATTGAACTTTGTTGTCTTTACAAACTTTAATCATTTCCAAGCAATCGGCAGCACTTACTGCCATTGGTTTTTCAACCAGCACATGTTTTTTAGCCTTTGCTGCTCTGATGGCGTATTCTTTGTGCATGGCATTAGGCAAAATGATGTACACCAAGTCTATGTCTGGATTGTCTTTGATTTTATCAAAATTCTCATAATTATACCTGTTTTTTAAGGGTACATTGTAGGTTTTTCCCCATGATTCCAACTTCGAGGGTGTTCCGCTAACGAGTCCGGCCACTATGCAATATTGGCAATCTTTCATTTGATCTGCCACGTATTCTGCATATCTACCAAGGCCAACTAAGGCTACTTTAATTTTTTTGCCTTCGTATTTTGATTGCATATTAGCAAAAGATAAGGATGGAATTAAGGCGGAAGAGACTGTAATTCCTTTTATAAATGATCTTCGGTTTAGGGCATTTTTCATATAAAAATTCTGTATCGCATTTTATGTAGTTCTAACTTAGAATATCAAGGTTAAATTACTTTTTTTTGGTAAAGAAATATAATTAATTACAAATTATTAAAACGTGTCAAAAATACACTATATTTGAATTCTCAACCTTAAAATATCAGAAAATGGAATTAAGTATTAAAAAAATTATGAAATTGGCTTGTGTATTTACTGCACTTGCATTTTCGAAAGTTGCCCTAGCTCAAGATGGTACAATTTATCCGCTGGAGACCCCAAATGAACCTAAGGCTATTCCGCTTGGAACAGGTGGAGTTGAAAACCAACCTGCATCTGAAACTTGGTTTCGCCAGTGGGGCGATCCAATGGCCCGAAACATTACAAAAGCTACTTTGACACCATTTTTGCCTGAACCTGGTAAGGCAAACGGTACAGCGGTAATCGTAGCCCCAGGTGGTGGCTTCAGTTGGCTATCATTGGGAAACGAAGGTTGGGAAGTGGCCGAGGCTCTTTCAAAACAGGGTATTGCTGCTTTTGTTTTGAAATATAGACTCAATCCAACGCCTGAAAAGCTAGAAGATTTCACGGCTTGGATGAATCGACCGCGTACTCCTGCACCTGCACCATCTGATGGTTCAAAGGCCGCAACTCCCCCACCAGCACCTCAGCGAAACCTCGACAACCAACTTCAAGATGCAGAAGCGGCATACGCCATGATTATCAACAGAGCCAAAGAATGGGGCGTAGATACCAAAAGAATTGGTATGATTGGTTTTTCAGCTGGTGCAGGACTAACCATGCATTCTACTTTGCATTCTAAAACTATGAAATTGGCATTTATTGGTCCGATTTACGGTGGCATGGGGCCTGTGGAAGTTCCAAAAAATGCTCCACCGATGTTCGTAGCAATAGCCTCAGACGATTTTCTTTTTAGAGGTCAGTTTGGTGTTGTTGAGTCGTGGTTTAAAGCCGGCATTCCTGTCGAGTTTCACCTTTACCAAAATGGCGGCCATGGATTCGGTCTAGGAAATCCCAACCGCACAAGCAACAAATGGTTTGATGCCTTCACACATTGGTTAGATGTGAATAAGTTTTTGGTGGCGAAATAAATTAATGCAAAATTTGGTAGGATGCTTAAGCATTCTACCAAATCTAACAACTCGCTATTTGCCTATTCAAGCCTTTTTTTATCAAAAATCTATTTGTTTAATGATTTTGAGTTTTTTTCCTCAGGTAGAAAGAACTTCTTAATTCTATGCAAAGTTTCCTGGAATATTACTTCACAAATAGTTATTTCCTCCTTACAAAACCTTATGACTTTGTTTCTTCAGAATTTCAACTTGAGCGTGTATTCCTTGAAGAAAAACCAATCGGACAATAAAGAATACTAGTCAAATTCTTTATAAAAAATGAGATAATCGATTCTACATTTAGGCCTTCTCAAAAATCTTTATTTGCCCATCACGCTGTCATCACATTTCAGGTCTCCGGTCACGTATTGGATGCCGTCGAGAAAAAACTCCAGTAGCTCAGCTTGGTAGGCACTTTGGATATTGTGGCTCATGGAGCTATAAAGTACGCGGCCTTTGCCATGGCGTTTTACCCATGCCAAATACACGATGTCGTCATGTGCTTGGTCGCGTTTGCCAGTGATATCTTTGCTTTCCATGTAAAGTAGCGGTCTGAAATTGTGCTCTTTATAAGCATTATTAAAAAAATATGGCTCATCCACATGCGTAAATCCATCGCCATGAAAAGCTGCCACCAATGGATGGTTTTTGTCCACTTCTTTGAGGTGAATTGTTTGTTGTTTCGGGTGGTAATCAAAGCTACCACCTGTGAGGCGACTGAATTCCATGTCATTGTTTTGTACCGTAATGGCACCATGCATGATGAAAAGGCCGCCTCCTTTGGCAATATAATCCATGAAATTTTGCTGATACACTTTGGCTTTGGCCTCTATTTCTTTTTCGCTGAGGCTGCTTCTCATTTTCAAGAGATCATAAAACAAATCTCTTTTGGGGCCTGAAGGATTGCAATTGTTGAAAATGACAGCGTCGTATTGTTTCAGGTTTTTCTTTTCAAAACTCTCAATATCATGAGCGATATGGACCTCAAAAGCTCCAGATTTTTTGGCCATAATTTTCAGCAACTCGTCGTTATGAGGGATGGTCCAATGGTAAAAACCGGTGTGCTGCGAATACACCAAAAGCTTACGTTTGGGTGCTTGAATTTTAGCTTTAGCCGGTGCAAGGGATTCAATTTTGTCCAGAAATTCCTTATCAATTTTAGGTGCCTCCAAACTTTGACTATGAGCAGGGATTGCGGCAATTGTCAGCCACAGAAAGATGATTTTTTTAAGCATTATGATAGGGTTGAAAATGTTTTGAATCCACATTATCGTGGACTTTTGCGAATATAAGTTTTTTTACGGAATTCAAAGTAGTAAAAATTCAATACCTTGAAATTAGTGTTTGATTTTTAATTTGTTTTAAAATATTAATTCAAAATAATTACCGTCAATCATTCAATCGTTGGTCAGTCGCCAAAAACCTATACCCTTCTTCCCTTATCAATCTACCTTCAAACTCTTAACTGGATTAAGCATGGCTGCTTTCACAACCTGAAAACTCACCAAAAACAAAACGAGGACTGCGAAAACTAATCCGACTATAAGGAATGATATCCAGGATAAATCAATGCTGTAGGCATAGTTTTCGAGCCATTTTTTCATGGAAAACATAGAAAAAGGCAATGCAAAAAGTACCGCAATGAGGATCAAAACTGAGAATTCTTTGTGGAATAAATTAACAATACTTAAAGTGGTTGCTCCCAATACTTTCCTGATTCCCAGCTCTTTGGTGCGACGAACAATACTTAGCGATACTACGCCCAAAATCCCCAAAAGCACTATAAAAATAGCCAAAATAGTGGCCAAATGAGCCGCTTTTTTCAGCTGGATTTCGGTTTGATATAGTTTTTGGAGCGTTTCGTCTATGAACTTGTATTCAAAAGGGGCATTCGGTAAAAAGGTCTTCCATTTGGTTTCAATGTTTTTGAGTGATTCGGGGAGATTTCCGGGTTTGATTTGGAAACTTAAATATCTGAAAAAATTATTGTCCCGCACAGGCATGAAGGCCACAGGTCCGATAGCTTTGTGCATCGACTCAAAATGGAAATTTTTACAAACGCCAGAAATAGTGAAAATTGAAGGTGTAGAATGCATCCATATATTTTTTCCAACGGCCTCTTGCGGATCTTTATAACCCAAAGACTTTGCAGCTTCTTCATTTAATACAATTTGTCCTCGTTGATAGGCTTTTCCATCGGCGTTGAAGAATTGACCACCTTGCATTTTGATTTTGTAAGTCTCGGCAAATTTTTCATCCGTAAATAATAAAGGTGTGAAAACCGCATCTGTTGAGTCTTGGCCTACTCTGTAAATTCCGTTTGTCTGTCCAAAATTGCCATCGGGAATTACCCACGAGAGGCTGGCACTGTTTACATCTTTCAATTTGGCCATTTCATTTCTTATAGTTTCCATTTTTTCCACCCCTTCAGGTGACCAGTCACGGGGAACTTTCACACTCAAAACCGAGGATTTGGTGTAGCCCAAGTCTTTTGTAAAAAAATAGTTGACTTGTTTTGAAATAACCAACGCCCCGCCAAAAACAAAAATGGCAACAGAAAATTGAGAAACTATCAAAGCTCTTCGGAAGAACACGTTTTCTTTTACTGATTTTAACTTTCCTTTCATGGAATCAACGGATGGCAAAGTTGACAACACAAATGCAGGATATATTCCTGATAACAAACCAATTAATAAAGTCAACAACAAACTTGAAAGATAAAAAAATGGAGAGGCAGAAAAGATAGAAACAATCTCTTTTTCTAAAATTCCCTCAAAAACTGGGCGGAATATTTGATACAAAACGAGCGAAAACAAAAAGCTAAATAAAGCTATGAGAATGGATTCTGCCAAAAACTGAAACAATAATTGTTTTTTGGTACTTCCCATAACTTTCCTCACGCCTATTTCTTTAAGTCTCGAGGATGCTGCACCTACAAAAATATTGACATAATTGACCACAGACATTAGCAAAATAAAAATGGCGACCAAAGACAATGTCCAAACCGTTTTTCTAACCAAACCACCATTTCCTTCTAGATATACATCTTTAATAGGTACTAATTTCGGTACAAGATTTTGAAAAATTTCCGGGGTAGAATGAGTAGCCACCAATTGCGAAATGGCTTTTTCTACGGCCTCTGGCTTAACACCTTCTTTTAGCTCTAAATAGCTGGCTATGTATGGATTAAACCAAGAATCGTATTGATTTCTACCGAAAAAATTGGCATTTTTAAAAGACATGATAATCGGGAGGCCGCTTTCTGTTCCAGTAAGATTTGTGATGGAATTAAAAGGTACTTTTTCCAGTACGCCAGTTATAGTGAATTCAGCATTCCCACCAGAAAATGACTCCAGTTTTAAGGAATTTCCAACCACATCGGTTTTACCAAAATATTTGATGGCTTGATCAGTCGAAATAACCATGGAATTGGGCTGTAATAGTGCTGAACGGCTATCACCATGTAGAAGTGAGAAACCATACATACTCAAAAATGTGGAATCGCCCAGCTGAACACTTTCCCTGAACACTTTTTCTCCTTTCGAAACCACTGTGGAAACACCATCAAAACGATAAAAATTGGCCACTAGATTGGGATAATAATCTTTGAGAGCCTTTGCAACTGCACCCAGGGAGGTAATCTCAATACCCATGTTTTCCTTTTTCCATTTGCTCTGAATCATGTATTGATTCGGGGCATTTTTCAAGTTTCCGTTGGTTTGTATTTCACGCCAAACATAGCTCCCTATCAAAAGCGAAAAAGTAAGGCCGATGGAAAGACCAAAGATGGTAATGAAAGAATAAAACCTGCGTTTTTTTAGATTTCTCCAAGCGATTTTTAGGTAGTTTTTAAGCATTTGCAAAAAGGTAATTTTCCTTGATTAAAGATAAAAAAGAAAACCAATGAGATAAAATGGCTTAACTTTATTTAACTTTTAAACTGTCTTCTAAGTAAAGAAAATACTCGTTAAAGCACCTTTGATGGCTTCAAAAACTTAATATTTAAGGGATATTTATAAGCTTGTCCGTTATTTACTTTTACAGTATTAATGACAATGTATAACTGACTAAAAACTGCAAAAAATAATGAAATAGGGTGAATAGAAAAAAGCAAACAAGGAAGCAAATATAGAGACATGCTAAGTTGAAAATTAATCACATCATAAGCATGGGTATTAATATTTTCAATTCGATTTTTCTTATAAATCCAGACTAAAATGGGGGCAATGATGGTTAAAAGTAAGCCACTTAAATGCAATAATGGCAACCACTTTTTGGTTTCATTGTCATTTTGGTCTGCTTCATAAATATTAAGCACTTCAAAATCTACCTCCAAAGCAGCTGCAATAGACTGCAAAGTATAAGCACGCGGATCCACATCACCATTTTCAATACGTTGGATGGTTCGGACACTTATTTCAGTTTTTTCTGCTAATTCTTCTTGCGTTATGCCTTTTTTCAATCTTAGTGTTTTAATCAAATGTCCTGTCTTCATCCTATTGTTTTATTTGATTGCAAATGTAAATGTATTGAAAAAAGACTGAAACTACATTTACACGACATTTGGGTGACATTTAGTAAATGAAGTGGAAATTTCACTCTGTTTTCAAACTCTTTACTGGGTTCATAAAAGCTGCTCGAACTGCCTGGTAACTTACTGTTAAAAAGGCGATAGCGACAACCAACGTGCTAGCCAAAAGAACAATCGATGCATCAAAATTGATATGATAGGCAAATTGCTGCAACCATTTGTCCATGGCCCACCAAGCAATTGGAGATGCAACAAGAATAGAAACAATTACCAGAATCAGGAAATCCTTTGAAAGCAAATGAACGATGCTGCCCACACTTGCTCCCATCACTTTTCTGATGCCAATTTCTTTGATTCTGACCTCTGACGCAAATGTTGCTAGACCAAAAAGTCCGAAACAAGAAATCAACAAAACTATTGCTGCGAAAGCATTGAACATTTTAAGCTGTTTGCTTTCGTTTTTGTGCAAATTATTGAAAGTGTCGTCCAAAAACTCGTAATTCATTATGTTGTTGGGTGCTAGCTCTTTCCAGCTTGCCTGGGCAAAAGCAAGTGCATTTTGATATTGACCTGGGAGAACTTTCACATTTATGGTACTCATGTAGCCTTCATTGTTATAAAAAAGTACGAGCGGAGTGATGGCCTCCTTCAAACTTCTGAAATGAAAATCTTTTACAATACCCACTATTTCACCTTTACGGCCATTTGCTTCAAAAATTTGACCTATCCATGGTTTCGGGATTTTGAATTCTTTTATCGCAGTTTCATTCAAAATAGAATTGTTTTCATCGGCTTTACTATCGGTAATCCAGCGACCTTCTGTGAGTTTTAGGTTAAAGAATTTTTTATAATTAGGAGAAATTTCCAGCAAAGAAGTTGTTGGATTCCAGGTGGTATCCTTACCAGGCCAATTGAGGCTTCCGCTATGGGTATTCAAAACATTTACAATGCTTGAATTAGAAATCGTAACGTCTTTTATACTACTTTCCTTTTTTAATAAATCAACCATGGTTTTACACAAATTCGAGGAATTTGGAACATTCCAGGGAATCGTTATGGTGAAAATATGCTCCTTTTCATAACCCAGAGGCTTGTTTTGAATGAATTTTAATTGCCTGAAAATAAGCAAAGTGGACATCAATAGGACAACAGTGAATGTAAATTGAAAAACCACAAGACCTTTTCTGAAACTACTGCTTTTAGTATCAACACCCAAAGCTCCTTTAATAGATTGAATTGGATTAAATGATGCAATAAACAAGGAAGGATAAATACCTGTAAGAAAGACCGAAACGATAGCAATGCTTGTTAAAATATAGAAAACAATGGGGTTGTTTTGGAAAGAAAAATTTGAGTCTGAAATGTCGTTTAACAAAGGCATATCGAAATATATCAACATCAGTCCTATGGCGGCGGCTATAAAACTGGTGATAAATGATTCCAGAATAAACTGATAAAACAAGCCTATTTTGGTAGCCCCAATCATTTTTTTGATACTCACTTCCTTGATTCTTTGTGAGGCCTTTGCCGTGGTAAGATTGATGTAATTGATGCTCGCTATAAGTAAAATAAAAATGGCCACCAATGTAAAAATGTTCACTATGGTTTTGTTTCCTGCAGAAGCCAAACCGGTGGATTGAAATATATTATCGAAATGAACATCTGTTAATTTTTGGAGTTCCAGATGGGTATTGTCTTCTTCCGAATTTCGAGTCTTTTTTAGGAATTTTGTAAGCTTCTCTGAGGTAGTTTTAGGATTGAGCCTGGAAGAACTCAGTATATAGGTCTGATAGTTGAAATTATTCCATTGTTCATCGTTTTTAGCAACGTTCGGATTGCTCATTCTGGAGGCATTGTTAAAGATGAAGTCATGTTGAAAACTAGAATTTGAGGGACTGTTTTTTACCACAGCACCTACCACATACATCAATGAATCATGCTGAATTACGTTTCCGATTGGGTTTTCGTCAGGAAATAGTTCTTGTGCCTTTTTCTCAGAAATAATCATCGAAAAATAATCTTTCTTGAAGTTTTCGGGGCTTCCCTTTATAAATTCATAATCAAAAACCTCAAACCAATGACTATCCACAAATGCCACTTTTTTTTCAGCAAAAACTTCGTGATTTATGACAAAGTTGAAGTCTCCCCAAGGTGTAAAAAGTCGTGTGCTATTTTCGATTTCTGGGAAAGTTTGTTTCAGATAATCGGCTAATTTGTAAGGAGTTGATGCCCAGTGCCAGGTTTCAGTATCATTTATTTTGAGGTGGGTGTTTATACGGTAAATCTGATCTGATTTTTTATGAAAAGAATCAAAACTCATTTCGTTTTGCACCCACAAAAACAGTAGGGATGCCGTAGCCATGCCCAGAGCAAGTCCTCCAATGTTTATCAAAGAATATAATCTGTTTTTAAACAAATTGCGATAGGCGATTTTGAAATAATTCTTTATCATAATTTTGTTAATTTTTATTGGGAAATTGGTCGCTTTTATACCCGATTAATCAGTTTTCAAGTCACCTATTTACTCCGTTTTCAAACTCTTCACCGGATTCATCAATGCTGCCCTGATGGATTGCCAACCTACTGTGAGCAGTGCGATTACAATAGTTGTCATGGCAGTAAAACCGAAGATCCACCAATTAAAAGCTTCTCTGTAAGGATAGTTTTCAAGCCATTTTTGGCTGGCCAAATAAGCCAAAGGAAATGAAATGACAAACGATAAACTTACCAACTTTAAGAAATCAGTTGAAAGCAATTTTACAATACTTGTTACAGAAGCTCCCATGACTTTCCTTACGCCTATTTCTTTCGTACGTTTTTCGGCAGATAAAGTAGCCAAGCCAAACAAACCGATACAAGAAATAAAAATGGTCAAAATAGCTCCAAACAATATAATGTCTTTCCACTTTGACTCTGACTCATAACTTTTAAGATTCTCTTTTTCTTTAAATGAATAAGAATAGGAGCTTAAAGGGAAAATCTGTTTGAAGGTCTTTTCGATGTATTTCAAACTAGCGGTTTCAGTATTGGGTCTAATTTTCACATAAACTTGTCCATACCCATTACCGGGTTTCATAGTAAATAATTGTGGCTCAATTTTCTGACTAAGCGAAGCAAAATGATGATCTTTTACCACACCAATAACCTGATATTTTTCATCATTGTTATAGAAAAAATTCACTACTTGGCCCAAAGGATTTTTCCAACCAGCTTGTTTGACAAACGTTTCGTTGACCAAAACAGACTTTGTAGAATCCGAAGGAAATTCGGATGAGAAGTTTCTACCTTCCACCAAAGGGATTTTCAAAAGTCCCAAATAGGCAGTATTGACGGTTTCATAAGCAAAATTCATTGAAGTTTCGCCGTTTACTTTAGCTCCTGTTCCCCAAGATCCTCCGTTTTTTGGGGCAACTTCTATAATGTTCGGATTTTCAATTAATTCTTGCCTAAACAAATCGGCTTCCTGTTTTGTCATATTCCATTTCTCAACTTTAATTAAATCCTTATCGTCATATCCTAAATTACTAGATGTAAGATAGTTGAAGTGCGTATATATCACCAAAGTAGCAATTATCAAAAACGAGGCAAGGCCAAATTGTAAAACTACAAGGGACTTTTGAAGATAGGTTTTGCCTGTGAAATTGAATCTTCCATAAAGTGTTTTTACAGGTTCGTAACCCGACAAAACCAATGCCGGATAAATACCTGCCAACAAACCTGTTATAACAAAAAGCAAGACATAAGAAACAATTAATTTAAAATCAAAAAGATAACTTAAGGCTAAAGACTTATTGGCCAGCTGATTAAATATTGGCAACACCAGAACAACTAGTAATATGGCAATGATAAATGCAGAAAAACTTAGGATATAAGATTCACCCAAAAACTGAATGATGAGTTGTTTTCTATTGCCACCTACAACTTTTCTCACTCCGATTTCTTTTGCTCGTTTGATAGAACGAGCCACTGTCAAATTAACAAAATTGATGCAGGCTATAATCAGTATAAAAATAGCAATTCCACCCAAAATATACGAAAACGTTGGGTTGCTGGCATCTCTCAGGCCATTGCTAGCTATGTAGTCGGTGCTAAGGTGCATTTCTGCGAAAGGCTGCAGAAGAAACTTTGTGGTTTCTTTTACATCATATTTTTCTCTCATATTTAGTATGGCCTCTTTAGCATCTGCTTCAAAAACTCGTTTCATTTTGGCTTCAACAGCTTGCTGGTTCGCATTTGGTTGTAAGACGAGAAACGTATTCTGAAAGAAATTAAACCAATTGTCGTTGTTGGCATAAACAGAATTTTCTACTACTTGAGGAATCAGGAAATCAAATTTTATGGAAGAATTTTGCGGACAATTTTCGGACACGCCTGTGATTTTGTATGGCACAAATTTGTCGTCTTCAATTAGTTCTAAGTTTTTACCCAATATATCCGTTGTTTTAAAATATTTTTGAGCCATTACTTCCGAAAGAATTATAGATTTAGGTTCTAATAGAGCCGTTTTTGGATTTCCAGCAACCAGCGGGAAAGTAAATACGGAGAAAAAGTTAGCGTCCACTGCTAACATTTCTATATTGCTGATTTCGTTTTGATGTCTGATGTTTCGGTTATCAGATTTTAACCTCACGAAAGCCGCCACTTCAGGAATACTCTCTTTGAATTTGGGTCCTTGAAAATGTCCTGTGTTGCCATCCTTACTTTTTATACTTCCATCCGGACTTATCCATTGGTTTACAACCCGATAAATACTATTTCCATTTGCATGAAATCGGTCATAGCTCACCTCGTCTTTGCTATAAAGTACAATAAGCATTGCAGCGGCCAGTCCAATACTAAGACCCATAATGTTGATGCCACTGTACACTTTGTTGTGCACAAGGCTTCTCCAAGCGATTTTGATGTAGTTTTTTATCATTGTTTTAATGTTAAAAGATTGTTTACTCTGCCTTCAAAGACTCCACAGGATTTACTTTGGCTGCTCTCCATGCTTGTGATAGAACAGTTAAGGAGCTTATTGCGAGTAATATAAATATGCCGAAAATCAAAACCGATGGACGAATAGAAACCCTTGACACAAAAAACTCTAACCACAAATTGTTTATAAAATAAGCCAATGGAGTGGCAATGACCACCGAAATGGCAATCATCTTAATGTAGTTTTTGGATAACAAAAGGATAATCTGAAACGCTCCAGAACCCAGAACTTTTCTAATACCCATTTCTTTGCGGCGAGTTTCGGCCGTATAGGTAGCCATACCCAATAATCCCAAGCAAGATATAAATACAGCTAGGAAGGCAATGAAGCCTAAAACATTTGCAACATTGCTAAACACAGTATGTACCAAAAGCAATTCTTCATCAAGAAATTCATATTCGAAATTTGTAGTTGGGTTTACTTTTTTCCAAGTTTCTTCTAGATATTTGGTAGTCTCCTGTTGGTTGTTACCGCTGATTCGAATAGTGGCGTAGTTAAATTCCGATTGTCGATTTCTAAGCATTAAAGGTTCTATTTCTCTCATTACATTAAGAAATTGAAAATCTTTTACTACTCCCACTACTTCTACCGTATTTTTACCTACCAAAATCTTCTGACCAACCGCCTCTTGTGGTGTACCTAACTTGAATTTTTCGACCATTTTTTGGTTGATTAGTATATGTCTTTCTCCGTTTTGGCTAGGTATTTCGGGTAAATTTTTCCCGGCTATTAACTTTAGTCCCCAAACATCTACGCATTTGGCATCAATGTCAATATAGCTGGACTGTAGGCTATCCTTTAGATTAGCTGCTTTTTTTACCATTGTACCATTTTGAGTACCGGTGGCCGGTAAAAAAGTACATGCCGATACTGCCGCTATGTTTTTGTTTCTGGAGATTTCCTGTGCAAACCTTTTGTAGTTTTCTTGTTTATAGAGCGTTACATTAATTACGTTGTCTTTGTTGAAACCATAGTCGAAATTAAAAATATGGTCGGTCTGTAGGTAAATGAGACATGTCGAAATAATAAATATCAGCGAAACTGAAAATTGCATAATCAAGAGTGCCTTGCGGAGCGTGAGGCGTTTAAAAACCTTGGTTCCTCCGAAGCTTTTGAGAATTTGTATTGGATTAAAGGCTGAAATATAAAGGGATGGCAATAAACCAGCAATTACACCAACGGCTAAGCTGAAGCCTAAAAAAGTCAAATAAAGTGGAAGAGTGTGATTAAAGTTGATATTGAGGTATTTGTTTATCATCAAACCGGAGAAAAGCGATTGTAATAAGAACAATATGATGATAGAAAGCACCAAAGATACCATTGAAATCAATGCTGACTCCGCAATGAATTGGCCAAAAATATGACTTCGAGTAGCACCTGATACTTTTCTTATTCCAACTTCTTTGGCTCTTGTCAATGACCTCGCAACAGAAAGATTCGTGTAGTTTAAACACGCAGATAACATCACAATCAAACATAAAACGCCTAAAACCAATAAGACGATTTTAGGTATAGCAATATGTGTTTCGTTTCCTATGGGGTTACTCGGAGTTATTTCGGTAAGGGCTTTGGTCTTTAACCCATACTGATTGACATCGCCCTTTGGATAGTATTTATCAGATATTTTATCTAAAATATTTTGTAAGTCAGCCTCCGTTTTATCTTTTTGTAGTAAAACATAGGTATAGTTTGCCCAAATGGAGTTCCAGTCGTTTTGAGCAACGTTCAAAACCGAATCTTTAACCAAGACATTAAGAGAACTCATGGATGCCAATAGCTTAAAAGGCAGGTGAGTTTTCCCTTCATTAGCTTTTAGTACTCCAGTTATGGTGAAAAGTCCATAGTCGGTTTCTCGATTACCATTGTCAACACCAGTAGGGCTGAGATCGGTGTTTTTAAAAGTTACTGTTTTCCCCACTGGATTTTCATTAAAAAACAACTTTGAGGCCATTTCTTGGCTGATTACTAGTGACCGAGGATTGGTTAATGCAGTTTTTGGATCGCCTTCTAAAAGTTTGAAATCTAGTATTTTAAATAAGTTTTCATCGGCAAAGTAGCCGCCTCCAGAGGCTATTTTTTCATTATAAAACACATTTCCTCCGATATTTCTAACGAGTGTGGCTGAGGCCTCTATTCCTGTATAGTTTTTACGCAACTCTTCACCAAGCGGAATTGCCGAAGTAGCCATGTCGTTCATATGGTTGTTGTTTTTACCATGTGTCAATACTCTAAAAACCCGATCTTTATTCGAATGGAACTGATCGTAGCTTTTTTGATCGGCTATAATTGCCAAGATCAATAAACATACCGACATGCTAAAAGCCAATCCAATAACATTGATTAAGCTGAAAGCTCTGTTCTTAAGGAGATTCCTCCAAGCAATTATAAAATAGTTCTTTATCATAATTTTGTTAATTGGGTAGCGACTCGTGAAAATTATGATTGGGTTGGTCAAAAGAAAAAGTCAAAACACATCTCTGTAGTTCTGATTCTTTATATTGACTCTAAGTAAAACTTAGAAATAGCTTTTTCATAATTTTATATATAATATCCAATCCTATGCCAAAGTTATAACTAATTGATAATTAGAATTTAAAAATGATATAACAAAAAAAAATGTCCAAAAATGGACATTTGCAGTACATCTTCGGACATTCAAAAAAATACGAAATCTTATTTGGCTATTTTCTTCAAAGTCAGGTAATCAAGGAAGTAAATTACTTTCAAAGAAAGGTTGTTATTTTGTTCAGATTGCAGCGTATTTTGAAGGTTTTCCAAGTATGCTACTTTGGCATTGTCGGAGCTATGAACGGTGGCGTTTTTCCAAACTACATTCATGAAACTTCCTGGAGCAAACTGCCATGTATAAACCATGTCCACATTAAAATAATTAACGTTTCGATCAAGGTTTTGGGTAATATCAGCTCTTTTAGACAATAGCCCATCTTCCTTGAGTTCGTAAAACTCTCTGTTGTTTACTACGCTAGCGTAATGCCTCGCTCTGAAAGTCAAACCCATTTTGTTTGTAAAATTATATTTGAGATTAAGCGTGTTTTCAATTGATTTAACTTTTCTGATAGCAAAAATCGACTTGTCCTCAATTATGGTCGTAAATCCTAAGCCTTTATTGTTCGTATTAATTTCCATACCGTGACGAACCGAAAACTTCGAATTGAAACGATAATTGTGACTGAAACT
Organism: Lacihabitans sp. CS3-21; assembly: GCF_024343675.1. GTDB lineage: Bacteria > Bacteroidota > Bacteroidia > Cytophagales > Spirosomataceae > Leadbetterella. Next base: position 182,637 of record NZ_RJUD01000113.1, read on the forward strand.
GATTTCGGATAGGTTTAAGTTATAAAAATTAAAGTATTTGCGATTAAATACTTCAGCGTATCCTGAATATTTTTTGGCATTGTTGGTTTCAAACCATGTACCTATGCCCAAACTATTGCCTCTTTTAAAAACTCTACCCGCCACACGAGGCTCGTAAAAATCGTTGTGTGTAGGTTGAAAGTTTGAGAAAACACCAAACCAAAAAATTTTTCTGTGCTGAGCATTGAAGTTGAAGTTTATTCTTGAATTTTGATATTTTGTATCAATATCTCCAATTCTAGAGAACAAATGGCTTGCATTTAAATTAAGGTTGAAGTTCATGCGGTTGTACCACCCTTTTGGTTTTATGAAGCGATACCCAACATATGCATAGTGATTTATGAAATTATTGTTGGTGAAATAGCCCAAATCATTGCTCGTGTATTTGGTATCTGTCAACTCTTGAGTTGCTCTAAATTGAAATCTACCACTGGTTTTGCCAAAACCAAATGAATGACTGTATCCAGTAGAATTGTTCTTTTCGATGCTCTTAAAATCCAAATGACTGATGGCTGTATTACCCGAAAAATTGTAATTATTTTTCTTATCGTTTACACTAAAAAGAGCTGAACTTACATTGGCATTATATTCATGGCTACCTCTCAAAACACTGGTATTGATAAAACTAACCGACGAATTGTTTTTCAGGTTTTGATCCAGAACAAAAATGTTGTAGTTGGTTGTTGGGTCGGTTTCATATTTTCTTATTTCGCCTGATTCGTTGTTTTGAATGATGGCAAATTGTGGTTTTGTAACAGCATTCAAAAGCCCTATTCCAAGACCTTTACTGGTTCTTCCAGAAATTTTAGAAGCATTAATTAGCTTTGATTCAGAAGGGTTTCTGAGTATTTCTTCACCGGATTTTACTGCATCATACGCATCGTAAAGGTTGATGGGCGTACCACCAATCCGACGAGAATAAAAGAGGTTTCCTTTACTAAAAAGCTCGGTTCCTTCTGTAAAAAACTGGCGATTCTCGTTGAATTTTACTTCAAATGGTGTCAAGTTTAGCACCTGATTATCACTTTGTACTTGCCCAAAATCTGGGATAAGTGTTGCATCAAGTGTAAAAGCTTGACTCAAACCTAGCTTCATGTCCATCCCTCCCGACACTTGGCTTGTCCAGTTTTTTTGGTTGGCCACATCTGCTGGAAAGTGATTTTGATACACGGAAAAATAGGGATAAAGCTGCAAACGAAGCGGCGGTTTTATGTCTGTTATACCTTTCCAAAGGCCCTCCTGAGTCAGAAAACCATTTTTGTTTGGGTCTATGGCCGACCAAGTATTTTGAGTTTCAACTTTTCTACGTCTGCGGGTAATATTTAGCCCCCAGTCCTGCACTTTGTCTTTGCTAAAACGAATGGCAGAATACGGCAGGAAAATCTCGAAAGTCCAGCCTTTTTCATGAATGACTACAGCACTTTGCCAAACGGCATTCCAAGCGAAGTCTTCACCACCATTGTTGGAGTTTTGATTGGAGGTCATTTTGGCATCCCATTGTTCGCCCAATGGCGTTACGAAATACTCAAAACCGTTCAAATTGTCGTGGTAAGTATCAAAAATAAGGCCGATGTAGTCATTCGCTCCGAAGCCATCACGGCCCGAAAGTTCTCTAGATATAGAATCTGGTGTACTTTCGAAGCAAGTCCCACCAAAATAAATACCAGCATCATCGTACATAATAAAGGCCTCTGTTCGAATTTCTGGCCTTTCTTTTCGTCCGATTACTGGACGAAATTCTGTAAAATCATCTAATTTGGAGGCATCGCCCCAGGCTTGTTCATTGAGTTTTCCGTCAATTGAAACTGGCTTGCTGGTGCGTTTGGCGTCGAGGACTTTGGGGACAATTTGTGCAAATGAGACATAACTCATCTGCATTACTAAAAAGAGTAATGTTAGTTTTTTCATAATAGTTTTTTCATAATGTGAGCAGGGCAAACCACACTCAATATTTCAAGATTTGCAAAATAGGTCTACCAAAGATTGTTAAAGGGAGGTTTTAGCAAAATTCAATAGACCTATAAAGACAAAAAAGATATGTTTTTTTTTAGGATGTTGCACCTATGGCAAAATTATTTGACTTTTCTGATGTAGATATTGCCTTGCATGGTTTTCATCATAATTTCCGAACCGCCACCGTTAATTTTGCCGTAGGTCCAGTCGTCTTTTTTGATTTTATAAAGACCATTTTCTTTGTCAATCGACTGATTTATTTTTGAGGAGGTTTTATCAACATCAATATCGAAATCGGTAAATACATCACCCATATCAGTTTTTAGTTTTACGTTGGCTTTCAAGCTTCCTGGAAACGTAACATCCACTTTGCCGTTGAGTGTTGTGAAGGCCATTGGTGTGTTGGGAGTTATTTCGGTAAAGTTGACCAAAATGTCTTTGTTGATGGTGTTGGCCACTACCGAACCACCCACGTTTTTCATTTTTATAAAGCCGTTGATGTTGCTTATTTCAAGATTTCCAACGACGTTTTCAATCGAAATGTCGCCATTGTTAATCGTACTCACTTTGAGCGAAAACTTATGAGGTACTTTGATGGTCAGGTTTACATGCATATTTACATTATCTACTCCCACGTTCACCGTGTTATTTTTTTCTTTGGCAGTTAGTTCAAACCCATCATTTGAATTAATTCTTTTCATTCCTTCAGACTCTTGGTTTTGTTTCTTGTGATTTTTTTCTACAGAAATAGCATCAATAACGACTTCTTTTCCGGCATAGCCAATCACTTTTATGGAGCCAGTGATGATACCCACATTTAGTTTTCCTTCTTTATTGGGATCTGACAATGGAATGGTTAGTTGTTCTTTTTCTTGACTTTTTGCAAAAAATGGAATTGCTACAGAAAGCAATAGAACTGCGAATATTATCTTATGTATTTTCATTTTTTTATTTGTTTTGTAAAGCAATTTAAAATATTGCCTTACGATTTTTTAATATAAATATTTCCGTTAAAAGTCTCGAATTTTAGGTTTTTGCCGCCACTTCCAATTCTTATGGCACTTCCTTTATTGAGTTTATGTACAGTTCCACCCTCATTTTCTTTGGTAGTTTTTGTGATTGTCGAAGGCAGTTTTTCTACATTCTCAAAGTCTGTATAAAATTCGCCATTAAAACTTTTGAAAGAGCAATCTGCCGAAAGATCACTTGGGAAAATTACCGTTAACTTACCATTCAGTGTATAATATTTAGAATTATCAGGCGGCAAAGCTACATAATTGATATTGACATCGCCATTGATGGTATGAATTTCGTTGGCATTTTTTGCATTATTTACGGTGATTTTCCCATTGATATTATTCACTTTCATAAATCCTTCTACGTCATTAACCACAATGTCGCCATTATTTATAGTCGACACAACTAGATTTAGGGTTTTGGGCACTTTTATAGTAAAATCGAGATTGTGGTGAAATTGAATTTTTCTTTGGTCATTATTCCGTTTTTCGTTGTTGCGATTGGGCCGAGAGTCCCAGGGTTCGAAAATGTAAACAATTACACTATCGCCTTTTTGCTCAAACTCTAACTTAAATTCTCTCTTTCCCTGTTCCATAATCTCGTTTGTTTTGCCAGAGATTGTTTTGTCAACTTCAATAAGCACTTTATTTCCCTCATAACCTTCCACTTTTATGTGGCCGTCGATGTTGTAAACTGCCAGAACGCTCGTGGGCGAAACGGTAAACGCTTTGTTTATTTTTTCTTTAAATTTGGTGTCTTGTGCACTCGAATTTGTGCATGAGATTACCATTACCGACAATATCGGTATGATTAGCTTTTTCATAATTTTTGTTTTGATTTTATATTTTGAAACTTCTTACGACAGCACCAGAATCGTTTTTTCGATTTTGCCTTTTACAGCATCATTGAGGTTTTCTTTTCTGAGCAACTCCTTAAATTGTTTGACAGAACGCTTCTCTTGTAGTTTCACCATCGCATCGGCCAATGCGACTTGCATCAAAGGTGATTCTTGGGTAAGAAGCGATTGCACCAAGCCCTCACGTACTTTTGGGTTCTCTGCTAATTGAATCAAGGCTTCGAGTGTTACGAGGCGTACGTTCTCGTTTTGGTCGAAATTGAGTGTTGTCAGCAGTGCATCTATTACTTGGTCGTCAACATTATTTAGTTCTTGTGTGTAACTAACTGCTTTTAGTCGCTCAGTGGCAACTGGATTTTCGAGCATAGAGAGCATCATCATTTGCTTCATATCTTGCACTTCTGAAGATAACCTTTTTACTTCATTGCTGTTGGCTGCCACTTCACTGTTAGGTTTTCCAATAAAATATCCAGCACCGCTACTGATTACAATGAGTATCATGGCATAGGCCCAATTATAGGCAGGTTTGTATGCAAATAGCGTTTTGAAACGTTCAAGTAGGATTTGAAAAATACCTTCTTTTTTGGCTTCCTCTTCCGCTTTGAAAGTGTCAAGCATTGCATGAAAACGAATTTTCACATCTTTGCTTGGCTCAGGAACTCGCAGTTTGCCCATTTGTTCCCAAAGCGTTTTTTCAATATCATCAAATTGTTCGTCCATTTCTTTTTATCAAATAATAGGGAGTTTCTAAACCGAAACCAGCCTTTTTGTTTTATTGATTTTTAATGTGTTTCTTTCAAAAATATACCCTTCAATTCTTTCATAGCACGGTGCACTTTTACTTTGATGTTTCCTTCTGAAGTTTTAAGAATTTCGGCAATTTCTTGATACGACAATTCTTGAAAACGACTCAAAATCAAAACTTCTCGGTGATCAGGACTCAATTTCGCCAAAGCTTGGTGCAGAACTTCAGATTCTTGTTTTGTTTCAAGCTGAACATCTGCTGCTGGCGTCGAAATTGTCCTTTCGCTCCTTGGCGTGATGTCTGCTTCATAAACCACTCTGTTGTTTTTCTTGGCAGCATCATTGACTACATTTCTGGCCAAATGAAACATCCAAGTTCTGAACTCACCCTCCCCCGAAAAAGTATGGCGGTATTTCAACATTCTATAAAATACCGTTTGTACTAAATCTTCACTCTGTGCCACCTGACCCGTGGTGTGATATAAAAAACCAAACAAAGGCTTATGATAACGCTCAAACAACAAGCCCATCTTGTCTAAATCACCAGCTTTCACTTTAAGCATGAGGCTATTGTCTGTTAATGCGTTCAATCGGTTTGTTTTTTGTTTTTAGGGTGATTTGAACGTGGAAACTCCACTTGTTGAATAAGGTTACAATAAAAGTAGAATATTTTTGAAGAAACTTTTTGAAAGAGAAAAAAAAAGGAAAATTGGTTACTGGGAAACTTCTCCCCAATAACCAATTTTCCAATAACCTTAACATAATTTACTCCGTTTTCAAACTCTTCACCGGATTCATCAATGCCGCCTGAATACTTCTGTAACTTATGGTTAAGAAGGCAATTAAGACAGTTACCAAACCTGCAACCACAAAAACCCACCATTGTAATTCAGTACGATATTCAAAGTCTTGAAGCCAATCCTGCATTACATAATAACCTAATGGAAAAGCGATTAAGAATGACACTACTATTAATTTTAAGAAATCTTTTGAAAGTAAACCAACAATTTGAGGGACAGATGATCCCAGTACTTTCCTGATTCCGATTTCTTTGAACCTCTGCTCCGTGGTAAAAGTCACCAGACCAAATAAGCCCAAACAGGCCACAAAAATGGTCAGGATAGCGAAGATTCTAAGAATGGAATTCATGTTGGCTTCTTTTTGGTATGTTTCGTTATACAGCTGATCTAAATATGCATAGTTGAAAGGCTCACCTGTGCCGTAAGAAGTCCATTTGCTTTTCATAGTACTTATCAAATCAGCAGAATTTTCAGAACTTACCTTAATTATCAATCCGTAATATGGATTATAACGCATAATCAAAGGGTCAATTTTTTCGTGCAAAGACCTCGCATGAAAATCCTTTACGAGTCCAACTATGGTCAGAATTTCATTCGGTTTGTCTGCACCAACTGATTCCAAAACAGTCTGCCCAATTGGATTGGCCTTTAAACCGAATGCTTTGATGGCCGATTCGTTTATTATGATGTTATTTTTTTCCGTTCCTGTTTGTTTGGAGAAATTTCTACCCGCCAACAATTTCATGCTTAGTGTAGGTATGTATTCTTCATCGATATTGAAGTTTTTAGCACGGATCCTTTGCAAGGGATCGTTCAAAGGTGAGACCACCGTTGTGAAATTATCAGAAGGACCCGCAGGTAAAAATGCCGATGTTGAAATATTTTTAACTCTACTGTCTTTCTTTAATTCATCGCGAAAAGCCTCAAAACTTTTGCCCAAAAGCCCAGCTTGACGGATAACTATCAATTGTTTTCTATCGTACCCAATGTCCTTGTTTTTAATGTATTGCATCTGTTGGCCAACCACCAGAGTGCCAATAATTAGCGTGGCTGAAATAGCAAACTGAAAGACAACCAAACCGCTGCGAATACCTTTGGTATTTCCTGTAGAAAATCTATTTTTTAATGCCTGCAAAGGTTTAAAACCCGACATAAAAAAGGCAGGATAAGCACCCGCTATTATGCTTATTGTAAATGTAAGTAGCAAAATGACACCCAAAATGTGAGGATTCAGGAGGTCTTGGATGGAATAAATTTTGCCTGATATTTGGTTGAAAAATGGAATTGCCAAGAAGAATATTAGAACAGCTAAAACCATAGCCACTAAGGTTGAGATAAAAGCTTCTGTCAAAAACTGAAAGATTAATTGGCTTTTTTCAGAACCCAAAACCTTTCGCATGCCTATTTCTTTTACTCTTTTTGAGGCACTTGCAGTTGACAAATTCATAAAATTTATACAAGCTATAAACAGCATAAAAAGAGCTATTGCAGAGAAAATATACACCGTTTTGATGTCGCCAGGTTGTTCGAGTTCAAATTTATAATCAGAATAAAGATGAATATCTGTAAGCGGTAAAAGTCTGAAGCCCACTTTGTTGCCTTTGTCCAAAAACTCCTTAAAAGTCATTCCCATTCCAGATTTTATCTGCGAACTCATGTATTTTTCGGGAATTAGCTTCATTTTGGATTCTAATTGGGCCATATCAGCTTTTTCAGAAAGCAAAAGGTAAGTATGATAATTGCCATTTAACCAACTCGGACTTAGCCCGTCGGGATTACCTGCCATTGAAGTCAAAATATCAAAATGAAAATGGGCATTGGACGGAATTTCTTCGATAATACCAGTAACTGAATAAAAACCGCTCAGATTCACATAGCCAGCCTGAGAATAAACACCTTGGTCTTTGATTTCAATGGTTTTGTTGATAGGGTCGTCATTTCCAAAATAAGCTTGGGCTTGCTTTTGCGTCAAAACAACTGTTCTGGGTTTATTCAAAGCATTTTTGGCGTTTCCTTTAACGAAATTTATTGAGAAAACATCAAAAAAAGTTGAATCCACCATAGCGGATTTTCCACTTCTGAAGGTTTGATTTTTGTAAATAATCTTTGCGATGTCTGCAGTTTTTAACAATCTCGTTGTGGCCTTAATTTCTGGTAATTCATTCTTAAAAGTCTGAGCCACAGGAGCCATAACACTCGACTCATCTATGAGTTCATCGCCCATTTTAGCACTCAAATTTACCCTAACTATATGTTTGGCGTTTTCGTTGAACCTATCATAAGAAAGTTCATCCATCACAAAAAGTGAAATAACCAAACAGGTAGCGATGCCCATTGCCAATCCAAAGACATTTATAGAAAACATCATTTTGTTTTTTTGGATGCTTCGCCAAGCGATTTTGAAATAGTTACTTATCATAATTTTTTTATTTATTGATTGGGAAAATAGTTATCGGGAAAATAGTTACTGGGAAATTGTTCGGTATTGAAACCCTATGCCAGTTATTTAATTTCCAGCCACCATTACTCTGTTTTCAAACTTTTTATAGGATTTACCAATGCAGCCTTTATACTTTGATAACTAACGGTCAATATCGAAATAAGAATGGCTGAAAATGTAGATAGAGCATAAATCCACAATGGTATATCAATTCTGAATGAAAAATCTTCGAGCCATTTATTCATCACAAACCAACCCACAGGCAAAGCAATAATGATGGCTATACCTACCAATTTTAAAAAATCCTTTGTAAGTCGGTAAGTTATCTGGCGAACGCTGGCTCCCATCACTTTTCTAATTCCTATTTCTTTGGTTCTCATTTGTGCATTGAAAGCGGCCAATCCAAATAGACCAAGACAAGCAATTAATAGGGAGAGTACTGTAAAAGTCATGAAGATTCTGCCGAGCTTTTGCTCTACTTCGAATGTATTGTTAAAAGAATCATCCATGAAATAATGGTTAAATGGCTGTCCAGGAGCTACTTCTGACCACTTTTTTTCGATCTGCGAAAGACTTTGTTTGAAATCGCCCGAATTCAACTTCACTATCAATCGATTCGAATTAGAACCTATACGTAGACTCAAAGCCCCAATTTCGTCTTTGAATGACGAGTAATGAAAGTTCTTTACAACCCCAATTATTGTATACACTGGTTTTATACCATTATCTACCACAGTTGTGATTTTTTCCCCGATTACTTCATCTGGTTTTAAACCTAGAATACCCACCGCAGTTTCGTTTAAAATAATAGCGGTAGAATCGGTCGCAAAGCTTTTATCGAAATCTCGCCCCGCAATTATTTTCATATCCAAAGTTTCACTGTAATCATGGTCTACCCGCCAGTTTTGCATCTGAATGGTCTTTTTAGGCTCCGAGCCTACAAATTCAAATGAGTTATCTGATCGATTGGAGGGCGTAGGCAAATAACTACTTAAAGATGTTGACTCCACTTTGGGTAGTTCTGATACTTCCCTTTTAAAACTTTCCAGTTTATTTCCAGCTGCATAAACATCATCAATAATCAGAATCTGGTCTTTTTTATACCCAAGATCTTTGTTTTGAATAAACTTGAGCTGCTGAAATACCACCAACGTGCTGATGATTAAAAACACCGAAATGGCAAATTGAAAAATTACCAGAGTATTTCTAATTTTGCCTCCACCAACCTTAGATTTATTATTTCCTTTTAATACCTCTACAGGAACAAACCTTGAAAGGAAAAAAGATGGATAACTACCCGAAACAAAGCCAAGAAACAAGGTTGCCCCCAACAATACCAGCCAAAATATGGGATTAAAGAAGGGCAAGGAAATAGTTTTGCCTGAAAGTTGATTGAAAAAGGGGATAAGCATAAAAGCTAACAATAATGAAAAAAATAAAGAGATAAAAGTGAGCAAACTAGACTCTGTCAAGAACTGACGAACCAAGGCTGATTTATTTGAACCCAAGGTTTTACGAATACCCACTTCTTTGGCCCTTTTAAGCGATTGAGCTGTGGATAGGTTCATAAAATTAACTACTGCCAGAACCAACAAAAACAAGGCTATAAATGATAATATATATATTGTTTGTTTGTTGCCGTTTGGGTTCATTTCAGCTACTCTATTACCTGCTAGGTGCAAATCCAAAAGGGGAATTGTGCTGTATCTGATATAATTTCCGCTACTTTCGAAACTTTGGCGTGTTACACCAGGCATAAACGATTGTGCATACGGAATCATGTATTTTTCAAACAATATCTGCAAAGGCTTTTGCAAATCTGTGGCATTGGCATTGGGTATTAATTTCAGAAATGTGCTGAAATTATTACTTCCCCAGTTCGCTTCTTTAGATTCAGCATATCCTTCCATTGACAAGAAAATTGAATATTCCTTCAAAAAAGAATTTTTAGGCAAATCGGCAATTACCCCAGTAATTCGGAATGTTTCATTGTTGTCGATCAAAATACTTTGCCCAATCGGAGAGCTTTTTCCAAAATGTTTTTTTGCAGTGCTTTCAGAAATTACCACCGTATTGGGTTCCTTAAGAGCTGTTTTTGAATTACCTTCTAAAAGATTTAATCCAAAAAAATCAAGAAAATTGGGATCGGCGTAAGTGCTATTAACTTCTTTCTGGTTTTCGTTGGTCTGGGTCCGTCTAACCAAAACGCTACCAAATGAGCGGAAACGTGTAGCATCTTCCACTACTTTGAAATCACGCTTAACAGTTTCAGCAAATGGTGCTACCAAAACTCCAAATTCTTGAGCCTGACCTCCAAATTTTATATCTACGTTGGCACGGTGAATTCGGTTAGCGTCTTTAAAGGAGCGATTGAAACTAAGCTCATCAAAGATATACAACGAAATGAGCAAAGCTCCGGCCATACCTACAGAAAGTCCAAAGATATTTATGAAAGTAAAAAACGGCTGCTTTTTTAGGCTTCTCCAAGCGATTTTGAAAGAATTCTTTATCATAATTTAGTTATTGGTTATTGGAGAATTGGTTACTGGAATATTTTGTTTTATGACATTTTCCTTGTAAAAAATCAATATCTATTCAGATTTCAAACTCTTAACAGGATTCATCAATGCTGCTTTTATGGCTTGGTAGCTGACCGAAAATATGGTAATTAAAGTCGCGAATAGGCCAGAAATAACGAAATATTCCCAAGTAATATCAATCCTGTGTACAAAGCCTTGAAGCCATTGTATTGAAAAATAATAGGCCAAGGGTAAGCTCAGTAACGTAGCGATAAGCACCAAAATAAGAAAGTCTTTCGACATCAACTGCAAAATATTGCCTATACCAGCCCCCATCACTTTTCTAATTCCTATTTCTTTTTTGCGTTGCTCAGCATAAAAGGCTGCCATGCCCAACAACCCCAAACAAGCAATGAAAATGGCAATTCCAGATGCTGTTTTGTAGATTAAGCCTTGTTGTGTTTCAGCTTTGTAATAATTGGCTATATTTTCTTCGTAAAACTTACCGTTGAAAGGGTATTCTGGAAAAATAGCATCGTGAGCAGCTTTGATTTGAGCTACTGTCGCTTGCAAATTACCTGAAGTTATTTTCACAGAATTGTTCCAAAAATACTTTTGAACAGGAAAAATGATTATTGGGCTGTTTTCTTCTTTGGCACTGGCTGTCTGAAAATCTTTAACTACACCTACAATGGTATTCCATCCTTGACCTCCCATTCTTATCTGCTTGCCAATGGCATCTTCTGGCTTGATGTTGCCGAGTTTTTTGAGCATAGTTTCGTTCACTACATATTTTGGAATACTGTCGGTGTTTTCATATGACTTTCCAGCCAGCATTTTAAGCCCAAAAGTTTTAAAATATTGAGCGTCTGCAATTTTCGCACTTATGTTAAACTTCTCGTCTTCGGCTCGATGGTCGAAGGCAAAGTTGGATTGCCAATTGTTGCCGGAAGAAGGTGGGTCACTGTTGAAACTCATTGAACTAACTCCTGGTATAGCTTCTATTCTACTTCTGAGAGCGGTGTTTCTACTTCTTAATTCAGGGTCAACCGAAAAAATCAGAACGCCTTCTTTTACATAACCCATGTCTTTGCTATCCAACATTTTGAGTTGCGATACATTTATGAGTGTAGAAAAGACCAAGAAAATAGCTATAGCAAATTGGAAAACAATCAGTGCTTTTCTGAGTGAAAGTCCTTGCCTCCAATTGGCTTTTTTTGTGCTTCTAAAAGCTTCCAACGGAGAAAAATTGGACATTATTATAGCAGGATACAGGCCTGAAAATAAAGTGACTAATAATAATATAAGGCCTAAAAAAGGGAGTAACAATTTGTTCGAGAAAATACTGTATCCCTCTGGAAGGTCGAATAAGGCACTTAGCCATGGCTTGCCCAATAGACTTATCAGCAAGCCTAATATGACTGCTAGTAAGCTCACTATGAAAGTTTCAGACAAAAATTGTCCAGCAAGCTGCGACCTATACGAACCTAGCGTTTTTCTTACACCCACTTCCTTTATTCGTTTTCCGATAATAGCTGTAGCAATATTTATAAAGTTAAAACAAGCCATAAGGACAATCAAAACACCTATTAGTCCAATACCTTTGAGTTTTTTGGATGAAACTACTTTGTCTTTGAAATTGCTCAATCGTTGGTCAAAGTAAACTTGATCTAGACTGCCCAAAAAATGCTCCTTCACATCATTGGCTCCATCATTTTTGTATTTTTCTTTTGCAAATTTTCCAAGAACGGCATTTGTTTTTGATTCGGATTGATTATCCGCTAGTTTAAGAAACAGGTGGTCGTTGCTACTTGTTGAGCCCCAATCGTCAAATTTTCCAAAGCCCCATTTTTCAGGATTTTTTCGTTTGCTTTCATATGAAAATACCATTGAAGTATTAAAATCTGTGTTCAGTGGTGCATCTTTAATAACACCCACTACTTGTATCAGTTCTGTGCCATTTACCTTGATGTTTTGACCAACGGCTTTTTGAACATCACCAAAGTATTTTTTTGCCATGGTTTCAGATAGTGCAACTACATTGGGCTCTGCGAGTGATTTTGGGTTGCCAATTAACCATGGAAAATTGAAGACCTCAAAAAACGAGGGGTCAGTCACAAGTCCTTGATTATCTTCATTGTATTTGTCTCCATTTACACCTGAGCCATTATTCATTACTGTAACGACTGGTTCTACCATACCATGAATAGGTACATATTGACCAAGTTCAGGATGCTCGGAGATTAGTGTTTTTTGAAAAGCCAATGGTGAGCCAGTTGTATATTCAACCTCACCATTCTTGAGTGTGCTTTTTCTTAAAACCCTGAATATCTTCTCAGGCTCTTTATGAAAATTGTCATAACTATATTCGAAACTTAAATAGCTAAATATCAAAATAGCAGCGGCGATTCCTAAGCCTAGTCCTGCTATGTTTATGATATTATAGCCTCTATTTTTAAGGAGACTTCGAAGGGCGATTTTGAAATAGTTCTTTATCATAATTTTGTTATTTTTAAATCAAGTTTGCACGAATAATTCGTAATTCATCCTTGTCAGTTCATTCACTCCGATTTCAAACTCTTCACAGGATTTACCAATGCTGCTATTATGGCTTGGTAGCTTACTGTGAGTAAAGTAATAAACATTGCCCCAATGCCTGCAAAAGCAAAAATCCACCAAGAGATTTCTGTTCGGTAATTGTATTTTTGCAGCCAATTACTCATAAAATAGTAAGCAATTGGTGCAGCGATAAGGCAAGAGATTATCACCAATACCACAAAATCTTTTGATAACATTCGCCATAAACTTGCTACGCTTGCACCAAGTACTTTACGAATGCCTATTTCTTTAGTCCGTTGCTCGGCAACGAAACTTGCCAAGCCAAAAAGCCCCAAACATGAAATAAAAATGGCCAAAAACGTAAAAAGGGTTGCCAGTTTACCTAATAATTGTTCGGATTTGAATTTTTGTCCGTATTCGTCACTTGTAAATTTGTACTGAAACGGTGCAGATGGAACCAATTTTTTTTGAATCAATTCTATTTTTGCCAATGCTTTATTTGCCGATAAATTTGGGTTGATTTTCACCAACATTTGACCAACATCATTTGGATTTTTTACGTACCAATAAAATCCCATTTTTACAGGCTCATAAGGTGAGTCTGCTATTACGTCTTCAACAACTCCTATGATTTGGCGGCGTTGTTGAGTATCATCATTAGTGATAAATTCGCCAATTGGATTTTTTAATCCGATATATTTTGCGGCTGATTCATTGATGATTACGGCAGAAGAATCGGTACTAAACTCATTAGAATAATCTCTTCCTTGCTTAATTTTCCATTGAATAGTCTTGCCATAATCTTCATTTATATAAGTGACCGAAAATGACGATTCCGACTCTGCTTTTTTTCCTTTCCATGTAAATCCTCCCCAGTTATCCCAGATTGAGGTTACGGGGCTACTCGAAAAAGCCACATTATCTGCCAACCCATTTCTGAGAATCTCTTCTTTCATTATCAATTTGTTATTATTGAAATTGGGGTCATCCATCGGAATTCTTATCAAACTCTCTTTATTGTAGCCAATTGGGCGATTTTGTGCATATTGGATTTGTTCATACACGATGACAGTTCCAATAATTAGTATGATCGAAACCGTAAATTGTACCACAACCAATACTTTACGTGGCAGCGAAGCATATTTGTCCTGTCTGATTGTACCTTTCAGCACTTTTATTGGCTCAAATGAAGACAGGTAAAATGCAGGATAAAAACCAGATAACAAAGCTGTTGAAGCTATAAAAGTCAAGCAAAGCAACCAAAAATAAAGATTATAAAATGGCATTTTGATATTCTTATCAGTTAGCTCGTTGAATGGAAAAATAGAAATAGAAACCAAAATAAGCGTGATAATAAAAGCAAAAAAAACGACCAAAAATGACTCGCTCAAAAATTGATTTACTAATTGAGATTTTACTGAACCAATAGCTTTTCGTATTCCTACTTCTTTGGCTCTTTTTTCGCTACGAGCAGTGCTTAAATTCATAAAATTTATACATGCCAGTAATAATACAAATAAGCCAACAATAGCAAAAAGCCATACAAAGGTTATTCGTCCTTCAGATGGGTATCCATCTTTGAAATCAGAGTATAGATACCAGTTTTTCATTGGATTTAAGTAAAGAATTGCCTGATATTCTTTTGCTAGTTTTTTGTAATCATCGGGGGCATCTTTAAAATAAAAATTCTTTATTGCAGCATTAGCTTGTTCCACACTTACGTTGTCGGCGATCTGTACAAAAAGCCTTTGTGAGCTGTTGTGCCAGTTGGTTTCGTTTGCTTTTACTTCTGGAAAATTTGCCTTTGTATTCTCAAAATTGCCTATGAATTGAACATCTCCCAAAAAAGAATTTTTGGCAATGTCTTCATATACACCTGTAATTTTGCAGTTTATCTTATTATTTAGTTTGATAATTTGGCCAATAGGTTCTTTTTCTGCAAAAAGAGATTTTGAGGTCGATGCTGAGATAACGATTGCTTGCGGGTCATTTAGGCTTTCTTTGCTGCCTTTTAGCATTTTTAAAGAAAACATATCAATTACTCCATTATCAAAAAATTGACCTTTTTTTACATAGTTATTTTCACCAATTCTCATTGAATAATCACCGGCCCATTGTAATAAGATTACATGCTTGAAGAGATGTCCATATTTTTCACGAAGAACCTTCGCCAATGGTTGTGGCAAAGTAGTTGCGTAATCTGCTTTTTTTTCTAATGGCTCAATTATATGATTATGAACTTGTGCAATTCGGTCATAGTTTTGGTAGTTACGATTATAACTTACTTCGTCATAAACCCAAAGTCCAATAAGCATAGCCACTGCCATACCAACAGCTAGCCCACCAATATTGATGAAAGAATAAACCTTGTTTTTTTGGAGGTTTCTCAAGGCGATTTTGAAATAATTTTTAAGCATTTGTCTTGTTTTGTTTATTCAAAAAAGTAACTATTTCTAGAACACAAAATGCATTTATATCCTATATATCAATGTTTTATGATTTAGAATTTTGCTTTAAACTCTTTTCTTTTTTTGCGATTTCTTTCAACCTATTCTCTGGAAATATAATGGTAGTGCCATATTGGTTGCACTTAAATTGAGCGTTTTTTAATTGGAGATTTTTCATCACAAATCCTTCTTTCGATATGTGCATAATAGCCAAGTCTTCCACATTAAAAACCAAGGTATCTGAAGATTTTGAAATGAATTTCAGAATGTTATTTTCAAGACTAATGGCCTCACCTTGTTCGTAGGTTCCGTCAGATTTTTTGATAAAATCTTGGCAGTAAACTTGTCCAAAAACAAGTAGAAATGTAAGTGTTAATAGCTTTTTCATAATTTATTTTTTTGCTTTTAGCTTTTAGCTTTTAGCTTTTAGCTTTTAGCTTTTAGCTTTTAGCTTTTAGCTTTTAGCTTTTAAGTAATGTTTCTTGGCTTATCTTGGTTCATTCTATCTATTTAAATTCCAAAGCGAAGAGCTTATCACTAATAGCTTTAGCTTTACACGTGGAAATTCTCCGTCACGATTTTACCGTCAAAAAGATTCACTTTACGGTGTGCAAAACTGGCATCGTAAGGTGAGTGCGTTACCATGGCTATTGTAGTGCCTTCAGCATTGAGTTCCATTAAAAGTTTCATCACTTCCTCGCCATTTGTCGAGTCCAAATTACCAGTAGGCTCATCGGCCAAAATCAACTTAGGTTTTGCTACAACTGCTCTTGCGATGGCCACACGTTGCTGCTGTCCACCAGACAATTGCTGCGGAAAGTGATTGCGGCGGTGCATCATGTTCATTCGGGTCAGGGCGTTTTCTACCAAAATTTTACGTTCGTCAGTAGGTGTTTTCAAATACAAAAGCGGCAACTCCACGTTTTCGAAAACGGTCAACTCATCGATAAGATTGAAGCTCTGAAATACAAAGCCAATGTTGCCTTTTCTTAAGTTTGCACGCTCCCTTTCGGTCATTTTGGCCACTTCATTTCCATGAAAATCATAGCTTCCTTCGGACGGATTGTCGAGTAAACCGATGATGTTTAACAAGGTAGATTTACCACAGCCCGACGGCCCCATAATGGCCACAAATTCGCCATCTTTGATTTCTAAATCAATGCCATTTAAGGCTGTCGTTTCAATTTCTTCGGTACTAAATACCTTCTTTAGGTTGGTTGTTTTAAGCATATTGTTAGTTTTTAGTTTGTAGCGTATAGCTTTTAGCTTTTTTCTCGAAGCTTGCTATATTTGCTATTATAATATAAATCTATTCTTTATGAAAAATTTTAAAATCTATCCGTTTGGGAAAAATCCCATCAACTAACTTTAAAGGTTTATAAACCCACGGTTAGTTTCCCTTCAAATGAACTTTATGGACTAACCAGCCAAATTCGTAGTTCCGCTGTTTCTATCCCTTCAAATATTGCTGAAGGAAGTGGTCGCAATACAGACCCATAATTAGCAAGGTTTTTAACCATTGCACATGGCTAAGCTTCAGAACTGTCTTATCAATTGTTTCTTTCTTTTGAACTAGGTTATTTTTCTATTGAAACCTTTAATAATTTAGAGTCTTCAGTAACTGAGGTCTTGAAAATGTTAAATTCATTTATCCAAAAACTAAGTAAATAACCCAAAACTTGAAGCTAATGGCTATTCGCTAAAAGCTATTAGCTCTTCTAAAACACCAATACTTCCTTATCTCCAAAATTCTCATAGCCACTAGTTATCACTTTTTCTCCAGATTTTAAGCCACTTAAAACTTCGAAGTATTCAGGATTTTTGCGACCAAGGGAAATGTTTCTTTTGACTGCTTTTTTGCCAGAGGCATCTACTACATAAATCCAGTTGCCACCGGTGTCAGAGAAAAATCCGCCAACAGGTATTAACACTGCTTTTTCAGCTTTGCCAAGCTCTAATCTCACCGGAGAGGATTGTCCACGTCTGATTCCGTCTGGCGAGTTTCCAGTGAAAGTCATATCAACAGCAAAACGACCGTTTTTCACTTCGGGATATACCTTTATGATTTCTATTTCGTGCGACTTTCCGTTGAATTCAAAAGACCCCCTAAGCCCAGGAAAAATCCTAGAAATGTAATGCTCGTCGATATCAGAACGCATTTTAAAGCCATCCAAATCATCAATCTGCCCGATATTTTGCCCCTGACTGATGTTAGAACCAACTTCTACATCAATAGAAGAAAGTAAGCCCGAAACTGGGGCTTTAACTACCAAATTCTCAAGCGTTTCACGCCATAAATCCACGTTTTTTTGCGTCCTTTGTAATGTTCCTTCGAGCTGTTTTATTTGGAGATTCGAATTTTCTTCTTGGTATTTCTGAGATTCTACCTCAATATTTCTTTGGTTTACTTGTCTCTCATATTCTCTTTTAGATTTTTGAAATTCAGCCTCAGAAATTACATTGTCTTTAATCAATTTCTTGTTTCTTTCAAAAGCATCTTTGGCTTGATCAATCTGAAAATCCAATTCGGCAAGGGTCTTTCGTAAGGTAAATTTCTCTACTCTCAATCTCTGGCGAGTGTTTTGAAGATCGTTTACCAACCTGTTAGCCTCGGTTTCTGACTGTAGAAAGTTCAGTTTCAGTTGTTGATTTTCAAGTCTCAAAATAATATCGCCTCTTCCCACTTTGGTACCACCTTCTACCAATTTTTGTGTAACATATCCACCAACGATAGCGTCTAACCTAATGGTTTTTAGTGGTTGCACTGCTCCCTGAACGATTATGAATTCATCAAAATTTCCTTCCTTTACATCACTGATGGTTATCTTATCTGCATCCACATTTAGTTTCGATCTTTTATCAGAAAAGAACGTCAGATATATGATAAATGCGACCAAAGCCACACCCAATCCAGTAAGAGCAATTTTCTGTTTAGTCCAGAATTTTTTCGGTTTTATTACGTCCATTATTATTTATTAGTTCAATACTCTTATTAATATTCCTATTTCGTGCCAAAAATACAAAGCACTGATAATATGTATTTTATAAAGTAAATACCAGATTTATTTGTCCATTTTCGGACGTTAATTGTCCGTTTGCGTTTTATGCAAACTGCAACACAAATACGGCACCACTAGGTTGGTTTTCGTAAAAATTAATGTTGCCGTCGTTGAGCTGCATAATTTGGCGAGATAGACTAAGTCCTATGCCTGATCCCGTCTTTTTGGTTGTGTAAAACGGAATGAAAATTTTCTCTTGTAAAGTTTTGTCAATTCCAATTCCATTGTCAGCGATTTCAATAGTTTTAGTGCCATTTTCGGTGTGGGCTGTAATGGAGATTATTTTATTTTCTGATTCGTTTTCTACTTCAAAAGCATTTTTGACGATATTGATTAGAACCTGTTCAATTTGCTCAATGTCGATAAAAGTCTCAAAATCACTTTCCACTTCATAACTAATTTTAAGCTTACTTTCGAGAGCTTTTTGAGCAAAAATACCTTCCAATGTTTTTAATAATTGGCTCGCTGTGGCATAATATTTATTTGGAGTCGGAATAGACGTAAACTCGCGGTAAGCATTTACAAATTTCATGATTCCGCTTCCTCGCCTTTGAACAGTTTGTAAGGCATCTTTCAAGTCATCAATAGATTCCTGTTCTTTTGGGTTATTGGCTTTGATCTCGTTTTCTACTATATCTTTCATCGTTTCGGCCAATGAAACTATGGGCGTTACAGAGTTCATAATTTCATGACGAAGTACTTTAGTAAGGTTCTGCCAAGCTTCTAACTCTTTAATTTGCAACTCTGAACGAATATTATGAATAGCCACTAATCTAATTTTTCTACCACGCATTTGAATTTCTGTAACAGAAAAAGAAAGATCATTTTCAGGCAAACTCAGCAATTTTGGTTCACCTGATTTTAGTGAAGCAATACATTCAAAAATAAATGGATTCTGCTTTTCAATGTCTGAAATGTGCTTGAGCCGGTAGACTTTCAAGAGTTTATTGGCCGCTTGGTTATTGATTTCAATTTTGCCTTCGGTATCATAAGAAAGTATGCCTACGTTGATTTGCTGAATGATGGCATTGATAAAGTGTAAAGTCGCTTCTCGCTCAGCCCTAACTTGATTGAAACTATTAATTACAGCATTGAGGTCGTTGTTGAGGTCTCTAAAACTCTCACCAAGCTTGTTGTCGGCTTTGAAAGTAATCGCAAAATCTTGGTACTGAATCGACTCAAATAATCGCTTCATTTTTCGGTTAAGTGAGGTTACGTATTTATAGAGATTGGCAACACTAATTATTTGCAACAAACCAAAAATTATGGCAACTGGAACGTTTTTTTGAAAAAATGACCATGAAAAACCCAATGATAAGCCTAGAATTATAAGACTACGAAGCAGAATACCTAGGCTAAAATTTTTCATAAATTAAACTTTTCAATTCTCCTATAAAGTGCTTGGCGACTTATGCCCATTTCTTTGGACGCATCCGTGATATTGCCATTGTGTTTTTTGAGTGTTTTTATAATTAACTGTTTTTCAAGGTCTTCCAAATAATAGGTTTCTACCAAAGGATTATTGTTATTGTTTGTTTTTCTTACCACAAAGTCGTCTTCGCTGAGGGTGGTATTTTGCGTTACTATGACAGCCCTTTCTATTACGTGTTGCAATTCTCGCACATTTCCTGGCCAATGATAGGCCATCAATTTCTTTTGCAGTGGCACGCTTATTCCTTTGATTTTCCGATTGTATTTTTTTGTGTAAATACTCAAAAAATGCTCGGCCAAAAGCAAAATATCTTGACCTCTCTCTCTGAGTGGCGGTAAATTTATCTCAATCGTATTGATTCTAAAAAGCAAATCTTGGCGGAATGTTTTTTCTTCCACTCGCTCGTAAATAGCTTCGTTGGTAGCACAAATCAAACGTGCGTCGAATGGAATTTGTGCATTTGACCCTACTTTTACGATGTTTCTGTTTTGAAGTACAAATAGCAATTTGTTTTGCAAAACCATTGGGACATTACCTATTTCATCCAAGAAAATAGTGCCTTTGTCGGCTTCTTGAAATCTCCCAATTCTTTCTTCGCGGGCATCTGTAAATGCACCTTTTACATGGCCAAAAAGTTCACTTTCGAAAAGATTTTCACTCACTGAACCTAGGTCGGCATGGACAAACTTCTTTTCTTTTCGTTTTGAAAATTGATGAATTTCTCTGGCTACAAGGTCTTTGCCAGTTCCGTTTTCTCCCAAAATCAATATATTGGCATCGGTGGCAGCCACTTGCTTGATGAGGTCAGCCACTTTTTTCATTTCATCAGATTCTCCAATGATACTTTGTGTAGTCTGATTTTCTTTAATTTCAAGGGTATCTTTTTTTGAAAAAACACCACTTAGGGTTTCTAGCAGTTTATCATTTATCCAAGGTTTCAGAATAAAATCAGAAGCTCCATTTTTTATGGCTCTTACTGCCATTTCTATTCCGCCAAAAGCTGTAAAGAGAATTACTTTTTGATCTTTCTTCTTATCTAAAATGAAATCCAACCAAAAGAATCCTTCATTTCCTGTGTTTACATCTCTGCTAAAATTCATGTCGAGCAGAATGATGTCAAACGTAAAGTTATTAAGTAGATAGGGTATTTTGTCCGGATTTTTCTCAATTTCCACTTTTTGAAAATGACGCTTCAGCAGCAGTTTAGCCGCGTTTAGAATATCCACATCGTCGTCAATTATCAATATGCTTTTTTCGTGCATCTAAAAATGAAATTTATGTAAATCTAAGAAAGCTTTATCTGAAAATCTCCAAATTTTTGTTTTTAAAGAAAGTCAAATTCACCAGTTTGATAATATGCTAGCAATTTTTTCTGCAAAACCCACCTGAATTTGGCCTGAATTTGATTGGAAATTGCCCTTTCGAGATTGGCCTGAGCTAATGAAAACTCAATTGGATTTATGGTCCCTGCTTCAATTCTAAGTTCAACAAGATTTAGATTTTCTCTACTGATTTCAACTTGCTGACTGGCATTTTTATACCTTTCTCCAAAAGCGTTCAACATCAGTTTTACAGATTCCAAATCTTGCTGGAGCGTATTTTCTCTCACTTTACGTGTGTTATCAAGCATTTTTTTCTGAATCTTTAGCTGCTGAGTTTTGGGAGAAGTTTGAAATTTCGAAAATATAGGAATGGCCAAATTCAAAGAAAATGAACCGTTTCTGGTATCATTGACTTGTTGGAAAAAAGACCGCTCGGGATTTGAAGACGCATAAAAAGTGCTGTAATTGCCACTCAAGCTTAATTCAGGCAAATTTTCTGCCTGATTAGCTTTTATTCTTCTATCAAAACTTTGACCTTGTAAATCAAAACTTTTATACTCTGGCAAAAACTCTACAGGATTTACGGCTATTTCAATTATTGATTCCTGTCCAATTTCATAAGGAATTATAGATTCAAATTCAATAGCGTCATTTGGCTTAATATTCATCAATTGAAAAAGCGTGAGTCTCGCAATTTGAAGATTGTACTGGGCGTCAATCAAACCACCTTTATCAGATGCGGCTTGATTGCTGAATTGCAGAGCTTCTAGCTTTCCAGAAGTACCTGCGGCCATCATTTTTTGTTGCCTGGCAAGCTGAATTTCAGAGTTTTCCAACTGCTTTTTTGCAGCAACTGACAATTCCTTTGCAGCTAAAACATCCAAATATGCTTTGAGTAAATTTACTGATAATTGATTTTTATCTGCTTCAACGTTCTGGGTTTCGGCCTCTTGAAGTAGCTTGGCACTCTCTATTAAATTTCTTGTTTGAAAACCTTTGTAAATGGGAATACCCAACTGAATATTTCCATATGTAGAATTATAGAGTTGGTTGATATAATCGTTCGAAAACCTATCTATAGAACGTCCGAAGTTCATTCCTTGGGCAAAAAACGCTTGAATTTGTGGTAGATTTCTAGCCTTGGCATCGGCCGTATTGGCATTGGATAGCTCAGCATTTAAGTAGGCTCTTTGAAAAGTTGGATTGTTTTTTAAAGCCAAATCCACACACTTTTTCAAAGTGTATGTCTGCCCAAAAACATTGCTTGTAAACACAAGACTTAAAATTATAAATAGCTTTTTCATCATCGTTTTTGTCTATTAGAATACTAATTATCAAGCATCCAATGTTTTAAATTTTGAGTGGTTAGAAATTATCCTTTGTTTCGTAGATTGAGATTGATGGAAACGGTCACTGAGCACAATGAAATTCAAATGATAATTTGAACAAAATTGCGACCGCAGGTAGGCGGTCACTGAGCACAATGAAATTCAAATGATAATTTGAATAAAATTGCGACTGCAGGTCTGAAGTGCCGTTTTTACACCAACCATCCGTCTTTCAAATTCACTACTCTATTACCATATTCCGCATTGGTTTTAGAGTGCGTAACTTGGACCACAGTAACCCCATCTTTTTGATTCAATTCTTTGAAAACCTGCATGATATAATCTGCTTGGTCAGAGTGTAAGTTTCCTGTTGGTTCGTCCGCAAAAATGATTTTTGGCGAAGTCACCAAGGCCCGTGCTATACCTACCAATTGTTGTTGTCCACCCGAAAGCTGGCTCGGGAACAAGTCTTTTTTTGCCACAATTTGGAATCTATCCAATATGTCCGCTACCCTACTTTTCCGTTCTGCAGAAGAAACATTTTGATACAAAAGAGGCGTTTCTATGTTTTCATAAACCGTTAGTTCGTCTATCAAATGATAAGCTTGAAAAACAAATCCAATTGTATTTCTATGTATTTCGGTCTTCTTTTTTTCTGAAAGTGAAGTGACGTTTTCATCCAAAAGCTTATATGTACCTTCTGAAGCTTCCTCCAATAGCCCAAGAATGTGTAATAAAGTAGATTTTCCAGAACCCGATGGTCCCATAATAGACACAAATTCTCCTTGTTCTATTTTCAAACTTATGTTTTTTAAAATATAAACCTTCCCAAAACCTTGTTTGAAATATTTTCCTATGCCCTGAAGCTCAATCATTCTTCTAAATGCTTATTTAAGCCATAAAGATTCGAATTTTGTGCCAAAAATACAAGTACCTCATATTCTGATACTTAAAAAATAATAGTATGGTTATTTCGTCCGAAAATGGACAAAAAAAGTACGGTGGTGGACAATGCAATTCACTAAAAAGTTGACCTAAATAGTGTTATTTATTATTAAGATGGATGTGATAACTTTAATTAAATGACTTAAAGTTGAATGAAATTTATAGCAATGAGGAAGAAAATAAAAACCGAATAAATAAGATTAAATAGATTTTTTCAATCTTAAAAAAATATAGATTATCAATTCTTCAGAAATACATATTGAAAAAAATCCATAAAAGAGACTGGAATGATTACACTTATTTAAAATAAAAACGTTGCTTTCATACAAAGCCTTTGATACTTAAAGTACCATTTTCTCTCTGAAAAATAGGCATTAGGGTTTGATTACCCCGCGTTATAGTACCGAAATAATAATGACTATATGATTTAATTTTCATCGGTAACAAATCAGGAAACTGGGTCTTTAATAGTGCTGGTATTTCACCATTTGACTTCACAACGTGCTTCGGTACAATTATTCTGGCCATGATTATGATATTTTTTTTATAATTATCCTAAATATTAAAGTATCTGACTAACATAGAATTAGCTCAATAACTAGCGAATCCCTTAATGCTTAATGTTCCCCCAATGCGTCTAAAAACAGGCGTCAAAGTTTGATCATCATCCTTGTGCGTTCCGCAAAAATTATGACTATACGAACATGATCTTTCATAGGATAAATCCGGAAAATGATTTCTTAATAAAGAGATAATCTCAAGATTTGAGTTTACTAAATGCTTCGGAACAATGATTCTGGCCATGATATTTTTTGTTTATAATATTTGAAAAGCTTGAAATTGAACGACTTACGCCTTCTTTTATAAATCAAATGTATAGGTATTTTTTTATGCTAAAAAATTTTGCTTTAAATTGCTAATATTTTAAGCATTTGATTTTTGTAATTCTAGCGATTGCTTTACAGCTTGGTCAGTTTGGTGAAACATTTCTCAGAAAATTATGCTAAATTTGCACCTCAATTTTCTCCGAGATACGATGAACAACAATCCGAAAAGATATACTGTTACTGCTGCTTTGATTTATGCCAATGGCCCAATACACATTGGACACTTGGCTGGCTGCTACCTGCCTGCTGATATTTATGTGCGTTATTTGAGACTGAAAGGCAAAGATGTAGCCTTTATCAGTGGCACAGATGAACATGGGGTGCCGATTACTATAAAAGCAAAAAAAGAAGGGACGACACCGCAGGGTGTGGTTGACAAATATTACGGAATAATCAAAGATTCATTTGAGCAATTCGGGATTTCGTTTGACATCTATTCTCGTACTTCAAATCCCGTTCACCACGAAACTTCAAAGGAGTTTTTTACGACACTGAACAACAAAGGGTATTTTGACGAAGTGATAACAGAGCAATATTTTGACGAAACGGCACAGCAATTTTTGGCCGACCGTTACATTGTGGGTGAGTGTCCAGTTTGTCACAACGAAGGGGCCTATGGCGACCAATGTGAAAAATGCGGTTCGTCACTTTCTCCTACCGAGTTGATTAATCCCAAATCGACAATATCGGGTGCTAAACCTGTTATGAAAGCCACCAAAAACTGGTATTTGCCTTTAGACAGAATGCAGCCCGAAATAGAAAAATATGTGAATAGCCACCCCGAATGGAAGCCCAATGTGTTTGGCCAATGTCAGTCGTGGTTGAAACAAGGTTTGCAGCCACGTGCAATGACCCGCGACTTGGACTGGGGGGTAAAAGTGCCGTTGGAAGATGCGGAAGGCAAAGTACTATATGTGTGGTTTGATGCTCCAATAGGCTATATTTCGATGACCAAAGAATGGGCAGCTGCCACAGGAAAAAACTGGGAAGATTATTGGAAATCAGAAGACACGAAGCTTGTTCACTTCATCGGAAAAGACAATATCGTGTTTCACTGTATCATATTCCCGGCCATGTTGATGGCCGAAGGAAGCTTTATTTTGGCAGATAATGTGCCTGCCAATGAGTTTATGAATCTCGAAAACGATAAGATTTCGACTTCAAGAAACTGGGCAGTTTGGTTGCATGAATATTTGGAAGAATTTCCAGGCAAACAAGACGTGTTACGATATGCTTTGGCGGCAAACGCACCTGAAAGTAAAGACAACGACTTTACTTGGAAGGATTTCCAGACCAAAAACAACTCAGAGTTGGTAGGCATATTCGGCAATTTTGTAAACCGAACCGTGGTGCTAACACAGAAGTTTTATGATGGAAAAGTGCCTGCAAGAGGTGAACTTCAAGAAGTTGACAAACAAGCCCTTGAAGCCTTGAAACAACTGCCGTGTGATGTATCTGATGCCATGAAAAATTACAAATTTCGGGATGCATTGGCCAGTATGATGGAAATTGCCCGATTAGGAAATAAATATTTGGCCGAAACCGAACCTTGGAAAGCCATAAAAGAAGATCCTGAGCGTGTAAAAACCATTATGAACATAGCGATGCAAATTACAGCCACATTAGCAATTGTAGCTGAACCGTTTTTGCCGTTTACTTCTCAAAAATTATATGACCAATTGAAACTTTCAGGCTGGAACCTAAATGGCCCTAAACACGAATGGATAGATGCTGGAAATGCAGATTTGGTACCTGTTGGACTAGAAATAGGTTCTGGAGCATTGCTTTTTGAGAAAATAGAGGACGAAACCATAGACAAACAAGTACAAAAACTACTCGACGCCAAACGAATGAACGAACTGGAAGGAAAGACCGTAGCCCCGCTGAAAGAGAACATTCAATTTGATGATTTTGCAAAATTGGACATCAGAATTGGAACCATACTAGAAGCCGAAGCAGTGAAAAAAAGCAAGAAATTATTGAAATTCTTGATTGATGACGGCCTAGAAAAACGCACAATTTTGAGTGGTATTGCCGAACATTTCTCTCCCGAAGAAATGGTAGGCCGCCAAGTAACTTTCATAGCCAACCTAGCCCCAAGAATGATGATGGGCATAGAGTCGCAGGGTATGATTTTGATGGCCGAAGACAAAGATGGATCTTTGGCACTTTTACAGCCCCACAAGGAGGTTTGGAATGGTGCTGGGGTGAGTTGAGGTTAACTAAATATTAAATACAAACTATTTCAATATTTTATAAAAAAAGCCGAATCCATAAAGAATTCGGCTTTTATATTAAATAAAGTATAGAGAATTACTTTATCTGCGAAAGAAAATAATTCGAAGCTTCTTTTCCCCAATTTGGAGCATAAACAGTTGCCGATTTGAAAGTGCTGAATTTGGCTAAAGCTTTCTCAAAATATGGTTTTGCTTTTGCCTGACCTCCACCAAATCCTTCGGGGGTGTAAAAAACATTGGTTCCCATCACATAAGGCACTCTCGGATTTTCTGGATTGATTTCTTCTGCTCTTTTGAGGGCAGTCTGGAAATCTGCACCGTATTTCTGCCATCTACTCATCGGATCTACCGAAAGTTTAGCCATGGCGTATTGGGCTTTTAAAACTTCAATTTCATCATTGTTTGGTGATAACATTTCGGCTTTTTCTATAAAAACCGCTGCCTTTTCCAAAAGTAAATCTTTTTCGCCAGCTTCTTTCAGCTTAAAAGTTTCGTTGATAAGGCAATATGCCGACCAATATTGTGGTGTCCACTCTTTGGCCTCCGCACCGGCTATTCGCTCCATTTTGTTGGCCATGGGCATATATGAACCTTCATAATTGGCCTGAATGGCGGCCGCTTGTTCAGTCATGATAGCTTCAAATTTCTCTTTTTGTGCAAAAACTGCTACCGAAGTAATTGCTAATGTGATACTTAATACTAACTTTTTCATAATAATTTGCATTGTTTAATATACTGTTTTGTTTTATTTATTGCTCTGTTTAATATCTTCTAAAAATTCAAATCTGCTTCTTTTGATCTTCCATTGAGTTTGCCAAATGTCCAACTTACTCCAAAGAAAATCATACGTTTCATGGGTGGATTTACCTCGTATCGCTTGCTTCCGTCAACCGAATATCTGTAGCCAAACACGTTGTTCCTACCCAAAACATTATCAACAATGGCATAGAATACCAAGAAACTATTGGCTGTTTGTTTTATTTTGCTGGCCATAAAACTCACGTTCTGATACGGTTTGGTCATTTCCACTTTCCCAAAATCTTCATTTATACCATACACTGGTCGGCCCGAAGCTTGTGAAAAAGTGAGACCTACATTGGTGGCTATTTTAGTAAAAAACTGCTTGTAAACTATACTCATATTATGTTTTGAAGCGAAATATGGCATGACTGACTTTGGGTAATTTCTGAAATATCTCTCGGTGTCAAGAAAAGAGTAGGTCACCCACACATCTCCATTTTTTAGACTTTTTTGATCTCTAAAAAACATGTCAAATCCTTGAGCGAAGCCATTGCCGCTGTTGTCTGTTTGTCCAGTTGGAAATCTATATGGATTTGGATCAAAAGCTTGGCCCTTTTCCACTACCAAATTGTCATATTTTTTATAGAAAACCTCTGTTCTGAATGTCCTGCCCAACTTCATAATCTGATAGTTGGCTATAATATGATCCGACGACTCAAAACCAAGATTTTTGTTGAGATACAAATACTCTTTGTCAGGGTTTTGATAAAATCTACCGCCCGCCAATGACACTTGCGAGTACTTTCCAGTTTTATACGCCATGGATATTCTAGGCACTGCATTGTATTTACCGATAGCCGAGGAATATTCAGCTCTGGCACCTAGTCTAATGGCTAATTGTGGCGATGCAAACATTTCTGATTCAGCAAAAATAGCAGAGTAGTGATCTTTCAAAGTAGCAAGGTTCTGTTCAAATTGATTTGAAACATTTATCCAATGCGTCTCCGCTCCAAAATTGAAAGTTGAACTGCGATTGTTTCCGTAAAGTCGGCTCATAACCGCTCTCAATTGCGTTCTTTCATCCTCTCTATCCGCTTTCATGTTACCGATTTTTAGATTATCCATATTTTTGCTGTAAGAAACGCCCGAGTTCAACACCCAAAGTCCGTCTTTATAAGATTGGCGATAAGAAGCATTGGTGAATGCATTCTTATTGGTATTGGCAAATAGATATTTGGTGTTTTCTACATCATAATTTGGCAAGTTTATAGCCGAACGGTTATCTGCAAATGTCCCGTAAATTTTTAAAGAGCTGTTGTTCTTAAAGTTTTCGTTTACACTTACCGAGGCTCCCACACCTTCTGGCACTTTTTCAAAATCATAGTTATTTTTCACCAATTTTATCAATGGTGTGATATTGCTGTAATATAAAGTTCCTGTCAACCAACCTTTGTGCGTATGCGTAACCGCCGCACTGGCCAGATTCAAACTTGCAGTTGTGGAGGTATTTTCACCCAGTTTATCTTGGGTATTGAGCAACAAAACCGATGATAAAGCTTGTCCGTACAATGCTGAATATCCACCAGTGCTAAAAGCTGTACCCTTAAACATAAACGGATCAAACCTTCCTCGCTGAGGTACATCTGGCGTGCTGCTAAAAAACGGATTCTGAACAATCATGCCGTCTATTACCGTTTTGGTTTCGTTGGCCGAGCCACCTCTCACAAACAAACCTTCTCGCTCCCCTACTCTGTTTGAACCTGGCAAAAGCTGCATTACAGACACGATATCAGCGTTTCCACCAGCTGTAGTGACGATATCTAGCGGCTTCAGCATCACCATTTTCTTTTCATCAGAGGCTTCAAACATACCCGCTGTAACTACCACCGCATTGAGCGAATTTATGGTCTCTTCCAATTTGATTTCAACCTCCACTTTTTGTCCATTAAGTTGAATTTCCTTTTGTGCGTTTAGAAAACCAACCATGGTTACCAGTAATTTCTTTGTGCCTTTTTCGTCAGTAGAAAAACTAAACTTGCCGTTTTCGTCCGCCGATGCACCGTCATAAGTTCCTTCAAGTGCAATATTAGCAAATGGAAGAATCTGACCTTTTTTGTCGGTTATTTTGCCCGAAACGACGGTTTGGGCTTGAGTAGAGAAGATAGTGAGAATTGTAATTAAAAATGTAAATAGCTTTTTCATAATTGTTTTTTGCGT
Organism: Lacihabitans sp. CS3-21; assembly: GCF_024343675.1. GTDB lineage: Bacteria > Bacteroidota > Bacteroidia > Cytophagales > Spirosomataceae > Leadbetterella. The sequence continues at coordinate 212,179 of NZ_RJUD01000113.1, forward strand.
TTCGATGAGTCAAAATTGATGGATTATGCAAAAAATAAAAATGAGTATTCGATGAATGATATGAAAATTACCGATGAGTGGATTTTTCGTACCGATTAAATTAAATTCATAACAAAAAAATATCCAAATGAAAGCTTTAAGACATCAAATTGGATATCTCAAATAAAAAGGGAAAATTAATTCGTACGAATTAAATTACTACCCAAAAATATTTTTGCACTAAATTGCCATTCAATAATCAACCTTAATATATTATGTTAAAAAAGCTTTGCCTTCTATTGCTAATCTGCCCATTAGCTTATTCTCAAAAAACCATAAAACTCTACCCAAATACTGCACCAGGCTCAGAAAATTGGGACTGGAAAGAGGCCGAAATAAAAACACCAGAAGGCAATACGATAGCCTACAATGTGGTGGAACCTACGCTAAGCATTTATTTACCCGAGAAAAACAAAGCCACTGGTACGGCCATGTTAGTAGCTCCTGGTGGGGCATTTCATATACTTTCAATGGATAGTGAAGGACATCAAGTGGCCAAAATGCTCCAAGCAAAAGGCGTGGCTGCGTTTGTGCTGAAGTATAGAGTAGTACAACTCAAAACCGATAATCCATTCGGTGAATTGATGGGCAAAATGAAAGACTTCAAAAAGCTGGATGAAGAAAACGCCCCAGTGATAGAATTAGCCATAAAAGATGCTCAAACGGCATTAAAACTCATCAGAGATAATGCTAATGAATACGACATCAATATGGACAAAGTAGGAATGATGGGTTTCTCCGCAGGTGGAACGCTCACTCTTGGAACTTTCTATGCATCCTCAAAAGAAACGAAGCCAAACTTCATTGCACCGATTTACCCTTATGTGCCAGCAGTAGATTATCTTAAAAATATCCCGAAAGAAAAATATCCGATTTTTATAGCCCTTGCCGATAATGACAACCTTGGTTTTGCTCCTGCAAATGCCCAACTGTATCTCGACTGGCACAATGCAGGTCAAGCTGCCGAAATGCACATTTACGAAAAAGGTCTACATGGATTTGGAATGAACAAAAATAAAATTCCGACAGACACTTGGCACGAAAGACTTACAGATTGGATGAAACTCCAAGACTACCTGAAAAAAAAATATCCAAATCAATGGGAAGTGGGCAAAACTGATGAACAACTAGAAGCAGAAGCCAAGAAAAATGCCGAAAGAGAACGGAGAGATTGGACTAATCTGGGTAGATATAAAGACGCAAATGCAAAAATAGGCCCTCCAAAAGCAGGAAAAACTAGGGTAGTTATTACTGGTGATTCCATAACAGATGGCTGGGCATATGCAAGCACAGATTTCTTCGAAAACAACAATTATGTAGGAAGAGGAATAAGCGGACAAACCTCCCCGCAAACGCTTTTGAGATTTCGTCAGGATGTGATAGACTTAAAACCAAAATTGGTTGTAATCAACATCGGCATCAACGACATAGCCGAAAACACAGGCGATTATAATCCAGAATTCACATTGGGCAACTACCGCTCCATGATAGAAATAGCAAAGACCAACAAAATAAAAGTGGTTTTAGCGTCTGTATTACCTGCATACTCTTTTCCATGGAGACCAGAAATCAAAGATATTCCTGCAAAAGTAATTGCTCTAAATGAAGGTATCAAAAAACTGGCCACTGAGTATGGAGTGAGCTATTTAGACTATTTCAACACCTTAAAAGACGAAAGAAATGGCCTAAGCAAAGAAATGGCAGAAGACGGCGTGCATCCAACCAAAGCTTGCTACGCCATAATGGAGAAAATGGTAAAAACAGCAATAGACAAAGAATTGGCAAAAAAGTAAACAAAGAGAAATCAAAGCGGTCAGACGCAAGTCAGACCTGAAAATGGCAAGTTAATTAGTCAAAAAGCTATTGTAACAAAAGCGTTAGGATGATTCTTGAAAAAAACAAAAAAAGAACGTTAAAATAATTAAAAATCAAAGAATTGAAAAAAAGAACAATTCAAGCAAAAAAAATTCTCAAAAGTCTAATCAATTATAAAACGGATATTGACTCACGGTTTGACATTAATAAACTTCGAGAAAATAATTGTTTGTACTTTCAAATGGAAGATTACTATGGTTTTACTAAGGACAAACGAGCAAATGGAGAACTAAAACAAAAAACAATTGAAGTTCTTTTAAACATTTTTCATGATTGGCAAAATAATTTAGAAGGCTTAGGTTTTAACTATTACCTAGCCATCTGGTTGTACAATCCGAGAATAAGTCTGAGCGAAGTAGTTTGCGGTATTAATAATACAATTGAGTATTACGAAAATGATGTTTTTTTGCAAAATGATAAAAAAATAAATTTTAACTCTTTAAATTTTGGCAAATTAGACGAAGAATTGAAAAAATTGACTTGGGATTTAAAAATCGATTTGGATAATGTCAGTGATTGGGAAGTAAATTACCCAAAAGAACAATACAAGAACTTAAAGGAGTACAATGTTGAACAACGATACCACAAGAAAAATATCAAAAATGCAATAAAAACAATAGAGGAACCTTCCGGAAATTTGTATCTATTCCCAGCTGGTGATGTATGGGTTGGACAATTTAAATCAAAAAAGTAGATTCAATTAAACCAGATCTAACATTTACAATATAAATCAACTCTTAACATTTAAAATATTCTATAATTCTATATTTTTGTTTTACAAAACGCATCTAAACAATGGAAGCTACTTTAAAATACAGTATTCCTCAATCTGTCAAGGAATTAGCCGAACTTATAAAAAGTAAGTTTACAGCGAAGGAACAATTGAAATTGGTGCAAATTCTCCAAAAAGAACCTGAAGAAGATGACGATGAAGAACCTACCAAAGAACAACTCCTTCAAGAAATTAGAGAAGCTGCTGAGGAGATGAATCTAATCAAGCAAGGAAAACTAAAGGGTAGACCACTTCAAGAGTTGTTAGATGAGTTATAAAATTGAAACTATCCGCACATTTGATAAGCAAATTAAACGACTTTCCAAAAAGCACTCTTCAATTAAAAAAGACTTGCTTGAGTTAGTATATGATTTAATGGCTAACCCACAGAAAGGAACTCCACTTGGCAAAAACTGCTTTAAAATAAGACTTTCCATGAGAAGTAAAGGAAAAGGGAAATCTGGTGGAGCAAGAGTCATCACTTATGTACAAATAATTGACGAAACCATTTATTTACTCACCATCTACGATAAAAGCGAAAAAGAGAATCTTAATGAGGGTGAAATAGATGCACTACTCGACGAGATTTTAGACTAATTTTTAATAATGTCTTAAAGTAGCGGTCAGACGATAAACATGCCTGAAAATAAAAACTTCTAAGTTGAACAAAAAAACCTAAAGCGGTCAGACAATATTCGGACCTTAAAATAGGAATTCTACGAAAAATCATTTAGAGATAGCTTAGAGTCCCCACTGAAATCTAAGCTATTTTTTTGAGAAAAAACATAAAAGAAGTCTCTCTAAAATATTATTGTATCATTTTGCGACAATAATCTTTTTTATTAAAACTATTTGCCCTATTTTCGTGAAAAATAATAATTTTCAAGTTCAACCTTTTTAATCAATTAAAATTTATGAAATTAAAACTATTGGCAATAATAGCCGCAGTAGTGTTTTCGCATAACACCATTGCTCAGTTGCAAACTGGTGAAAGTATAGCCGTAACCTCAACAGATGCCGGTAAAGTACGTGGATATATCAACAATGGTATTTACAATTACAAGGGCATTCCTTATGCAGAAGCAAAGCGTTTTGAATCTCCTCAAAAACCAAAACCATGGACAAACGTACGTAGCTCCATGTCGTATGGCCCAGTGGCTCCGCTCGAAAACCCAACCACCAGCATAATGGACGAAAGCGAGTTTGTATTTGACCACAATTGGGGTTTTACAAATGAAGACTGCATGCGTATTAATGTCTGGACTCCTGGTATCAACGATGGCAAAAAACGCCCTGTAATGTTCTGGATCCATGGTGGTGGTTTTACAGCTGGCTCATCTATAGAGTTGCCTTCTTATGACGGCGAAAACTTGGCAAAAAAAGGCGATGTGGTGGTAGTTTCAATCAATCATCGATTAAACATTTTAGGCTACTTAGATCTTTCAGCTTATGGAGATAAATACAAACAATCGGCTAATCTAAGTGTTTTGGACATGAAGGCAGCTTTGGAATGGGTAAAAACTAATATTACAAATTTTGGAGGTGACCCCAACAATGTGACGATTTTCGGACAGTCTGGTGGAGGTGCAAAAGTAAATACACTTATGGCTATGCCCTCAGCTAAAGGTCTTTTCCACAAAGCCATCAATCAAAGCGGTTCATTCCGGTCAGCAATGTTGGATAAAGCTACTACCCAAGCTATTGGAGCTGAAGTAGTGAAAGAATTAGGACTTGGAGACAAAGTGGATGAGATTCAAAACGTTCCTTATCAAACTTTAGTAAATGCTGGAAAAAAAGCCCTAAAAACTGTGGCTGACAAAATGAAAGCCGAAGGCAAACCAGTTATAGGTTTTGGATTAGGCTGGGGACCAAGTGCAGATGGAGAGATTCTTCCTTACCAATTGTTCTCTAACGAAGCTTTTGAATTATCGAAAAATATACCTTTAATGATCGGTACCACAATAAACGAATTTGCTGTATTCAGAGGAGGAATTCCAGCAAACTCAACAGACGAACAAGCCAAGGAAGCTATCAAAAAAGTACATGGCGATAAAACAGATGCTTACATAGCTGCAGTAAAAAAAGCTTATCCAAATGGCAAAATGACAGATATGTTGAGCTATGACGTAATGTTTCGTCCAGGTGCCGTGGTACAAGCCAACATGAAATCGGCTTTGGCTGGTGGAGCACCAACTTACATGTATCTGTTTGATTGGCAATCGCCAGTAATGGACGGAAAATACAAGGCGGTTCACTGTATGGAAATCGCTTTCTGTTTTGATAACATTCAACGCACCAAAAACATGACTGGTGGTACAAAAGAAGCCCAAGCGTTGGCTGACAAAATGAGTCAATCTTGGATAAATTTTGCAAAAGTTGGAGATCCAAACCACAAAGGTTTACCAAAATGGCCTGTATATAATTCATCAAATACAGCTACCATGCACTTTGATAATATTTCAACTGTTAAGCCTCAAATGGACAAAGAATTGTTTGAATTGATGAAGTAATCTAAAGAATTCTTTTTTTTTGCCACGAATGCACGAATAATATTGAAAAAATTCGCGTATTCGTGGCAATATTATTTAAACCAAATGTAACAACCACACCAAAAGCCAAATCAACACAAAACTTATTAAAAGCGAAATATTAACCATGGTACCAGCAATTCGGGAATCAAAGCCAAATTCATCTGAAAAAGGTAGAATAGTCATACCCAATGGAAGTATAACTAAAACAATTAAAACACTTTGCATAAGTGATGGTGGAACCAAAAAATAAATACCAACCACACAAATACCACCAAGCAAATATCTCAAAAACAACACTTTACTTATATATTTCATTTGAGACCTATTAAGCTCAAAACTCAAATAAATACCCATCAATAGGAGAACCAAAGGCTTATTGGCTTTTGCCAAAATCCCTAAAAAATCAAAGGCAATATCTGGCAATGGAATACTGAATATATTTACGCTCAATCCAATAACCATTCCTGTAACAGGTGGCAAGGTAAAAACCCGAAGCATCAATTTTGAAATGGGAAATTTTCCATCTCCGCGTTTGGCAAAATACGAACCCACTGGATATACACCTCCGAAAGTCATGATGGTATTGCCGATATCAAACATAACAGCAAAAACCAAGGCTTCGGTACCCCAAATCCCTTCAATCAATGGAAATCCAAAAAGGCCAACGTTAAGCCCACCTGCACCCATAGTAAGTACGCCTCTAAGCTTGGTTTCTAAGCCTTTGAATAAATAAAAAGCCGCAGAAATCATGATTACACCCATGCCAATACATAAAAAAGGCAATAAAAAGAGCGTTGGCTCAAGTTTGATTTTAGCGGTAGAAATAATCATCAAAGCGGGAAAAGTAGTGTGCATCAAAAACTTCGAAAGCACTTTCCCTTCTTTTTCAGAAATAAAATTATACTTTTTTATCAGAAAGCCCATTAAAATAAAGGCCAACGTAATGATAAAAGTGGCGTTCGCTTGAGCCATTTAAATTCTTTTTTTACAAAGATAAAGTCTATAAATAAGAAGAGTACAATTATGTCAAGTCAGAACAATTAATCAGAAAATAAATACCATTTCTGTATTTTAATGATGTTGTTTTCTGCTGATTATTCCACCGGAAGCTTCTTTGATCGTATTAGCAAAAACAAAAGCATTTGGGTCAACTTCGTAAATCAAATTCTTTAACTTCCTTAACTCAAACCGCGTAATAACTGTAAAAATAATATCACAATCGGCACTGACTTCAAAGGTTTCAGGCAAAAAGCCCCGCTCTCCTTTATAGATGGTGATTCCGCGTTTCAGATTATTAACTAACTCATATTTAATAAGTTCACTTTCAGAAGAAATAATAGTCACGCCCGTAAACGCCTGCAAACCTTCTACCACATAATCAATGGTTCGGGATGCTGCAAAATAAGTTAGGCATGAATAAAGGGCTGTTTCGACACCAAACTTAAAGGCCGCAATCGAAAATATGATAATATTTATCCCTAAAATGATTTCTGTAATGGTAAAAGAAGTCCTTTTGAGTGTATACAAGGCCAAAACCTCGATACCATCAAGTGCAGCACCAGCACGCATATTAAGTCCTACACCCAAGCCAAGAAAAACACCGCCAAAAATTGAAATTAGTAGTTTGTCATGCGTGAGGTCAAATACGGGTAAAGTCTGCAAAACAATTCCTAACAACACCACAGCTACAAAAGTCTTTATTGCAAAAGTCTTTCCCACAGTAAAATAGCCCGTGGCAATAAGGGGGATGTTCATCAAAACTATAACCAAGGCCAAGTTTACATGATACAGCTCATGAATCAAAAGTGAAAGACCTGTTACGCCTCCGTCAAAAAAATGATTGGGTACTAAAAAACCTTTCAAAGCTATGGCGGCAATAAGAACTCCAAAAGCTATCATCAAGTATTCTTGAATATACCCTTGAAGTTTAGAGGTTTCGCCCTGTTTTTTCAAATTCTTCATCTTTTGCTCAATCTTTTTTAAATTCTTCCTCTTTTTTGTTTCAAGTTCTTTTTTGGCTGTGTCGGTAAAAAATTGATGCCTTGAAAGAAAATCTACCTGAATTTCACACCAATTTGCTTCAGAAACTTGACGTCCTTCAGCTCTAAATTCAGCCACCAACTTATCGGAATTTTTTGTATAATTATCAGTACCAAGATAATACAAATCTGCATCACAAATAATTTCCTGTAATTTATTCTGCGGATTCTGCGGAAGCTTCGTGGCCATGATTAGTTCACCAATTACCTCAATATCTGCTTCTGAAAATCCGTATTCTGGCAAAATTTCTTGGGCAAAATTACGAGATCGTAGTTCATGCCCCTCACTTTTGGGCTCAAAGATAAAACCGGTATCGTGAAATAAAGCTGCCGTTTTTAATAGTTCTACCGAAGATTTTGCTATCTGCTCATTTTCAGCTAAATAAACCGTATGTTCCAAAACATTTATCGTGTGTTGATAATTGTGATAGGAAATAGAAGTGGGGATTTCAATCTTTAGTTTCTCGATAACTAAATCATAAATCTTGTCGAATCTCATAATATATTTTCGAAAATTTTAATCAATTTAGTACTTCATAAACTATGACCTCAATAGATTTATTTTTGAGTGCCTTGGAACCCAAAAGCTGACAATTAAATGATTGTTTTACTTTATTATAGGCCTCATCATTTATTAAAATCTGACCGTTTTGTGCTAAACTCTGTAGCCTTTGAGCAGTATTTACAGTATCGCCTATAACGGTATAATCGAGTCTTTTAAGCGTTTTTGAACCGATATTTCCCGAAATCATTTCTCCTGAATTAATACCAATAGAAACTTTGGGGTGAAACTCAATTTTGGAGGCCGCCTGAGGCAATGCCTCTATGTGATTACGAATAGCCAGTGAAGCCTCAATGGCACGGTCAAGGTGAAATTCTCCCTTGAAAACAGCCATGACACAGTCGCCGATAAACTTATCGATCAGCCCTCCTTGGGCAATAATTTCTTTTACGATTAGGTCAAAATATTGATTCAGCAGCATCACTACATTATCAGGACTTTCGGTTTCACTGATAGATGTAAAACTACAAATATCAATAAAAGCCACACTGGCCTCTACTGTTTCGTTGGCCGAAAGTGATGCCTCATACTCACGTCCCGACATAAAATTCAGCACATTGTGGTCTACATACATTTTCAAGATATTGTTCTCCTTAATGGCTTGAATGGTCTCCTTGAGCTGATTTACGTGATGAATGGTCTTCTCAATAGTAGTTTCAAGGTCGGCAAAATTTACGGGTTTGGTCACAAAATCAAAGGCTCCGCGGTTCATTGCTGTTCGGATATTGTCCATGTCTCCATAAGCCGAAACCATTACAGATTTTACCAAAGGATGTGCTTCACTTAACTTGGTCAAAAGCGTAAGTCCATCCATCTCTGGCATATTAATATCGCTCAAGACAATATCTACATCAGGATTTTCCTCCAAAACCCTCAAAGCCTCTGAACCATTGGTCGCAAACACAAAGGCATAGTGATGCTCCCGGATTTTTTGCCTATACTTCTGCTTTATAAGTATTTCTAAGTCAGTTTCGTCGTCGGCTATTAATATCTTGGTCATTTATCTAGCGTTTAAAAAGTCTTTCTTTCAAATCACCAAAATCTAAAGGTTTATTCAGGAAATCGTCGGCTCCTAAACTCAAAGCCTTGTTGCGTGTTTCATCGTCGCCGTAGGCTGTTATCATCATTACGATAGGCTTTGGTTTTGTGTTTTTTTCTACTATTTCTCTCAAAAGCTCAATGCCACTCATTCCAGGCATATTGATGTCAGACAAAATCAAAATCGCCTCAGATTCATGTTCATGCAAATAAACCAAAGCGTTTTCGCCAGAAGTGGCAAATGAAAATTCAATTTCACCATTCCTGATTTCTTTTCTAAATTTCTGCAAAAAAAGATCCTGAATATCCACTTCGTCATCAACAACAAGAACTTTCATGGTTTTGGGTTTAATGTTGGTAAAAATAATAAATGTTTTAGCTAATTGGTAATTTTATCATAAATGTTGTTCCAAAGCCCTCCTCGCTAGCCACTTCCAAAGTCCCTCCATGACCCTTAACTACAATATCATAAGCCAAACTCAGCCCTAAACCTGTGCCTTCACCAGTTGGTTTGGTTGTGAAAAATGGCTGAAATATTTTGGCTTTGGTTTCTTCTGACATTCCTTTGCCATTGTCTTTTATGCTTACAATTATTCCATTTTCAACACCTGCCGTTTTGATTTCAACAAACGGATTTTTGACACCTTTTGTGGCATAAAAAGCATTATTAATCAAGTTCAACAATACTCGTCCAAAATCTTGTGGAATGACTTCAATTTTTGGCAAGTTTTCATCAAAGTCTGTCTTGAAATCGCTATTAAATGAACTATCCTTAGCTCTCAATCCATGATAAGCCAATCGCAAATATTCATCTGCCAAGGCGTTGATATCAGTTAATTCTTTTTCACCTGTGCTAGTGCGGGAGTGCTCGAGCATACCTTTTACTATGCTACTCGCTCGCTTGCCATGATGATTGATTTTTTCCTGATTTTGACTTAAATCATTTGCCAAGTCAATTATAAGTTCTTTATCAATGTCAGGCTTTTCAGCTTCTTCTTTTAGTTCTCTAGCTAAATCCACTGATAATTCAGAGAAGTTATTGACAAAATTCAAAGGATTTTGAATTTCATGTGCTATACCTGCTGTGAGTTCGCCTAAAGAAGCTAATTTTTCGGATTGGATGAGTTGAGTCTGGGTGGCTTTCAGTTTTTCTAAAGTTTGTTCAACTTTTATTTTTTGACTATCGGTTTCTTTTTTTTGAGTTTGAAGCAAATTAAATGCTTTTTGTTTATGCTTGTTATTTCGCCAAAGCAAAAGTGCTACCAAAAACAAAAACGCAAGACCGCCTATTAAACCATAAATTTTTAAGCGATTTTGAAATTTAAGCTCGGCTTCCTCCAACTCCTTTTTCTTTTGTTCTTCTTTGAAAATAAGGTTTTGAATAGCTATCGTTTTTCCTTGATTGAACAACGTATCTTTTAATGCAATGGTCTGTTTGAGATATGTAAAGGCACTGTCAGTTTTGTGTTGAGATTCATAAATATTTGTTAACATTGAAGAAGCTTCCAACAGATATTTAGGAATTAGTTTGCCATATGGATTACTCAAAGCTTTTTGGCAATAAAATATAGCTGAATCAAGCTGGTTTGTTTCTTTAAAAATAAAAGCAATGCCCGTATTTGCTTCTATTAAATCTTTATTATATTCACGTTTAGTTGCGATAGGAATTACTTGTTTATAGTAACTCATTGCCTTTTTATATTGACCTTTTTTTGAGTAACAACTACCTAAAATATACAGCATTGCACTTTCAGACCTTCTATACTTTATTAGGGTATCGGCATACGCAATCGCTAAATCCAATTGATTATTTTTTTCATATATTGAACTTAAAGTACTGTAAAACCCAAATTTAGAGACAACTCTTTTTTTATGATTTAAATTGTACGTATCCTCTAATCCCTTTGCATTTAAAGTATATTTTAATGCATTTTGAATATCTCCTTGCTCTTTGAAACTTAACCCAATAATACTTAAACTATTTATCATTCCTAATGTGTCTTTCAGAATTTCATAGTTTTTTTGGCTTTCAAATGCATAATTTAGAGCCATGGGATAATTGCCCATGTAAGTTAATACTCTACTTAATAAATTTTGTGCAAGGCAAATTTTTCTAATATCTTTAGATTTTGTAGCAATTGCCAATACTTTCTTGGCATATACAATTGATGTGTCAGGATACCGATTTCTATAATAATTACTTAACTCGATTAAAGCTTTAAATTTTATAGTATCAACTTTCGAAGTTTGTAATACCTTTTTTAGACTATCTCTATTAGGTATTTGGGCAAAACCAAAGCTGCAAACAAGTGTAAGAAATAGTGTAAGGCTTAGTTTTTTCATAATCAAATAGTTTGAATGGGTAATTTTACAATAAACTCCGTCCCCTCTCCTTCCACACTTTCAACTTCAATCGTTCCACCATGCCCTTTCGTTACAATATCATAAGCCAAACTCAACCCTAAACCTGTGCCTTCACCAGTTGGTTTTGTGGTGAAAAATGGTTGGAATATTTTGGCTTTGGTTTCTTCTGACATTCCTTTGCCATTGTCTTTTATGCTTACAATTATTCCATTTTCAACACCTGCCGTTTTGATTTCAACAAGCGGACTTTTGACTCCTTTTGTGGCATAAAAAGCATTATTAATCAAGTTCAACAATACTCGACCCATATCTTGTGAAACCACTTCGATTTTTGGCAAGTTTTCGTCAAAATCAGTCTTGAAATCACTAATGAAAGTGTTATCCTTTGCTCGTAAACCGTGATATGACAACCGCAAATATTCGTCAGCCATTGCGTTAATATCCGTCAATTCCTTTTCGCCAGTGCTATTTCTTGAATGCCCTAACATTCCTTTTACGATGTCACTTGCTCTTTTGCCGTGGTGATTGATTTTTTCTAGATTTTGCTTTAAATCTTGAGCAATTTCTTTCACTTCAGTAGTATTTCCTTTTTCAATCTCCTCTTTCATTTCATCCACCAACTCGCCAGAAACTTCCGAGAAATTAGTGACAAAATTCAAAGGGTTTTGAATCTCATGAGCAATGCCTGCTGTGAGTTCGCCGAGAGAAGCTAGTTTTTCGGATTGGATGAGTTGGGCTTGAGAGGCTTTTAACTCTTGTGTGCGTTGGGCAACTAATTTATCAAGCTGTTCGTTTTGAGATTCAAGGATTTGTTGTTTCTCTGACGATAATACTTCTACTTCTAATAATTTTTGTTGTAAAGAGATATTTGTTTTTGCAAAATTGTAGCCCAAATTAATTGCGACGGATATAGGAATAGCTATTTGTGCTAAAGCATAGGAAAAATTTGAAATGAGCTCCATTTCACCTCCTTTAGTGTTACTATACAAAAATAAAATCCAGGAAACACAAAATATAAAACCACCTGATGCAATAATCCAAGCCCCTTTTTTATTTTTCAAGAAACTAACTATGGCAATCCTGAATAATTCCAGATTAATTGAAAAATTAAATCCAATTCCAAAAACCACCCATCCCCATTGATAATTATAAAGACTGAAGAATATACTGAAAATTCCAAGTATTAAAACTAACCAAAAAATTATGCCTATTTTTTGTTCAAATAAACGATAAATTGCCAATAGCAAAAATGAGCTTGCGATTACAGCAGTAAAAATTAATATGTTACTAAAACCGTAAAAAAAATCAACATTTTTCAGAGTAAAAAAACCGCTGAATCCATAAGGCAGAAACTGTAAACCATTGTAAATTGCAAAGAACAAATTAATTTTTTGACTTGGGAAAAACAAATAAAAAGCAAAATAAAGTACACACAAAGTGGCAAAAATAACCGCAACAACGATGTTCCAATTGGTTTCATTTTGTTGATTCTGATCCTCTATATGCCATGACTTTAAACTATTTATTTTTACCCTTAAAACACTATTTGTATTGGCAAAATGGGTTCCATATTTAATATTAGGCTGAAAGGCATATCTAACTGCCAAAATGTGTAATTGATTGGGAAGTAATCGTAAACTAAAAGGTTCTCTACCAGGAGATATTGCCTTGATTTGAGTTTTATCTTTATCAATTACTCCTATTTGTTGAACTAATTTGCCATCTAAAAATATTTCTGATGCCCCTGATTGTTTAATGGTCATTATCAATGATTCTTTAGAGATACTTTGGGACAAAAAAAGAGGAAGGCGAAGCCAGAAAATATCTCCATTTTTACTTAAATTTTTCAAATCAAAAATATCCTTGGTAGGGTCAATACCCTCCCACTTAGAATCGTCAAAATCAGCTTTTGCAAAATCAGGACTATCGCCAGCGTGCCATTTCCAACCTTTGTCAAGTAAAATACCCTCTTTGGGTAAAGAATCTATTTGAAAAATCTCATTCTTTTGGGAGAAGGCTCCTAGTGGCAAAAAAAGAAATAAAATTGCCAATAATCTCATATTCAAATAATTTACAAGTTTAAACTAATAATAAACTCAGTACCAACTCCTTCCTTACTCTCGACTTCAATCGTACCCCCATGCCCCTTCGTCACAATATCATAAGCTAAGCTTAAACCTAAGCCCGTACCCTTTCCAGTAGGTTTGGTGGTGAAAAACGGTTGAAAAATCTTCTCCATATTATCTTCCGAAATACCCGCTCCGTTGTCTTTCACACGTATTTCTATTGCGTCATCTATTTTAAGCGTAGAAACTGTTACTAATGGCTTATAGGGATTTTCCCCATTCACTTTACTTTGGGCTCGGCTACGCTCCGCACATGCATAAAAAGCATTGTTGATAAGGTTGAGTAATACCCGACCAATATCTTGTGGCACAGCCTCAATGACCGGCAAGTTTGGATCTAGTTCAGTTTTAAAGTCGGCATTAAAAGTCTTGTCTTTGGCCCGTAATCCATGGTAACTGAGTCGCAGAAATTCGTCTGCAAGGGCATTAATGTCAGTGGTTTCTTTTTGTCCAGTATTAGTTCTAGAGTGCTGTAGCATTCCTTTCACTATACTTGCTGCACGCTTTCCATGGTGGTTTATTTTTTCGAGATTTTGTCTAATATCTGAAAGCAATTCCTCCTCTTCAATTCCTCCTCGGGGTGTTTCTGGACTCATCAGCTCCTCAATTAGTTCCAGATTGAGTTCTGAAAAATTATTCACGAAGTTTAATGGATTCTGAATTTCATGAGCAATTCCGGCGGTAAGTTCACCCAATGAAGCCAGTTTTTCTTGTTGAACCAACTGATTTTGGGTAGCTTTTAGTTCTTCCACCGTAGATTCCAATTGTTCTTTTTGTGCCGAAATTTCAGAAGTTCGCTCTCTAACGAGAATCTCTAGTTTTTCATTTTCACCAACAACTAGCCTGTTTTTCTCTTCTTCTTTTTTTAGTGCCTTGATTTGGTTATTCGTACTTATGGCAAAAGCAATCATCCAAAACAAACTCCCTAGAAATACCAAATCTATAATCGAATCATTTTCTTTGGTAAAACTTGAAAAAAAATATTCCATGATGTCCCTCAGGCTATTCACAATAAAAAATGGTAACCCCGCTTTTAGCAATGAACTGGCCAAATTGTTTTCTCTAAGCAGCCACAAAACATACATTATTGCTGAAAAGACCACAAACCAAACGAAATTGATGGTTGGAAGAAACCGCTCAAATGAATTAAAGTTTAGAAGCAACAAAAAAGGAACAATGAACAAGTTCAGAACCTTTAAATATTGATCGTATTGAGGTAGTGACTCCTTCGTATTTAGGTGAGTGCGGATAAATCTTAGTGCAAAAAAGGCGATCAAAAAATTCTGCATTAGCGATAAGATTAATATTTGGGATTTTTAGGGTTTTTAAAAAACAAATCAAATTAAGAAAACTATCTGTCTAATTGATAAACAGGGGAATAATAAATTTCTAAAATCATTATTTTGTGAAAATAATAATGGTGCAAAATAGGTTTTAAGTTCAATAATGAAATTTTAAACAAATAATTAACATAATAATTTCGTATAGCTATTGAGAGATAAAATCAATTATCTTTTTTTAATTTGTAAAAAAAATTATGAGCCAGTTTATTGCACACATTGCATTGGTTGTCAGAGATTACGACGAGGCCATCGCCTTTTACACCAAAAAACTAAATTTTGAATTGATAGAGGATACCGTACTTTCAGAAACCAAACGATGGGTTCTTGTGGCTCCAAAAGGTTCGAAAGAATGTAAACTCCTTCTTGCAAAAGCAGTTGGCGACCAAGTTAAGGCCATTGGATATCAATCTGGTGGAAGAGTTTTCTTGTTTTTGCATACCAATGATTTCGACAGAGACTATCAGCATTTGCTTAATCAAAATATTAAAATTTATAGAGAACCAAGTACTGAAGAATATGGTAAAGTATGTGTCTTTGAAGATCTTTATGGTAACCTGTGGGATCTGATTGAGAAAAAACCATAAAAAATGGGAATGCAAAGTAGTTTACATTCCCATTAGATTCTATTTCAAAACCTTTCTTTAATCTTTCAATTCGCCCTCCCATTTAGCTACAACTGCTGTGGCTACTGCATTACCAGCCACAGAGGTTGCTGAGCGACCCATGTCTAATAACCAGTCTACAGCCAGAACTAAACTAATACCTTCTTGTGGAAGTCCAAACATCGTAAGTGTGCCTGCAATAACCACCAATGAGGCACGTGGTACTCCTGCTATACCTTTGCTCGTAAGCAATAGGGTGAGGAGCATCGTAACTTGCTGTCCAATACTAAGTTCAATTCCATAAATTTGAGCGATAAAGCCAGTTGCAAAAGTCATATACATCATAGATCCGTCGAGATTGAAAGAATAACCCAACGGTAACACAAAACTAATGATGCGTTCCGAAATACCGAATTTTTTAAGTTGCTCGATCTGCATAGGCATAGACGCCTCAGAACTGGCCGTACTAAATGACAGAAAAATTGCATCTTTGACATATTTCAGGAGCTTCCAGTAATCTATTTTCATAAACAAACAAATAACCCACAAAACCACAAAAATGAAAAAGGCCAAAGTAGCAAAAAAGCAAACAATCAAATACAAATATCCACCCAAAACACCCAAGCCTTTTGAAGCAATAACGGCCGCTACTGACCCAAAAACTGCATATGGTGCAAATATCATCACATAACCAACAATTTTAAACATTACCTCCGAAATAGCATCGAGAGCTTTTGTAACTGATTTGCCCTTGTCTCCAATGGCAGCCAAGGCCACTCCAAAAAACAGCGAGAAAACGACTATTTGTAAGACTTCATTAGTTGCGAGTGCTTCAAAAATACTTTTAGGAAAAACGTGGGTGATAAAATTTTCTAAGGTCATTTTCTTGGCCTCCACGCCTGTATCTGTTCCAGTTTCGGGCAAATCCAATGACATGACCTTACCCGGTTTCATGATATTGACTGCCACAAGACCTGCAAGCAATGACAATATGGTAGCGAAATAAAAATAGCCCAGTGTTTTCAGTCCTATTCGACCAACTACCTTAAAATCGCCGAGTTTAGCTATTCCAACAGTTAAAATAGAAAACACCAAAGGGCCCAAAATCATTTGGATAAGTCGAAGAAAAATCTTTGAAAGCAACTGAAGGTAGGAACTCCATTCTTTCACGCCATCGTTGGCCTTTACTTGATCAGCAGTGAGCAAACTGGCATCTTTTATACCAAACTGCCCCAAATCAAAGTGATTGTGAATAAAAAAACCGACGATGATACCGAGTGTCATGCCGATGAAGATTTTCCAAGTAATGTTTAATTTCATTCGTTTAGGGTTAATTCTGATGTTTGATGATTAAAAATAAATATAAATCAATTCTTTGGATTTCGAAATTTTCCTGATTCAAATTTCTACAAAAATAACAATTTCTTCTTCATTGATTTATAATTCTGTGCTTAATCCATTCTAGACAAAAAACAATTTAAACTTTCTTATGCAAATAACTGTTAATTTTGCAATATGATAACAGTGAGAGAAAGGCCAGTAACACATTGGCTACCAATAACTAAAAAAGAAGTAGAAATGAGAGGTTGGGATGAGGTAGATGTCATCCTCATCTCAGGAGATGCCTATGTAGATCACCCTTCATTTGGAACAGCTGTTATCGGCAGAATCATTGAAAGTGAGGGATTTAGAGTAGCAATTATTCCTCAACCCAACTGGAAAGACGACCTCAGGGACTTTAAAAAACTTGGAAAGCCTAAATATTTTTTCGGAGTAACGGCTGGCTGTATGGATTCCATGGTGAATCACTATACTGCCAACAAACGCCGCCGCTCCAATGACAGTTATACGCCAGGCGGAGAGGCTGGTTTTAGACCTGACTACGCCACAACGGTTTACAGCAAAATATTAAAAGAAATATATCCCGATGTTCCAGTTCTAATAGGAGGTATAGAGGCCTCTCTACGTAGAGTTACGCATTACGATTATTGGGAAGACAAACTTCTACCATCGATTCTCGTTGATTCTGAGGCAGATATGCTGGTTTATGGTATGGGGGAACAGCCCTTACGCGATCTTTTGCGACTGGTCAAAAAAGGAGTTCCACTAAATAGTATCAAAGATGTCAATCAAATTGCATTCTTGGAGGATGGTTTGGAAGAAGTAAAAACCTACAATGATTGGGAAACCGTTGAATTGGCCAGTCATGAAGTTTGTTTAGAAGACAAGATAAAATATGCTTCAAACTTTAAAATAGTAGAGGTAGAGTCTAACAAATGGCAAGCCAACCGAATTGTGCAGAAAGTAGGCAATAAAACGCTGGTTATCAATCCTCCATACAAAACCATGGACGAGGCAGAAATGGACAAATCGTTTGATTTGCCGTATACCCGCATGCCACATCCGAAGTACGCCAAAAGAGGCACAATTCCAGCATATGAAATGATAAAATTCTCCATCAATATGCACCGTGGGTGTTTTGGGGGCTGTAGTTTTTGTACCATTTCGGCTCATCAAGGCAAGTTTATAGCGTCTCGTTCGGAGGAATCTATCATGAAAGAAGTGGATGCGTTGACCCAACATCCCGAATTTAAGGGCTACATTTCCGATCTAGGAGGACCTTCGGCCAACATGTACCGCATGAAAGGCAAAGACGAATCCATCTGTAATCGTTGTCAAGCTCCGAGCTGTATTCACCCTGTAATATGCTCAAATTTAGACACTTCGCACAAACCACTTACCAAGCTTTACCAAAAAGTAGACGCCCATCCTGAAATTAAAAAAGCATTTGTAGGCTCTGGTGTGAGATATGATTTGCTGGTGGACGACTTCAACAAAAATAACCAAGACGGCAACCACGACGAATACATGGAGCAGTTAGTCACTCGTCATGTTTCGGGAAGACTCAAAGTAGCCCCTGAGCACACTTCAGATGCTACCTTGAGAGTGATGCGTAAGCCTGGTTTTAAATATTTCAGAAAATTCAAGGATAAATACGACAAAATACAAGAAAAACACGGCCTGAAACAGCCATTGATTCCGTATTTCATCAGTTCACACCCAGGATGTGAAGAGGCTGACATGGCCAACTTGGCTGCGGAAACCAAGGATTTGGGCTTTAAACTAGAACAAGTACAAGACTTCACTCCCACTCCCATGACGGTAGCTGAGGTCATTTACTACACAGGTGTGCATCCTTACACCCTACAGCCAATTCATACCGCCAAAACCAAAGAGGAAAAACTAACACAGAACAAATATTTCTTTTGGTACAAACCTGAGGTAAAAGGTTGGATAAAAAGTCGTCTACTTAAACTTGGGCATAAAGAACTAGCCGCAAAGCTTTTGAGTCCTTTAAAACCTCAAAATCAGGAAGCCAAAAAGGTAGAGGAAGTTCAGCAGAAATCGACTACCGTAATGACCCAAAAACCAAATTTTAGCTCAAAAAAAACAATAGAAGCAAAGCCCAAAGAGGAATTTTTCCAAAAGAAAAAACCCTTGAAAAAGAAGAAAGGTTGGGCGTAAGATTAATTTTATAACATGATTGGAGTTTTTGATTCAGGCATTGGCGGCCTTACGGTTCTCAAAGAAATGATGTACACACTGCCTCACGAAAACTTCTTATATTATGCAGATACCGAAAACGTACCATATTCTTACAAGACCACGGAGCAAATCAAAGAATATGTAGAAAAAGCAGTTGTTTTTCTGAGAAATGAAGGTTGCAAATCTATAGTTTTGGCGTGTAATACAGCCACCAATGTGACCATAGAATATCTAAGAGAAAAATACGATTTACCGATAATCGCCATTCAGCCAGCTGTAAAAGTAGCGTTTGATAACAATACCGAAAACAAAAGAATTTTGGCTTGTGCTACACCTGTAACACTCAAAGCCGACAGATTTGAAAACCTTATCAACTCACTAGACATCGACCATATGGTAGATAGACTTCCACTCCCAGGTTTGGTAGAATTTGCTGAAAATGAACAATTCGAAAGCCCAGAAGTCTTGAAATACCTTAAAAAAGAATTCTCAAAGTTCAATTTAGAAAACTATAAATACGTAGTGTTGGGTTGTACGCATTTTACTTATTTCGAAAAAATGATTCAAGAAAACTTCCCGAATTTGCAACCCGTAGATGGTAACGAAGGCACCGCTCGGCATCTTAAAAATACTTTGGCTGGCCTAAATCTTCTCATTTCCACAGTTAAACCCACAATTCGTTTTGTAGAATCTGGTCGATATGTAAAGGATGAAGCTAGGTTTTGGAGGTATTTGGATAGGTAGAAAATCACCCACACACCTAATTACTTTCCAATCTGATAATGCAAAAGTGGTTTCTGGCCTAATAAATTCTCCAAGAAATAATCCCAACGTTTTTTGGTAAAATAGTCCCCTGTGGTTCTGCCAAAATTATGATTTCTGCTCGGCCAAATAAACATATCGAAGTCCTTTCCAGCTTTTATCAGTGCCTCGGCAAACTTATAAGTAGCTGAAGGATTGACGTTTTCGTCAATCGCTCCATGTGCTAGGAGCAATTTCCCTTTCAGGTTGGCCGCATTGGTAATGTTAGACTGTTGGTGGTAAAAATCACCCACTGGATAGCCCATGTACATTTCAGGCCACCAAGCTTTTTCCATGCGGTGGTCGTGATCTCCAGCAGAAGCCACGCCAACTTTGTAAAAATCAGGATGCAGCAACATCGCCCTAGCAGCATCATAACCTCCCGCAGAGTGTCCAAAAATACCGACTTTTTGGATATTCAAAAAAGGCTTCGACTTGGCCAATTGCTTGATAGCCAACACATGGTCGGTAGTACCATCGCCCAAATTTCTGTAAGAAACATCTTGAAAAGCCTTTGAACGGCCAAAAGTGCCCATTCCGTCTACAGTAACCACCACAAAGCCCAGCTCAGCCATGGGCTGCTGCAAACCAATGAGGCCTCCTTTGAAAGTCTTGGGTGTGATATCAATAAACGGTCCAGTGTAAGTGTAGTCGATAACTGGATACGATTTCTTTGGGTTAAAGTCGGTCGGAACGTAATAAATGCCATAAATCTCGGTTTTCCCGTCTTTACCGATAGCCGAAAACTGTTGTGGAGATTGATACCCTTTTGCTTTTAAGCTTGAAATATCTGCCTCCGAAATCTGCATGAAAATATTACCAGATGCCAAATCTCTCAAAACCGACTTTGTGGCTTGATTTACTGTGGAATAATTATCGACCACATATTCTTTATCTTCTGAAACATAGATTTCATGAAAAGCATTTTCGGGTGTAAGTAGCGTAAGTTCTTTGCCATCCAAACCTACGCTATACAGATGCTGATAATACACATTTCTACCTTTTTCTTTGCCCGCAGCCATAAAATACAGTTGATTTTTTTCTTCATCCGCATATAAAACCCTGTTTACCACGTATTCACCAGGCGTTAGATTTAGAATAATTTTTCCAGTTTTCCAATCTATCAAATACAGATTATTCCAACCCGATTGTTGCGAAGCCAAAATAAATCTATCACCTTTCAACTTTTGAAACATCGTGTTGTATTCTATGTGCGTTTGCTCCTTTTCAGAATAAACCGTCCGTATCTTGCCCGTATTTGCCTCTATATCCAAAATATCAAATTGCTTGTAACCTCGGTGGAAATAAGTCCCCATCAAAGTCACACTGTTTTTATCCCAGACCAAATCCAGGGGCATAAAATGTGGCGTAGTCAAACTCAATAATTTCGTTTCTTTCTTTGTATCGAGGTCGAAAATGACAGGAATTTTCTTCACAAGCGTGGTATCTCCAGGCGAACCACGGTAATATGAAAGCAGATTGGGTCGGAATTTCTCATCTTTGCTAAAATCCAACAGATACATTTTTTCCCCCATTCGCAAGTCTGCTATTTGCGTCAAAATCTTTTTGGAATCTGGCGACCAACGCACGTAAAACTGCTCTGGTCTTATGCCATTTTCTCCCTCAATAATATCGCTCCAGCCATAAAAAGTGCCGTATTCGTAGTCTTTTTTTCCATGAAAACTCAACTGAAACACTTGAGTAGTTTCAAGATTTTCCACAAAAAGATTATAATTTTTGTTAAAAGCTCTCCATTTTTTATCGGGAGAAAGACCTCGACTATCTACAGGTTTTGGTATTTGAGTAGAGCTAAGCTTATGATTAAAAAATTCCCAGTTTTTGTTTTTCCATTCAAACTCAATTTTGTTTTCCTCCGTAAATTTGATTTTGTCGAAAGGCAAATCAGTACTTTTGAGCGTATCTCCTGCTGCTTCATTGAGCAATTTGGCCAAAAGCTCATGATCGAAAGCACTTTTTGTTTCCTTTTTAGCTATATCGCTAATCAAAAACCTTTTGCCGTCTTTGGTATATGTTACATGCCAAAATGCATTCTTATCCTTTATCCAATTGGGGATAACTTCCAGATTATAAATCTCTTTTTGGATAGAGTTGGTCAAAAAATACTCGGCTTTTTTATAGGTTTCTTTGGTCACTTGGGCACTGGCTGAAATGCAAAATGCTGTTGACACAAAAAAGAAGGATTTTAAAAAACTAAAGACAGAAAATTTCTTCATTTTTTAAGATGGTAAGGTTTATAAAAGGGTCTTAACAAAGATTGGAATTAATATCGAATGTGGCAAGAATAAAGAGGTGATTTGTATTTAGAAGAAGTTTGCCAAATCAGCATTATATGAAATTTTCTATCAAAAGCACAAAACATTATCAAACTTTGAACAACACTTTATTTTTGATAAATTTGAAAAGTTTCTAAAAAACGAATTGGTCTTTCGTTTTTCTTTATATAAAAAACAAATCCTAAATATGGCTATTTCTCCAATTATTCAAGCAGTAGATTTGCTGAAATTATATCAATCCAAAGATTTGTTTATTGTAGATGCAAGCAATGGAAAAAATGCAAAGACAAATTACGAATCTCAGCATTTAGAGGGAGCAATATTTGTTGATTTAAACTCTCAAATGGCTGAAATCGAGGATGATGTGTCCATTGGTGGAAGACATCCATTACCCAAAATTGAAAATTTCATTAAAACATTATCCAATATTGGAATTTCCCCAAAAAGCCACGTAATAATTTATGATGACAAAAATGGATCGAATGCAGCGGCAAGGTTTTGGTGGATGCTTAAAGCTGTTGGGCTTGAAAAAGTACAGGTTTTGGATGGCGGAATTCAAGCAGTCAAAAAAATCCACTTTCCGACTAGGTCAAAAAAAGAAATTTCAGATAGAGTAGAATCTATAAAAGTCGACGATTGGAAACTTTGCATTGCAGAAATTGACGATGTTGAGTCGTTTTCCCAAAAAGAAAAGTACATCGTTGTTGATGTCCGTGATGCTGAGCGTTTCAATGGTGAAATTGAGCCTATAGATTTAGTTGCCGGGCATATTCCTGGTGCCATAAACATTCCTTACACAGAAAATTTAGACAAAAATGGGATGTTTTTGCCGCCGAAAGATTTAAAAATGAAATATGAAAAGGTATTTGGGAATGTTAAAAATGAGAATATAATAGTTCATTGCGGCTCAGGAGTAACCGCATGCCATACGCTTTTAGCAATCGCTTACGCTGAATTGGAAATTCCGAAACTTTATGTGGGCTCTTGGAGTGAATGGAGCAGAAACAATAAACCTATTGAAAAGAAAAGTTAAAAATAAGAAAAGTAGGATCCTTAAAATTTCAAAAAGTAATATTTTATACCATCGAAGCAACAATTATAAAATCAAACCATCCCACTTCCTCCACTTTCGCGTCCATTCTAATGCCCCAAAAACAGCTATAATACAGAATACAAAAAAGAGCATGGAATAAAGTTTCAAGTCTTTTGCGAAATACATGTAAGTGCTAATGATATCTATAACGAGCCACATCTACCAAGCCTCTACTTTCTTTTTCATGAGCATAAACGTGGCAATAATACGCATTGCGGTAGTGAAACTGTCCACATAAGGAAACGCACTCGGCAGACAAAATAGGTTTAGAAATATTTCATGCAGGTTTTTGGAGAAAGTAGCCATCAAATAAGTAGCTATCAAACCACCAAAAGTCAAAATTGCAGATGTTTTAGGTTTTAATTTCGTGATTCTAAGTTCGTTTTTCTGGTTGGCATTTTCTATTTTTGGAAACTTCCACCACCAAAAACTTATAATATTGGTCACAAAGAAAAAACCTTGCAAAAACATATCGGGATAGAGCTGAATCTGGTAAAACATGATACTCCCATAGCATACCTTTACCAACCTCAAGATTCAAGACCAAAAGTTCTCTTTCACCTAAAGCCCAAAGCATCAGAAATCGTATTTGAGAACTACAAATGACTCATTTCGTAGCCCCAAATGGCGAATAAGATGTTTTTCATATCGAATCTGATTAAAGGTAAGGATTATTAAAATCGAGGAATTTGTGCCCTAAAAGGCTTAATTCTCATCACAGCCAGCTATTTTGGCCTCAAAAACTGAACCTACTTGAGTTTTAAATCCTGGCAAAAGTTCTATCCCATTTCCAGCAAAATATTTCCAATTGTCAATGAGCTGCTGATTGGATATTATAACAGTTTTCGACCTTAGTGGATTATCAATATTCGTTGTAGATATTGTTAAATTGATTCCGTCGAAACAGGTAGTCATTTTCTTTTCAATAAATCCAAAATTTAGTTCGTCTGTTCCAGCAACATAGACTATTAACGTAATTTCTTTGCCAAGTGTATCAATAATAAGCGAGTCTCCAATTATATGAGCTGGTCCACTAATTACTAGAAATCTTACACTATCTATTGTATTCGTAGTCCCATTTAATTTTATCCTTGAAGCGGGTTTATTTGCACTTGGTATGAAGTTATAGGTTAATGATTGATTTACTCTTGGTTTCCTTACAATCAAACTTTGCTCTTTATATGGTGCTATGTTATGTACATTTTCTTGACCGTGTTGGGTTGCTCTAATGGTAATAATGCCGGGTTTGGATATAAACTGAAGAGAATCATTATAGATAGAACCTGGTCCTGAAGTAATAAAAAAAGTAATCGGAAGCAATGATGTAGCCGAAGACGTAAGTTTAATTCGGTTTACGTTGTAGGTAGTATCTGACGGTTTAGTAAAAGTTAGTGTTTGATTTGTTCCCCAACAATTTTTACTAAATAATAAATCTTTGGTATCAGACAATCCTTTGTCAGAAGTAATGGTACACCTCACCAAGGCCCAATAACTGGCCCCTGACTCACAAGTAATATTAGGCAAAGAAAAATTCGGTTGTGGGTCAGTGCTCACATGTACCAAATGCCTATGGCCGTTATGGCTGTCATAAACTTCCCATTTATAATTTATTGGCTCAGATGTAGGATTTATAACAGCGGCTGTAAACTGAGCTGTATTGATGGGGTTTTGATCAACATACTCATTCAAATCAGGATCAGCGATTATATTATCAACTATCGGCTTCTGGGTATTAAAATGAATTTTTAGAGAATCCTGCGAAAAAGCACCTGTTGAATCCACAACTTTCAATTTTAACCATATAAAATTATAGTTTAAATTATTAGCGTCTCCAACTTTAAAATAAGGTTTTAAGCCAGTGCTCGACTGTCCATCTGATAGTTCCCAATGATAGGAAAGACTATCATTAGGATTTGGGTCATAAGATAAGCTAGCATCAGGTGAAATAATATAACTTGCCGAACCAAAATTGACAGGCAGGAGTATCTTTGAAATTGGGTTTGAGTTAGAATTTGTGGCTTTAATTCTAATTATTTGTCCAAAAGTAGAATTTGATAAGTCTATAACACAAACATACAAATCTCCATTAACAGGGGAAGTCCTAATGGCTGCGATTTGATCATTTAAGGTACCAAACTTATATATAAATTCTGGATTATAATTTGCATCAAATTTTGTTCGGTAAATATTTTTACTCACAAAATCTCCAAAGAATAAGTTATCATGGTAAATTTCCGGATATGAAGCAAAATCATGATAAAAATCACCTATAACAATGGACGCGTTTCCACTTAGGTTATCGCCTGGTAAAGAAATTGTTCCCACTTCTGTTTTGTTTCCATGTATGTTTCCATATATAGCGTCTCTCATAGCTATTACAGGCTTTTTCCAAACAGCTGGTGGCGTAGGGGGTCTATTAGTATCTTCAAAATCAATGCCCTCAAAATAAGGCCAACCAAAATTTTCACCGGGACTTTCAAGAATGTTAATCTCCTCTGCTACGTTTGTTCCTACGTCTCCAATTAAAAACTTTCCTGGTTGTGAAATAGAACCCGTATGAGGTATTTTGAGTAATTTCCAGGGATTTCTCAATCCCCTTGCATAAGTTTTTGAAGCATTTGATCCCGGATCATTTCCATCATAATAAGGGTTATCTGGTAATCCTAGTCCAGTATTTTTATCTATCCTTAATATTTTTCCACTTAAAGAATTTAATTCTTGAGCTCTAAGTGAACCTATGTTTTGATCCCATGTAATTATTCCTATATCTAGTGATTTCTGGAAAAATGACGTTGGGTCCGAACCGTTATCATCACCAAAGGATGCTCCATCGCCTGCAGAGAATAGAAGAGAACCATCAGTACCAAAAGCCAATGCTCCTCCTACGTGTCCAATATAGGTAATAGGCCATCCATTCGAAAAGTTAGAACCAATAAGTATAAATTCTGAATTAATATCCACTGTTGGATTGGGAGAGGCAGGATTCATAACCGTAAACCTGCTAATTCTTCCAACAGAAGGAGCGGGTGCGGGCTGATTGTCAGGTATTGAATCTTCTTTTAGGACATAAGCTAAATATATATAGCCATTTTGCAAATATTGGGGATCTAAAGCAAATCCTTGTAGACCGCTTTCACAACATTCGGCTGTTTTAAAACTTATATCTAAAAATGGGGTAGAAGAAATATTGTCGTTTTTAATAAACCATAATTTGCCTGATTTTTCAAAAGTATAGGCTCTGCCTAAAGAATCAAACTCAATTCCAATTAAACCTGCATTATGATTAACAATAGTTTCAGAAACAAAACCTGAAGGTAAATCTTGGGCATTTGAAGTATTAAAATTTAAAATACCTATGAAAAATATTATAAGTAGTTTTGAATTCAATAATGTATCGTCTATAAAGTTTCTAAATACTAATACGAAAACTTAGACTCAAAAGTTTATAAATAGTTTAATTATTTAGGGTATAATATTAAAAAAATTAAGAGGATACATTTAATAGTTTGTGGAATTCAACAGTAACCCTCTTTCAGGAATCGTTTTTTAAAGTTTTGGGTCAATTTGGATAATTTATTTACTAATTGGCTAGCTACAAAGTCTAATTTTTTCGTGCTATTAAATGATGTTTAGGTTTCTTGGTAGACATTGTCAGTTAGGTAGGTCGAAAATACTTAAAGCTAAATTAAAGTCAATTGGAATAAATAAACTGAACCCGATTTTTAATTTTTAAAATTATCCTAAAGAAAATAAAATCAATTAGACATCCAGATTTCCTAATTATTACCTTCCTTGTTTCCACTTCCTAGTCCATTCCAATGCCCCAAAAACAGCTATAATACAAAATATAAAATAGAGAATGGAATAAAGTTTCACGTCTTTTGCGAAATACATGTAAGTGCTAATGATATCTATAACGAGCCACATCCACCAAGCCTCTACTTTCTTTTTCATGAGCATAAACGTTGCAATAATACTCATTACGGTAGTGAAACTGTCCACATAAGGAAACGCACTCGGCAGACTAAATAGGTTTGGAAATATTTCATGCAGGTTTTTGGAGAAAGTACCCATCAAATAAGTAGCTATCAAACCACCAAAAGTCAAAATTGCAGATGTTTTAGGTTTTAATTTCGTGATTCTAAGTTCGTTTTTCTGGTTGGCATTTTCTATTTTTGGAAACTTCCACCACCAAAAACCTATAATATTAGTCACAAAGAAAAAACCTTGCAAAAACATATCGGGATAGAGCTGAATCTGGTAAAACATGATGGAAGCCAACACCACATTCACAAGACCCAAAATCCATGACCACACGTTCTCTTTCACCGAAAGCCATACTGCCAAGGCACCAGAAATTGTAGCCCAAAACTCCAAATGGCTCATTTCGTAGCCCCAAATGGCGAAAAAGATGTTTTTTATATCAAATATGTCAGGCATTCAAAGATTAGTTATGAGTTGATAGTTGTGAGTATTGAGTAATGAGTTAGATAAAATTAGAATTAAAGAGTGGGATTAACCTATATAGGCAAGTACAACTTTACTTGAAACTCACAACTCGAAACTCTTATTTATTTTAACGATTTTCTAATGATTTTATCAAACCTCTTAATATTTTTGAGGTTTCCTCACACATTTCCTGTATCAAAAGTATTTCATTTTCATCTGCAAAATTCAATCTTTTAGCCAGATAAAGCATTGATTTCACCTCAGAACAAGACCCTTTTGAAATATATAAAAAACGGACAAATTCCTTTTTTGAGTATCGGTCAAATCCTTCTGCGATATTGTTCGATATAGACACCGAGGCTCTACAAATTTGATCTCGAAAACAAAATCTCGTAATGTGTAGAAGTTCTTATATACCAATTCTGCGATATCCTGAGCCTTTTGCCATGCAGTAAATCCTCAAATGACGTTATTTTCATTGTTGCGTATTGTTTGTTTTTATTATAATTTATTCATCCAAAAGACGAAAAAATCTTTTCAAAATAAAAATAAACCAAAAATATTCTCCCAAAACGCTCAGCACTATACTCATAACCGGGTACTCACAACTCAATACTAAACACTCACAACTCATTTATTCTTAAAAAGTGGCACCGTACTACATGGCTCGCCAAACATCAGACTTTTTACAATCGGCTTGAGTCGACGAGTAAGTTCTACATAAACATAAGTCGGAATCTGTGAATTACTACAGCCTTTCACTACGATTCTTTGGCCTGCAAATTGCTCCAAATCTAATGCGTTAAGAGCTTGTTCATAGAGTTTTTTCTCCAAATCTTCCAAATTTCCAAAAACCACCATATTGGCATAAGGTTCTAGCTGAATCGCCAAAAGCATATAAGCCCATGTGGGCACTATAGCATCTTCTGAGCAGATGATCGCCACATTTTTTCCACTGTATTCCGTCCAGTCTTTGGTTTTTAAAAACTCCCTAAAATCCTTTTCTTTCAGAATCAATCCCATAAAAAGATTGTCTTTGATATCGTAAACCAGCCGATCACCTTGGTGAAAATAATCCTCCAAATCAAACGATATCAGGCCGCTATTGGCCACTTTATTTACTATTTCTGCATCCATTTTTTCAGTTTTCTTCTTGTGTTTCAGCAACCAAAACTACTTTTTCTAACTCAATGGGTCTTGCTTCAAAATAGTTTTTTGCAGCTACTTGTGTACTTATTTTTAGAAATGTTCGGCCCAAAACAAAAACTTGTTGTACCAAAAACATCAGAAAAATGGTCAGACTAGCGTGCATTCCTATCAGTCTATCTATGCCCAAATAAACCACAGAGAGTATAATACCTAAAACAATAATCAACCAAAAAAGTGCAATGGCCGAAGGCCATTTGAAAATATAGCTGAAAGCCTTCCAGAAAGCACCGTAAGATGTAAGTGTCGGCGACTTAAATAACATCACTCTGCCATAATCGCCCATAATAACCACAAAACCAACAAAATATACAAGAATAAGCACGGGCGGAATCATCCACAAAATATAATCTTTCTCTGAGCCACCTTCGGCTATGGCCGCAAAAATGAAGAAAAACATGCCTGCCAAAGAAACCAATACCATTAAAAAAATAAACAAAAAAACCAAAAGCATAGCAAATCGTGCAAAATGCTGAGCCGAGGCTTCAAAAAAACGAGGAAACTTGAATTTTTCTTGTTCAGGGGCATCCAAAATACCTCCTGCAAAGAAGGTATTGAGCAACAGATACACTATTCCCAAAGTGAAAACTAAAGGCAAAAACGGCTGAAAGGCTTTCTGACTTTGGTGAAAAAAGTCTGTAAAAATCATAAAATCAAAGTCGGCTATAAGCTTATCCAAAGCCACCGAGGTGTAGGCTTCATTCAGAAATGTGACATAAAAAGGCCTGGCCACCAACATGGCCAGCACAAAACCAACAGCGTACATGAAAAACACCAGTAGTGGTTTTTGTGCTATTTGATTAAATGATTTGGTTATTATTCTTAGCATTTATATTCTTGCTTTATTTTCGAAAATTCACCTGGTAATATTACGAACTCACTGCGTTCGCAAATGAAAGTGTATTTTGTGTTAAATCTCTCTTTAATTCCATAAAATTCGTCTCATTTTACTCACGCTAGCTTCGGATTATTCTTGTGTCTGTCAAAATCCCGCTTGGTTTTTTTTTCCAGATTTTTCACAAAAGCATCGTTCAAATCTATACCAGTTTGATTCGCCAAACATATCAGTACAAACAACACGTCAGCCATCTCATCACCCAAATCTTTGTTTTTATCCGACTCTTTCTCTGATTGTTCCCCATATCGACGAGCCATTATTCTAGCCACTTCGCCCACTTCTTCCATCAATATGGCCGTATTCGTGAGTTCGTTAAAATACCTCACCCCAATGGTTTTAATCCATTCATCTACAATACTTTGTGCTTCTTTTATCTCCATGGACTACTTTTTGGCTGGTGGCGAAATCATGATATGAGCCCTGTGTGTTCCCGGGTCCATAATCCACGGAGCACCTGGCACCACCTCTTTGAGCGGCAATCCCGTAGAGGCCGCAGTAGCCCAAGGTATATACACCACATAGCGATAATTGGCCTTTTCTAAGCTTTCACCACTCAGCATATGCAGCGTTGATGGATTCTTGGGCATTTTCAATTTGCCCTTCTTGGCCTCCGCTTCACGAATATCAAAGACCTCCTTGAACGACTTGTTTTCCTTTTGTAATTGACGACCACGAGCCATAAAAGGCTCTAAATCTTGGTGATAACATGACACACTAAAACCCTTTTTGTTGGGATCGTCAGCCAAACAAATGTATCCACTACCTCCTTTCTGCAACTCTACCAATTCCCCATCCGCATTATAGCCCCATATTTTAGCATTTAATCTATCTGCTTCTGGCAAAGCCATTGTAGCTTCTTTAATTTGCTGCTCAGTTGGCAAAACTTGTGCAAAAGCACTTATTGAAAACAGAAAACCCAAACAAACCAATAATCTTTTCATGTTATTAAAAAATTTAAATTGATAATAAATCAGGGCGAATTCCATGGTCCTTTTGCATCAGACCCATGGGTCGGGCATTCTCCTTAACTCCTCGTCACCTCCTTTCGTCAGCTCCTGAAGGGGTATTGGCTCAATCCCTCTCGCAACACAAGGCTGCTTAGAAACAAAGATAGCAGGTAAAGCGATTTTTCAAATCGCAAAAAACCATTTTCACTGATTTTCATTTCTATAAATTTGATTTGAAAATCGAAATATGTGATTAACCCATATTTTTCGTATTTTTGGCATTCAATAAAAACTAAAAATCATCATTCCATGAAGCGAATAGGCTTAGTATCGGTGGCAGCTCTTTTCATAGTATTTCTAAGTTCATGGGGTATGTGGGGGCATTATGCCATCAATCAATCGGCCATATTCTCACTTCCTCAGCCTATTGCCCAGTTTTTCTATCGCCACATAGATTTTATTTCAGAAGGCGGCAACCTGCCTGATGTAAGAAAATATAGTCACCTCAAAGATAAAGCCGAAAACCCTCGCCATTTTATAGATATTGAAGACTTTGGCAACATACCATTCGATAGTATCCGAACCCGTAAGTGGGACGAAAAAAGTCTCCAAAAATGGGGAAATTTGCCGTGGTTTATGAGCGACACCTACAAAAGTCTTGTAAATTCCATGAAAACCGGTCGTCGTACCGAAACCTTGTTTTCAGCTGCTGAGCTAGGTCACTATTTAGCCGATGCTCACATGCCTCTTCATACTTCGTCCAATCACGATGGCCAACTTACCAACCAAAGAGGTATTCATGCACATTGGGAAGCCCTTTTGGTAGAACGCTATGCCAAAGGTTATAATTTGAAAGTAGCACCAGCCACTTATATTACCAATGTTGACGCCGAAATTTGGAATATCATCAGAGACACCCACAGCCTCGTAGACACACTTTTGGCAATAGACCGTAAACTAAGAAGTGAATTCCCAGCCGAGCAACTTTACGAAAAAGACAAAGACGGCAAAGTGGTAAAGAACAAATTCGGTCAGTGGGTATTTACCAAAGAATATTCAGAATTGCTACACAAGTCGCTCAACGGCATGGTAGAAAAACAAATGCGAAAATCTATTCAACAAGTAAGCAACTTTTGGTACACTGCTTGGGTAGATGCCGGTAAGCCAGATTTATTGGCCATGGAACAACCCGAACTTTTGAAAAGAACCAATAAACAGTACAAAAAAGACGTCAAAATCTGGCAAGGTGGACAATTACCTTATCAGTACATGGAGAAAGAATATTAGTAGTGCGACTTTTTATGCCGACATAAATTCAAATCGGCTCTACGCTATTTTTTCAATTTTCGGTTTATAAACCAAAGTTATTATAAGCTAGTAGCAGCGATTTTCCAAATCGCTGCTACTTCAATTCTTTCCTTCTTTTTCCCACCTCTCTCCAAGTAGTCAATATAATCTTGTTATCTGCCAAATACTTCTTAAAAACTGGATCCATCATGGTCATAGCGTCACCTTTACGCACTATTCCTGAGTCCGAAATATGCTTAAATATTTCCGAGGGCCAAGTGCAATGCATGATCACCATGGTTAAACCTGGTTTAAGACTTTCTATAGTTTCTATATATTTCTTGGTTTTTGAGGCTAATAGCTCAGCTTCTGAGCAGTCTTTTTTGCCTTCTGGACAACCCCATCCATAAGATACATTGTGCAAATCGTCAATCACCGGCAGACCAGCTGCCCACAATTGTTTACCAACAGCCGTGGTCATTTCTATGGTTAATCCTGCATCTTTTTCAGTTTGTAAAATCATAGAATTGTGTCCGCCGGGAAACATCACTGGTATTTTTTCTTCCATGGCCACTTTCAGATATCTTTCTAAGAAGTCTTTTCTCGCAAAAACCGTCCCCATATGCGTGTCCAAATGTGTCGGCTCCCAACCCATGGTGCGAGAGCGGTCTAGCTGGGCTCTTATTTCTTTTTCTATTTCATCTGGCGTGGCATTGGTGGCTGTTGCTCTTACGCTTGGCCACATGGCACCTTGTTTATCTACCAAACCCGGTACGGCAGGCTTGCCCATCAATGGCCCCCATCGGTAGCCTTTCCATTCAGAAGTAAGAGTTAAATGAAGCCCTGCATCTGTTTGAGGGTGGGTTTCAAGATACTTGAAAAAATCTGGAATCCAAGGACAGGGCATCATCATACTCAATGAATTGGCCACGCCTTCTTCCATAGCTTTTATGGCTCCAAGGTTAGAATCATACGACATCCCCACATCATCGATATGTAAAATGAGGACTTTGGAGCCTTTAGGAAAACCCAATTTCTCGGCATAAGTGGGTTCTTGGGCAAAGATATTTTGAGAAAATAGAAGTAGAATGAAGAGTATTTTTTTCATTGAAGGTTGATGTTTGGGTTGAATATTTATATGGTTTTTAAAGGTAATCAAATTTTACTTTTGGTGCAAAATATTGGCAATCGGGTATGGAGATGTTTTTGAGAACACAACCATTTGCTTCACTTTTTAATTCTAAACACCAAAAACAGAGCGGAAAGTCCAATTAAACCCATCAAAATCCAAAGCCAATATTTTGTGATTTCCAAAGGCTCAGTGTTGCCATTTACTACAAAACCTGCCCAAAAATATGGGTGAGCTTTAAGTGGATTTTTACTAATAAATGTTTTCTTGGCATTGCTCAGTGCCTCATCTTTGTATTGTCCTTCTTTGAGGTTTTTGTAAAAATCAATGATGATCTCCGCAGTCTCTTTGTCAGGTACTTGCCAAAGGCTGTAAACCGAAGATTGAACACCCGCATAAGTCAATGCACGAGAAATACTCATGATACCTTCCCCAGATTTTAAAATGCCATTTCCAGTATCGCAGGCACTTAAAACTGCCATTTTTGCGGGAAAATTGAGACTGTACAACTCCGAAAAAAAGAGTTTCTCGTTGTTTGAGAAGACTAAACAAGACTTATTGAAATCATCCTCAAAGAGTTGAGAATGCATAGAAAAATGAAAGATTCCAAACTTGTCTATTGAACTCAAAAACCTTGCTTTGGTAGCTTCATGATTTTTTACAGTTTCACCTCCAAACATACTGGCTATGGCTGTAGCTTCCTCACGAGCAAATTTTAAATCCGCAAAACCAGCCCTAACCAAACTTACCTCTGATTGGTTGTATTGTGGCGAAAAAGCGATGAGTTTTTTATTGGATATATCTATATTATTCTGCTGGTTAAACAACCAAATGGATAAAGAATAATGGTAGGAAAGTTGATTTTTCAAAACAATGAACTGCTTGGATTGCGGATCAATGAGCGATTCGAAAGGCAAATAACTCAAAAAACCTTCTGGGATAATGCTGATTTTAGGAGTTGAAGAATAAAAACCCAAATTTCTGCAAAGGGCAATGGCATTTGTCTGATAGTCAGCATTTATGTTTTTGGTTTTGGTCAGAAAAGCTTCCATCTGTGGTTTTAATGCACTTACCAAACCAAGTTTTTTTATCTCTAGATGGTTCTTGCTCAAATTCAAAACATATACGTGTTCGTTTCCGATATAATATTTTAAAATGGATTCGTCATTTTTGAGATTCGCAAGTACTTCGTTTACATCAAAATTAAGAACAGATATTTCTCTTATGGCCCGGTATGTTTCTGATGTACTTTCGAGTAATTTATTTATTTTATTCTCCAAAGTGTTAATCTTCAAGTTGTTTTTTGAGATAAGCTCCTTATCTGTAAGAACAAGGTTTTTATAATAGTTTAACTCTCCTTCGAGATCTTTTATTTGTGAGGCCGTGCGTAGATGGGCATTATCAGGCTTATAGGCTTTTTTGAGGTATTCTTTAAAAAGATGTTGTGAAGAATTCTCCTCAATCGAATTGATGTATTCTATGAGCTCTACTTTTGAAAGTTTTTTCTCCGTGGCGGTGCTCAGCAAACCTTCTATTATTTCAGAATGGTATTCGTTTAAGGTTTCATTATATTCACCTTTTTGATAGTATTCAAAAAACAACTTGGAGGCGATTTTATACAGCTTTTCGGCTTGAATTAAGTCTTTTTTATTTTTTGTTACTTTGTAATTCTTTAAATATACCTCTCCACTTTTTGTAAAAACCTTGATGAAATTCAAGGAAACAATCTCCTTAACGTCTTTAAATTCTATTTTTTCAAGTGACTTACTTTTTTTAGAAAGCTCAAAAACCAAGTCCTCTAAATTCTGTTTGACATCTTTTATCGCCGCTGGATAAAGGTTAAGGCTTAAATTTATGTCAGCCCGCATTGCCTTTAAAGTAAACTTACTAGAACTGAAGTTTTCAGGATTGATATTCTGTATGGCTAATTCTATGAATTTGAGAGCGTTGGGATAGTCTTTTAATTCATTATATATCTTCGAAATCTTTGAGTAACCCATCATTTGATGGTGGTTTGATTTGTATTTGTTCGCCACAGATAGTGTTTTTTTGGCTAATTGAAGTGCTTCATTGTATTTTTTTTCTTGGATATAATACTCTAATATT
This sequence comes from Lacihabitans sp. CS3-21, assembly GCF_024343675.1. Lineage (GTDB taxonomy): Bacteria > Bacteroidota > Bacteroidia > Cytophagales > Spirosomataceae > Leadbetterella. Next base: position 247,226 of record NZ_RJUD01000113.1, read on the forward strand.
TCGTCGGAGGATTGAAGAAAGTATCGCAGGTCTTTGGGGTTATCGTAGGAGAAAATAGGGTCTTTTATCAGACTGGTCAATAATAGATTTGCCTTTTCCAATTCTTTATTAATCAGGTGAATTCGAATATTGTTGAGAACATAACTTTTTTTGGCTTCAAAATAGGTTGGTAGTTTTTTACTTTCTTCGGTGGAATACTTTTTTAGATAATGTGCATTGAGTATTATGTTGGCCTGCTGGGCTTTGGCATAATCTCCATAACCAATATATTGATATGTCAGATTTTGATAAACCGTAATCAAGTAATCTTTACGATCAAATTCGGTTTTGTGAACTTTCTCCCAAATATTAGCTGCTTTTGTGTAATACGTTATCGCATTTTTTTCATTACCTACTTCGCTGTATGCATAGGCTAAATTATTATATGTCAAGGCCGTATGCGTACTCACTTCGCCAAACTGCCTGATGTATTGACCCAAAGATGTTTTGTAGTAAGATATGGCCTCAAAATTTTTGTCATTGGTATCATATAGATAGCCCAAATCGTAAAGATAATCCGTTCGAGATTCAAGCATAGCTTGGTTAAAATCTTTAATTTCTAAGCCCTTTAGTGCAAAAGTTAGAGCCGCTGACCAATCGCCGGAATAGGCTATATAGTGGTACTTGGCCGTGTAAAAATTAAGTAAAAGTGTGGTTTCGTATGGTTTCCTGTTTTTTAAAGCAGACAGGTTTTTTATTCCTAATTCAACGTTTTTTATGAGTTCGTCATCGCTCAATTTGAAATCAAATAGCAATATGTAGTTGTCTATAAAGTTTTTTTCAGAACTGCTAAGAGATTTGTTACTTTTAAGAGATAAAGACGCGGCTTTCGCAGCTTTATAATCCGATTTATCATCTAAGTCGTAAATTTTTTTCAAACCGTCAGCGAATACTTTGGATTGCGAAATTGCGGTATTGCTTGAAAAAAGAAAAAGTAGAAAGAATATAGAAAACGAACCTAAAATTTTTGTCATTTTGTTGAGAGATATAACGAAAAATACTTGATTTCTACACAAAGTAAAAATCAAGTATCTATTTAATTTGTTTTAAATTTAAAACAAAGATTTGTAAGATGAGGTATCGAAGGTAGATTTATCCGAAAGTTTCACTTCCTCTATCTCCATATCCACGGTATTTCCATTTTCGGCTTTTACACTATAGCCCAACACCGCACGACCTTCTTTGGCCATTCTGGCTAGTTCGGGATGTGCATAATAGGCCATGTAGTTTTTCAGAGCACTTTTACCGCCCATTCCTCCCGAGCCATAACCCATTTTTTGTCCCAATTTCGCAAACTCACCAACACGACTCTGGCTTATCCACATCAATACCTCGTCCTTAGATTCTTGGTCCTCAACTTTATAACCGTCACATTTGTAACCCGCTATAGTTTTGGTTTCCGAGGTTTTGGTGATTTTTATTTGCTCATCTTTTTCAGTGGCATATTGTTCTAGCTTATCAGGTTTGAAACCAATGGCCATCAGGTTTTTGGTACCGTTGTTGTTCGTAAAAGTAAACATCTTGTTTTGCTCCAAGTCCATCACAATCATGTCCATATTGCCAGAGGCTTTTTGCATATCTGGGTTTGATGCTCCTATAAACTTTATCCCTACGGCCTTATCATCAGCACCAAAAAAGTATTTGTTTTGCATGACGTTTTGTGTTTTTTTCTTGGGTTCAGTCATGGTCATTTTCATGGTCATTGAAGACACAAAACTGTAAGAGGTTTTTGGTTTTCCTCCGAATGAAAATCCACCAAATCCACCACTAGACTTTTCCTCTTTTGGCTCCTTAGCAACCGGTTTTTCTTTAGAATTTTCGGTTTTTGTGGTAGTTTCTTCCTTTTTCTTGGTTTTAAAAAGGCCATCAAAGGCTTTGTCAAAAGCCGCCTCAGCTTTTTTAAGTGGATCTTCTTCCTTCTTTTTTTCGGTCTCTTTTTCTTGACTCCATCCTGCAAAAGAAAAGGCCGAAAGCACGATTAGCAACAAATATTTTTTCATTTTTGAGTGATAATTTATTATTCCAAAATATAACGTATTGGGCCAAGAAAGCCAAGTTAAATTTTAGAATTTTATTTTGTGACAGAACTTCAATTGTGATAGTCGTAATGAGAAATGTAATGTACTAACTTTAAACTTGGATTGTCTATTTGCCACGTAATGATATGGTTAAGTGGCTCTTTTAAAATGATATCTGAAGTTACGGACGACGAAACCGGAAAAACAGCCACATAATAACTATTAGACGTAGCATACACGGCAAACGGCTCACCGGCTCCTTTATCAGCCAGACTAAAACACCTGTAAGTATTTGTTGCACCATCGCTTCTGATAACCATTTTGGGATTGACTGTAAGGCTCATTTGGCTTTGAGAATCATTTACTTCGTATATCATTGCAGCCAAATCTCTTGCGTTTTCATTATCCAAAACACATATTTTGCCATCTTTGACAGATAAGGCTGAGAAACTAGGAGCAAGAGGATATACAAGCGGTGCCATAAGGCGATATAAGTCTTGATTAAATTTTGATTGAGCCTCAACCTGTCCATCTGCTGAAAATTTTCTGATTTGACCCATTTCAAACGCACCAACCTGAATTTGAAATGGCGATATTTGCTCAGGAAAAAATGCAGCTGCTGGCAAAGATAAGTACTGCCTTGGCGACGATTTAGTAAGTACACCATCTGCATCGACAAAAAGTGGATTGGCAAAATTTTGATTTGGTATAATTACAGATTGAGCCCCAACCGAACCTGCCATTAATGTGTTGAGGGTGGTATTTCCACTTACAGAAAGATTCACAAAACCACCGCTTTGACCAGAAACATTACCTGAAGCTGTGATGGTTTGAGAGAAAACAGTTTGACTGCTATGAGCACCTGTTCTGAGATTATTGATACGTGCACCAGTACTGCGGAATCTCGAAATTCCAATACTATCCGGTGATTTTACTCGGATAGAATCAGTGACAAGTTTATTTGTAACCGTCTCATTCGGTAAAATCTCCGTGTTTTGGGCCATTCCAAAAAAGGGCAAAAGAACAAACAGAATTTGCTTTTTATTCATTTCAATCTTCAATTTTCGCAAGTAAATTCTTTCAATTGCTCTTCATAAGCCTTTCGTTGAGCGGCAGTGTAAACCGAGCATGATTTGAGTACATTATTAAGTGATTTTTTCACAGCCTCACACTTACTTTTGCTCTCAATATCTGTTGACCAAGCCTCTATGGCCTTAAGGTAATCTTCGGTTACGTTTTCACAATTGTTAGAAACTGGGTCTAATAATTTGGCTGGTCCACAAGAAACGGTGGTAAAAAATGCTAAACAAAAAAGTAGTTTTTTCATGGTTATAAATTTTGAATTTTGTTACTTGTATTCCATCGAGAACTTACATGCCTCAAGTTTGATGTCGATATCAATGTAATTCGACAAATCGGCATTTAACTCACCTTCAATGACTTGTCCTTTTTTGTATTTGGTGATTTTGAAAGTTCCGTTTTTCGCAAAGAGCGTATTGCTGTTGAATTTCACCAGGAGATTCCCGTTGAGGTTAGCTTCTCCATTTTTAGTATCAAACTGATAAGTTTTGTTAAGTTCTAGCTTGTTTTCAATGAATTGGAAAGAAATGGAATTGGAATCATCCACTTTGCCGCTGACATCGATGAGGGCAAAAGGTCCTCCAAAACTGATTGTTTTTGCCTGCCAAGTTTTACCATCCAACGTTCCTTTCATAGTGCCAGAGATTTTGCTGCTCGAAGAACTTCCTGTGTCGTCTTTATCGTCCGGAGTGATGTCGATTTTACCACATGAAGTGATAAATAATGTGACTAAAAATAGAATAGTGAGTTTTTTGATTGTTTTCATGATTTTTATTCTTCGTAAGTGATTAAAATTTTTACAGGTTTGGAAAGGATTAAATTGCTATTGTTTGGCTTGTTAGCAATGTTAATAAACGTTGAGTCGCTAAACCAATCGAACTCATAGCCGGGATTAAAATTATATGAAGGTGGTATGTAAGATGTAGTTGAATATTCTAAGATAATTTGTATATTCAGTATCTTAGAAGCATTCAATCCATGTGCTAAAAATACTGTTCCACCTTGAGTACTCGATGTTGTGGTTATTAGTTTTTTTACTTTTATGGCAGGGGCATCAGAGCCTAGTTTTGTGAAGCCGTTAACCTCAAATTTGGTATTTGGAGTAGTCGTTCCAACTCCAACATTTCCAGTTGGACTAATTCTAAGAGCCTCAACATAATTATTATTGATATTGGTTTGAAAACCAAAACCTTGATTGGTTACGATTAAGAAGTCACGGGCAATGTTAGTTGTAATGAACCCATAATTGGTAGAATTATGACGAAAAAATATAGCTGGCAGGAAACTACTATTACTTTCTATTGTTAAATTTGGTTGACCTGGGTATACTTGAATACCAATTGTAGAATTAAAACGTAAGTTATCAGGCTCTACACTAATGCTTTGTCCGTAAATATTAGTGATTAGTAAGGTCAAAATAATTGTTTTTAAGATATTTTTCATAATTAAATTAATATTTACAATTTCACAAATTCAACTCTACGATTATTGGCCTTACCCTGCGGCGAGGTATTTGGCTCAGATGGCTGACTTTCTCCTTTACCATCGGTTTCTAATCTAGACGCTTCTATCCCAAACTCTGATGAAAGCGAGTTCTTTACTGAAGCCGCACGGCGTTTAGATAAATCGAGATTTTTGGTGTCGTCGCCATCAGAGTCAGTATGACCAATAATCTTTACTTTCACAGTAGGATTTTCTTTCAATACCTTTCCTATTTCCTTCAGCACGCCATAAGATTCTGGCTTAATTTTATCAGAATTGACATCGAAAAGAATTCCTCTGGTCACCAGTTTGCCTTCGGTGATGAGCTTGGAGCGGGTATCGGGTGCACCTACAGCGTAGCGTACATTGGCTACCATATATTCGTCTTTGTTTTCTTGCTCGGTGTAATTCATATAGCTCGAGCCTAACTTAAATGCATTATATTTTAGTTTTGGGTCAAATGCTTTCGGGATATCTAGCACTTTGACTTCGTTGGCATAGATACGCAACCTGCTTTTTTGCCTCCAAATAGAAAAATGAACTTTGCTGGGTTCTTCAAAACCATCGCCTTGGCATGCCAGACTTTTGATGACCAAATTCTCATTCTTATTCACCACTTCGCCATTTTCATATACTTCAAAGCCTGCTGATTCTATACCTCCACCCCAATTGAAATAGAATCCATTGCTTATATATTTCTCCGTAAAGTCTGCCTTAGGATTTGGGCTAGAATAAATGTAGAAATTGTAGCTCAGCAAGTTATTGCTGCGGTATCGGGTGAAAATATCATACTCTAGCGTGAAGTTTTCTGGCATATCTTTCACAAAATCCGGTTGAAAAAAGCCATCTTGACTCATAAATAACCATTTTTCGGGGCTATCGTTGAAGGTGACAATCTCCGCAGAAGCGTTCGTATTCCATTCCAAAGGAAAGTCTCCCACACTTGTTTCATTAAAATCATCGAAACCCAAAACCTTTTCGCCAGGAACGAAATCAAACTTTGAATATGTCTTCATACTTGCTTTTTGAATAGGAGCGGCTTGCTCCTTTCTTGTCTCTTTCTTTTCGATAGATGCTGAGCCCTTAGCATCATCCTCATTTTCCTCCGAGCCAATTTCTTTCTGTTTTGTTGAAGCTGCGTCTCCTCCTTTGGTGCGGTCCGACGTTTCGGTTGGGGGGCTTTTTTTCTTGAAAATATTCCCTATGCCTTCTTCAACTTTGTCCAAACCCTTGTCAATGCTTCTGTCGATGGCATTATTGGTGCGATCCGTAGCTTTTCTTTTTGCTACTTCTTTGGGTTTTATAATTTGGGCCGAAAGACTCTGGACGGTCCAAAACATAATCAGCATTATGTAAAATTTCATTTATATTTAATTTTGGTATTAGTGTCAGTTTCTAAAAAAAGTAAACTCGGGTTTTGTGAAAAATTATTCAGCACATTTGTTTTAAATACAAAAGACTGTTTTTCAGCCCAGTAAGTCTTCTTCTCGAAATACTGGCTTTCATATTATTGACAAGCAAGACTTCTTTGTGTTGAATTTCCAGAAAATAAAGCAAGTTGATGATACAAGACCTGTGGGTGCGATAAAATGGATATGGCTCAAAAATACCTTCGCATTCTTTAAGGGTTTTGGCCAAAGTAATGCTCCTTCCGTTGGAAAAATAAAACACGCTGTAGTTTTCGTCCGCTTCTACTTTTATGACATCCTCGGGTTTTACCTTGGCTCTCTTTAGTCCTCTTACATTTTTAAATTGGTATTTCATGAACGCTTTTTTTTAAATTTGTGCAGAAAAAGCCAAAAAGTAAACTGCCTTAAAATAAAAAATTTCGTATGTTTACTTTTCAAGAAAAAAAACACTAAGCTCAGAACAGTGACAGAGATTGAGAATTTAAAAAGGCGGGATGGAAAAACACTGGAGCGGATTTATACTTCGTATCGTAGTGGTTTTTTGTTGTTTGCTTCGAAATATAATTTAGCTCAAGAAGACATTTTGGATGTATATCAGGATGCATTTGTAGCATTAATTGAAAATGCGGAAAAAGGCAAACTAGACGGACTGAATGCCGAACTAAAAACTTACCTTTTTTCTATAGGCAAATACATGATTTTTGCCAAACTGAGGAAAAGTAAAACGGATTTTGTAGAAATAGAAACGCTTCCTGATGGCTTAGAATGGCCAGAAATTGACGAAAACGATCATCAAATAAGTCTTCTAGAAAACAGTTTGAAAAAGCTTGGAGACCAATGCTACAAAATTCTGAGACTGTTTTATTACGAAGAAAAAAAACTCGATGAAATAATGGAACTGCTGCCTTATCAGTCAAAAGACGTGCTAAAAAGTCAAAAAGCCAGATGTCTGAAACATCTCAAAGAAATGTTATCGAAAAACTAAAATGGAAGAACTAATTATTAAATATTTCGAGAAAAAACTAACTGACACGGAGTTGGAAGATTTTGAAAAAAAACTCAAAACTGATTCTCATTTCCATGCTGAATTTGAATTTCAAAAATCCGTCCAATCGGCTCTTAGATCAAAGGAAAGATCTGAAATTAAAAACTTGTTGGTTGGTTTCGAAAAACAAAAAAAACAAAACAATTGGTGGATGTTCGCCGCTGCTGCGGTTGTAGTAATATTGGGTGGTTGGGTAGTTTTCCTACAATTCCTGAGCAAACCCAATCCATCAGAACTTTACCTAAGTTATTACCAAACTTACCCAAATGTTATTGCTCCCAATGTGCGTGGAGAAAGTCAAGAAAATCTAAAAACGAAGGCTTTTATGGCTTATGATTCAGGCGATTATGAAATGGCTACCCAACTTTTTGGTGAACTCAAAACACAAATATCCGAGGACTACGCAGTATTTTATGAGGGCGTTTCTTATCTCGAAGTCAATAGACCTAAAAAAACCATTGCATTATTTGAGAACAAGAAATTTACTAATTCAAATGCCCAATTTGAAGATTATAGAAAATGGTATCTAGCCTTGGCGTATCTTAAAACAGACAAAAAAGAGCAAGCAGTTGAAATTATAAAAGGCTTGTCTATCACTGAGAATCCTCAAAAAGAACAAGCTTTGAAGCTTTTGGATGAAATTTAAACTTATGGGTCTTCCTGATTTTAAAATAGAACCTACCTATTCCTCGTCGTTTTGTGTTATTTTTGATGCGTAAATTATCAAAAACGCATTATTTAGTGGATTTTAGCAAGAAAATTAGGTCAGTTTTAGTAATCATTTTATTTATTCCATTCGCTGTTTTTTCACAAACCAATGTCACCCACCAAAATTTGTTTTGGATGCGGGCTATGGTTCAGTCGAATCTGAACAAAAAACTGTTTTTGATAAACGAAATAGACAACCGTAGGTTTTATGAGGGCAATACTCAACACCACACTATTCAACACAATCACCTGCATTTTCGGATAAATCCGAGCGTAGATATAGCCATTGGGCAAACATTTTCGTGGCAAAATCCACAATTTCCCGATGCTACAGTTAAACTTACGGTACCTGAAATTCGCCCTTTTCAGGAATTGAATGCGGTGCAAAAAATCAATAAAAAGATAGTTTTTTCTACTAGAGTGAGGGTGGATGAAAGATTTATAAGAAAAAATGATGGTTCGCAACTATTGGAAGGTTACAATTTTAATATACGTTACCGACTTCGCCTGCAATACCAGTTTTTTCTGTGGAAAAAACAAAACGCAAATCTAAAAATATCTAATGAGTTGATGGTGAATTCAGGCAAGAATGTAAATTTCTTTGACCAAAACAGAATATACATTGCCTACGAGCATAGCTTTACCAATAAATTCTCCGCTGAACTGGGCTATTTGAGATGGTATCAACAACGTGCTCAATTCGATACATATTTTCAAAGAGATATTGTTCGTTTGACTTTATTTAAAAAGATAAATTTTACAAAAAATTAGATTTATTATCGTTTTTTGATGAAATAGCAAAAAATAGTAAGGATGAAAATTTTATTGGTTGAAGACGAAGCCAAAACTTTGCAACTCATTAAGCAAGGTCTTGAACAACATAATATTGAAGTAGATATAGCCTATGACGGCTTAATGGGACTTACGCTAGCACAAAGAAATCCTTATGATTTATTAATCACTGACATTATACTTCCTGAAATAAACGGACTTAATCTTTGCCGAAAACTACGTGAAAGTGGTTTTGAAACACCTATATTGTTATTGACAGCTCTCAGTACCACCACTGATATTATTACGGGCCTCGATGCCGGTGCAGATGATTACCTTGGGAAGCCTTTCGAGTTTAGCGAACTTATGGCCAGAATTCGAGCCTTGACAAGAAGAAATAAAGCCATTGCGGCTCCTTCAAACATTCTTCGTGTGGCTGACTTAGAACTTAATCAAGATACCAAGCAAGTTAAACGTGCAGGAAAAGAAATATTATTGACCGCCAAAGAGTTTAATCTATTGGAGCTGCTGATGCGGCACCCAGGTAGGGTGATTTCTAAAGTTGAACTTGCAGAAAAAATTTGGGAAATTACCTTCGATACAGGCACCAATGTTATTGAGGTTTATGTTAATTTTTTAAGAAAAAAAGTTGACAAAGACTTTGACAAAAAACTGATACATACGCAAATAGGCATGGGCTATGTCATAAAAGAATGACGTATTTTTAATCTAAATGATACAATGAAAAGGTGAGGTCATTAATCGATAAAATAAATTTCAAACTCAACATTCGAGGTCAACTCACGCTGCAGGTTCTTATGCTCGTGGGTTTTCTTTTTATGTTTTTTTCGGTCAGTATTTATTTTTTCAGTAAACTTTATCTTGAAAAACGCTTTTACAAAAAACTACAGGATAGAGCACTTACTACATCTTCCTTGTTTTTTGATTTTCAGGCCAATAACATTGAGATTCAGAAAATTGTAGAAAATACTGAAAGAGAGTATCTTAATGAAGAGGTTATCTCTATTATAGACATCAAAAGAAATCTATTTGTGTTTTCTAACAACTTCAAAAAGGAAGAATTTCACAGACTTTTGATGTTGAGAATCGACATAAACAGCTCAGTCGGAAACTCCAGCTTGGGAGCTTACAAAATGGCCTACCTGAAAATAAAAGACAATTCCGGAGAATATTGGGTAATGGTAAGTGCCGTTGATAAAATTGGCGAAGAAGCCTTAGCTGACTTAAAAAACATACTGATCATCATGTCACTGGTTGCCTTGCTATTTATAGGTTTTTTGGGTTGGTATTTAGCCAATAAGGCATTAGCTCCTATTTCTGATATTATTCAACAATTAGATCAGATTTTCCCGAAAAATATATCCAAAAGGATTATTCACACCAACTTTGGTGATGAGATTGGCCAAATGGCCGAAACCATCAATAAGCTTTTACAAAGAGCAGAAAATGCAGTTTTTACCCAAAAAATGTTTGTGGCCAATATCTCCCATGAACTTAAAAATCCATTAACCAAGATTTTTACGCAGATAGAATTGCTGGAAATGAAATATAAAAATTTCACTGAATTTCATGAACAGATAGTTTCACTCAGAGATGATACCCTGAAACTTAATCACCTTACACATTCTCTTTTACAATTGGCCAATATATTTTCAGATGAAAATGCTCTCCCATTGACCGAAATCAGACTCGATGAAGTGGTTTTTGACGCAGTGTCGGAATTTAAAAAATGGAACCCTGGTAAAAACATTGAGATTGACTTGGAAAACTTCCCTGAGGATGAAAAATATCTAATTGTAAATGGAAATGCAGAGGCCATGAAGGTAGTTTTTAAAAATTTGATAGATAACGCTTGCAAATTTTCAAGCAACCAAACTGGCTTTTTGAATATTTCAGCCATAAAAAATCAGGTAAAAATTGAGATAAGGAACGAAGGCATTCCAATTCCCAAAAACGAAATAACCCAAATATTCCAACCATTTTATAGATCTGACTCTACCGCAAAAGGAAAAACTGGGCATGGAGTAGGCCTGGCCATTGTAAAACAAATCGTAGAGCTGCATCACGGCAAAATTGTAGTTCTTCCACAAACCAACGGAAACCTGTTTCAGGTTACACTTCCTAATTTTTTCAACTAAGCGGCAAATTTTAAGGTAAATTTAATTTCCATTTAACACAGGTTTAAGGTCAGTGTGTTTAGTTTGTTGCATAATCGAAATTAATATATTTAAATATGGAAATGGAAAATCATTCACCAAGTAACTCAAATACACTCAAAATAGGTTTAGTTGTTCTTTTAGGAGCTTTAGGACTTTTGGGATATTTATACTACGGTTCTCAAAACGAAAACGCAGATTTACAAAAACTTCTAACCGGCAAAGTTGATGAACTTTCTACCACAAAAGTGAAATTGGATTCAATATCACAATCATTGGATGCAAAAATTGCCGAAGTAACTGCATTAGGTGGTAGTGTAGAAGAGTTAGAAAAAATAAAGGCACAGTTGGAACAAGATAAGAAAAGACTTAAGGCTGACTCAAATTTCTCAACCAAAAAGTATGAAGGCAAAATAGCTGAGTATGAAGCATTTCTACTTCAAAAAGACGAAGATATACTAAAATTGAAAGAAGAAAACGGGCTACTAAACTCACAAAATCTTACACTACAGACTGAAAAAGAGCAAGTTATTACGCAAAACAAATCATTGAGTTATTCAAAAGATTCATTGAATACTAAAGTAAGCGAAGTAAGTTCTCAAAACGAAGATTTGCGTAGAAAAGTAAATGTGGGTTCAGCACTAAAGGCTGTAAGTGTACAAGTGGTTGGCTTAACTTCAAAAGGAAAAGAAAAAGAGGGTGAATTGAAAAATAAAAGAATCGACCAATTGAAAGTTTCTTATATTCTTCCTTCAAACCCGCTTACTGAAAGAAACAATAAAGAGGTGTACATGAGGGTGTTAGATCCAAATGGAGCAGTATTAAATGACATGGCTAGAGGCGGTGTATTGAATTTTGCCAATCAGGAAATCGGTTACAGCACAAAGCAGAGCGTACCTTACACCAACGACGATCAAAAAGTAGATATGTTTTACAAAAAAGAAGCAGCTTTCAAATCAGGTAAATATGCTATAGAGTTGTATTCTGAAGGTTTCAAAATCGGAACAGGAAGCTTTTTGGTAAAATAACAAAGAATATATTCATAATGGTTTATAGGGTTCTATCAGATTCCTGCGTCGATATTCGATGCAGGAATTTTATTTTATAAAAAAAGTTTGCTAGACTAATCAAGCAAACTTTCCTATTTTCATAAATCTTATCTATTCTAACTCATCAAACAAACTGTTTGCCGTAAGCCTCCGCTTTGTTTACAAATTCCTTAACTTTTTGTTCGTCATCTTTCTTGCAAATCATCAAAACACCATCAAACTCTGCCACAATATACCCTTTTAAGTCATTGATAACAACCAACTTATCTTTAGGGGTTTTTATAATACAATCCTCTACATTAAAGAGCATGGCCTTTGCATCGATAACATTATTAACTTCGTCTTTTGCTGAGTTCTCGTACACCGATTTCCAAGTTCCAAGATCTGACCATCCAATGTCAGAAAGCACCACAAAAACATTTTCAGCCTTCTCCATTATGCCGTTGTCAATCGAAATTGATCGACATCGTGGATAAGCGATATCTAAGGCTTCTTTTTCTTTTGTTGTGTAAAAATGCTTTTGAGCAATTCTAAAAGCATCTGCCACTTCTGGCAAATACATATCAAAAGCGGCATTGATAGATTTCAAACTCCAAATAAATATTCCTCCATTCCACACATAATCCCCACTAGCCAAAAACATTTCAGCCAATTCGAGATTGGGCTTTTCGGTGAAGGTTCTTACCTTTTTAACTTCCTTGGCTTCTGAATCATCAAACTGAATATAGCCATAGCCTGTATCTGGTCTTGTAGGTTTTATGCCCAGTGTCACCAACACATCATTTTCAATGGAATAATCCAAGGCAACGTTTATCCTTTTCCTAAACTCTTCTTCTTTCAAGATGATGTGGTCTGCTGGAGCCACCACAATATTGGCATTTGAATTTTTCTTTGCTATCTTGAAACAAGCATAAGCAATACAAGGAGCTGTATTTCTTCGACTTGGCTCCAAGAGAATCTGTTCATCGGTAAGAAACGGCAATTGTTCTTTTGTGATGGAATAATATTCAGGGCTAGTTACCACAAAAACATTTTCATTTGGACAAATTCCTACAAATCTATCAGCGGTCTGCTGAATAAGCGTTCTGCCAGTACCCAAAATATCGTGAAATTGTTTTGGAAAGGTTTGACGGCTAAAAGGCCAAAACCTTGTGCCTACACCTCCAGCCATTATTATTAAGAAATTATTTGATGTCATGTTGTTCTAAATAGTTTTTCACTCGCAAAGCTACGTTTTCTCTTATATCCATCCAAAAAAGATTATAGTCGGCAAAGTGCCAAATTTTTGTTTTCACAAATACTTTTCCAGCAACCTTCGGTTTTTTTATCCAAAGAATTCCTTGTTCCTCTCTTGAAGAGATAATTTGAGGTGAAATTTTAAATTTCAATCCCAAAGTACCTTTGTGTTCTGCGTAGTTTGTAAAAGTGTTCGTTGCAGTCCAAGTAATTGGATTTACGGATTGAGCCTTGTTTAGTCCATTTTTATAATACTCAGGAAAATATCCATTGGCAAAAGTATTCCAACTTACATAACCACCTACATCAGATGGGTTTAGACTAATTTTCAAATCCTGAAACATGGAGTCGTTTACGGGCATTCCCACCAAATAAGAAGAAACTAAAAGTGATTTAAGTGGTTTATTGTCGAAAAACTCCTTTAATAATCTAACGGCATGCAAAGTACCTTGGCTATGTGCCGCAATAATGATAGGACGATTGTGATTATAATTTTGAAGGTAATAATTAAACGCCTCCTTTACATCTTCATAAGCAACTTCCAAGGCCTTTCGAGCCGAAACGGAGTCTTTGGTAAGAAAAACAGAATAATGTGCCTGCCTATACCTTGGTGAGTACACTTGACAACTACCATTAAAAACCGAAGCTTGGTTTTTAATGGCTGAATTATCAATTTTGTCATTCAAATTTTTATCAGTTATTGAAGCATTCCAAGTAAACTCATTTTCAGGCTTTTGTGTGTAGATGGTCGGATAAATAAAGAAAACATCTACTTTGGCTTCAGCTTGCTGGTCTCTTAATTCAGACTTAGATTTGGGTATTTGGTCGGCCATATCCACTAAGCTAGGCAAAGCAGCCCATGAATTGCTTTCAGCAAAATTCGGCCTTGAAGGAAGTTTATTTTCATCAAAGTCATTGATTATAAGAAATTTATTTTGACAAACGGCTTTTAAACCACCTAGGATAAATAATGCGAACAAAAACCGTATAAAAATTAATCTCATCATTTTATGATTATTTTTTGATTTTATTGTATTGAAATAATTAAAATTCTTATTTTTGACCTTTATTTTCATTCATTAACCAAATAATATTGACTTGACTATGATCAAAAATTACCCAAACCTAAAAAAATTATTCCTCTTTATCGCTATTTGTCTTTTTAATGTAGGGTTTACATTTGGACAAACGGTGATTTCGGGAATGATTTCTGACTCGAAAACCAAAGAACCTTTGGTTGGGGTTAGTGTTCAAATTAAAGGAAAAGTAATAGGAACTATTACGGATGTTAAAGGTAAATTTGAGTTTACTACTTCTACACCTTTGCCTATTCAACTGTTGATTTCTTCGGTAGGATACAAAACCCAAGAATATACCGTAAACTCTGAAAATGCAGCTATCAATGTAAGTCTCGAAGACCAAGATATTATGGGTCAAGAGGTGGTGGTGTCTGCTTCGAGAGTAGAGCAAAGTGTGATGAAATCACCCGTAACTGTTGAAAAACTTGACCTAAGAGCGATCAGAGAATCAACAGCACCCAATTTTTATGATGCCATTGCCAATATGAAAGGCATTGACATGACTACGCAAGGTTTACTTTTCAAATCAATCAATATGAGAGGATTTGGAGCTACAGGTAACCCGCGTACCGTTCAAATGATTGATGGAATGGACAATCAAGCACCAGGTCTTAATTTCCCTGTGGATAACATCGTGGGTATGCCCGAGTTAGACGTGGAATCGGTGGAGATTCTTCCAGGAGCAGCATCGGCACTTTACGGTCCGAATGCTATTCAAGGTCTAATTTTGATGAACTCAAAAAGCCCATTTTTATATCAAGGCTTGAGTACTACCATAAAAACTGGCCTAATGAATGAAAGCAGTAGAGCTAAAGCAACTACTCCTTTCTATGATTTGTCATTGAGATATGCTAAGGCATTCAACAACAAATTTGCCTATAAAATCAACCTATCTTATATTGGAGCAAAAGACTGGGAAGCCAATAACTTTACTAACCTAAACCTTGGCGGAACAGAAAACGGAACACGTGGTGCAGGCGTAGATATCGACTACGATGGTGTAAACATCTATGGTGACGAAGTACAAGCCAATATGTTGACCGTTGCAAACGGATTGGTAGCTGCTAAATTACTTCCATCAGCTGCTACAGCATTGGTGCCAAACGTACCAGTAAGTAGAACTGGTTTTATAGAGAGAGACTTAGTAGACTATAACACAAAATCGTTCAAAACAAACGTAGGTCTGCATTACAGATTGAACGAAAAAGTGGAAATGATTGGCCAAGTAAACTATGGTTTTGGTACAACAGTTTATACAGGAGCTGCAAGATACTCATTGAGAAACTTCAACATTACACAAGCAAAATGGGAATTAAAAGGTGACAACTTTAATGTGAGAGCCTATACAACGCAAGAAAGATCAGGACAATCTTATGCCTCTGGGCTTTCGGCAGTGTCTATGTTGAATGAAATCAAACCTCATGCTACTTGGTTTGGACAGTACGTGGGTGCATTTGTTGCTGCTCGTTCAGCTGGGCAAGCAGAATCTGCTGCTCACTTAGCTGCAAGAGGTGTTGCGGATCAAGGAATGCCAGCTCAAGGAAGTGATGCATTATTGGCATTGGCTGGCAAATACAATGAAATGAACATAGTTAACGGTGGTGGAGCTTTTGCTGATAAATCAAATATGTATCACCTAGAAGGATATTATAACTTCAAAAATGAGATTAAATTCATGGATTTGAGTGTAGGTGCCAATGTTAGAAAATATCAACTAAGATCAAATGGAACCCTATTCTCTGATCAAAAAGAAGGAAGAGATGGCACCATCGGTATCAATGAGTTCGGCGGTTTTATTCAAGCAGCCAAGAGTATGTTTGCAGATCACTTCAAACTTTCTGCATCGATGCGTTATGATAAAAACGAAAACTTTGAAGGTCAATTTACCCCAAGAGTTTCGGGTGTATTTTCATTTGGAGAGCATAATTTCCGTCTATCCTACCAATCAGGATTTAGAATTCCTACTACGCAAAATCAATACATTGATTTAAAAACTGCCTCAGGTACCTTAATCGGTGGATTACCAGAGTTTGACACAAGATATGATTTGGCGAAGGGTATAGCTGTTACAAGCTTAGATGCTGCCAATGTCGCTAAATATGCAGCTTTGCCAGAAGTTCAAGCAAGTGCTAAGGCTTATGCTACGGCTGCAGTTACGGCTCAGGCTACTCCCGCCATCACTGCTGGTGTTACTGCTGCTATAACTGCAGCTGTAAACAAAGCAGTAACAGATGGGATCACCGCCCAAGTAACTGCAGGTGTTACTCAAGCCATTACTGCTCAAGTAACCCAAGGCGTTACTGCGGCTATAACCCAACAAGTGACTGCGGCTGTAACTGCCTCAGTGAACGCCGCTGTAACTGCTGGAACCATTACCGCTGCAAATGCAGCTGCAGCAATACAAGCTGGAGTTGCAGCCCAATTGCCTGCAGCATTAACTGCTAATTTGCAAACCCAAGTAGCAGCTGCACTTCCGGGTGCTTTGGCAGCTAATTTGGCCCCAGGAGTTGCTGCAACTTTACCTGGAGCATTGGCTGCGAACTTTGACAAGACCGTAGCAGTAGAATTACCTAAAGCACTTGCCGCAAACTTCCAACCGGCATTTAATGCTGAATTAGCAAAAGCTTTAGCAGCAAACGTTCCAGGAGTAACTGCTCAGGTATTACCTGCTTTTGCATTACAAAAAGTTCCTAAATACCAAGTAAAAGCATTACAACCAGAAAGAATTCAGTCTTATGAAATTGGTTACAAAGGCCTTTGGGGCAAAAAACTATTTGTAGATGCGTATCACTATTGGAGTAAATATACCAACTTTATTGGTGGTACTTCTATCGTGGTACCAATCGCTGCGGCTGGTCCTGGATTACCTATTGAATCAGGTGTTGGTAGTGCTTCAACTAGATTGGCTTATTCTCGCCCTTCAAATACAAGTGCTGTTATTAAAGTAAAAGGATGGGCAGCCAACATGAACTATACATTGGGTAAAGGATTCAATGTTGGAGGTAACGTTGCATACAACGAACTTACTGGTTTTACATCGACTGCTGAGCAACAATATGCTGGTTTCAACACGCCTAAGTATAGATATAACTTAAACTTCGGTAAGAGATTGGGTAGCGGTGACAAAATTGGTTTCAACGTAAACTTCCGTCACCAAGATTCATTCCTTTGGGAGTCATCGTTTGTAGCACCAACAACTACTACAAACTTGAACTTTACAAACACTACCGTTCCTAAGATCAATAACTTGGACGCACAGGTTAGTTTCAAATTGTCTGCAGCTAAATCAATCTTGAAAGTTGGTGCGAACAATTTGGGTTCTAAACCATATTTCCAAGCTTTTGGTAGTGCTATGGTGGGCAGTACTTATTATGTAACGATATCTTATGATGAGTTATTCAATAGATAATTAGCCAAAAATTATTGGAAAATGACTTAGGTCAAACTTCATAATTTTCTTTGGTTTATTAGAAAAAGACCTCCAATTGGAGGTCTTTTTTTTATGCTTTTATGATTGAATTAGGAACAACTAAAATAAAAGATCCCAAGAATAAAATTTGAATTTTATGCTTTAAAAAAAATACTACTTTGCAATACTTCTCAAGTTTGGGATAATTACCTCAAAGCTTTTAAATAAGAAATAATCTCTCCTTTTAAATCTTTGGCAGCTCCGATGATTCTTACGAATTGACTACCTATGATAGCCCCTGAGGCATATTTTGAGGCTGTTTGAAAAGTATCTTTATCCTTTATTCCAAAACCAATAAGTCGTGGATTTCGGAGATTCATGGCATTTACTCTGTTGAAATATTCCTCCATTTGAGACGTAATGCCCGATGTAGCACCAGTAACACTAGCAGATGAAACCATGTAAATAAACCCATCGGAAATTTCGTCAATTTTACGGATTCTATCCTCTGAGGTTTGTGGGGTTATCAAAAATATATTGAGTAATCCATATTGGTCAAATATCTTTTTGTATTCTCTAAAATACTCATCTACAGGCAAATCAGGCAATATTAATCCATCTATGCCAATTTCTTGACATTTTTTAGAAAACGCTTCAATCCCAAACTGATAAACGGGATTAAGGTAACCCATTAGTACAATCGGAACCGTAACTCCCTTTTCTCTTATATCTGCTAATTGCTCAAAAAGCACTTTTAATGACATTCCATTTTCCAATGCCTTTTGGTTGGACTCTTGAATGGTTTCACCGTCTGCAACTGGGTCAGAATATGGCATTCCAATTTCTACAATATCCACACCACCAGCTTGCAAGGCCGTCAAAACCGTCACTGTGTCGTTGAGTTCTGGAAAACCAGCCGTAAAATATACATTTAAAACCTCTTTTTGTTTGTTCTGAAATAAGGCAGTAATTCTGTTCATCTATATTTTGTATTCTGCCTGCAAAATTAGGTAATTATTTAGGCACTGAATGGAGATATTTTCAAAAATCACTACTTAGTAGACCCATCATAGTTTTTATTCCATCAAAATAATTGCCTAATCGAAGATTTTCGTTGGCACTATGCTGATTATTATCTGCATTTACGGTAGGAATTATCACAGCAGTTACTCCCAACTTGGTAACAAAAGGAGATATAGGTACCGAACCACCCATGGTAGGAAGTTTAATAATGGACTTATTCGTAGTTTTTGCTATGGCATTTTCCAACCAAATACCTACTGTACCATTTAATTCTGTATTAAAAGCACCATAACCAGGTCGAGTAGCTATCCTAATAATTTTATCATGCTTTGCTCTTTCTTCGGGTGTAGGATCATTTTCTACTAAATAATAACCTTTAGAAAGTATGAAATCTTTAACATTCTTTATCAATTTGACAGGGTCAGTGGCTGCCACAATACGGATATCTATTTCAGCAATGGCCTTATCTGGAATGATAGTAGCTGCCAAAGTTCCTACTTCGCCAGACTTTAGTCCTCTAATGTTTAATGAAGGAAAAGTCAATGCCTCTTGATAGGTCTCCCCTACTTTATCTGGAGTTTTTATCCCAAGTTTAGCATTCATTTCAGCTAAATTATCAGGAACTTCTTTGAGTTTTTGCTTGGTTTTGGCATCTAAGTTTACACCATCATAAAAGCCTGGAATCAGCACTTTGCCATCATCCGACTTCATAGAAGCCAGCAATTGTGCCATTCTTAAAGCTGGATTTGGCAAATAATTGCCATAATGCCCACTGTGTTGTGGTGTGTAAGCACCATATGTGGTTAAAGTAATTGTTGCTATGCCTCTCGCCCCAAAAGTAATTGTTGGCAAATTAGAGGCATGCCCTGGTCCATCAAAAATCAAAAGCAAATCTGAACTAAGTAAGTTTTTGTGTTTATCAATTATACTTGGAAGATTCACTGAACCCTTTTCTTCTTCAAAATCAACCAGGATTTTAAGATTATAAGGCGTATTAATATTTTTTGACGCTAAGGCATCCATGGCTGCCAAAAGCATAACACCTGGACCTTTATCATCCGAAGATGCTCTACCAAAAATTCTCCATTCTGGATCAACCTGCTTTTCAAGATTTTCAATAGGTATAATTTCCCAAGAATTACCCTCGGCATTTTTCTTTTTCAAAACTGGCTTAAAAGGGTTTTCTTGAAACCACTCAGAAGGAATCACAGGCTGACCGTCAGAATGATAATAATACATTATGGTCTTTGCGTTTGGATTTTGGGATTTCTTAGTTAGGAGCAAAACAGGTAAAGTACTGGTTTCAAGCCTTTGTGAAGAGAAACCCCGTTGGGTAAACTGATTTTCTACCCAAACGACATTTTTTATTATATCCTCTTTATAATTGGCATCACAGGGAATAGAAAGATACTCTATCAAAGTTGGAAAATGCTTTTTGCCAAAATGCATCGCCAGAGAATCATAGCTTATTTTTTGAGCAAAAACATTCGGAACAATCAACAAAAAGAGGACAATCTTTCTCATATTAAGGGTATTTTCTAAAGGTTTTCGAAACACTACAAACTTATAGTAAACTAACTAAAATTGTCGACTTTTGATTAAAAATACGCTCTTTTTATAAAAAATAAATTCAAATTTTCCCCTCTTAAATATTCTGTTTTTCTTTAAATAATAGAAAAAATATACCTGACAGTAAATTATTAATAAACGCAAACTCCTAAAAAACAAATACTTATAAATTTTTTTCAAAAAAAATTTTCAAAAATAAACTTTTGGCACAGATGTTGAAAAGAGAAAAACATAGCCCGTTTTTAACGCTTTTCTAAAATACAAATATGAAACATTTTTTACTATCTCTTTCAGCATTAATTGCTTTTGCAGGTTTGAGTTCTTTCAAAGATAAAAACCCAAACTCAAAAAACGCTCCCAAGGTGGTCAATTTCGAGATTTTCGGAAGTGAACATGCGACAACACCAATTATTGACAATGAACTTTACGATCATGTTTATTATATAGTAAGTGGTCATGGTGGACCTGATCCAGGGGCAAATATCACGGTAAATGGTAAAATGGTAGCTGAAGACGAATACGCCTACGATGTAAGCCTTCGTTTGGCCAAAAATCTTTTGATGCATGGAGCCAAAGTGTATATGATAGTTAGAGACGAAAACGATGGAATCAGAGACCAAGAGTACTTAGAAACTGACATAGATGAAGTAGTTTGGGGTGGAGAAAAAATCCCTTTGAGCCAATCAGCCCGACTGAGACAAAGAACCAAAATAATAAATGATTTGTATGCTGAAAATGCAGCCAAAGGATATGAAACTCAAAGGGTAATTGAAACTCATGTGGACTCTCGCATAACCAACCACAAAGTAGATATATTCTTTTACTACAACGACAGAAAACCTGAAAGCAAGGAATTGGCTGAGGGCATGTATGATACCATCAAACAAAAATACAATGCCAAACAAAAAGGTCGTGGTTACACAGGAGAAGTAAAAGCCCGTGATCTTTGGATGATTAAAGAATCAAAGCCACCGATTGTTTTTATAGAATTAGGCAATATCACCAACGAATTTGACCGCAAACGCTTGCTGCTGGCAGATAATAGACAAGCCATAGCCAACTGGTTTGCACAAGGACTAATGCATCACTAGGATTCTTTATAAAATACATTTGAAATTACCGGAAGTCGAGAGGTTTTCGGTATTTTTTTGTTTGGACATAAACCTAAAAAACCATCACAAAAAAAAATAAATTTATGTACTGCAATAGGATAAAACTATATTTTATAGACAACCAACAAGTTTTACTAGACAATCTAAATTTACTTTTTGTACAAAAACATAACTTTTAAGTTACAGGACAACAAGTTAAGGGTGAAAAATAAGTAAATTAATTAAAAAACAGCATCCTGATATATCATCCAAGTTTTAAAAATACACCAACCATTTTACCTCTAAATAAAACATTATCAAGTATTTACAGCTTGTTGAATTTTATTTAATCAATATGAATTAAATTCACATTTTTAATAAACCCCCAATAACCCATGAAAAAATCTCTTTCACTAAGTGTTCAGGCTGTGTACGTGCTTATTACTGCACTTCAGCTTATTTTTGTACCCAACATGCTTTTGGGTATGTTTGGTTTTGAACCCACTTCCGAAGTATGGATAAAGGTGCTAGGCATAATTCTGCTTTCTTTGGTAATGGTCTATTACGCTATCATTCAAAGTGGCGATTATAAAATCTTAAAAATGACCATTTATAGCCGATTGACGGTTGTATTAGGTTTTTTTATATTGGTAGCCACAGGCCAAGCCGCCACTCCATTAATTCTATTTGCCGGTATTGATCTAGCCACTGCGATTTGGACTTGGTTTGAGTTGAAAAAAGCTTAAGGTTGGCTTTTCTAAAAATCACTATTGTTAAGGCATAAGTTGTATGGCGAAAGAACTTTGGTAAATTTGAAAGACAAAAGAATTAAAAGTACAAAAGCCTGATAAATATGAATTTGTCAGGCTTTTGTTTTGTTTATCAATTCTTTTTTTAAAATAACAACCCTGCTATGGTAGCAGACATATAACTAGCCAAAGTTCCTGCTATTAAAGCTCTTACGGCCACTTTCGTTAAATCTTCTCTTCTAGAAGGTTCCAACGCAGAAATACCACCAATTTGGATTCCTAGAGAACCGAAGTTGGCAAAACCACAAAGTGCGAAACTTACAATTGCTATGGTTTTAGGAGATAAAGCTCCCGCGTCCATCATTCCTTTTAGATTGAGATATGCCACAAATTCGTTGGCTGCTAACTTTGTACCCATTAATGAACCAGCCTGAACTATCTCTGCAGATGGAACACCCATGGCCCATGCAAATCCAGCGAAAAGATATCCCAAAATCAAGTCCAGACTTAATGTTGGCATGGCCACCAAACCACCAATTTTACCCAATAAAAAGTTAATCAAAGCTATGAGGGCAAGAAATCCTATCAACATAGCCAGTACATTCAAACCTACTTTAAGACCGTCTGAACAGCCCGCTGATACTGCATCTATGAAATTGGTATGTTCCTTTTTTACTTTTAAAGAAACTTCTCCTTTTGTTTCGGACTCTTCAGTCTCTGGAAACATGATTTTGGCAATCGCCAATGCCCCAGGAGCAGCCATTATACTTGCAGCAATCAAATATTCGGCCTTCACACCAAACTGAATATAAGTAGCCATCACTCCTCCAGCAATACAAGCATAACTTCCAGCCATAGAGGCAGTTAATTCAGAATTCGTCATGCCTTTGAGGTAGGGTTTTATCATGATTTGTGCTTCTACTTGACCCACAAACGTACTAGCAATATTAGAAAGAGCCTCCGCTCCACTGATGTTCATGATTTTTTTCATGCCAATGGCCAACCACTTTACCACAAATTGAATAATGCCGAAATAGTAAAATATATTTACCAAAACCGCCACAAAAATGATTGTAGGAATGATCTTGAAAAAGAAAATGAAACCTCCACCACCAAAAGCCTTAGCCACTAAGTCGTTCTGAGCTAATGGGCCAAAAACAAACATGGCACCGTCATTTGAAAAGTCGATGATTCGGGTAACCCATCTTCCCAACGTGGAGAAAAGCTCTTTACCAACAGTGGTTTTCAAAATAAACAATCCCAACAAAAGCTGAAGAAACAATCCCACACCAACCGTGCGATAATTGATGGCTTTGCGATTATTTGAAAGCAAAAATGCTACAACTAGAATAAGTACTACTCCGAGGAGTCCGATGAGGTTTTGCATTGGTTATAGGGTTAGTTTATAATTGAATTGAAGTTCATTTTATATTTTCAAAAGACTGATGTTTATAATTATTTGGAACAAATATTAAGTATCATTATAAGATTACAAAAGCAATTTTAACCAAAAATCATCTTTATCAATCACTTTTATCCGGAAAATCTTTAAATCAAACAAAATTAACTCCAGTGAAATACTCCAAAAGACGAAATTGAAGACCTAAAATGCCAATTTCGATGTTTTAAATGGCTGAAAATTATTTCCCCATTCCTACTCTTCCCAAGCCCAATCAATTTTGTGCTTCATATCCTTAATGCTCATGCTGTTGGCCTTGAAATAGGTTCTGATTTGGTCAACTTTATCGTATTCTTGTTTTGCTTTGTGGTCGCGGTAGAGTTCCAGCATTCCCTGAATTACGGCTTCGTCGTTGGTTGGTTTTTCTTCCTCCAATCCCAATATATTTTCTATGAAATCGACAAACTTGGACTTTAGTTTTCCAAAAGTATCCTGGCCGATTGCTGAAGGTTGAAGCTGATTCATATAAATCATATTCACATATTTGAGCAATGTAAACAGTTGAGCAATAGCTACCGCTGTGTTTAAGTCATCATTCAAAGCTTCATAAAAACCCTCTATTGATTTCTCTATTTCAGCCCTCTTTTTTTCATCAACGACAACCTCATCGTTTTCGACAAATTCAAGATTTTTAGAAACTCTCAAGCCATTTATCAGTCTTCTGTAACCTTTTTGGGCTGCCTTCAGTGCGTCGTTTGAAAAATCTAAAGTGGATCGATATTGCGATTGTAACATGAAGAAACGAACCGTCATAGGGCTGTATGCTTGCTCCAAAAGCGGGTGACTTCCTGTTATTAATTCAGATGGCAAAAAACTATTACCAAGTGATTTAGACATTTTTTGACCATTCACTGTCAACATATTAGAATGCATCCAATATTTAACTGGCTCCACCCCTGTCAAGCCTGTTCCCTGAGCTATTTCGCACTCGTGGTGTGGAAATTTCAAGTCCATACCACCGCCATGTATATCAAACTGCTTACCCAAATACTTGGCACTCATACATGTACATTCCAAATGCCAACCTGGAAATCCCATGCCCCATGGGCTAGGCCATTGCATAATATGCTCTGGTGCAGCCTTTTTCCAAATTGCAAAATCGAGCGGATTACGTTTTTCAGCTTGTCCGTCCAATTCACGGGTTTCGTTCAGCAAATCCTCCAAAATTCTTCCAGAAAGCTTTCCGTAATTGTTTCCTGACGCGTTATATTTGTTGATATCAAAATATACCGAGCCATTTGCTTCATAAGCCAATCCTTTACTAACCAAATCCTTCACAGCTTCTATCTGTTCCACCATGTGACCAGTAGCCGACGGCTCTATGCTTGGTGGAAGAAAGTTAAATAACTTCAAAACATCGTGAAAGTCATTGGTATAGCGTTGCACAATCTCCATTGGTTCTAACTGCTCCAATTTGGCCATTTTCCCAATCTTATCTTCTCCCTCATCTCCATCTCCTACTAAATGGCCTACATCCGTGATATTTCTGACGTATCTTACTTTATAGCCAATATGAATTAAATACCTATAAAGCACATCAAAAGTCATGAAAGTCCGAACATTTCCAAGGTGCACAAAGTTGTAAACAGTAGGACCACAGACATACATTCCCACGTGATTGGGTACGATAGGTTCAAAAACCTCCTTTTGTCTGGACAGTGAGTTATATATTTTGAGCGTTTGCATTTATAGTTTTGTAAGTATTAGGCACAAAAATAATTCTATTCGGTTGATATTTTTCTTTTTTTTTGGGTAAGTGTCATCCTAAAAACAATTTTAGTCCGTATTTAGTAACAAATTTGTAAAATGCCAAAGAAAAGAATTGATGAAAAACTGTAAGATTTTGATAATCGTTCTGATTTTGATTTCGTCACATACATTTGGACAAAAAGATTCAACACAAAAAATATTCCGAAATAAAAGCATCCTGGTTTTACCCGTTGTTTTTAGGCTTCCCGAAACCCGTTGGGGTGGGGGAATAGCAGGTGCCGCAAGTTTTTCATTTGCCAAAGATTCTATAAATGCCAAACCGTCGCAAATAACTTTTGGCACAACATTTACCCAAAATAAACAGATTTTGGTATTCTTCCCTTTCAAAATTTTCACAAACAACGACAAATATTACTTCTTTTCTGAAAATGGTTGGTATAGATTCAATTACCTGTATTCAGGTATTGGCGAAAATAGGATTCCAGACGAAAAATATGACACCGACTACTTCAGAGTAAGGCTTTTAGCTGCTAAGCAGGTTAGAAAATCGACATATTTGGGACTAAGACTAAATTTCGAAAACTATAAGGTTACTGGCACAGTGGCTGGTGGAGAGCTAGAAACTGGAAAAATCAACGGAAGTGATCAATCGAGAACCATAGGCCTTGGTTTATCCGTTTTGAAAGACACCAGAGATGCTGTTTTCTATCCTCGAAAAGGGATTTTTGGTGAGTTTTACATTATTCCTTCATCTAAAATTTTTGGAGCAAATAGAAATTTTACCAAAATTAACCTTGACTTAGCTCATTACAATAGTTTCGGTCCTAAAACAGTTTTTGCCAAACAAATCATTGCCACTTCCAACATCGGTAATGTCCCATTCAACCAAATGGCTTACTTGGGAGGTCAACAAAAAATGCGGGGCATCTACGAGGGCTATTTTAGAGATAAAAACGCCATGATCCTACAGACTGAAATCAGGCAAGAAGTCTGGAAAATGTTCGGAGTAGTGGGCTTTGGTTCCATGGCATTTCTTGGAGACCAAAACGATTTATTGAGATTCAAATACCCAAAATACACCTACGGTCTAGGACTAAGAATAGCCACCAAAAATCACCTAAACTTAAGAATTGATTACGCACTTTCTCCCTACACTTCTGGCAATTTTTATGCAACTGTGGGTGAGGCGTTTTGAGGAAATTGTTGGTAAAATGACCAAATGACTTTAAATTAATTACGGAAAATCTATCATATTTTATAAATTGCATCCTTAATTCAACCTTCCTCAAATTATGAAGAACCTTCTTTTTATAGCTTACTCTTTTATCATCCTTTCCTGCTCCCCTACCCGAAAATTTCAGGAAGCAGCAAAAAGCTGGGAACCAGAAATACAGAAACTCGAAGCCAAAGACAAAGTCGAAAAAGACCCTGAAAATGCTATATTGTATGTAGGAAGCTCGAGCATAAGACTTTGGAAAAACATAGAAAAAGACATGGCACCCTACCCAGCCATTCAACGCGGTTATGGAGGTGCTAAGTTTACCGATTTATTAGTCTATGCCAAACGCATTATTTATCCACATGAGTTCAGAGCTTTGGTAGTATTTGTTGCCAATGACATCACTGGTGGAAAGGAGGACAAAACACCAAGACAAGTATTAGGTATGTTTAAATCGCTAGAAAAAATAGTCAGAAAAAAATACAAAAATCAACCTATCTATTTTATTGCCATTACACCTAACAAGTCTCGTTGGAAAGTTTGGCCACAAGCACGAGAAGCAAATGCATTGATTCAGGCTTATTGCAAAACCAAAAAGAACTTACAATTTATCGAGACTGAAGCTCAATATTTAGGTGCTGATGGTTTGCCTATAGATGAGTATTTCATCAGCGACAAACTCCACCAAACCCAAAAAGGTTACGACGTGTGGGCTTCCATAATTAAAAGTAAACTAAACGAGACACTGAAATAAATGAAAAAATCATTCGGTATTTTAATTTTAACCTTATTTTGCTCGGGTCAGCTTTTGGCTCAAAAAAGTAATGCTTATAATATATTGGTCGGAACGTATACCCAAAAGACTTCTGAAGGTGTGTATTATGTTTCTATTGATAAAGAAACGCTTTCATCAACTATAATCAGTCATTCTGACAAAATAGACAACCCATCGTTTTTGGATATTTCGAAAGACAATAAATATATATACACTGTCTGCGAAACCGATGGTGGAAGTGTACAAGTTTTAAACTTCAATCAGGATACTGGACAATTCAAACATTCAAATATTGTTAACTCCGGCGGAGCACATCCTTGTCATATAGCATTGGATAAGACAGGCAAATGGATTTTTACAGGAAATTATACCGGAGGCAGTTTGGCCGTTTTGCCTGTAAAAGCTGATGGTAAATTGGGTGAACCAAAGCAAATTATTCAACATTACGGAACTGGCCCAAATAAAGACCGTCAAGAAAAACCCCATGTACATTCGGTAAATATTTCGCCAGATAACAAA
>NZ_RJUD01000114.1 GCF_024343675.1 Lacihabitans sp. CS3-21
CGAAGGAGGTTAATTGGTTAATTCTCGCCCTGAGCGAAGTCGAAGGAGGTTAATTGGTTAATTCTCGCCCTGAGCGAAGTCGAAGGGGGTTAATTGGTTAATTCTCGCCCTGAGCGAAGTCGAAGGGGGTTAATTGGTTAATTCTCGCCCTGAGCGAAGTCGAAGGAGGTTAATTGGTTAATTCTCGCCCTGAGCGAAGTCGAAGGAGGTTAATTGGTTAATTCTCGCCCTGAGCGAAGTCGAAGGGGGTTAATTGGTTAATTCTCGCCCTGAGCGAAGTCGAAGGGGGTTAATTGGTTAATTCTCGCCCTGAGCGAAGTCGAAGGGGGTTAATTGGTTAATTCTCGCCCTGAGCGAAGTCGAAGGGGGTTAATTGGTTAATTCTCGCCCTGAGCGAAGTCGAAGGGGGTTAATTGGTTAATTCTCGCCCTGAGCGAAGTCGAAGGGGGTTAATTGGTTAATTCTCGCCCTGAGCGAAGTCGAAGGGGGTTAATTGGTTAATTCTCGCCCTGAGCGAAGTCGAAGGGGGTTAATTGGTTAATTGGTTAATTGGTTAATTGGTTAATTGGTTAATTTCGCCCTGAGCGAAGTCGAAGGGGGTTAATTGGTTAATTGGTTAATTGGTTAATTGGTTAATTGGTTAATTGGTTAATTGGTTAATTGGTTAATGAAAAGTTAGTTTAGAATTACTGAGTTCATTAAATCTGAAAATAATCCTTTTTGTTCCATCAAAATAGATTTAATCCTATATGGCCGTATTTCAATAGAAATAAAATATCGCTCTTAAAATTAGTTCTATAAAGTTCAGTCGATTATTTCAAGAATATTTTAGATTTTTCATTAAATTGCCTTATAAAACTTCTCTTATGAACAAAAGGCAATTCTTGAAAACTATTGGACTTTCGGCTCTATCAACTCCAGTTTTTAGCAAAACATTTCTAACAACCTTAAAAGATGCAGAAAACGTTAGTCCAGAAATACTCGCTGAAGACGAAAAATTTTGGAAACAAATAAGAGCAGAATATAAACTCAATCCAGCATATATCAACCTTGAAAACGGATATTATTGCATCACTCCGAGTCCAATCCACAAGGCATTTCTTAAAAATATAGAAGAAGTAAACCTCTTGGGATCTTACTACATGAGGAAAACCAGGTTTGCAGATAATGAAAAAGTAAGAAAACAATTGGCCGAAGTAGCAGGCTGTGGAACAGATGAAATAGTAGTAACAAGAAATGCTACAGAATCGCTAGATTCTGTAATATCTGGCTATGACTGGAAACCTGGAGACGAAGCTATTATGGCAGAACAAGACTATGGCTCTATGATTCAGCACTTTGAATTGATGGCCGAAAGGTATGGCATGAAAAATAGGATTCTATCAGTACCTCTGCATCCCAAAAACGATGAAGAAATAGTAAAAATGTATGAGGCCGCCATTACCTCTAAAACTAGGCTTCTGATGGTCAGCCATATCATAAACATTACTGGGCAAATTTTGCCCATTAAAAAAATATCAGACATGGCTCATAGCCATGGAGTAGATGTTTTGGTAGATGGAGCCCATGCATTTGCACATTTTGATTACAAACTATCTGACCTAGGCTGCGACTACTATGGCACTAGCCTTCACAAATGGCTCAGTTCACCTCTTGGTGTTGGTTTTTTGTATGTAAGAAAAGATAAAATCAAAAACCTCTGGCCAATTTTTGGTGAAAGTGGCTTAGCTCAAGATGACATTAGAAGGCTCAACCACACGGGTACGCCGGCAGTTCATACCGATATAAGTATCATGAATTCGCTAGCATATTTGCAAAAAATAGGCATAAAACGCAAAGAAGCAAGACTTAAATATATTAGAAACTATTGGATGGAAAGGCTAAAAGATGTGCCAAATGTAGTCATCAACACGCCTTTTGATGCAGATAGAGCCTGCGGAATCGGAAATGTTGGACTTAAAAATATGAAACCGACTGAAATGGCAGAAAAACTATTGTCCAATCACAAAATATGGACGGTTGGAATAGAAGGCCAAAGTGTGTTTGGTTGTAGAATTACGCCAAATATCTATACTTCAATTGCTGAGCTGGATGCCTTTGTAGCAGCAGTTAAAATTTTGGCAAAGGCATAATTCTATATTTGTTTGATTTTTTCAAAAAAACCTTTCAAAAACTTGGCTCCGACAGGTATTTGCTGCCCATTTTGTAAAAAAATAAAGTTTTTCTGGAAGGATTGAATTTGAGTCATAGAAACAATAAATGAATTGTGCACCCTAGAGAATTGGTTTTGAGGTAATTTTTCCAAAATACCTTTCAAATTGAGTCTTGTAAGTATTGGTTTTGGCTGATTATGAAGGTAAATTTTTACGTAATCTTTGAGCCCTTCTATATAAACAATATCTTCAGAAAAAACCTTAATTTGCTTATATTCAGAATAAACTACAAGAAAATGTTTTTCTTTTTTTTGCCTTTGCAATCTAAGTTCAAATAGTTCTCTTGCGTGTTCTACAGCCTGAAGAAAACGCTCATAGGGAATAGGTTTTAGTAGATAGTCTATCACTTTCAAATCGAAACCATCCATGGCATATTGATGAAACGCAGTGGTGAAAATGACCATTGGCGGATTTTCAAGGTTTCTTAAAAAATGTATACCAGAAATGTTTGGCATTTGAATATCTAAAAAAATCAAGTCTATATTATCAAGATTATCTTTGACCAAAATTGGGCTCGAAAATTTACCTTTCAGTTCTAAAAATGGCACTTTGCCAATATCTTCAGAAAGGATTTCCAAAGCAAAGGGTTCATCGTCTATGGCGATACACTTAATTTTCTCCATTTATCAATTCGATTCTTAAACTTACAGTAAACTTATTATCATTTTCGAAAATATTCAGCGTATGAGCATACGGATATAATAAACAAAGCCTTTGTCTCACGTTTTCTATTCCGAGGCCTGTATTCTCTTTATTTTCAAAATATTGATTTCTAAAAATTGAATTACTCACTTTGAATATCAACACATTCCCTACCAATTTTAAATCTATCGTAATATCAGAATCTGCTGTATCACTTACGCCATACTTAAACGCATTTTCAACGAAAGGAATAAATAGCAAAGGTTCTATTTCATAATCCTCAACTAAACCACTTACTTCAAAACTCACATTGGTATTATTGCCAATTCTCATTTCTTGAAGACCTATAAAATCCTTTAAATTATTAATTTCCAGGACCAAGGCTACCTTCTGCTCATTCGCTTGGTAAATGATATACCGTAACAAGGTTGCTAATTTCACTATTGCATCTTCGGTTAAATCTGACTTTTTACGGGCCAACCAGCGAATATTATTGAGGGTATTGAACAAAAAATGTGGGCTTATTTGGAGTTTTAATGCCGAAAGTTCAGCAGCTGTTTTCTCAAATTGAATTTGCTTTTTTTCTTCATAATTTTTTATTCGCTCGAAAAAAAGAGCCATTAAAGTACTCAATATCGTTATCAAAAAAAACGAAAATAGCGTGCCTATTAATTGAGGTTTAAAGAAGCCATTTGGCATTTTAGGAGGAGCAATTCCATTGAAATTGTTAGATGGAACTTTAGGAAATTGCATTTTGGGCAAAAAGAACAAGTCCAATGTATAATTCATCAATAATTGTG
This sequence comes from Lacihabitans sp. CS3-21, assembly GCF_024343675.1. Lineage (GTDB taxonomy): Bacteria > Bacteroidota > Bacteroidia > Cytophagales > Spirosomataceae > Leadbetterella. The sequence continues at coordinate 3,656 of NZ_RJUD01000114.1, forward strand.
AAAACAAAAACACAAAAAGGACTAAAATATACTTTTTGATTTGGTTAGTGAATAATAACCTCGGCACCAAATACAAAAAATTGACATAAAATAAAACAACAGAAAATAAATTAAGCTGTAAAGAATGTAGTAACAGGAACTTGAAACCATTACTAGAAATATGCCCAAAATTTGGCATCATTAAAAATGGAATGATGAAATACATCATCCATGCGACAACTTGTATGAGTATTGAATATTTGCCTGTCAACTTCATTATAGAATCCTTTTTATATCAATACGCAAACTTCAATTAAAAACCACAAATAGCCTATCATTTGTATAAACACAGGCCAAAAGTGTAGATGGAAATCTACACAAATAATTTATCGATATACACCCTTTATATTTCAGGCAACAAAAAAAAATAGCCTATCGTAAAGACTTTTGAATATAAACTTAAACACTTTCAAAATGCCTTAAGAACACCTTTACATATAAAATCGCTCTTTCTATTAGTTTTTTAACACTTATCAGTAACCTTTATTATGACAAAAAAATCTATATTTATTTTTGCTGTTTTTCTTATTTCCATTTCGTTTGGATTTTCCCAACAAAAAATCCTGAAAATAAAAAGTGCCAAATATAATGAAATGTCCATAAAGGATATTTTGGAGGACATCCAATGGAAATATGGGGTAAAAGTGGCGGTAGATGACCAAGAAATTCCTCCAAAAAAAATCACCATTTGGGTTGATAATCAAAACCTTCAGGAGTTTTTAGAAACTTTAATTAAGCAAAACAATTTGGACCTAATTTACAAAATGGAAAATCCGAATTTTGCAAAATTGTTGAAGAAATCGGTATTTATTGAAAGTCAAAAAGAACCTACCTTTTCACCATTTCAACCAACCAAAAAGGATTTTACAATCTCTGGAGTTGTCAAAGATGGTAACTCGGGTGAAACGCTGCCTTTTGCGACAATAAGTGTTTTGGGAAGTGTCGGAATTTCTACACAAACCAATGTCGACGGCTATTTTTCACTTCAAAACGTCCCCTCCGATACTGTTTTATTGAAAACCAGCTATGTGGGTTATATCAATAAAACATTTAGAATAACCCCGCAAACCCCAGTTAAAAACTTAACTATAGAAATTCAAAGTGATGCCAAAAGCTTGGAGGAACTGGTAGTAAGTGGTGAAAAAACGGAGATGGTTCAGGCAAATCAAGTGGTGGGTATGATAAAAATGACTCCAAAAAATATAGCTAAACTACCAAATGTAGGTGAAAAAGACCCATTTAGAGCTTTTCAGCTTATGCCGGGCGTGAGTGCATCTAACGAATCTTCATCGGGTTTGTATGTAAGAGGCGGCACCCCTGACCAAACTTTGGTGCTTTATGATGGTTTTACGGTATACAACGTTGATCACCTTTTCGGTTTTTTCTCGGCTTTCAACTACAACGCCATCAAAGACATCCAACTGTATAAAGGCGGCTTCGATGCAAGGTTTGGAGGCAGAATTTCGGCGGTTGCAGAAATAACAGGAAAAGAAGGAAATAGCAAAACTTTCAATGGTGGAGTTGACCTCAACTTGTTGAGTACAAACGCTTACATTGAAAGTCCAATTGGTAAAAAATTCACTTTTTTGGTAGCAGGTAGAAGGTCTTACAAAGGACCACTTTACAACAAAATTTTTAAAAAATTTACTGACAATGAAGCCTCTGAAACGAATGCTCCACAAGGTCCCATTGGTGGAAGAGGTGGATTTAATAACCTCCAAACTGAACAAAAGGCCTCCTCTTACTTCTATGATTTGAACACAAAACTTACTTTTAAGCCTACAAAAAAAGACATATTGTCACTTAGTTTTTTTAACGGAACCGACAATATGGACAATAGCAGTACAACTAGTTTCGCGGGATTCGGGCCTTTCCAAGGGAATGGTAACAGCTTGGGGAGTACAACTAACGATGTGTCACAATGGGGAAATACTGGAGCAAGCTTAAAATGGTCGAGGCAGTGGAACAATAAACTTTATGGTAATACGCTGCTTAGTTACTCGAATTATTACAGCGACAGGGACAATTCAAGAAATATTTCTATCACCAGAGGCGACTCTACAATCAATAATAGACTAGGTCGGGTGGAGTCGAATAACCTAAAGGACTTCTCATTGAAATCAGATTGGGAATGGAAAATCGCAAAAAATCACCAAATAGAATTCGGGACGATGATAACCAAAAACAGCATTGATTTTAATTATACCCAAAATGACACCACAACTATTCTGAATCGTAGCGATTCTGGATTTTTGAGTTCTGTTTATTTACAAGATCGATTCAATTTGTTAAATTATAAACTTGAACTTATTCCAGGGGTCAGAATCAATCATTTTGATATAACCAATAAAATATATGTTGAACCAAGGCTGACATTCAATTACAAATTAACCGACAAACTAAAAATAAAAGGTGGTGGAGGCATCTATAACCAGTTTATTAAACAAATTAACAGAGAAGACATTTCACAAGGTAATAGAAACTTTTGGATATTGGCCAACGGCTCAACATTGCCTGTTACACAATCAAAACACTTGATATTGGGTGCCGCGTATGAAACCAAAAATTACCTGTTTGATGTAGAGTTCTATCAAAAACAGAATACTGGAATTACAGAATATACCTTGCGGTTTGTACCTAGTTTTAATACTGGTGGCGGTGGGTTCCCTGGAGGAGGCCCCGGTGGACCAGGAGGACCTACTGGTGGAGGATTGGCCACGGAGGAGACTTTTTTCAATGGAAGTGAAACTATTAGAGGTATGGATGTAATGGCTCAAAAGAAATTTGGAAAAATTACTGGTTGGCTGGGATATACATATTCCCAAGCTGTGCGTAATGTTAGTGCGTTTTCCGATTTACCTTATTACTCAGACCAAGACGTAAGAAATCAATTCAAAGCCGTTGCCACGTACAGTGTAAAAAACTGGGATTTATCTGCCACTTGGATTTATTCTACCGGCAGACCCTATACTTCAATAATTGGTGCATATGACCTCACTTTACTCGACGGAACTACCAAATCTTTCACCAATCCTTCCGACAAAAACGCAAATAGATTTATCGATTATCACCGAATGGATGCTTCTGCTACCTATAATTTCAAAAATGGAAGTATAGGGTTTTCTGTCTTTAACCTTTACAACCGCACCAATATTTGGTATAAAAGATTTGAAGTAATCAGAGAAGATGGCGTATCTGTGTTGCAAACCACAGATGTAACTTATCTTGGAATTACACCTAATTTAACACTAAGCTTAAAATTGAAATAAAATGAAAAATAAATATTTACAAATACTATTAATGTCTTTATCTCAAATGAGTTGCATTGAAGTAAACAATATTATTACACCTGGAGATAGACCAGTTATTGAAGCTTACTTGGCCCCTGGAAGTACTGTAAGCATGAAAGTTTATACGGAAATCCCATACACCTCTGAAGACTCGGCATACTCAAAACCTGTCGAGGGTCTTAAAATCAAAATTACTGGTGATGATGGACTTGATGTTATTTTAACTGAAAAGGAAGAAGGCACTTATGTTTCTACCCAGAAACTAGGCAAAGCAGGCACAACCTACAAAATGTCATTTTCACATAACAATAGAACAATATCAGCTGAAACAACCCTGCCCCAAGCTCCTGAAAATTTCAAAATAGATTTAACAGAGATTGCAAGAATTGCAAGAGACTTTAGTGCAGGATTTACACCGGGGCAAGGTGGTCCTGGAGGGGGTTTTCAGCAAGAAACCAATTCAACAATAAATATCACTTGGGATAACCCCGATAATGTCTATCATTTTGTAGCGGCACAATCAATAGAAAGTAATCCTACGCAAATTTTGATTCCGCCTCCTTCGAATGGAAATTTTCCCGCAAGGCCAGCCAGAAGATTTAACAATCAGCCAGTACTCACCAACTCTTCGAGTATAAATGGACAGAGTTTTGAATATTTTGGTCGGTATGCTATCATTTTGTACCGATTAAACCCAGATTATGCAGCACTATATGAAAACACGAGTACAACATCGCAAAACATAGCTACGCCAGTAAGTACAATTACAAATGGCCTGGGAATATTTACTGGAATAAACGCCGATACGCTAATTCTAAATGTTAAAAAGAAGCAGTAGGTTAAATTGATTGCCAAATAAAATAGTCCTTAGACTACCAAATGAGGACTATTTTTTACGCTCACTATAGATTACGCTCTAGCTCTATTTACACAAATTTCTGAAAGTATTTTCTCACGAATGCCTTACTATATAACTGTAGAGAGCCATTAGTGAAACTGTTCTTGTTCAATTTACCAATATGAAAAATTAATTTTATGAAACGATTCCTAAAAACCGTTTTTTCGGTTACTGCCCTTTTCTTAGTATTGTCGTGCAATGTCTTCAACGAGCGAATTTATACCGACCCCGCCACTTCGAACGAAACCGAACCAGACTACGCAACGGTATTTCCGCAAGACAAAATCAACACCCTTGAAATCACTCTCACCAAGGCCGTATGGGATTCAATAAAGGCTGACATGGTAACAAAGGCAGGTTATGATTTTGGTACGAGAAGCAATCAAATCGGCGGTGGTAATATCGGTGGAGGTGGCGGAATGATAGATTCCACCCGAATCCAAGGAGGAATGGGAGGTTTCCCTCCATTAGACTCTATTTCAGGGGGCATTGTAGGGGTACCTCCTACTGGCTTCCCAGGTGGTAATGCAGGCCTTCCACCAAACGGTAATGGAGGGGTACAACCCGGAGGAAATGGAGGTGGTGGAGCCGTTGATATAATAAAGGGTGACCCAATTTGGGTAAAATCAACAGTAAAACTCAATGGAAAAGAATGGAAAAATGTTGGCTTTAGACTAAAAGGCAATTCTAGCTTACAAGGTGCTTGGGGTTCTGGTATTTATAAATTACCCTTTAAGCTTGAATTTGATCAATTTGAAGACGAAATTCCTTCGGTAAAAGACCAGAGATTTTATGGATTCAAGGAATTCTCTATGTCGCCAGGCTATAGCGACAACTCGCTGATGAGAGACAAAATAGTGAACGATTTGTTCAGAGATGCGGGAATACCTACCGCAAAAACGGCCTTTTATAAACTTTTTATAGATTTTGGAGATGGTCAGAAATATTGTGGCGTTTATACTATGTTAGAAGTTATTGACGACAGCATGGTAAAATCTCAATTCGGGGAAAAATCTGGCAATATTTACAAACCTGAGTCAAACTTTACAACATTCTCACAAAGTCTTTTCGAAAAAAAGTCCAACGAAACCATGGGTGACTATTCTGATGTTCAGGCGGTTATCACTGCTCTTAATGCTACAAATAGAACTACAAATCCTGAATTATGGAGAACAACATTGGAGAAATCCTTCAATGTCGAACATTTCTTAAAGTACCTCGCCATCAACAATACTATTGTAAATTGGGACTCTTATGGTCTAATGGCACATAATTATTATCTTTATACACCGTTAAAGACTGGAAAAGTAACTTGGATTCCATGGGACTTTAACCTTTCCATGCCAGAAACCACCACAAATGGAATAGGTAATGCACCAATGGGAGGAATGCGAGGAGTGTCACTGGAAATGACTGAAGTAGGGTCAAGTTGGCCATTAATCAGATATTTAGCAGACGACGCAACGTACTTAGCAAAATATAAGACCTATGTAAAAGAGTTTAATGAAAAATATTTTCAAGCAAATAGAATGAGTGGAATTATAGACAAAGAAGCAAATCTGATATCTGCGGCGGTATCTCAAGAAGCTGCACCCTATAGTTATTTGTCAAATTATACTAACTTTACTACCGCTGTTGCCCAACTGAAACAGCATGTTGCATCACGAAATCAGTCAGTTAATGTATATTTATCAAAATAATGTCATGAAAAGTATCCTATTAATATTAGTTTTTATCCCGCAAGTCTTGGTTTTTGCCCAGTCAAAAAAAGATATTAAAAATAACAAAATAAAAACGGTTACGGAAAATATCTCTAAAGAAGGAAAAACTATAAAAGATGCATTTTATCGGTATGACAAAAATGGCAATATTCTTGAAGAAATAAACTATGATGATCTAGGTAAAATCAAAGAAAGGATTACTTATAAGTACAACAATATCAACGAGAAAAGCGAAAAAGTAAGCTTTGACGCTACAGGCAAACAAACAGCCAAGGAGACTTTCAAGTATAATGATGACGAAGAAAAATCAGAGGAAAATATTTACAATGGCAATAACATTTTGGTAAGCAGGTCCGTATATAGTTTTAATAACAAAGGTTTGAGAAAGGACAAGAAGACTTTCGATGCCAAAGGCACCCTAATTCAAACCAAAACATACCAATATGAATACTGAAATCCTCCTAAACAAAATTAATGAGGAAGCCCAGCTCTTTGAGAAAATAACCCTGGGTGAAATGGAAAGTGTGAAACTAATGGATAGAATGGATGTAAAGTATTTGATACCACTTCATTTACTTCCATACATTTTGAATGACGCCCGAGAATTTTATAAATTACTGGAAATCAACAATGAGCGACTTTGTACGTATGAGACACTTTATTATGACACCGAAGATTATCAATTGTATCACTCCCACCAGTCTGGACGTTTGAATAGATATAAAGTAAGATTTAGAAATTATGTGGGTTCTAATCTGTCTTTTTTTGAAATAAAACACAAAAACAATAAGGGTAGAACGTTAAAAACGAGAATAAAACAACCTAACAATTTTGAGGAAATTTTGAATAATGAAAAAGCAGAATTTCTTGAAAAAACTACACCTTTGTCTGCCGTCGAACTTAAGGGTAATCTTATGGTAAATTATAAGAGAATGACTTTGGTTAACAAAACATCCAAAGAAAGACTCACCTTTGACTTGGATTTAACTTTCATTAAAGACCAAAATGAGGTAATCTACAATCAACTGGTGGTGGCCGAGGTGAAACAAGAAAAACTAGGAGCTTCTCCGATTATCGATGTTTTTAAAAAATACAATTTGAGAGCAGGTTCAATCAGCAAGTATTGTTTAGGCGTGATGAGTACGGACAGAGATGTTAAACACAATCGATTTAAAACCAAATTTTTACATTTAAAAAAAATAATAACCCAATATGATTCTTTTGCAAGAACTGGTATCTAACACCGAAGCATTCCAATGGTTTGACAAGGTTTCCTTTAAGTTTATTTCACGTTTTTTGGTAGATATCGCTGCGGTATTCCTACTTATTAGGTTTATTTATTTTCGCCATTATCGGCGAACAGATCTATTTTTAACCTTCTTTGGCTTCAACATCATCATTTTCCTGATTACATATTTGCTGAATAAAGTAGAGATGAGTATGGGAGCAGCCTTTGGTCTTTTTGCCGTTTTCTCTATGCTGCGATACCGAACTGAAAATATCTCGGCAAAAGATATGACTTATCTCTTTTTCTCAATTGCTCTTGGTTTAATTACTGCCATCAGCAAAGGTTCATGGGACGACTTGGCCATCATGTGTATGATTCTTTTAGCACTTACAGCCTTATTAGAGGGCGGCTGGATTATTAAAAAAGAGCACACCAAAGTGATTAATTATGATAAAATTCAACTTATCACACCAGACAAAAGGGAAGAACTTTTACTAGATTTGAAACAAAGGACTGGTTTAAATATCCACAGAGTGATTATCCAAGAGATTGATTTCCTGAAGGATGCTGCTCATATCACCATTTTTTATTACGAAAACTAAAAAACAACAACATGAAAAAATTTCTTTTATTAACAATCTTATTTTTTGGGATAATATCGGTATATGCTCAAGACGGTGTTGGGCTAAGATCAGGAATTAATTTACAGAAGAAAGTCACAAAAAAAGTCACTTTAAACCTCAACGGTCAAGCAAGATTTAATAATAATATTTCCTACTTACAAACTTATCTTTTCGAACTTGGAGGTGAATACAAATTATCCAAAGCCTTCGATGCTGCTATTTATTACCGATTTGTAAATAGAAAAAAGGACGAAACTAAGAATTTCAATCAAAGACACAGATTTTATGCCGATTTGAGTTATGACAAAAAATTTGGAGTTATCAAGTTTCAAAATAGACTCAGGTATCAACACCAATTTAAAGACAACGACGGTGTAACGGAATTTGACGCAAGCTATATCAGAAACAAAATTGAACTTTCTTACGATAACAAATCGAACTTTACTCCGTACTTATCCAACGATTTCTTCTTCCAAATCGGCGGCACGCTAGATCAGCTTAGACCAAAGGTTGGTATAAACTACAAAATCAACAAGAAAAATTCAATTGACTTGAGTGTATTTAATGATGTTGACTTGGTAGGCACAGATGCACCAGGGCCAGTTTTTGGGTTGATTTATAAGGTGAAGTTGTAAGAAAAATACCTAGAGGCTGTTTAAATGTTCTTTCATTTTCAGCCCTTATTCAGTTATGTGGAAGTTTGGCAATTTTATCCCTTATTCTACCGCACTCTCCAAAAACTGAATTATGCCTTGGTCAGCATTGATTTCAGCCTCTATACCTATGGGGATTGTAAATTTATTGTTGATATGGCCAATCATGGAACCAACAAAGGCTGGTTTTTTTGTTGGTTTTATGTGGTCCTCCCAAAGGTCTTCTAGCGTGAGTGAACCGTAGCTTCCTTCACCTGGTTCACATTTTGTACATTTTCCAAAAACAAAACCATTCATTTCTTCAAAAACTCCACAAAGTTTCATGTGGTTAATCATTCTATCCACACTGTATGGCTGTTCTTGTACATCCTCACAAAAAACAATCGCATTTTTAAAATTTGGAACAAATTTAGAACCCAAAATATGGCACAAAACCGTCAAATTACCTCCAATCAATTTCCCTTTGGCAATACCGCTATTTATTGTTGAAATCCTATCTTCTACCTGCGTAAGATTGTCGCCTTTATTTATAGGATTTTCATACTTTACCTTATCGGCATTCATTAACACACTTTTAAAATATTTCACCGAGAAATCATTCCAAGTAGATCCACCCACTGGTCCGTGAAAAGTCACCAAACCGGTTTGAGCATGAAGGCCCAACAGCAAGGCCGTTACATCGGAGTATCCAACAATTACTTTCGGATTCTTTTTTATTAATTGATAGTCAAGTAGAGGTAAAATACGAGCACAGCCCCATCCACCATGTACACATAAAATCCCATGAACTGTTGGATCAGCGAACATTTCATTGATGTCAGATGCACGTTCAGCATCATTGCCAGCCAAATATCCGTATCTTTTCCAAATGTTTTTACCGTATTTTACCTTAAATCCCAAGGCCTGCATCGATTCCGCAACTACTTCAAATGTTTCTTTGCTGTAAGCAGGAGCCGCCGGGCAAACCAGTCCAATGGTGTCACCAGCTTTAAGCCTTTTTGGTTTTAATATTTTATTATCATCCAGTCTGAGCCCAAGGGCGGGTGCAATCGCAATATTTTGAATGAAATCTCTTCGGTTCATGTTTTTTTCGGGAAATAAAATCAAGATAAACAATAAAATATAAACATTGAAAATATTCAAACAAAGCAAAGCCGAAAAACCCGATCTGGTGAAAATCATTGAAGTATTCTTGTAATAAATATTCTTTTTCGAAGAAGAGCATATACCTATTTTTCAATTCCCGAAGTAAATTTTTTAATGCTATTACAAAATTGTTTTTACCCCATTTTTTTCTGGTATTCTTTATTTTAATAAATTAAATTTGCAGTTCATTCCAATCAAAGATAAAATGATTCATTTCTTCGGAAGCCTATCTGATACCGTTTTTGCCGTTCAAACTCTCGACAATTTAGCACCTGAAAATCTCCCAAAGTTATTTTGGTTGTTTAATGCCGAAGTTGATAATCAATACACTAAGGTTAATCAAAGCGATGCCCACCTGAGTGCAGTTTTCGTAGGACCAAGAGCAGCGATGATTACACCTTGGAGTACAAATGCGGTAGAAATAACCCAAAACATGGGAATTTCTGGCATTATCAGAATCGAAGAATTTCATGCAGTAGATGCTAACTTTAAGGACTTTGATCCAATGCTTTCGCAGAAATACAGCGAGCTAAATCAAGAAATTTACACCATCAATATTCAACCAGAGCCAATTCTAGAGATCGAAAACATTGGCGAATACAACAAAAAAGAAGGCTTGTCATTGAGCCAAGATGAAGTTGAATATTTGGAAAACTTATCCTCAAAACTAGAAAGAAAACTAACTGACTCTGAAGTTTTTGGTTTTTCACAAGTGAACTCTGAACACTGTCGTCACAAGATTTTCAACGGAACTTTTGTGATCGATGGAGAAGAAAAACCAAGTTCTCTTTTCAAACTTATAAAGAAAACTTCCCAAGAAAATCCAAACGATATCGTATCGGCATACAAAGACAATGTGGCTTTCGTAAAAGGCCCGATTGTAACTCAATTTGCCCCAAAATCTGCAGATAAACCAGATTTCTATCAGGAAACAGAATTCGAGTCGGTGATTTCCTTAAAAGCCGAAACCCATAATTTCCCAACTACCGTTGAGCCTTTCAATGGTGCAGCTACTGGTGCAGGTGGCGAGATCCGTGACCGTTTGGCTGGTGGACAAGGTTCTTTGCCTTTGGCTGGAACTGCAGTTTACATGACATCTTACTCAAGATTAGCCGACGAAAGACCTTGGGAAAATGCAATGAAGGCTCGTCCATGGTTGTACCAAACACCGATGGACATCTTGATAAAAGCCTCAAACGGTGCCTCTGATTTTGGAAACAAATTTGGACAGCCTTTGATTTCTGGCTCTCTACTTACCTTCGAACACGAAGAAGATGCAAGAAAACTAGGATTCGACAAAGTAATCATGATGGCAGGCGGAATTGGTTATGGGAAAGCCAGTCAAGCCATAAAACAGTCACCCAAAGAAGGAGACAAAGTGGTGATTTTGGGAGGAGAAAACTATCGAATTGGTATGGGTGGAGCCGCAGTTTCATCAGCAGATACTGGTGCTTTTGGCTCAGGCATTGAGCTAAATGCCGTCCAAAGGTCCAATCCAGAAATGCAAAAAAGAGCTGCTAATGCCATCAGAGGATTGGTGGAAGCGGAGAATAACCCAATTGTATCTATTCACGACCACGGAGCAGGTGGTCACCTGAACTGCCTTTCTGAATTGGTAGAAGAAACAGGAGGTCTGATAGATTTAGACAAATTGCCTGTTGGTGATCCGACACTTTCGGCCAAAGAAATCATCGGAAATGAGTCGCAAGAACGTATGGGTTTGGTAATTGGCGAAAAAGATTTGGTAACTTTAAAAACAATAGCTGACCGCGAACGCTCACCTATGTATACGGTTGGCGAGGTAACCAACAACCATAGATTTACGTTTGAGTCGAAATCAACTGGCTTAAAACCAATGGATTTTGCAATTGCAGATATGTTTGGCAGTTCGCCAAAAACCATCATGGCCGATAAAACCATTGACAGAAATTACTCTGAGATCAGTTATTCGGCAGAAAATATAGAAACCTACTTGAAACAAGTGCTTCAATTAGAGGCCGTTGCTTGTAAAGACTGGTTGACCAACAAAGTGGACCGTTGCGTTGGAGGTCGCGTGGCGAAGCAGCAATGTGCTGGTCCGTTACAATTGCCACTTAACAATTTGGGTGTAATGGCCCTAGACTTCAAAGGAAAAGAAGGCATAGCCACCACTATCGGTCATTCACCAGTTTCTGCATTGGTTGACCCTGTGGCAGGTTCTAGAAATGCCATAGGTGAGGCTCTTTCAAACATCGTTTGGGCACCTTTGAAAGACGGTTTGAAATCAGTTTCGCTTTCGGCCAACTGGATGTGGGCATGTAAAAACGAGGGTGAAGACACCAAATTGTATGAAGCCGTAAAAGGCTGTTCAGACTTCGCAATCGAGCTAGGCATCAATATCCCAACAGGAAAAGACTCCCTTTCGATGAAGCAAAAATACCCCAACGACGAGGTGATTGCTCCAGGAACGGTCATCATTTCGGCAGGTGCCAGTTGCTCAGATATCAAACAAGTTGTAGAGCCAGTTCTACAAAGAAATGGAGGAAACATTTATTACGTAAATCTTTCAAAAGATGCGTTTAAATTGGGCGGAAGTTCGTTTGCACAAGTTTTAAACAAAGTCGGGAAAGCGGTACCAACTATCACAGATTCAGTATACTTTGCAACCGCATTTAATCTCATCCAAGCTTTAATAATAGCCAACAAAATAAAAGCTGGTCATGATATCGGAAGCGGTGGTTTAATCACAACCTTGCTGGAAATGAGTTTTGCAGATGTAAACTTGGGAGCAAATTATGATTTAAGCCCACTAATCACTGAAGGGGGCGTTCAAAACGATTTCGTTCAAATTCTTTTTGCTGAAAACATCGGATTGGTTTTACAAGCAGATGCTGAAATCGAATCTGAATTTAAAAATAAGGGAATAGAATTATTTAAAATAGGTGAAGTTGTTGAAGGAAATACAGTTTCTATAAAACACAATTCTGACGAATTAAAATTGAATATCAACGAATTACGGGATGTTTGGTTCAAAACTTCATTTTTACTAGATCGCCGTCAATCTAAAAACCAAAGAGCTGAGGCACGTTATGAAAACTATAAAAGCCAGCCTTTAAAATATACTTTTCCTCAGCATTTTTCTGGAGAAAAACCAACTATAATAAGTGGCATCGAAAGGCCAAAAGCCGCTATCATCCGTGAAAAAGGCAGTAACTCCGAAAGAGAAATGGCCAATGCCATGTTTCTTGCTGGTTTCGATGTAAAAGATGTGCACATGACAGATTTAATTTCTGGAAGAGAAACCTTAGAAGATATTCAATTCATTGGAGCAGTGGGTGGATTCTCCAATTCAGACGTTTTGGGTTCTGCAAAAGGTTGGGCTGGGGCATTTTTGTACAACGAGAAAGCCAACACAGCTTTGAAGAAATTCTTTGCCAGAGAAGACACACTTTCGGTAGGAATTTGCAATGGTTGCCAGTTGTTTATGGAGTTGGAATTAATCAATCCTGAGCATGAAATACATGGCAAAATGCTTCATAATGAATCCCATAAACACGAAAGTATTTTTACTTCCGTAAAAGTTCAGAAAAACCACTCGGTGATGCTTTCGACTTTAGAAGGAGCTACTTTGGGTGTTTGGGTATCACATGGAGAAGGGAAATTCAATCTTCCTTATTCAGAAGAAAAATACAATATCGTTGGAAAATACGGTTACGAAAGCTACCCAGCTAATCCAAACGGATCAGATTTCAATACGGCCATGATGTGCGATGCTACTGGAAGACACTTGGTGATGATGCCACACATTGAGCGTTCAACTTTCCCATGGAACTGGGCACATTACCCTGCTGACCGCAAAAACGATGAAGTAAGCCCATGGTTAGAAGCTTTTGTGAATGCAAAAAAATGGGTGGACGCTAAAAACGCCAAGTAATTTACCAATCAAAACATATCAGTGAATTTTCTAATGTGTTCTATGTGCCTATGTGTAAAAAAATAAACACATAGGCACATACTTATCATAGATATCTAATTGTTAATTTAAATTGACGCATTAGACCTTCATTTTGTCTTATTCTACTCGCCAAATGCCAGTACATTTTTGATACATTTGTAAAAATTTCAATTTTTTACAAATTATGAAAACGCTAAAATTTTCAATAGTTATTGATGCTCCTCGAAAAAAAGTATGGGACAACATGCTTCAAGATACCACCTACAGAATCTGGGCGAGCGAATTTCATGAAGGTTCTTGTTTTGAGGGTTCTTGGGAAAAGGGAAGCGAAATACACTTTCTCGGACCCAATGAAGATGGCGGAATAGGAGGCATGTATTCAAAAATTAAAGAGCATGTGGAACATGAATTTATTTCGATTGAGCATCTTGGATTTATCAGCAATGGCATTATTGACACCACAAGCGAGGAAGTGAAAAAATGGACTCCCGCTTTTGAGAACTACATTTTACTTCCGAAAGAAAATCAAACCGAGCTTTTGATAGAAATGGAAACTTCTCCAGAATATGCCCCTATGTTTGAGGAAATGTGGCCACGAGCTTTAGAATCTCTTAAAAATCTTTGTGAAAAATAACCCGATACTAATATGACTGAAGACATTTTTCCTTGCTTATGGTTTGACGGAAAAGCTAAGGTAGCTGCAGAATTTTACTGTGGAATTTTCAAAAACTCCAAAATCCTTTCCGAAAATCCAATGGTTGTAAACTTTGAGCTCAACGACAAGAAGTTTATGGGACTGAACGGCGGTCCGATGTTTAAGTTCAATGAGGCTGTGTCCTTTGTGATTACTTGTGCCGACCAAACAGAAATAGATTATTACTGGAACAAACTCACCGAAAACGGGGAGGAAAGCATGTGCGGCTGGTTGAAAGACCAATTTGGCGTTTCTTGGCAAGTAGTCCCAAGTATTTTAGGAAGTCTCATGTCGGATCCTATGAAAGCCGAAAGAGTTTCCAACGCCTTTATGCAAATGAGGAAAATGGATATTGAAAAGCTCATAAACGCCTAAAAATCATGACGGCAAGTAATAAAGTAGCGGAAAATGTAGATGATTACATTGCGGATTTTCCTGATGAAGTAAAAAATAGACTGCTTCAAATAAGAAATCTCATAAAATCTACCGTTCCTGAAGTAGAGGAATACATCAGCTATGCCATGCCTTCATACAACTATCATGGCATTTTAATTTACTTTTCAGCTTTTAAAAATCACATAGGTTTATACTCTGTACCCAATCTTCATCCTGATTTTTTAGAAAAATTTAAGCCTTACAAAACAGGTACAGGTTCAGTTCAATTTCCTCATAGCAAAGTACTTCCGCTAGATTTTATCAAAGAAATTTTAGAATTTCGTATTAGCGAAAACCTAAAAAAATGAAATGAAAAAATACACCAACGTTGAAGAGTACATTTTGGATTTCCCTGAAATTGCTCAAATCAAAATGCAAGAGCTGCGAGAAATCATAGCATCCATTGCCACGAATTGCAAAGAAATCATTAGCTATAACATGCCCGCTTACAAACAAAATGGCATAGTGGTGTATTTTGCAGCCAACAAAAACCACATTGGTTTTTACCCAACGCCTAACGGAATTACGACTTTCGAATCCCAACTTACAAACTACAAATACTCCAAAGGAGCCATTCAGTTCCCAATAGACCAACCACTTCCCAAAGAACTGATTCAAGACATCCTAAGATTCCGAATAGAAGAAGATTTTTTGAAAAAGAAAAAATAAGGTTTACTTTTGCTTTACCTCAAATTTTAAAAATTCTTCTTCAAAAATGAAACAAATACTTGGTTTTCTATTCGTACTATTCGTTATTTTTTCTTGTACAAATTCTCAAAAAGACACCCTCGATACACTTGCCATTCAAGATTCATTAAGACTTGATTCCATCAACAATGTAAAAAGACTGATGAGTGAAGATGCCAAAGTTTGGTTGATTAAAAGCATCGAAAATGAGTTTGCAGACCCACTTTTTGAAGACGAAAACCAAGACAAAAAAGCAAGCATTTATACCAAGAGCTACGAAGAATACAAAACAGACGCCATAAGTATTGATTACGACGGCGGCATGACCGAAGAGGCCTTCAAGAAAAAATGGGGTAGCAAATACGACACTAAATACGCTGGAATTGGGACGGGTTTTCTGATTTCTGGTCAGGATTGGGTAAAAATCAGTATAACAAACTGTACCCTCAAAAGCGACTTGTCGACCGACTCTACTATGGTTTTTGATGTAATGATAGAGGACAAAGAAGCCAAAGCAAAATACAAAAGAGATATAAAGGTCATTAAATCAGGTGATTCATTCCTCATCGATGACATATTGGAGTACCAATAGTCACGTTTTTCAAAATCCTTTTTCAAAATTCATAGCCGTCATTTTATGAAAAAAACGCACCTATTTTTGATTTTTGTAGCATTGACCTTTACCCTTGGCTTTAAATGTACTCCGAAGATTTACCATTCGGCAGCGGAACCCATCAAAACTGGTGCAGAACAAACTGACAAATACTTATCGATTCTAAAAGGCAAACGAGTTGGAATTTTGGCAAATCCTACCACGATAATAGGCAAAAGCCACTTGGTAGATAGTCTGCAAAAATTGGGAATCGACATCGTAAAGGTTTTCGGACCTGAGCATGGCTTTAGAGGAAATGCCTCCAACGGTGCTAAAGTCAGTGACGAAACCGACCCAGCCACAGGCATAAAAATCATTTCTCTCTACGGCAAAAAACGCAAACCATCTGCCGAAGACTTGGCCAAGGTGGACCTCATGATGTTTGATATTCAAGACGTTGGCTGTCGTTTTTATACCTACATCAATGTTTTGCGAGATGTAATGGAAGCCTGTGCTGAACACAACAAAACGCTCTTGATTCTCGACAGACCCAATCCCAATGGCTACCTCATCGACGGCCCCATCATGGATATGCGACTAAAATCGGGCATCGGGCAGTTTCCAATTCCGATAGCCCACGGCATGACCATAGCTGAATTTGCCCAGATGATAAATGGAGAAGGCTGGCTGCCCAACCAAGCCAAATGCAAGCTTGAAATCGTAAAAGTCGCTAATTATAGGCACGACATGGACTATGTTTTACCGATAAAACCATCTCCAAACCTCAATACCCAACAGAGCATTATGCTTTATCCAACCACTTGTATGTTTGAAGGCACCATTCTGAGCCAAGGCCGAGGCACTCAAGTACCCTTTACGGTTTTGGGAGCTCCGTTATTAAAAGGCAAATACACTTTCAACTTTACACCCAAAAGCATCCCAGGTATGAGTGAGTCGCCCCTGCACATGAATGAAACCTGCTACGGCATAGATTTGATGAATTATGACATCAAAAACCTGAGAAAAACCAAGCGAATCAACCTCCAATGGATGATTGACCTATACCAAGCCTACCCAGACAAAGCCAAGTTTTTTGACAGAACCCAAAGCAAACAAATGGGCAACATAGATTTTCTGGCTGGCGTTTATGAATTCAGAAAGCAAATAGAAGAAGGAAAAACCGCCGAAGAAATTCAAAAATCGTGGGAACCGGGTCTTTCAGCATACAAAAAAATGAGATTGAAGTATGTTTTGTATGATTGAGTGAATAGGTTAGATTGAAATAAATAGTATTGCATTTTACTCTGGTCGAAGACACGAGCTATAAGAAGGCTAATCCCTTTGTGGGTGTAAAATGCGGATTTCACCAGCAGAAAATCAATGCTCATTCAGATTCGAACTCTTCCAAATTGAAACAAAATCCGCCTGTTAAAAGAACCAAAAACAATCACCCTCAAATAAGTATAGCCTTCATTTCCAAGGCATTCTGTCGCCAAAAAGCTCCTGGACTGATAAAAACTCCTTTCTCTTTGGGTAGTTCAATATTGGCATATTTGAATGCTTCATAAATGTATTCTGCACAGGTATATTTTTCGTCATGAAAGAAATTATCAAAACCCCAAAAGCTTCGCCAGAGTATTCGCCAATACTCTTTTCTGTCATATTGTTTCGAGAGATTGTCCACGCAAAACTCCTTGACGGCTTTTTGTTTGACTAAGTCGCTGGCCAAAAGTTCATGCTTTGCCCAAGCAACTCTGCCTTTGTAGGGTTTATTTTTTCCGTCATAATCTTTGTAAATAAACGACAAAGGCAACATTCTTACTCCAACTTCCAACACACTTTCAATCAAAAAAACTCTGTCCAATTCCTCGATCCTAACCACCATGCCTACATGGCTCCAAGCCGACTTACTACGCCAACGAATCAAGCCTGAGAGCCAATGATCCCCTGAAAAAAATAGCAAATCGCCGGTTTTAAACTCACTTCGCATGGCCTCATAAAAACGCAAATTTGTCCCTAAGGATTGATATTCATATATTTTGTCCAGTATCCTTTTTGACTTTATTTGTCTCGCCATGAAACTTTTGATTTATATTTAAAGTTTTAATAGGAGTAAATATAAATTAATTTCGAAATGATTACGGTAACAGAGCAGGCAAAAAATAAAATTTTGGAATTAAAAAGCAAGGAAGGTAAAAACGAAAACCACGGCATACGCGTAGCAGTAGAAGGCGGCGGATGCTCTGGATTGATGTACGACCTCGCTTTTGATGCAGAACAACAGCCCAACGATCATATATATGAAGACCAAGGCGTAAAAATATTTGTAGACAAAAAGAGTCTTCTATATCTAATTGGAACCCAACTAGACTATAGCGACGGCCTAAATGGCAAAGGATTTCAATTTAAAAACCCCAATGCCAGCCGTACTTGTGGCTGCGGAGAGAGTTTTTCGGTTTAATTTCCATAAAATACATTATCAGAAGGCGGAGAATTTCTTCGCCTTTTTTTTGTGTAAAAGTCTAAGTTTTTAGAATTTTACAGTAAATTAGATTCGTAAAACAGAATCACATTGTTTAACGATTTAAACTTCCTCCTAGCCCGACTGGCCTACCTACGTAGTGCTTGCTCGTTTGTTCCTGATTTTGCGGCTTAATACCATCTATTTTTTTAGCCGTCGCATTTACATTTCAACATAAATAAAAAAAATCATGAACACATTCAGAGATGGGTCAAAAATCCTTGTTATTGGCATGGGAAAAGTTGGCTCTTTGGTAGGGATATTACTCAACAACAGATTCAAAGTAACAGGCTTAGACAAAAATCCACCACATTACGACCTAAACTTACCTTTTGAAGTTATTGGAGGTGATTGCTCAGATATAGATTTCCTAGAAAAAACCATCCCGGCATTTCAAGCGGTAGTTTCTTGTATGCCCTACTTCTTAAATCTCCCCATCGCTCAAATTTGTCACAAAAATGCCATTCACTATTTTGATCTTACGGAAGATGTTCCAACTACCCAAGCTATCAGGCAAATGGCAGAAACGGCCCAAGCGGTGATGGCACCGCAATGTGGTTTAGCTCCTGGATTTATAGGTATAGTAGGTGCAGATTTGTGCAAAAGATTTGATAAAATTCGAGATATTGAGCTTCGAGTAGGTGCTTTGCCACAATTTCCGAATGGATTGCTGGGATACTCGTTTACGTGGTCACCTGCTGGAGTTATCAACGAATACATCAATGATTGCGAGGTGATTCATAATGGCAAAAAGAAAATGGTGCCCGCATTGGACGGACTCGAGAAAATATACATTGGCGGAGAGGAATTTGAGGCTTTTAGTACTTCTGGTGGCTTAGGAACCATGTGTGAGACATTCGAAGGCAAAGTGGATACACTAAACTACAAAACCATGCGATATCCAGGACATTGTAAACTCATGAAATTCTTGCTTTATGAATTGATCATGAAAGATGACAGACAACAATTGGAACAAATCCTTACAAACGCAAAACCTCCTGTTCAAGAAGACGTGGTCTATGTTTATGCAGTGGTGGAAGGTTGGAAGTACGACAAAATCAAGCGGGAGGAGTATTATCGACCATTTCAACCCATAGTTATAGATGGAGAGCATTGGCGAGCTATTTCATGGACTACTGCCGCTTCCATAGCTGCTGTGGTAGAAATGGTGGCTCAGAAAACTTTGCCAACCAGTGGTTTTATTAAACAAGAAGAAATTCCTTTTGAAGCTTTTTTGGAAACTACCAATGGGAAGTTTTTCTTAGAAAAGGAGTTATAGGTGGCTTGGCTATTACACAAAGGTTCACGAAGGAAGCACGAAGTTTCACAAAGGGAATACAAGTTGTCAGATAAAGAAAAAAATATTCAACGAACTGATTATTAAATCTTTAAGATACAAAGTTCAATTCTTAAAATCTTTAAATCCATGATTTCCTCAAACAAATTCTTTGTGAAACTTCGTGAATTCTTTGTGTGACTTTGTGTAACAACATTCTACTAAACTTCAAAAAACTCATAAAAAAAGGCCTCTCGGCCTTTTCATTATACTAATTCTTTCTTGGTTTCTTCAGGAAAATTAAAAACAATCGGCTTTTTTACTTTTTCTTCAAGAAGGGCTATTTCCAAAACCTCCTCAACGTAGTTTACATAATGGAAAGTCAAACCTTTAGTATACTCCTCCCCTATTTCCTCTACGTCTTTTTGATTTTTGTAACACATCACTATCTCCTTGATATTGGCTCTTTTGGCCGCCAATATCTTCTCTTTGATACCTCCCACCGGTAACACCTTGCCACGTAGTGTGGTTTCGCCCGTCATGGCCATATCTTTCTTTATTTTTCTTTGGGTAAAAATAGAGGCCATAGAAACCAACATCGTAATACCAGCAGATGGACCGTCTTTAGGCACAGCTCCCTGCGGAACGTGTATATGCAAGTCATAATTTCCAAATACTCTGTAATCAATTCCCAAGTCTTCAGCGTGAGATTTCAAATATGAAAGTGCCGTTACAGCAGATTCCTTCATTACATCGCCCAGTTGGCCAGAAAGTGTCAGAGCTCCTTTGCCTCTGCTTAAGTTAGACTCAATGAACAAAATATCACCACCAACAGGCGTCCAAGCCAAGCCAGTCACTACACCTGCTAGGTCATTTCCTTCATATAAATCTTTGTCAAATATAGGCTGACCCAATAATCGCTCCACATCAGCTTCTTTGACGTTTGGATTGTATTGCTCCTCCATGGCCACAAACTTGGCAATTTTTCTGACCAAACTACCCAATTTATGTTCTAAGCTCCTCACGCCAGACTCTCTGGTGTAACCCTCTATAAGCTTAACAATAGCTCCGTTTGTGATTTTGAACATGCCCGGAGTAAGTCCGTGAAGCTCAATTTGTTTTGGCAACAAATGTCTCTTAGCAATCTCTACTTTCTCTTCTACTGTGTACCCACTCAATTCGATAATTTCCATTCTATCTCTCAAAGCTGGTTGAATGGTATCCAAAGCATTTGCGGTGGCTACAAACAACACCTTCGAAAGGTCATAATCTACTTCTAGATAGTTATCTTTGAAAGCATTATTTTGCTCAGGATCAAGCACTTCCAGCAATGCACTAGACGGATCGCCACGATGGTCTCTTGAAATTTTATCAATTTCATCCAAGATAAATACAGGATTACTTTTCTTAGCCTTCTGAATATTGTTGATGATTTTGCCAGGCATAGCACCGATGTAGGTTTTTCTATGTCCACGAATTTCGGCCTCATCATGTACACCGCCCAAGGCCATTCTTACATATTCTCTACCCAAGGCCTTCGCTATAGATTTCCCCAAAGACGTTTTACCCACTCCAGGAGGGCCATAAAGGCAAAGTAAAGGAGCCTTCATGTCATTACGGAGTTTCAGTACTGCCAAGTACTCAAGAATTCTCTCTTTCACTTTAGTCAACCCAAAGTGGTCACCATCAAGTATTCTTTTTGCCCTCGCTAAAGAGAAATTATCTTTGCTGTATTCGTTCCAAGGTAAATCTACCAATAACTCTGCGTATCCTACCGAAACACCATATTCTGGTGCCATTGAGTTCATACGCATGATTTTATTGAGTTCTTTATTGAAATGCTCATTAATCTCTGGCGACCATTTTTTCTTCGCCCCTTTGGCCCGTAGCTTCTCCACTTCTTGGTCCGGAGAATCCATTCCAAGCTCTTCCTGAAGCACTTTTATTTGCTGACGAAGATAATATTCTTTCTGTTGCTGATCTATGTCCGACGAAGCCTTACTTTGTATATCTTTCTTTATTTCAAGCACTTGCACTTCCTTCATCATGTGTTCGAGTAGCTTGGTAGCTTGCTCGTAGCCATCAAATGTTTCTAAAAGCAACTGCTTATCAGAAATGCCAATGTTGAGATTGGAAGAAAGAAAATGTGTTAGAAAATTAGGTGTGTCTATGTTATTTATAGCAATCTGAGCATCTCTCGGAATCTCGGGATTGAGATTAAGGATATTCAAGGCGGCTTCTTTAAGGCTGGATATCAAGGCTTTGGTTTCCTTTTTCTTTGGATTTGGAAAATGATCCTCGATATAAGTAACCTTGGCCATCAAATGGGGGTCGGTTTTGGTAAACTCATCCACTTTAAACCTTCTTCTACCCTGCAAAATAATGGTTACATTACCGTCTGGCAGAACAATCATTTTGATGATATGAGCAATGGTCCCTACTTTGTAAAGATCGTCTTCGGAAGGTTCATCGTTGGTTTGACGGACCTGAGAAATTATTCCCAGTGTTTTATCCCCTTTGTAAGCTTTTTTTACCAGTTTAGTACCTTTGGTACGAGTAACAGTTACCGGAATTACAATTCCAGGAAACAAAACGGTATTTCTAAGTGGTAAAATTGGAAGAAATTCAGGTAAATTATTATCATCTTCCATGACTTCGTCAGGCGGAGCAATCTCAATCATCTCCACACTTTCAATATTTTTTCCTGAAAGACCTATATTATTAAAATTTTCGAAATCTAGCATGTATGATATGTCAAACTCAATATTTGACTGTTTTATTTCTAAAAGGTATAGTTCTGTTAGTCAAACCTTATGCCACCATAGGATTTCATGGCAAAATGGCAGACTTTAGTAAAGGTAAATATACAAACGAAAATTTAAACCAGATAAATTTTGACAATAATCCGATTTAAAGGTATTTAATGTTGATTTTTGTCAAACAATTCTCATTGGAATTCCCTTTTCAGACAAATAATGTTTTAAATCTGGAATAGGAATCTCTCTAAAATGAAAAATACTAGCAGCCAGCCCGGCGTCGGCTTTTCCAGCCGTAAAAACTTCATAAAAATGCTCCATATTGCCAGCACCTCCAGAAGCTATTACTGGAATATGCAAATTTTCAGACACGAAAGAGGTAATATCTAGTGCAAAACCGTTCTTTGTACCATCTGCATCCATAGAAGTGAGCAAAATTTCTCCTGCTCCCAACTCCTCTACTTGTTTTACCCAGTGGCGAGTGCGTAGATCGGTTGGCTTTCTGCCACCATGCGTATGCACAATATCCTCACCATCCACGTGGCGAGTATCTATGGCTACCACAATACACTGACTACCAAACTCTTTAGCCAATTCATAAATCAGTTGTGGATTATTAACCGCCGATGAATTTATAGACACTTTGTCAGCACCCGCATTTAATAATTTGGACACATCTGAAATACTGCCGATGCCTCCACCGACGGTAAAAGGAATATTGACTGCATGAGCCACTTTATTTACCAAATCCAGCAAAGTTTTTCGTTCTTCTACAGTGGCGGTAATGTCCAAAAACACCAATTCATCGGCACCTTGTTGGGCATAAATAGCCGCCAGTTCCACTGGGTCACCGGCATCACGTAAATCCACAAAGTTGGTTCCTTTTACAGTTCGGCCTTCTTTGATATCCAAACAAGGTATAATTCTTTTTGTTAACATATAAATTTCTCCAGCTCTTTCAAACCAATTTTTCCTTCATAAATGGCCTTACCTACAATCACACCAAACACCCCTTGGTCATTTAGTTTTTCTAAATCCTTCATCTCACTTACGCCACCGCTGGCTATAATTTTTAAATCAGAAAACTTCGCTTGCATTTTTTCATAAAGCTCAAAAGACGGCCCTTGCAATAGCCCATCTTTGGCTACATCGGTGCTTATGGTGTATTTTATGCCTTTTTTGAGGTATTCTTCAATAAAATCAAATACCGAAACCTTGGTAGATTCTTGCCATCCAGAAATGGCTATCATTTCATCTTTGGCATCTGCTCCAAGTATAATTTTTTCTGGTCCGAATTTTTCCAACCAACCCAAAAACATTTCTTGGTTTTTTACGGCTATACTTCCTCCAGTAATCATTTTTGCACCAAAATCAAATGCTTTTTGGATGTCCTCATCAGACTGAATTCCACCTCCGAAATCAATAATTAACTTAGTGGAATTGGCAATCTTCTCCAAAACTTTGTGGTTGATAATCCGCTTCTCCTTGGCACCGTCTAAGTCAACCAAGTGTAGTCTTTTTATGCCAGCATCTTCAAACTCTTTGGCTACTTCTGCGGGGTCTTCGTTGTAGATTTTCTTTTGTTCATAATCACCCTGCGTAAGCCTAACACACTTACCATCAATAATATCTATAGCTGGAATTACCTGAATCATAAAGCTAAAAAGTTTTTAAATATTTGTTGTCCAACCTCGCCGCTGATTTCAGAATGAAACTGACAGGCGAAGAAATTGTCTTTTTGTAAAATTGCTGAATATTCCAAAACATAATCGGTTTTGGCCACTGTGTATTTTGAAAGTGGAGCATAATATCCGTGATTATAATACACATAAGAATTTGCATTAACAGACGCACAAATAGGCGTTTGCAAATCATAAATATTATTCCAGCCTGTCTGAGGAATTTTAAAACCCTGTGTTTTAGGGAATTTCAAGATCGGAATATCAAATACACCAAGGCATTGGGTATCGCTTTCCTCAGAAGTTTCACAAAGCAATTGCATACCTACGCAAGTACCCAAAAAAGGCTGTTTCAGTGTAGGAATAAGTTTATCCAAACCCGTTTCAATCAAACTTTTCATGGCCGAACCAGCCTCTCCTACACCTGGAAAAATGATTTTGTTGGCATTTTGTATCTTCTCAGGGTCGTCTGTCAGTTCATAACTAGCACCGATACGTTCCAGGGCTATTATCACAGACATGATATTCCCTGCATTGTATTTTATAATTGAAATCTCTGGTTTAATCATTTTGCAAAAATACGGCTCATTTTTGAGCCTGAATAATTTTAATATAAAAAATAAAACCCGACTAATTTGTCGGGCCTATTTGTTCGCTAAATTTGTCAGGAAAAAATCTTTTGTGTAATGGATTGATTATTAATATATAATTTGTGCAAAATAAAATATACTTGAGCCAATTCCAAAATATTCTCTCAATTAATACACAAAAAAATAACATTTCAGGCTTAAAAAATTGAAATAATACAATAATGCATTCATTAATCTTAAACGCAATTAGGTAATTGTTTTATTAATAAATAAATTTGCTCAATTTTAAACAACCTGTAAACTCCCCTGTTACCAATTAGTAACAGAATCATAAATGGCCATTTCAATTGATGAAATACAGGCTCCCATCATAGAGGAGATGAATAGTTTCGAGAAGAAATTCAGAAATTCTATGAAAACGAATGTGATGCTTCTTGACCAAATCATGAAGTACATCATTCACCGAAAAGGGAAGCAAATCAGACCCATGTTTGTGTTTCTGACTGCCGGCACGGTTGGCCAAATCGCTGATTCTACCTACCGAGGAGCGGCTCTGATAGAACTGGTACACACAGCATCGCTTGTACACGACGACGTGGTGGACGACTCCAACTACCGCAGGGGTTTTTTCTCTATAAATGCTCTTTGGAAAAACAAAATAGCAGTATTGGTGGGCGATTTCCTTCTTAGCAAAGGCCTTGATCTCAGCCTAAAACACAAAGATTACAACCTCATGGAGATTGTAAACAATGCCGTGAAAGAAATGAGTGAAGGTGAGTTGTTACAAATAGAAAAGGCCAGAAAATTAGACATAACCGAAGACATATATTTCGACGTAATCCGCAAAAAAACGGCCTCACTGATAGCTTCTTGCTGTGCTGTGGGTGCGGCATCCACGGGTGCCGACGAAACCATGGTTGAAAAAGCAAGACTTTTGGGCGAAAAAATAGGCATGGCGTTTCAGATAAAAGATGACCTGTTTGACTTCGGCACAGATGAGATAGGTAAACCTACAGGCATAGATATCAAAGAAAAAAAGATGACTTTACCACTGATATTCGCCCTCAACAATACTGGTTGGTTTACTAAAAGAAAAATCATCAACCTTATCAAAAACGAATCAGACAAGCCCAACAAGGTTTTGGAGGTTATAGATTTTGTAAGAAGCTCCGGAGGAATAGATTATACCAAAAAAATCATGCAGAATTTCGTAAACCAAGCCTACGATATCCTCGACTCCTTCCCCGAATCCGCCCACAAAAATTCGCTTAAAAATCTGGTTCAGTTTACTATTGAGAGGACGAAGTAAATTTCCCTTTTTATTTTTATTTCTGCGGTTTTATTTTTTGGTTTTTGGTGGAAATATTTTTCATCGATTACAGGTCTGTTGGAAACTCTTAACACCACTAGAATGGCAAACGAAAATATTCATGCAAAGTTTCAGAGAAATTAATTATACTTTCTGCATGAACAAGTAACCCCAACAATAGGCAAAAATTTTCTAATTCGCAGCTTAAAAATTATAAACAAATAACCTCGCCTAATTCTTAAAATCCCAAAAATCACACTTATCCAGAATAAATGTAGATTCCTATCAAAATCTTAAGGCTATTTGTTAATTTTAATCTCAAAAAAACAGGAAATGAAATTTCTATTTGCACTTACCGCTTTATTGATAATGACTAGTGATAATAAGTCAATTGCCCAATCTTTAGAAAAGTATCTCAAAGAACTTGATCCTGAGATAGTGGTTTCCATGAAACTTCAAAATCAAACTGGAAAGCTGCTTTTTGAAAGAAACGGTCAAAAAGTGGTGCCGAGTGCGAGTGTTATAAAAATACCAATACTCTTCTCCTTGCTTAAAGCGAAAGGGATAAACCTTAAACATGCATATACACTCCAACCAAAGGATATTGTGGGTGGCTCAGGAGATATTCAGTATGAAGTTCCATTTAAAAAAATCACTTACAATTATTTAGCACAAAAAATGATAAGTGTAAGTGACAATACTGCCACCAATATTCTGATAGAAAAACTTGGTTCAGAGCAAATTCAGGAGGACATAAATAACTGGGGATTAACCAACACCAAGCTCAATAGAAAAATGATGGATTTTGAGGCCATCAAGGCAGGAAAACAAAATTTCACCACGTGTGAAGACATCAATGGTTTGTTGCTTAAACTTTTGAACAAGCAATTGCTCTCCAAAAAATCTGGCAAAAAAGCCATGGAGATTTTGTTGGCTTGTGAGGACAGAACGACTATTCCGAGAAACATCCCCGTAAACGTACCCATAGCACACAAAACAGGCACACTGGACTATGTCCGAGGCGATGCTGGTATCATTTTCTCCAAAAATATTTTGATACTTACAGTGTTCGTAGAAAACTTTGAGAGCCTTCAGCAGGCCGAAACCATTATTGGGAAAATAGCAGAATGCTGCTACAAAGACTTTGGCCAGTAAAAATATTACCAATTGAATTCACCATAACTAAAAAAGGATAATCAATAATTAAAGAAGCATGATATTAGAAGTAGCTATTTTAAATGTAAAGAGTGGACAAGAAAAGCAATTTGAAATCGACTTTGATATTGCAGGGCAATTTATTAGCTCGATAAAAGGTTATGTAAAACATTCACTACGAAAATGCTTGGAACAGAATAACAAGTATATTCTTCTTGTGGACTGGGAGAATTTAGAAGACCATACAGTTGGGTTTAGGCAATCACTAGAATACTTAGAGTGGAAAAAGATGCTTCATCATTATTATGATCCGTTTCCAACGGTAGAACATTATGAGACAATTATTGAAAACAAAAACAACAGCTAATACTTACTCCTGAATTATATAATCTATTCAAGTATTTAGAATGAAGGTTATATTGAACAAAACGTAAGAACTGTCCATTAAAAGACACCTATTCGAGGACACGAACAACAAAATAATATATTGCCCAAACTCAGCCATTGAAATTAATCCGCAGAGTCGCTTCTGGAGAATCTTCAGAATAATAAAAAAGCCCGCTTTCGCAGGCTTTTCTTATTATATTCATTCGAAGATTTTGAAAATTATTTCAGCAAACCTATCAAATCACAAAGAATCTTTTCCGTTTCTGTCAGATACAGATCTTCTTCTTTGTCACTTTTGCCACTTGACTTAGTGGTTTTCTTTACAGCCTTTCTGTTGCTTTCGTTTTCTTCTTTTTCCTTTTTGCGAAGTTCATAATTCAACGAATACTCCTTTTTATCTTTCTGCGATTTATATTCTTCCAAGTCTACTACAAGCTCTTTCAAGGCTTCGTCGCTTTTTAATCGCGACTGGAACTTCGCGTCCAATTTACTAATTATCTTTTCGTTGATATTATTAGTTTTCAAGAAACCAGCATTTTCTACTTCGTCATAAGGAAGTGCAGTTGGCTGTGAACTCTCACCCATTTCGTCAGCATTAAACGGAGATGGCAAAGTCAAGTCTGGTTCCACACCTTTCAATTGCGTGCTGTTACCAGTGACACGGTAGAATTTTTCAGTGGTAAGTTTCAATTGACCAAAACGCTCTTTAGCTTCAAAACCAACACCCGTAGAAACTCCATTATTGTCTTTACCTCTTGAAGCTTGACGTGGTGAATTTAAAAACTGATCAAGATCAACCAACTGCTGTACTGTTCCTTTTCCATATGATCTTTCACCTACTATCACACCTCTTTTATAATCTTGAATGGCTCCAGCAAAAATCTCAGATGCAGAGGCACTGAATCTATTTTGAAGAATCATTAAAGGACCTGCATAAACAGTTTCTTTGTCAGTATCTGATTCTACGTCAACTTTACCACGACCCGTTCTTCGTTGAACCACTGGACCATCAGGAATAAACAAACCCGAAAGGTTGATGGCTTCTGTTAGCGAACCGCCGCCATTGTTTCTTAAGTCTATCAAAACGCCGTCTACGCCTTTCTCTTCAAAATCCAAAAGGAATTTTTTAACGTCCTTAGTTGTACTTTGAAAATCTCCACCTTTACGAGCGTCTTCAAAATCACGGTAGAACATAGGTATGTCAATTACTCCTATTTTATATTCTTTTTTATCGTGTTTAATATCAATTATTTCGCCTTGAGCAACTGCCTCTTCCAGTTTAATTTTCTCTCTAACAATTCTCAAAAGTTTAGGTTCTGTTCCTGTAGGAGCATCCGAAGGCAAAAGTTTAAGTCTAACAACTGTTCCTTTTTTACCTCTAATCAACTTCACTGCATCGTCGGTCAACCAACCTATGATATCCTGAAATTCACCTTCGTCGCCTTGTGCAACACCTACGATGTAATCATTTTTGCTTCCTTGTCCGCTTTTAAACAATGGGCCACCAGGAACTACATCCACAATCATCACATAGTCACCTTCGTTTCTTAGCGTTGCTCCGATTCCTTCCAAAGATTGACTCATTTCTATATTAAACTGAGCCGCACTGCTTGGAATCATATATGAAGTATGCGGATCAATGATTTCTGTGAAAGAATTCATAAATGTCTGAAAAATATCCTCTGCTCTCCATTTAACTACTCTAGACTCGTACATGTCGTAACGTTTACTCAAAGTAGCCACTATAGCACTGTCAGAACTTCCACTTAGTTTCAGGCCTAGAGCTTGGCTCAATATAATTTTGTCCCATACTTTATCCAATTCTTTCTCGTCTTTCGCCCATGGGGAAGTGGTACGATTTACCTCATAGGTATCGTTGGTCGTGAAATCCATTGGTTTTTTCAAAAATGCTTTGATGTAGGCATGTCTGTTTTTGTATTTCAATCTGTAGGCATTGAAAACTTCAAAAGGGGCGTCCAATTCTCCAGAAAGCATAGCTTCGTCAATGGTAAATCTATACTTTTCGAAAGATTCTATTTCAGATTTTGTAAAATAAGCCTTAGATCCATCAACGTTGTCTATAAAGCTTGACCATATTTTGGATGAAAGCGAATCATCCAAAACGAACTTTCTGTAGTGATAATTATTCAAGAATTGCGTGACAAATGCTTGAACTTTAGAATGCGAAGCCGAAGGCTGCAGCGGGTCATAACTGTACTTAGGCGTTTCTGTCTGAGAAAAGGCCAAGAAACTCGAAAGTCCCAAAAAAGTAATCAATAAGCTTTTTTTCATTTCCATAACTTGTGTTTGTTTCTTATTTAATAGAAACTATTTAACGATTTCAATCAATTCTACATCAAAAATTAATGCCTGATTTGGACCAATAGATGGTGGACCTTGTGGGCCGTATGCCAAATCAGAAGGTATATAAAGTGTCCATTTAGAACCAGTCGGCATCATCTGCAACGCCTCAACCCACCCTTTTATTACTTGAGTTACACCAAATGTTGCTGGTTCACCCCTATTCACTGAACTATCAAAAACTGTACCGTCTATAAGTGTGCCATGATAATGAACTTTTACTTTGTCAGTTTCTAGAGCCTTTGCTCCTGTTCCAGCAGTTATCACTTTATATTGTAAGCCTGACGCAGTGGTTTGAATACCCGGCTTGGTTTTATTTTGGGCCAAAAATGCATCGCTTTTTACTTTGTTTTCATTTCCAGCTTTCATGGCTTGGTTCTGGAAATAATTTTGAATAAAAGCTCCAGAGGCCTCAGAAGTCATTACGCTTTTACTATTTGCAATCGCATCTTTAATAGCCTTGGCCAAAATATCTGGATTAACATTTAATTTTTGATTTCTTAAATTGTCTCCAACATTAACTCCAATTGCATAACTAAGAGAATCTAAAGATGTTTTAAGTACTTGTGCATGGCTTTTAAAAACTGTTAAAATATTGAAAACTAATAAAGTAAGTGCTATTTTTGAACTGATTCTCATAAATGAATTGATTATTATTTAAATTATTATTGTGAAATACGTTAGAAAGACAAAAAAACATAATAATTTTAACATTTTTAACATTACCATTAACAAATTTTTGGTTAAAAGATTTGTGGTATAGTTTTTGAAATTTCCTAATAACAAATTAATATCCTAGTAAAATGTCATTTTCAAAAAATATTCTTAGCTCAATTACATCATTTATTGCCTCTATATTCCGTGGTATCGCAAATCTTGTAAATGCGTTTTTGAACAAATTCAAAAAACCGTATCATTCTTCTTCAATGAGTTTCAGAGGTTTGTTGCATTCTATGGCTATTGCAGTTGGCGTTTTTGTAGTACTTTTCGTGTTTCAGCCATTTGGAATAAAAGAAATCGAGGAGTCTGAAAAAATGATGATTTTGATAATTTGTGGCGTTATAGCCTTAGCTTCGATGTTGGTCTGCCAATTTGCATTTCCGTTTGTTGCAAAATCATTTTACGACGAACACCATTGGAATGGTTCTAAGCAGCTTATTCAATCTCTTTTAATGTCTATCATGATTAGCTTAGGATTATCCTATTTTTTAGCCTCAAAAAATATTGGTAACATAAGTTTCCCAGTTGATGGATTGGTATTTTTTGCATTTACCATCATCCCTTTAGTACTTTTTATTTTTGTGCAAGAAACGATGCACGACTCGAAATATAAAAGGAAAGCCGAAAATCTCAACTCAGACCTCAAAAACAAAAGTGTGGTGAATTCGGACAACCCTTTGAAAATATTGGTATTCAAAGGAAATAACGAGAAACTAAGCCTTATCCCAAACCAACTGATTTATGCAAAAATTGATGGAAATACATCGGAGTTTTTCTATCAAAATCCTTTTGGTATAGACAAATCGGTAATCACGATAGATAGCAAAGAAGTTCTGAATGAACTCATTGGACACCCACAATTTGTAAAATTTTCTGAAAATATTATGCTGAACACCAATGCTATCCAAAAAATAAGTGGCTCGGCACGGGGCTATGATATAGCCATAGCAAGGGTAAACGAAATGGTTAAAGTTTCGGGAAAATTCAAGAAAAATATAGAAAAGCTGTAACAAAAAACAATATTGATTTCTTTGATAAGAGAGGAGAGTTATCTTCTCTCTTTTTTTTCGAATACCTTATTTTGGAATTCGCTGGGAGAAATATTCTTGAAATGTTTAAATGTCCTACTAAAATATGAAAGAGAATTAAAGCCACAAAGAAAAGCCACATTGGAAACGCTCTGTCCTTCGGTAAGTTGAATACACGCCTGGTTTATACGATACTCGTTTAGAAAATCTGTAAATGATACACCTAAATTCTTTTTAAAATAATTGCAAAAAGCAGGTAAAGTCAAATTGCTTAGTTCAGCAACCTCCAGTGTATTAATATCATTCGAATAGTTTTTTTCCACAAATTGAAATATCTTCAAGACTCTATTCTGATCTTTTGTAAAATCACTCGTTTGATATTGCGTACTGTTTAGAATTTGATATTCCGATTCAATTGCGAGCTTCTTTAAAATATTAAGCAAGCATATATATCTTTCAAAAGGCTCCAGTGATTTTATTTTTCTAAAATCGCCTTCTAATCTTTTTTTTATTGAATTTGAAAATGAAACGCCATATTGGGCTTTTTTAAGTAACTGATTTACTATTTCAAACTCTGCAATTTCTGGAACAAGTTCTCGCTTAAATTGAATAACCAGTTCCTCATGTTTACCGAGAGCCCCATATCCAAAACCAGAATGAGGTAGATTTGACCCAATCAAAACCAGATCACCGTTTTCATAATAACTGACATGATTACCCACGTGTCGCCTACCAATTCCATCAAAGACAAAAACCAACTCGAATTCAGGATGATAATGGTAATTCCACAAAAAAACTTCAGGCATCACATGGTGATACAAAATCTTAATAGATGACGCAGGATCTGGCGATATTCTTTCTAAAGGAATCAAATTGCAAAATATTAATACAGTGCAAATATTAGATAAAATATTGATAAAATATAGATTTATTTTGCCATTATTTTGCATTAAATAAATATACTTTCAAAGAATTAACCTATGATAAATATTAGAGCGAATCATTTTGGTTCGCTTTATTTTTTTCTAAACAGCTCCAAAACCATGAATAATTGGAAACTCAAGGCTTCTCTTTTTCTTAACTACTTTGTTTTTGCAATTTTACTCAACAGTGTAGGAATTGTCATTTCGAAATCCATCAATGTATATAAAATCACAGAAAGCAACGCATCTGTTTTAGAAGCTTTTAAAGACTTGCCTATTGCCTTGGTTTCTTTGTTGATTGCTTCTTTTTTACCAAAACTTGGCTACAAAAAAGCCATGTTAATTGGTCTTCTGATAGTTTTCTTTGGCTGCATAGGCATGTACTTGGGTAATTCGTTTCTAAGTGCCAAGTTATTGTTTTTGAGCATTGGGGTTAGTTTTGCACTCATCAAACTTTCAGTTTATAGCCTAATTGGAGAAATAACTAATTCACAAAAAGAACACACCGCATTTATGAGTTCAATTGAAGGTTTTTTTATGATAGGTATTGCTACTGCATATTTCTTATTCCCCTACTTTTACAGTGAAACAGACATAAACCAATGGTTAAACGTCTATTTGGTGCTGTGTGGCTTGATATTCGTTTCATTTGTTTTTTTATTATTTTCAGAAATCCCCAAAGAAATTTCAAGTGATGAAACTTCAATAATGGAAGACCTCCAAGCATCTTTCAAATTGATAATTCTTCCGTTGGTATTGGTTTTTGTCGCATCTGCATTCTTTTTTGTAATGATAGAACAAGGAATTATGACTTGGCTTCCTCGCTTCAATCAAAAAATATTTGCCTTCTCAGAAAAATTAAGTGTTCAAATGGCTTCCATTTTAGCAGTTTCATTGGCTTTAGGAAGATTTTTAGCGGGAATGGTTGCAAAAAAAATCTCTTGGGTAGTAATTGTAATTGTTTGCTCAATGGTGTCTATCCTGATTTTATTTTTTGTTCTTCCTCAACTAAAAACTAGCGGCGAAGAAGTAAAAATGATTAGTTCAATTACAGAGGTACCCTTTCTGGGTTTTGTTTTACCCCTAATCGGTCTGTTTATAGCTCCCATATATCCATTATTAAATTCGGCTGTTTTGAGCAGTTTACCCAAAAAACTCCATTCTTCCATGTCTGGGTTGATTATCATATTTTCAGCATTAGGTGGCACGCTTGGGTCAAGAATTGTCGGAACGCTCTTTGAAGTTATGGGTGGTGTGAATGCCTTCTATTTTTTATTTATTCCGATTATCCTTTTGATTGTTTTTGTGCTTAGAATACAAGCCATTATAAAAAAACAGGCCGAAAATCACCCCTTTTAATGAAAACAATAGTAGAAGAAAAGGCACTTTTTGAGGCTGTTCAGCTTTCAGGGATATTTGAGGATTCTAAATCGTTTCCTGATATGGTAGCTCTCAGAAAAATAGAAGATATAGCTGAAGATTTTAACAAAGAACAAAATAATAAAAACTTTGACCTTACTGAATTTGTAAAAAGAAACTTTCGGAGTGTCATACCCAATAATAAAACATTTGTAACGCAACATTTTAATTATCCAGAACAACACATCCATAATCTATGGAATCATTTAACAAAAAAAACTGAGCCAGAAGTTCTAAACTCTACTTATATATCGCTCCCAAACGACTTTGTAGTTCCTGGTGGCCGATTTCAGGAAACTTACTACTGGGACAGTTATTTTACGATGTTGGGGCTTATCATTTCAAAAAAAAATGATTTGGTCATTGGCATGATTAAAAACTTTGCCTTTTTAATAGATC
This sequence comes from Lacihabitans sp. CS3-21, assembly GCF_024343675.1. Taxonomy (GTDB): domain Bacteria; phylum Bacteroidota; class Bacteroidia; order Cytophagales; family Spirosomataceae; genus Leadbetterella. The sequence goes on from NZ_RJUD01000114.1 coordinate 38,119, forward strand.
AGTTCGGATTTATCCCTAATGGCAATAGAACCTACTTTTTGAGTAGAAGCCAACCTCCTTTTTTTAGCCTGATGCTGGATTTGTTGAACGATTTTAACACTTCTATCAAGCCAATTGATTTCTTAAGTCAATTAGAAAAAGAATACACTTTTTGGATGACAAACAGGTCTATTGTAATGCCTGAAGGTGAAATATTGAATCGATATGATGACACAGATCCTACGCCAAGGCCAGAATCTTACATTGAGGACATTGAGCTTGCCGAAAAATCTTATCAAAATCCCCATGAATTATTTAGAAACATCAGAGCAGCATGTGAGTCTGGCTGGGATTTTAGCAGTAGATGGCTGGAAAAAGGCCATGATTTGGCAAGTATAAATACGACGAATATCATCCCGGTTGATTTAAATTGCCTTTTGTATTTTTTAGAAACACAACTCGCAAAGATGCATCCTACTGAAGGTAATTCTTATCTAGAAAAAGCTACAAATCGAAAAAGAGCAATCGAGAAATACTTTTGGAATGAGGAACAAAAGTTTTTTTGTGACTTTGATTTGGTTAAAAACTTGGTTCGTCAAAATCTCTCTCTGGCAGGAGTTTTTCCACTTTATTTTAATTTGGCAAATAGTGTACAAGCAGAATCCGTTGCAAAATTATTAGAAAGTAGCTTTTTGAAAACTGGGGGATTATTAACTACCACCTCTGAAAGTGGACAGCAATGGGATGCCCCAAATGGCTGGGCACCTCTTCAGTGGATAGCATTTGTGGGACTAAAAAACTATGGGTTCAAAAAATTAGCAGATCAAATAAAAACCAATTGGATAAAACTCAACGAATCAACATTTTATAAAAGCGGAAAGTTTACTGAAAAATACAACGTTGCGAGTTCGGATGAAGAAACTGGAGGTGGAGAATATCCCAATCAAGACGGTTTTGGCTGGACCAATGGCGTTTATCTATCTTTTAAAAAAGAAACTTAAAAAACCTTCATCCATTTTCCTTGAGCTTTCATCACCAGCTCTATAACATCTCTAACAGCTCCTTTTCCTCCACTAATTGGAGAAATATAATCACTCACCTCTAAGACTTCCTCTACGGCATCTGCAGGACAGCAAGCCAATACCTTCGTTGACTTCATCACCAAGTAATCAGGAATATCGTCTCCAATGAATAGGATTTCTTCTTCTGTTTTTCCTTTTGCTAACATGTACTGCTGAAAAGTTGGCAATTTTTGGTCAGTACCAACAGACAAGAAAATATCCTGCACACCCAAACCACTCAGTCGCGTAGCAATGCTTTTTTGCTTCCCGCCTGAAATTACAGCCATGGCATAGCCTGATTTTAAAGCAATCTGCACCGCATAACCATCTCTAACATTAAATACACGTTGAACATCGCTTTCTCCTACTAGCAGTGTAGCATCAGTAAAAACTCCATCCACATCAAATACGAAAGTTGTAATCTTACTTAGTTTTGATTTTAGCTTAATGTCCATTTGAAAATTTAATTGGTTCGCAATTTAAACAAAAACGAGGGCAAGCCCTCGTTTTTGTTTCCAATAAAATTGGTTGATCATTAAGACTTACCTTTATTTAATTCGTCTTGCCACTTTTTCAATTCATCCCATTTGCCATCTCTAGCCAATGCCGACTGCTCGGGCCAAGTAGTTGGATCATGCATTTGAAAACGCGAACCTGCTGCATCTAGTATTTCTTTTATTCTAGCAGCCGGAGTAGCAGCTAAATCAGCGAATGTATATATACCTGCATTGTTGCAAAGTTCTTCGATTTTTGGACCAATGCCTTCTACAATCTTCAAATCGTCTTTTTTATTTGCGACAGGAGCACTAGCAGCAACAAATGCAGCAACAGGTGCTACAACAGCCGCCGTCGTTCCTAAATCAAGATTTGCTGATGCAGAAACTTTTGATTTTCTACAAGCTTCTAATTCTCCTTCCAAGAAGTTGATTCTGTCTTGAAGTTCACTTGCGTGAGATTTTAATCTGTCTCCCAATAATTTTGAAAGAAGCCACCACATTAGTAATAGCATTCCCAAAAGAAAAAGAAATAAATCCCAAGGGAAACAGTTGAATAAACATTTAAGATTTTCCATATACGTAAGATTTTTGATATTGTATTATTTAATAAGTCTAATTGAAACTCTTCTATTTTTTGCCTTGTTTTCCGGCGAATCATTTTCGGCAATTGGTTCAGATTCTCCTTTACCAATCAGCTGTAGATTGTCTGAATTGAAACCTTGTTTTGCGAGAATTCCTTTTACGATGGCGGCTCTTCTCTCTGAGAGGCTGATATTTGAGACATCATCCCCATCACTGTCGGTATGACCAGTCAAACTTAGCTTTTCATTTGGATTTTTTTCCAAATACTTTTTGGCGGTTTCTAACCAGGTATCTATTTCCTCTGTACGAATGATAGAGGATTTGCCTGATTGGAAATAAACATCGAGAGGTTCAAAGAGGACTTTTTCCTCAGGAGTAAGATTTGCTTGAGTCGTATCTTCAGCTTGGACGGCTACATTTACAGTATCTGCCAAAATTGGTGAAGCAGCTACAGCAGCTTTTGGTTGACAATCAGGGCAATAGTCCTTCCTGTTACAATTCCAAAACCAACTAAAAAGTAATGACCCTAACAAAATCAATAGCGGAATCAATAATCTATTCATGATTAAGACAAGGGGTTAGTTAATAAACAAATTAATAGTTCAATTTAAAACAAAAATTAATAAAGTCAACAATTAGGACGATTATTTTGAAAAAAGTAACTAAAAAATATTATTTATATCTATTAATAATCAACACTTTAAATAATTATTTCTTAATTCTTGTGCATTTACGCTATTGAAATCAGCCTTATAATCCATAAAAAAAGGAAGTCACAATTGACTTCCTTCTCATTATATATTTAAATAAGACTATCTGTTCATGGTCATCAAAAACTCTTGATTGGTTTTTGTGCCTTTCATTTTAGAAAGCAGGAATTCCATTGTTTCCATAGGATTCATGTCCGCCATATATTTTCTTAGTAACCAAACTCTCTGCAACTCGTCTTTGTCCATTAAAAGGTCTTCTCTACGAGTGCCTGATGCCAATATATCGATAGAAGGATATACTCGCTTGTTGGCCAATCTACGATCCAGCTGAAGTTCCATGTTACCTGTACCTTTGAATTCCTCAAAGATAACTTCGTCCATTTTAGAACCTGTATCAATCAGGGCTGTAGCTACAATCGTCAATGAACCTCCGTTTTCTATTTTTCTAGCGGCTCCAAAGAATCTCTTTGGCTTATGTAATGCATTGGCATCCACACCACCCGAAAGAATCTTACCTGAAGAAGGCATCACAGTGTTGTAGGCACGAGCCAAACGCGTGATGGAGTCCAATAAAATCACCACATCGTGACCTGATTCCACCAATCTTTTGGCTTTTTCTAGAACTAAATTCGAAACTTTTACGTGTTTTTCGGCAGTCTCATCAAATGTAGAAGAGATAACCTCGGCCTTTACACTGCGTTGCATATCCGTTACCTCCTCCGGTCTTTCATCTATCAAAAGAATAATCAAATAAACCTCTGGATGATTGATCGTAATAGCATTGGCAATTTCTTTCAACAAAACTGTCTTACCAGTCTTAGGTTGGGCTACTATCATTCCCCTTTGGCCTTTGCCGATTGGTGAAAACAAATCCAACACACGAGTAGACATTACATCTGACCTTGTACTTAAGTTAAGTTTTTCTTGTGGAAACAATGGTGTGAGGTATTCAAAAGGAATTCTGTCACGAATTTCCTCTGTTGTTTTGCCATTTACTGAAAGTACTTTCAGTAAAGCAAAATATTTCTCGCCATCTTTGGGTGGCCTAATAGACCCATGAATGGTATCACCCGTTTTTAGGCCAAAAAGTTTAATTTGTGATGGCGAAACATAGATATCGTCTGGGCTGGCTAGGTAATTATAATCCGCAGAACGTAAGAAGCCATAACTTCCTTCACTCATGATTTCTAATACGCCAATGTTCTCAATTAGCCCATCAAACTCTTTTACTAAGTTATTAAACTGCTTTTTTATAGAGCGACCGTAGTCCTCTTTCTTTTTTGCATCTTGTTTTTGTTCATTGGTTAGGACTTCCTCACCTGGCAATCCCAAATCCTCGTCCGTTATGTCTGGAATCTCTTCTATTAAATCAGATATATCAATTTCATCTGATATATTTATATCTATAATTTCGTTTGAATCTGGCTGAATATCGGTGTCAACCATTTTGTTCTCTTTTGGAGCCTCTGTTTTACGGTTGTCTGGTTTTCTAAATTCTGGTCTTTTAAACTCCGCAATAATCGGTTTAGGCTCTTCTGGCTTCTCTTCAACAACTGGGGCGTTTACCAATTCAGGAGTATCCGTAGACATGGTATCGTCAGTAACTACGCGAGTAATTCTTTTTCTCAGGCGAGGTCCTTTATCCTCTGGCTCCATTGAGAGCGGATTCTGAGCTGGCCTTACATTCGGAAGTGCTTGTCCTTGTGGTTTAACCTTGATGGATTTTATGGGCTTTTCTTCAGTTTTAACTTCCTGTGTGGTTGGTGGATTATGATCCACGATTTTCTGAATAATGTCTTTTTTTGCGGCACCTTTGTCTAATTCAATGCCTAGTTCAGCTGAAATGCTTTTAAGTTCTGACAGAAGTTTTAGCTTCAAATCTTCTTGATTGTACATAGAAATTTTGTTTTGGAAAAACAATGAGGGTTGTTAAAGTACTTATGAATACATTAAACGCTTGGTTTGAAAAAATCTAGAATATTTCGGATTTTGAAATTACGAATCGGAAGAAGTCCCTTAGCAGTAATTTTTGATTTCGTTCGCAATTTTAAGCATTAAAATCTTTACCAACAAAAAAAAAGCTAAAAATATTAATAAATACTATGCATCACCCTTGAAAACAAACAATGCAGGGCCCTTCAATAGGATTTGAGAGAATTTTTGTTCTCCTTCAAAACTCACTTCGAGTTTGCCACCAAGTGTTTGTATTTTGATTTTTTGAGACAATCCTTTCTTTACTGATGAGGCTATAGCGGCTGCCGTTACGCCGGTTCCACAGGAAAATGTTTCGTCTTCAACACCTCTTTCATAGGTTCTGACTTTTAGATTTTCATTGTCAATGATTTGGATAAAATTCACATTTACACCACCTCTTGAAAGCCAATAGTCACTGTATCTAATAGCAGCTCCTTGCGTTTTAACATCCAAATTATCCAGATTTTCTTGAAATATAACCAGGTGCGGTGAACCTGTGTTGAGAAAATACCCGTTGGTTTCATCAATTATTTCCTCTACGTCTATCATACCCAACGAAACCTCATCATTTTCTACCATGGCATGGTGCGGGCCGTCTACTGCTATAAAACTGGTGGCTGTTTCAAAAATACCTAAATCAGAGGCAAACTTCACTGCACATCTTCCCCCATTGCCGCACATGCTTCCCTCCTTACCGTCAGCGTTGAAATATCGCATTCTGAAATCAAAACCTTCGGCATTTTCAATTAATATCAATCCATCCGCTCCGATTCCGAATCTTCTATGACATAGAAACTCCACATTTTTTATAGAATCATCAAATCCTCCCTCACGATTATCAATCATCACGAAATCATTGCCTGTTCCTTGATATTTAAAAAATTGGGTCATAAAATGCAGCTTTGCTATTCAGTTATAAAAGTAATATTATTTTGATTGAAAAAGTTCGATGGTTGATGAACTTTGATGGGTTTTTATTTGTGAGGAGACAAACTCTGGCGGCAAAAAAAAAGTCATCTCAAAGAGATGACGTTTTTTGCACAAATTATGAAAAAGCTATTACTTAAAATTATTAAGCAATGTTACTTACTTTTTTAGTTCTTTGATTCTCGCAGCTTTACCATGTTTTCCTCTTAGGAAGTACAATTTAGCACGACGAACCTTACCTCTTCTAAGAACTTCGATTTTGTCGATACTTGGTGACAAAACTGGGAAGATTCTCTCTACTCCAACACCGTTAGAAATTTTACGTACTGTAAAAGTCTCACCTGGAGTACCGAAGTTTTTTCTTTGAATAACAACACCTTGGTACAACTGAATACGCTCTTTGTTTCCTTCAAATATTTTCACAAATACGTTAACAGTGTCACCCGCCTTGAAATCAGGTAATCCAGCTCTTGAACTGCTGTATTCTGATTCTACAAACTTAATTAAATCCATTTAATAAAAAAATTATTGATAAAAAATTTATTGAAAGTAAAGAGGCTTCTTTTAGGCTAAAAGAGGCGTTTACAGAAACGAGGTGCAAATATAGTGATATTTTATAATATTCTAAACTTTGGCTTTGAAATTTTCTGAAAATGTGAATCATTAAAAGCTTTCAATCTATTGTTATACACTTCTTTACGATTTTACCTATATTTTAAGGACTCTAACACTATTTCTTCAAAACCTGGAAGAGTTTTATAGGCATACTTGCATTTCCACTTGGATTTTGAATCTTTGGAGGCTATCAAAAAGGCTTTTTCCTTTGGTCTATTGGCAGGAATTGTTGCATCATTTTCCATGTTGACAATGTCCACAGGAATGTTTTCGTAGTATTTAAAATACTGTGGATGAGTTAAATAACCGAGAGGCGTTACATCAAACGGAATAAAGCCGTCATTGCCAAATAATTGTTTGTGACGCAGTGACCACGGTCTTAAGAAATCGTAAACCCACTTATCTCCTTCAAAGCTATTGTTCAGGAAATCATAGTCGGTTTTTCCAAGAAACAGATAAACACTCGCCTCGAAACCCGATAACACAACTTTTATGCCCGAGTCAAACACAATCTTGAAAGATTCTACGTCTTTTTCGAAATTATAATCAGAAACAATTTGCTGTTCCAGACCCGGTTTAAAATGAAAACCTGGAGTACGTCCTGCACAAAAAACTATTTCATCTATCTGTGAAGCCAATTCAGGATGATTCTTCAATACCGTAGCCACATTGGTGGCTGGTCCGAGAGCCAGAATTGTGAGTTTTTCTTTTTTTAAAGCCGCCGCCAAGGCTATGGTAGCGTCATTTTCTTCACCTACGTCGGTACAAGTATTGGACCCTTTATAAATAGGAATGTTAAGATTTGGAGCATACCATTTTAGCATTTTTTCGGTAATCCCATAAGCGTAATCCACATAAGTGACAAGGCTAATACCTTCTATTTTTATTTTGTCCTGAAACTTCAGGGCCATCATGAGCGTAATGGCGTCGTCTACTTCTCGTGGGGCACGATCGGGATTCCCAATCATGATGTCGGTATCAAACCATATTTTTTTTTGCGAAAAACCAGAGAAGCCTACTAAAATCAAACCAACAAAAACTAACTTTTTCATACTATACATTATTCATTATTAAGCCTTTGGCTTCTTTTAACAATTCTTTTTTGGTTTCTAAACTAAGCGAAAGGGGCAACTGAGCTAATCCTATGATTCTCCGTAGGACTTCTACCCCAACAAACTGATTAAGAAGTTTCTCGTCGAAATCAGCACCTTTTTTGTAATTCAACAATACGCTATCCATAATGGCTTCGCTTTGCTCGCTCATTTTTAAATGTGCAATGAAAACACCCAAGTCGAACTCAGCAAATCCATAAAAACAGAATTCTGGGTCAATAACTTTAACACCTGAGTCTGTTTTCAGGAAACTTCCTGGATAATAGTCGCCATGTAAAAAATAAGGTCCATCTGCCAGATACCTTTCACCTAGGTTTTTCACAACAGATTTGAGTTCTTGATCTTTTTTGTAAAGCATAGCCTCTGACTGTAAACCCAGCTGGATATTATCCAAATCGAACCCATTTTCTTCCATAAAAGGGTATAAAAATATATGCTCGTGGTTCAAAGCTCTCATTCCCCGATTGGCAAACTCTGGCGTTGGAGAATCGGCTCGAAAACTATGGTGCAAATGACTTATATACGCTACCATTTGAGCCAAATCGTCTGAGCTCATTCTTTGACCAGAATTGTATAAAAAGGAATAATCATTTGCTTGACCGAGATCTTCAGTAATTATAATATTGTTTACTTCATCCAAACCCAATAGTTTCGGCATGAATGATTTCAGAACCGAATCATTTTGGATAAATTCTATAAAACGACCCTCTATTACAGCCCGATTTGCAGGAGCAGGAATAGAAGGATATTTTTCTACATAATCTCTCGACTGCTTTACAATGAAAGTTCTACCAAAAGAAGTATATGCTCTCATTGTAAAATTCATGTTGCCTTCACCGGGCTTTTCAACCTTCATCAGAACCTCATTCGTCTCTAACCATCCTTTGGATTTGAGATAAACCTCGAGCTCATCAATTTTATCAAAACTTAGAATCATTTCAAACTGAATTAAATATTAAAAAACGTAACGGGCTCCAAACTGAAACTGACGTGGAGCAGAAGCAGCTTTCCATGTATAGGTGTTTGTGCTTTTATCGCCTACCATAAACTGATTACTGTTACCTCTTACCACATTGAACCCCGAATAGTTAACGGCATTTAAAAGGTTAAATATATCAGCCGAAAGCTCGAAATGCTTCATTAATGTGTATTTTAAAGAAAGGTCAAGCGTATTTGCCCAAGGTAATCTGTCGCTGTTTCTGATATTCCCTGGACTGTAATCTCCAGGATTGAAAAAATCATTATCACCATTGAGGTCGGTTGTACCAAAAATGCGGGCATCAGCAATTCGCGTAATCGGTTGACCGCTTTGCACTAGGAATGCTGGTGAAACAATAAGGTTTTTGATTGGATACCAGAAAAACATAAAGCTGGCCACATGACGACGGTCGTTTTCATCATAAGTATATTCTACATCATAATTATTAGCATCATTGGCTCTGGTATTAATACTGCTGGTATTACTTTTTATCAAGGCCAAAGAGTAACTCATTCTATAAGCAAACTTCCCTTCCCCTTTCAGTTTTTGATAAACCATGTTCATGGCCCAATATCTTGCTTTACCGTCGGTTTCGTTCATCAAAACGTTTCTTGCAAATCCTCTGAGGGTGTCGCTTCCTGCTACTGCATATTGGCCACGGCTGTCCGATTTTAACGGAACAGGTCTAGTTAAATCTGCCTCCGCAACTTTTCTTACCACTACATTTTTAGGGTCATTTAAAGGATAAGCTGATGGTGCATTTAGGTTTCTGATATAATACAAATTGTTGGTTGCTACATAATTTAAGTCGAGAGAAAACAAATGATCCTCGTCTGACTTGTGCTGATAGCCTAACGAAACTTGGTGAGAGTAAGGATTTTGGAAACCATTTGGATTTAGAATTCGCATATTGTTCACGAATTGTCTATCTCGACGTGATTGCAAATCGGTGTAACTCGGACCATTAAGATAAGTAACGTTAGAAGCAGTTGCTCTGATATTTCCAGGAAATGTAATCTTATCGATATCTGCGTTTGGATCAAGTTTTCCTAATTTTTGTAACTCTTTCAACTGTTTCTTAAAATCAGCAGAGGTACTGCTGAACTGCAGTGCGTCACTATGAATAGAATATTTTATTTTGTCTGTAAAAATTCCGTAACCTCCTCGTAAAGTACTTCTATCATCAATTTTATAATTGAAAGCCAACCGTGGGGCAAAATTGTTTAAGTCACCACGACTTCCACCACCTTTGGTAAGATTGTCATAGTCATATCTTATACCCATGATAAGGTTTAATTTGTTGTTTACCGCAAAAATATCTTCGAGATAGGTACTAAATACATTTTGTCTGGCTCCAAAAGTATTGGGCTGAAGCTCTACGTCATAATTGATCACTCGTACATCTACTGGAATATCATTCACATCCAAACTTGAATTAATACCTTTGGCTTTGAGAGCATCCAGCTGAGCTTGGTTTAGCCTTACGGTGTAAGTACCAAAAGAATTTCCTCCACCAAGCAAGGCATAGTCAGAAGTTATAAACTCCACTCCAAACTTGAGAGAGTGCTTGCCTTGTCTATAAAATAGTTTTTGCTGAAGCTGATTGGTATATTCTTTATTATCAAAAATAGCACCGCTTTGGCCCACAGTAGCAATAACCGCACCGCTAGGGTCTTGAACGGTTACCGAAGGACTATTGATATTTACAGGTTCACGATAGTTCCATCTGAAATAAGAAGTTTGGAAATTAGTTTCACCCGTAAGATATGAACTAAAAACGTATGCATTTTTCAATGCTACCAAATAGGTTCTGTTTTTCTGAGCGGAAGCTGCTGAAGGGAAAAGTGTTCCTCCTTCTAAGCCACCACCTTGACGGTCAATGTCGAAAATTCCATGATTTACTCTGAAAGAAGACTTGAATCTTTGGTTCCAAACTTGATCTATTTTTGCCGAACTGTAAGTGAAATTATTGAAGCCTGTAACGGTTTCGTTGACACCTAATTGCGGAACATTCAGCAAGTTGTCTTTCTTATCAATCGTTTGTTCAAAATTTAGGTAGAAAAACGTTTTGTCTTTTTTCAAAGCACCACCCAATCCAAAACCAGCCTGATTTCTTTGAAAACCGTCCTTTACCTGATTTCCTGAAAGATCCAAAGTTGCGAATGGTGATTTAGAATCAATTATAGAACCCGGACGTGTCAAATAAAAAGCCTCGCCTGTGAGTTTGTTTGAGCCAGATCTAGTGGTAACATTAACCAATCCATTACTTGTATTTCCAAATTCCACCGAGTAATTGTTAGTTAGAACCGAAATACCATCCGCAAATCCGATAGGCGTGTTGAATTTGGCGTTTCCAAGAAAACGCTCGTTGTTGTCCATACCATCAATAAGGTAGTTTGTAAAAGTACCACCAAGTCCGTTTATCGAAACATTTGGTGCTTCGGCGTATCCCAAAGTGGCAACCGTAAGATTGGGTAATCTGATAAGGGTTCGGGTAATATCTCTACCTTCCACGGGCAGTGCCTGAATCTCCTCTTTCGGAATGATGTAAGAAACCTCCGCGTTTTGGGTATTCATTTTTGCTCTTTTTGAATTGGTTATTCTGACTTCTTCCAAAAGTTCAACCCTGATTGTTGGCAATTCTAGATTAAAAACACTTATCTCTCCCACTTTCGGCGTAATACTACCTACAAATGCTTCTGCATATTTATCGTTGGCAAATGTAAAAGCCTTGTATGTTTTAGTAGTTTGAAGATCTTTAAAAACTACCTTTCCTGCTTTGTCGGAAAGCCCGAAAATAGTTTTTTCACCATACGTTTCAAGATAAACTTCAACGCTTTTTACGGGTTTATTGGTCAATAAGTCAATTACATTAACCTCAATTTGACTTTGAGCAAAACTCGAAAAAGAATAAAATATCGATATAATCAGTAATAATTTTTTCATAGAAAAATGAAAGTGTAAAAATTAAAACAATAAAAAACAATTAGGTCCCTCAATGCAATTGAAGAATCTACTTTAAAATAAAATGAAGTCTAAAAATTAATATCCAAAAATAGGAGGACCACGGAAACTGCAAGAAAATAGGAGAACTTCAGATTTTGCAATATTAATCCATGAAAATGTAAGAAACTGAAAGCTGCTAGTGAATTTTAGTAAAAATGATACAATATGTCTTTCACCTGAATATAAAACTAAATCCTTAAAAGTATTAATATCTTGAAGCTGATCTAATATTTGAATTTTCTTTTCAGAAAAACTGGCCAAAATACTTTGAAATAAGTTAGGAGTCTGCCAAGGTAAAGCTTGAAAATCAACATTATCGTAGGCTTTTTTTGTTAATCCTATAAGATAAGTTCCTCCTCTAAAATCAGGGCCAAAAACAGCATCAGAAGTATTTAGGGCTTCAGCTGCAGTGAGAATATGCTCAGTTTTAAGTGCCGGACAGTCGTTGCCGATACAGATTAAGTTTTCAAATCCTTTATCAAAAACAGTAGAAATGGCGGCCGTAATGTTCTGACCAAAACTTGCTTTTGAATCTAGATTAAGATCATTAGAAATAAAAACCGGAATTTGGGTTGACCGTGTTTTTTGTTTAGTAAGAATATTTAAATTTTGAAAAATCTGCTTATTCGCCAATTGATTTTTAGGTGCCAACACTTTGAGCGATGCCTCCTTTGAGAGTTCACGAGCAAAAATCAATATGGCAACCGATTGGTACAAATTATAAGGAGTTTGAGTAATTATTAAAAGACTAACGAAAACAAACTTGAAACGGATTATCGGACAAAGAAAAAAAATAAAATTTTATAAAAATGTAATCTATCTTACATTAAAACCATTTCTTCAAAAATCTTATTTAAAGCAGCAGTAGGTTGCTGGCAATAACCCGGATGAATTTCAGAGGCCTGAATGATGGTGCTCCGGCGTGCGGTTAGCCACCTGAACCTTGAAGCCAAATCTTGACTTCCTATCAAACCTGAATCTGGAGTACCCTGGCAAATTTTTTGAAAAGATAAAAGATGACTCTCAACTTCTTCTAAATCAACTTCGGGAAACAAAGACAAAATTCGACTTTTGTTTATTTGAAAAACAAAGTCGAGTGTTTTGAGGCTTTTGCAATATAAAACCACACCAATATTGATATATTCGCCTCTTTCGACCCTTGGAACGAGCCTAATTACCGCATACTCATATAAGTGCTTTTCTTGCATTTTCTATTTGAGTTTCAAAAATATGGGCGTTTTCTAATCTTTTAAGAAGGAAATCTATATACATTTTCTTGTTGGCTATTTCTCCCTCAGCAATCCAACTATCTGGAATCAGATTTACTATTTCTACCAAAAAATCCTTTGAGATAAGGAATTTGGACTTGTCTTTTATTTCCTCCAAATCAATAACTTTTGAAAGCAACACGTGGTCTTTAATTTGAATAAAAGGCTTAATGGATTGTTCTTCCCAAGCTTCGGGATTATGATGAAAATATAGCGACGCCCCATGATCAATCACCCAAAGTTTTTTGTTCCAAAAAAGCATATTGGTATTACGAGCAGTACGGTCAATATTCATTAAAAAAGCATCTAACCATACTATTTTTGAGGCTATTTCAGCATCAACTGTATTCACTACAGCATCAAAAGTAATAGAACCAGAAAGATAATGTAAGCCAAGATTTAAGCCCGTACTAAACTTCAATAAATCTTGAATTTCTTCGTCGGGCTCGGTACGTCCAAATCCTTCGGCTAGCTCTGCAAAAACCAATTCTGGAACCAAAAGACCTAACTTCCGAGCAATTTCTGCTCCTATTAGATCTGCAATCAGTGCTTTTGTTCCTTGTCCAGCACCTCTAAATTTTAGCACATACAAAAATCCGTCATCGGCCTCCACAATAGCTGGCAATGAACCACCCTCGCGAAGTGGTGTTACATATCGGGTGATATTTACTTTACGTATTTCGGGCATTTATTTTACAATTTCACCCTTCCCCATCCCAAAGTCTTTACCATCCAGTTTGGAAGCGGATTTTGTGTTTTCCGTTTTTTGAGATTGATATACCAACCAATTTTTTTCAAAACTGGCACTTTGTGTGTTTCTACAAATTCTATAAGTGTGCCGTCGGGATCCTCAATATAGGTAAATCTACCAGCAGCATCGCCCATGTCGAATGAATTGGCACTATCTACCACAAAAGTATAACCATTAGCGAGTAATTTTTCTCCAAGTTTGTCCATATTCAAGGCATCAAAACAAAGATGGATAAAGCCCAAGTCACCCCAACTCCGTCCTTCCATGATGGTTTTTCGGTCAGAAATTTCAAGAGCTTGTACCAACTCCAACTCAATATTTCCAAAAAGTCTTGAAAATGCTCCTTCATCAGATTGACTTTTTCTTAACAATACTCTTCTAAATTGTTTATTATCGGCATTCAAACCTGAAAAATCTTCAAAACATCCAGTTTTGTCATAAACAATGGTTTCAAGTCCAAGCACATCTTTGTATAGCTTCAGTGCTTTTTCCATATCGCTTACCCCCAAAATAACACCCAAGACGCCTCCGGTGTTTGATAACGAGTTTATAAACCATGAGTCATCTTCTACCAATTGCAATTGATTACCATAATTATCTTTCAACCAAGCTGTTGGTTTGTTTTCTGGAGTTCTAAAAAGTGGAATGGGTGTAGATTTTGAAAATGCCAATAGGTCTTGACTTTTGATTTTCAAAGCAAAAATACCCAAATCACCCAATTTGGGTTCAAAAGAACAAGCAAGAGGCAATGGATTTTTTGACTCCCAAATTTCGGCTCCACCGCCTCCAGCCATATTTACGGCAAGAATGGCCCGACGCTTTCTGATATTGCCATTTGTGTACCTGACCATCAATTTGGCATCCGCGATATCGTCAAAAACAGGCACATCAAGTCCAAGATTTTTATTGTACCATTTAAATGATTCGCCGGCATCCACTACACCAATACCCACTTGTTGAATACCAGAAATCAAGTTTTCGTTTTTAGACATATCGAGAAGATTAAAATTTGGCCTAAAATTAATAGATTAATCTGAGTTTTGGATAATCGAAGAGGTGGAATACCTATTTTGTTACATTAGATTCATATTTTCGAGCATTTAGTACTCCAAATCTAAAATCTGTGTGTATTTGGCTTTTATTTCTTTGGGAGTACAGCTGCCTTTAAAAAACATTCTCATGGCCATCAAATTGGCCAATTGAATTTTCCAAAATTTATTATTTTCGTATTTTCGAGCTGATACAATTACTGATTCTTTAGCAATACCGAACTTATAATTTCTCAAAGCTCTCCTTAAAAAATCATATTCTTCCATGATTACAAAGCTTTCGTCGTAAGTACCTATATCTTGAAAGACTTTTTTTGTTATAAAGAGCGTTTGATCTCCACCTCGACACCATAAAAATGGGAATCGGGTAAAGAAACTATTGATTTTTAGAAGAAACTTTGGTGAATCAATTTTAGCTCTAAAACAACCTAAATCACAAGTTGTAAGCTGGTTTTGAATATCATGGGCATAACTATGTGGCAGAATGGTGTCGGCATGTACAAAAAAAAGAACCTCGCCCTTGGCAATACTTGCTCCAAAGTTCATTTGACTGGCCCGGGTGCAAAAATTCGATTTGATGTATTTGGCACCATTTTCTGACAAAAAATCATTTAAATTATCTGTAGAATTCAGAGAATCAATAACCAAAACCTCCACAATATCAGCAGTTTTACTCTTCAAAATAGAGGACATGCAACGGTGAATATGTTTGGATTCATTATATGTAGGAACAATAATACTGATGGTCATCGGAAAAGAATAATTTATTGAATATAACTACAATGTCGCTATTTTTGAAAAAAAAGATACAATGAAAATTCTATCTACGAAAAAAACAAAGGCTTTGGATGTATTTACAATCAAAAATGAACCCATTCTTTCTATTGATTTAATGGAAAGAGCCGCTCAGGCTTTTGTAAATTCTTTTGTGTCAAAATTCAACAATACACATAAAACATTGATTTTCTGCGGGATTGGTAACAACGGTGGAGATGGATTGGCGGTGTCGAGAAAATTGCATCAATTGGGCTACGATATCGAAACTTTTGTTTTAGGCAATATCGAAAATGGTTCAGATGATTTTTTAGTAAATTTAGATAGACTCAAAAATCAAAATACTTATGAAACCATAACTGATTCAGGGCAAATAAAATGGCATTTAGAACAAAATACGGTAATTATAGATGCACTATTTGGCTCAGGGCTAAATCGAAAAATTGAGGGATTTCCAGCGGAAATAATTCAGAAAATAAATTCTTCAAAATTACCTATAGTGTCCATAGATATTGCCTCTGGATTGTTTTCAGACACTAATTCCGAACAAAATAATATCATACAACCAACCTACACCATCACTTTTCAATACCCAAAATTGTCCTTTTTTTTGCCCGAAAACGAGCTTTTTGTGGGTAAATGGGAAGTGGTAGAAATTGGACTTTCCCAGGAATTCATAAAATCTATTGATTCCAAATTCTATTATACTACTGAAAAAGAAATCCAACCATTTCATCGTTCCAGTTTTTCGCACAAAGGCACTTTTGGGCATGCATATTTGGTAGCAGGAAGTTATGGCATGATGGGTGCGTCAATTTTGGCAACCAAAGCTTGTCTGCGGTCAGGTATAGGAAAAATCACTTGCCAAGTACCAAAGAAATGTGTAGATATTCTACAAATTTCTGTTCCGGAAGCAATTGTGGAAATCAGTCAAAATGATGAACATTTTTCGACAAACGGTGATTTGGAAAAATACAATGCTGTCGGAATCGGGCCAGGGATTGGCTTAAATAACCTTACTGGATTTAGGGTATTTCTAGAAAAAGCAAAAAACAAAAAGTTAATCATAGATGCTGATGGAATAACCTTGCTAGGGAATTCTCCAGATTTATTGAAGCTATTGCCTGTAAATACCATTCTTACACCTCATCCAAAGGAATTTAAGACTTTGATAGGCAGAGATTGGAAAAACGATTTTGAAAAATTAGAAATTCTTTCTGAATTTGCAATTTCAAATAAAGCAATCATTTGTTTAAAAGGAAAAAACACAGCGGTGGCCTTGCCTAATGGGGAAATTCACTTTAATTCTACGGGTAACTCGGGCATGGCTACTGCTGGTAGTGGAGATGTTTTAACAGGAATCATTTTAGGCTTTTTAGCCCAAGGTTATTCACCAGAACAAGCCGCTATCCAGGGAGTTTATGAACATGGTTTAGCAGGAGACCAGGCTGCCAAAATGCGTTCTGAACGTTCAATGATTGCCAGTGATATAATTGAAAATTTGAGATAAAAATGTTAAAAAAAACACACCATATCGCTATCATTTGCTCTGATTATGAAAAATCGAAAGATTTTTATGTCAACAAATTGGGATTAGAGATATTAGCCGAATTTTACCGAAAAGAAAGGGATTCTTACAAACTCGATTTAGCACTCAATGGCGAATATGTCATCGAATTGTTTTCATTTCCCAATCCACCCGCTCGGCCTAGTCGACCTGAAGCTCGCGGTTTACGCCATTTAGCCTTTACGGTTGAGCATGTAGAAAAAGTTAAATCTGAATTAGAAGGTAAAGGTATCGTTTCAGAACCTATTAGAATTGATGAATTTACTGGCAAAAAATTCACGTTCTTTGAAGACCCTGATGGTTTACCATTGGAGATTTATGAGGGGTGAGCATTTGATAATTTTTTGCATCTAAACTTTTTTTGTATTTTTATCAAAATTTAAATCTCATGGGAAAAAGCATTTCAGTTTCATTAGAAGGACATTTTGAGGAATTTATCAGCGAAAAACTAAATAAAGGATCCTTTGATTCTCCATTATCAATAGTTCAAGAAGGTTTAAGATTATTAGAATTGGAGGATAATAAAATTGAAAACCTAAATACAGCATTGGAGACTGGAAAAAATAGCCCATTGATAAAAGATTTCAATCCTACGAGTTTTTTGGAGTATTTGAATAAAAAAAATGCATAATTATTACATTTCCGAAAAAGCACTTGAAGATTTAGAAAACATTTGGGAATACACCGATAAACAATGGTCTAGGCAGCAAGCCAATTTGTATTTGGAAATAATTTTCGCAGCCATAGAGTTAATTTCCGAGGATCCCCTCAAAAACAAAGAATACAAGAAACTTAAAAGAAAATATCGTGCTTCAAGAGTAAAATCACATGTTGTATTTTATCTTTTATCAGACTCTGGGATTATAGAAATAATTAGAATTTTGCATAAAAGTATGGACTTAAATGATAAGTTCGAATAAAGGTAACTCTCAGATTATATTTAACCCAATATTATTAAAACAACTTCTTAATTCTTTCAAAGAAATAGTAATTCGAAAACCAAAATGATATTCTCAAACTTAACCCAAATCGACTCCCCATCCCTACTCATCTTAAAAGAAAAAGTTGAGGGCAATATTGACAAAATGATAGCAATTGCTGGTGGAGATTCCAGCCGATTGATGCCGCATATTAAGACCAACAAAATGGAAAATGTGGTGCGAATGATGATAAGCAAAGACATTAAAAAATTCAAGGCCGCAACCATTGCTGAAGCTGAACTTGCTGCCATGGCAGGAGCAGAAAAAGTACTGATATCGCACCAACTTTTAGGTCCAAAAATAGAAAGATTATTAAGTTTAATTGAAAAGTATCCAAACACAAAGTTTGCCTCATTGGCAGACTGCAATGCTGTAGTTGACGAACTTTCAGAGAAATTTTCCTTAAAAAAACTAATAGCAAAAATCTACTACGACATCAACAATGGTATGGACAGGTCGGGCCACGAAATTGATGACCAATTGGCAGATGATTTAACTTATGCCTCGTCAAAATCTCACATAAAACTTTCAGGATTACACGTTTATGATGGCCACATTCGTGACGATGCTTTCGGTGATAGAAAAGCCAAAATAGAAGCTGGAATGAAAAAGGTTTACGAGATTCTTGCGGAATTAAAACCTGAAATTGGTGATTTAGAAGTCATCGCTGGTGGAACTCCAGCGTTTACATCACATGCTTCTGAAACTTCTCGCACACTCAGTCCTGGCACTTGTGTGTTGTGGGATTGGGGTTATGGTGATAAATTTGCCGAACAAAACTTTGAGTTTGCGGCTTTGGTGATGAGTAGAATCATTTCAAAACCAAAACGGGGGATTTTGACCACAGATATGGGCCACAAAGCCATTTCTTCTGAGAATCCGATTGACAAACGTATCAGATTTTTGAACCATGACGACCTCAAATTGGTTTCACAGAGTGAAGAACATGGCGTGATAGAAACCTCAAACTGGGATGATTATAAAGTCGGAGATATCCTTTTGGGTGTTCCGTACCACGTTTGTCCAACAGTAAATCTTTACGACGAAGCACACGTTTTAGAAAACGATAAGTGGATAGACACTTGGAAAATAGAAGCTAGAAAAAGGAAAATAACAATATGATAGGCGTATCAAAAGACAACAAACTGAAGAAATTGATGGTGGTGGGCGATAAGGTTTTGATCAAGCCCAAAAACCCAAAAGATAAGACAAACTCCGGACTATATTTGCCCCCAACAATTACTGAAAAAGAAGACGTACAATCTGGCTATGTGGTAAAAGTTGGCCCTGGCTATCCACTGCCCAACACAGCCGAGGAAGAACCTTGGAAAGCAACCGAAGAAAAAGTAAAATATATGCCACTGCAAGCTGAAGAGGGCGATTTAGCCATTTATTTACAACGTCACGCCATCGAAATTCAATATGAAGGGGAGAAATATGTAATAGTTCCGCAGGCCTCCATTTTGCTTTTAGAAAGGGCGGAGGATTTGTTTTAGGGTGGTTCAATTTTTTAAATTGAATTCACATTTCATTTTTTAGGTACAAACTAAACATTTGAAACCTACTTTTTCAGTAATCCTTTCGTATAATCGGCTTCGTCCATCAATAGTTTTGGAGGAAATACACCTTCTAGTCTGTTTACCAATTCACCAGTTGGACTAAAAAAAAGATAAGTTGGAAATGCATTTACCATATATTTTTGTACAATTACTCTTCCGGGCACATCCTCGGCATTTACTTTGTACGATATAAATTCTGCATTGAACTTTTTCGCAACCAGGCTATCTGAAAAAGTAGTTTTATCCATCAATTTACACGGGCCGCACCAAACGGCATACACGTCCACAAAAACCATTTTATTTTCGGACTTTGCTTTTTTCAAAACATCCTCAAAGCCAATTTCCTGCATTTTCAAGAAATTCATTTGCTGGCCTCGGACTTGGCTTAATCCAGCCATAAATATCAACAAAAAAGTAATTTTGCTTTTTAGAAAAATCATTAATGAAAATTTATCTAACAAAACTGGTAATAATTGTTAATAAAACCTCATTTTAAAACCTTTTTTAGGGTAATTTTGTAATCATTATACAAAACAAATATTTCGGAAATGCTTAGAGCATACTTAGGTCAGATTGGCCATATATTGGTTATACTTGCTTTTATTTCTTCACTCATTGCTACTTATACCTATTATATTAGTGCAAAAGATAGTTCAAAAGATTCCGATTTCTGGCGTTCAGTAGCCCGTAAATCATTCTTTCTCCATACTTTTTTTGTAATTGGGGTAGTATTGGTGCTTTTTAGTATCATTTTCAACAAATACTTTGAGTATCATTATGCATGGGACAACGCCTCGTTGAGTTTGCCATTGGGCTATGCCATTTCATGTTTTTGGCAAGACCAAGAGGGTAGTTTTCTGCTTTGGATGTTTTGGAATGTTATATTGGGTGTTATTCTTATTTTTTGGTTTAGAGCAAAGAAGAAGAGTTTTTTGCATTTCGAAAGTCCAATGATGGCGATTTTCTCTGCTGTTCAAGCTTTTTTGACTAGTATGATTGTGGGTGCAGTGCTTTTTGGTGATTTCAAGTTGGGGAGTTCGCCCTTTTTACTTTTGAAAGAATCTATGCCAAATTTACCAATTTGGGCTACAAATCCAGATTTTGTACCCAAAGATGGAAACGGCTTAAACCCACTTTTACAGAACTATTGGATGGTTATTCACCCTCCAACGCTTTTCTTAGGTTTTGCCACTACTTTAATTCCTTTTGCATTTGCATTAGCTGCACTTTGGAAAAAAGACTACAGCGATTGGACCAAAGTAGCCTTGCCTTGGTCACTTGTTTCTGGCGTTATTTTGGGAACTGGTATTATGATGGGTGCCATTTGGGCTTATGAAACGCTGAACTTTGGAAGTTATTGGAGCTGGGATCCAGTAGAAAATGCGGTTTATGTACCTTGGTTAGTTTTAGTGGCCAGCATCCATACCATGCTAATAGCTCGTAAAAGTTCTTCCGCTTTAAAAATCACATTTATATTAAGTATTACGCAATTCATATTAATACTTTATAGTACATTTCTAACAAGGAGCGGAATTTTAGGAACTTCGTCTGTTCACTCATTTACTGACTTGGGACTTTCTGGACAGTTGCTCATATATCTATTATTTTTTGTAATCGGAGCAATTTTATTAATGGCCATTAGGTGGAAATACTTACCAAAAGACAACAAAGAAATCTCGACATATTCAACAGAATTCTGGATATTTTTGGGTGTAACAACCCTTACACTAGCAGCCTTCCAAATTACCGTAACGACTTCAATACCAGTTTATAATAGCATAGCTGAATTGTTTAATTACAAATTAAACATGGCTATGCCGACGGATCCGTTGAAGCATTACAATACCTTCCAAATGTGGTTATTTATTGGTGTAATCACTTTGACAGGCATTGCACAGTTTTTTTGGTGGAGAAGAGTTGATAAATCTTCGATAAAAAAACTTTTGAATCCCTTGATTATCACACTATTACTTTCAGCAATTGCCATAACAGTTACGGGTGTAAATAATTGGCAGTACATTATATTATTAACTGCAGGTATTTTCTCGATAACAGCCAATGCAACTATTCTTTTGGATATAATCAAAGGCAATTTTAAAGTTGCAGGTGGGGCTATTACTCACATTGGAGTAGCATTGATGTTGGTCGGTATTATGTATTCGTCAGCTTACGAAAAGGTTATCTCTGTAAATTTGGCCAATGAAAAGATATTCAAAACCGACAAAGACAACAAGGAAAACGTATTGCTATATTACAACAGACCCACACAAATCAATGATTTCACACTTGATTATCGTGGTGAATTTGTAGATGTCAGGAACGTTCCAGGATACATAGAAAAGAAATTCATTCAGCCTATTCCCGAAAGTGACTTCCAAGGTGTGGCTAAAGCAGATATTATGGACGGTGAAAAACTCTATGTAAAACGTGGTGATACTGTAGAATATGAAGCCGAAAACACTTACTATCAGGTGAATTATCAGAAAAAAGGCGAGAAAGATTTTAATTTTTACCCAAGATATCAGATCAATCAAAAAATGGGAAATGTGGCATCGCCTCACATAAAAAAATATTGGAACAAAGACATTTATTCGCACGTAAACTATGTAACCACCAATGAAGACAAAGAATGGAGCGTTCCTGAAAACTATTCAGTAGCCATAAAAGACACTTTCTTTTTGAACGATTTCGTGGCGATTCTCGATAACGTTTCTCCTGTGAATGAATTGGATGGTTTACCTTTGCAACAAGGTGATGTAGCGGCTCAAGCTACTTTGAGAATATTAGAAAGAGACGGCGAAAGAATCATGAAACCGATTTTTGCTATTAAAAACAGAGAAGTTTGGAGTAAACCAGTAATCAGTAGCGAATTGGGCATCAGGGCTCAGCTTTTAGCAATAAATCCAGAAACTGGTAAGTTTACTTTTGCTATAAGTAGAGGCGAAAAGGAATACATTGTATTAAAAGCCTTGGAAAAACCACATATTAATCTCCTTTGGCTTGGAACGGCTCTCTTGGTGATAGGCATGAGTATTGCCTCAGCGAGACGATTTAGGATTGCCATGAAATGATAAGAAACTGGGTGAAAATATTGTTTTACGTTGTTTTGATTCTCCTGAGCATTTTTGTTTGGGAGAAAGTAAAAACTTTAAGTTTTTTCAAGGCAGACGAAATAAAAACCACCCACAATGTAGTCATTAAAGAAATTGTAAGTTTAGGCAAAATGGAATTGGTGAAATATTCCTTCCGAGATGTGGTAGAACAAGAAATCATTCGTGACTTTCTTCCAGACCCAAAAGCTATTCTGATAGTACAAGGCGAGGCGGTAGGCTGTATAGATTTGACCAAAATAACCGAAAAAGACTTGGTAACCACTGGAGATACGCTGATTTTAAATCTTCCCAATCCTGAAGTTTGTTATCATAAAATAGACCATTCAAAATCTAAAATCTACAAAACTGATTATGCATTTATGAATGAAGCTTTGTTGTTAGATGAAGCCTACAGAAAAGCAGAAGAGCAAATTTTAAAATCAGCTTTGGATTCGGATATTTTAGAGCAAACCAAAAAGAATGCTGATTTGATACTCAAACCACTTATAGAGAACATTTCTTCGAAAAATGTAGTGATAAAATACCCACTTTCGGGAGATTTGAAAAGGTTAAAATGAATTATCTGACGGTTTGTCATAGTTTCTTTTTGCTAGAAACAGCAGCATCAAATGCTTCAAACATCTTGTTTTCAGTTTTTTACAAAAATGACCAAAATCAATTTAATCTGTCAATTTGACCGTAAATCCCTAAATTTGTAATTGCTGCACTATTCTTGTAAACAAAACGTTGAAATTCAGTAAATTTGCATTTCATTAAAATAGACATTTAAGAACTTAAGATATAAACATGTTCAATTTTTTAACAAAGAGTATTGCCAAGGTTTTTGGCACAAAATCAGACAAAGACATAAAAGTGCTTAGCCCTTATGTCGAAACTACTAACGAAGAATTTAGAAAACTTGCGGGACTTACCAACGACCAGTTTAGACAAAAAACGGCCGATTTGCAGCAATATATAAAAGACAAACTCGCTCATATTGACAACGAAGTGATAGCACTAAGAGCAAGTTCGGACGAAAATCCTGACATGTTGATAGACGAGCGTGAGTTGATATTCAAGAAAATTGACGAATTAGAGCTTAAAAGAAATGTGGAACTGGAAGAAATTTTAATTGAAATTCTTCCAAAAGCATTCGCAATTGTAAAAGAAACTGCTCGTAGATTTAAAGAAAACAGCTCTCTTGAAGTTACTGCAAGTCATTTGGATAGAGAATTGGCCATGACCAAACAACACATCCAAATAGAAGGTGACAAAGCCATTTGGAAAAACGAATGGTTGGCTGCTGGCAATCTCATTAAATGGGACATGGAGCATTACGACGTTCAAATCATTGGTGGTGCGTCTCTCCACAAAGGCAATATCTCAGAAATGGCCACTGGTGAAGGTAAAACTTTGGTGGCAACTTTCCCTGCTTTCTTGAATGCTTTGGCAGGAAGAGGTGTACATATTGTTACAGTAAACGATTACCTTGCTCGACGTGACTCTGAGTGGATGGGGCCAATATTTGAATTCAACGGTATCACTTGCGATTGTATCGATATTCATCCGGCCAATTCATTTGCAAGAAAAAAAGCCTATAACGCAGGCATTACCTACGGTACAAACAACGAGTTTGGCTTTGATTATTTGAGAGATAACATGGTGAATGACCCAACGGAGTTGGTGCAAAGACCACACCACTACGCTATGGTAGATGAGGTTGACTCCGTTTTGATAGATGACGCTCGTACACCATTGATTATCAGTGGACCTATGACCAAGAAAAATGACGATGAGCTTTTCAATACACTGAAACCAAGAGTTTCTCAAATTGTAGAAGCACAAAAACAATTGGTGAGTGGATTTTTGGTGGAAGCCAAAAAGCTGATTGCCGATGGTAAGAAAAAAGAAGGCGGTTTGTCATTGTTCAGAGCACATAGAGGTTTGCCAAAAAGTAAGCCTTTGATAAAATACTTGTCAGAGACTGGAAATAAAAAACTACTACTTGAAACTGAGGCAATTTATTTGGCAGAAAACCAAAAATTAATGCCAGAGGCAGACGCACCATTGTATTTCACCATTGAAGAAAAAAACAACTCTATTGAACTTACAGACAAGGGATTAGACTTTTTGGCATCTCATGACTCAGATGCCAACTTCTTTACTATGCCTGACTTGGGCATCGAAATGGCTGCCATTGAAAAAATGGATATCAGCAAGGAAGATAAAATCCTTAAAAACGATGAACTCATCAGAGATTACTCAACGAAAGCTGAGCGTATTCATGCAGTAAACCAGTTATTGAAAGCTTACACACTCTTCGAAATTGACGTAGATTACGTTTTGATGGATGGTAAAGTAAAAATCGTTGACGAGCAGACTGGTCGTATAATGGATGGCCGTAGATGGTCTGACGGCTTGCACCAAGCCGTAGAGGCAAAAGAAAACGTGAAAGTAGAAGACTCTACACAAACTTATGCCACCATAACGCTCCAAAACTATTTTAGAATGTACCACAAACTTTGTGGTATGACTGGTACTGCTGAAACCGAAGCGGGTGAATTCTGGAAAATATATAAATTGGATGTAATCTCGATACCAACGCACAGAGATATTATCAGAGATGACAGACAAGACAAAGTTTACAAAACTGTAAGAGAGAAATACAATGCCGTAGGGGATGAAATCCTTGAAATGGTGAATATCGGCCGCCCAGTTTTGGTGGGTACTACTTCGGTAGAAAACTCGGAGCTTTTGAGCCGAATGTTGACTATCAAAAAAATACCTCACCAAGTATTAAACGCCAAGCAACACGCTCGTGAAGCCGACGTGGTAGCCGAAGCCGGTAAACCAGGAACTGTAACCATTGCCACCAACATGGCTGGTAGAGGTACTGACATTAAACTTACTCCAGAAAGCAAGTCCGCAGGTGGCTTGGCCATCATTGGTACAGAACGTCACGAATCTCGTAGAGTAGACCGTCAGCTAAGAGGTAGAGCGGGTCGTCAGGGTGACCCAGGTTCTTCACAATTTTTTGTGAGTTTGGAAGACAACCTGATGCGTATGTTTGGCTCAGACCGTATAGCCAAAGTAATGGACAGGATGGGTATGGAAGAAGGTGAAGTTATTCAGCACTCTATGATTACCAGCTCCATAGAAAGGGCCCAAACTAAAGTAGAGGAAAACAACTTTGGTATGCGTAAACGTCTGATTGAATATGATGATGTAATGAACATCCAAAGGGATACGATTTATAAAAGAAGAAAAAATGCATTGTTTGGAGATAGATTAGCTTTGGATATTGCCAACATAATATATGATACTTGTGCTGATTTGGTTAAAAGTACACAAGGCAACTACGACGAGTTTGAGGTAAGAGCCATGCAACGCTTGGGTATGAAACCTGAAATCTCAGAAGTGGAATTTGCAAAGGGCGGATCGGGACTGATACATAAATTGTATAACCTAGCCGAAGCACACTATAAGCATAAAAATGAGGCTATCAGAAAAAATATTACGCCTGCATTAAAGAATGTTCTGAACGATAGACAAGCCATGGAAGGTGAGCCATTTATGGCCATTGTGGGTGACGGCAATCATCACATAGCTATTTATGTGGATTTGAGAAAAACTGTAGAAACTGAGGGCAGGGAATTGATTCTAGAAATGGAGAAAAACATTTCTCTTAACGTGATTGACTCTGAATGGAAAGAACACCTGAGAGATATGGACGACCTGAAACAGTCGGTTCAAAATGCTTCTTATGAGCAAAAAGATCCATTGTTGATTTATAAATTTGAGGCAGTAGAGTTGTTCCAGAATTTCTTAAAGAAAGTAAATACAGAAACGGTAGGTTTCTTAATGAAAGCCAATGTAGCCGAAATGAGATTTCAACAAGCTGCTCCAATACAAAACTCAAACAAGCCTAAACTTTCTACAAACAGAGCGGAAGGTGCTGAAGAGGGAGCAAAAACACAAATGTTAGCCCCAGCAAAATCACAAAAAGTGGCTAATAGAAACGACAGAGTAAATGTACAATACAGAAATGGCGTAGTAAAAAGAGACGTAAAATTCAAGAACGTTGAAAACGATGTCTTGAGCGGCGATGCTGTTTTGGTGGATTGAGAAAAACTAATTAAAATATGAATAACAGAAAGGAGGTTTTACCTCCTTTTTTGTTTTTTCAGTCCGACCCGCCGTATTCTACAACCTTGGCTTTAGACTCCAACACTATTCCATCAAACTCTTTTAAAATTTGATCAAGGGTTTCGAAAAGCTCTTCTTTTTCTAAAGTTTGTACCAGTTTCATGCGGTATTCTTTAAAGTGTGGAAGACCTCTGAAATAATTAGAATAATGTCTTCTCATTTCTAACATTCCTAAAATATCACCTTTCCACTGAATGGAAAAATTAAGATGTTGTCTTGCAGCAGCTACTCTTTGCACCATTTTGGGAGCATCTAGATATTGTCCAGTGGCTAAAAAATGTTTGATTTCATTAAAAATCCATGGATAACCAATGGCTGCACGGCCGATCATTATACCGTCAATTCCAAATCTATTTTTATATTCCAAAGCCTTTTCTGGGGAATCTATATCGCCATTACCAAAAATCGGAATTTTGATCCTTGGATTATTTTTTACTTTGGCTATCAATGTCCAATCTGCTTCGCCTTTGTATAATTGTGCTCGTGTACGTCCATGAATACTCAATGCCTGTATTCCAACATCTTGTAATCTCTCCGCTACTTCCTCAATATTCTTTGTGCTTTCATCCCACCCCAATCGAGTTTTGACGGTTACTGGCAAATGTGTAGCCTTCACCACTTCTTCGGTCATTTTGGTCATCAATGGAACATCCTGCAATAGTGCCGCACCGGCACCTCTACAGGCCACTTTCTTCACCGGACAACCGTAGTTGATGTCAATAAGGTCAGGATTTGCACCTGTGGCAATTCTGGTACATTCGGCCATCGTATCTACGTCACTACCGAAAAGTTGAATTCCGATAGGACGTTCGTATTCGAAAATATCTAACTTTTGTACACTTTTGTGGGCGTTTCTGATCAAACCTTCTGATGAAACAAACTCGGTGTACATCATATCGGCACCGTTTTCTTTGCATACCTGACGAAAAGGCGGATCACTCACGTCTTCCATCGGTGCCAACAAAAGCGGAAACTCACCTAACTCTATATTGCCTATTTTTACCATTCTTAACTATTGAACTACAAAATTACGACCGTTTGTACATAAATTTATGATTTTCAGAGATAAATGCCACATATTTGTATTTTAAAACGACAAAGTATAGCTTCATACCTATGAATTTTCTTCAATATTTACAAACAACCAAAGAAAATAAGCCTGGCAATTCACTCCTTATTTTATTCGCCATCTTATTAATTTCGCTTGTCTTGGCACAAATAGTTGCGGGTGGACTAATGATTTTGATGTCAGGAATTGAGCTCAGCAACATAGGAAACCTTATAGATGTACTTATGAATTCAAAAAATGGTTGGTGGGCTATGATGCTGTCGCAAGGAGTTGCCTCAATTTTCACTTTTATAGTACCTGGATTATTGTTTTGGTATGCCGTAGAAAAAAAACAATTCAGTGACTTAAGTTTTAGGGCATTACCCTCACTTCAAGTATTTGGTCTTGTAATTCTTATACAGTTGTTTTTCAGCCCATTCAGTGGTTGGGTTCAGAGTTTAAATGAAAGAATGCAACTCCCAGCTAGCCTAGAATGGCTCGAGTTGATTATGAAAAGCATGGAAAATAGTGCAAAAACTCTTACTGATTTTCTGACAAAGTTTGACTCCCCTTTAGAATTATTTGTAGCATTAATCGTCATCGCTATTATTGCAGGCATAGGTGAAGAATTGATATTCAGAGGATTGATTCAAAGAAAACTACTTTTAGGAATAAAAAACTACCATTTGGCCATCTGGATTTCAGCTATCATATTTAGTGGCATTCACATGCAATTCTACGGCTTTTTCCCTAGAATGTTCCTTGGAGCATTATTTGGCTATTTATATTACTGGTCGGGAAATATTTGGGTACCCATTTTCGCCCACATTTTCAACAATGGCCTTGCGGTAGTGCTTATGCATATGGTAAATCAAAAGAAAATTTCACCTGAAATTGAGAAGCTTGACTCGATACCACTTCCATACGTATTGGCATCATTGTTGGCTTTTATCGGATTGATGTTTGTTTTTCAGAAGAGTAATATTTCTAAAATTAAGGACCAAGTATGAAAGCAAAACTCATAGATGGATACCCATACCTTGATTATTCCCCTCCCACTAAAACTGACGAAGACATTTTAAAAACCTCTATAGACTATTTTGAAAAAATGTCTAAACGGAGATCGGTCAGAGATTTTTCTGACAAAGATATATCCATTGAGGTTATCAAAAATATTGTAAAAACTGCTGGAACTGCACCATCTGGAGCGAATAAACAACCATGGACATTCTGCATTGTCAAAGACCCAGAAATAAAATCTAAAATTCGCTTAGCAGCTGAACAAGAAGAAAAAGAAAGTTATGAAGCAAGAATGAGCAAAGAATGGTTAGAAGACTTGAAGCATCTTGGCACAAATTGGCAAAAACCTTTTCTAGAAACTGCTCCATATTTGATAGTTGTCTTCAAAAAAGTTTATGATTTAGATGAAAGAGGACAGAAAAGAAACAATTATTATGTTCAAGAGAGTTTAGGAATTGCTTGTGGAATATTGATATCGGCAATTCAAAATGCAGGATTGGTTACCCTAACACACACGCCTAGCCCAATGAATTTCTTAAGCAAGATTTTAAACAGACCATCTAACGAAAAGCCATACCTACTTTTACCTGTTGGCCATCCTGCAAGCGAATGCTGGGTTCCAGATATACATCGGAAAAATATGGAAGAAATAACGGAAATCTATTGAATTAATTATTCAACTCTATATCATCCCCATTTGAATCTAAGAAATGGTACTCCACCATTCCAAGCGAAGAGTCTTTGATGAGGTTAATCCACTTTTTATACTTGAAGAACCACTTGACTTGTTTCGAAATTAGACCTTCTTTATAATAAGCATAAATGAAAGGGTGCAGAATAATACTGATTTTCTTCTCGTTCTGTTTGGTCAACAAATACTCTAAGTTGTTTTCTATCAAATCAGTAACGGCTATACTTGCCTGAATTGTACCCGTTCCACTACAAGTAGGACAAGTTTCTCTGGTCACTACATTCATCTCTGGACGAACCCTTTGACGTGTAATCTGAGAAAGTCCAAACTTCGAAATTGGGAGAACCGTATATTTAGACCTATCGGTCTTCATTTCATCTTTGAGAGCTTCGTGTACATCACGCTTGTTCTCAACTTTCTTCATGTCAATAAAGTCAACTACAACGATACCGCCCATGTCTCTAAGGCGTAGTTGACGAGCAATTTCTACGGCAGCTTCCTTGTTAACACTCAAAGCAGTAGCTTCTTGATCTACTTCAGAAGTAGATTTATTGCCGCTGTTTACATCTATTACGTGTAAGGCTTCTGTATGTTCGATAATCAAGTAACCACCACTTGGAAGGCTAACTGAACGACCAAATAGTGACTTTAACTGTTTCTCGATACCATAGTGCTCAAAAACCTTGGTTTTACCACTATGAAGCTTGAGAATTTTCTCTTTTTGAGGAGCGATATTTTGAAGCAAAGTACGCATGCTGTCAAATGTCTCCTTAGTATCAACTACGATAGAATCAAAATCATCGTTGAGCATGTCTCTTAATATAGAGGCTGCTCTGTCCATTTCTGAAACAATTCTATCTCTTGGTTTTGCGTTTTTGAGAAGTTTTAGTCCATTTTCCCACTTTTCTAAACAGTTTTCCAGATCTCTTTGAAGGTCAATTACCTCCATGTTTTCTGCAACAGTTCTTACAATGACTCCAAAATTCTCAGGTTTAACAGAAGACATCAACTTATGTAGCCTTTGTCTTTCTTGTTTACTGGTAATCTTTTTTGAAATATTGATCGAATTACTAAAAGGAACCAATACGATGTAACGGCCAGCGATAGAAATATCGCATGACAAGCGTGGACCTTTAGAAGAAATAGGCTCTTTAACTACCTGAACCAAAATCGGCTGATTTTTAGACAAAACATCTACTATTTTGCCCAATTTGTCAATCTGAGGATCTAATTGGAAGTTTTTAAGTTTGAGACTTACCGGTCTTTTGGCTATGACGTCTTTTGTAAATCTATTCAGGGATTGGATGTTGGGACTTAAATCATGGTAATGAAGGAAGGCGTCTTTCTCGTACCCAATGTCTATAAATGCAGCATTTAGTCCCGAAACTACCTTTTTTACAGTACCAAAATAAATATCTCCAACAGAAAACTGGTGCTCGGTTTCGTCAAAATGATATTCGATTAGCCTTTTGTTTTGACATAAGGCTATTCTATCACCTTTGGGTGTGGCAGAGATGTATAATTCGTTGCTCAAAATTGAGTAAGAATTAAAAGTTTAAAAAATAATTTGTTTTTTAGATTCAAGAACATTCTAAGTTAACATGGAAAAATTGCTACGAATCGGATAGCAACAGATTGTAAAGGAACAAAAAAGTAAGCAGAATAAACAATATCTGCTTACTTAAATGTATTTCTAAGAAAACTTATTTCTTCTTGTGACGGTTTTTCCTAAGACGTTTCTTTCTTTTGTGGGTTGCCATCTTATGTCTTTTTCTCTTCTTTCCGCAAGGCATAGCTTTAAAAGTTTATATAATATTGTAAAATTCCTTATTCGATTTTTTTTCGAACCGCAAAGATAGTAATTACTTTAAACTATTCAAAGTTTTTACAATCTCATCTTTCATTACATCGTCGATATTCTGACTTAAAACATCATTGAGTAAAGCCTTTGCTTCAGCCTTTTTGTTTAGTTCAATCCAACTATAGGCTAATCCAAGTTTGGCGTTTACATTATTTGGGTCTAGTTTTAGGACATTCTGAAACCTTACTGCCGCTTTATCATATTGGTTTGACTGCATTGACAGTCCCCCCAAACTCATAATAGCAGGTATATAATTAGGTTCCTGATCTAAAACTTCACGAAGCATGGTGATGGCTTTCATAGGTGCATCTGAACCCACATAACTCATGGCCAAGTTTGTTTTGGCGTGTAAGTTAGCTGGTTGCATAGCCAAAACCTTGTTGTAAGCAGCTCTTGTTTTCTCAACCAAAAACTCCATATTTGCTGGACTAAGAGCAAGGTTAAAACCTTGAAAATAAGCATCTCCAGCGTTAGACCAATTTTCTACAGATGATTGATTTTGAGCGATTTTCTCAAAGTAATATCCAGCACTATCAAAAACAGATTCTTTTGAATACAGATTTGCAATTTCCTTATAAATACTATTTTTGTCTTTAGAAGAAGACAGAGCAGTTTGTAAGGATTGCAATAGTTTTTCAGAATCAGAAGATAGCTTGTGGGCGGCTTGTTTTGTTGTACTTACACTATCAGATTTTGATTGTTGAACGGCCTGATCATCATCTTTCACAACAGACTTTGGCCTGGTGAATAAAAAAGCGAAGCCTACAATACCTATTAGTATTATTATTACTAAATGTGTTTTCTTGTTCAAACCGTTCAACATCAAATTATTTTACATTAGTTTTAACTTCTTCAACAAACTCTTTTGAAGGCTTAAAACTTGGAATGAAATGAGCTGGTACTGTTACAGTAGTTTTTTGAGAAATATTACGAGCTTTTTTCTCTGCTCTCTTTTTGTTTACAAAACTCCCAAAACCTCTAACATAAATAGCTTCGCCACTAGCTAAACTATCTTTTACTGTTTGAAAAAATGCCTCAACTGTGATTGAAGTGACTGCTTTGTCAACTCCTGTCTTGTCGGAAATAATCGAAATAACCTCTGCTTTAGTCACGATTTGTTAAATTTACTTGTTAAAAAATTATTATCTAGCTAAATGAATTTAGATTTAGGACTGCAAAGATAGAGGTTAAAGGAGAAATCTCACAAAGAGTTTTATCTTTTTTTTTATAATTTATTAGTTATTAAGCAGTTAAGCGGTCATTTTCATAATTAAAAAAAATCAATAAACAAAATGTTTGCAAAAAAAATTATCTCTTGGTATTTGACTAATAAGCGAGATTTGCCATGGAGAAATACTGATAACCCATATTATATTTGGCTTTCGGAGATAATTTTACAACAGACCAGAGTTCAGCAAGGATTGCCTTATTATGAGAAATTTGTTGAAAACTTTAGTACTGTGGAAGCGTTAGCTGCGGCAGATGAGGGAGAAATCCTTCGATATTGGCAAGGATTAGGGTATTATTCAAGAGGGAGAAATTTGCATAAAACGGCTAAATTGATTTCTGAAAACTATGGCGGGCGGTTTCCTGACAACTTTAAAGAATTACAGAAACTCAAAGGAGTAGGCAAATATACTGCCGCCGCTGTAGCCTCCTTTGCATTTAATGAAAGGGTGCCTGCCATAGATGGCAATGCTCTTAGAGTAATCACAAGATTTCTTGAAATCTTTGAGCCCATAGATCATCCAACGGTTCAAAAGAAAGTATTTGACCTATCATTGGAACTGATGCATGGAGTTAATCCTGCACTTTATAATCAAGCAGTTATGGAACTGGGAGCTACCATTTGTACACCCAAAAGGACGCAATGCGATAGCTGCCCTGTTAGACTGGAATGTAAATCTTATGCCAACAAAACCGTTGACAAAATCCCCTTTAAGGCTAAAAAGACCAAAATAAGGCACAGGTTTCTTCAGTATTTTGTATTTGAATCAGCGGGTGAAGTTTGGCTCAAAAAACGTGGTGAAAGTGATATTTGGGCCAATATGTTTGATTTTTATTTGGTAGAAGGCGAAAACCTTGCGTTTACTGAAAACTTAGAAAACTGTGTGAGAGAGTTTGGGATAGAGGTTGTAAACATAACACCATATCCTACTGTAAACCATATACTTACACATCAAAAACAGCAGATAGCTTTTATAAAAGTAACATGTATTGGAAAGCCAAAACTGCCTGGAGGAGAATGGTACAAACTAGATAAAATTGAAGATTTGCCTAAACCAAAGATTATAGTGGACTTTTTAGAAATCCTCAAAAATGATTAGATTTTTTCGATTTTAAGAATTTTGAATTCCGTCCTTCTGTTGCGTTGGTGTTCGGCTTCGGTACATTGCACACCGTCGCTACAAGCATTTAAAGGCTCTGATTCTCCTTTACCTACGGATTTTATTCTTGACTTGTCAATACCACGTGACGTAATATATTTAAAAACTTCTTTGGCTCTGCTTTCGGATAATCTGAGATTAATCAAGGCATTACCTCGGGTATCTGTATGCGACGAAACCTCAATAATCATATTTGGATATTTCTTGAGTGTGTTTACCAGTTTATCCAAATCTTTCTTAGCGTTTTCTCTTATTTTGTAAGATTCAGACTCATAATAAATGTTTTCTAACTTAATAACATCACCTACTTTATACAATTTGGTATCGAAAAGATTTAAAGAAAAAGTAGGCTTCTTTATTTTTTTACCAAAAAGCGTTTTCTTAATTGACTTCTCTATGATTTCAGAACTTGAGCCAAAGTCGTCCTTTGAGGCTACAAGCTCATAATCACACTCTAGGTCTCTCTTAAACTCATAACTCCCGTCTTTCCTTGTATACATTTCCTGGACTTCGCCAGTACATTTATTGATAAATTTGACCTTAACAGCCGCCATGGGATCGCCAGCTTCTCCGCTCGTAATGACACCTCTAAATATATTAGAATTTCCTCCAACCGTACGCTTTTGGATTAGTTCACCTCTTTTTTTAGTAGTCTCCACCTTGGTAAGCTCTTCTGGTTTGATAATTTCTTTTTTCAAGAAAATTTCAATTGTTCCAGGTTCAAAATCAGAAGCTTCGGCATTAGAATAATTTTTGCTTTGAGGTATATAGCCTTCTTTTGAAAAATTGAAGACAAATTCCTTATCAGCTTCTAAACACAATTTTATACTGCCCGACGAATTGGTGGTAGCATTCTCCAGGTTTCCTTTCATAGAAGATATGCCATATCCAAATACCAATTTATCGATCGGTTGCTTGGTGTCTTTATCAAAAACGTTGACAATCAAGTCACGGCATCCAAACTTTGTTCCTACTCTATTGAATTTATAAATGTCATCGTCAGAGCCTCCACGTTTTCGGTTACTACTAAAATATCCCAGCATGCGGTCAGCATCTGTGATTATTCCAAAATCATCATTGTTTGAATTTAAAGGTGCTCCCAAATTTCTTACCATACCTTTGGCTTTGCCACTAGTAAGATCGGTTTGAATTGTAAACATATCTAAGTCACCCAGTCCTGGCAGGCCGTCAGAAGAAAAATACAAATTGCCGCCTTCGTCAATGAAGGGAAACATTTCGTTTCCAATCGTATTTACTTTACCACCTAAATTTTCTGGTTTTGACCAAACACCATTGATAAATCTTGAAATATAGATATCCGTACCACCATATCCTCCCGGCATATCTGAAACAAAATACAGGAAGTTATCTTTCGAATTTACAGATGGGTGACCACAAGAATATTTATCATCGTTGAAGCCTAGCTCTTTTATATTTCCCCAATCTGAACCTTTTCTTTCAGCTGAGTATAATTTGAGTCTATTGATTTCATCTTTTTTGGAGTTAAAAATCCCACCAGCATCTGTGCTGTTGTTTCTTGTAAAAATTATTTTGTTGGCATTGTCATAAAACGTACATGGCCCTTCATGATATTTACTATTAAGCTTTTTGCTAAAACTCTTTATCTCAATTATAGAATTTTCCTCATATCCTTTGGTACCATTTATGAGTTCGCTACCATTATGAGCTATGGTGTTGGCATCGTTGGAAGTAGGAGGTGTATAATAATCGTTACCGAGTTTTTCGGTAGTATTTTTAGCTTTTGTGGTTGCGTTATTTTGACCACCTGAACCAATAGCAGCTGTGGTATTTTCTTCTTTAGAAATAACTTTTAAGTCTTCCAAATAGTATAAATCTAAAAAAGACGAGTTGTCCCATTTGAATACTCTTTTGACCGAATTGTTTTTGTTTCGGCTAGAAACAAAAACTAAGCCATCCTTGTAAAATGTTGGACTAAAATCAGGACTTGCCGTATTTATTCCCACATATTCTATTCGATAACTTTGGGCATTTCTGGTAAGGGGTTCAAGGTTCGCATATAATTTACTAAACTCCAAACCTCTTTTGTCTTGCTCCTGAAGTTCGGTGAATTTAATCCATATTTTCGCAGATTCCTGATGCTTGCCGTTGCTACTCAGTACTTGAGCAAATCTTTGATACGCTTTTATTTCTTCGCCTTTAAGTGTAGGATTATTGAGCAAAACCTCGCTGTAGTACTTCTCAGCGTTCTTGTAATCTTTTACGAAGTAGTAGGCCTCCGCTAAATTTAGCTTAGCTTTTTGGGTTTCTTCGGCAGTTAAGTTCTTTGATTTTTTGAGAATATTGTCGTAAAGTTCGATAGCATTTACATAAGAAAGACTCTTTGTACTACTCTCCGCCTTTTTAAATTGCTTCGATGTGCTTTGCGAAAAGCCCATGGAAACAAAAAAGCAAAAGAAGAATACTAAAAAGTTTTTGGAATGCATATTTA
The DNA here is from genome assembly GCF_024343675.1 of Lacihabitans sp. CS3-21. Classification (GTDB taxonomy): domain Bacteria; phylum Bacteroidota; class Bacteroidia; order Cytophagales; family Spirosomataceae; genus Leadbetterella. The sequence continues at coordinate 74,284 of NZ_RJUD01000114.1, forward strand.
TCAATAAAATGATTACTAATGAAAGAAAACTACAAAAACCATGCCTTTTAGACTAAAACGAAAAAATGTCACCATTTATTAAATGGCGACATTTTAGTTTTTTTCCTGCAAATTAGCGAGCTATTGTTATAAATCCATTTCTGACTTTAGCTTGATCTTTAACTTTTACTGAGTAGTAATAAGTACCATCAGGAACACCTTCTGGTCCGAATCTCATACCGGTGTTAGATGTTGCATCCCAGCTGATAATATTACCGACTAATATGGTTTCAACTCCAGTATATTTCCATACTAAATGACCCCATCTGTTATAGATTTCAAACATTTCTACTTCAACTCCTTCAGGCACTATTGACTCTAAACTTTCGTTTATATCATCACCATTTGGTGAGAAACCTCCAGGTATTTCAATTAGATCCACCATATTGTTGGCCACTGTGCTGTCTTTTGGAATTCGAACAACTGTAGGCGTACTAGATAATGGAACAATCTGCGTACCTGCGTTCGAACTGTCTTTTACAATAGCACCGGTGTTGGTAGTTCCAAAACCAATTACATTGTTAAGATAAGGACCGTAGTTTTTACCATACTTTATTTGAACGGTAAAGAATACTGAATCAACTTTTCCAACCCCAAGTTTCGAGTTAGTGTCTGGCAAGGTCAATCTGTTATCAGAGTCTCCATCGAATGCGGTATTTACTACCAGCTTACTAGAAGCCGAAACTGTTGGCTTACCTTCTATTGTAAATTGAACTGAATCAGGGAATGTTTTACTTAGAGAATCTACTAAATAAACGTTTTTCAATTCACTGAATCCGATATTCTTAACAAGAGCCATGTACTTAACTTCATAAGTAAAGTCATCTACAAATGATGAATCAATAATACTTAGGGCAGTTGCTATTCCAACTTTAGAAGAATCTACTTTGAAGCTAATTTTAGTAGGTTCGTCATTATCAAGCGGGCTTCCGTTACCATCTGGGTCAGGATTATTACCGTTTGCTGATATATCGCTGATAGCTTGAGTCATTCCCGCAAACACTTTTGCTGTATTAAAGAAATCAGTCTTAGTAGCATTTGAAATGTCCACTTTTACTTTAAAGCTTACAGAAAGCGTTTTGCCAACTTCAATATTACTTAAAGAGTCTACTAACAATGAGGTATTGCTTCCTCTACCTGTAAAGTTAGGATTAGCTTTTAAACCTGCATCTGCTGTAACCTTAATCGTATCATCCAATATCTCAACTCCGTTTCCGAAGGTTATTCCTAAGTCATCCACCAATTTCACTTTCGTAAGTTTGGTAGCACCCATATTGGCAATATTGAATGTAAACGGAACCTCAAATTTGTTGTTAGCTAATTTGGTAATAGTACCTACATTCTTACTCAAACCAACCAAGTCGGTAGTCGAAACATCGTTGATTGTAAAGACACTTGTATTGTTTGAAAGTACTTGATCAATTTGATCCACTGCAAACAACTCTGCTTTATTCACGATTTTACCCGCTGATGTTACTTTGGCACGATAGGTAAACTTCACACTATCTGTCTTGCTGAGAGAAGCAATTTTTGCAATTATTGCACCATTTTCCAACTTAGCATTAGAACTTACAGTTTCTATCACCAAACCAGCAGGTATTATATCTCTAACCACAAGGTTGGTGGCTACTGTGGTATTAAGGTTTCTAACTACCACTGTATAGTCTACAAATTTGTTGACTGGGACCAAAATCGAATCTGCAGTTTTCTTAATCGAGATATCTACAAACTTGGTAGAATCAGGATTTATTCCGCCATCTCCACAGTCATCGATTTTAACCTTTACCAAAACAGGATCGCTGTAACATCCAAACTCGCTTCTTTCAAACAAGTAGTAGTTTCCAGCTGTAACCATTCCTGGCGTAGCAATGATGGCCGAATTAGGTGAGTTACTTACATGGAACTCAAATTTCGAATCAGCTTTACTTGGATTTCCAAGGATGGCGTTATTGAGATCAACAGTTTCAAAAGGACAAGTATTCTTAATTTCGGCAAGTGCATTTGGTTTTGGAACCGCCGTTCCCACAGTTATTGTCACTGGTTTAGAAGATTCACTTTCGCAAGTTCCACCGACTGATTTACACTTAGCAGTGAAGCTATAAGTACCAGCTACCGTAGGTGTATAAGAAAGTACAGAACCTGTTTGTCCATTAGCCCAAACTATTGTTCCAGAACATCCTTGTGCCGTAAGAATTGCTGTTTCACCAATACATACAGTTGATGTTTTACAAGTCACAAATGGTTTGTTTGGCGAACCAATGGTGATACACAAGGTATCAGATTTTTCACTTTCACAAGTTCCGATCACACAGATTGCTGTGTATTTGCTGGTTGCACTTGGTTTAACCACCACTGAATGTCCTATCATTCCATTCGACCATTTTATTTGTCCTTCACACTCATAAGCTCTTAAAGTGATTGATTCACCCAAACATATTATGTCAGTTGGACAAGCCACAGCTGGTTTGTTTGCTTTTTGAACTTTTATTTCAATTGTATTAGAAACTGGGCTCAAGCAATTGTCTTTTTTACAGATGGCTGTGTAAGTAGTGGAAACAGCTGGTTTTACTACAATAGAATTTCCAGTTTTTCCATTAGACCATACAACTGAGCCACCCACACATCCAGTAGTACTCAAGGTGATATCTTCAGGATCACAGACCACAGTTTTTGAAGCAGTGATTACCAAAGCTGGCAAGTTACAAACCGTGCCACAATCTGTAGTTTTGATTTCAATAACTACTGGCTGAGAATTAGGACTTGCTCCACAAGAATTTGTACACTTAACTGTGTAAGTTCCCGCAGTTTTGACCTTAATTGAACTTGTAGTTGCTCCATTGCTCCATGTAAGTGTTCCATTACAACCATTTGCTGTTAATGTTGCTGAGTCTCCAGCACATATTTTAATAGCAGATGCCGTAATGTTTGGTGCGGTCGGGCTTCCACCAGTAGTTATTACGACTGGCTCAGATGCAAAACTAATACCGCAGGTATTTGTACATGTTGCTGAGTAAGTTCCCGCTGTTTTGACGTAAATAACAGTTCCTTCACCTCCGTTGCTCCATTTAATTATACCACTACAAACGTTAGCTGTTAGTTTGGCAGAATCTGCTCCACAAATGCTTGTTTTGTTTGCCACAATTGATGGTGCAGAAGGTTTTCCGCCAGTTTCAATTTTTATAATATTTGAAGCAAGACTAGTTCCACAAGAATTTTTACATTTCGCTGTGTAGCTTCCAGCTCCAACTTGAATCATATCACCAGTTTCGCCAGTGCTCCACTCAATCGTACTTGAACATCCTACTGCTACCAATCTTGCTTTCTCAGTCCCACAAACATTAACTCTGTCTGTAGTAATCAATGGAGCATTTGGCACCGCACCATTTGTGATTTTTACAATGTTACTGTTACCGCTCTCTCCACAAGCATTTACACAAAGAGCAGCATAATCACCGGCTTGAGTAATTTTTATAGAGATTCCAGTTTTGTCATTTGACCATTTGATGGTACCTGTACAGTTACTCGCAGTTAGGGTAATTTCCTCATTACCACATATTTCGTTTTTACTAGCTACAACTGTTGGTGGTGTAGGTACTGAACCGACTGATATAGTTATAGAATTAGAATTACCAGATGTTCCACAACTTGTGGTACAAGTAGACGTATAGGTACCTGCTGTAACTTCTTTTGTGGCACCAATTCCTCCGCCAGACCAATTAATTGTTCCTCCCTCACAACCAGAAGCTGTTAGAATAGCTTTCTCTGTTTGGCATATTGAGGTCTTGTTAGCAACTATAGTTGGAATTGCTGGAGTCTGCCCAGTGTTGATGCTCAACGAGTTTGAGTTTCCAGAAGTTCCACAATTTGTTGTACATGTTGCTGTGTAAGTTCCTGCTCCTGCTTCTTTGCTCGTACCCACGCCTAGGCCACCAGACCAAGTAATGGTTCCTCCCTCACAACCAGATGCTGTTAGGGTAGCCTTACTTGTTCCACAAACTGATGTTTTATTTGCCACAATAGTTGGAGCAGATGGTGATTGACCAGTGCTTATTGTTACAGAATTTGAAGCACCCGATGTACCACAACTAGTGGTACAAGTAGCAGTATATGTTCCAGCTCCTACTTCTTTACTAGTACCCACTCCTAAACCACCAGACCAAGAAATTGTTCCTCCTTCACAACCAGTAGCTGTTAGTGTAGCCTTATCAGTTCCACATACTGAGGTCTTATTTGCTACAACTGTTGGTGCAGATGGAATTTGACCCGAAGTAATCGTTACCGAATTTGAGTTATTTGATGTTCCACAGCTATTGGTACAAGTTGCAGTATATGTTCCAGCTGTAACTTCTTTGGTAGTACCTACTCCACCTGAAGACCAAGTAATGGTTCCACCTATACAACCTGAGGCCGTAAGTGTCGCTTTGTCTGTTCCACAAATAGAAGTTTTATTAGCAACTATTGTTGGAGCTGTTAATGCCTGACCTGTTACTATTGTAATTGAATTAGAATTTACAGAAACTCCACAACTTGTTGTACACGTTGCTGTGTAAGTCCCTGCACCTACTTCTTTTGTTGTCCCTACTCCTCCGCCAGACCAAGTAATTGTACCACCAGTACATCCTATAGCAGTTAGGATAGCTTTTTCTGTTCCACAAATACTTGTTTTGTTTGCAGAGATTGTTGGAGCTGTTGGCACAATACCCGTTTCAATTTTAATAATATTAGATGCTAAACTAGTACCACAAGAGTTTTTACATTTTGCAGTATATGTACCAGCACCTACGAATATCACATTTCCAGTTGATCCATTGCTCCACTCTACCGTTGAATTACAACCAACCGCAACCAATCTTGCTTTTGCGGTATCACAAACTGTAACTTTATCTGTAGTAATCAATGGAGCATTTGGAACGCCTCCTATAGTAATTTTAACAATATTACTGTTTGGACTTTCTCCACATGAGTTTTGGCAAACAGC
>NZ_RJUD01000115.1 GCF_024343675.1 Lacihabitans sp. CS3-21
TTTCATTTGGAACAATAGTAGGACATACTTCGCAAACAAGAACTTAAGTTCAAGAACTTTAATTTTATGACTAATAAATCCTTTATAGTTAAATTGGATAAATCGACACAAGATTTTTTACAAATCTTAAAAGGTTGTTCATCAGATTGTGTTCATTTCAAAAATGATAACCAGTGGAATATTCTCGAAATTATCGAACATATTTACCTTACCGATAGGGTTATTTATACCATAATTTCGGGTGCTTCTGAAACAAGGAATTCTTCTCTAGAAATTATAGGTGATGAAAACTTACAAAAAATATTGGTTACCAACTGGAAAGAGAAAATCAAATCTCCAGATATCTTAATACCAAAAGGAGAAATTACAAACATGGCAACCCTTGTCAGTCTGTTGGTAAACCAAAGAGAACTATGGAAGGATGATGTTTCAAAAGGCAAAATCTGCATTGACAACCGAATATTTGTTCATCCATTTTTAGGCAAAATGACTGTAATAGATTGGGTCAATTTTGCAATTCATCATACTCAACGACATATTCAACAAATAGAAGGAATTATTAATGGATATTCCAGCAGATAAACTTCTATTAACGGCATACTTTGGAAGGATGAAATAAAAAGCAATCTTGTGATGAGAAATAGAGCACATTTTCAGGTCTAAATTCCGAATAAGTACCACAAAATGTTTTACATTTCATTTCGGTAACTAAAACTATGAGCAAACCCTTTTCAAAAATGGGAGGTGTATACAGCAAAAGTGGCCATTAATTAGCAATAAAGGCCGTTTACAGTGGTGTACACAGTGGTGTACACAGGGTGTATACAAAAGATAAATTTCTATTAATTTCCTATGTTTACATGGTGTAAACACCAAAGAGCATAAAAAAACACCCAAGAATTTGAGTGTTTTACAATGGATTTTACAAAACGTTTTACATATTGTTTTGCGATGGTTGGTCTGACCTACTGTTTCTCCAATCGTCCGCGTTATTGATCTTCTTTTTTGCGGAAACAATAATCCAAATGCTACTTATAACTCCTATTATTATAATTAAAATATAGATGGTCTTTTTCTAGCTTTTCCCATCTTCTGTTTAAGCCTCACGCGGAAAGGTCTATTTGATTAATGGCGGCTCTTGGTGTTTTTCGATTATCTTATTGAGCATATCAGATAAAGTCATTTTTTTAGTTATGGCTTTTTTTGAAGTTTCAACTTTCGTTGCTCTGCAACTCGAAAATTGATGTTGGTGTCCTTGTTTGGTGTTGGTGTCATTTCTTTAAAATTTGAGTGTGAAAATTAATTAAATCCATATTCAGGTTGATAAAAAAGCTGTAACCCTTTGAGGAAAAATAATAGATGTTTCCATTACAGCCATTTTTTAAATCTTGTTTTTTTTTGTAAAAAGTAAACGATTCGGTTGAGCCTCTTTCTTTTTACTTTTTCTACCCGATTCTATCCATTCAACAAGCTCTTGCTTTTTGAAATAGTTTTGACCTGATTTAGAAAAGTGGAGAATACTTTTTGAACTGCACAAAGCATATAAAGTTTGTTTAGCTTTTTTGAGAAAAACGGATGCCTGATCCATATCCCTGAATTCATCATCGTGCTTGGCTTGGGTAATTCCCTTTTGTAACAGTTCTGAAATTTCCTCGCTGCAAATTTGTCTAACGCCATTAAGGAGTTCTGCAAGTTCTACTCCCAGAAAAATTGGCATGTTGATAATTTTAAGTATTAAAGTTTATGCGGATTCCGTTTGGATTCCATAGGGCAAAACTAAGCGGCTAAAATGGTGGTGACAAGAAAAAAATAGTGAAAATAGTGCGTTATAGAATTACCTCTTGGATTTGTTTGGAAGAATTAAAAAATAGGTTTGGTCAATTAGTAGTAGGTTAGAAACTCTTTGAAAGGAAGTTTAGAATGGTTTCAGAGGAGATATGTTTTGTACATTGTTTTGCACTTGGCAATAAAAAAGGAGTTACATTTTACTGTAACTCCTTAATAATCAAGAGCCTCTTATCGGGATCGAACCAATGACCTACTGATTACAAATCAGTTGCTCTACCAGCTGAGCTAAAGAGGCCTATATTTTAATTAATTTTTGCATCTATTTTGAATGCCGTTCCTTAATTGTGGTGCAAAACTATATCCAAAAAGTACACCACGCAAATATTTTTTATCTTTTTTTTGAAAAAAAACCTAATTGTTTGATAATCAAAACTTTCGTTTTTTCTTAAACAATTAGGTTTTCTAATATTAGTTGGCTGCGTTGATAAGTTTGATTTTATCTTGCAAATCCTTCAATTCTTTTTCTGCCTTCACTACCTTCTGCATGTACTCAGCTTTGAGTTTTTCAGCATTTTTAGAATGACCAAAGAATTCAATATTGTTTCTTGTTAGCGTAATTTCTTCCTCAAGGGTCTTCATTTTACGTCTAATTTCGTTTTCTTGTTTATCAAGGTTCTTGGTGCTTCCGCCTGTTTTTAGAACCACCTCGGCCTCGTTTTGGAGCATGAGCTTATCTTTTTCAGATTTGTCTAAGCCCGAAGACGTCTTCACGAAATTGTTGATGGCCTTTATAAACCTTGCCTGAATGTTTTGCATATCTTTCCGAGGCACAAAACCTATTGCAGCAAACGATTTCTTGTAATCGCTTAATTTCGACAAGTCTGAAGTACCTGCTTCAGCCATTTTTTCAATTTCTTCACAAATAGCAATTTTCTTAGCTAAATTCGCATCAAACTCTGCATCTTGCGACTTAGTTTCGGTACGCTTTAGATCAAAATATTGATCACAGGTAGCTTTGAATTTATTGTAAAGCGTATCCTTGTATTTTTCAGGAACATGCCCAATTGTTTTCCAC
>NZ_RJUD01000116.1 GCF_024343675.1 Lacihabitans sp. CS3-21
AACGGTGATGCGGCATTCCGACGGTGCGACGTTTCGCCTGGGATGCAAGTCCAATCGATTCCCCGTAGGCAGAGGCGATATTGTAGCCTCCAAAGATGTGAAGTGAAAATTAAGAAGCCTCAAATGCAAATTTGGGGCTTTTTTTTGTGCACAAATTTCTGAGATCTCTACTGTCAGGTCGAGCGTAGTCGAGACCCCGCTTTCATTATAAAAAAAACCTAAATTACTCTAAAAACCTTCATTTTGAATTCAAAATACTTCAATTAGTTAATAAATTCTTCAGGTCACGAAACAACAAACCTTCGAAAATATTTAAATTACCCAAAAGCAGCCAGATAATAAAATATTCATGACCCACATTCAGAAAAAAATATCTCATATATTTGACTCAGTAAACAATATAAGTACCTTCTATGAAATACCTCAGTATATTAGTTTAATAGAAAACATTCGGCTAGCTACCTCAATTTATCTGTTTATATAAGATTTAGCAGTTTTACTAAAATCATGACCGAGCAAGACATATTTTATTTGCGATCCGAAGACAAAATTGAATTTATTCGAATTGATAACTCATATGTTTTTTTTGATGGTGTAGTTTCATTTTTAGCTGGAGTTTGTTCAACTAATTTGCTAATGGACTCTTACCTTACTGAAGCCATAGCATATAAAGAGGGACACTATTTGTTTTTTGAAGGACGAACTAAGGCCACAAACAAGATATACTATTTTTTTCCGTATGATATTTACAAATATTTAATGGACAATAGATGGCCTCAAAGTATAAACATACATTTCAAAGAAAAAACCTTTCCCGACCAAGAAGAAATTAATGGAGGATTAGACGGATTCGCAAAGGTTTTTTTATCACTAGGACAAGCGACATATATTCAATATTGGGAATCAACAAAAGATAAAGTAATTAAAGTATTCGGTACAGATCCGACAAAATGGAATACTATTTTTACATTTGGCTGGTTAGTACGCAATGCATTGGCACATAATTTCAAAGTTACAGTTAATAACCCAAAGATAGATAATATAACATGGAAAGGATTAAGCTTAGGTTATTCAAAAAATGGAATTGATATTTCTGAACAAATAATGTTCATCGAATTAATAATTTTAATGAAAGATATTGAAGATGAGCTCATAAGTTACTGCCTCAAAGATTAATTTTATATTATTTTAACTTTAGCTTAGTTTGATTTTTTGTAGTTTCTAATGCTCATTGCAATAAATTTTTATCCAAAGGCTTTACACCCTTTGATTACTGCTCAACTAACAAAAATAAAAACCTTTAAATGGCCAAGAATAAAAACTAGATACCATGTCGATTCATTTTGTAAAAGACAAATATTATATTTTCAAAGGAGAGAAGATAGCTGAAGCAAAATTCAGGACAGAACTTTCCAGACTTATTATCGAGAAATATGGCTTCGGACCGTTTCCAGACCAAAATATAGTACGTGAAATAGTTTCATTTTCTTTAAAATACTACATTAAGAAATTCAAAGAAATTTGCCACAACGAAAAATCTTATAGGTTTTATCAGAATATCTTTTGGTTTCATGAGCAAGCGACAGAGTTATCATACTTACATGCTCATCAAGACATTTCACCTGACATAAGCGGTAGATATATTGCCAAATACCGTAGAATTTTAAAATTTATATTGGAAATGGGTTGCGAAATTCAGATGGTAACGGGAGAATCAGCAGACACGAAATTCCGCGAAAGAATAGAAACTATTCTTCATGACCTTTTATTTTTGGGTGAGATGATTTTGATGTGTGTAGACTTATTTGCAGAACAAACTATGATTGATGATGTAACGGATGTTTCTTTTGATAAACACAACCTTTATGTTTTCCGCAGACGTCATCATTACGAGTTCATATTTGAGCATATCAAAAATGAATTAGGTTCGCAATTAACAAAATCCGTTGTGGACAATAAAGGTATTGACCATCTAAAAGCAACACTTCAAAATTGTTTCGGAATAAGATATGAAGACATCAGACATTTAATTGCATCTATTCATCAGCAAAATGAACCCAAAGGAGGTGAAATTGTTGGTGTACATTGGCAAGATTTACCTATCAATCTGTATAACTTATTCGAGGTACCTTTAGATGTATCTGAACAGTTTTTTAGAGGACTTACACTTGACAAAAATAATAAAATGGATTTGCTCGATTTAGCTTGCAAACCTTACAGTTTAATCCGCTATTTATATAGACCAATTATTATTTGGAATATTGATAACAAGGATTATGCTCATTTCGGGAAAAACTCTTGGACAGAATCAATTATACAATTTTCTACAAATGCAATTCCTTGGGGAAAAGCTCCCGCTGAATGGATGAAAAATGACTGCTTTAAAAAATATGTCCACACAAAAGAAAATGAACATGACAAATGGTTAGATGACGCAGTTGAAGAGAAACTACAAAACCAAAAAATACCATATGACAGAAATGTTAAGTACCTAAAATCATCTCAGGGATATGTAAACATAGATATTGAAGGTCTTGGTGAGGTTGACTTCATTATTATCGTGAAAAAGGTGAAGAAGATTTACATTTCCGATTGTAAGCATTTACTTGGACGTTACGACATTGTTAATCAAAGGAACGACTATAATGTGTTTGCCGTTGGTTCTAAGAAAAACAAGTCATATAATCAAACCATGTCCAATAAACTTGAGTGGTTTAACCAGAATATAGATTTGGTTCAAGAACATTTTAGAATAAAATATAATGACAATAAATTCTCATTGCAAGATTACTCCTTTGAAGGAATATTTATTGTAAACACTCCAACATTTTACATGTATAATGCGGTTTATCGCATTTATACAATCACACAAATCGAAGATGTTGTAAGAGGAGAATATAGAGATCCAACTTTTAGGTTCGTTATTGAAGATGAAGAAAATGAGAAAATACTAAACTTAAAGTATCCTTATTTTCAAAAGCCGAATTACATAAGCTTTGACCCATTTATTGGGGACGACAATAAATGATAGAAAAAAGTGACCATAAACTAAATGCAGAATTATTTCGAACAGATAAAAATGCAACCTGATAACACATATTTTGAGTTAAGTGGACAGTGTTGCAAACTTAAACTTTGTCCTTCTAATGAACTTAGGTACAAATTGAAACTAAGTCATCCAAAACCAGTCAGAAAGCAAAACTCTAAAACTTTTTTTCAAAATTACCTTTATCAAACATGCCCCCCCACCTAAAACCCCTCTTCAGCAAAATCTTTGACCTAAACTGGAAGTTTGGTCTATTTCTGATATTATTGGTCTGTGTCCCGCGGTTTGTTTTGGTGCTTCAGGCCAATGCTTCGGGCAATTATGGGGCTATCGGCCTTATCATGACGGTTTCGGCTTTAGCTCCGTTTATTTTTTTGAACAAAGCGGGTCGCAAAGCCATCGGTATCCAAAAAGCTCAGGGTTTCAAATGGCTGTTTGTCGCCTTTTTGGCTGGGCTAGCGGCCAGTGTTATGCTGTATTTTTTGGGTAAAATCTTATATGATACTTCTTACCAAAACTGGTATCAATATATCGGCAAATCATATAAAATTCCGGCAAACATCTCGGCGGCAGACAAACGGAACCTATTCGGCATTATGGCCATAACGGGGATGATATTTAGTCCCATCGGTGAAGAATTGTTTTTCCGAGGCATCGTACACAAAAGTTTTGAAAACTCTATAGGCGAGAAAAAAGCTTCCATCGTAGATGGCACCGCCTTTGCCCTTACGCATATTTCGCACTTCGGCTTGGTATTCGTAAACGAGCAATGGGCTTTTTACCCCATCCCCACCCTCCTGTGGGTTCTGAGTATGTTTTTGGTGAGTTTAATGTTTTTTTATTTTCGCAAAAAAACCGATAGCCTACTCGGAGCTATCGCCTGCCACGCCGCCTTTAATTTGGGGATGATGTATTGTATTTTTTATGGGATGTAAGGCGAGATTTTCTATTCTAAGGTAGGGTGCTTAAATACTTTAAAGTAAAAAAAAGTTCTCACCCTTAATCTCCTTTCAATAAATAGCTTATAATAGTGGTGTCTATCAATATTTTACTCCCACTCATCACGTATTTTCTTCTGAATTTCTAAGGGATCTTCTTTTTGTTTCAACACGCCCAAATACTTTTTAGCATCCAATTTTTTACCTCCCTTCACGGAAGTAGCTTTTGGAAGTAAATCCTCAAGATGTTGGCCTTTTTTAAGAATGATTGTCATATTTGCTACCAATTACAGTGTGAAGATAGAAATATTATTATAATTTTTCAAAACTGGAAGTTTTGATTGGTTTATTTGAAATAAAATTCAAATTATTGAATTACTCATTAATTCAATTCGTACTCATTTTTTTCTATTTCCGCAAAAAATCTGATAGCCTTTTAGGTGCCATCGCCTGCCACGCAGCATTTAATTTGGGGATGATGTATTGTATTTTTTATGGGATGTAAAAACTCCCATAAAATGAGAATTCTTACAAAACCTCCAATGCCCTATTTATTCTTGCAACAGACTTTTCTTTGCCCAATATCTCTATGGTCAACATCAAATCAGGTCCTTTGCCTTCGCCAGTTAAGGCCAAACGCAAAGCTTGCATGATTTTACCTGGCTTGATGCCTTCTGCTTCTAAACCTGCAAAAAGAGCATCATGAATGGTTGTTGAATTAAAATCCCCCACGCCTTCAAGAATTTTGGCCACGACTGGCATGGCTGTTTTTGCCATATCATCCCATTTTTTCTGAGCAATTTCTTGGTCATATTCTTTTATATCCTCAAACAAATAAGGCACTTCGGATATCATTTCTTTGGTGAAAGTTACACGTTCTTTCATCAATTTCACGATTTTTTCTGAAAGCGATGAATCGTTTAAAGTAATGTTCAACTCTCCCGCCAACAAAGCTTCGTCTTTCTGACGAAGGTACATTTGGTTGTACCATTTGGCTTTGTTTACGTCAAACCTCGCTCCTCCTTTGTGTATATTGTTGATATCAAAAGCCGCAATCAGTTCATCCAAGGTCATGATTTCTTGCTCGGTGCCCGGATTCCAGCCCAAAAATGCCAAGAAATTCACCACAGCGTCGGCATAATATCCATCTTCTCTAAATCCTCTAGAAATATCTCCAGTGGTTTTGTCTTTCCACTCCAATGGAAACACTGGAAAATCTCCCAAAACGCCATCTCTTTTACTCAATTTGCCGTTTCCTTCTGGTTTTAGCAACAAAGGCAAGTGTGCAAATTCTGGGGGAGTCCAGCCAAAGGCTTTGTAAAGCAATACATGCAATGGAGCCGATGGCAACCACTCCTCGCCACGAATCACGTGTGTGATTTCCATCAAATGATCGTCGACGATATTGGCCAAATGGTAAGTGGGCATACCGTCAGACTTCATCAATATCTTATCGTCGATGGTAGAAGAATGCACCACCACCCAGTCTCTCACGATATCTTTAAACCTGATTTCTTCTTTCAAAGGCACTTTAAGTCGAATGACATGCGGCTCGCCATTTTGGATTTTGGCCGCCACTTCCTCTGCAGACAAGGTCAAGGCGTTTTTCATTTGCATCCTTGTCACCGCATTGTAAGAAATATTATCGACTTTGGCTTCTTCCAAAGTTTTTCTCAACTCATCCAATTCTTCCGAAGTATCAAAGGCATAGTAGGCTTTGCCTGCCTCTACCAATTGCTGAGCATATTTACCATAAATCTCTTTTCTTTCTGATTGTTTGTAAGGTCCAAATGCTCCGCCTTGTTGAACGCCTTCATCTATCTTTATACCTACCCATTCCAATGCCTCTTGGATGTATTCCTCGGCACCTTCTACAAATCGCGTTTGATCGGTATCTTCTATTCTCAAAATCATGGTTCCACCCATTTTTTTTGCAAAAAGATAGTTGTAAAGGGCAGTACGAACACCACCAATATGTAAAGGTCCTGTGGGACTTGGAGCAAATCTTACTCTAACACTCATAAATAAAAATTAAATTGGGATGCAAAAATAGGAAGCTATGGGCTAAAATCACCCGAAAATCGTCATTTTTCTTTTTTTATGACCAAAAATAAGGAACTACCGAAAGGTGATTTTTTAAGGATTTTACTTTCTGTTATACAGATATTGTAAAACAGGTTGTTCATAAACTCAGAGGGCATTTCAACGTCTGATTTAATATTTTGTAAATCAACCAAATGGAGTTTCAATTTGAGTTTTTGTACCAAACGAACCACCAATATCAATGGAGAAAGCAAAAGCGACCAATAATGGTGTTTTAAGATGGATACGTCTTTTGCGTTTGACAAATAAGCTTTGAAATCTTTCAAAATAAAACGCTTTTTACTTCCTACGGCGATATCGTGTGTACCTCTAAAGATTTCAAAAGCATTGTTATTGGTGATAAAAATGCCATTATGTTTTAAAATATCTACTATGGAAGAAATCGTTTTTTCGATAACGTCATCCTCAAACTGATAAAGCACATCATCGGAAACAATGACATCAAAACTTTCTTTTTCAAAAACTCCTTGAAGATGGGTGATGTCCAATTTTTGAACATTCAGTCCACGACTTTTCGAAAACGCCACGGCATCATCATTAAAATCAAAGCCTTGAATATTTTGATAACCAGCATCTTGTAGTTTTAAAAGCAAACCACCTGTACCGCAACCAGCGTCTAAAATTTTGATTTGCTTATTGCCATTTGCAAAAGAATTAATCTCGGAAATTACTTTTCCATGAAGAATTTTATACCACCAAAGGTTATCCTCCACTTCAAACATTGCACGGTATTCCTCGCTATTGATGAGCATATTTATACCGCTTCGTTCTCAACTACTTTGATTTCTGGCTTGTGGTAAACCGTTGAATTGGCAGGTACAGATTTGGTTAACCAAACGTTACCACCAATAACACTATTTTCGCCAATTATGGTATTCCCACCTAGAATCGTTGCTCCAGAATATATCACCACATTGTCTTTCACAGTGGGATGGCGTTTGGTGTTGGCCAATGCTTTTTCCACACTCAAGGCTCCCAAAGTTACGCCTTGGTATATTTTCACGTGGTTGCCTATGACGCAGGTTTCGCCAATCACCACACCCGTTCCGTGGTCAATGAAGAAATACTCGCCAATTTCGGCTCCTGGGTGAATGTCTATTCCCGTACGAGAATGTGCGAATTCCGTAAGAATCCTTGGGATCAGATTCACTTCAAGTTTGTGTAAAAAATTAGCTAACCTATAAAATGAGATAGCATAAAAACCAGGGTAAGCCCTGGCGATTTCGAACTTACTTTTTGCGGCTGGGTCACCCTCCATAATGGCATCTACATCTGTATTTAGTAACCTAAACAACTCAGGAATAGATTCATTAAATGCGTTTACCTTTTTGCTGATATCACAATTTTTACATTGATCCGTAGTTTCCAAAAGATGCTTTAACTCGTTTCCGAGGTTCCAAAACTCCCCTTCTATTTCGTCCACACTTCTAAAAAACTCCTTGGCTTGCTCGGGATAAAGTAAGCGAATCACTTTTATAGCCCAAGAGGAAATATCTTTGGTAGAAGGCACCGCCTCGGTATTCTGATGTTTCTCGTAAATGTGTTTTAAAAAAGACTGATCCATGAAAATTGTTTTTTATGCTAACAAGCAACTGGCTTGGCTGGTTCAAATCTAATAACGCAAAAAGCTTACCATTAGGTCAATCTACGCTGAATTAATGTCTGAATCAATGAAAAAAGCTGATCGGGTTTGAGTGTTCGCCAATTTTCTATCTGCAAAGTTCCGCCATAATTGATGTAATAGTCGAGGTGAAATCTAGAGAACTCTGTCAGAATGAAATCTCGAAAATTAAGGGCTACTATCCAGCCATCTTCTACATCCTCAAACCATTCCTCATAATAATCGTCTTCGCCACCATGAAACTGAAAAAGATTTTCGCCAATCAAGACAAAATGCTTGATGCCCTGCTTCAGAAAAATATCTACAATGTTTCGTTTGAGATACATCACATCATTGTGCAGCGTATCGTTCCATTCGCCAATCAGCTCAATCACAGCATATTTCAAGGAGTAATTGACCATCAAAACTTTCAAATACAGTGTTTCTGAACCTATTTCGTCCCAATCGGGATGTAGATAATAACTGTAAACGGTGTTTCGGTATTGATTGATTTCGGGTTTCTCAAAAAACGGACTTTTGGTGTCTTCGTAGGGCAGATAATACTTTTGCCAATTATAAAAAGGTTCGATTTCGTGCATTTTAAACTTGAATCTAGATTTTTGTTTTTATTTTTGAACCAGAAAAAATTTCGATGCAAAAAATTCAATACAAATATAGAAGGGAAAACCTTACTGAGTCTGAACCGACAAAATTTAATTATGAAAATCTTTCGTCGGAAGAAATGCTCATTAATCTTGGTCCACAACACCCTTCTACGCATGGTGTACTTAGAATTGAAGTAGTTACGGATGGTGAACTTATCAAAGAGGTGGTTCCGCACTTGGGCTATTTGCACCGCTGTTTTGAAAAACACGCCGAGTCCTTGCCTTTTAACCAAATCATCCCTTTTGTTGACAGACTCGATTATGTAGCTGCCATGAACTCTGAGCATGCTTATGTGATGGGCGTGGAAAAAATGCTGGGCATAGAAAATACTCTTCCGAAAAGAATAGAATACATCAGAGTTTTAGTGGCAGAACTCAACAGGATTGCTTCGCATTTTATAGCCATAGGAACTTATGCATTAGATATTGGTGCTCAAACGCCCTTTTTATGGCTGATACGCGACAGAGAATCTATCCAAAGGTTATTGGAATGGGTTTCTGGTGCAAGAATGCTTTATAATTATATTTGGGTAGGCGGTTTGTTCTATGATTTACCGCTTGGTTTTGAGGAAAAATGCCTTGAATTTGTGAATTACCTAAAACCCAAATTAGAAGAACTCAAGCAGATTATTATCGATAACCATATATTTATCAATCGTACAGCTGGTGTTGGCGTTTTACCGATGGATTTGGCCATTAATTATGGCTGCACTGGACCTGTTCTGAGAGGTTCGGGTTTAAAATATGACCTTCGAAGGGTAGATGCCTATTCTGTATATCCTGAGTTAGAATTTGATATTCCAATAGGTGAAGGTAAAATGGGAAAAACGGGTGATTGTTGGGATAGAAACTATGTACGATTAATGGAGTGTTGGGAATCAATTCGAATTATTGAACAATGCCTAGAAAAACTCACCAAAGAACACAAACGTACCAGAGACTTTGATCCTCAAGCTTTTGTACCGAAAAAAATAAGACCCGTGGAAATGGATTTTTATGCTAGGGCCGAAAATCCAAAAGGGGAATTGGGCTTTTTCTTCAGAACGAACGGTAAAAGTGATGTACCCACAAGGGTAAAATGTAGGGCGTGTTCGTTCAATAACCTTTCGGTTTTACCTGAAATTTCGAAAGGTTGGATGATAGCTGACCTGGTGGCGATTATTGGTTCTTTGGATTTTGTGATGGGCGAAGTAGACCGTTAAATCTCCCAAATGCTAGAGCCGTTGCTGCTTCTAACTTGATTTTTTATTTCCATCCAAAAAGCCAACACCAAATAGATGATTACTGGTGAACCAAGGGTAAAAAACGATGCATAAATAAAGTACATTCTTATACTTTTGGCGGAAAAATTCAACTTTTCACCAATCTTACTACAGACCCCAAAAAGATTGTTTTCCAGTATATATTTAAACTTATTCATTGCGTTTTATTTTATGTTAATGAGGCTATTGTGCCAAATTTCAAAAAAAAAATTGAAAACTGCTAATTTTTAGTCCAAAAAAGCATTTAACCCCTTGAAATTACCGTATTCTGAGGTTCTCCACCCAAGTGATATGGGTAATCGGTGTTGTAGTGAAGCCCTCTAGATTCTTTTCGTTTTTGGGCTGAATGAATCACCATTTGAGCACACAAAATCAAGTTCCGAAGCTCGCAAAGTTTCACTGAAAGTTTAGTTTTTCTGTAAAACTCCTCGGTTTCTTCTTTGAGCATATTTAAGCGAGTCAGAGCACGTTCCAATCTGAAATCAGTTCTTACGATACCCACATAATCCGACATCATTCTTTGTAGCTCTCTGGTATTGTGTGTCACCAAAATTTCTTCATTAGACTGAACTGTTCCAAACTCATTCCAATCAGGGACTTTTTCATTGAAGCTCACATTATCCAATTCGTTTACTGCCACCAAAGATATTCTATGACCAAAAACCGCCGCTTCAAGCAAGGAATTAGAAGCCAAACGATTGGCTCCATGCAAACCTGTTGATGAGCACTCCCCACAAGCAAAAAGGTTACTTATACTTGTACGACCGTTTTCATCCACCAGTATTCCTCCGCACAAATAATGTGCTGCAGGCGTTACAGGTATCATGTTTTTAGAAATATCAATACCCAGACTCAAACATTTCTCATAAATATTGGGAAAATGCTCCAAAATCAATTCTTTTGGTTTGTGAGTAATGTCCAAATAAACAAACTCCTCCCCTGTTTTTTTCATTTCTGCATCAATAGACCTCGCCACAATGTCTCTAGGAGCCAACGATCCGCGTTCGTCATATTCATACATAAACTCTTTACCCGATTTGTTTCTTAAAACGCCTCCTTCCCCTCTTACCGCTTCGGTAATCAAGAAACTGGGAAAAGAACCTGGATTATGCAAAGAAGTTGGGTGAAACTGCATCATTTCCATATCTCTGACTTTTCCGCCAGCACGATAAACCATCGCTATTCCATCTCCTGTAGCAATAATAGGATTGGTGGTGGCTGCATAAATATGCCCCGCACCACCAGAAGCCATCAGCGTGTTTTTAGCCAAAATGGTTTCCACTTCCCCTGAATTCACATTGAGGGCATACACCCCGTAACATTCGATATGCTCATCGGCTGGTTTGCCTAAATGGTGCTGCGTTATAATTTCCACAGCAAAAAAGTGGGTTAGTATTTCTATATTGGGATTAGCCTTAACTTGTTCCAACAAAGCCCGCTCTATTTCCCAGCCAGTAATATCTTTATAGTGTAAAATTCTTTTTTCAGAATGTCCACCCTCGCGTGTCAGATTATATTCACCAGAGTCTTCCTTGTCAAAATTTGCACCATATTCTATCAGTTCATTTATTCTATCAGGGCCTTCAGTGACTACAATTTCCACAATTTTTTTATCACAAAGTCCATCTCCAGCAATGAGTGTATCCGAAATATGCTTTTCAAATGAGTCTGTGTTTGGGTCAAAAACAGTAGCTATGCCCCCTTGTGCATATTTTGTATTGGTTTCGTCAGCATTCACTTTGGTAAGTATAAGCACTTTACCTTTTTTGGAGGCTTTAATGGCAAAACTCAAACCCGCTATGCCTGACCCAATAACTAAAAAATCAACTTTTCTCATTCCTAAAATTACTATTTTTTTAACCTTAAATAAGGCCTTCTTTTAATAAATCGTGTAAATGTACAAAACCCAAAACTTTTTTTTCTTCCGACACCACCAACTGTGTGATATTCATATCTTGCATTTTTACCAATGCGTTTACAGCAAACTCGTCAGGATGGATAATCTTAGGGGAAATTCCCATTATATCTTTTGCTCGTAAAGTTGAAAAATCGTTTGTGTTATTCAACATTCTCCTTAAATCCCCGTCAGTTATAATTCCAACCAAATCATTATTTGGGTTAACAACGGCTGTGGAACCGAGTCTTTTAGTTGTCATTTCGAGTATTACACTTTGTATATCAGCAGACTCAAGAACTATAGGCAGAGCGTTGTTGGGATAAATATCCGAAACCCTCAAATATAGCTTTTTACCTAAGCTTCCACCAGGATGGTGTTTGGCAAAATCTTTTTTGGAAAAATCTCTAGCTTCAAGAAGGCAAATGGCCAAAGCATCACCCAAAGCCAAAGCTACGGTTGTAGAAGTGGTAGGAGCCAAATTGAGCGGACAGGCCTCTGAATCAACATGTGCATTTATGATAAAATCTGAGTTTTTGGCCAAATAAGATGCTACATTTGAAACCAAAGCAATGATTTTATTACCTAATCTTTTTAAAAGGGGCATTAAAACTTTTATCTCAGGTGTGTTACCACTTTTTGACAAAAAGATAATAATATCTTCTTTATCAATAATTCCCAAATCTCCATGCATGGCATCTGTAGCATGCATAAACACCGCTTTTTGACCTGTAGAATTAAGTGTAGCAGAAATTTTTTGTGCAATAATGGCACTTTTTCCAATTCCTGTAAGAACAATTTTACCTTTAGAAGCTAATATGGCATAAATAATTTGTTCAAATTTATCATCTATTGTACTAATCAAAGATTTAATTGCCTCTGATTCATCAGTTAGTACTTTTTTGGCAATTTCAATTATTTTTTTTTCTATTTTCGTCTCCACTTTAAAAAAAGCGATATTTCTACTGCAAATGTAAGGCTTGTAATCCGTTTTTTTTTAGTGAAACAAATATTTGAGTTTAACAAAATCACAAAACATTTTTTGTATATTGGCATTAAGAATTTAATTCACCACGCTCAATAAGCGTGCTTTAGTTTTTAAAGCTTTATAGAACTAGCTATGATTGATGTATCAATTGAAAATGACCTAAAGAAAAATCTCAAAGAAATCTTTGGATTTGATAACTTTAGAGGAGAGCAAGAAAAAATTATAAAAAGTATTGTCTCTGGCAAAAATACTTTTGTAATAATGCCTACGGGAGCAGGTAAATCACTTTGCTACCAACTTCCAGCCACAGTACTTCATGGAACTGCTATAGTAATATCGCCATTGATTGCCTTGATGAAAAACCAAGTGGATCAGATGATGGCTTTTGGAATAAATGCCCAGTTTTTGAACAGCACGCTGAATAAATCAGAAATGAATCGCGTCAAAAACGACGTGGTTAGTGGTGCATGCAAGCTTCTTTATATAGCCCCTGAATCCTTAACTAAAGTTGACAATCTTGAGTTTTTGAAGAAAGCCAAAATATCATTCGTGGCAGTTGATGAAGCCCACTGTATATCGGAGTGGGGACATGATTTTAGACCTGAATATAGAAAAATAAAGGAAATTATCGAAAGTATCGACGATAATCTTCCTATTATAGCTTTGACGGCGACTGCAACTCCCAAAGTTCAGTTGGATATTAAGAAAAGCTTGGACATGGATGATTCTGTTATCTATAAGACCTCCTTCAACAGGGCCAATCTTTATTATGAAGTAAGACCGAAACAAAATGCGAAAAAACAACTCATAAACTTTTTAGCCCAATACAAAGGCAAATCAGGAATTGTTTACTGTTTGAGCAGAAAAAAGGTAGAAGAAATCGCTGAACTTTTGGTAGTCAATGGCTTTAAAGCGTTGCCTTACCACGCTGGCTTGGATTCTGACGTGAGAATGAAAAACCAAGATGCATTCCTAAACGAGAATTGCGACGTGGTGGTGGCCACTATTGCATTTGGAATGGGAATAGACAAGCCAGATGTTAGGTTTGTCGTACATTATGATGCTCCAAAATCATTAGAAGGATACTATCAAGAAACTGGTAGAGGCGGTAGAGATGGCTTGGATGGTTCATGTTTGATGTTCTACGCATTAGATGACATAACTAAACTAGAAAAATTCAATAAAGATAAAAACGTAACAGAGAGAGACAATGCCAAAGCACTCTTGATGGAAATGGTTGCGTATTCTTCTTTAGGCGTTTGTAGAAGAAGACAACTTTTGAGCTATTTCGGTGAACAAACAGAAAAAAATTGTGGATTCTGTGACAACTGTAATAAACCAACTAAAACTTTCAAAGGAGAAGAGGAAGTTGAATTGGCACTGAATACGATCCTAAAGACAGAACAAAGATTTTCAGCCAATCACATAGCAGATATTCTTACTGCCAACACAAAAGACAATCCTGCCATAGCGAGTTATGAGCATGATAAACTTGAAATGTTTGGCAAAGGATTAAAATATTTTAATCTTTCAGAAAAATTCGAGGAAGAAGAAGAAGAGGATGAGGACGAAATAGTTGTCAATAAAAAACCAAAGGCGGATATCAATGCAGATGGCAAAATATCTGCAGCTGACAAATGGGTGTCCATCATTAGACAACTGATGGTTTTTGGATATCTTGAAAAAGACATAGACAACTACGGAGTAGTAAAAATATCGGAAAAGGGTCAAAAATACCTCCAAGACCCCTACACCATTACTTTCTCAGAAGACCACGATCTCAACGAAACTGAAGGCAGTGGAGAAGACGAATTGCAACAAACTGCAGGCCCATCTGGGGGTAGCGGTGCATCTGATCAGGCTTTATTAGAATTGCTAAAAGCACTTCGTAAAAAAATAGCCAAAGAGAAAAATGTACCACCTTACGTAGTTTTTCAAGATCCATCGTTGGAAGAAATGGCCACCACTTATCCATCCAATATACAAGAATTGGCTCAGGTCAATGGAGTAGGAATGGGTAAAGTGCAGAAATTCGGTATGCCGTTTTTAGATTTGATTATCAAATATGTAAAAGATAATGAAATAGAGACTTCGGCAGATTTAATGGTAAAAACTACCGTTAATAAGTCTAAAACTAAGATATTTATCATTCAACAAATCGATAGAAAGATTGATCTAGAAGAAATAGCTGAAGCAAAAGAAATGAACGGCGAGGAGCTTTTAAATGAAATCGAAAGCATCTGTTTTTCAGGCACTAAGCTTAATCTTGATTATTATATCAACCAAGTTATTGATAAAGATAAGCAAAAAGATATTTATGAATATTTCATGACCTCTGCCTCTGATGACATCAAATTGGCGATTAAAGAATTCGACGATTATGACGATGAAATAACCGAAGAAGAGTTGAGATTGATGAGAATAAAATTCTTATCAGAGATGGCAAACTAAAAAAAAGGCTTTCAAATATTTGAAAGCCTTTTTTTTTTAATTAAATCTTCTTTTCAAAATATCGAAAAACTCTTCAGCCTCTGGACTGTTCAAATCCCATTTATATTTAGGCAGATATTTCTTAATCATTTGTTCCTTAGCTTCAGAGAAATTGCTGCAGTTTTCTAATTCTTCAATAGCCCCATTAAAAACATTAGAATCAGACCCAAATAAATTATTGATAAACAAAAACTTCTGGTTCAATGAAATGTTTCCTTTGATAGAGTCAATCTTTCTTTTTTGGTGAAAATCCGATAGCGAACTGTTGTCAGACGTCATCTGCATGGATTCATGCAAAGTTACGGTAGTCTCTTTTTCTATGGTTTTCGTAACAGGATCCTTTATCATTACCGTTTCTATTTTTTCCTGTACCTGAGTTAGCCTCATTTCCGTTATAGGTTCATCCTTTTGTTGGACTACCTCTACCACAGGACGATGAACAACCTCTTCTCTGGATACCAATTGAGGCTTGGAAAGTTTGTATTCTTCAATGCTATCAAAAAATGACTGTAATGGATTTCCATTGGTCATTGATTGGTTTACCCCTGCAATTTTCGATATATCAGATAGTTCTGCAGCGTGATCTTCCATTTGATTTCCATCAAAAAATTGATTTATGAAATCAATTGCTTCGTTCGAATAAATAAAGTTAACTCCGTTTAATTTACTCAGTAAATCTCTCAAAACCCAGTTGTAATCTTTAAAAAACTTCCCATTTTTGGTCAACCAATCCTCTGTGAGTTTAAACTCAGGAAGATTTCTCATCTGCTCTACAAAAAAAGATTTGGGGTCAGAAAATAGAAAAATAGTTCTTTTTACAGCACTTTCAAGTACACTCCTAAAATGTTCCTTGCCTATTGAAATATGCCTCGAAAGAATATTCATGAAATCATCCAATGCTTTTTGAACCTCTGGCTCTGAATAATCAAAATATGGACTTTTGAGATTGGTCACCTCTTTCTGCCATTTTTCAAATAGCTCTTTAAGGATAAAAAGATTAAGCTGTTTTACTTCTGTCAGATTTATGATTTCACTTCCATTAATATTTTCTTTTGACTTAAAGTACTCTTCACAAACTACTTCGGCAAATCCCTGAGAAGTATTTTTTATTTCGGCCTCATTCCATTTGTTGGTCATCGGATAATTCTGTTTTTTTGTAATCTATTTGAAATGGTACACTAGGTCTTATGCAAATGCTTTGCCATTTTAAACATAAACGTAAAATTAATCAAAATATGTTCATTGAACCCAAAAGAGGCATAGCAAAGGATACCAAAAGTGGCTGGATAGAAGTAATTACAGGCTCTATGTTTTCTGGTAAAACAGAGGAATTGATTAGGAGACTCAAAAGGGCTCAAATAGCTAAACTGAATGTAGAAATATTCAAACCAAAAATCGATATTAGGTATGATGAAAATGATATTGTTTCTCATAATCAAAATACCATCAGGTCTACTCCTGTTAATACTGCCGAAGAGATATTGCTTTTAAGTGGTACTTGTGACGTAGTGGGTATAGATGAGGCTCAGTTTTTGGATCAATCTATAATAGACGTTTGCAACATACTTTCCTTTCAAGGCAAAAGAGTAATATTAGCTGGCTTGGATATGGATTCTAAAGGCCTACCGTTTGGTCCCATGCCTCAATTGTTGGCGATTGCAGAATATGTAACAAAAGTACACGCAATTTGTGTTAAATGTGGAGATATCGCTCATTTCTCGTATCGAAAAACCGATGCAGAAAATTTAATACTCTTGGGCGAGCACGACATCTACGAAGCTAGATGCCGTACTTGTTTCCAAGAAAACTAATTATTTATTCTTATAATTTCTATTTCTAAGCGACTGCCGTCCTGGCAGTACCAATGGATAAGCCTCTACGCTATCTAATTTAACGGGCTGTTTGTAATTTTTAGCAATTCTCATGCTTACTTTCTTAAAAGTCAAATTTGACTTTTTAATTTTCCCACTTTTACCTGTCTTATAATTCCTATCTTCCTCTAAAGGATTAAAACTCTGCCCAAAGGCACTTATAGAAATAAAAAGAACGAACAAAAGCTCTATGGCGATTTTGATTAAGAAACCTGAGTTCATTTTAATATTCGTAATTTTTTTGTTGATACAATTCATTATCCTCGTTATACTTGTAGCCAAAAAGTGCTCTGTAGGTTGGCAACATATACAAGAACTCTTCCAGTTTTTTCTGTGCTGGTGTATAAACGTTATAATTCTCTGTGGCTAGGTTCCTAAACATTGAAATCAAATATTTCAAAGCATCAGAATTGGAAGCAAAATCCACAAATTTGTAGTGAAGAAACTTATTCTCATCCGCATCTGGATTAAACATTACTAAGTCTAAATCCATGCCTTGTTGGTTGATAACTGCAAAAGTTTTTTGAACTGGTTTTGGCAAAAGATTATTATCTACTAAATAATCGATTATTTCAACGGTGTCGTTGTTTACGTACAAATTAGCTCCTATGTGTCTCATTATTTTATCTTTTTTTGTTGTACAGTCAAAATGACTTGGACAAAACAAGAAAAGATTTTTTATTCTACCAAATATCCAAAATTGACCTAATTGGTGAAAAATTAGATAAAAATCACATTATTTTTCCCTTTTTCGAGAAAAAGAGATATCATTTTTTGTTCGAATTGAAAGAAAAGTGAATTTATTCCATTTCTTACCCAAAGTCTAAATTGAATTTTCAAAAAAAAATATTTTCATTATTTTGATAATTTTATGAAATATTAGAAGAATTAACACTTCAGTAACAATTCTTGCCCTAAAAACACATTTTCTTAAAGCAAAACCTAACTGCAAAAATATTATTTGGGATACTATAGACAAGAAAAATTCAAGAAGTGATAAAAGAGATAAGCTCCATGTATTTATATAATATTATCAGAATAGAGAAAATAATATCGGGTAAAAAAAAAATACCAATATTTAAAATCAGAACCCCCTTAAACAGAAAAAACCTCCGAAATAACGGAGGCCTTTCTCAACTTTATAGCCATGAAAACTAATTCTTTTTTAAGCTAGTGCTAATTTCAATTCGTTAAGTTTCTTTTTAACTGAAGTATCAATTTGAGTATCTCCAACTTTCAAAACATAACCACCAATCAAGCTTTCATCAACACTCTCCTGAATCTTCACTTGCTTGTTAATAGCTTCAGATACCAATTTGCTAAATTGAGCTTTTTGAGCATCTGTTAAAGCCACTGACGATGAAATTTCCACTATTTGAACCCCTGTTTGTAAATTATACAATTTTTGAAATTCTTTCGCGATTGGATAAATTAGTTTCTCTCGGTTCTTTTTAGTTAAGACGCTAAAAATTGAGAAAGTCACGCTGTTGACATTATTTTCAAATATCTTTTTCAAAATACCTAATTTCTTGTCGTGTCGCACAATCGGATTGGCCATAACAGCCACAAAACTAGGGTTCTCTTCACATATTGTTTCAAAAAACAACATGTCTTTGTTTACTTCATTTACCACACCTTGCTGATTCGCTAAATCTATCAAGGCTTTAGCATAACGATAGGCAACTATTGATTCTGACATACTTTTATTAAAAAATTTTCAATCAATTATTTGACCGAGGTATTAATTCAATTTTGCATCTGCAACAAGTTCACTCACAAACGATTGTTGAGTTGCCTTGTCTGAAAGTTCTTTACGGATTACTTTTTCAGCAATCTCTATCGATAAAGAAGCTACGTCTTTCTTTATTTGGCTCATCATTTTAACCCTTTCTTGGGTCATCACTTCACGAGCATCTTCCATTATTTTGTTTCCTTGCTCAACAGCTCTGTCTTTGGCTTCAGCCACCATTTTATCAGCCGCTTCTTTAGCTTCTTTGATAATTAGGTCTCTTTCTCTTTTAGCTTCAGCAACAAGCTTGTCGTTATCAGACTTCAATTTGGCCATTTCTGCCCTTGTTTCCTCTGCCATACGCAAAGCTCCTTCTATGTCTCCTTCTCTTTCTTTTAAAGCAGAAAGAATACCTTTCCACGCAAACTTCCAGAGAATAAAAACTAAAAGACCAAATACCACCAATTGCCAAAAAATAAGACCTGGACTCGGATTCAACAATGAATTACCTTCTAATAAAATCATTTTGTAAACAATTATAAAATTAAAAATTTTAATACTTTAAAACTTCCCAACATTAACACCTAATGTGAATAATGTTGGGAATTTAAGATTTCTTTAAAACGGCTTAAGCCATTTTGAAAGAGATCAAAAGACAAATTACAGCAGCAAATAGAGCCACAGCCTCGATCAAGGCAGCGATGATGATCATCATTGACTGGATTTTTCCAGCTGCTTCTGGTTGACGTGCAACACCTTCCATAGCACTTCCACCGATTCTACCGATACCAAGACCAGCACCAATGGCAGCTAAACCTGCTCCAATACCTGCACCCATAACAGCAAGACCTTTACCGTCTGCTACTGCTTGTAAAATAATGTTCAATAAAGACATAATTTTATTTTTTTATTTTCTCCTCCCCTCAGAAGATGATTTGTAATTGACCTCTTTATAGGGGAATAAAGAGGAATATTTTTATCAGTGATGTTCTTCTGCGTGGTGCTCTTCTATGGCACTTCCGATATACATCGATGTAAGTAAGGTAAATATAAAAGCTTGCAAAAACGCCACAAGTAATTCTATAGCACTCATGAACAAAGCGAATATACTAATTGCTGGTGCAACTGCCCAACTTTTGAAAATGAAAATCAAACCAAATAAACTCAACATAATGATGTGACCCGCAGTGATGTTGGCGAAAAGTCGAATCATCAATGAAAGTGGCTTCATCAACACACCTACAATTTCCACTGGAATCATAATAAACCACATCCATTTCGGTGTATCTGGCAATAGAATGTGTTTCCAGTAATATTTATTTGCACTTAGATTGGTAATCAAAAAAGTAATAACTGCTAATACCAATGTGATCGCAATGTTACCTGTGAGGTTCGCACCGCCTGGCAATAAGCCTAAAAGGTTATTAATAAATATGAAGAAAAATAAGGTCAATAAATAAGGAAAATATTTTCCGTAGTTTTTACCGATGGATGGTTTCACTACCTCATCTCTCATGTAAACTATTAAGGGCTCAAGGAATGACTGAATGCCTTTTGGAGCTTTACCTTTATTTTTTACATAACCTCTAGAAACTGAGGTAAATATCAATATTAATATTATAGCACCCAACATCAAGGTTGCTACATTTTTGGTAATAGAGAAATCCATAGGATGAACTGTCTCGTTCACTGTTCCGTCTGCATTTAATCTAACGATATGCTCATGCTCGTTTTTGTAGTCGTTGTAAACTTGACCATGGTCCAATTTACTAGAAGAAAACATTTCCAAACCTCTGTCTGCTGTGTAGAGAATTATAGGCAAAGGAAGTTTTACGCCATGTGTAAATTCCCAACCGTGTTCATCAGCTATGTGGTGCATAATCATACCACCAATATCAAAAGTCTCTTCTTCATGCGAAGCCGCAGGAGCGGGTGCATGCTCATCAGTGTGCTGCGAAATAGCAGGCGAAATGCCTAAAACAATACAAAAAACTAAGGAATAAATGTATTTAAACATATGTAGTACTTTAATGAACGCTGTTTTAATATATGCTGTTTTCAAAAACGACGCAATTTACTAAGTAAAGTTGAAATTTCAAAAATTGTAAAAAATAAATATAATACAAAAACATTAACGACGAACAGATTCTGGTTTTCCTTGTACATGTACAATCCAAATCCAATAAAAACCAAAAGCAAAATAAACCTTAAAACTACCGATGCGAGGTAAAATTGAACAAAATTTTCTCGTTTGTTGGCCATTCCTTGCTCAACTAACATTTTTATAAGAAAATCTAGTGCTACAAAAAAAGCAAAGATGACCCATATTTTAGAATGTAAAAAATGCTGCCATGGAGAAAGTTTAACTAAAAATAGTACAATAAATAAAATGATACTCAAAGCATATTTTTTAAAAATCATAGAAGTGCATTTTAAAATTTATAAAATGAAAAATAACCAAATTTTATATTGATTTTCTTTCAATAAACCAAAGTACAAAACTAATCATGCGGAGAGATTGAATATGAAATTTTTAAATTTAATTTTTTAAAGAACCTATTTAAAAAAATAAGCAAGAGGGTTCAATTGTTTTGTACTAAACCAAGATGCTGACTTTTTGAGAAAAATAAATCAATTTGCCTTACTTTTTTTTTCTACATTTGTAGCCCCAAAAATAAACGATTAAAAAAGTTAATTAAATAGAATTTGGAAACCAAGGTTCAAAACGATGTAACACAAGTTTGGCGTGACTGCCTCGCCGTAATACGTGAGAATGTGACTGAGCAGAGCTATAAAACTTGGTTTGAACCTATCATTCCTTATAAATTAATTAACAAGCGTCTTATTATTCAGGTGCCAAGTCAGTTTTTCTATGAATGGCTCGAAGACAATTATGTAAAAATCCTTAGAAAAGCTTTGGACTATGCCATTGGCAAAGACGGCCAATTGGAATATACCATTATAATAGACCGTGGTGCTCCGAAACCAGCGTCAAATCCCACAAATGGGAATCATCAACACAAAGCCCAGTCTGCTCCTCCAGCAGCTGCTCCGACGCAAAAAAATCCTTTCGACCTCAAAGCATTTAATGAAAAACAAATTGAGTCATTCTTAAATAAAAGTTACGGTTTCGAAAACTTTGTGGAAGGTGACTGCAATCGTTTGGCAAGAGCCGCCAGTTTTGCAGTTGCACAAAAGCCAAGTACGACCTCTTTTAATCCATTGATGATTTATGGTGGTGTGGGTTTGGGTAAAACGCACTTAGTACAAGCAATAGGCAACTACATAGAGAAACAATCAGAAAATACTAAAATTGTACTTTATGTATCTTCTGAGAAGTTCACTAGCCAGTTTATCAACGCCATTAGGGAAAACAGCCTACAGGATTTTATGGCTTTCTATATGAGAGTGGATGTTTTAATCTTGGACGACGTGCAGTTTTTGTCAGGAAAAGAAAAAACACAAGAAACTTTCTTCCATATATTTAATCACTTGCACCAAACTGGTAAGCAAATAGTGATGACTTCTGATAGACCTCCAAGAGAATTGTCGGGCATGGAGGATAGATTACTTTCGAGATTTAAATGGGGTTTGACAGCAGATATTCAAGCTCCTGACCTTGAAACGAGAATAGCCATTATTCAAAATAAGGTAGAAGAAGAAAATGCCGTAATGGATGAAGAAGTAATAGAGTATTTGGCTCACTGCATAGATTCTAATGTTAGAGAATTAGAAGGTGTTGTAATTTCACTTATTGCTGATTCGTCGCTAACCCGTAGGAAAATAAATTTGGACATGGCCAAGTTTAGGGTGAAAAGTATAGTAGAAGAAAATCAAAAGGTGATTTCGATTGATAAAATTATTGAGGTAGTGACCGATTATTTTAGAATAAAAGTCACTGATATCAAAGGTAAAACCAGACTAAGAGAGGTTGTTTTGCCGAGACAAATAGCGATGTATTTGGCCAAAGAATTCACGACACTTTCGCTAAAAGCCATTGGTTATCATTTTGGTGGAAGAGACCACAGCACAGTGATACATGCCATTCAGACTGTAAATGACCTGATAGACTTCGATAGAGATGTTGCAGGACATGTGAAGGAACTTAAGGACGGTTTTAAGAAGTAAGTTTCTTATTAATTTCCAAAACTTGAGGAATTAACAGACTATTTTCATCATTATTTATTACAAAATCAGCCATTTCCAGGAATTCTTGCTCTGTTTTCTGATTGGATATTACCTTTTCAATTTCTGATTTATCTCGGTGTGAATCTCTTTTCAAAAGTCTTTTTATCCTTAAATCTTTTGGGCTATTAACCACAATAATCTTATCAAGGCCAGCATTTCGGTTCATGATCGCCGCTTCTTTTATTACGAACGGAACATTTTGCACCAGCACCCAATCTTCGAAATCTTGCCTGACCCTGGGATGAACAATCTGGTTGAGCTTTTTTAACAATTCTTCATTTTGAAACACTGCTTTGGAGACAAAAACCTTATTATACTTACCTTCTAAACTATATGCTTCTTCACCAAGTATTTCCTTTATTTCAGAAATTATTACAGCATTATTCTCTATTAGCCATTTTGCTCTTTGATCAGACGCATAAACTGGTATTCCCAACACGGAAAACAGCTTGGCAACCAAACTTTTTCCCGAACCTATACCACCGGTAATGCCTACTTTGAGCATATTTCAGAATAAGTTTTTTGTTTTTTTGCAAAATATCTCCAAACTATCGAAAAATTACTGAGTTTTTTTAAAGCTCCATAAGAACCCTTGCGTTTTTTGGTCAAATACGGAATCATGGCGTAAAAACCAAAATGAGCTTTTGCTACAGCAATAAAATCTTGCACATTACCCTCTTTTAGGAATTTCAAGGACGAAATTCCATCTAAAATCAACCTGAGGAAGATTATGGGGAAAAGTTTATGTCTTGGCAAGTTTTTAAACAACATAGCCAAGTTATTTCTAAAATTGAGGTAAGTTTTTAATGGATTGGTTTTGTTCAGTGTACCTCCACCAACGTGGTAAACTGTAGAATTGGGTTCGTATTGAATAGTGAAACCAGCATTATGAATTCGCCAACAGAGGTCAATTTCTTCCATATGAGCGAAAAAACGCTCATCAAATCCGCCTAATTCTTTAAAAACCTTGGCCTTAACAAAAAAACAGGCACCTGTAGCCCAAAAAATATCCGTAGGAGTTTGATATTGACCGCGGTCTTTTTCTAAGGTGTCGAAAACTCTTCCTCTACAAAAGGCATAACCATACTTATCTAAAAAACCTCCCCCAGCTCCGGCATATTCAAAATGGTCTCTTTTATTATAATCTAAAATCTTTGGCTGAATGGCCGCAAGATTAGGATTTTCGGCAGCTCTATTCAATATGGGAACTAGCCAATTGGGTGTAACTTCCACATCGGAGTTGAGCAGAACAAAATTTTCATTGAAAATTTGAGCCAAACCATGGTTGTATCCTCCCGCAAATCCATAATTCTTCTTGTTGCAAATGACTTGTATCTGCGGGCAATGGCTACTTAAAAAACTAAGCGAATTATCTGTGGAGGCATTGTCTATTACTATGACATCAGCCTCGGGGCTGTTTTCAATAACTTTAGGCAAGAATTGCTCAAGAAATCCAGCACCATTATAATTGAGAATGACAACTGCGGTATCTTTCAAAACTACTTATTGAAAATATTTCCTAAATCGAAGCCTGGAATTTTTGGCATCATGCCTTCGGTTACTTTGCTCATTTCGGTTTTTACTTTTTCGTCAATATCAGCCAGAGCTTTATTGGCTGCAGCTACGATTAAGTCTTGCACCATTTTGGCATCAGTTGGACTCAGCAATTCAGGCTCAATTTCGATATTCAATAGCTCTTTTTTACCATTTACAGTAACCTTTACCATTCCCCCACCCGACTCGGCTTCTGTTACAATTTCACCTAATTTTTCTTGGGCTTCAAGCATTTTGGCTTGCATATCCTTTACTTTGCCCATCATTCCCATCATATCTAACATCGACATAAGCTTTTCTTTTTTGCAAAAATAAGATATATACCAAATAAATTCTTGGATTTCATTAAATTTAACCTTTCAAACAAAAAATATGTCTTACAGAATACAAGCTTCATCTTTTATGAAATATTTAGCATTTCTACTTTTGGTTTCTTTTCAAGTTACTGCTCAAACTAAAAACCTCAAAAAACACATTGCATATTTGGCCTCTGACGAACTAGAAGGAAGAGGAACAGGCACTCCTGCCGAAACCAAGGCTGGCGATTACATCATCGGTCAGTTCAAAAAAATAGGATTGAAACCATTAGGGGAAAATGGCAATTACAGACAATTATTTGCTGCGAAAAAAGGAATTCCACCAAATATTACCCAAGTAAATGCCAACAATATTTTAGGTTGGGTAGACAACGGAAAGACAGAATCTATCATCATTGGTGCCCATTATGACCACCTTGGAATGGGCGACCAAGGCAGTTCTTTGATGGCGAACTCCAATGGGCAGGTTCACAATGGAGCAGACGATAATGCATCAGGCGTAGCCGGAATGATAGAATTGGCCAGATTTTATGCAAAAAATAAGGTCACAGAAAATTACAATTTTATCTTTTTGGCTTTTTCTGGGGAAGAGCTAGGCTTGATGGGTTCAAAATATCTTTTAGACAATGCAACATTTGATTTAAAAAACATCAATTGCATGGTAAATCTGGACATGATTGGCAGATACAGAGAAGACAAAGGCGTGAGTATTGGAGGAATTGGCACAAGTAAGTTTTGGGAAGCAAACGCCTCCAAATTGGCCTCAGAAATGAATATCAAACATACGCTAGACTCAGCTGGAATAGGGCCATCAGACCACACTTCGTTTTATTTGAAGGATATTCCAGTATTATTTTTGTTTACGGGGGCACATCAAGAATATCATAAACCAACTGATGACGCCAATTTGATTAATTATGAGGGAGAAGCATTGCTTTTAGATTATATCAAAAAGATGGTTGAAAAACTGAATGCAAGTCCAAAAATTGATTTTAAGAAAACTTCTAACCCGCATTCAGCAGCCACAAAAAGTACTTTCAAAGTAACTATGGGTGTAATTCCTGATTATTCATTTGATGGAGTAGGTCTAAAATTAGACGGAGCATCTGAAGGTAGACCGGGAGAAAAAGCTGGGCTAAAAGCTGGAGATATTATTACTAAAATAGGCGAACACGACATAAAGGACGTTTATGGTTATATGGCGGCTTTAGGTAAATTTGAAAAAGGTCAAACCGTACCTGTGATTGTAAACAGAAAAGGAGAAATATTAACTTTAAGCTTAACATTTTAAAAAAATGCACAACAAAAAAACATTGGTGCTTGGGGCTACCACAAAACCTGGAAGATATGCTTTAATGGCTGCTGAAAGATTGCTTCAGAAAGGACATTCCATTGAACTATTCGGACAAAGTGAAGGCGAGGTAGGCGGCGTAAATATCAAAACCAAAATAGAGGATATAGATAAAGACATCGATACGGTAACCGTATATTTAAGCGAGAAAAATCAACAACAATACGAGGATTTCCTATTAAAAATGAAACCTAAAAGAGTCATTTTTAATCCAGGAGCTGAGAATTTTGAATTAGAAACAAAACTCGAAGCCCAAGGAACAGAAGTACTGGAAGCCTGCACGCTTGTGATGTTAGGAACTGGGCAGTACTAAGAATAGTGCCTATTTTATTTTCACGTCACCGAAGTTAGAGATAATCAATATCTTGGTTTCGGTGTTCGTAGTTGTACCTATTTTACCTTGGTAGGAATTTGATGTTTTCGGCTTGAAACCATTCTTTTTACCATCCGCTTCAGAATTCTTGAAAAAGTGGACCATTAAGGCAGGATCAACCCAAAAACTACCATTAGAGGTTTTTATATCGAAAACGCCGTTGAATTTTTGGCTTATTGGTAGATCGATGTTCGAATAATTTGAGAAAATTTCCAGCTTTTTCACTTTTTCATCAATGTTTTCAATGGTGAAGTTTTTAGAGAAATTGACATTCAATTTAACCGCTTCTTTGATATTGCCAAAGACTCCACCTGAGTAGTTCATGACACCTTCTATATCCTCTAAATACTTGGCTTTCAGGCTTCCATGATTATTTTTCATGTTAACATTTCGCATTTCTCCCATATTCACTGCTGTGAAGTTTGAATTAATATCTCCGCCATGTAAGGCTTTTATGTTGGCTATGCCATAATTCAAGTTTATTTTGGAGTATGGATTGGAGATTTTGGCTGCCTGAAGGGTACAATAATTTAGATTTAAAGTCAATGGTGCAGAAAAGTCAGGAAGAACAACTTCTCCAAAACTATTGGAAATTACCAATTCTAAGTTTTTAGGAATGTAAATGTCATAATCAATTTTGAAACTTGATTTTTTGTCTTTATTCCAAGAATTCATGTTATAGTTTTCTTTTTTAATGGAGGTAAAGACTTTTATTAAATCATGGCTTCGTGTACCGCTTACATTTATGGATTCTATGAATTCTTCTAACTGACCTGAAGTAGGTGCATTGGCCGTAACTTGCACATTTACGCTAATGCTTTTTTGGTTAGAAAAATACACTTTAACATCTCCAAACTGGTTTACAATTTCCAGTCTTTCAATCCCAGTGGAAGAATAATTAAAATTAAACTCTTTCCTTTTTTCAATTAAAGGACTTTCGTGGGCATCGGCAAAACCGAAACACGTTATACTGATAATTAAATAACTAATATAGGCTTTCATCTTAAAGTATTTCATGTTTGTTAACATCTACGGCAATGGCGGTCTGTTGGTTGAGCAGTTCAATCTGCCATTTAAGGTTTTGTACCATGGCCTCAAATAATTGGTCGTGATTAGGATTATGTGGCAGCTGAGACTTCAGATATTCAAAGTTTTTCTGTAAGTCTGACAAGTCACCTAAAAATGCTTTTTGCAGTTCTGGATTTTTCTCAATCAAGTCCTCCAAGTTTTTCTTTTTCTCACTAACAGCTTCGGTGTAAGTGACTAATGTAGGTTCTGAGTTGATCATTTTATCTTGTTTCGAAGCAAAAACTTCTTCTTTGGAATATTTTCCAAACCAAAACCCTACACCCAAACAAATAATTATGCCAGCAGCTATTCTCAAAATTTTACTGTTAAGCCAAATTGTTGGTTTAGGTTTTTGGGGCAATTTCTTTTCTAATTTTGCCCATAAGTTTGGAGATACTTCCTCCTCAAACTTCTCTCTGTTTCTATTTATAAACTCTTCTAATTTCATTGTGTTACTTTTAAAAGTTCCAACAGTTTTGACTTCCCTCTTATATATTGACTCCTAGAAGTCACCTCGCTAATTCCTAAAATACTACCTATTTCTTGGTGATCGTAACCCTCAAACAAATATAGATTTAGCACCAATTTAAATCCATTTGGTAAACTACTCATGGCCTTTTTTACTTTTTCAATGGTCTCCATTTTCTCCTCAAAATCATCTTCGTCTTCATCTCCGAAGGTTGCCTCCAACTTGTCGTCTATTTCTTCTAGAACTACTTTTCGGCTTCTTAGTTTTGCAATAGACTTATTTACTACAATAGATTTTAACCAGGCTCCAAAAGTAGCATCGCCCCTAAACATTCCTATTTTTAGAAATCCGTCCAAAAACGACTCTTGAATCACATCTTCAGCCTCTTCCCTGTCCCCTACTATCCGCAAAGCCGTATTAAACATGGCTTTTATATATAAATTATAAATCTCACGCTGAGCCACAGGATTGCCCACCTTGCAAAGCTCCACGAGCTCAGTTGTCTTATCTTTTATATATTCGTGACTCAAACTAGGATTGTTTCGTTTAAAGATGACCGCAAAATAGAAAAGTTGCAAGTTTCATCAAAAAAAAGAGAGACAAGGTTAAGCTTATCTCTCTTTTATGAAATCAAAAACACTAAATTTTAGTTTTTGCCGCTACTTCCAACACCCGCAGCCTCATTCTTTTTGGCTTCCTGCATTGGATTCGGACCTTGTGGTCCAAATGAACGTTGTTTCATCAATTGGAACTTGGTTGGAGCTTCTGGCTCTTTTGGAAAACTGTTGTTTGAACCATCGATATCGGCAATTTCCATATATGGATCCAACTTAAACTTCTCCACTTTTTTCTTTGTAGGAATAGTTTTGGTGATTTCAACATCATTTAATCTCCAGATTTCGGCTGGATATCTAAAGTCTTCTGTAGTGCCATCTTCGTAAACTGCTTGGACGATTACTGGCATCACCAAACCACCTTTGTTCTTGATTTTTAGAACATAATAATTCATTCCTGATTCCAGAAGTTTTTGATCGTCAGCAGAAAGCGACGACTTGTATGCCTCATATCTCTTTTTATCAGCTTCGGTCACTGCGTATCTGTCATAAGAATTGTAGAAATCTTTCATAGATGGATCGGCCTCCACTACTGATTTTTCAATATCGGTTTTATCACGCATTTTACTCATAGTTTTACCTTTGGCTTCTTCCATTTTACGAGTTTCAGCTTTCGTAATTTCCGGATTTTGTGTATCCAAGGCATACCATTGAACTTCCGCCAAATCTTGATCTACCGGCTCAACAGTGTAGAACCAGCCTTTCCAGAACCAATCCAAGTCTACACCGGAAGCGTCTTCCATAGTACGGAAAAAGTCAGCAGGCATAGGACTCTTGAAGGCCCAACGACGGGCATATTCTTTGAAAGCAGCATCAAAAAGCTCTCTTCCCATAATGGTTTCACGAAGCATATTCAATCCAGTAGCTGGTTTTGCGTAAGCATTTGGCCCAAAAGCCATGATATTGTCTGAAGAACTCATGATAGGCACTTGCTGGGTTTTGTCCGTTTTCATGTAAGGCACAATGTCTTGTGGCTCGCCTCTACGTGCTGGATAGTCTTTGTCCCACTCTTTTTCGGCCAAATATTGGCAAAAAGTATTCAAACCTTCGTCCATCCATGTCCACTGTCTTTCGTCGGTATTTACAATCATTGGGAAGAAATTGTGGCCTACTTCGTGGATAATTACACCAATCATACCGTATTTTGTACCTTCAGAATACGTTCCATCTGCTTCAGGTCTACCACCATTAAAGCTGATCATGGGATATTCCATACCGCCGCCACGGGTAGCATGACATGAGATAGCCACAGGATAAGGATATTCTATAGTATGTTGACCATAAGAACGCAGTGTATGTTCTACAACACGCGTAGAGTATTTTTCCCAAAGTGGATTTCCTTCTTTGGAATAAAACGACATGCTCCATATCTTCTTTCCGTTTCCATAAACATCGGTTTGCATAGCATCCCAGATAAATCTACGTGAAGAAGCGAATGCAAAATCTCTAACTTTTTTCGCTGTAAAAATCCAAGTTTGTTTATTGGTGCTTTTGAATTTCATTCTTTCTTCTGCCTCTGCTTGTGTTGCCAGAATTACAGGCGTTTTAGAAGTGGATGCGTCCTTCATTCTTTGTTGCTGCACTTTGGACAACACTTTGGTGTAGTTTTGGCACTCACCTGTTGCTCCCAAAATATGATCATCAGGAACCGTTATTTCTACTTTATAATCGCCAAAAGGTAACGTAAACTCTCCTTGACCTAAAAACTGCTTGTTTTGCCATCCACTTACGTCGTCATATACACACATACGAGGAAACCAATGGGCTATGAAATAGTTGTAGTTGCCATCTTTTTCGAAAAACTCATAGCCCGAACGACCATAGTATTCGGTAATGTTGTATTCCCACTCAATCTTGATAGAAGTAGCAATAGTAGGTTTTAATGAAACCGGAATATCCACACGCATCATAGTACCGTTAATGGTATAGGGAATATTAGCACCTTTTAAATCTTTCACAGATTTTATCTTGTAGCCATATTCTTTTTCGGCAGTTATAGTGGTGTTAACAGAGCTTGGTGAATTCATACCATTGAGCTGCGTGCTACTCATTTGTGGATTCACTCCGCCAGTTTTTCCTAATGCATTTATTGAGTTTTTCTGAAATAAATTCTGGTCTAACTGTAGCCATAGGTAACGCAAATCATCTGTAGAGAAATTGGTATAAGTTATTATCTCAGAGCCAATTATGCGTTGATTTACGTCATCCAGCTCTGCTTTGATATCGTAATCTGCTTTGTTTTGGAAATAATCCTTTCCTGGAGCACCAGACGCAGTACGAAAAGTGTTGGGAGTAGGCAAAGTTCCGCCTAATTGTTCAAACCTAGTGTTAGCGTTGTAAGAAGTCCCTGAAGGGCCTTGGGCAACAACGACTGCGGTTGAAAATAAGAACGAAAAAGCCAAAAAGAGTTTTTTCATAATTGGTTTATTGATTAAGTGAATACATAATGCGAAAATATCATTTATAAATTTATTTAACAATGACCTGATGAATTAAATGACCTTTTTATAGACAAAAAATACATTTTCAATTG
This sequence comes from Lacihabitans sp. CS3-21, assembly GCF_024343675.1. GTDB lineage: Bacteria > Bacteroidota > Bacteroidia > Cytophagales > Spirosomataceae > Leadbetterella. The sequence continues at coordinate 31,054 of NZ_RJUD01000116.1, forward strand.
ATTTTGCTAAAATACTTTAATTAAAAACAAAAAAGTACGAATGCCATTTCGAAATGCACTTTTTGGTTTAAATTTGAGTTTTGAAATAAAAGCTATTTTATGCCTGGAATATTAGATTTGATTGGAAATACACCACTTGCTGAATTAAGTAGACTTAGTCCAAACCCCAACGTAAAGATTTTTGCGAAACTGGAAGGAAACAATCCTGGCGGAAGCGTAAAGGACCGACCAGCACTGAATATGATTAAGAGTGCATTGGAGCGTGGAGACTTAAAACCAGGCATGAAACTTATTGAAGCCACTAGTGGAAACACGGGCATAGCTTTGGCGATGATTGCTTGTTTATATAATATTGAAATAGAGCTCATTATGCCTTCCAACTCCACCAAAGAACGTGTGGATACCATGGAAGCTTATGGTGCAAAGGTGATTTTATTAGAAAACATTGAAGCCTGTAGAGACTATGCTGAAGAAAAATCACAAACTGATGAATATTTACAATTGAACCAGTTTGCCAATCCTGATAATTATCTGGCCCATTATAAAACCACAGGCCCTGAAATATGGAGAGATACGGATCAGAAAATCACGCATTTCGTGGCTTCGATGGGTACTACGGGTACTATTATGGGCACCTCAATGTATTTAAAAGAACAAAATCCTGACATTCAAATAGTTGGATGTCAACCTACCGAAGGTTCATCCATACCTGGCATAAGACGCTGGCCAGTGGAGTATTTACCAAAAATATTTGACCCAAGCCGTGTGGATAGAATTTTTGATATCTCACAAGAAGAATCTACCATTATGGCCAGAGAATTGGCTAAAAAAGAGGCCATTTTCGGAGGAATGAGTTCTGGGGGTCAAGCCGCAGCTGCAATAAAATTGGCTAAAGAAATAGATTCTGGCCTTATCGTATTTATCTGTTGCGACCGTGGTGATAGATATTTGAGCAGTGATTTGTTTGGGTGATTTTTTTGGCACACGGATGAAACAACTGGTTGGCCTTTAACACACAAGTATCGCTGATTTTAATGGATTTTTAGTTTACTGAATAAAATGGAAAAAGCAGGCTTTTAGTCCTGCTTTTTTGCTATGTCTTTGACTAATTGATATTGTTTACCATTTTGCCGGATTTCTCCTCCACTTTTTCAAAGATTCAACATCAGAAGGTTTTACATAATCTTGTTTCAAAGCTTCGTCTATGAGGTAAGTATAGTTGCTGAGTGTGACTAATTTTAGATTTTTTGCGGCGAAATTTTCGTCAGCAGTTTTAAATCCATAAGTGAATATAGCTATCATCCCTACTACTTCAATTCCTTGCTCTATAAGTGCCTCCGCAGCTTTAATAGAGCTTCCGCCTGTAGAAATTAGATCTTCTAGTACGACTACTTTCTGTCCTTTTTCTATTTTACCTTCTATTTGGTTACCCATTCCGTGTTCTTTAGGCTTAGGTCTGACGTAGGCAAAAGGCAAGTTCATGTAATCGGCCACCAATGCCCCTTGGGCTATACCGGCTGTGGCTACGCCTGCAATGAGCGTGGCATCAGGAAATTCCTTTTTAATGGCTTTTGCTAAGGCTTTTTTAATAAAAGTGCGGGCTTCTACATCCGAGAGGGTTATACGGTTATCGCAATAGATCGGCGAATTCCAACCCGAACTCCATTTGAATGGCTTTTCAGGACTCAGTTTTACGGCTTTGGTTTTTAATAAAAAAGTAGCAATTTTTCTAGCGGTATTCATCTTAATCTTCTTTGTCCTCTGTTTTTTTGGTTACCAGCATCTTATCTATGCGGTTTTTGTCCATATCTACTATTTCAAACTCAAAATCGCCCCATTCAAATGTATCGCCTGTTGAAGGAATTTCTTGTAAAATATGTAAAGCAAAACCACCCATGGTATCAAAACCCGTGTATTCTTTGCGTGTTGGCAAGTCTATTTCGAATTCATTTAAGAAATCGTCAAAAGGCAAGGAAGCATCGATTAAGAAACTTCCATCTTCACGTTCTGTAATTTCAAATTCGAACTCGTTGGTTTCCGAAATATCCCCTACCAAGGCATCTAAAATATCATTCATGGTAACAATTCCTACCACGTTGCCGTATTCATCCACTATAATTCCAAAATGCTTACGCTCTTCTTGAAATTTCTCCAAAACCTGATAGGCATGGTTGTTTTCGGGAATATAAATAGCGGTCCGAAGATTTTCTTCCAATCTCTGCAACTCAAAGTTGAGGTCTTTTCCAAGCAAATCTTTGATATAAAGTAGACCTCGCATATCATTGATGCCATCCTGACAAACGGGATAAACCGAGTGTTTTTTGTCGATAATTTTCTCCTTATTCACCTCAAAATCATCGTCCAAATCCAAGAAAGTCACTTCATTGATATTGGTCATTAGTGATGTAATTCTTCTATCGCCCAAATGAAAAACGTTCTGAACAATTTCGTGCTCTATTTCTTCAATGGTACCACCAGTTGCACCTTCTTGCATCAGTGTTTTGATTTCCTCTTCTGTTACAGAGCTATCATTTTCTTTTAAACCAATGATTTTAAAGATCAAATCTGAAGTTTTGCTCAACAACCAAATAAAAGGGGATGTGATTAGCGAAACAAAAGCCATGGGTTTTACAGCATACATGGCAATTTCCTCCGCTTTGGCCATTCCAATCCGTTTTGGAACCAATTCTCCCAAAATTAAAGTGGCATATGTCAATACCAAAGTGATAAAAAACACAGCGAGTGTTTCAGCATAGGCTGCCAAACCAGCAAATTGTTGAAAAAACGGTATCAAATATCCCTTGAAAGTATCTCCAGAATATATACCTGTTAAAATGCTGATAAGCGTGATGCCAATTTGTACTGTAGAAAGAAATTTACCGGGTGAATTGGCCAGTGCTAATGCTGCTGTAGCTCTCGTGTCGCCATTTTTCGAAGCTATTTCTAATTTAGTTTTTCGGGATGAAACTAGGGCTATTTCAGCCATTGAGAACAAACCATTTAATAAAATTAGAAAAAGTATAATTAAGATTTCCATTAAAAATTAAGATGATTATTCCAATCATCTAGACTGATTTAACTGCAAAGTAACGAAATTTTTAAAATAGATAAAGACGAAACCATTAAAAAATATAAGGCTGAGGGATTTTAATAGATAATTCGATTAATTTTACATTTTTATAAAAAACAGCATGCTCATATTTGTCAATAACAAAGCTATTTCTATCACAGATAATACGCATTTCGTAAAAGACTATTCCAAAAACTTTGATTTTGTTTATGATGTCAAAACAGAAATCATAGAATTTAAAGAGATGTCGGGTAATGTTTTGGTAAAAAATACCAATTTCAGCAATATCCTCAACTTTATTAAATTTGCTCAAGCCAACAAACCCCAAAACCTTGGACATTTGACATTTGAGGTAAAAAATGAAGAGCTTTTCAAACTCAAAATCAAAGACAAACTCCAAGTTATAAAAGCTGCCGGAGGTGTGGTAGAAAACCATGAAGGTAAAATACTCATGATGAAGCGGTTGGGATTTTGGGATTTACCCAAAGGCAAAGCAGATCCCAATGAAAAATCAAAAAAAACCGCTGAAAGAGAGGTTGAAGAGGAATGTGGTGTAACGGTTATTGTAAATGACAAAATATGTACAACATGGCATACCTACATGTTAAAAGGAAAACTGGTTTTGAAACAAACCAAGTGGTATGCCATGAAACTCATTTCTGACAAAAATATGAAGCCACAAATAGAAGAGAACATAGAAGAATTGAGATGGATGGACACTGATGAAGTGGAGGTTGCCCTTCAAAATTCTTATAATTCTATAGCCTATGTTTTGAAAAAATCCGAGCTGAAGATGCTTGTATAATGTTAATGTTTTGTAAATTTGGTTGTTTTTTAAATAACAAAGCGAAAAAGACGTTTTGAGTACAATTTTAAACTTAAACCAGTATAGATTGATGAAAAAAATTCTTAGTATTCTTGTAGCCATTTGTATAACTTTTCAGATGGTAAGTGCACAAACCACAAAGAAAGCCACAGAAAAAAAACCTGCTAAAACCACCAAAGAGGCCAAAACTACCAAAGAAAAAACCTCCGATAAAAAAGAAAAAACTACCAAAGAATCAAAATCTAAAATAGACAAAGATTCCAAAAGTAAAGGTGAGAAAGGAACAAAAACCACCAAAGAAAAGGATACCAAAACCAAAACAGAGAAAGAATCTAAAACTAAGGTAGTTAAAGACGCCAAAACTACTAAAGAATCTAAAACTAAAGTTGACAAAGATTCCAAAACCAAAACGGAGAAAGATTCAAAAACAAAAATTGACAAAGACAGCAAAACTAAGGTAGATAAAACTACCAAAACTACAGATAAAGGTACTAGTAAAACTAAAACCGAGAAAACTACTGTAGACAAAGGTACAAAAACCAAAACCACCGAAACCAAGACTACTCAGGCAGACAAAGGCACACAAAAGAAAGTAGCCGGTGCTGATAAAGCAGTAGGTAAAGATGCAAAAGGTCGAACCATTTATGAAGGACCTAGAGGCGGTAGATATTATATCAATTCTAACGGTAACAAAACCTATGTTCAAGACTAATTAAAATATTTTAAAAAATATTGATAGCCCATCGGAAACGTTGGGTTATTTTTTTTTACTTTTGAATCCTGAAAAACTTTAAATAAATGAAAATACGCATTTTGGTAGTTGGTTGTGGAAATATGGGAACTTCACATGCTTTGGCCTATCATGGATTACCTGAATTTGAAATATGCGGTATTGTTTCTCCCGGCAAAAGTAAAGAAAGACTCAATGAAAAGCTCGGAGGTGGTTACCCACTTTTTGACGACTATTATATGGCACTTTCGGAAACTAAACCTGATGCAGTAAGCATTAACACCTACCCAGACACACACGAAGCCTATGCATTAGCTGCATTAGAAGCTGACTGTCATGTATTTATAGAAAAACCATTGGCTGACACTGTAGCTGGAGCTCAAAAAGTAGCAGAAGCCGCTAAAAGATTGAATAAGAAACTAGTTATAGGATATATTTTAAGAGTTCACCCCTCTTGGGAAAAATTTGTAGAAGTAGCCCAAACGATGGGTAAACCTTTGGTGATGAGAATGAACCTCAACCAACAAAGCCATGGTATAATGTGGGACGTTCACCGTAACTTGATGAAAAGCCTAAGTCCAATAGTGGATTGTGGGGTGCATTATATTGATGTAATGTGTCAAATGACCCGCTCGAAGCCCGTTTGGGTGAGTGCCATTGGAGCCCGAATGACTGAAGATATTCCAGCTGGAAACTACAACTATGGACAATTGCAAATTAGATTTGAAGACGGCTCAGTAGGTTGGTACGAAGCTGGTTGGGGGCCTATGATGTCAGAAACAGCATTTTTTGTAAAAGATGTTATTGGGCCAAAAGGTTGTGTATCGATTGTGGCCAAAGATGCTTCCAAAGCTGGTCAATCAGACAATGTAGATGCCCACTCAAAAGCGGAATCTTTGAAAGTACATTATGCCGATATAGATGTTGCCAATAATTTTACTAAAAAAGACGAATGGATAGACTTTGCTGATGAGCCAGACCACAATGAGCTTTGCAAAAGAGAACAATTGTTTTTCTTAAATGCTATACAGAATGATGTGGATTTGACCGACCATGTAGATGATGCCGTTAATAGTCTTAGAATCGCCTTTGCCTGTGATGAGTCTGTTAAAACTGGCGAGGTAGTTAGACTCTAGTTTCAGTTTGAAACAGTGTAAACCACTGTTGTAGTGTAGGTCTTGACAGGTAAAAGCACAGAAGCTCCTTGTATTCGATATTGTATAGGAACATTATTTTTACCATTAGCAAAACCAATATTGCCATTAAAAAAAGCCTGTGGGCTATTGGTTAGCGAGATGTAAGCGGCTCCTCCATTGGTGGATCCCAAAAAACCTGTTGTTCCTGCTCCAGTCCTTTGAACTTGTAAAGTCAATCCACTGTTCCAATCTGTATCTATTTTGTGCACGGTAACTGCGTAAGTTGAAAAAATCGAAAAACCTGCTATTGAAATTAAAGTTTGATTTGCCGCACTTACAGGACTTAGAGAATAATCCGTGCCGGCTTCACTGATTGTACCTGAAGGAACACTGTAACTCCAACCAGGGCTAGCTGAGATAGTTTGAGCCTCAGCTTCGAAACAATAGCATAATAATAAAATACTTAAAAATATCCTCATCAGTTATCAATCAATGTATAAATAATAGATACTGTACTACTTTGGCTTCTTAGCTGACTATAATTACTTATTGAAAGTGTAAAAGTCAGATTATAGCCGTTTGATGCTCCATTTCCTGTAAAAGCCCCCCCAATGCCATTGATAATAGTTTGGGAGGCGGCAGTAAGGGTGATGGGTGAAACTCTATTTCCTAAAGTCCCCGCTCCAGACCCCGAATATGTACTGGTGTTTAAAACTAAATTCAAACCATTGGGCATAAGGCCAGAAATTTGTGCTGATACCCTGCGTGTTTGACCAGGCGTAACTGCTGACGAAAAATTAATCCATTTAGTATTATTTGAAGCGGTGTTAGAAACCATACTTCCTGCCTCTGTCGGAGCCGTTAAACTCAAATTTATGCTGTTAGCATTTGGCTCGATATCAAGAAGTGCGACACTGGGAAGTGAGAAACTCACCCCAACCGAAGAAGTCTGCCCAAAAGTGTCATTGAGTATCAGTAAAAATATTAATGGTAATAAAAACCTCATTTTTTAGTTATCAATTTGAAATCCTTTCCAGAGAAAAATATTTTTCTTTCTACAGATTTCACTACAAAAGATTCTTGAATTAATTTTTCAGCCCCAATTACAACATTTTTTTCTTGATTAACAACTTCAAACTGCTCTTGTTTACCAGGAATAAAAGCCGAGACGCTCCAGTTACCTGGTTTTATTTCTTTGAATGAAAACTCGTTCTTTTCATTTATTTGTGTAAGGAACGATTCATCTCCATTAGTAAGTTTTACCAAAACTATGGGCAATTTGGAATTGTCTGCTAGTTTTAAATTACGTTCTTCAACTTGAAAATTCACTTTTCCTACTAAACCTCCTGTTTTGAGTAAAGGAATAGTAACTTTTTCTGTTGAATCGGCTTTTACAGAAACTACTAATGGTGTTTTTATTCCTGCAATTATACCTTGCATGTTAGGTCCTCCATTTAGTGTGATATGATAAATATCTGGCTTCAAATTATTAAAATGAAAATTACCACTTGTATCTGTCACCGTTTTATAAGGCCCCATTTGTACAATTACCCCACCTTTCAAAATTCCATCAGACATTCCTACCAAATTTCCCGCTACATGACCAATGTTTTTGTTTTTCCTAACAGGCACGTTGAGTTTTAAAACATATTTTAGCGTAAAAAACAGCGTGTTTTGATTGGAGTTCATACTCAGTGGCACATAGGCTCGTCCTGTTGTTAAACTCAATTGATGTTTTTTGAAATCAAAAAGAAGCGAACCATCCATAAAACTTCTTTTCTCAAAAAATTCGTCTGGAGCATAATTGTTTCTATACATAAAATTGGCATGGACGAAACTTTTGTAATTAAATCTCAAACTCCCTCCATAATAGAAAAGATTTTTTATGGTGTTATCTTGAGAAAATTTACTCGTATTCTGGTGTTCGAAATATCCGCCTAACCAAAACCAATTAGAAATTTTTAAAGAAGGCTGTATCATAGAATTGAAAAACTGCTTTGGTTTCAATTGATCACCGGCAAGTAAATTTTGTGCACTTCCATACCTAAACTGTGAAAAAACTAAAACTTTATCTTGATTTAAACTATATGATAAATTGCTAAAATCTTCTTTGTAATGAAAACTTGAAGGTATCTGACGATCTTCTCGTTCTTGAATGGTATAATTTAGGAAAAATGAATTTTTGTTATTGGGTTGAAAACTTGCAAAAACCATATTGGTCTTGCTTATGGGTGAAGATCTAAATGCCAGAATATCCAAACTTGGGTTAATCCTTGTAAAATTGCTATTAACTCCAATATTAATCTTTTTATTTAAGCTATAACTTATACCATTTATGAGAAGCCTGCTATTGGTGTAAAATCCATGAAAATCTTTACCTGCCGAAATAATTTCGCTGTGCAGATTGAATTTATGAAATTGCAAATTGAATCTATTAAATAATCCCAAATCCCATTTTGAATTTGAGTTGCCCAATGCAACTTCTGTTTCCACACTAAAGAGTTCCTTTTTTATATTTGAAGATACCCCTAGAATATTTGTTCTGAATATAGAATTGTCTTTTATGACATCTTTATTGAAATAATTGAAATTAAACTTTATACTTTCATTTAGACTATAGGCATAATTAAAACCATACGAATCTTTTTGTGAAGGAAGAAATCTTGCTCTTTGGTAAAATACTTGAAACTCTGATTTTGAGATTTTCTGCTCAAACCTTATTCCTCTCCCAAAACGACTGAATTCGATTAGGTTACTGACTCTATTTACATAATCTCCAATCGAAACTTTCGTTGTGTTTTTGTAATCATATTCAAAACTATATTGGTCATAGCTTCCTACTGTTGGAAAATTCAGTTCGTTTGGCCCTCTAACTGCAAAATCAATATGGTGCTTTTCTTTTAAATCTAAAAAACCTTTTCCTTCACCAATATACTGATAGGCAATGGTTGAAACACCTCCGATATTAAAGTTAAGAAAAGAACCACCCACTTGAATAGGAAATCTATAATACGGATCTGTCTTTTTTGAAGAATTACTGTAAACTGGTACGGAAGTAACTTGGTAGATTGGTGTTTCAGAATCAGTGGTAAAAACTTTTAAATCAGCAGAAACATTCCAAGAGTTATTTTCTGTTGCGGGAATTTTTTGTTTGACCTTGACACGTATATTTGAGTTGGCCTCGAGCAAAAGGGAATCGCTATAATTAAATACTTCCCCTCTTGAAGTGGCTAATTTCAACCTTTCGGTGCTATTACCTAGGTTTTGAACCAAATATTCTGTAACTAGGGTATCTCCTTCTCTCACATATTCTGGTTGCCCAATATTAAGAACCTCAATTTTTTTAAACTCACTAATTTCAATGTCAAAAAACTTAGTCATTACGACATTGTTGTTGCTTAAGACTTTAAATTTTGGAAAATAAAATCCTGCAGCGACTGTCTTTGGAGTGGATAAAGTATAGGAATATTTTGTATGATTTGGTCCAACCTTTAAAGTTTTGCTAATCAATATACTCCAATTCTCTGGCAAGTCTAAAACGGCTGTTAAACTGTCGGAAGAAGGATTCGAAACCACAAAAAACAACGTTAGATGGCCGCCAGCTTTAATTACTTTTTCATAATTCGAAATGCTAGTCTCAACCTTACTTTGAGAAAAAGCAGAAAATGATATCAAAAATGTAAATATGTATATTAGATATTTCAAAATATCAAATGTTGTAAAAAGTTATTAGTCGATTTCTATGGATACATTGGCTCCAAAAAGGTCTTTGCTATTATCAGCTATTAGGATACCATCATACTTGCCTTTGGGAAGTTGGTTCAACGCTATCTCAAATTCCCCACAACTTGCAGGATAAATTCGTCTTCTGATGGCCTCAATAACTTTAACCTTTTCTCCTGAAGGATTGTATAACTCAAGAATGACTTTTGTAGATGTCGTATATAATCCATCGTTTTTGATACGCATGTTTAGTACTTTTAAAGAATCGTTGGCATTGGTGATCTTGATATCTTCAAAAGTCAATTTTGGACTATCAACTTGGCCGTAATCGCCAATGATTTGAACTGCATATCTGACTACCGAATTGATATTCATTCCATTAGGCTGTTGTTCCTTTACTGGATCGGCTGCTTCAACCATCAATAACGACCAATAACTACCGTCTTTAAGCGTTGCAGTCGGCACTTCTATATTGTAGTACAGTACATATTCTTCATTTCCAGCTAAAAGCTTTTCATCTACAGCTGTTTTCAAATAAGGACTTAAAGAGTAAGGAAGACTTGCAGAATCTACATAGTTATTGCCCATGCCACATTTCGAAATTAAATCTTGCTTGTAAACCAAGACCCTAGCAGGCTTGTTAGATTCATTTCGTATCTGAATTTTGCCTGTAATTTTTTGACCGCCCACAATGGTGTGTGTGTGAGTAAGTCCATTAAGGATAACGATTGCAGAACTTGCCAAAAGCGATTTTGACAATATTAGGATTAATATTATATATTGTTTCATAGGAAAAGCAAAAAGAAAAAAGAGGTAGATGAGAAGAAATCTCATCTACCTATAATTCAATTAATTATCTACTAAAGTATAAGTAACTGTAACAACAGTTGTAGCTGCTCTTAGATTGCCATAGTTAGCGTCTGCTGCTGTAAATGAGTAGGTCAAATTATGTCCATTACTTGCACCAGAAGCAGTGTAAGCACTACCTATTGAGTTAATCAGCGGTTGGTTAGTAGCCGTTAAAGTAACAGCCGAAGTAGGCGTTCCTTTTGTACCAAAACCTGTTGTAGCGGCACCTGCAACTACTGAAATACCAACTCCAGGAACTGGCGTGTCCAATTTAACATCTACTCTACGAGAAAGAACTACTGTAGCTGGAAGAATAGAAGAATAATTCAACCAAGTATCGGTGTTGTTGGCCGGAACATTGATTTTCTGACCCGCCTCAAGTGGAGTAGGTTGCACAAACGTAGACGTAAAGTTTTTAGATGCCGAAGATTCTAAATCCAATAAGGCAATGTTAGGAATTACAACCGAAATCTGGTGATTGTCAGTACCAGTGTCTTGAGCCGAAACTTTAAAGCTTAAAAAGGTGATTACTGCGATAGCAAGAATTCGTTTCATTTTAATACGATTTTTATTGTTAATTTTTACTTTTTATTGAGTGAAATTCAGAAGAAAACACATCGAATTCACCCAATATTTATTATTAAACGGCTACGAAAATCATGCCAAAGACTTAAGTATTAAATCTTAATTGAATTAAACACGATAGAATATAGTGCATTAATTTTATGAAACGAGTAAGCAAATGGACCCAAACATGTGATAAAAAACACATAAACTACTGTTTATCAATATATTGAATTTATTTTATATCCACTCAATAAATTTCATTCTTATTATCTTTCCCTAAAAAAAAATTTTATAAAATTATTAAATGGTTAAATCTTGAGTCTTAAGAATGCTTTCCATTTTTGGGAAAAAATTCTATTATTAATAAAATGGATTGGAAAATTTATATTTCTCGACAATGTAAATATACCGTGCCAACTTTTTCAAAACCTGTCACAATGTTTAAAATTTTGACAAATGTCAAGTGAATTCTTCCGTTTCATATTAAATGGACACGTGATTAAGTATTAATTTTTTCTATAAGCTGAGAAAAGTCTTCTCCCAGAATCCTCAAGTCCTAACCATACTTATCTAAAAAAAGCAAAATTTACCCCAAAAAGAAAGATTTTGACGGTTTTAATTCATTCAATAATTTAAAATCAACGCCTTAAATTTTTTTAAAAAAAAAGAGAGAAAAGTGCTCTCAAAAATTCCTCATTTTCTCGCTTTTTATGCCCCAAATAAAAATATATCAAAATCTTATCAAAAGGATACAAACTCAAAATAAATTCAAGATTTCCCATGTAAAATAAAAACCACTTTACTTAATATAATAATCTTATTACAAGATACTTATGAAATATTAAATTCAATAAATTAAACAAAATTCCTTAGAGCGACAAAAAATTATTAAACGGTATATACCCCTTACTCCCCCATCCTTTGCTTCGTTGGTTGGTACAGATATTGAGTCAAATCTATCAAAATAGTTATTGAAATATTATCGAAAAATGACAAGAGAAAAATTGACATTCCATTTTTTGGATGAAGAGATAGAAAAGGAAAAAAAATATTGTAAAGAGACATTTCCTAAAATGTCAAATCCAGAAATTAAAATATTCCTAGAACTATAGTTTGCAAAAGGCTAGAGAAAAAAAATGAGAATTGAAGAATAAAATTGAATTGTATAAAATAGATGAATAAAGTATCTAATAAAATGAGCTTACGTTTTTTAATAAAATCTGCAATTGCAATAGGCTTAACATTGGCAATGGCAGATTTGTTAACCAATATTTTGTATGGAGATAAAACTTCTCTTTTATTGAACTCCATAAAACTCATTTTCTATGACTTTGGAATAGCTGCATTGATTGTTTTGGTATTGAGCCCATTTTTTCTGCTTTTATCGAAACTTAATTTTTTGTTAGCCAAATCCCTCATTTACACCATTGGCTTTATTGTTTTAATATCCAGCCTTTTACTGAATAAATACTATGCCACTACCCATTTAACACTTGGAAGCGATTTGTATGGCTACTCGATTAGCGATATAAAAATGATTGTAAGCACATCCTCAGATGTCAGTCTTTTATCATTTTGGCCAATATTTTTATTTGTAGGGGTTTTCATTGCTGCTTTTAGATTTCTTATAATTAAAGAAAAACAAAAAATTTGGTTTGGTGCTTTTTTATTACTCGCTATTGGGTTTTGTACTTTCGAATCATTCTCTAAAAAACCTGTACAGTCTAATCTTTCGTTTTTTGTAAAAGACAGTTTGCATTACCTACAAAGCAGCAAAAGTGCTAAATCAGTGACTTGGGATACCACCAACCCCTACCCTTTGCTCAGAGACAATAATAAAACCGTGGACTTATTGGGCAAGTATCTAAATCTAAAACCCACAAAACCAAACATTGTAATGATTGTGGTGGAAGGATTAGGGAGAGACTTTTCAGGAGACGATGCTGAATATCCTGGCTTTACTCCATTCTTAGATTCATTGGCTAACCAAAGTCTGAGCTGGACAAATTTTGTAAGCAATGCCGGAAGATCTTTTGGTGCTCTGCCGTCAATTTTGGGTTCTTTGCCTTTTGGAAAAAATGGATTTCTCGATTTAGAAACACTGCCCGACCACATTTCCTTGATAAATCAGTTAAAAAAATCGAATTATAAAACGGCCTATTTCGAAGGTGGAGACGCAGATTTTGACCGAAAACTGAAATACCTCATGCATGAGGGAATGGAAAGTATAGTTGATGACAATAATTACGGTACCGAATATAAAAAGTCCACCTCTAAGGACGGCTTCTCATGGGGATATCCTGACTCCGAGATTTTCAGAAAAGCATTGAACGACATCAAACCTATTGATCAGCCAAGGTTCGACTTAATATTAACCATCAGTAACCACGAGCCTTTTGTGTTTAATGACAAGGAAAAATTCATGGCTATGGCAGAAGAAAAGTTGATCAACAGCAGCATGAGTGGTAATAAAAAAAGTGTTTTAAATAAATATAAAGACATAATCGCTGCACTTCTTTATACGGATGCGAGCATCAAAGAGTTCATTCAAAAATACAAATCCAACGCAAATTATGAAAACACAATATTCATTATTACGGGAGACCATAGATTGATTCCTATTCCTCAAAAAGATGAAATCTGCAGGTATCATGTACCCCTGATCATACATAGCCCAATGCTCATCAAAGCTGAAAAGTTTAAAGGGATCAGTTCGCACATGGACATTATGCCGAGTGTTTTGGCACTGATCAATAACAAATATGGCGAAAAGCGTATAGATAAAGTCCCATGGATTGGAACAGGCTTAAGTGAATCTTTAGTATTTAATAATCAAAAAGATATTCCATTGTCTAGGTACAAAGGGGCGGTTAAAGATTTTGTATCGGGTAATAAATTCCTGAGCGATAAAACTTTATATGAAATTGACGAAAAGTTTGAGCTATCAGAAATAAGTCAAGGAGAAGAATATGAGAAAATAGAAAACAAGCTCGCTCAGTTCCAAAGAATCAATACCTATGTGACTCAAAACAACAAGATTATTCCAGCGAATTTGGCGGATAAAAAAACTAACAGCCAGTCCTTTACAAAGGAACAACTGGTGATTATTGACAAACACTTAAAGGCAAAAGCAGAGGAAGATCCATTTATGATAGCCCGTGAAGTTGCTTTTAAAAAACAGTATGATGATGCTTTGTTGTTGTGCAATTATATCATAAAAGACAGTCCGAATCATTTTGATTGTCGCACTTTGAAAGGCAGAATTTACGCTTGGAATGGTGATTTTGAAAATGCAGAAACTGAGTTAAAGGGCGTAATTGATAGAAGTCCAAGATATAAAGATGCCTATAGTGCCATTTTAGACTTATACTGGTGGAATGATAAACCTCAAAAAGCCAAAGAACTCGCGAAAAAAGCCAAGGAAAATATCAACGATGATGCTGACTTCCAAAAGAGTGTAAAAATGGCCATGGCAAGGTTCGATAAGTCAATTTAGAAATAAAAACAAAATAGAAATTAGAAAAAAAATAGTCAAAACAACATGCAGAGAATTTTGAAAATATGGGTCTTGGGTCTTTGTTTTTCCTCAACAGGAATGGCACAGATTCGTAGTATTGATCCTGACTCGGCATTTGTTGAAGCTAGAAAGTTGGCCTTTGATGGCAAGAGAAAAGAATCTATTGCTCTATTAAAAACCGTATTATTTAAATATCCCAACTACGATGAAATAAGGCTTTTTTTGGCATCCGTTTATAGCTGGGATGAGCGATACAAATCTGCCAAGGCTGAATATCAAATTTTGATAAATAAAGATAATACCAACATTGACTTCTGGGTGCCTTACATAAAAAATGAAATCTATGATGACGAACCTTTGTCAGCCATAGAGTTGGCCAAAAAAGCAATGCAAATCTTGCCTGACAAATCGCAATTGGCCATTTTGAAAGCCACTGCTGAAAAAAACAACAATGAGTTGCAAAAGGCAATGCAATCTATCAATACATTTTTAGAGAAATATCCCGATGACAAAGAAGCGATTGCTTACAAAGAGAATATTAAAGAGAATTTAGTATCTAACCACATATCTGTGTCCTACTCTGCAGATATCTATAGTGAGATATACGACCCCATGCACTATTACACCGTGCAATATGGAAAGTTGACCAGCAGAGGCAGTATTATAGCCAGATATAACCTCAACAATAAATTCAAAACTTATGGTTCTCAGTTTGAAATTGACGCTTACCCGAGCATTGCCAAAGGCCTTTACGGCTATTTAAACCTAGGATACGCTAAATCCTCGATTTTCCCATCTTGGAGATTTGGAGCTCAAGTGTATAAATCTTTGCCCAGCAGTTTCGAAGTTTCTGCAGGAATAAGGTCTTTAAAATTTGGTGATGATTTTACCCATATTTATACGGGTTCAGTTGGGAAGTATTTCGGAAGTTCGTTTGCATTTGTGGTTCCTTACTTTATAAATAGTGCCGAAGGCTGGAGCAAATCTTCCACATTCACTTACCGAAAATACAGAGCCAATGCCGACCAATTTTTTGCAATTTCAGGAGGGTTTGGATTTTCTCCTGAAATAAATAGGTTTGGCTTTGACAATGCTTATGAGCCAATAGTAAGCTTGAAATCTCAAAAATTTGATATCAGCAATAATTTTAAACTCATTAATAATAAAAATGTGATAGGTGCAGCTTTGTCATTCGTCCGGCAAGAAAGTGTATTTGATCCTGGAAAATACTTTTGGATATTTTCGTTTAGGATCAATTCGATAGTCGGATTTTAGCTCGTCACGTTATCAAGTTCATGTTTTTTTTATTTAAAAAAATTAACCTTTTGACAATTTAAAAACGATAAATATGCGATTCCTAATTTCATTTTCACTTAAAACAAAAACAGATAATTTAGAAAAATATATAGAGATGATTTAAAGCAATTAAAACAATTAAGGCTATTGAAAAATGAATCAGAATGGTCAAGATAACCAAATGACAAGTATCTATTCCAAATTTTGATAGTAGATTTTTCGAAATATATTTTTTTTTAAAAAACTATTTGATAAAACTAAATAAACCAGTTTTTCAAATTCAAGAAATTAAAGTTATGACAGTGAATAATTATAACATATCAAATACCGAAAAGGAAAGGCTAAAAGCGTTGCTTAACTACAACATTTTAGACACTGGCCCCGAAGCGGAGTTTGATAATATCACAAAATTGGTAGCTTTTATTTGCGAGACACCCATTGCATTAATCTCCCTCGTAGACGAAAACAGGCAATGGATTAAATCTTCGTTTGGTTTTAAACCACAAGACATTCCACGTAAAATGTCTTTTTGTCAGCATACTATAAGCGGAAAAGAGGTTTATGAAATTCCAGATACTTTAAAAAGCGATGTTTTTAAGGAGAATCCATTTGTAGCAAATGCTCCTAGGATAAGGTTTTATGCGGGCCATCCGCTCACAACTCCTGAAGGATACAATATTGGTGCGTTGTGTGTGGTAGATAGAATTCCAAAAAAACTCAACGATGATCAAAAACTTGCTTTGACTACCTTGGCCAAGCACGTAATGTCTATTTTGGAACTTCGAAATAAAAACTTAATTCTACTTGATAAAGTAGAGAATCTCTCCAAAGAGGCCTTAGAAAAAATCACGCTCGAACTTGAAAGCTACAAACTGGCATTAGACGAAACCTCTGGTGTAATTATCAGTGACAATAACGGTACTATCATTTTTGTAAATGATGAAACCTGCCGTACCTCCAAGTACAGTAGAGAGGAATTAATAGGTCAACAAAGTACCATTTTCGACTCAGGTTATCACCCTCAAAGTTTCTTTGACGAATTATGGAATACTATTTTAAACGGAAATATTTGGAAAAACGAAATTAAGAATTTGGCGAAAGACGGTACAATTTATTGGACAGATACCACCATTGTACCCTTTATGGATGAGTCGAAAAAACCAAAGAAATTTGTTTCTATAAAAAGGGATATCACCAAACAAAAACGGGAAGAAAATAGAATCGACCAATTTTTTAGTCTTTCGCTGGATTATTTCTGCGTAGCCAATACCAAAGGCTATTTCGAAAAAATAAGCCCTGCGTTTTCCAGTCAATTGGGTTACACGCACGAAGAGCTTCTTTCAAAGCCTTTCTTTGAATTTATTCATCAAGAGGATGTGGAAAAAACCCAAAAAGAGATAGAGAAATTGGGTCAAGGAATAAACACTATCAATTTCAAAATCAGGTTTAAATGCAAGAATGGTGAATATAAACTCCTGAGTTGGAATGCAACACCTGATAAAGAAACGGGCGTTTTGTATGCCACAGCAAGAGACATTACAGATAGCCATAGAATACATGATGAAAACCGAAAACTGTCTTTAGTAGCCAAAGGCACCAACAACATAGTGGTCATAACCGACAAAAATAGAAACATAGAATGGGTAAATCAGGCATTTGAAGATTTAACGGGTTACACACAAAATGAAGTAATCGGAAAAAACCCAGGAAGTTTCTTACAATTTAAAAACAGTGAAGAGAGTACTATTAAAGCTATAAGGAATGCTATGAACAATCAAGAGACTTTTGTAGGTGAAATTCAAAATATAAGTAAAACAGGTAGACAATATTGGATTGAATTGAACATCAGTCCAGTTTTTAATGAAAACGGTGAACTTCTAAATTACATTGCTATTGAATCTGATGTTACTGAAAAAAAGAAAAAAGACGCCAGCATTTCAAATTTAATAGAAACTCAAAATTCAATTTTCAATGGGGTTGGACATGCTGTTATGTTCTGCAATCCAAGTGGAATTATTCAGAGAATCAACCAAGCAGGCATAGACCTTATGGAATATGCTGAAGATGAAATTGTGGGTAAAATGAGTCAAATAGACTTTCATGATTTTGGCGAGATAGTTGCTCGTTCTATGGAGCTTTCGCAAGAACTTAGCAAACCTGTTGTGCCTGGCTTCGAAACAATCATTGCCAAAACCGACGCCCTCCAAGCAATGGATGGCAATGAGTGGACTTACATTTCGAAATCAGGTAGAAAAATTCCGGTTTGGGTAAGTGTTACTTGCATTAAAAACACTGAAGGAACCATTTTGGGATATTTTAGTGCGGCAGAAGATTATACAGTTAAAAAACAAGTTGAACAAAGCTTGATTGAAGCCAAAAATTTGGCAGAACAAGCAGCTCATGCCAAAGACAGTTTCTTAGCCAACATGAGCCATGAAATACGTACACCTTTGAATGCCATTATTGGCTTTACCGAATTATTGGCACAAAATACATTAGACCCGACGCTCAAGGATTATGTAAACAACATAAACACCGCGGGAGCAAATTTACTGCTGATAATCAATGACATACTGGATATCTCGAAGATTGAATCTGGTCAACTTGTGATAGAATCGCTTCCTATAAACCTAAAAAGTACACTCAAACATGTGTATGACTTATTAAAAGTAAAGGCATCAGAGAAAAACATAGAGTTTAATCTTTTTCTTGATGCTGATATGCCAGAATTTGTAATGGGAGATAAAGGTCGTATTAATCAGATTTTGATGAATTTGGCCGGTAATTCCTTAAAGTTCACCGAAAAAGGAGACGTAACAATTTCGGTTAAAAAAATGGAAGAAACTGAGAAAACTATAAAGTTGCGATTCTCCATAAAAGATACAGGAATAGGTATTCCTGACAACAAAATCAATTCGATTTTCGAACGCTTTACTCAGGCCGAAGCCAGTACCACGAGAAGATTTGGAGGAACAGGACTTGGACTAAACATTGTAAAACAACTGGTAGAACTCCAAAATGGGCAAATAAACGTAACCAGCAAAGTTGGTCAAGGGTCTGACTTCTATTTCATTCTGGATTTTTTAAAAGTAGAAACCCCTAAAAGCGAAAAGGCAACAGAAATTATCCAGCCTAAGGAAGAATCTCTCGGTCATTTGTCTATCCTTTTGTGTGAAGACAACGAGCTCAATCAACACTTGGCCAAAAGAGTGATTGAAAAGTTTGGGTTTGACTTAGATATTGCTAACAATGGAAAAGAAGGGATTGATAGGATATTGATGAAAAACTATGACCTCATACTGATGGACTTACAAATGTCTGTAATGGACGGTTATCAAACTACCATATACATCAGAGAAGTACTCAAAAAAGATATTCCAATTATTGCGATGACAGCTCACTCCTTGGTGGGTGAACGACAAAAATGCAAAGACATTGGCATGAATGCCTATGTTTCCAAACCTTTTAAACAAACAGAGCTTTTGGAGCAAATAAAAGCTGTGGTGCATAAAAAGAGCCATATGGACGACACTAAGGAAGTCTTCCATTCAGTAGAAATTAAAGAAATTTTAGAGCCAGAATTTTCAACTAAAACAGCCAATAACATGGACAATGTTCAAAATGATTCACCTGCAAAAATAGCCATAGATTTCAGTTATATTGAGGAGCTTTCAGGTGGAGACCAAGATTTCAAACATGAGATGGTAAAACTCTTCATTCAGTCTATTCCAGAGGATCTTGACAAACTGGAAGATGCCTTAAAAAACAAAGATTCTACAACGATAGCTAAATTGGCCCATCACATGAAGTCTTCATTGTCGATGTTTAAACTCGACAAAGAAGTGGAGTTTTTGTCAGAGACTGAAAAAAATGCAAAAAACTCGATGGTTAAGGACGAAACATTCATAGAATTTACTGATTTCAAACTTTCTCTGGCTCATGTTACAGGATTATTGATATCTATGAGTGTACCATAATCATCCAAAAAGATAAACTCATTTTTTTTCAAAAAAGAATTTTCAAAATCTAATAGTTCAACAAAAATGGAAGATGTAAAGATAATATTGGCAGAAGATAATGACATGTTAAGGAAATCATTAAACTTCTTTCTCGAACAAAAAGGGTTTAAAGTTGATCAATTTGCCAACGGGCAGGAAGCTTTAGATTCTATTAAAGTAAACAATTACGATCTTATTCTGGTGGATATTAACATTCCCGGCATAAGCGGCATGGAAATAACACAATACGTAAGATCCGAAATGTATTTGGACACACCTATAATCATTTTCACATCTTCCAACGTAGAACAAACAGAGATTGACTGCTTTGATATTGGTGCAGATGAATTCATAGCTAAACCAATAAGTCCATTGGTACTTATTACAAGAATTAATAATCTCTTGAAAAAAAAACGGGCAAAAATTCAATATAATTTGAATTAAAAGGCTCACGTGGTATTTGTATTTTCCGCTGAAACTTCTCAGAAGTTTGAGCTGGACTTTGCATAAGAAATAAACGACAGAAAGACTTTTAAGTTCAAATTAAAGGATAGTTAGTAATCGATTGATAACAAGGGTGTTTTTACAATAAAGAGAATAAAAATGGAAGAATTATGGGAATTTTATTATAACAAAGATTGGATAAAACCATTCTTATTGTATTCTATATATTTCTTTGTTTTCGTTTCTATCACGTTGTTTTCAACCATTGTTGTAATGAGGAGATTAAAACTTAGAAACCAAAAATTAGAGAAGAGATTTACACCGATCATCGAACACATCTTGAGTTTGAATTTATTTGAAAGTGCCTTCTTTTCAGAATTTTCTGCTTATGAAAAACTCTTCCGAAATGGAATTTTCAGAAATTTGATGATGGAATCCATCATCAACCTTCACCAAAACTATGATGGCACTTATGCAGAAAACCTAGAGAATTTCTATATGGATTCGGGTTTGATAAATGATTCTTACAAAAAACTCAATAGCGAACATTGGCAAATAAAATGTAAAGGGATCAACGAACTTGCCGAAATGAATGTGGCAGAAGCTTTTGGAGCTCTGGTAAAAATGTCAAAGTCGAGCAATAAAATCTTAACCATTGTAGCTATAAATGCCTGCATCAAACTAAATGGTTCCAATGGCATTAGGCATTTGGCCCGACATAAACACAGTTTTGATTTATGGACTCAGCTTAATATTCTTGATGCTTTAAAACAAGGAAACCTTGCACATATTCAGGGCCTTGAGTATTTACTTACCTCTAAAAATAACTCGGTAATCAGTTTAGGATTGAAAGCTATTTCTTCCCTTAACTTATCCGAAAAAGCTCCTTTTGTGCAGGAATTGATAGACGATACCACCAATGAGGAAATTCTGACCGAGGCAAAAACCGTACTAAATCGACTAATCGTTCAAAATAACCGCAGTTTAAAATATGAGTTTCAATGAGTTTATAAACATTTTTGTAGATATATACCTGATATTGATATTGCTATATGCGATATTTATTATGAGTTCATATTTAATATTATCTTGTTTGTCAATCATAGAGTTAAAGAGTTATTTGAAAAAAAATAGCTTTGTCAACTATCAAATATTACTTTCTAGCGAATACGCCCCTGCTTTGTCCTTAATAGCTCCAGCCTACAACGAAGGTATGACCATTACAGAAAATGTAAAATCTTTATTATCATTGAGTTATAACAACTATCAAGTAATAGTGGTCAACGATGGCAGCAAAGACAATTCTATGGAGCTACTCATCAGCACCTATGACCTTATACCAGCAGACCAAGCTTATGATGCCAAAATACCCACCAAAAATGTCAAAGCAATCTATCAATCGAGAAATGCAGCTTTCAAAAAATTATTGGTGGTGGACAAAGAAAACGGAGGAAAAGCAGATGCTCTAAATGTAGGAATCAATATTGCCCAAAATCCTTACGTGGTCTGTATTGATGTGGATTGTATTTTGGACCGGGATTCTTTACTAAAACTCGCCAAACCTTTTATGGAGTCTAGCACTAAAAGGGTGATAGCCACTGGAGGCGTAGTGCGAATTGCCAACCAATGTATTATAAAAGATGGCCGATTGGAAGAAATCCATGTGCCAGACAAACTCCTTCCGAGAATTCAAGTTTTGGAATATTTGAGGGCATTTCTTTTGGGTAGGATGGCTTGGGAAAGACTTGACGGACTTCTGCTTATAAGCGGTGCTTTTGGTGCATTTGATAAGGAAATTGCTTTATTAGCAGGTGGATACAACACCAAAACCGTTGGCGAAGACATGGAACTAGTAGTAAGAATGAGGAGATATATGCATGAACACGATCTGCCATATACCGTAAGTTTTATACCCGATCCTTTGTGTTGGACAGAAGCTCCTGAAAGTTTTTCAATCTTTAAAAAACAACGCAGCCGCTGGATGCGTGGCACCATAGAAACCCTATGGACACACCGAAAAATGTTCTTCAATCCGAAATTCAAATTACTCGGATTGGTAAGTGTTCCTTATTGGACATTTTTTGAGTTTTTGGCACCTTTTATAGAATCTGTAGGTCTTATTATCACTTTTATATTTATAGCCTTAGGCATGGTAAACTGGGATTCATTCGTGATCCTTTTACTTTTTGTTTATTTCTATTCCATCATGTTTTCAGTTTTGGCCTTATTGACCGAAGAACTGACCTACCACAAATATGCCAAAATAAAAGACTACCTTAAGCTACTCGAAGGTGCTTTTATAGAACCCTTTCATTTCCATTTAATGTCGGTTTTTGCGGCTTTGGTAGGTTATTACGAAAAAATAAAAGGCACGCACGGCTGGGGCGAAATGACCCGCAAGGGCTTCAGCAAGAAGTAAGTCTTTCTCAACATCATGGTATAAAACCCAACTATTGTTGCTTTTTATAAAATGACTTTTTGAAGTTAGTATACCCATATCTATGATTACTTTTATTTAAAAATGAAAAATCATTTTTAGGAATAAATATTTGATCAAAATCTCTTATTAAATGAACTCAATAAAAGTCTGCATGATGATTTTTCAAATTTAGACTCCGATTTTGATTAAAACAGAAAATTAAATAATTTTGAAAAATCTGAAAATATAGCCTTAGAAAAAAAAGCATGATAAATAACCTGCCAAACTACATAAGCCTAATTTTCGGGCTGACTACATTTGCAACGTTACAGCTTTTCATTTGGGTGTTAAGAAATTCCAGCAATGAAAACACTAGGAAAAAATCAACGACTATTTATATTGGGCTAGTATTGTGGTTGACCATTCAGGCCGTTTTGACGTATAAAAATATCTACAAAACTGGTTTAGATTCTTTTCCACCCAAAATAATGTTAATAGGGATTTTGCCAGCCATTGTGGCAATTATATTAATGTTTACAACCACAAAAGGCAAAGCATTATTGGACAGTTTACCACTCAAAAATTTAACTTATCTGAACATTGTCAGAATTCCAGTTGAGATAGTTTTGTATGGACTGTTTTTGAATAAAGCAATTCCTGAGTTAATGACTTTTGAAGGAAGAAATTTCGACATTATTGCCGGAATAACAGCACCTTTTGTTGCATATTTTGGCTTTATAAAACAACAAATAAGTAGAAATATAATTCTTATTTGGAATTTTATCGGTCTTATACTTTTGACAAATATTGTTGTACATGCTTTGCTTTCAACGCCTTCACCATTACAAAAATTGGCATTTGAACAACCCAATATCGCAATTTTAAACTTTCCTTTCAGTTGGTTGCCAACCTTTATTGTTCCCATTGTATATTTAGGTCACTTCGTTTCTATCATACAATTGTTAAAATCTAGAAGAGATTAACTTAGCCAAATCAATAAAACAACGGTAAATAAAAACTAAATTTAATTACAAAAAAATAATTAAAAAAGTTTGTGCAACTCAAAAGTTGCATATATATTCGCAACCTAAAAGTTGCGTAATTAAACAATGAAACAAGACATTTTCCAAGCCATATCTGACCCAACACGCAGGGCTATTTTAACTTTAATTGCCATTCAAGCATTAACTCCAAATGCCATGGCAGAAAAATTTGAAATGAGTAGACAAGGTGTTTCAAAACACATTAAAGTATTGCAGGAATGCGAATTGATAAGGCCTGAGCAGTCAGGCAGAGAGATTTATTATCATTTTAATCCAAAAAAAATGCAAGAATTGGACAATTGGATAGCACAATTCAGGAAAAATTGGGAAACGCAATTTAATCAACTCGATCAAGTATTATCAACATTAAAAAAAACAGAAAAATGAACAGTAATTTACTATTTGACTTCACAGTTGACAAAACTGCAAAAAAGGTATTTATCACACGAGAATTTGATGCCAACCAATCGCTGGTATGGGACGCTTTTACCACCGCAGAAATCCTTGACCAATGGGTAGCTCCAAAACCCTGGACATCAAAAACAAAATACATGAATTTTGAAGTTGGAGGACGAAGATTCTATGCTATGGTTAGCCCAGAAGGTCTGGAACGGTGGGCAATTCAACAATACACTTCCATTAGCCCCAAGACCAACTTTAAAATGTTTAATACTTTTGCTGATAAAGATGAAAACCCTGAATCGTCGGGATCTGATTGGGATTATACCTTTAGCGAACAAAACGGAAAGACAAAAGTCAGTATTGTTGTTTATAATGAATCACTAGAACGAATGGAGAAGATGATTGAAATGGGTTTCACCGAAGGATTTAAAATGTCCATGATGAATCTAGAAAATCTATTAGCCACTTTATCTGAAAAATGAGTGAGTTACAAAAAAATAACAAATTCTATTCTAAAGAATTGGTATTCAATTGAACGTAGAAGAACCAATCGAAAGCCTATACTTATGCCCAAAGCGAACTAAAAAGAGAAGGAATTAAGCGTTTATAATTTACAAACCCAAGCCAGCTTAAATATTTTGGTTCATACTAAGTGAAAATAAAATTATTTCTATTACGAATATGGGATATGGTATGTAAACTATAAAATATGTCTAGGTAGAAATAAGTGGGTTTTTACCAAATTGACTTTAACAAGACAAGAATTTCAGTCAAATTACTTGGTTTCAAAGGTCAAAATAAACCTTATCCAAACCTTTAATAAGGAATTGGCAGTGCTAAAGTGAATCAATTCCGTATTGAATATGGAAATATTACTAGGTATAAACATTCAAATACTTGGCCTAATAATTAAGCAAATTAGTCTTAGAAATTTACCATCAAATGAGTACTTTTACTATATCGGAATTTACAGGACCATCGAGCCTAAACTTAACGTAAGATTTAAAAACAAATAAATAGAAAAAAGACAGTGATAACTATTGATAATTATTTAGATAGCCATTACATACATAGAAGCAACTGGTTGAGAGCTGCAGTTTTGGGAGCAAATGATGGAATAATTTCGATTTCGAGTCTTGCCATTGGTGTGGCCGCTGCAAGTGTTACGCGAGAACCCATCGTATTAGCCACTGTAGCAGGTCTTGTCGCAGGTGCATTGTCAATGGCTGCAGGTGAATATGTCTCGGTAAGTTCACAAACTGACACTGAAAAAGCAGACATCGAAAGAGAAATAAAAGAGCTGGAAGAAATGCCTGAAGAGGAACTCCAAATATTGGCTCAAATCTATGAAAGAAGAGGCCTTAAAAAAGCAACTGCTATGCAAGTTGCCATAGAATTGACCGAAAAAGATGCTCTGGCTGCTCACATAAGAGACGAGTTGGGTATAAATGAGATCAGTCAGGCCAACCCTATACAAGCAGCCTTGGCATCTGGGGCTTCATTTACTGTTGGTGGTGTTTTACCACTTTTGGTCATTCTTTTTGCCCCTATCATTGGCATGGAATATTGGCTTTATAGCTTCACAATAGTTTTCCTAGTCATTTTGGGTGTCATTTCCGCCAGAGCTGGTGGTTCAAGTATCCAAAAAGCCATTCTCAGAATTACCATTTGGGGAACAATAGCCATGGGCCTATCTGCTTTAGTAGGCTATATCTTTGGTGTTAGGGTGTAAATTTCTTATAACCAATGCCTTTGCTTCTATTAAGGCACATAAATATTCATAGGAGATTCATTTATACAGGTTTTTAACATTTAGAAGAAATCGCATAAACTAACCAATTGAATTTCAATAAATGAGCGGTTTGACAAGCTTCTTATTTTCATTTTACGAATCATGCTTTTTTCCCTCAAGAATACAGAAAGCTTGAGTTAATAGGCATTTTAAAAACTGGTATCATCTATACTGCATTTTTGACCATTAATAAATTGGCCAATCTATTCGTCAAACCATTTTCTGAAAACCAAACTTCTGTCACCATGGTTGACATTTGTAAAACTACTGAACAGAATTGTATCGAAGTAAAAGAGAAATTAGAATAAATCACCACCCGATAATTTAGCCATTATAAGCATATTTCAATTCTTCCTTTTAATCTATCATCGGTGAAAAATAACATTAGGCAATCCTATTTTCTAATCGAATTTTCCACAAAAATTAGCATTTTTTGTAGTTGTAGTTTGGATTAATGACATTTACAAGATGTGGACCAAATACCGCCTCAGAAGAACCAAGCCCGGCTGGGTCTCTGAAATACAAGAAATATACGAGGACAATATCCTCAAAGAAACCAGTGAAAAAAGTATGAGCGATGCCCATGCCAAGATGATACTCAAACATGGCGACTGGCAAAAAGTGGAAGTGATAGAGCCCAATGGGTCTGTCGTGATTGAAATGGTAAGAGTTATGGAACCCCTTGGCCAACAAGGATATATACCCATAAGCCGAACCACAAAAGAACGCACGCTAAGGAAATTTAGAGATAAATGACTTCATCTAATCACATGAAATTTCTAAAAGCGACCAATTAATAATTGACTAGATTAAAATTTCCTTAAATATAAAAATAGCGGCTACAACGATTTCATGTAGCCGCAATATATAAAATCAAAAATTTGTACTTAAAGCTTTGGCATCTCCAATAGCTTTACCCAAACTAGCCTGAGTGAGTTCTGGTGCAATATCGAAAGGCTGAGCATTTATAAAACCAATGATATAAATGCAAAAAAAACGAAATCCATAGGCAAAAAAGACAAATTAAAAACCAAATCATTCGTCATTCATAACAGAAAAAATATTTTTGTCCAATTCCGCTATTTATTTAAACTAATTTAATACAATTTTAAATTTTCAATGGTCAGGATATCAAATGTTTTTTGCAGTGTTATCTTTGACATACTAATACTTTAAAATGGGCCAAAACCCAAATCATGAACAGTCAACAAGAATACCATCAATTATTTAATACCAAACCACTTATTCCCTACCTTCAGGTAGTTGAATACCACCAACGACAACATATTTTTGACCTTATTGTAGCCGAAAACATTGAGTATAGATATCTCAATGGCTCCTGCGAAGACCGTACACATCTGATTTGCTTATTGCTCAAAAAAGCTGGTTTTGATTCAGGAAAAATCTGGAACTTTGCTCCCGCTCGTTACACATTACTTTCGAACGAATTATTTCAAATCCAAGACCCCTTGGGTATTTCCAATCCACTATACTGGGGTTTTCATGTGTCGCCTTATATTCTTTCATACAATCAAAATGGAGACTTAGAAACCCTGATTTTTGACTTGTCCTTTGACACGAAAAAATTCTTGTCGATAACCGAATGGCAGGCCATAATGAACTGTCCGCGTGCATTGTATCTACAAACCGACCTCGAACACTACCTGTTTTATTCTATAGAAAGTTATTCATTACGCAGTGCCAAAATCGGCAATAATCCTGTGTATAACATTCCGGCCATACAGCCATCTATCATCACAGGTGATTTTTGGAAATTAGCTCCAGACGAAACTTTGGTACAAAATGGATTGGCTATCAATGACTTGGCCATGTATATCTACAATACGAAATCCAAAATGAATGCCTCTGAACAAAAGTATCTTTCAGAAACGCTAACCAACATCGACTGGCTCGATGGATTTGTTTTTTGCCCAAAACCAAAGGACATTTCACATCAACTTCACACTGAATTACTCGGTTTTTATAAAACTAGATTTGAATATTGGGAAAGCAAAATAAAGGAACTTTCGTAAAATCGGAAATTGAGAGAAATCAGAACAAATCCCTACTATTGGAATGTCTTTTTATTCATTTCCCAACACCCATACATTTTTAGGCCATACGCTTTCTGTAATTCAAAATAGCTAATCCATTGAATCCAATGGCAAAAGCTATCAGCACATAAAAATCGTTTTTGAGGTCTGAGAAGACACTTCCTTTGATGTAAATGGCTCTCACAATTTTGATTAAATATGCTGGCGGATTGAAGTAGGTTAATATCTGTGACCAGCGAGGCATACCTTCGATAGGCGTGTAAAGTCCACCTAATAGGATGAAAACCATCATAGCAAAAAAGGCAAAAAGCGTAGCCTGTTGTTGCGTATCTGAAAACGTACTGATCAAAAGTCCAATGCCCAGCACGCCAAATAAATACACGGCTGAAAATGCATAAATCGTCAAAAAAGAACCTACTGGCAAAATCCTGAAAATCACAAAAGCGACAACTATACCCATCGTTATGGAAACCATTCCAAGCACCCAAAAAGGAATCAATTTCCCTAAAA
This sequence comes from Lacihabitans sp. CS3-21, assembly GCF_024343675.1. Lineage (GTDB taxonomy): Bacteria > Bacteroidota > Bacteroidia > Cytophagales > Spirosomataceae > Leadbetterella. The sequence continues at coordinate 59,430 of NZ_RJUD01000116.1, forward strand.
TAAACTCATGTTTTTTCAATGGGGTAACGTTGAGCTGCTCTATTGTTCCGATTTCTTTTTCTGCCACAATATTCAAGGCAGTCATAAATGCCCCTACCATAGTAACCAAAACCACCAAAATGCCTGGAACCATAAAGAGTGGATATTTAGAGTGGGGATTGTACCAGTTGGCAGTGGTCACCTCAATTTGAGGAATTTCAGAATTTCGAGGCATAACCAGCCATTCTTCCCGAATTTCCCTGTTAAAATCACCCACTACCTGAGCCAAATAAGTACTTCCCAAACCTCCACGAATGCCATTCACGGCATCAGCTGCGAGATGAAGCTTAGCACTGTTTTCTTTTATCAAAGTCTTTTCAAAACCCCTTGGAATGGTCAGTATCAAATCCGTTTTTCCATCTCCAACGGTTTCAAGAGATTTTCTGTAAGATGGTGAGTATTCAACCAATTTAAAGTAAGAAGAGGCATCTATTTTCTGAATCAAACGCTTAGAATACGGCGAATGGTCGAGATCCACCACACTCACCATAATGTTTTTAACTTCATAATCTGCAGCCAAAGGCAAAAGAATAAGCTGTAAAATAGGCATGATGATGATCATTCTCAAAATCGTAGGATTCCGGAATATTTGCTTAAACTCTTTTTGAAGCAGAAAAAGTAATTTATTCATATTGTATGTTTATTAAATCTTAAGCTTCCAAATTAATTTTAAATTTCTTGATGGCTATGGTCAAGAAAAACACCGTCATTCCTGCTAAAATCAGCGTTTGTTTTAACACATATTCAAAAGCCAATCCCTTTACCATAATGGCCTTCACTATACTGTAATACCACTTGGTGGGTATTAAATTGCTCATGACCTGCAGCGGCAGCGGCATATTTTCAATTGGAAACATGAAACCACTAAAAATCAAAGAAGGCATCAGCAATGCCACCAACGAAATAAACATGGCCACTTGTTGCGAATTCACGTTGACCGATATCAACAAACCCAATGAAAGCGTGGTAATAATAAACAATAAACTCTCTGCTAAAAGCAATACCAAACTGCCTTGAATAGGCATGTCGAGGATATAAACAGCCATCAATAAAATGAGAATAATATCCAGAAAACACAAAACCATGTATGGAACAGCCTTGCTGACAAGCACCATGATGGGTTTCATGGGCGATACCAGCAGAATTTCCATGGTGCCCATTTCTTTTTCCTTTACAATAGAAACAGAGGTCATCATAGCCCCCAAGAGCATCATGATGAGCGTCATCACGCCGGGCACAAAATTATACGAACTCTTCAATTGTGGATTATAGAGCATCCTGGTCTCCATTTCTATCGTATAAGGCAATTTTTTGTTCTCATTTAACTCATTTTGATAGTCCCTGATAATAGCTGACGCATAATTTATGGTGATGTTGGCCGTATTGGGGTCAGAGGCATCAGCCACTAATCTTAACTGAGTTTTTTTGTCTTTTGACAAATCATTTTCGAAGTTTTGAGGAAAAATGAGTACCAATCTTACCTCTCCTTTTCTAAAAACCCCTTCAATCTCATTTTCTGAATGCAGGTATTTGTTCACCGTAAAATATTGGCTTTGGTCTATCCTGTCCACCAGTATTTTGCTGGCTGCGTCTTTCGAGAAATCCAAAATGGCAATATTAGAATTCTTGACTTCACTCGTCAAGGCGAAGCCAAATAAAAGCATCATCACAATCGGAAGTCCAATCAAGATAATTAGACTTCGTTTGTCGCGTATTACATGCCAAAACTCCTTTTTTACAAAGGCAAAAAATACTTTCATGTTTTTTAAATTTTACCGCCAGCTCGCTAAGACGCCAGACATTCCGCTTTTTTTAGAATCCACTTTGTGAATTTTGTGCCTTCTTTGTGTCTTTTGTGTTAAAGCCGTTCTTTATTTTTACCGCTAGGTCGCAATAAAGCTTAGCTACAATTTATCCCTCACTCAGACCGTTTTGCCCCTCGAGCTAATTGCAAAAACACGCCATCCATATTCTCCACACCAAACTGCTTTTTTAAATCAGACGGTTTTCCCATAGCTGCAATTGCACCATCCACCATTATAGAAACTCGGTCGCAGTACTCGGCCTCGTCCATATAATGTGTCGTCACAAAAACGGTGATTCCTTTTGCAGAAGCTTCATAAATCATATCCCAAAATTGCCTACGGGTAATTGGATCCACCCCACCAGTGGGTTCATCTAGAAAAACCACCTTGGGATTGTGCAAAATAGCCACCGAGAACGATATTTTCTGTTTCCATCCCAATGGCAATGAGCCGACAAGTTTATCTGCTTCCAGCCCTAGCCCTAATCTTCGAATCAACTCTTCCGACTTGATTTTCAAACTCTTGCGATCTATTCCATATATTCCTCCGAAAAACGTAATATTCTCTCTTACAGTTAGATTTTCGTAAAGGGAAAATTTCTGACTCATGTAGCCGATGTTCTCTTTTATCTGCTCATTCTCTTTGTAAACATCAAATCCCGCAACGCTCGCCACACCCGAAGTTGGACTTAAAAGTCCGCAAAGAATTTTCATGGCAGTCGTTTTACCTGCACCATTGGCACCCAAAAAACCAAAAATTTCACCTGCTTTCACATCAAAAGAGATGTTGTTAACCGCCACGAAATCGCCAAATTTTCTGGTTAAGTTCTCAGTATGTATGACTACTTCTGACATCATTGAGCGTTTTCGGATTCTAACATGAGCTTAATAAAGGTATCTTCTATGTTGGGTTCTATTGGTTTTATTTCTAACCCTTTGTGCTTTTTGTCTGCTAAATATTTGCTTAAAAAATCTACTTTTTCCCTACCCGATTTCAACACCACGTGGTTTTCTTCCCCAAAAGCAAAACAGGTGAGCGTATCTTCATAAGCTCGGATGTCATTCAAAAGTCGGAACCGCTCCTCCCCTTTTACTGCCAAAAGCAACTGTGTATTTTTTGAAATGATATTTTGCAAAGTATCAATATCCAAGATTTTACCTTTTTGAATTAAAGCAATTCTATCACAACGGCTGGCCTCGTCCATGTAGGGCGTCGAAACCAAAATCGTGATTCCTCGGGTTTTTAACCTGTCCAACATATCCCAAAATTCTTTTCTCGAAACGGGATCTACGCCTGTGGTGGGTTCGTCCAAAAAAAGCACATTGGGCTGATGAATCAAAGCACAACACAAAGCGAGTTTTTGTTTCATTCCGCCTGAAAGTTTACCCGCAAGTCGCTTTTTGAAAGGCTCTATCTGCACATAAATGTCTTCTATCAAATGAAAATTCTCCTCTACGGTAGTATTGAAAACCGTGGCGAAGAAATTCAGGTTTTCTTCTATACTTAAATCCTGATAAAGAGAAAATTTACCCGGCATATAACCCACTATTTTTCTAATATCCCAAAGATTGTTGACCACATCTAACCCTGCCACCGTTGCCTGCCCTTGGTCGGCCACCAACAAAGTGGTCAGAATCCTGAAAAGCGTGGTTTTACCTGCACCGTCAGGTCCGATAAGCCCGAAAAGTTCTCCTGATTTCACCTCCAGACTGATGTTGTCCAGTGCCAAAACCTTTCCCTTTTCATAGGTTTTTGTGATATTTTTTACTGAAATACTCGACATATCAAGGCAATTTCACTTCGCCATACATTCCTATTTTCAAGAATCCATCGTTTTTCACCTTTATTTTGGTGGCATATACCAAGTTGGCCCTTTCGTCTTTGGTTTGGATGGTTTTAGGCGTAAACTCCGCTTTGGTCGCTATCCATTCCACCACACCACTGAGTTCTTTGTACTCGTCCTTTCCTTTATCTACAAATACCTTCACGGTCTGATTGGTTTTTATTTTGGCCAACTGATCGCCTGTGATATAGGCTCGCAAAATCATGTTTTCCATGTCTGCTATTTTATACAAAGGCTTGCCCATGGCCGTTACTTCGTTGGCCTCAGCAAATTTCACCAAGACCGTTCCTGGGGATGAGTTTACGATGCTGCATCTTTTGATTTGGTCTTCAATCTGAGCCACACGCTCTATCAAAGGTTTTTTCTCGCTCAAAATCCCACGATTCTGAATACCCACTTGGGCTTCCTGTGATTTTATTTGTTGTCTCAACACCCCAACGTTTGTCTCCATGGCAGATATCTGTTTTTTCAAAACTTCATATTGCCCAGTCAAATCATCCAGTTGTTTGGTGGGAATGGCATCCGCTTTTACCAAATTTTGCAAACGTGTTTTCTCTTTTTCCAGATTCTTCAATTGCTCCTTTTGGGCCGCTATTTGGGCCACTTGGGCATTGATTTGCTCTTTCAAAATCTGCGTTTGGGGCGAAGCGTCGTTTCTCTTTTCAGAGAGAGCATTCATACTCGCCTCCACTTGGGCTTTTTGTAAACCCAAATTCTGACAATCGATGGTACCTACTAACTGATTGGCTGTAAGCACCGAGCCTTCTTCAATATTGAAAGTCAGTATTTTACCATTGCTTTCTGATGAAACAATGGTTTCGGTGGCCTCGAACACACCCGTAGCGTCAAAAGCCTGATCGCCTGATTTACAGGCAGATGTAAGCGATAAGACTAAAATGGAGAAGAATAATTTTTTCATTTTTTTTATCTATTTTAAAATATTTTTGTTCGATTCGGCACTTCGGCACTTCGGCTTCGCTCAGTGACCGAAGGTCGGTGGCCGTAGCTCAGTGACCGAAGCTCAGTGACCGAAGCTCAGTGACCGTAGCTCAGTGACCGAAGCTCAGTGACCGTAGCTCAGTGACCAAAGGTCAGTGGCTGAAGCTCAGTGGCCTAAGGTCGGTGGCTGAAGTTTGGTGAACCAGACTCAGTAAACGAATGTCAGTATGTCATATTCAGCGACCAAAACTGATAACCTTTCCCTCATTAACCAATTGCCAAATTGTCAAATTAGCACATTTCCTTTTGCCTCAATGCCTCCCCAAAAACCCTCACTTCAAATTTCCCGAAATAATTTTCAAGTTAAACTTCGCTTGAAGCAACTGCACCTCATGCAAAATGCTGTTTTGTTTCGCAATATCTTCATTGGTCAGTTCGGTCAGAAAGTCGGAGGCTGTTATAATGCCATTATCTAGCTGAGCTTCCGCCGTTTGTTTGATTTGTTTTCTTATTTCCAAAATCTTGGCATCCGTCGAAACCATGCTTTCTAGCCTTTCAATTTCTTGATTTTGATTGCTTAATTTTATTTTTGTTGCCAATATAAAAGACTCTTTTTGGGTATCTATTTTCTGTTGAGAAATCTTTATCTGCTGAATTTCATTACTTTGCGAACCGCTGTACAAAAAACTCAAAGGCACTTTGAAATTCACTCCGCCGATGAAATAAGTCCCAAACGAATTGGCCAAAAAATTCAAACCCGGCTTTCCATAGCCGCCAGTTGCAAAGGCCGAGATTTTTGGCAAATTTTTGGCTTTTACCATTTCCTGATTGATATCCAAGACACTTTTCTGGCTGTCCAAAAGCAATAATTCAGGCCTAGAAATATCCTGAGATGACGTAGAAATAACACTTGGAAGCTCAAAAACAGTAGTTTCGTCAAAAGTCTTTCCCGTTAACAATCCCAAAGCCTCCAGCGAACTCTTCCTTCTTTTTTGGGCATCGGTGAGCAATTGGTTCACTTCCAAAAGCTTGGCATCTAGGGCCAACAGATTCGATTTTATGGCGGTGCCATTGCTGATGGCCGCCCGCATTTTCTCTGATTTCGACTCTAAGTCTTTTCTCAGAATCTGGGCATTTTCTATTTGTTTTTCTGCAAACAAAATCCCGAAATAAAGGCCGCTCACTTGCTCTTTTATTTGGTATAAATCCGTCACCAGTTTTTGCTCCTCGGCTTTGGCATTGGCCACTGCCACTTCTTTTTGTTTGGACAACACTCCTCCATCCCAGATATTCTGTACCACATCCAATGTAGCCCTATACTGGTCCTTAGGAGGGGGAGAAATAGACACATTGGGTAAAGAAATAGGCAAGCTGGTTACCTCCGACTGCCAAGAGGCCTGACCACCTAAACTACTCTGAGGCAAATAGTTAGAATTTAGCAATCGCACTTGCAAATCGGCCGTTTGACGAATCAGGGGCAGATTGGTAGCAGTTGGATGATTGCTTTCGGATAAATCTAGGCATTGTTCCAGCGTAATTTTAGACTGAGCAAATCCAAAATTTACAACACAAAAAAGCAATACCATGAGCGAAAATTTACGCATGATTTGTAGGTATTAAAATAAGTCTGACATAATTCTTGAGTTCTTCTATTCTTTGTTGCATGAGCATCTGAAACTGCTCGTCGTTGATTCCGATGAGTTTTTTCATGGCAGGCCGCGTCAGAAAAGGAAATACACTCATACCCATTACACTGATAGCAAACTGAAATGGATTCACCTCTCTGATTTTGCCCGACTGGAGGTCACTAAAAAAACTTTCGAAGAAAATCTCTTTGATAAAACCAAAGGGCAGTTTATCGATAAAATGTTTGTCGTCTTTTCTGTTGATGGTAGAAATGACAAAAAAAGGCATAAATGGGTATTTGATGAGGATTTCGTAATACTGTTCAATAAAAAAACAAACCTTATCTGTAAAGCCCTCGTAGGATTTCATTTGCTCGCTAATGGTCGGGAATACCACTTTTACTTTTTCTTCGAAAATCTTCTCAAAGAGCATATCTTTCGACCTGAAATAATAGTGCAACATGGCCTTATTGATTTCGGCCCTGTCGGCAATCTCTTGCATACGAGCCCCATCATATCCTTGCTCTATAAAAACCTCCTCGGCAGCCTTAATAATTTTCTCTTCCGTAGTCACTATCCAAATAGTTTAACTAAATGATTTAACCAAATGGTTAATTTTTGAACAAATGTAAATGATGATTTTAATTTTCCTAAATAAAATTGAGTTAATTTTTAAAAAACAAGTATTTTCAAGAATAACATTAGCTTGACTTGTCATATAACTACAAAGGCAAAATACAAATCCTTTTTACATACTTTGCGTCACCTCGCCGGTGGGGCCCTACTTTTTTTCGAAAAAAAGTAGGCAAAAAAACACTCATAAAACAATGATCCTCTCTATAAATTTGAATTTAAATACCTCGTAATAATTCATATTTCCGTGTTTCAAATTTTTAGAACGGACTGTTTTATGATTTTAAGGAACATTATTTTTCATTAATTTCATTCGGAACCTATCTCAATATTTTAAATAAAATCAAATTGTTCCTAATAATTTCTGAACAGTCCGTTGTGAAATTTTGATTGGACAATGATAAGAGTTTAGTTAAATGCCAAATTCAAAATTTCGCAGAGGATCATTCCGGGCCGCCGGTGCGGTTCAGAAAATGTTTTTTTTGTTACTTTTTTTTCGAACGGTGCGACGACTCGCAAAAAAGTAAGCCCGCCTGGCAAGGCACGAAAGAGAATTAAAAACGGCAATGCTTATTAAGTTCTAAAGAAACCCTCAAACCACATGTACATTCTACTCAATCCCTCAAGTATTTACACCTGATTTACAAGTACTTAATTGCAATTACAAGAAAACCATTTTATCTTCAAAACAAAAAAGCAATGAATATAAAAGACTTCACCGAAGACCCGGAAGTACTGGAATTGATAGCCAAAATAAAGACCAAAAACCCAAAAGTATCCGATACGCTGGACGTCCAAGGCAACCAATATGTAGACATCGTAATGGAAGGCGGCGGCGTGTTGGGCATTGCTTTGGTGGGCTATACTTATGCTTTGGAGCAAGCCAAAATCAAATTCTGCAGCCTAGCTGGCACTTCGGCTGGAGCTATAAATGCCATGATGCTGGCCAGCGTGAAACCCACAAAATACAATACCATCTCCGAAGAATTGATCGACATCATCAGCAACAAAAACTTCTTTGACTTTGTGGATGGCGAGCCTTATGTAAAGAAAATCATCAAAGACGTACTGAGCGAACAACCCATGATATGGGTAGGCATAAAAAACCTTTTTAACATAGGTAAACTCATCAGACTCATTAAAGAAGAACTGGGCCTAAACGAAGGCAAAAACTTTGAAGATTGGGTAAAGAACATCTTGGAAACCCACCAAATAAACACCACCAGCGACTTACAAAACCATAGAAATACGGTAGCCAGTCAATTGAAACTCAAAGAAGGCGTTACCGGAAATACCGTCTTCACTTCCAAAATAGCTATCATAGCATCTGATGTGACTACCCAAACCAAAGTTGAATTTCCGCTACACAAAGAGTTGTATTTTAAGAATTCCGACGAGGTTTCACCCTCCAAATATGTGCGGGCCACGATGTCTATCCCGCTGTTTTTCAAGCCTTTCACCGTTCAGAATCTACCCACCAACCAAGAAACCTTGTGGAAAGACACCGTAGGTTATGAAGGTGAAATACCCAAGAAAATCAATTTTGTGGATGGCGGCACGCTGTCCAACTTCCCCATCAATGTATTTCACCTGAGTGCGGGTGTGCCACGCAAACCTACCTTTGGTGTAAGGCTGGGCAAAGACCGCCAAAAATTCAACAGCATAAAAACCTTCCTGAAGTATTTCTTTGCGATATTTAACACCATGCGATACCTCCACGACTACGATTTCCTACTCAAAAACCGCGACTACAAACACCTCATAGGCATGATAGACACCGACGGGCACAATTGGCTCAACTTCGACATCACCGACGAAGAAAAACTCGACCTCTTCAAAAGAGGCGTTCGTGCCGCCGCCGATTTCTTGGATAAATTTGATTGGGAGGGGTATAAGAAATTGAGGGGGACGATGGGGTGAGGTTTATTATCAATTTGACATTGGAAAAAGCTTTTTTTACATCGTTTTGAATCCTACTAAAACGGGATTACTTTTGATAACAATTAAAATCCATTGTATCTAAACAAATAAATTTAGAGATTTCAACAAATAAGCAAAGTATTTAATTAGAATATTCAGATTTCCGTATTTATTGGACAGTCAATTCCACTCAATGCCTACTTAAGTAATTTAAAATTAACACGTTACGTTTTTTGTCCATTCAGACTCTCCCATTACGGGACTCTGAACTTCTCTTAAATGCCAAACTCATTCCCAAAATCGAACCGCAAAATCGAAATGTCATTAAAGAATTCCAAAATACCCAGCAGCGACATTCCCACTTCCTAAGATTAATTAGACATAACGTTAACCATAATTAGGACACGGATGCACTTTGGCAATAATATCTAATTAACGATATAGGCTTAAATTGAGGAATAAGAGTGTAAATGAACCTTGTTCTATGGTATGTAAGTATCTATTCGGACTTTGAATTAGCTCGTATTGATATTGCAATGACTTCAAATAAATACTTAACTTAACATTGTGGTCGCTTTATTGCTTCTTACTAATTTTAGAAACAAAACTTGAAATAATATTTAGCTTTTTTACTATATTCGACTCTTGGAATACTATCTCCGACATAAAGCATGGGCTTCTTTATTAGTAGAAAGTCTTTAATAACAAAACAATGAAATTTGATCTAAACAAACTCACAAACCTTCAGTTGATTGTTATATTATTGGTAATAATTGTAATTATTCCGCCATTATTAAAAAATGTTGTTACTGGTTCATGGTTTGACTATACAGATTCTGGAGAAATTGGAGATACATTAGGTGGAATTACAGCACCATTTATTAATGGGTTGGCAGCTTTATTAGTATTTATAACTTTTAAAGAACAGGTTAAGGCTAATAAACTTATACAACAACAACAATACTTTCAGCATATCCATGAACAAATCAACCGTCTTGAAGATGATTTTCTCAACATTTCTGATATTACTAGAAAGCTCGATAACGAAATACTTACTACCATTTTTGATGCATCGAGACGGATTGGCAGTTCTGAACCCTTCGATCTAGCTCTAAATGAAAGTAGTCTAAACAAAATTATGTATTCAACAACAGTTTTTAATCAAGCACTTTTAATGATTGCCAGAGTTGACAATAATCAAGATTTCCTTCAAGGCAGGTTGAAGTTGCTTTTTAAGATAATATATAAGGAGAACTATTCCGAGTTAGTTAGAGTATTCAATAAAGCTTTAATACAAAATTGTGATCAAAAGGAATACATTGGCCAAATAGTAACGGAAATGAAAAAGTTAAATAACAAATTTGCCGAATAACAACCAGTTATCCATCCGTTTAGAGTCTCCATTTACGAGACTCTGAACTTCACCCTAGTGCCAGTCACATTTCCAAAAGAAAATTATGATACCCGAAAAAATACAAGCTCTTTTTGATTTTATTGACTATTTAGACGAAAGAAAAACCGAACTTATTAACAAGTATCTTCCTCTTTGTTCCGAGCTGAGTAAACTGAACATTGAAAGGTCCAAATTAAACCCTCGTAGTAATTACATCGACAAACAGAAATATGACGAAATACAAAAGATAATTGAGGAAAAATTCCAACCGATTACCCAAGATATTTACACTCCTGTAATAACTAGGCTAAAGGAACTTAAAATATGGTCGGGAGATGATGTTTTTGCAAGTATTTGGAATAATAATTATTCTTCGATTCAAGAGTTCAAAGAAAAATTTGAATCAGAAGACCTTCCAGAAGTGTTTAAATATAAACAGAAATATTTGCTTTTCAGAAAAGAAACCAACAGTAATTTTCTTTGTTTGCAATTTGTTTTTGACAATTTAGATGAAATCAATAAGGAACTTTTCGATTTCTTTAAAGACACTTGTGAAAATGAATTTGAGAGTTTTGAAACCAAAACAGTTGAAGTTAAGAGCATGTCAGAAATCTTAAAGGGATTTATTAGTAACGAAGAAAAAAATGTAAAATATTCTATACCACATGAAAGCCTTTTTGATTACCAAAATGTAAAACAATATTTACCTCAACAGCCTACAATAAAAAATGAAATATTTATGGGACATAAGATTCAAGTTGGTGACATAACCAATAATTCTGGACAAATAATTATTGGTAAGGATATAAAGATTTCTGACTCTCTAAATGGTAAAAGTGAGATAGCAGATAAAATATCTGAATTGATTGAACTCATCTGGAAAGAACAGAATATAGGGTTAAATCAAAAACAGACTCTTATTACAAATTTTGATAAAGTTAAAGAGGAGCTTTTTGAAGAACAGCCGTCAAAGTCTAAAATTCATAAGTGGCTTACTAATATTAAAGAGGGGTTAGAAAAACTAGTTCTAAGTCATGAAGTAATCCAAGCAATAGACTGGCTTTACAGGAACTTCAATTTTATCCTTTCATAATCAGCAATTAAAAGACATGCAATTATAGCAAACAAAAAGAATTTCGTCCGTCCAGAGTCTACCTTTAACGAACTCTGAACTTCACGCAAATTCGAAAGAATATACTATTAATACCACGCAGAGTCCCTGACAGAGACTCTGCTGCAACATGAATTAAAAACAAAAACTAATTGAAACTAGACATTTTTCAGAAAATAGTAATTGGAATAGGCACAATTTTTTTGCTTTACATTCTTATGTCTGCACTTTTAAAAAACAGAGTTTCCAATGGTACACTTGAATATGTAAGTGGACAAATAGAGAGCTTCGAACGTTTTAAATTGAAAAATAAGTGGAGCATCTCTTACGACATAAGACTTAAAAACAATTCTAGTGAGTTCAAAATCAAGCCTGAATATTCAGATTGTCTTAATTATCCACAAATTGAGCTCAAAAAATTAATTGGTAAACAAGTTACTCTTGGCATCGATACTGACAAAGGGCTTAAATCAAACGATTTGAAAGATGTAGTTTCCTTAAAGTTTGGAGAAAAAGAATACATCGGCTTCGATTGTGTCAATGCCAAGATTGAAAGTGACAAAATGGAAATTCCGTTAGCTATGATTGGGGGAGTAGTCTTATTTTTTCTGATTAACTGGGCGAATAAACGATTAAATAAAAAATAAATGTGTAAAACATCACTTTTTAGTCCGTTTAGTGCCCCCCTTTAGTGGACTCTCAACTACACTCTGCTACTTTTAAGAGAAATGTAATGGTTCAATATATAACTGACCATCAAATACTCCCCTATGGTATTGATTATCCTAATATAAAGATAAGTGAGTTCATAATACCGAACTTCTGGTGGCGAGATATAGTATAGATCTGACACAAAAACACCTATCAATCCAATTGAAAAAAGTAGGGTAGTTTTAGGGAATTTAACCAAAAGTCCAACCATTAAAAAAGATATCAGAACTAACCAATAAAAATAAAAGGACCACATAATGGGCCTTGGATAAGCATGTAATAAAAACAGAAAATACAAGCCTGCAATTAAACCTAGTGCCAACAGGAAAGCATTAGTTTTTGAAATATTAGTGATTCTAACCAAACCAATATGCACAAAAATACCTATTATTATTAGCCTTAAAACTGGTTGGATATAGGAATAAATCACTTCAAATTTTTTCTCATCGGTGATTACGATAGAAGACATACCCATAATAAAAAGAGAACCATAAACGAAGCCTAACCAAAACAATGGCCAAATTGGATTTTTGATAAACTTAATTGTAACATAAACATACAATAAGAAATAGTCAAATTGGAATAAGAAAAGACTCAAAAGCTTGTCTTCATAGGCTTGGTAATCTGAAGGCTCTATCTTTTCTAAAAAGAAAAAATTAGCAATCAAAATCATAAAAAAGAACATAAATGCGAATCTATTGCTCATTGCATTCCCTTTTTGATTAGCAAGTCAAGAGTCTCACTATAGAGAACTCTTAATCTCGATGTGCTTAGTCTGAATACTAAGCACAGCATCTTTCAAATCACTCATCCACCGCCGCAAAAACCATTTGTCTGAAAAGCGTGGAAGTTCTGTCCTCCCCGATTCTTTGCGTTTGTTTCATCAATACGCCTATGATTTTGGAATTCGGGTCGGCAAAGTAGGCGGTGTTGAAATATCCACCCCAATCGAAGGTGCCTTCTGAGCCGCTTCCGCCTTTGCCTTCACCTTTGGCTTTAACTAAACCAAAAGCTAAACCGTGGCCGGTGGCACTTTTGTCGCCACCCCAAATATCGCCCAATTGGTCAGCCATGATGGCTTTTATGGTGGTTTTGCTCAAAAAACGCTTACCATTGTAGTCACCTCCATTTACATACATTTGCAAAAACGTGGCGTAATCTTTGGCCGTAGAAGAAAGACCTGCTCCACCGCTGTAGAAAGTTTTGGCACCTTTGGCCGGATAATCTACATCATAAAAAGTATCCGTAAAATGAACCCACTTGTTATCTTTTTTGGTGTGTACTTTCACCAATCTGTCAGACTTGGCGGATGGCAAATAGAAATAAGTATCACTCATACCCATCGGTTCAAACAAATTCTTTTGCAAAAACTCATCGAAAGTCTGTCCCGAAACCACTTCTATCAAATATCCCAAAACATCTAATCCTTCACTGTAAATAAATTTCTCACCTGGATTGGCGTGTAGAGGAAGCTTAGCCAATTTCTTGATATTATCCCCGATTTTAACTGGATTAGTGGTGAAAAGATCCACGATGCCAGCCTTTTTGTAAATGGCCTTCATTTTTTCGTCGCCATCTATTACGCCATAACCTAGGCCTGAAGTGTGCATAAGCAAATGGCGGATAGTAATTTCTTTATCAGCAGGTTTGGTGGAGTAGGTAGAATCCGCCATTTTGAATCTATCCAAAACCACTGGATTCTTAAATTCAGGAATATATCTAGAAATGGGATCGTCCAAGGTGAATTTTCCTTGTTCCCAAAGCATCATGATGGCTGTGGAAGTGATGGCCTTCGACATAGAGGCAATTCTAAAAATATGGTCATTTTTCATCACCACTTTGTTGGGCACATCGGCATATCCAAAGGCTTTTTGATAAACTATTTTGCCATCTTTTATAATCAAAGCAGTGGCTCCAGGAATGGTTTCATTCTTGATGGCTTCTGCCAACATATCTTCAATTCGCTTGATTCTTTCTGAAGACATTCCAGCACTTTCTGGAGCGGAGTCTTTAAGCGGAGCACTGATTTTGAGCGATTTGGTCTGAGCAAAGGAATGAAATGCTACAAATAAAAGAAGAAGAAGTTTTTTCATGATTCTGAGGTTGAATTTTAGAATATTAATGGTCTAAATGTAAAGATAATTTTAAAAAGAATAATTCTAGGCCTATTTTTGCAAAAAATATAACAGATGAAGAAAGTCCTTTTTATAGACCGCGACGGTACCATAATCGTTGAACCTCCCATAGATTTCCAAATAGATTCTCTAGAAAAACTTGAGTTTTTACCAAAAGTAATCTCCAATCTTAGAAAAATATCTGAAGAAACCGATTTTGAGTTGGCCATGGTGACCAATCAAGACGGCCTTGGAACAGATTCTTTCCCCGAAGAAACTTTTTGGCCGGCACACCAGAAAATGATGAATCTATTGGAAGGCGAAAACATCCTATTCGACGAGGTCTTTATAGACAGAACTTTCGAACACGAAAACGCCCCAACCAGAAAACCAAGAACCGGACTTTTGACCAAATATTTCGAAGGTGCGTACGATTTGACCAATTCTTATGTTTTGGGCGATAGGCTTACGGATATGCAATTGGCTGTAAATCTAGGTGGAAAAGGAATCTTTATTGGAGAAACTTTGCCCGAAACTGCCACCGAAGAACAGAAAAATGCTACGGCATTGGTCACCAAAGATTGGGACAAAATATATGAATTCTTGAAACTTCCTGAGCGTGTAGCCGAGGTTAAAAGAACTACTAAGGAGACCGACATTTACGTAAAATTGAATCTGGACGGAAAAGGAAAATCGCACATAGAAACCGGTTTGGGCTTTTTTGACCACATGTTGGACCAGCTCGCCAAACATTCAGGTGCCGATTTGACCATCACTGTAAAAGGAGACTTACACATAGACGAACACCATACCATAGAAGACACTGCCTTGGCATTGGGAGAAGCCTATTTGGTAGCTTTGGGCGACAAAAGAGGTATCAACCGATATGGATTCCTTTTGCCTATGGACGAATGTCTTTCACAGGTAGCCATTGACTTTTCAGGAAGACCATGGTTGGTATGGGATGCGAGCTTTAAACGAGAAAAAATTGGTGAAATGCCAACGGAGATGTTCATGCATTTCTTCAAAAGCTTCTCCGATACCTCAAAATGTAATCTAAACATCAAATGTGAGGGGGATAATGAGCACCATAAAATCGAATCCATTTTTAAAGCTTGGGCAAAAGCCATAAAAATGGCCGTTCAAAGAAATATCAAAGATTTGGACGCTATGCCAAGTACAAAAGGTACTTTGTGAGTAAAGCAATTAGAAAAATAATTTAAGGAAATTTGATAGTTTGGTTCGATTTTTCTGATTTTGGCCAAAAAAACCTTATTTTGCAAAATATTTAAGTAGCTTTTCAGTTAATAACGCAAAAAATAAATTAGACCCATCAAAATATGCTTTTAGACCTCATTCTTCAAGTACCTGCCGCTACAGACTCAACCGCCGCAGTAGCAGGAGTTCAAAGTATCAATTATCTCTCGTTGTTGTTTAAAGGTGGTATCGTTATTTACCCCATCATGGCCTTACTTTTGGTCACGCTGTTTTTGGCAGCAGAACGATATTTGTTTATCAAAGATGCTTCAAAAATCGACATGGGCTTTCTTAGATCACTGAAAGACAATATTTTGAGAGGTGATATACGTACAGCTTCATCACTCTGCAAGGGTACCAATAAGCCTATTTCTAGAATTCTGGAGAAAGGAATTGCAAGAGTTGGAAAACCTGTAAAAGACATTGAAAGTGCTATGGAAATACAGTCCAATTTAGAGATTTCTAAAATGGAAAAGAACATGGGTTACCTCGGTTTGATAGCTGGTGTGGCTCCAACCTTGGGTTTTGTGGGAACTATTTCAGGTATCATTCGTATATTTTATGAGATATCTGTTACTGGAAATTTCTCTATAGAAACCATTTCAAATGGTCTTTATGAAAAAATGATTTCAAGTTTCTCAGGTCTAGTGGTGGGTCTTTTGGCTTACTCTTTCTACCATGGTATAAACATGATGATTGATAAATTCAGCATCAATCTACAAGCGACGGTTATGGACTTTTTTGATACATTAAATGAGCCAATTCGCTAATGAAATTTAAAAGACAAAGACGTTTTGAGGCCGAGGTTCAGACTTCTTCCTTGAACGATATCATGTTTTTCTTGCTTTTGTTTTTCTTGATTGTGTCAACACTCGGAAGCCCGAACGTTATAAAATTGATGTTGCCAAAGTCTGACAAATCAACGCATGACGTTAGTAAGCAACCTATTACCTTATCTATCACCGAAGACAAGCAGTATTTTATAGATAAAAAGCCGATTCCTTTTCCACAATTGGAAGCATCTTTGGTAGAAGCCACCACTGGAATGGAAGAACCAACGGTGATATTAAGAGCCGAGCAAAATCTGACAATTCAGGATTTGGTAGATGTAATGGCCATAGGTGCAAGAATAAAAATCAGAATGGTCTTAGCCACAGAATTGTCAAAATAATAAGCCAAAATATCCTTTGTGAACCTTTGTGCCTTCTTCGTATAACTTTGTGTAACAACAAAGTTCCTAAATAATATCTCAAGATAAAAAATGAAAAAAGTAGCTTTCTTCCCCGGTTCGTTTGACCCTTTCACCAAAGGTCACGCAGATATTGTTGAAAGAGGATTAAAGCTTTTTGATGAAATCATTATCGGCATAGGTACAAACACCAATAAGAAAAGATATTTCGAAATAGACGTTATAGAGCGAGAAATCAAGGGAGCTTTTGCCAACGACCCGAGAATAATAATCGTTCATTATGATGACCTAACTGCCTCAGTAGCAAAAAAATACGGAGCTCAGTTTATTCTAAGGGGATTAAGAAACACCACAGATTTTGAATATGAAAACACCATTTCGCAGGTTAACCGCCAGTTGGCCAAAGACTTAGAAACTGTGTTTCTAATTACTGCACCAGAACTGGCTCCCATCAGCTCCACAATAGTAAGAGAGCTTCATAAATTCGGTGCGGATATTACACCATATATTCCTTACAAAATCGAGTAATTAGTTCTTGATAAAAGGAATGGACTCATTCTGAGCAATTCTCAAGATGTACTTCCCAAAAGGCAATTTTTCGATGTTTATTTTTGCATTTGATTGACTTTCGAAAATTTCTTCTTCCATCAATACTCCTCTCAAATCAAATACTTGGGCTTGAACAGTTTTATCGTGGTATTTTTCAGGAATAATTATATTGAGGACATCCGGAGAAGGATTTGGATAAATAAACAGTTGTTGGGAAATATCTTGGGGCTCAGTGGCGGTAATCAGAAATCCATCATAATTTAAAACTCCCCATCCAATTTGATTCAATATACCCAAAATTACCTGACCAGGATAATGATTAATTTCGGCAGCACCGATTTGCGGCGACATCAAAGAATTTTCTGAGCCCTTGGGATATTTGGACTCATCTAAGTGTGACAGTGTACCTCCACTGCGATATGTAGTTGGGGCGTACATTTTGGGATAATCATTTGATAAAGGTCCAGAAGAAATCTTAAAAAAAACATCTGCACTGGTGATAGCTGCTTTTAATTGTGTAGATGGATTACCAATGATGGCCGTGTTGGTCAAAACTTGGCCGTTGGATCTTTGAGAAAAAATGTCATAGATAAGCGGAAGGCCCTCTATGCCCCACTGAGCTTGGGTCTCGTTTGTACCCGCCAATTTCATAGAGGTCGTAAATCCCAATCCATGGGCAATTTCGTGAAGAATTACCGTCATTAAATCATATTTGAAGGCTTGTCGGGTTCCGTCTGTATCAAATGACCAACTGATATTTTTGTTTACTGTAATGGCAATATCAGCCTCTGTACCGTTGAGATTTACCCCCGCAATGGCCTCCGCCAGTGCTGAAGGATACCAAACATCTTTAATGGGGGCATTTGCGAAATTTTTGTACACTTTTTTTGCACCTGAGGTTGCTAAAGTGCTGCTGGTGATTCCATCCCAATTTGCTGTTATTTTTATGGCAACTTTCGTAATAAGTAAACTTTGCCATACATCCACTGCTGCTTGAAACGCCGCTTTGGCGTCATCAGGAAAATTAGAATAGGTCACATTGATCGTAGCGGTTTTTGCAGCAGATTTTAAGTTTTTGAAAGACGGTCCGAGAAAAGCTACATCTTCATTTTCTTCAGAGGCCTCGCATTCAATCACAAATCCATCTGCAGAATCTTGTGCATAACAAAACACGCTACTCAAAACCAAAATACTGAAAATTATTTTTTTCAATAGCATAAATATCTTGAAAATAATAGTTCACAAAAGTCGAACCAATACCTAATATACGGCAAAAACTTTCCTAACGTTCGGCATTAACCCCAGATTTTTGTCCCTTCCGTACAATTTTTGCACATTTCTATGTTTTTCCTTGATCCAATAAGCTGTTTTCGAAATGAAAGGTATTTTTCAGACATCCAAACATCCTTAAAAGAGCTTTTGGAAACATTACCCATACGGTATTCTGCATCTTTGTCGAAACAACACGGAACTACCAAACCATCCCAAGTGATGACTGCTGAATGCCACATTTTCCAACAGTGATTTAGAAGTTTATTTTTAATCTCATATTTGCCCTGCGTATTCTTTTTATAGCGGGCATATTTGTCATTTTCAGGAATCAAGCCCGAACCATTTTCATAATCATAAATTTGGGCAGTTTTAAATCTAATCTCATCCACACCAAGCGTCTTGCTCAAATCTTTGGCTTCAGCTATCTGATGCTCATTGGGTTTCACTACCAAAAACTGGAATATGATATGAGGAGTACTAGAATTTAGCTCTCTTTTGGCTGCAATAAGGTTCTTTGTACCTTCAATAACTTTGTCCAAAGATCCACCAATTCTATATTGTTGGTAGGTATCTTGCGTTGTACCGTCCAATGAAATTATTACTCTGTCTAAGCCTGATTTTATCGTAGCTTTGGCATTTTCATAATTCAAGTAATGAGCATTGGTAGAAGTTGAGGTATAAATTCCGTTGTTCGAAGCGAACTTGACCATTTCTAAAAAATCCTTGTGCAGATAAGGTTCGCCCTGAAAATAAAAGGTTAAATACATCAAAGCATCTTTGAGTTCAGTGATGACGTTTTCAAAAAGTTTAGTCTCGAGCATACCTGTAGGGCGTGTAAATGACCTCAGGCCACTAGGGCACTCTGGGCATCGTAAGTTACAGGATGTAGTGGGCTCAATTGCCAAGGCAACTGGCAAAAAACCATTAACGGGCGTCTTAGTGATTTTAGAATAAATATATCCAAAGACCAAGCCCAAGGCATTGATGGCTCTCTTAAATGTGAGTTTTGATAAAAAATTGATATAATCACTCCACATTTACTTTTTGAATTGCTCGTAATAATTGATCAATCTAGCATCCTTTTCCTTGGCTATTACTTGTTTTAAGGCCATTTCGGCTTCTTTATTATCATCGCTAAGCATGTCCAATATTTGAGCGGCACTTATTCTAACAAACCACTCTGGCTCGTTAGAGGCTAAATCTGTCAAATAAGGAATAGATTTGAGAATTAAATCTTTATCTGACCGTGCCAAATATGAACCAAATATCGCCAAATATTGATAGACCTCTACCCCTTCCATTCTGCTTAACCTCGACATAAACCACTCATAATGTTGAGGTTGAGGATTCTCTGTATAGTAGTTGGCCACTGAAGCAAATATAGCATTATCATAACTGCTCGAGAACTTTTCAGCCAATTCTGCTGCATCCACAACTTTATTGGTAAATAAGGCTTCAAGTGCCGCAGATTTCACAAGGTTGGACGAATCGTTGAGAGCTGCTCTAAACAATAAATCATTTTGGGGGTTCAAAAAGTTTTTCATGGCCAAAATGGCATCTGCTTTTACATTTGACTTGGTTTCATTTCTAATCAAATTCTGCAAAGCTTTTTCTACCTTCAAAAAGTCTTCACCATCATAATCAAAAAGCTTTTGAACTGCTGTTTGTCTAATCTTCCAAAAAACATCCTTTAGTGCATCTATGGTCAAGTCTCTAACCACTTTATCTTGCATTGGATTTTCTCCTACCCCATCTTCGGATTTGAAAGTGAGTGCCTCTAAAGCAAATAAACGACTATAAATAGGAGAAGAATTTTGAAACTGAAAGACCAATTCGTCTGTAGTTTTTACATGATCGATGGTCCCTAAATAATAACCTTCGGGATTTAGTAAAACGTTTTTCAAATCCCCGTCCAAATCAAAACTAAAATCTTGCTCTTGTTTTTCTATCTCTATGGTCTTTTCTAAGGTTGTTTTACCTGAAAATATTTTTAATGGCAATTTTAATTTATAAACCATTTGATTTACAGAGTCAACTACCTGACTAACTGACAAAAGCAGTTTTTTATTTTCAACTTTCTGAAGCACCTTTAGCCTTGGGTGACCTGGCAGTTTAAACCATTGATCAAAAAACCATTTCAGGTCTCTTCCTGTAATCTTTTCAAAAGAAATACGCAAGTCTTCGATTTCAGCAGTTTGAAAAGCATGACTTTTAAGATAATGATTCAAAGAAGAAAAAAAAGCTTCATCGCCCACTTCCATTCTCAACTGGTGCAGCACTCTCCCACCTTTTTGATAAGAATGAGCATCAAACATATCCTCTTTGCTTAAATAATCAAATCTAATTAAGGGAACTTGTTTTTGGGAGGCTTCATACAGATAGTCTTGAAGAGCGTTGATGTACACCAAATCACCTTCGTCTTTGCCATACTTTTGGGTCGCCCAAAGAAACTCCGAATAGTTTGCAAATGACTCATTTAAAGGCAAATGCGACCAAGACTCACAGGTAACATAATCCCCAAACCAATGATGAAAAAGCTCATGGGCAATTACCCCATCGTCGTTTCCATCTATCAGTTGATGGCCATTTTTCAACAAGGTTTTAGAATGTACCGTAGCCGTGGTATTCTCCATCGCTCCAGAAACGTATTTCCTGACAGGAATCTGTGCATATTTAGCCCACTGGTAATCCACACCAAGTATTTTCTCAAAAAACGAAATCATCTCTGGTGTTCTTCCAAAAATATCAAGGGCATTTTTTTCATATTCTGGCTCTACATAATAGCTTACTTCAAAACGCTTAAAAGTACTATCTACCACTTTCTTAAAATTGCCAACAGCTATCATTGTGAGATAAACTGCGTGCGGAGTTTTCATTTGCCAATGGTCAGTTTTGGTACCATTTTCATGTATTTTCGTATCCACTAATAGCCCATTGGAAAGTGTTGTGAAGTTTTTCTCAATAGTCAAATAAATATCTTGGGTATGGTTTTGATTCGGGGTATCAATGGTCGGGAACCAGCAACTGTTTGCCTGCGTTTCGCCTTGCGTCCAAAGCTGTCTTGGCAATCCGTTTGGAGTGTTCAAAGGATTAACAAAATATAGACCTTTGTCACTCACGATGGCATCGCTTCCTTGCGAAGCAATTTTTTCTGGCTGAGCAATATAATTTATACTTACCACCAAGGTGTCTTTTCTTGTGTATTTCTTGGGTAATGTAATACTTAAGAACTCATTGTCATAATCATACTTCACTGTTTTTTGCCCAATCTGTACGCTTCCAATCAAAAAACCTTTGGCATTTAATACCAATCTTTCCTGATCATAAAAATAAGGTTTGAGAGCTAAGGTCGCTGTGCCTTCCAACGTTTGATTGGTCCATATCGGTTTTATTTTTAAATCCGTGTGGAGTAAATCAAATTTCAAGTCCTGTGATTTTTGAATCTGAGCTGTCAGGAGGTGGCTGACAAAAAACACCAATATAAAAACACTTCTTTTCATAAAATAACATTAATTGAGGTTTCGAAAGAAAACCTTTTTTTTCAAAACCAATTCAAAACCTGACTCCAAATTTTCTTCCTCCAGAGCCTGAAAATCATATTCATTTTTCAAAATAAAATCGTCAATACTCGCATAACCACCTTTTAGCGTCAATAAAATAGATTGATTGCTTGGGTTTAACCTCCAAGTGGAAACGTCCACATCCAAATCCAAGAAATCAACACCCAAGCAGGCCTCTACATCCTCGCTAGATTGATAATCATACTCTATTCGTCCATTGGGTTTGAAAATCCAAATCATGGTATTCAGCGTAACTTTATCCATCGAATAAGGAATAAACCTAATCGACCCAGATTTCTCGGCTTTTTCAGTTACTAGAATCCATTTTTTATTGGCCACATATGATTTGAAATCTTGAGCTTTTGTAGCAAAAGAAATAAAAAATATAGCAATAAAAATTATCGAACGATGGTTCATTGGGTACTAACTTTTTTGATTTAACATAAATTTCTGAGCTTTTGTTGCAGGAAGCAATGATGCCAGAAATGTTATTAGAAATATGCCTAAAACAGAATAAATAATATCTGATGGAATAATTTTCACTGGATAGGCGTCAACTGTAGCATATTGCATTCCCAAAGAAATTATCCCAAATTGCATTTGAATAAAACAAATGCCCAATCCAAGCACCAAACCTAAGCAAACCCCAATAAGCGAGATAACGAAACCTTCTGCCAAAAAGATACTTTTTACCAAGCTTTGTGTGGCTCCAATCGAAGATAAAGTCTGAATATCGTCCTTTTTGTCAATGACCAACATACTTAAGGCATAGAAGATATTAAAAGAAGCAATGCCAATGATAAAAAATAAAGCCACAAATATGAACAATTTCTCTATTTTTATGGCTTTGAGCAAAGACTCATTTTGCTCGTCTCTGTCTTTAATTTGCAAGTTTTCTCCCAAAATATCTGCAATGTCCTTCTTCACAGTGTTTACATCATAGCCAGGTTTCAATGAAATCTCTAGACTCGTTCGCTTACCTGGAGCATCAATCAGTTGTTCTACAGTAGCTATTGGCAAATACACGTAATTGTCATATTGTTGTTCTAAAGCAAAAACTCCTGCTACTTCTACATTGACTTGATTGATGTTATCGTCGGGCGTCAGAACATTTAATTTTTGATTTTTTGGGTACAAAATACCCAAAGGACTGAGGTAATCTTCTACGTTGAGGTCAAGAACTGAATATACGCCTCCACCAATGTAGGCTACCGGCCTATTTCCATTATATATGGCCATTTTACCTTCTATGAGAGATTTTTTCATCTCCACATTTTGTGTAAAAGTGCTATCCACGCCTTTCAAAACCACTATCATTTGAGCATCTTTGCTTCTGGCCAAAGCCTTGTCTTGATATACCTCCATGGTATAAGCCACCCCATTAATTTTATTGATTTTTCTGATAAGATCTTTTGAAGGATAGAATCCTTTTTTGACCGTGGAGGTGACTTTCAAATCTGGATCAAATGCTTTAAAAATCTGCCTGTTGAGGTCTTCCAAGCCATTAAAAACCGAAAGGATGATAATCAACGAAGTTAGGCCAAGTGCAATACCCAGCATGGAAATAATAGAAATAAAGTTTATAAAACTTCTCTTTTTTTTTGAAAGAAAATACTTCTTGGCAACAAAAAAAGGCAGATTCATTCTTATTCTGAGGTTTCGTCTTCTTCAGCAGGTGGGATGTGAATATTTGCAAACAATTGCTCAATTTTTTGAGCATATTCGGCAGTATCGTCAATGAAAAAACTAAAATTAGGAATTATTCTAAGTTGATTTTTGGCTTTTTGGCCAAACAAACCTCTGATTTTCTTAGTATTTTCTTTTATATTTTGAAGTATATCCTCTCTGTTATTGGTTTTAAGAAAACTCAAATAAACGCGAGCAACACTAAGGTCTGGAGAAAGTTTCACGTCTGTGATTGTCACAAAATTCCCTTCAAAAAGCGACTTGAAATCTCTTTGAAAAATTTCGCCTAAATCCTTTTGAATCAATCTACCAACCTGCTTTTGTCTTTTACTTTCCATTTATCAATTTAAAAATCTGCTTTTAAGAAGCATATAAAGGTTCAGCATTTTTCAGAAACCTCATCTCATGCAGAATTATTTTACAAATATCAGTCTTATTTTTGGTTTATCCGTAAACGAAATGATATTTTTGCAGCTTATTATTTAAAAATAGAAGGCTTTGCTAACGTTTTTCAGAATTAATTCCATCTTCCAGGTTATTACCCTTCTAGCTTTGCTTTTGGGTATAAAAATGATTTATATCGGAAGTAAACTACCCTTGCTAACCTACGAACTGGAGTGGATGTTGGTTGGAGAAAAACTAAATGAAGGCTTAAACCTTTACAGTGAAGTTTTAACTCAAGTTGGCCCACTTTCGAGCTTCATTTATCAAATGGTAGACCTTTGGGCCGGAAAAAATCAATTTGTTTATGAAACTATCGCTACGGTTTTAATATTCTTACAGACACTATATTTTGTTTTTATTGCCAATAGACGAAACCTCTTTAACGAGAAAAATTACATCCCAGGACTTATATTTCTGACATTGATGAACGCTTCGTTTGACTTCATGAAGCTTTCACCTGCTTTGATGGCAAATACATTTGTTCTGATGTCATTAAACGCCACATTGAGACAGATTGAAAAACGAGAAGGTGTAGGTGATGATGTGTTTGAGAGTGGTTTATTTTTAGGAATAGCTACGCTTTTCCATTTGCCTAGTTTTATCCTAATTGCTTGGGCTATTTTGGTATTGTTCCTTTACACTGGTATTAATTTAAGACAGACGTTTATGGTCATTTTGGCCTACATAATGCCAATCTTTTTCATGTACCTTTATTTTTTCTTCAACGACCAAGCCGATTATTTCACCAATATTTGGTTATTTAATCTAAGTTCAACCTTCGATATTTCATTACTTAGTTTCCGAGATATACTTATTTCGTTGGTATTGCCTATGACGGTAGGCCTTTTTGGAATAATAAGGGTTTTGAGAGGAAATAGGTACAACAGTTTTCAGAACCGATCGCACCAATTAATTATCATAAGCTCGTTTTTTTCGTTGGCAGCTTTTCTTATCTCAGGTCAATACGTACCCTCTAATCTGATTTATATGATTGTTCCATTGGCGTTCTTTTGTGCAGGATTTTTTATTCATGCCAAAAAAATGCTTATCCCTGAGGTACTTTTTATGCTGTTTTTTATAATTGTATTACTAATCTCAGTAACAGGGGCTAAGTCACTGATGGGCTATAAACTCAATGCTCTTGCCAATTTCAGGGTAGTGGAATCTGAACTTGCACCACAATACCAAGGAAAGCGGATTTTTGTAACTGGCCAACACATTGACGCTTACAGAACCAACAGTATGGCTACAGGTTATTTGAGTTGGAGTCTTGCTCAATCAGATTTTAAAAACCCAAACAACTACATGAGTCTTTCCAATATCTATAATAATTTCAAGAAAGACATGCCAGATGTTATCATCGATGGTGAAAATGTAATTCCCGCCATTTTTAAAAATATTCCTGAATTGGGTGCCAAATACAAAAGCTCAGAAAAGGGACTTTACGTAAGAATTTAATCTTGCAAGGTCCAAATTTCTTTGATTGGGTCACCTTTTGAGCTTTTTCCAGCGTGTGTCCACGCTTTGCCATTCACTGAAGCATCAAAACTTAGCTCAGCTCCTACCCTGTTGTTATCTCTAGAAAAAAACTCTATTTTCTCGGTATACTTTCCGTTCACTAGCGTATATCTGCCTCCACCAGTTCCAGAGAATTCACGTGTTTGGGTATTTATGGCAAACCATTGGAAATACCCGCCAGCCATGATTTTCAGTGTCTTTCTAGGGCCAGGTTTCATTTCTGACATTTCACCTGTTTCGTTTGCTCTGGCAGTTATTCGCCAAAGTCCAGAAAGAGCGTTTTCTTTGGCAAAATCAAGTTTTTGAAACTTTTTGTCATTGAATTCCAAACTTTTTTTCTTTAGATTGATATTATAAGATTGTGAAGAATTCACCACTGCTGGATTTTGGGAATGAAATTCAATTTCCATAAAAGCCTCATTAGTAACACCAACCGTATATTTCCCACCCCAAGATTCTATAAATTTCTTAGACTCAAGTTCATATATATTTACAGTGAGATAAGTATCCGTAGCGATAATGGTTGTGGTTTTGCCAGCTTCAATATTTTGCCAAGCCCCTTTAAGAGATTGTCCATTGGCAATAAATCCTACAAAAAGAAAAAGTATCAAAAGGTATTTCATATAAATCAGATTTTTAATTTCTTAAACGAAATCTAAAAGGATTTGATATGACAAAAATGCAAATTATTAATCAAAATCAAGGTCAAATTGAAACAATAGTAATATTTTTGAGGGACGAAATTATACACCTATGACAAAAACCAAAATTATCCTCCCTTCTGGTGGCAAAATAAGGGCCGTAATAGAAAACATCAAACCAGAAATTAACGGAGGAAAATACGCTACCAAAACCATTCAAGGTCAGAAAGTTCAAATATCTGCCGACATACTTATAGACGGTCATGATTACCTTGGACAACGGCTTTGGTTTAAACACGAATCAGAAAAGTCTTGGACTGAGAAACCTATGTTTGCTCAAGTGAATGATAGATTTGGTGGAGAATTTATTACAGAAAAAATCGGCTTTTACACTTTCAAAATCGAAGCTTGGGTTGACCATTTTGCCACCTGGCAGCACGAAGTTGACGAAAAAATAAAGGCTGGTTTGAAACTCGAAGTTGAGCTTTTGGTGGGTTTAGATTTCTTAAATATAATAGCAAAATCTGCAAAAGGCCAAGACAAAGAAGACATAAAAAAAGCAATCGGTATTTTTAAAAACCCGGAAAAGTACGAAGAAGCCACTTGGATATGTAGGAGCGAACAAATGCACCTCTGGATTGACAAATACCCCATCAAAGAAAATACCTGTTGGTCAGAGGAACGGTTAATTTTTACTGACCGTGTAAAAGCAGAATTTTCGGCTTGGTACTCTATTTTCCCTCGCTCAGCCACCAAAGAAGTAGGGAAACATGGAAATTTTAAAGATGTAGAAAACTTATTGCCAAGAATTCAAGAACTGGGCTTTGATGTACTTTACTTGCCGCCTGTACACCCAATTGGACAAACCTTCAGAAAAGGAAAGAACAATGCTACAGAATGCCTGCCAGATGAGCCTGGAGTGCCTTATGGTATAGGGTCGGCAGAAGGTGGCCACACCGCAATTCATTCTGAGCTAGGCACTTTGGAGGAATTCAAGCATCTTATAGAGGAATGCAAAAAATATAACATGGAGTTGGCCATGGACTTGGCTATTCAGTGTTCGCCAGATCATCCATGGGTCACCGAGCATCCAGATTGGTTTAAAATATTACCAGATGGAACGATAAAATATGCCGAGAATCCGCCAAAAAAATACCAGGACATCTACCCGATAAATTTTGAAAGTAACGACTGGCAA
>NZ_RJUD01000117.1 GCF_024343675.1 Lacihabitans sp. CS3-21
CACCTCGCCAATACAGCCGCAAAAATATGTATTAATGCTTAATTAAAAAACTACAAACATAAAAAAAATAAACTTTTTAATGAGCCTATCCATTCAAAATCCACGTATCATTTTTATGGATATACACTATCTTTCTATTCCACAAGACTTTAAGCCATATATCTTCTTGTCCAAAAATATTGATTTTGTTTCCTTTTTCTATGGAACCTATTATCGGTGATCCAGAAGATGGATATTCTCTAAAATAGGTACTCTTATTTATAATGGCCGATTGGTAAGTATTTGGTACATTAATAAAGACCAACAGAAACACGATAAACAAACCCACCAAAATAAGATGTCTCCGTAGAATTTTTTTATTGTATATTTTTTTTCGGAATAGGATAATAAGAATAAATATTCCAATCAGAATAACTGAATAAAGAATAAAAATGTAAAACTGCTGGTATAAAACCAAAATAAAATTCAAGTCACTTCTTTCAAAACCGGTAAACTTGTTCTCCAAAGCCATTTTATTCATTTTTTCAAACACCTCATCGTCCGGATTTAGATTATAATAGTTGTTCAAATAGTAGATAGCTTTCGGAAAATCTCCCAAACTTTCGTAAATATATGCCAGCTTAAGAGAAATATTTGGCTTGTTTACTTGATTATCTTTAAAAATGAGTTCATAAATATTTGCAGCTTCCGAATATTTTTTTGCACTAAATAAAGAATCTGCTTTTTTAGCAACATCATTTTGTGCCTTAGAATCAGCGATTTGAAAGAAAAATAGCTCAGCTGGTAGAGCAATACACTTTTAATGTATGGGTCCTGGGTTCGAATCCCAGCGGGATCACTTAAGTTTTCAGAAATATTTTTAGAATCATTTTCGATTCCGTAGCTCAGCTGGTAGAGCAATACACTTTTAATGTATGGGTCCTGGGTTCGAATCCCAGCGGGATCACAAAGCGATGAAAAATTCATCGCTTTTTTTATTTCTCCAAAACTCAATTTGTTATTCATCCGATTAATTTAAGATACTGACAAGCAAAATTAATTATTTGATAATTAGAAATAGTTTGAATTCGGATATTATTATTAATAAAATTTTGATGAATCCCATTTCGAAAAGAGAAATTCTAAATAAACTTTAAATGAAAAAAAGTAAGAAAAGAGTAATTGAGAATATCCAAATCTTGGATTTTGCGGCTGAAGGAAAATGTATCGTAAAAGACGATGGCGAGGTTATTTTCGTAGAAGGAAGTAATGTTTGTCCAGGAGACGAAGTAAAGCTCTTGGTTTCTAAAACCAAAAAGAATTTCTCTGAAGGAAGGATTTTGGCAATTAATAAATTATCGACTGATCGTATTCAGCCATTTTGTGAGCACTTTGGCGTTTGCGGTGGCTGCAAATGGCAACATATTCCCTATGAAAAGCAAATTGAACAAAAACAAAAACAAGTATACGATCAATTAACAAGAATTGGAAAAGTTAAACTTCCTCAATTTACGCCCATTTTAGGCTCCTCAAACACTCAATTTTATAGAAACAAACTCGAATACACATTTTCTAATTCTAGATGGCTAACCAACGATGAGGTGGCTTCAGGAGAAGAAATATCAAAGGATGCTCTAGGGTTCCATATTCCAAAGAGATTTGAGAAGGTTTTACCTATCAAAAAATGCTATTTGCAAGGTGATCCATCAAATGCCATAAGAGATTTCTTCACAGATTATGCCCACAAAAGCGGTTTGCCTTTTTATGACCACGTCGTTCACAAAGGTTTTTTTAGGAATGTCATGATCCGAACTACTTCCACAGGCGAAGTGATGGTAGTTTTACAAATTGCCGATGATTCTGTTGAAAAAATAGAAAAAGTTTTGAATGAATTTATTGAAAAGTTTCCAAAAACTACTTCTTTAAACTATTTCATTAATAAAAAGCGAAACGATTCTTATTTTGACCTAGAACCTGTTAACTTTTATGGCCTACCTTATATTACCGAACAAATGGAAGGTTTGAGTTTTAGAATAGGAGTAAAGTCATTCTACCAGACCAATTCTGACCAGGCTTATAATTTATATAAAATAGTTAGAGACTTCGCTCAAATCTCTAAGAATGATTTGGTTTATGATCTATATACTGGTACTGGAACCATAGCCAATTTTGTT